>NZ_RBEC01000001.1:0-1956877 GCF_045999685.1 Stutzerimonas sp. VN223-3 | reverse complement strand
GCTATGATGCGTGCCTTGTTGGCTGAGGGATCTTATGAACGATTTACTGCAGCTGCTCGCTGATGGCCGCTTTCATTGGCGAAAAAAACGCGCTGCGAGGTGTCGGGATGATAGGGCAGCGCAGCTAGTGCCTATCACGTTGTGGTTTGCGCGCTATTGTCATGCTGGGAAATGGTGAAATCGGCGTAAAGGGCAGCACAGTATCTAGCTATCGACTTACTTCCTGCCGATTGATGGCGCTTGAATCGGCACGAAGCGGGCTTTACAACTTGGTCTCGGTTTGCTGACTGCGAAACCCAGCATGGAAGGATGCAGTTACATGCCGTGATACTCGCAACCACTAGTACAGGTTTCGTGGATGCGAATCCGGGACAACTCAGGGAGTAGAGGTTTAAGCTCCTGCCAGATCCATTTCGCTAAATTCTCGCTGGTGGGATTTTCCAAGCCTGGCAGATCGTTCAGGTAGTTATGATCGAGTCGTTCGTAGATTGGCTTGAAAATTTGCTTGATCTCCCCAAAGTCGCGAATCCAACCGGTATGCGCATCCACCTCGCCCTCGATATAAAGAGCCACCCGAAAAGAGTGCCCATGAAGTCGTCCACATTTATGCCCGTCGGGTACGTGCGGCAAACGGTGTGCGGACTCGAACGTAAACTCTTTGAATATTTCCATTGATCCATCCGATAGGTGTTGTCGCCAGAAACCCCAATTTTACAAGTTCTATGGACGGGTGTGGCGGGGAATAGATATGGAGCGAATCGAGCTGCTCCGTTAGAAATTTAATGGGTTCGGCTATGCTCGTGGCTCTTTGAAAGCCCTGCAGTCTTGCGGCAAAATACTCGGCTTTTTATCAGCCTACGCCGTTTTCGAGGAATTGAAATGAATGCAGTAGTGGCGGCAGTCGGCATTATGCTGATTCTTAGCCTGTGTAGGGTCCATGTAGTCGCGGCGCTGATTGTCGGGGCCATCGTTGGGGGAGTATTGGGGGGGTTAGGATTGGAGGGCAGCCTCGCGGCCTTCAATAAAGGATTAGGGGGCGGCGCCACGGTTGCGTTGTCCTATGCTTTGCTTGGTGCCTTTGCGGTGGCTATTGGTAAGAGTGGCCTGGCTCATGCGCTGGCTGATCGTGCCCTAGCAATAGTAGGTAAACACGAATCGCAGCCGGGTGGCTCGGTCAAATGGATGCTGATCGGTTTGCTGCTCGTTGTCGCAGTATCGTCGCAGAACATTCTTCCAATCCATATCGCTTTTATTCCGCTCCTGGTTCCACCGCTGCTCTATGTATTAAGTAAGTTAAATATTGATCGGCGCTTGATCGCCTGCGTACTAGCATTCGGACTGGTTACTCCTTATATGTTCTTGCCGGTGGGCTTCGGTAGCATCTTTCTGAACGAAATCCTTCTCACCAACGTCGCCAAGAGTGGAGCCGATGTTAGTGGGATAAACGTAAGCAAGGCGATGTTGATACCTGCGCTTGGTATGTGTACCGGGCTGGTAATAGCTATGTTCAGTTACCGTAAACCACGCGTATATGATCTCGTCAAGGTCGACCAATCGAAAGCGGCCAGCGTCAATTACAGCCCCCTGACGTTGCTGGTAGCAGGTCTGGCAGTTACTGTGGCCTTTGTAATGCAGCTGTGGCTGGATTCGATGATTATTGGTGCGCTGATAGGTTTCGTTATTTTTTCCGTCTCTGGCGTGGTGCGCTGGCGAGAGGCTGACGATCTGTTTACCGAAGGCATGAAAATGATGGCCATGATTGGTTTCATCATGATCGCCGCCGCCGGGTTTGCAGAAGTCATGCGTGAGACCGGGCAAGTGAATACGCTTGTCGATGCGTCCGCACAGTGGATCGGAAATAGCAAGGCCATTGGTGCCCTGGTGATGTTGCTGGTTGGTCTGCTAGTTACTATGGGTATTGGCTCCTCGTTCTCCACGGTTCCGATTATTGCCGCGATCTTTGTCCCACTTGGACTGGAACTCGGTTTCGGCCCCTTGGCTATAGTGAGTCTGGTGGGTACTGCGGGGGCGCTCGGAGATGCCGGCTCGCCAGCGTCCGACTCGACGCTAGGGCCCACGGCTGGCCTGAATGCGGACGGCCAGCACAATCACATTTGGGATACCGTCGTACCGACGTTCTTGCATTACAACTTGCCGCTGCTCGGGTTTGGCTGGTTGGCTGCGATGACGCTCTGATTTCCATTACAAGTTTGTTCAGTGCGTCGTCGAAGGGGCGGCGCATCCACTGACAAAGGCTTCAATCGATTGGATTTAGCACTCCTTTCGCCAATTGCTGACTAACAGGTACCGTTGCAGCAATAGGAAGCCAATTGTGAATTCAACGCTTGAGCAAAAAGTATTCCTTGCCCTGTTGCTCGTAGTAACCATCGCCTTTGGCTGGATACTGTTTCCATTCTACGGGGCTGTGTTTTGGGCCGTAATTCTTGCGATCATTTTTGCTCCGCTACAGCGTCGCCTGCATGATCGTCTTGGCAGCAGACGCAATCTGACTGCACTAATCACGTTATTGGTCTGCCTGATGGTAGCGGTACTTCCGGTTATTCTGATAACCGGCCTTTTAGTCCAAGAAGGCAGTTCTCTATATAGGCAGATCGAAAGCGGGGAGCTCGATATAGACAGCTTCGTCGGAAGCGCAAAGGAGCTATTGCCCGCCTCGATTCAGCTACAGCTGCAGCGCTTCGGTTTTGGCGATATAGACCAGATACGTAATCGACTTGCTAGCGGGGCGCTGGAAGGTAGTCAGTTTCTTGCCACCAAGGCATTCAGCTTCGGTCAGGGAACATTTCAGTTCTTGGTTAGCTTCTTTGTGATGCTTTACTTGCTGTTCTTTCTTATTCGCGATGGAAGAGATCTGGTTGCAAGAATCAGGCGCGCGCTACCGCTAAGCGATAATCAAAAGCGAAGACTTTTCAGCAAATTCACTCGCGTGGTCAGGGCTACGGTAAAAGGTAACGTTGTGGTTGCTGCTACGCAGGGTTTTCTCGGTGGTGTGATCTTTGCCGTTCTCAGTATTCCCGGTGCGCTACTCTGGGGCGTACTCATGGCATTTTTGTCATTGCTCCCGGCGATTGGTGCAGGGCTGATATGGACGCCAGTAGCAATTTATTTCCTGATGAAGGGGATGATCGTCCAAGGCGTTGTCCTTACGCTTTATGGCATCTTGGTGATTGGCCTTGTCGACAACATTCTTAGGCCGATCCTTGTGGGCAAGGACACCAAAATGCCGGACTATTTGGTATTGATATCGACGTTAGGTGGGCTGGCTCTGTTCGGCCTGAATGGCTTTGTGATCGGGCCACTCATAGCGGCGCTATTTATCTCCGCATGGGGATTGTTCACTACACCTGAAGGTAAATCGCCGATTTAGATGCGACTGGTTATGCCGGAAGCATCTGCTAGTGGGTGGATGAATCTTCCGCGGTCCTGTCGAGGAGCATGGTTGGTGGTCGGGTCATACCTGTGTCGGTTGAGGTAGAGTTTCGCCTGGTTTTAGATATTGACGAGCACCGTGCGGAAATTCGGTGTTGCGGTTATCCCCTATCGGGATATACGACACCCACTGGATGATCTATTTTGGTCGCGCCGACAATATCTGACCTTCGCCTTCCTGTGTTGATGACATCATATGAGATAGTAGATTGGTTGCTCTGCAACTCATCGTTATTGCCAGATGATGTTGTGATAATCAGCAGTAAGAGGCAGCTTCAGAAGGTGATCGACGGAACTTTGACTCTATGATTGGCACAGGGTAGCTAATGACCAGTTAGCCGCTGGCGACGAGCAGTTCGCCTGATCGTAAACTCTCAGAATAAAAAGCCCCGCCAAATGCGGGGCTCGTTACACCACTAGGTCGGGCCGGAGCCCACTGTAAATCGCTCCTTAGTGGAACTGATTCATGGTGTTGTCTTTACCGCTAGCTTTCAGAGCAGCTTCGCCAGCGAAATACTCCTTGTGGTTGTCGCCAATGTCGGACCCAGCCATGTTCTGGTGCCTGACGCAGGCAATACCCTGACGCAGTTCTTGGCGCTGTACGCCTTTGACGTAGGCCAGCATGCCCTGATCGGCGAAATACCCTTTGGCCAAGTTGTCGGTCGACAAAGCCGCAGTGTGGTAAGTCGGTAGGGTGATCAAGTGGTGGAAGATGCCGGCGTTGGCTGAGCCGTCCTTCTGGAAGGTACGGATCTTCTCGTCAGCAACCTGGGCCAGTTCTGTCTCGTCGTACTCGGCGCTCATCAGCTTGGCGCGGTCGTAGGCGGAAACGTCCTTGCCCTCAGCGGTCATGGCGTCGAACACCTGCTGACGGAAGTTCAGAGTCCAGTTGAACGACGGGCTGTTGTTGTAGACCAGCTTGGCATCTGGAATGGTCTTGCGGATTTCGTTGACCATGGCCGCAATCTGGCCAACGTGCGGCTTCTCGGTTTCGATCCACAGCAGGTCGGCGCCGTTCTGCAAGCTAGTGATGCAATCCAGTACGCAGCGTGCTTCGCCCGTGCCCTTGCGGAACTGGAACAGGTTGGACGGCAGACGCTTCGGACGCAACAGCTTGCCTTCGCGCTTGATCACGACATCGCCGTTGCCCAGTTCGGCTTCGGTGATTTCTTCGCAATCCAGGAAGGAGTTATACAGGTCGCCCAGGTCGCCCGGCTCTTTGGTCACTGCGATCTGCTTGGTCAGGCCGGCACCCAAGGAGTCGGTACGCGCAACGATTACGCCGTTGTCGATGCCCAGTTCCAGGAACGCGTAACGAACGGCAGCGATCTTGGCGAGGAAGTCGGCGTGAGGAACTGTCACTTTACCGTCCTGGTGGCCACACTGCTTCTCATCCGAAACCTGGTTTTCGATCTGGATGCAGCAGGCGCCAGCTTCGATCATGCGCTTGGCCAGCAGGTAGGTGGCTTCCGGGTTACCAAAGCCGGCGTCGATGTCGGCAATGATCGGGACAATGTGGGTTTCATGATTGTCGATTTGGTTCTGGATTTCGGTCGCCTTGGCAGTGTCGCCAGCTTCACGAGCGGCGTCCAGGGCCGTGAACAGCAGGTCCAGTTCGCGGCTATCAGCTTGGCGCAGGAAGGTGTACAGCTCCTCGATCAGGTCGGAGACGGCAGTCTTCTCATGCATCGACTGGTCCGGCAGCGGGCCGAACTCCGAACGCAGCGCCGCGACCATCCAGCCCGATAGGTAGAGGTAGCGCTTGTTGGTGGTCTTCAGGTGCTTCTTAATGGAGATCAGCTTCTGCTGACCGATGAAGCCATGCCAGCAACCCAGTGACTGAGTGTAAACCGACGAGTCAGCGTCGTACTCAGCCATGTCCTTACGCATGATGTCAGCGGTGTACTGAGCGATTTCCAGACCGGTCTTGAAGCGGTTCTGAGCGCGCATGCGAGCCACGGACTCAGGGTTGATAGCGCTCCAGCTGCTTCCAGCTACTTCTTTCAGAGCGGCAACGGCTTTGATGTCGTTTTGATAAGCGGACATGGTCAATCCTTTCAAGAAATTCGTGTTTGGTTGAGCACCGACTTTCCCACCGAAACCTACGTGCTAGCGCTGATCAGCGAGGCAACACGCGGCAGAGCGTCGAAATACCGACCGGGACGAGGATTGAACCAAGGAGGAGGGTTTGCAGTCACGACCGCCAGAGATTCAGCTAGCTGCGGAATGGTCGTGGCATTCCGGCACACAACGGCATGGGGACCATTGGGCGACTCAGCAGAACTGACGTCTCGAGCTGATGCGTTAATCGCTTCCCCGTCCCTCAGGACGACTCGTTCCAGTCGCAACCTCGTCAGTCCGCCTTGTGGGCAGTACAGTCACGGAACGCCTCTGCTGGTTGGCTGAGCGCGATCCGGAGGCCCTTGCCAGGGCCCCTGGTTAGCGGGAGCGGGGCCATCATGCGCTGTCAAAAAAGGTTCGTCAAATGTTTTGTAGTGCTTTTTTTGAGGCACTACATTTTTTTTACACAAGCTTCGGAATGGCCGAACTTTCTTAATCGAGCGTGTCTACTTTCAATCGTAGCGAGAGGTCTTGCCGGCCTTGTGTGGAATAGCGCCGAAGCGTCCCGCTCTGGTTGGAACTGGCGCTTTCATCAACACCGCCGAGTGAAATCCACTCGCCGAGTCGTCCGCTTACGCGGGTATCGGTTTCCTGGATATCTATCGCGCCTGGCTGGGTAGAGCTCATTCGGTCCTGATGGCTGCTGATGGTGATCTGTACCCGGTCACCATGAACAGTCGCCGTGGCATAAAAGCCGCGCGTGACATTACGGTACTGGGTCTGCTGATAGATTTGGCCGTAACCATCAGTGCCGCTTGTGGTGATCGGCACGCTTTGACCGACCTGGATGAGGGCAGGGTAGCCCTCGGTTGTCTGGACCTGATGAACGCCGCTGCCTTGACTGGTTGTGCTGCGGCGGATGATGCGAACTTGATCGCGGCCCTCCTTCTCGCCGCGCCCCGTTCGGGCTTCGACGCCGCCGATCTCGGTCGACCCATCGACGCGGTAACCGCCTTCATTGCCGATTGCCGAATTCTGGGCATCTACGCTGATAAGCAATCGTCTGGGCTCGTTGTCCAGTTGGGACAGTACTTCCCGCAATTCGCTTATGACTGCGACGGGAGCGTTGACAATTAATTGATTGCCGTACGCGTTCACCTTGCCCTGGTCGCCAACTACAGACTGCGCAATCGGTAGCACATCTTCAGCCATGCGGAAGTGCAAAGGGATTACCTCGGTTGCCGCGTGGATCGACATGCTGATCAGTAACGAGAGAGCGGCGAGAGTACGGCAAGTCATAGCAAAAAGCTCCGCAAGTCCGGGTCGGGCAGGCTGTGGTCCCAAGCGGTATCGAATTGACGCTGGCGTTGACGTGCTCGACCAGGGTCCTGGTAGAACGCATGGCCGGTGAACTGAGCTGGCTCAGGACGAACCAGCACGCCGCAATCATCAGCCACCAGAAAGGCGCACGCTTGTGCCGGATAATCGGGATGGAGTTTGCGGATCTGCATATTGCTGGTCAATCGGCGCGCCAGAGTTAGCAGCCGATGGCCCTGTTTGACTGCCCGTGATGAATCACCGAGTAGAATGCGCAGGCGATTGCGTGGGTGCGCCAGAAGAAAGCGCGTGCATGCCTGCTGAATACTGTTGTGGTTGTAAAGCCAGGATTCTAGGTCCGGGCTATACAAGCTCAAACTGCGTCGCGCCTGCACGAGTAAAGCCAGTGCATGCTGGCGCGCTGCGTCGGGCGAGTCGAATGGTTGAGTTGTTGGCGTAACTCCCAAAATAAAAGGAGCGGGTTGCCATTCATCCGTTCGGCTCTGCTGGCGCTGTGGGTTGCCGACGGGAAAACGACCCGGCGATCGAAAGTCGATAGCGGCCAAGTTGGTTACGGCCATCGGGCGATCTGAGTCGTCTATGCTCATGGCTGGTTTAGCCGCTTTTTCGAAGCATATCGACGTGTGGCAGGCCAGCTTCCAGAAACTCGTCGCTCACTACTTCAAAGCCGAGCCGCTCGTAGAATGCTGTAGCATGGACCTGCGCGGTGAGCCGCTGTTCGCTGAGGCCGCGGCGCTCGGCTTCGGTAATAGCGGCTTTCATCAAGGCACCTCCAACATGCATTCCGCGCCAGTCGCGAAGTACCGAAACGCGACCGATATGGCCGTCGGTCAGTAACCGTGCGGTACCGATGGGGTAGCCGCTCTCAAGTGCCAGGAAATGCACGGCCTCCGCATCGTCGGCGTCCCATTCGAGCTCGGGCGGAACCGATTGTTCGGCGATGAATACAGTCTCTCGAATCCGCCGCAGTTCCGCGTTGTCCTGCTGCCAGTCGGCGATGCGAACTTCTATATCACTCATCAGCAAACTCCAGACTTCCCTGTTTGACCAATTGCCACACCAGATTACGCCCATCCTCGTCGTTCAGCCACGGTGCGAGGTTTTCCGCATGTATTGCATCAGCCGAGCAAATAAGTTTCAGCAAGTCTTTCAAGTGGGAAGGAAGCAACCGGCTCTGGCCGCTCGCAAACAGCAGCAGGCCGATGTCAACTTCGCTCCAAGCCAGCCGCGCGCTGAGATTACGAATCAGGATTGCACCGTTGCCCAGCGCAGCGAGTAGCTCCTGCTCTTCGAGATCTGAGCCTTGCACCCGTTCCGGGTAGCGAGGCTCGGTCATGAACTGGCCAAACCAGGTGAGCAGCAGACGCTCGTCGCCCATATGTTCGGTGAGCATTGCCCGCAAGCGACCAAGTGCATCGCTCTGGATCTGGTGTGGGTCTTCGGCGGGGACTAGGTCAGCGTCGCTGTAACGTTCTTCATCGGGCAGAAACTGTGCGAGGAAGTCGGTGAAGTGAGTCAGCACTTCAGCCGCACTTGGGGCTCTGAAGCCGAGCGAATAGGTCATGCAGGCATCTTCAGCGGTGCCGAAATGCGCCAGTCGAGGCGGCAGATACAGCATGTCGCCGGGCTCCAGAATCCATTCATCGGTGCCTTGGAAATCCGCAAGGATGCGCAGGTCCGCATGTTGCAGCATCGGGGTGTCGCCATCACACGTCTGGCCCACCCGCCAACGGCGCTGACCGTGGGCTTGAAGGAGAAAGACGTCGTAGTTGTCGAAGTGCGGACCGACGCCGCCACCCGGGGCAGCAAAGCTGACCATTACGTCGTCGATGCGCCAGTTAGGCAGGAAACGGAAATGCTCGATGAGTTCGGCGACTTCCGGCACCAGTTGGTCGACTGCCTGCACGAGGAGTGTCCAGTCCCGCTCCGGCAGATTCTGGTAGGTGTCTTCACTGAACGGTCCTCGACGAAGCTCCCAGGGACTATCTCCGTGCTCCACCACCAGGCGGGACTCGACTTCCTCTTCCAGCGACAGGCCGGCCAGCTCGTCGGGCGAAACAGGGCTTTCGAAGGAGGGAATCGCCTGGCGGATGAGGAGGGGCTTCTTCTGCCAGTAATCACGCAGGAATTCGCGCGCACTGATGCCGCCTAGGATTTGCAAAGGAATATCGGAAGTCATGCAAGGTACCTTGCTCTGCTACAGAGCTACAAATAAAAACGCCCGGCACAGCCGGGCGTGCAAAGAGAAGGGTTCGCTTAGACCCGCTTGGCCTGGGCGGCTGCGTTGCCAATATAAGCAGCCGGGGTGAGTCTGCGCAGCGCCTCCTTGGCTTCGGTCGGCATATCCAGGCCATCGATGAAAGTCTGCAGGGCCTCAGGGCTGATGCCTTTGCCTCGAGTCAACTCCTTGAGTTTTTCGTATGGGTTCTCAATGGCGTAGCGGCGCATAACCGTCTGGATCGGCTCAGCCAGCACTTCCCAGCAATTATCGAGATCTTCGGCGATTCGCGCTTCGTTGAGTTCTAGCTTGCCAATACCCTTAAGGCTCGCCTCGTAGGCGATGACGCTGTGAGCAAAACCGACGCCCAGATTGCGTAATACGGTGGAGTCGGTCAGATCACGCTGCCAGCGGGAGACTGGCAACTTGCTTGCCAGATGTTGCAGCAGTGCGTTGGCGATACCCAGGTTGCCCTCGGAGTTCTCGAAATCGATCGGGTTGACTTTGTGCGGCATCGTTGAAGAACCGATTTCGCCAGCTACGGTGCGCTGCTTGAAATAGCCAAGCGAAATGTAGCCCCAGATGTCGCGATCGAAGTCGATAAGGATGGTATTGAAGCGCGCCACGGCATCGAACAGCTCGGCAATGTAGTCATGAGGTTCGATCTGGGTGGTGTAGGGGTTCCAGGTCAGGCCCAGGTCACCTTCGATGAATGCGCGCGCATTGGCTTCCCAATCGATATCGGGATAGGCGGACAGATGTGCGTTGTAGTTGCCGACCGCACCGTTGATTTTGCCAAGCAGCGGGACGGCCGCCACCTGTACGATCTGCCGCTCGAGACGATAGACCACGTTGGCCAGTTCCTTGCCCAGAGTGGTTGGCGAGGCGGGTTGGCCATGGGTGCGGGACAACATAGGAACGTCGGCGTGCTCGATCGCTAGCGCACGGATGGCGTTGGCCAGCTGGCGCATCAGTGGTAGCAGTACATCGTCACGACCTTCACGCAACATCAAGGCATGGGACAGATTGTTGATGTCTTCGCTCGTGCAGGCGAAATGGATGAATTCGTTGACCTTAGCGAGCTCGGGTAGCTGCTTGGCTTGCTCTTTGAGCAGATATTCCACGGCTTTGACGTCGTGGTTGGTGGTGCGCTCGAATTCCTTTACGCGTTCGGCATGCTCAAGCTGAAAGTTCTCGGCTAGCTGGTCGAGCAGTGCATTGGCTTGCGCGGAAAACGGTGTAACTTCCAGAATGCCACTATGGGCGGCCAGGCGTTGCAGCCAGCGAACTTCAACCTGAACGCGGCAGCGAATCAGGCCGAACTCGCTGAATATAGGGCGCAGTGCGCTGGTTTTGCCGGCGTAGCGGCCATCGACGGGGGAAACCGCGGTGAGCGAGGAAAGCTGCATAGAGGGCATTCTCGGACAGTCGAGCAACGAAAAGAGGGCGCAGATTATACATGAAAGCGGTTGGATGGCTGCGACGCGGCTAGAACGGTTACTGCATCGGGTCGTCTAGGCTTATTCCGTCCGCAGTAGCGGATAAAGCGCATCAAGCAGTTTGCGGCGGCTGAAAACCATCTGCCAACGGTGGCCGCCAAGCTGGCGCCAGAGCCTTGCGGAACGAATCCCCGCCAAGAGAAGTGCGCGGATCTTCGCAGCGTTGTCGCTCTGTTGAAGGTGGCGCATGTCGCCCTGCACCTGGATGCGCTGACGAAAGGTACTCAGGGTGTCCTGGTACAACCCCCCGAAGGAAGCAATGACGTTCTCGTGGGTTAGGTCAAAGTGGTCGACCTGCTGCTGTATCTGATTCAGGCGGTTTCCAATGACCTGCAACAGATCGCTACGCTTGTCGAGCTGACGTTCCAACCCAATCATCGCTAGTGCATAGCGCAGCGGCTCGCGTTGCAGACTGCTGGTGTCGCGCTCCAGTGCGCCGACGAGGGCTCGATAGCCGTCGCGCAGGTTCAAGTCGTCCCCGCCATAGACTTCCAGCGCGGGCTTTTCCTCACGGACCAGCAGACTACCCAGCATGCAGCCGAGTGCTGTATTGGATACCTGTCCGGTTCTAGCGATTCGGTCGACCAGCGTTGCAGCCTCGAATACCGCACCGAGCGCCACCAGCTGTTCCTGTAATGGCGTCATGGGCGGGCTCCGGCGAACCAGGGTTCGGCAGTTTCGATCACGCCACCGCCCAGGCATATCTGACCGTCATAGAACACGACGGATTGCCCCGGCGTCACGGCGCGTTGAGGCTCGTCGAATACGACCCGATAGCCGTTGGCGATCTGTTCCAGTGTGCAGGTTTGATCGCCTTGGCGGTAACGTACCTTGGCCGTGAGCTGCAGCGGTACGGAAAGCTCGGCAGGGTTGACCCAATAGATCTCAGAGGCGAGCAGAGCGCGGGAGAACAGCCACGGGTGATCATTGCCTTGGCCAACAACCAATACGTTGCGCTCAAGATCTTTGTTCAGTACGTACCACGGCTCGTCGCCTGCGTCTTTCAGGCCACCGATGCCAAGTCCCTGACGCTGGCCGATAGTGTGGTACATGAGGCCATGATGACGGCCGATGGCTTCGCCATCTATCGTCTCGATGTTGCCGGGCTGTGCCGGTAGGTACTGTTTGAGAAAGTCGCTGAACCGGCGTTCGCCAATAAAGCAGATACCGGTCGAATCTTTTTTCTTCGCTGTCACCAGGCCATGCTTCTCGGCAATTGCCCGGACTGCTGGCTTTTCCAGCTCACCCACCGGAAACAGTGTCTTGCTCAGCTGCTCACCGCCAACGGCGTGGAGGAAGTAGCTTTGGTCCTTGTTCGGATCAAGCCCCTTGAGCAGCTCACTGCGCCCGTCAATGTCACGGCGACGCACGTAGTGTCCGGTGGCAATCATGTCCGCACCAAGCGTCAGGGCGTAATCGAGGAACGCTTTGAATTTGATTTCGCGGTTACACAGAATGTCCGGGTTCGGTGTCCGCCCAGCCTTATATTCGGCGAGAAAATGCTCGAATACATTGTCCCAGTACTCGGCGGCGAAATTGGCAGTGTGCAGCTTTATACCGATACGGTCACAGACGGCCTGGGCATCCGCCAGATCTTCGCGTGCGGTGCAGTATTCGGTGCCGTCATCTTCTTCCCAGTTCTTCATGAACAGGCCTTCGACCTGATACCCCTGCTCAAGCAAAAGCAGGGCGGAAACCGAAGAGTCGACGCCCCCGGACATGCCAACTATGACACGAAGGCTTTCGGGGCTGGTGAAGGTCGCATCAGGCATAGGAACTCGGGGAGGGGCTGGCAAAAAGATGAAATTCTAACAGGCTGGTGGCGCCAAGGCTAAGAGCGTGGATCAGTCGCGCACTATCCCCAAGTCGTAAAGCGAGCCGCTGAGATAGTCATCGATGCAGCGCGGTACCAGTTCGCTGCGCCAGCGCGCCGGCTGGGCCAGCAATTCGTCACGGCTCAGCCAGGGGGCGGCAACGATCCCGCTATCGAGTTCGCGCTGCGGATGGTGGCGAACAGGATTAGCAGCGAAACAGATCCGCTGGTAAGTCACTCCATTGCTCGGGGCGACATATAAATAGATGCCGACCACGCCGGTTAGCTCGACATCCCAGCCGGTCTCTTCGAGCGTTTCACGTATTGCTGCTTGGCGTAGGGTTTCGTTGGGTTCGAGGTGTCCTGCTGGTTGGTTCAGCACCAGTTGGCCAGCTTTCAGCTCTTCGACCAGCAGAAAGCGGCCGTTGTTTTCGACGATGGTGGCGACAGTGATATGCGGATGCCAAGTCATATTGCAGATCTTTTGTTCATTGGTGGCGACCATAGTAACGATGAAGGCCGGTTTGAAAAAATAAAAACCCCGGCGCTAGGCCGGGGTTTCAGTCGCCGTGTCGCCATTAGGCGACCGGTTGCACTCAGACCATTGCAGCGAGCGCAGCGTTGAAGGTCGCGCTCGGGCGCATGACCTGGCTTGTCAGCTCCGGGTTGGAGCGGTAGTAGCCACCGATCTCTACAGGCTTGCCCTGTACTTCGGCAAGCTCGGCGACAATGGCAGCTTCGTTTTCGGTCAGCTGCTTCGCCAGCGGTGCGAAATGGGCCTGTAGCTCCGGGTCCTCAGTCTGTGCGGCCAACTCTTGGGCCCAGTACAGGGCCAGGTAGAAGTGGCTGCCGCGGTTGTCCAATTCACCAGTGCGGCGTGACGGAGACTTGTTGTTGTCCAGCAGTTTGCCGGTCGCTGCGTCCAGCGTCTTGCCGAGTACCTTGGCTTTCGCGTTGCCCGTCTTGATTCCGGTTTCTTCAAGCGATACCGCAAGCGCCAGGAACTCACCGAGCGAATCCCAGCGCAGGTGGTTTTCTTCGACCAGTTGTTGCACGTGCTTGGGTGCAGAGCCGCCAGCACCGGTTTCGTACATGCCGCCACCCGCCATCAACGGGACGATCGAGAGCATCTTGGCCGACGTGCCAAGCTCCATGATCGGGAACAGGTCGGTCAGGTAATCACGCAAGACGTTGCCGGTCACCGAGATCGTGTCCTGGCCGCGAACCAGGCGCTCCATGCTTACGCGGATGGCTTCGTTGTAGCCCATCATGCGGATGTCCAGGCCGGTCAGGTCGTGATCCTGCAGGTAGGTTTCGACTTTTTTCTGCAGCTCGCGGTCGTGGGCGCGTTCTGGGTCGAGCCAGAAGATCGCTGGCGTGTTGGACTGACGGGCGCGGGTGACTGCCAGCTTGACCCAGTCGCGGATTGGCGCGTCCTTGGTCTGGCAGGCACGCCAGATGTCACCAGACTCCACTTCGTGTTGCATAAGTACGGTGCCGTCGGCCAGCACAACGCGCATGGTGCCATCGGTGGTCATCTCGAAGGTCTTGTCGTGAGAGCCATATTCCTCCGCTTTCTGCGCCATCAGACCAACGTTTGGCACGGTGCCCATGGTGGTTGGGTCGAACGCACCATTGGTTTTGCAGAAGTTGATCATTTCCTGATAGATACGTGCATAGGTGCTTTCCGGCATCACCGCCTTGGTGTCTTTCAGTTTGCCGTCCTTGCCCCACATCTGGCCGGAGCTGCGAATCATCGCCGGCATCGAAGCGTCGACGATCACGTCGCTGGGGATATGCAGGTTGGTGATGCCCTTGACCGAATCCACCATCGCCATTTCCGGACGACCGGTGTAACAAGCGTGGATATCGTCGAGTATCTCTTCCTGCTGCGATGCAGGCAGACTCTTGATCTTGTCGTGGACGCTACTCAGCCCGTTGTTCGGGTTGACGCCCAGTTCCTTGAAAAGGTCGGCGTACTTATCGAACGCTTCCTTGTAGTAGACGCTCACGGCGTGGCCGAAGACGATCGGGTGGGAGATTTTCATCATGGTTGCTTTGACGTGAAGCGACCACATGACGCCGGTTTCCTTGCAGTCCTGCAGGGACTTTTCGAGGAACTCGCGTAGTTTCTTGCAGCTCATGAACATGCTATCCAGAACTTCGCCTTCTTCGAGCGAGAGCTGCTTCTTGACTTCAACCTTGCCGTCTTTGCCAACGAACTCGAGGCGTACGTCACCAGCCTTCGCCATGGTGATCGATTGCTCGCTGGAGAAGAAGTCGCCGCCGCGCATGTAATCGGCGTGGGACTGAGACGCCATGCTCCACTTGCCCATAGAATGCGGGTGCTTGCGGGCGAATGCCTTGACTGCTGCAGGTGCACGGCGGTCGGAGTTGCCTTCTCGTAGTACCGGATTCACGGCACTACCAAGTACCTTGCTGTAACGCGCACGGATCTCTTTCTCGGCATCGGTGCTTGGATCTTCTGGGAAGTCCGGAACGTTGTAGCCTTGGGCCTGGAGCTCGGCGATGGCGTTGCGCAGCTGTGGTACCGAAGCGCTGATGTTCGGCAGCTTGATGATGTTGGCTTCCGGCTTGGTAGCCAGAACCGCCAGCTTCGCGAGATCGTCGTCGATCCGCTTGTCTGCATTCAGTTGGTCGGCAAAGCTTGCAAGAATGCGTCCTGCAAGAGAGATGTCACGTGTTTCGACGGCTATGCCTGCGGAGGCAGCAAAGGCTTCTACAATTGGCAGAAGCGAATAAGTGGCCAGCGCCGGGGCTTCGTCGGTGAAGGTGTAGATAATCTTCGAGCGGGTGGACATGTAGAGTTATCTCTCTCTTGCTGAGCGTGCACAGAATCTCGAAGTGCGCAGGTAGGCGCTCTGGCTGCGTTCGTTGAGCCAGAAATCGAGGATTCGCCGCGATGATGTTGGTTGCACCACTTTGAATTGAGCATTGATCCGCCCGGCTGCGGTTGGCAGTCAGGCGGTTTCAGAAGAAAAGTTCTCGTTAGAGATCGGCTTTGCTCCTCATGACTCGTTAGTCACCTAAGCAGTATATCACCGCGCCCTGTTGTCTAAGAATGCCCAGACCATAAGACGAACGCACATATGGTTTCGGCCGATTCAACTGGGGTACTCTTCGGAGATGACCACTGTTTAATGTTTAACCACAGAAACGGAGTCCAGCATGGGATACCAAAAGATCCAGGTGCCTGCGAGCGGTGACAAAATCACCGTCAATGCCGATAACACCCTGAACGTCCCCAACAATCCGATCATCCCTTACATAGAAGGTGACGGTATTGGTGTTGATATCAGTCCAGTGATGATCAAGGTGGTCGATGCGGCTGTTGAAAAAGCCTACGGCGGCAAGCGCAAGATTGCCTGGATGGAAATCTACGCTGGCGAGAAGGCGACTCAGGTGTACGACCAAGACACCTGGTTGCCGAAGGAAACCCTGGAAGTGGTTCGCGACTACGTGGTGTCTATTAAAGGCCCGCTGACCACTCCGGTCGGTGGTGGTATTCGCTCGCTGAACGTCGCGCTGCGTCAGGAGCTTGATCTCTATGTATGCCAGCGCCCGGTTCGCTGGTTTACTGGCGTGCCCAGCCCAGTAAAGAAGCCCGCCGACGTAGACATGGTCATTTTTCGCGAGAACTCGGAAGATATTTACGCCGGTGTCGAGTGGAAGGCTGGCTCTCCTGAGTGCGAAAAGGTTATTAAATTCCTCACCGAGGAAATGGGCGTCAAGAAGATCCGCTTCACCGAAAACTGCGGTATCGGCATCAAGCCGGTTTCACTGGAAGGCACCAAGCGTCTGGTTCGCAAGGCTCTGCAATACGCCGTGGACAATGATCGCAGCTCGGTGACTCTGGTTCACAAGGGCAACATCATGAAGTTCACCGAAGGTGCCTTCAAGGAGTGGGGCTACGAGGTGGCGCGTGACGAATTCGGCGCCGAATTGCTCGATGGTGGGCCTTGGATGCAGTTCAAGAACCCTGTTACCGGCAAGAGCATCGTGGTCAAGGATGCTATCGCCGACGCCATGCTGCAGCAAATCCTGTTGCGTCCGGCCGAGTACGACGTGATCGCTACACTCAACCTCAATGGCGACTACCTTTCCGATGCTTTGGCGGCAGAGGTTGGTGGTATCGGCATCGCGCCGGGTGCCAACCTGTCCGACACCGTAGCCATGTTCGAAGCGACCCATGGTACCGCGCCGAAGTATGCCGGTCAGGACAAGGTCAACCCGGGCTCGCTGATCCTTTCTGCCGAAATGATGCTACGTCACATGGGCTGGATCGAGGCTGCTGATCTGATCATCAAGTCAACCGAACGCGCAATCGATGCCAAGACAGTGACCTATGACTTCGAGCGCCTGATGGACGGAGCAAAGCTGATGTCCTGCTCTGAGTTCGGCGACGCCATGATCTCCCACATGTAAACAGGCATAACGAAAAGGCCGATCACTGATCGGCCTTTTCGTTACCTGAGATCAGGCTTCTACGGCGGAATCCTGCGTGACAGGCGCTACTGCATCCGCAGTGGTTGGCAACGACCTGATATTGGTTGCATGCAGGCCCTTGGGACCTTGCAGAATATCGAACATGACCGCTTGCCCAGCCTTGAGAGTTCTATACCCTTCCATCTGAATGGCAGAGTAGTGGGCGAACAGGTCCTCATCGCCGCCGTCTGCTACGATGAATCCATAGCCCTTGGCGTTGTTGAACCACTTGACCTTACCGCTTAGCATGCTGTTATCCCTCTGCAAAGAAGTCCATCACTGGAGTAACATCCATTTCATTCCGCGCTGATGCAGCACATGGCCCCACGCGCGCAGCCCGTTGCCGTTGTGGCACATACTGGTTGTATCATCGTTTTGCCGATAGTCAAGGCGACTCGTCAGGTGGCTGTGAAGCCCTTCCAATTACCCGGCCACGGCGCCCCCACCTAGAACTGTTATACGCATGCGTGCATCTCCAGAGATTCGACTAATATCCAATCAAGATCGTCCTGAGCCGCTGGACGATGACGCTTCCAGCTTGGCGGTCGAAGAAGCCAAGCCGCAACTGAAGGCACCACCCATGTTCAAAGTTGTCATGTTTAATGACGACTACACGCCGATGGATTTCGTCGTGGAGGTGCTCGAAGGAATTTTCAATCACAATCGGGAGCTTGCCACCAAGATTATGCTGGCGGTTCATACCGAAGGGCGGGCTGTCTGTGGTGTCTACACGCGGGACGTCGCTGAAACCAAAGCGATGCAGGTCAATCAATATGCAAGGGAATGCCAGCATCCGCTGCTTTGTGAGATCGAGAAGGACGGTTAAACCCCGACTGCTGGGTAAGAGGTGAAAGCTATGTTGAACCGTGAGCTCGAAGTCACTCTGAATCTGGCTTTCAAGGAGGCTCGTACCAAGCGTCATGAATTCATGACGGTCGAGCATCTCTTGTTAGCCTTGCTGGACAATGAAGCAGCCGCAACGGTTTTGCGCGCCTGCGGAGCCAGCCTCGATAAATTGCGACACGATCTACAGGAGTTCATTGACTCCACCACGCCGTTGATTCCTCAGCACGATGAAGAGCGCGAGACTCAGCCAACCCTGGGCTTCCAGAGGGTGCTTCAGCGTGCCGTTTTCCACGTTCAGAGCTCCGGAAAACGCGAAGTCACTGGCGCGAACGTCCTGGTTGCGATTTTCAGCGAGCAGGAAAGCCAGGCGGTGTTCCTGCTCAAGCAGCAGAATGTTGCGCGTATTGATGTCGTCAATTATATCGCCCATGGAATTTCCAAAGTGCCGGGCAACAGCGGCAACGCTGAAAGTGATTCGGAAATGCAGGACGAAGAGGGTGGCGAATCCTCCGCAGCAGGCAACCCGCTCGACGCCTACGCGAGCAATCTTAACGATTTGGCCCGTCAGGGTCGTATCGATCCGCTGGTGGGGCGCGAGCACGAGGTCGAACGCGTCGCTCAAATTCTGGCACGTCGCCGTAAAAACAATCCATTGCTCGTCGGTGAGGCGGGGGTCGGCAAAACCGCGATTGCCGAAGGGTTGGCCAAGCGCATCGTAGACAATCAGGTGCCTGAGCTACTCGCCAATAGCGTCGTTTATTCGCTGGATCTCGGTGCCTTGCTTGCCGGCACCAAATATCGAGGCGACTTTGAGAAGCGCTTCAAGGCGCTGTTGAATGAGCTTCGCAAGCGCCCTCAAGCAGTCCTGTTCATTGACGAGATCCATACCATCATCGGAGCGGGAGCGGCGTCGGGCGGCGTGATGGATGCTTCCAACCTGCTCAAGCCGCTGCTCTCTTCCGGTGAAATCCGCTGCATCGGCTCGACTACATTTCAGGAGTTTCGTGGAATCTTCGAGAAGGATCGAGCGTTGGCCCGGCGCTTCCAAAAGGTCGACGTTTCCGAGCCATCCGTCGAGGACACTATCGGGATTCTGCGAGGGCTGAAGGGCCGTTTCGAGCAGCATCACAACATCGAATACAGCGACGAGTCACTCCGTGCAGCTGCGGAGTTGGCTGCGCGCTATATAAACGACCGCCACATGCCAGACAAGGCGATTGATGTCATCGACGAGGCGGGCGCTTATCAACGTCTACAGCCAGAAGAAAAGCGCCTCGCGCGCATTGATGTCGAGCAGGTTGAAGACATAGTCGCCAAAATCGCGCGTATTCCACCCAAGCATGTTAGTACTTCCGATAAAGAACTGCTGCGCAACCTCGAGCGTGACCTCAAGCTGACTGTCTTCGGTCAGGACGATGCAATTGATTCGCTTGCGACAGCCATCAAGCTGTCCCGTGCAGGGCTGAAGGCGCCGGACAAACCGGTAGGTTCGTTTCTTTTTGCAGGCCCCACCGGGGTCGGTAAGACAGAAGCTGCGCGTCAGCTGGCAAGGGCTCTTGGTATCGAGCTGGTGCGCTTCGATATGTCCGAATACATGGAGCGCCATACCGTGTCGCGGCTGATCGGTGCGCCTCCCGGTTATGTCGGCTTCGATCAGGGTGGATTGTTGACCGAGGCAATAACCAAGCAGCCACATTGTGTACTGCTTCTGGATGAGATCGAGAAAGCGCATCCGGAAGTGTTCAATTTGCTGCTGCAGGTAATGGATCACGGCACTCTGACGGATAACAATGGGCGCAAAGCAGATTTTCGCAATGTCATTTTGATCATGACGACCAACGCCGGTGCGGAGACTGCGGCGCGCGCTTCGATTGGCTTCACCCATCAGGATCATGCATCCGATGCGATGGAGGTGATCAAAAAGAGCTTCACGCCGGAGTTTCGTAATCGTCTGGATACCATCATCCAGTTCGGTCGCCTCAGCCACGAAGTCATCAAAAGCATCGTCGACAAGTTCCTCATCGAACTGCAGGCGCAGCTTGAGGACAAGCACGTTACGCTCGAGGTATCGGACGCGGCGCGCGGCTGGCTGGCTGAACGCGGCTACGATGCGCAGATGGGCGCACGGCCAATGGCTCGTCTGATTCAGGACAAGATCAAGCGACCGCTAGCGGAGGAGATCCTATTCGGCGAATTGGCTGAGCATGGTGGTGTGGTTCACATTGATATTCGTGACGGAGAGCCGTTCTTCGATTTCGAAACCACGGCGGAGCTAGCTTGACCTAGTGAGGGTGGGAACGAACACGCCTGGCATTGCTGGGCGTTTTTCTGTCCGGCTTGTGTGTCAAAAACCGCTGTCTAACTAACCTGGATTACAGGCGTGTTTCTAGTTGGGTCGTGATGCAGCACAAACAAAAAAGCCCGGTTATTTACCGGGCATTCTTTCTCGCGTCCCGTTAGCGGGCGCGGTAGGTGATGCGACCTTTGCTTAAATCGTAAGGGGTCAGTTCTACACGAACCTTGTCACCGGTGAGAATCCGGATGTAGTTCTTGCGCATCTTTCCGGAAATATGCGCAGTAACGACGTGCCCATTTTCCAACTCCACACGAAACATGGTGTTGGGCAGGGTGTCGACGACAGTACCTTCCATTTCGAAGCTGTCTTCTTTCGACATTCAGTAAAGCCCTCGGTGTTCAATGATTGCCCCGCACAAGAATGTCCGGGTAAAAGCGGCAAGTATTGTGCCTGAAAGGGCCCCGAGAGCCAAGGGTTCAGCTCAGAGTAATCCAGCGTTGGTTGACTAGCAGTTCAATTGGTCGATATTCAGTCTTGTAGTTCATCTTGCGGCAATTCTTGATCCAATAGCCCAAATAGATTGCCTTCAGCCCTAACCGCGCTGCCTCGCTGACTTGCCACAAGATTGCGAAGCGGCCAAGGCTGCGGCGCTCCTCTCCAGGATCGTAGAAGGTATACACAGCGGACAACCCGTTGGGCAGCACGTCGGTCACCGCCAGCGCGAGCAGACGACCATCGAGGCGGAACTCATAGAAACGGGAGAATGGCAGGTCGCGGACCAGGAATGTATGGAACTGATCACGGCTCGGCGGATACATGTCACCGTCAGCGTGGCGCTGCTCTATATAGGTTGCGTAGAGCGAGTAATACTCTTCGGTGAACGAGGGACGGACACTCGTGACGACCAAGTCCGCGTTACGTTTGAGGATGCGTTTCTGCTGGCGATTGAGCTCTAACCCGTCTGCCGGAATTCGCGCGGGAATACAGGCCGTACAGCGCTGACAGTGGGGGCGATAAAGGTGATCGCCGCTGCGACGGAACCCCATTTCCGATAGCTCGGCATACACCTGTACATCCATCGGCTGGCTGGGGTCGAGGAAGAGCGTGGTGGCCTGTTCGTCGGGCAGGTAGCTGCACGCGTGCGGCTGGGTAGCGTAGAACTTGAGACGAGCCAGTGAAGTCATGGTCAGCTCTCGAAAATCATGAAGTCAGTGTAGGTCAGCTTGGCTTCGTCGACTAGGACTCCCATCGGGCTGAGTTGGGTTCGTCCAAGTGCCTGGCGAGCGTCTCGGCGAAGGTTTTACGGGAAATTCCCCTGGCGCCGAAACTGGCTAGATGTTGCGTCGGCATCTGGCAGTCAATCAATTTGAAGCCCCAGTCTCGGAGATGTTCCACCAATGTCACGAATCCCACCTTGGACGCATCGGTCGTGCGACTGAACATTGATTCGCCGAAGAATAGTTGACCGATGGCAAGGCCGTAGAGGCCGCCGACTAACCGTTGGTCTTGCCAGACTTCGATTGAGTGTGCGACGCCGAGCTGATGCAGCTTTGTGTAAGCGTCCTGCATCGGTGTGGTGATCCAGGTGCCATCGGTATAGCTGCGTGGTCCGGCGCAGGCCTGAACAACATCTCGAAAGGCGCGATCGAAAGTAACGTTAAATGTTCCCTGGCGCAGCTTCTTACCCAGGCTGCGCGAGACATGCAGTTCGTCGGGATAAAGAACCGTGCGAGGGTCAGGTGACCACCAGAGCAACGGTTGTCCATCTTGATACCAGGGGAAGCAACCATGTCGGTAGGCGGCGATCAAGCGCTCGGGCGAGAGATCGCCTCCAGCCGCGAGCAATCCGCTGGGCTCGCGCATGGCCTTTTCGAGCGGGGGGAACGACAGGTCGTCGCGCTGCAGCCAGGTCAGCATAGTGAATAGGTCAGGATGAGGCGGATGCGAAGGGCATCCGCCAAAAGGGATCACTGGTCCAGATACTTCTCGGCATCGAGCGCGGCCATACAGCCTGCACCGGCAGAGGTAATCGCCTGGCGATACACGTGGTCAGCCACATCGCCTGCCGCGAATACGCCTGGAATGGTTGTGCAGGTCGCGTCACCCTCGCTGCCGCCCTTGATCTTGAGGTAGCCGTCCTTCATCTCAAGCTGGTCCTGGAAAAGGTCGGTGTTGGGCTTGTGACCGATGGCGATGAACACGCCCGACAGTTCGAGCTTCTGCTCCGCACCCGACAGCGCACTTTTCAGGCGCACGCCAGTAACGCCGCTGGCGTCTCCCAGCACTTCCTCCAGCGTGTGGTTCCAGTGCAGGCGGATATTTCCGTTAGCGGCTTTCTCCATGATCTTGTCCTGCAGGATCTTCTCCGAGCGCAGCTTGTCGCGACGATGAATCAGGTGCACCTCTTTGGCGATATTCGACAGGTAGAGCGCTTCCTCCACCGCTGTGTTGCCACCACCAATCACGGCGACCACCTGGTTGCGATAGAAGAAACCATCGCAGGTGGCGCAAGCCGAAACGCCGCGTCCTGCGAACGCCTCTTCCGACGGCAAGCCAAGATATTGTGCCGAGGCGCCTGTCGCGATGATCAGGGCATCGCAGCTGTAGGTGGCGCTATCGCCCTTGAGGATGAAGGGGCGCTGCTGCAGTTCGGCAGTGTGGATGTGATCGAACACCACTTCGGTGTCGAAGCGTTCCGCGTGCTTTTGCATCCGTTCCATCAACGCCGGGCCGGTGAGGCCTTCGACGTCTCCCGGCCAGTTATCCACCTCGGTCGTGGTGGTGAGCTGTCCACCTGGCTGGATGCCGGTGATCATGACGGGTTTCAAGTTGGCGCGGGCGGCATATACCGCGGCGGTATAACCGGCAGGGCCCGAGCCGAGGATGATCAGACGTGAATGCTTGACTTCATTCATAAAAAGCCCTCATAAGCCTTTGTTGCCAATAGAGAAGCGTGCTCCAGTCGAGCCACGCTGAAAAAACTGGCGTTTATGCTACACCGAAGCATTGAGAAAAGCCCAAGCCGGCACGGAACCGGCATGCCATCGAATCGACAAACCCGTACAATGCCCAGATTCAAGCTGACTACGGTTCATAGAGCGCGCCGCTGGCGCAGGAAATAAAGCGTTTTGAAGAATACCTCCTCTACCGCGCCAGCGTCCGTCTGGCGGCAGCAATTGCAGTACCGTCTCAAAGAGGGTGCCTTGATCGCGCTCGGTGCATTGTGCGCGTATCTCTGGATGGCATTGCTAACCTACGATCCGACTGATCCCGGCTGGACCCATACCAGCAACGTTCAGCAGGTACAGAACGCCGCCGGTCGTGCTGGGGCCTGGTTCGCCGATGTCCTGTTCATGGTGCTCGGGTATTTTGCGTTTCTGTTTCCGTTGCTACTGGGTATCAAGACCTGGCAGGTGTTTCGTGCTCGTCATCAGCCCTGGGCATGGAACGGCTGGTTATTTTCCTGGCGATTGATCGGGCTCGTATTTCTAATTCTCTCCGGCTCCGCGCTGGCCTATATACATTTCCAGTTCGCCAACAATCTGCCTGCTTCGGCTGGCGGTGCGCTGGGTGAGAGTCTTGGTCAGCTCGCCGAAGCTGCACTCAACGTGCAAGGCAGTACATTGCTGCTGCTCGCGTTCTTTCTGTTCGGCCTGACGGTATTCACTGACCTTTCCTGGTTCAAGGTGATGGACCTGACCGGCAAGATTACGCTCGACCTGATCGAGCTGATCCAGAGCTTCTTCAGTCGTTGGTGGTCGGCCCGTAACGAACGCAAGCAGATAGTCGCGCAACTCCGCGAAGCCGACGACGTAGTCAATGATGTGGCAGGTTCGCTCTCTGATCGACGTGAGCGTGCAAAGGTGAGGGAGCGCTTGCTCGAGCGCGAAGAATCCCTGAGCAAGCATATGAGCGAGCGCGACAAGCGCCCGGCACCGATGATTGCGCCAGCGGCACCGCCAAAGCCGGTTGAACAGAGTAAGCGAGCGCTGAAGGAAAAGCAGGCCAACCTGTTCGTCGATCCGCTAATCGAAGGCAGTGTGCCACCACTTTCGTTGCTAGACGTCGCCGAAAAGCAGCAGAAGCAATATTCGCCCGAGTCGCTGGAAGCCATGTCGCGGCTGCTCGAAATCAAGCTGAAGGAATTTGGCGTCGAAGTCATCGTCGAGTCCGTACATCCCGGCCCGGTGATTACTCGCTTCGAAATCCAACCGGCGGCTGGCGTCAAGGTCAGTCGCATCTCAAACCTTGCCAAGGACTTGGCGCGCTCGCTGGCGGTGATCAGTGTGCGCGTCGTCGAAGTCATCCCCGGCAAGACGACGGTCGGCATCGAGATTCCCAATGAGGACCGGCAGATCGTGCGGTTCTCGGAAGTCCTTTCGTCTGCGCCTTATGACGATGCCAAGTCGCCGGTAACCATCGCGCTTGGTCATGATATCGGCGGTAAACCGGTGATCGCCGACCTCGCGAAGATGCCGCACCTGCTGGTCGCAGGTACCACCGGCTCGGGTAAATCGGTTGGCGTGAACGCGATGATCCTGTCCATCCTGTTCAAGTCCACACCAGAAGATGCGCGGCTGATCATGATCGACCCAAAGATGCTCGAGCTGTCGATCTACGAAGGCATTCCGCATCTGCTCTGTCCGGTTGTGACCGACATGAAAGAGGCAGCCAACGCGTTGCGTTGGAGCGTCGCCGAGATGGAGCGCCGCTATAAGCTGATGGCTGCCATGGGTGTGCGCAACCTGGCTGGCTTCAACCGTAAGGTCAAGGAAGCGGAGGAGGCCGGGACGCCGCTTACCGATCCGCTGTATCGTCGCGAAAGCATGGAGGACGAGGCGCCACTGTTGAAGAAGCTGCCGACCATTGTCGTGGTGGTGGACGAATTCGCCGACATGATGATGATCGTCGGCAAAAAAGTTGAAGAGCTGATCGCGCGCATCGCACAAAAGGCTCGAGCGGCAGGGATCCATTTGATCCTGGCCACCCAGCGACCATCGGTTGACGTGATTACTGGTTTGATCAAAGCCAACATTCCGACCCGTATGGCGTTCCAGGTATCGAGCAAAATCGACTCACGCACCATTCTCGACCAGGGCGGCGCTGAGCAACTGCTCGGCCATGGCGACATGCTCTATTTGCCTCCGGGCACAGGATTGCCGATCCGCGTACATGGCGCCTTCGTCTCGGATGACGAAGTGCACCGCGTAGTCGAGGCCTGGAAGGCACGAGGTGCCCCAGATTACATTGAGGAAATTCTAGTCGGCGCCGAAGAGTCCGGTAGCGGCTTTGATGGTGGTGGTGACGGCGGAAGCGGCGAAGACAGCGAGGACGATCCGCTGTACGACGAGGCAGTTCGCTTCGTAACCGAAAGCCGTCGTGCGTCGATTTCCGCCGTGCAGCGCAAGCTGAAGATCGGCTACAACCGCGCCGCCCGCATGATCGAATCCATGGAAATGGCCGGCGTTGTGACATCCATGAATACCAACGGCTCGCGCGAAGTGCTCGCGCCGCCTCCCATCCGCGATTGAGTCGCATCGAGGTTACATGCAATTGATTCGCTTGCTGTTCGCGTCTGCTCTGCTGCTCTGGCTGGTTCCTGCGCATGCCGACCAAGGCTCTGCAGAGCGCCTTACGGGGCTGCTGCAAAAAGCTGAAACCCTGACCGGCCGCTTTTCCCAGCTATCACTCGACGGTACCGGGACCCAGCTGCAGGAAACCTCCGGCGAGATGGCTTTGCAGCGCCCAGGAAAGTTTCGCTGGCACACCGATGAACCCATGGAGCAACTGCTGGTTTCTGACGGCAAGAAGGTCTGGCTGTATGACCCAGACCTGGAGCAAGTGACGATCCAGACCCTGGACCGACGTTTGACGCATACGCCGGCGTTGTTGCTCTCTGGGGACGTTTCGGCCATCAGCGAGAATTTCGAAGTGTCACATCAGGAGGCGGGAGAAGTGGTTGATTTCACCCTCAAGCCGAAAGCCAAGGACACCTTGTTCGACAGCCTTCGCCTGTCGTTCCGCGGCGGTGTGATCAATGACATGCAGATGATCGATGGTGTTGGCCAGCGCACCAATATCCTGTTTCAGAATGTCAGGCTCAACGAACCGCTAAAGCCGGACCTGTTCACCTTCGAAATCCCCGAAGGGACTGATGTCATCTCCGAGTGACTTCGAGTGACGTTTCGTCAACCGACACGGCCTGCTTTCCGCAGGCCGTTTGCATGAGAGGTAGCCGTCCTCAATGGACTTGTTCAGCCGCGATCCTGTTGCTCAACCGCTAGCCGCTCGACTGCGAGCTGCCAGCCTCGACGAGTATGTCGGACAAGAGCATTTGCTGGCACGTGGCAAGCCGCTGCGCGAGGCGTTGGAGCAGGGCGCGTTACACTCAATGGTGTTCTGGGGACCGCCAGGTGTAGGCAAGACGACGTTGGCGCGGTTGTTGGCGAAGGTTTCCGATGCTCATTTCGAAACCGTCTCGGCGGTGCTGGCTGGGGTCAAGGAAATCCGCCAGGCGGTGGAAATTGCGAAACAGCAGGCGGCCCAGTACGGCCGTCGCACCATTCTGTTCGTGGACGAAGTACACCGTTTCAACAAGTCCCAGCAGGATGCGTTTCTACCCTATGTCGAAGACGGCACGCTGATTTTCATCGGTGCCACCACCGAAAATCCATCCTTCGAATTGAACAACGCTTTGCTCTCACGGGCACGGGTTTACGTACTCAAAAGCCTGGATGAGGCTGCGCTGCGCAAGTTGGTTGCCCGTGCGTTGACCGAGTCCAAAGGGCTCGGCGAGCTGCATCTGAGCCTGCCCGAAGAGAGCTTTCAGATTCTGGTGGCGGCCGCCGATGGCGATGGCCGACGTTTGCTGAACCTCCTCGAGAATGCCTCTGACCTAGCCGAAGAGGGTGGCGAAATCAGTGTCGAGCTACTCCAGGATCTGTTGGGCGACAGCCGCCGGCGTTTCGACAAGGGCGGAGAGGCTTTCTACGACCAGATTTCGGCATTACACAAATCGGTTCGCGGTTCGAACCCCGATGCATCGCTGTATTGGTTCGCACGGATGATCGACGGCGGCTGCGATCCACTGTATATCGCGCGGCGTGTGGTGCGCATGGCCAGCGAAGAGGTTGGTAATGCCGATCCGCGCGCGCTGAGCCTGTGTTTATCCGCCTGGGACGTTCAGGAGCGTCTGGGTAGTCCGGAAGGTGAGCTAGCCGTTGCCCAGGCTATCGTCTATCTCGCTTGCGCGCCGAAAAGCAACGCGGTTTACAGCGCGTTTAATGCCGCGATGCGCGATGTTCGGGAGAGCGGCTCGCAAGAGGTGCCGCTACACCTGCGCAATGCACCGACCCGCCTGATGAAGGAATTGGGCTATGGCAACGAATACCGTTACGCCCACGACGAGCCCGACGCTTATGCCGCCGGTGAAGACTATTTTCCTGACGCGATGGCACCGCGTCAGTACTACCATCCGGTGCCGCGCGGACTGGAAAGCAAGATTCGCGACAAGCTCGAGCATCTGACCCGCCTCGATCGGGAAAGCCCACGGCAACGGAGAAAGACATGATACGGATGACGCTTGCCGTAGCGGCTGGTGGTGTGGTCGGTACGATGATTCGCTTTAGCGTCTCGACCTGGGTATCGGCGCACTGGCCCAGGCATTTCTACCTGGCGACCTTGGCGGTGAATCTGTTCGGCTGTCTGTTGATCGGCTATCTATACGCGACGTTCCTTGCGCGCCCGGACATTTCACCCGAACTGCGCGCCGGGCTGATTATCGGCTTCCTCGGGGCTCTGACTACTTTCTCCAGTTTTTCCCTGGACGGATTACGGTTGCTGGAAAGTGGACAATTCGCAACGGCCCTCGGTTATATCGGCATCAGCATGCTCGGCGGTCTGCTGGCCACCTGGGCTGGGTTGAGCCTCGGCAGGTTATGAACCTGACCACTATCGCAGTAAACTTCGATTCCTCTCCGACTTTCCTCAAAGCTTTCACAGACGAGACCCGCCATGCTTGATTCGAAACTGGTACGCACACAGCTGCAAGACGTCGCTGATCGCCTCGCAACCCGCGGCTACCAGCTGGACGTGACGCGTATCGAGGCGCTGGAGGCCCAGCGCAAAACGGTCCAGACCCGTACTGAGCAGCTCCAGGCCGAGCGCAACGCTCGCTCGAAATCCATCGGCCAGGCCAAGCAGCGCGGTGAAGACATTGCACCGATGTTGGCCGATGTCGATCGCATGGCCTCTGAGCTGGAAGCCGGGAAAATCGAGCTCGAGAGCATCCAGAGCGAACTGGATCAGCTGATGCTGAGCCTGCCGAATCTGCCGCACGAATCAGTCCCGGTGGGCAAGGATGAAGACGAAAACGTTGAGGTACGTCGTTGGGGCGCGCCCAAGGCCTTCGATTTTCAAGTCAAAGATCACGTCGCCCTGGGCGAACAGCACGGCTGGCTGGATTTTGAAACGGCTGCGAAGCTGTCCGGGGCGCGCTTTGCGCTGATGCGCGGTCCGATTGCGCGCCTGCATCGCGCGCTTGCGCAGTTCATGCTGGATCTGCACACCCGCGAACATGGCTACGAAGAGGCCTATACGCCTTATCTAGTGCAGGCGCCGGCACTGCAGGGCACCGGCCAGCTGCCGAAATTCGAGGAAGATTTATTCAAGATCAGCCGCGAGAACGAGGCCGATCTGTACCTGATCCCGACTGCCGAAGTGTCGCTCACTAACATCGTGGCCGGTGAGATTCTCGATGCCAAGCAGCTGCCGCTGAAGTTCGTTGCACATACGCCGTGCTTCCGCAGCGAGGCGGGTGCCTCGGGGCGCGATACCCGCGGGATGATCCGCCAGCATCAATTCGACAAGGTCGAGATGGTCCAGATCGTCGAGCCTAGCCAGTCGTTCGAGGCGCTCGAAGGCCTTACGGCGAATGCTGAGAGGGTGCTGCAACTACTGGAGTTGCCGTATCGGGTGCTGGCGCTGTGCACTGGAGACATGGGCTTCGGAGCGACCAAAACCTACGATCTGGAAGTTTGGGTGCCGAGCCAGGACAAGTACCGCGAGATCTCGTCCTGCTCCAATTGCGGCGACTTCCAGGCGCGCCGCATGCAGGCGCGTTACCGCAACCCGGAAACTGGAAAGCCCGAATTGGTGCACACGCTCAACGGCTCAGGCCTGGCGGTCGGCCGTACGCTGGTAGCGGTACTGGAAAACTACCAGCAGGCGGACGGTAGCATCTGTGTGCCAGACGTGCTCAAGCCCTACATGGCTGGTGTCGAAGTCATCGGTTGATTCCGTCGGTAACGTGCTGCCGGAGCGGGTCGAGCTGGCATCAGCGAAGAATGCTCGACGGCGCTGAACGGCCCGTCCGGAATTTGATTCTCGACAGGGGGCGTCTCTGCCGTAGTGGCTGAGATGGCTCCACTCAAATAGTCATCAGGACTCGCTCATGGATTTTCTGCCACTTTTCCACAATCTGAAGGGCCGTACGGTACTGGTCGTCGGCGGTGGCGAAGTTGCCCTGCGCAAAGCCCGTTTGTTATCCGAAGCCGGCGCGGTGCTGCGGGTGGTTGCGCCAGAGATCGAGACACAGCTGAGCGAACTGGTTGCCCAAGGCGGCGGGGAGATGGCGATTCGAGGCTATGTTTCCAGCGATCTTTCCGGCTGCGTGCTGACCATTGCCGCCACCGATGACGAGCAATTGAATGCGCGGGTATCGCAAGATGCGAAATCGCTCGGCATGCCGGTCAATGTGGTGGATTCCCCCGATCTCTGCACCGTTATCTTTCCTGCAATTGTTGATCGTTCGCCGCTGATCGTTGCGGTATCCAGTGGAGGTGACGCGCCAGTTTTGGCTCGGTTGATGCGGGCTCGTATCGAGACCTGGATCCCCGCTGTGTATGGCCAACTGGCCGGCTTGGCGAAGCGATTTCGTAGGCAGGTCAAAGCGCAGTTGCCAAATGTGCAGCAGCGGCGGGTGTTCTGGGAGGAGGTGTTCCAAGGCAATATTGCCGAACGGGCGCTGTCAGGGCAGATGCATGAGGCGGAGCGGTTATTGAAAGAAAAGCTCTCCGGCGCCTTGCCGAAGAGCCTGGGCGAGGTGTATCTGGTCGGTGCTGGACCAGGCGACCCGGACCTTTTGACATTTCGCGCCTTGCGCCTGATGCAGCAGGCCGACGTGGTGCTCTACGACCGTCTGGTTGCGCCGGCGATCCTTGAACTATGCCGTCGCGATGCCGATCGGATTTACGTGGGCAAGCAGCGCGCCGATCACGCGGTACCGCAGGAGCAGATTAACCAACTGCTGGTGACGCTGGCCAAGCAGGGCAAGCGGGTGCTGCGCCTGAAAGGTGGCGACCCGTTCATTTTCGGTCGTGGCGGTGAGGAGATCGAAGAGCTTGCAGCCAACGGCGTTCCATTCCAGGTCGTTCCCGGAATCACAGCAGCCAGCGGTTGCGCTGCCTATGCTGGTATCCCGCTGACGCATCGTGATCATGCCCAGTCGGTTCGTTTCGTCACTGGTCATTTGAAGGATGGAAGTTGCGATCTGCCCTGGCCGGAACTGGTGGCGCCAAGTCAGACCCTGGTGTTCTACATGGGGTTGGTTGGGTTGCCGGTTATTTGCAATCAGTTGATCGCTCATGGTCGCAAGGCCGATACGCCCGCCGCGCTGATTCAGCAGGGCACCACCTGCAACCAGAGAGTCTTTACCGGCACCTTGGCCAATCTGGCCGAGCGGGTTGCGAACGAGCAGGTTCAGGCGCCGACCCTGATCATCGTCGGCGAGGTGGTGCAGCTTCGCGAAAAGCTCGCCTGGTTCGAGGGTCGGAGTCCCGAAGCCGAATAGAGTGCTATCAATCAACCGCCATTCACAGGTGTCAGCGCGACCAGATCCCTTTGGCAGGCAGCCGCTCGCGATCATGCGCGCGATTCAGCTCCACCTGCGGCCCCTTGGGCACGATGCCGTTGGCGTTGATGTGGCGATGGCTCGCGTAGTAATGGCTCTTGATGTGAGAAAAGTCGACGGTTTCGGCGATCCCTGGCCATTGATACAACTCACGCAGCCAGTTCGACAGGTTGGGATAGTCTTCGATTCTCCGTAGGTTGCACTTGAAGTGACCGTAATACACTGCGTCGAAGCGGATCATTGTGGTGAATAGTCGCCAGTCCGCTTCGGTCAGGTATTCACCCGTCAGGTAGCGCTTCTCTGCAAGTCGCCGTTCCAGCTGGTCGAGCTCACTGAACACTTCGTCAAACGCCTTTTCGTAAGCTTTTTGTGTACTGGCGAAACCGGCACGGTAGACGCCGTTGTTCACTGCTGGATAGATTCGCTCGTTCAGGCTGTTTATCTCGGCCCGCAGCGGCTCGGGGTACAGGTCCAGCCTGGAGCCGGTCAATCCGTCGAATGCGCTGTTGAAAATACGGATCAGTTCTGCCGACTCGTTATTGACGATGCGTTGCTCCTGTCGATCCCAGAGCACCGGAACCGTCACGCGACCGGTGTAGCCCTCGTCATCGGAGGTGTAGCGCTGGTGCAGATACCGCAGGCCGTCCAGCGCATCACCGCTTGATCCGGTGTGCTGATCGAAGGTCCAGCCGTCTTCCGCCATCAGCCAGCTGACGACCGAAACATCGATCAACGAATCGAGCTGCTTGAGTTTGCGATAGATAAGGGTGCGGTGCGCCCAAGGGCAGGCGAGCGACACATAAAGGTGATAGCGACCGGCTTCCGCCTTGACGGCCTGTTGGCCATCCGGGCCAGGTGCGCCGTTCGGGGTAACCCAGTCGAGTCGTTGTGCCTGCTCACGCTGGAATTCTCCGTCACTGCTGTTTTCGTACCAGCGGTCTTGCCACTGTCCATCGACCAAGAGCCCCATATTTGCCTCCTCACGCTTTTAAGGTAGGGGCAGTTTATGAGGCAAGGTTCGATGGACGGGTCGCAATCTCGGGTCAAACCCATCACTCAGTTCGATGGGTTGCGCTGCGCCCAGTACTGCCGCGCCTGTATGAATGCAGGCTCGCGCGACTGGCCAAGCCCCCGTAACGCCAGCGCCATGGTTGCCACGACCGCCAGTTCGCCATAGGCGTCCTCGGCGCCTTGCCAGACGGCCAATAGATGCTGTGGATCAAGCTGCGCCGGTTTGACGTGACGCTGTGGAGAGAGCGCTGGCCAGTCCTCGTCCCAGGCCTCGCCGTCGCTGGTTCCGTACAGGTGCGCGACACCGTCCGGGTTGACCTCGATCTCACCGCCTTCACCCTTGATGACGATGGCCGTATCGCCGAGCAGACGGCTGGCTTCTCGGTGATTGGCCTGATAACCCGGATGGAAAATGCTCTGCAGGCCGCAGCGAGCGCCCAGCGGATTGAGAATGCGCGCCAGCGAATGAATTGGCGAGCGCAGGCCGAGGATGTTGCGTTGGTCGATCATTCGCTGCAGGCCGGGCATCCAGGCGCCGAGCGGCATAAACGCAAGGTTGGTGCTGTTCAGGGCTGCGGCGGCTGCAGTCCAATCTTCGCAGTGGGCGATTCCGAGCAAATCCAGCTGCTGCTCGGTGTACATCCGTCCTGCCGTATGCGCACCGCCGCCGTGCATCAGGATGCGAATCCCGTTCTGCGCCAGGCACTTCGCAGCAAGGAGATACCAGGGCAAGTGACGTTTCTTGCCGGCATAGGTCGGCCAGTCGATATCAACGGCGATCGCCGGTGCGTGCAGTCGCTCACGAACGGCCTCGGTGAAGCCGGCAAGCTCCTCTGCGCTTTCTTCTTTGTGTCGTAGCAGCATAAGGAAGGCACCGAGCTGCGTGTCCTCGACCTTGCCGTCAAGCAACATGCCCATGGCTTCGCGAGCCTCATCCCGGGTGAGGTCACGGGCGCCGCGCTTGCCTTTGCCAAGAATGCGGACGAACACGGCAAACGGGTGTTCGGGAGGGGTGACTAGGCTCATATGCAGTTGCTCGGTTTCGGCAGGCCCGCCAGCTTTGCCGCAAGCTTGGCGGGGGTGCCTTTGAATAAACGGTTCAGGTGCATGCTGTTGCCCTTTTCCGGGCCGAGTTTCAGGGCTGTGTACTTGATCAGCGGGCGCGTAGCTGGCGAAAGCTGAAATTCGCGATAAAACTCGCGTAGCAGCCAAAGAATTTCCCAGTGCTCGGCTTCCAGATTCAACCCTTCGGCCTGGGCAAGAGCTTCGGCGACGGGCTCGGTCCACTCGTCCAGATCGACCAGAAAACCTTCCTGATCGATGGCAATGCTCATGCCATTCACTATCAATGCGCTCATAACCAGGAATTGGTCCGTGCGTAGCGACAGCACAGCTCGACGAAACCCGGATAGCTGACCAATTGCAGGCGCTCGGGCAGGTTGTCGAGGCCGCGTGCGGTGACGTCTTCTTCCAGCGCTAACAACGCCACGCTATCGGGCATCAGGTCCAGCGCATGACGTTGGGCTGTGCCGCCCTGCAGGGCGTAGACGGCGTCGCCGCTTAGCAAAACCGCATCGTCGGTCGCAAGCAGGCGCAGGCAGCTAGACAGGCGACCGTCTGAAAAAGGGGAGTGTGAAAGCAGGTGCAAAGTGGCCATCAGAGCGTGATCACATGGTCATAGCGATTGATAAGGGCGCTGAGGCTGGCGTCGTCGAGCACTTCAACCGGCAACGATAGGGTGGCCTCGTCCAGCCCGCGCTCGCTGAGACTGCGTCTGGCTGCGAATAACGAGTCGACACCAAACATCGGCAGCGCCTGTAGGTTCGCTGTCAGATCCTTCTGTTGCAGTTTTGCTGCGTGCTGCGTCGGAGCGAGCTGGAACACGCCGTCGTCAAGGAACAGCAACCCCAGCGGCAGTTCGAAAGCACCGCCAGCGAGAACAATATCCAGGGCCTCACGAGCTGAGGGGCCTGACCAAGGCGATTGACGCGTGATGATCAGCATCGAGCGGGCCATCAGTGGCCTCCAAAGCAGACAAGGCGATCAGCGTGCTGAGCCGCTTCGTGCAGCTGACCTAGACCCGAAAGCTCCCAGCTAGGCGCCAGGTTAGCCGCGGGCCGCCCGTGACGTTTGGCCTCCGAGTCGTCCAGCACGCCACGGCGTAGGCCGGCGGCGATGCAGACCACGCCATCGAGTCCGTGGCTGCTGACGAAATGGTTCCATTGTTCAGCAACATCGAGCTCGTCCTGCGCGGTAACGGTATTGGCTGAGGCGCTGTGCACACCGTCCTGGTAGAGAAACAGCCGGACAATCTCGTGCCCGCCCGCCAGCACCGCCTCAGCGAAGCGCAAAGCGCGCCGCGAAGCAGGGGAGTGAGCGGGCGAAAAGAGGGCGATTGCGAATTTCATGAGGCACCGTTGAATTACTGGTCGACATGATACGCCAGCTTCAAAAACGAAAAAGCCCGCCGAAGCGGGCTGATTCATTCGGGCAACTATCAGTCGTCGCCACCCATGATGCCCATCAGCTGCAGGAGGCTGATGAACAGGTTATACAGCGAAACGTACAGACCGATCGTCGCCATGATGTAGTTGCGCTCGCCACCATGAATGATGGCGCTGGTCTGGTAGAGGATGCAGACCGAGGAGAACAGCACGAAGCCGGCACTGATCGCTAGTTGAAGGCCGCTGATCTGGAAGAAGAAGCTAGCGACCATAGCGCCCAGCAGGACGAAGAAACCGGCAGTGATGAAGCCGCTGAGGAAGCTCATGTCCTTGCGAGTGATCAGCACGAACGCCGACAGGCCGAAGAACACCAGGGCGGTCATCGACAGCGCGGAAGCGATCAGCTCACCGCCGTTGGCGGTGCCCAGATACATATTAAGAATCGGACCGAGCGTGTAACCCATGAAACCGGTCAGCGCGAAGGTGGAAAGCAAGCCCCAGGCCGAGTTGCGCAGCTTGACGGTCAGAAAGAACAGGCCGTAGAAACCGATCAATACCACGAAGATGTTCGGGTAGGCCGCGTTGGCTTGCATCGCCATATAGGCGACCAGGGCACTGAAGCCCAGGGTGATGGCCAGCAGGCCGTAGGTATTGCGCAGAACGCGGCCAACTTCCTGTTGTTCAACCTGCGTGTGCGTAGATGCATACTGTTGCTTGAGCATGGCGATACTCCTGTAAAAATGAATTCAGCCTAAGGTGAATTGCCTCGGATCATAGCAGAGCTTTTGTTTCGACCTAATAACAGAGTTTGACAGTGTGTTTCGTTCCGGTACTATTGCGCCCGCTCTCTGCGGAGGAGTGGCAGAGCGGTTGAATGCAACGGTCTTGAAAACCGTCGAAGGGGAAACTCTTCCGTGAGTTCGAATCTCACCTCCTCCGCCATATCGAAAGCTGAAGGCCCCGTATTCGGGGCTTTCGCGTTTCTGGGGATAGGAAAAGCGGGTGCGAGTGTTCCCATATTGTTCCCAAGCTAGAGAGAGCGTCAGGCTGAATGTAAGCGCGCCCTGGCTTTGGCTCTTCAGCTAAAAGCCGCATGCGAGCTTTCCGCTAATGAATCCTTCAGATAGTCAATCAGTAAGCGGACCAGCACGTTTGCTTGTCGATGCTGCGGGTAGACGGCGTATACCTTCGCCGATGGCAACTCGTATTCGCGCAACACGCGAACCAGGGTGCCTGCCTCAAGCGCCGTACCGGCTATAAAGGTTGGCAGCATGGCGAGTCCAAGCCCTGCAACGGCCGCATCACGGACCAGCTCGCCGTTATTCACCCGCAGCCGACCCCGAACCCCGATTCGCTCGACTCGCCCATCGATCCAATAGCTCCAGTCAACAGCTTTGCCGTGCCCATACAACAGGCAATCATGGGCGCGGACATCTGATGGGAGCTGTGGCGCGCCACGTTGGCGCAAATAATCAGGGCTGCAACAGGTGACGGTTTCCAGCGGCGCGATTTGCCGCGCGACCAGCGTTGAGTCCTCCAGTACGCCGATTCGCACGGTCATGTCATAGCCTTCTTCGAGCAGGTCGATCACCCGATCGCTGAGGTCCAGCTCGATGTTTACGTCGGGGTATCGCTGCAGGAAACCGGGCAGCAAGGGACTCAGGTGCAGGGTCCCGAACGACATGGGTGCAGACAGCCGCAGCAAACCGCGCGGGGAGTTGCTTTGCAAGGTAACCAGATGCTCGGCCTCATCAACGTCATCAAGTATCCGCCGTGCTCGTTCGTAATAGGCCAGGCCCACAGGGGTCGCGTTCAGCTTCCGTGTAGACCGGTTGATCAGACGCACCCCTAGCCGCGCTTCCAGGGCCGTCATTCGGCGGCTCACGAACTGCTTGGACAGGCCCAGCGTTTCCGCCGCTGCCGTGAAGCTCTTGCAGTCCAGCACGCTGACAAACAGGCGCATGTCCTCGAGTTGGTTCATTGTCTCCTCCTGGTGGACGATTAAACGCTTTTCAAGTCATTTATCGATACAGGAGAGGACAGTAATCTGTTTCCACGGTGCTGAACACAGCCCTTCAAACCTCAACGAGATTTCGATGACTACCATTTCACATGCAAGCGCAACCCTTGCCGGCCGTGCACTTCTGGCTTCGCTGTTTCTGGTAAGCGGCTTCGGCAAGCTGGCCGCACCGAGCGCAACCATCGATTATATCGCCAGCACTGGCCTGCCGTTGCCCGAAGTGGCGCTGGCTGGCGCATTGGTCATCGAACTGGGCTTCGCCGCGGCGCTGTTGGTGGGCTACCGCACCAAGCTCGTCGCCTCCGTAATGGCGCTGTTCACATTGATCACGGCCGTGGTGTTCCACAACCAGCTCGGTGACCAGGGCCAGCTGATTCACTTCCTGAAAAACCTGTCGATCGTAGGTGGTTTAGTGCAGGTGGCGGCCTTTGGCGCTGGCGCTTTCAGCCTTGATCATTTGCGCAAAGCAAAGCCAACTCACGCGATCGTCTAACCAAAACAGCCTAAGCGGCCACCTTTCTGATTCAAGGAGAAACGCATGACCAGCATGACTGAAATCCGTAAGGCATCTGAGCGTGGTCTGGCCGATCATGGCTGGCTGAAATCGCGCCACAGCTTTTCCTTCGCTTCCTATTACGATCCGGAGCATGTGGGGTTTTCCGACCTGCTTGTGATCAACGACGACCGGGTAGCCGCTGGCGGTGGCTTCGGCAAACACCCGCACCGCGACATGGAGATCTTTTCCTATGTGCTCGATGGAGAGCTGGAGCACAAGGACACACTGGGCACTGGGTCGGTAATTCGCCCAGGCGACGTACAGTTGATGAGTGCCGGTACCGGCGTGGCTCACAGCGAATACAACGCCAGCTCGACCCGGCCCGTCCATTTTCTGCAGATCTGGATAGTGCCGGCTGCAAAAGGCATCGCTCCGCGCTACCAGCAGCAAAACTTTTCGGCAGCGGATAAGCGTGGGCAGCTGCGCCTAGTGCTCTCGCCAAATGGGGATGATGGGTCGTTGACCATCAATCAGGACGCCCGCGTCTATGCGGGACTGTTCGATGGTGACGAACGTGCGTCGCTGGCGCTGCCTGCGTTGCGGAATGCCTATGTCCATGTGGCGGCAGGATCGTTGAGCGTGAACGGACAACGCTTGAACGAAGGAGATGGGTTGAAGATCCGTGACGCCGACACGCTTGAGTTCTCCCATGGTGAAAATGCTGAGGTATTGGTGTTCGACCTTCGCCCGATGGACCGACCAAGGGTGTAGCGGTGGGCCTCTGTATGCCGTGAACGAGCGGCCGGTCAGTCTTGACCGGCCTTTTCTACAGTTGGCCGGGCCATAGACCTGCCATGGCGTCATCTAGAGTTGAAACCTCCACGAAACCCGGGGCGATCCATTTTACGGCGATCCGACGCGTTCAAGAAATAAGCAGCCCGGCCGATGCATTGACACGTCGTATATAAAAACAACAATGGAGCCTGTTATGCCCCTTCAGCTTTCCTGGAAACAAAAATTCCGCTGGTTGATCGCGATTTGCCTGCTCGGCTTGGCCGTAATGGCGGGCTCCGCTCTCTGGGTCAACGAGCGGCTCGCGAGCGCGTTTCATGCACAGCAGGTTGCGACCGATTTCCAGGCGCAGTCGACCGAGTTGCTCAATGACTGGCTGCGCCTGCGCAATCTACGTGCCCAGCTCACCCCGGAGACAGTCGAACGCTTCGGCGAGCAACTGAGCTCCCTAGAGGTCAGCGCCAAGGCCTTCGCCGAAGCGTCTCGCCAATTGAATGACGAACCCACCATCAAGCGCGCTGAAAAGATCGCTGCCTTGCTCGACAGTGACCTGACTTTGCAGCGGCAGTGGCTCGAGCTCAATCAGAGCCTCGGCCTGCGCGCGACGGACAAGCTGCGTCAGTCCCTTGTTCTCGCCGCTGCGGAGCTGGAAAAGATCAATATCGGTTTGATACAGCCGTTCGTCGCGACCGCGCTCACCAAGCAGCGCGACTACCTGTCAACGTTCGATCCCTCCTTCGCCGCGAACGCGCGGGAGGCGATCGCCGCCATGCAAAAGCAGATCATCGAGCTCGACTGGCAAGACAGCAAAGTCGGCGAGAGCGTGCGTGAGTATGAGCAAACATTCGGCCTGGCCGATGCACTGATCGGTCAGATCCGCGATGTGCAGGAGCAGATGAAGACCCAGGCGGCAACGATCGAAACGACGGTTGACGAGCTAGACACCGCGCTCGCCAACGGCATCGTCGCCAGCACCGGCCGGGAAGTGGAACAGGCTCGCCAGTCGACGCTGATCATTTTGGGGCTGACCTTCCTTGGTGGCTCGATATTCCTGATGATCACTCTGGGGCGCGCATCTGGCGCCCTGTTCGGCCAATTGAAGCGCGTTACCGACCTACTCGCCCGTGTGGCGGCTGGAGACCTGACTGGGCAACTGGCCATCGGCAACAACCGCAAGGACGAATTCAACCAGCTGGGTATCGCCACCAACGACATGATTCAGCGTGTCGGCGGCCTGATTCGTCAGGTGGCCGATGGCAACCGAGATATGGAGCGCCTGTATGCTCACCTCAAGGAAGCCATGAACCGCCTTGAGGTCAACAGCGAGCAGGTCGAGCAGCAGACCGAGCAGGCAGCGTCGGCCTCGCACCAGATCTCCGCCACGGTTAGCGAGATAGCGCGGCGGACCAATGAGGTCGGCACCGCGTCCCAGTCCGCCTGCAACTCTGCGCAGGTCGGCAGCCAAATCATCGGTTCCAGCGTCGACAATATTCGCCGTCTGTCCGGTCTGATTCGGACCACGCACGAACAGGTCGTATCGCTGACCCAGAGCGGCAAGCAGGTCAATAGCATCATCGGCGTAATCAATGGCCTGGCGGAACAGACCAACCTGCTTGCCCTCAACGCTGCCATCGAGGCTGCCCGTGCCGGCGAGGCTGGTCGCGGCTTCTCGGTGGTTGCCGACGAAGTACGCTCACTTGCACAGAAGACGGTAGCCGCCACGACCGATATCGCCGCGATCGTCAGCGAGCTGGACCGCCAGACGAGCAAGATGGACGAACTGATCGGCAGCGGTCTATCACTCGCTCAGCAGAGCGAAACCGATGCTGGTGAGGTGGCCGGCGCTATTGGCGACATCACCCAATCGGTGGAAACCCTGACCGCAGAGATGAGTCAGGTTGTGGTGGCAGTGGAAGAGATTTCCGCAACCACCGACGACATCGCTATGAAGATGGAGGACATCAATACCCACACCGGCGAAACCCGTAGCCTGCGCCAGACGTTGGATACGCACACTCAGGGGCTTCAGTCGCAGGTCGAAGCACTCAGCGAACGCACCGGAAAATTCCGCGTCGTCTGAGCGACAGCCGCGTTTGTTCAGCGGTGTACGCCGAGCCGTTATCGCTGAGCCATTGAATCGGGGCGGCAGGCAGTTCTGTCCAAACCGTTTCTCGACAGCTTCAAGCTCGATAAAGGCCCAATAGCGGCAAACGTAAACAGAGGTGTGCGGCAAGATCCGACGGCAACTGTGAAATGTCCATGCTCAACAGTCCCTTGGCTTGGACAACTGCAGCAAACCAGGTGGTGCGACAAACTGCACCGGCAAACAAAAACCTGACTGTGCTTATTGCCCTACTGGCGACCTGCCTAGAATGATCGGTCCCATTTCCCACTCGGGTCTGTCCCATGTCTTCGCGCCGCTTTCCGTTGCTGCTCGTGGGCGCTTTCCTCGCGCTCTATCTGATCTGGGGCTCCACTTACTTCGTCATCAAGGTTGGTGTGCAATCCTGGCCGCCGATGCTGCTTGCCGGATTGCGGTTCGTCATTGCCGGCAGCCTGATGTTTGCCTGGCTGCGCTGGCGCGATGTACCTGTACCGACAGCGAAGGAGTGGCGGTCGTGTGCCATCGTCGGGTTTCTGTTGCTCAGCTGCGGTAATGGCGGCGTGACCCTTGCCGAGCATCTTGGCGTGGCGTCGGCGGTGGCGGCGCTAGCCATTGCCACGGTTCCGCTGTTTGCGCTGTTGTTCGGACTGATCTGGGGTCAGCGCACCACCGGACTGGAGTGGGGCGGCATCTTGCTCGGGCTGATCGGGATCGGCCTGCTTAACCTCGGTCATAATCTGCAGGCGAGTCCGCTGGGTGCGGTACTGGTATTGCTCGCGGCGGCGAGCTGGGCGCTCGGTTCGATGTGGAGCCGACATCTCAGCCTGCCAAGTGGCGCCATGGCCAGCTCAGCGCAGATGCTGGTTGGTGGAGTGGTGTTGTTGTTTGGCAGCGTCGCAAGTGGTGAGCGCATGCAGCAGATGCCCGATCTTGCCGGCTGGCTTGCCCTTGCTTATCTAATGCTGCTCGGCTCCATCGTTGCCTTCAGTGCCTATCTTTATCTGCTCAAGCATGTGCGGCCCGCTGCGGCCACCAGCTACGCCTACGTTAATCCGGTAGTCGCGGTGCTGCTAGGTATCACCTTCGCCGGTGAGCACATTGGCACGGTGGAATGGCTGGCGATGACGGTGATCGTCAGTGCCGTGGTGTTGATCGGGTTGCCGCAGTGGCGCAGACCGAAAGCGGCTGTCGCAGCGAAGCCTGTCTGAATCGCAATGCCGCGGTCGCATCGCGGTTGTATGATGAGTGCCGCTTTCCCAAGAGCGAAACCGTTCGGCTGTGGTCATAATCCATTGAGGTACATGGCGGGTTGTTCCTGCCCGCGCCGGGACGCCGCTGCTCCGGCGCAGTCAATTTGCATTTCATCTCATCTACAGGCGTACCGATGCCCGCTGCGAAAACACCTACCAACGACACCTTTTTCATTTTGTCGCTGGTGGTCTTCAACTTCATTTCCTTCATTTCCATTGGTATTCCGCTGGCGTCGCTGCCGGGTTATATCCATGAAAGCCTCGGTTTCAGCACCGCCATAGCGGGCATCGTTATCGGTGCGCAATATCTGACCACCTTGCTCTGCCGCCCCCTCGCCGGGCGGCTGGCGGATGAGCGTGGCGCAAAAAAAACCGTGCTGATCGGCATGGCGTCCAGCCTGGTCAGTGGACTGCTGTTGCTGATCTCTGCATTGCTCGAATCCTGGCCAATGGCGAGCATCGGCGTGATGCTGGTGAGCCGGCTGATCCTTGGCTTCACGCAGAGCCTGATTGGTATCTCCGCAATCACTTGGGGCATTAGTCGTCTGGGACCGGAAAGCACGGCGCGGATGATTTCTTGGAACGGCGTCGCTGCTTACGGTGGGGTCGGTATCGGCGCACCGCTGGGCGTGCTTCTAACGCAATCGCTGGGATTGTGGAGCCTTGGCGCGGTGACCATGCTGCTGGCGGCGATCGGATTGGCGCTGGCTTGGCGACGGGGCGACGCACCGCTCAATCCGGGCGAACGGCTGCCGTTTGGCAAGGTGCTCTGGAAAGTTGCTCCGCCCGGTATCAGCTTGGCATTAGCGACCATCGGTTACGGGACGCTGACCGCTTTTATCGCGTTGTATTACGACGCGCGCGGCTGGGAGGGCGCCGCCTGGTGCCTGACCGCCTTCGCCTTTGCCTTCATCGGAACACGCCTTCTGTTCCCCAACTTGATCAATAGGGTAGGCGGCTACTCGGTCGCGGTGATCTGTCTGGTGGTGGAAATTCTCGGTCTGGTCATGCTCTGGCTCGCCGAGGCTCCGGGTGTTGCGCTGGCCGGATCAGCCCTGACCGGGTGCGGACTATCCTTGCTCTATCCGGCATTGGGCGTCGGCGTGGTTTCCCGGGTCGGAGTCGCCAACCGCAGCTCCGGGCTCAGCGTCTTCGCTATGTTCTTCGATCTGGCGCTGGGGCTGTCCGGGGCAATCATGGGAGTGTTGGCCGTCTACATTGGTATGCAGAGCATCTTTCTCGGCGCAGCGGCCATGGCCGTTGCCAGCTTGGCGATTGTGTGGCTGCTGCTCAAGCAGGAGCGCAAGGCGGAGGCTGATTAGCGCCGGTGCTTCATGGTCGATGGCGGCCAATTCACTAACAGGTGAGCGTTCAGCCAGGACGTCTGCTGACGTCCTTCAGGCGCCGACCGGTCCTGAACGCTACCGGCTGGTGCAAAACCCGATATCGAACGATGCGCGCCGCGCCAGGGCGGCGGCGCTTGGTCGGTAGTCGCGCTTGTCTCGGTGCAGTTGCTTCCAGAGTTCCAGCGGCTGCGTGACGCTGAGATCGGAATGCTTGACCAGGTTTTCCAAGGTTTTGCTGTTCATACGGCCTCCAATAGCTCGATCGAGTGGTTGGTGGTCTTGAGATAGTCGCGTCCTTGCGCCAGCCGTCGCGGCTTTCCATGGAGCTGAGATTGCCTGGGGCGAGTTACAGCTTGTTGACAATGCCGGCATGATTCTCGAACCAGATGAGCGGTCCAGCCGATATTCAACGGTGCGCTTCTTTGATTCGCATCATTGCAAAAAACCATTATGACGTAAGCCTGGCGGTAGTTGGTTTTGCCGTTTCGTTGCTATCGAAACGCAACTACTGTGTAGTCTGTTAATTAAAAAGATGCAGCCGTTTGGCTTGTTGTTGTGCCAATCAACCGTTCATCGTCGGTCGTAACTTTCGACGAACTCTTGCGCGCTTGTTGCTCTCCGAAGTAGTGAGGCGGTTGTAGTGCAGTCGCCATTTTTAGAACCACCAAGTAACTGGAGTGATCTCATGTCGAATGATAAGAGCGGAAATCCGGGTAACTTTGCCAACGATCGCGAAAAGGCTTCCGAAGCTGGTCAGAAGGGCGGCCACAACAGCGGCGGTAACTTTGCCAACGATCCGCAGCGCGCTTCTGAGGCTGGCCACAAAGGTGGCCAGAACAGTGGCGGCAACTTCGCCAACGACCGGGAAAAGGCCTCAGAGGCTGGTAAGAAAGGCGGCCAGAACAGCGGCGGCAACTTTGCCAATGACCGCGAAAAGGCATCCGAAGCTGGTAAGAAGGGCGGCCAGAACAGCCACGGCGGTGGCCGTAGCTCCTGATGAAATAGCAAGTCGCTAGCATCAAAAAAAGCGGGACTCGCAATGCGAGTCCCGCTTTTTATTTTTCTGTCGGAAATTAATCTTTATTCGATTGATATTGACGTTGCCTGTTCGGCTATCCCGCTTGTTATTTATCACGACCAGCGGTTGAGATATTTAATATTTCTAACTGTAGCTGCCAAAGAGTCAGTTCGGTCGGGCTTATCAAAAAAATCCTAGTTAGGCCGCTCCGCTCGCAGCATCTCGATAACTCACTTCGCTTGCTGCGGGATTTGCCGCGACAGTGATGGCATCGTTGGTGAACTCCCGGCGCGCTTCGCGGCCGAAACAGATTGATACAAACCAATCTGAAGGGGTCATGGCTCAGGTTTTTCCGCGTTCGGCTGATATGTGGCTGCGTCTGGCCTTGTTCATCTTGATAGGTGGACTTTTTGCGCTGTTCGCTGCGCTGGTGGTGCTGGATCGTTCTGACTACATCACTGATAAAGGGTGGGTAGTGCAGCAACTGGTGCCGTTCAGTCATGAACATCATGCCGGGGCGCTAAAAATTGACTGCCGCTACTGCCATGACAGCGTCGAAGTCAGCCCAGTCGCTGGGTTGCCGCCAACCTATACCTGTATGAGCTGCCATTCGCAGATATGGACCGGTGCGCAGATGCTCGCGCCGGTGCGCCAGAGCCTCGCACGGCAAGAGCCGCTGCGCTGGAACCGGGTCAGCGAGCTTCCCGACTATGTCTATTTCCATCATGGCGTCCACGTGAACGCTGGGGTCGGTTGCGAAACCTGCCACGGTCAGGTGGACACCATGCCCCTGATGTACCGGGCCGAGACCTTCACCATGAGCTGGTGCGTTGATTGCCACCAGAACCCGGCGCCACGGTTGCGTCCCCGCGATGCGGTCACAGAGATGGGCTGGAGTACCTCGCATGACCGTCAACAGTTGGGAGAGCGATTGATTCGGGAGAACCACATCGAGACGCAAAACCTGACCGACTGCTACATCTGCCACAGGTAACTCAATGGAACGCACGCCACTCGACTATTCGGTTATTCGCCAGCGCCTCGAAGGCCAGCATGGCCCGCGCTATTGGCGCAGCCTGGAGCAGCTGGCCGATGAGCCGGCGTTCGTCGAGTTCGTCGATGCGGAGTTTCCGGGCATTGCGCCTGCGATGGATCGACGGCGTTTCCTGCAACTGATGGGCGCCTCGATGGCTATGGCCGGTCTCGCCGGGTGCGGCCAGGAACCCGAACATGGTGTGCCCTACGTCGTGCAGCCCGAAAAAGTGATTCCCGGTGAGGCGCGTTGGTACGCCACCGCAGTTCCATTCGCCGGCTACGCCCAGCCTGTGCTGGGTCGCACCCATGTTGGCCGCCCGACCAAGCTGGAAGGTAATCCCGATCACCCCTCCAGCCTCGGCGCAGCCACCGCGTTCACCCAGGCCGCTATCCTTCAACTGTACGACCCGGATCGATCGCAAGCGCCGCGTTATCAGGGGCGCGGCACCACCTGGAATGCCTTCCAGACGGTGGCTTTCGAGCGTGCGGCCGAGTGGGACGCCAGCGGCGGGCGCGGCCTGCATCTGCTGGCCGGGGCGAGCAGTTCGCCAACGCTGCAGCGGCAGTTCGCCGAATTGCTGAAGCGTTGGCCCGAAGCGCGCCTGTATCGCTTCGAACCCTGGCAGGGCGACGCTTACACGGCCACCGAACAGGCGACCGGCCAGCCATTGGAAACCCATTACCGTTTCGAAAATGCCGAGTGGGTGTTGAGCTTCGAACATGACTGGCTTGGCGCAGGCCCACACGAACTACCCCACGCGCTGGGCTGGAGCGAGCGCAAGCGGCGGGCAGCGCGAGGTGAGGGCGAGGCCCGCCTGTTCGTCATCGAGGCGTTATCGACCGTGACCGGCGCCAAGGCCTCGGAGCGACGGCGTGTCGAGCCGACCGAGCTGCGCAGCTATGTTCAGGCATTGGCCGCAGCGCTCGGCGAAGGCTCTGCACCGCCGCTTCCAGGCGATGCGCAACGCTGGATCGAGACCTTGGCGGAAGGGCTGCAGGCGCGTCGGGGGCGTTGTTTGATCACCGCTGGCGAATTCGCACCGCTCGACGTGCAGGCAGCGGTGCACTGGCTCAATCAGCGCCTCGGCAATATCGGCCACACCCTCGAATACACCCAGCCGATAACCTGGATCGAAGCCGGCGGCAGACGTCTGGATGATCTCCCAGCGTTGACGACCGCGATGGAACACGGCGAGGTCGAGGCCCTGCTGATGCTCGACTGCAATCCGGTACACACCGCGCCGGGCAACCTTGAGTTCGAGCGCTTACTGCAGCAGGTCCCGCTGCGTATCCATGCCGGCCTCTACTACGACGAGACCGCCGCTCATAGCCACTGGCACTTGCCGTTGAGCCATGCGCTCGATGGCTGGTGCGATATGCGCGCCGCGGACGGCAGCGTTTGTCTGGCACAACCGTTGGTGCGCCCGTTCTACAGCAGCCGCTCGCCGGACGAGATCCTCGCGTTGCTTCAGGGTCAACTGACGCCGGATGCCCGCGCGATGGTGCGTCAGACCTGGCAGAGCCTGGACGATCGCGCCTGGCGTGAAGCGTTGGAGCGAGGCTTTATCCGCGCCTCGGCGTACGAGCCGGTCGAAGTGACCGTAAAGCCGCCACGCTGGGATTCGGTGGAGCCGCAAGAGGGGCTGACTGTGCTGTTCCGACCCGATCCCAGCGTCTGGGACGGCCGTTTCGCCAATCTCGGCTGGCTGCAGGAACTGCCCAAGCCGATCAGCAAGCTGACCTGGGACAACGTCATCGGTATTTCCCCAAGCCTGAGTGAGCAGCGCGGCATCAGCAGTGGCGACCGGCTGCAGGCCACCATTGACGGCGCCTTCATTGAAGGTCCGGCCTGGGTAATGCCGGGCCAGGCTGACGCCACGCTCAGCCTGTTCGGCGGTTACGGGCGCACCCGTGCCGGCCGGGTGGGCGATGGCCTCGGCTACAACGTCGCGCCGCTGCGCACGGCGGATGATCCGTGGATGCGCAGCGGCGCGGTGTTGACGCGTCTGGAAGGCCAAATCGAGCTGGCTTCAACCCAGCCGCACCACGTGCTGGCAGGCAAGGACCTGATCCGCTGCCTGCCGCGTGAAGAGGCGTACCAGTACGAACCGCCGAAACCCGCGCAACCGACCCTGTACCCGCCGCAGGCGAAAAGCGATACCGCATGGGGCATGGTGATCGACCTGGACCAATGCATCGGTTGCAATGCCTGCGTGGTGGCGTGCCAGGCGGAGAACAACGTTCCTGTGGTTGGCAAGGAACAGGTCCAGATGGGCCGCGAGATGCACTGGCTGCGGGTCGATCACTATTACGGCGGCGATCCGCGCGAGCCGAAGTCGGCATTTCAGCCCGTGCCCTGTATGCATTGCGATCAGGCACCTTGCGAGGTGGGCTGCCCGGTGAACGCCACGGTCCACGGCCCCGACGGGCTGAACGAGCAGATCTACAACCGCTGCATCGGCACCCGCACCTGTTCGTCTTACTGCCCGTACAAGGTCCGGCGATTCAACTGGTACAACCTCACGGCAGACGACCCGCCAGCGTTGCAGGCGCAGCGCAATCCCAATGTCACCGTGCGCGGCCGCGGCGTGATGGAGAAGTGCACCTACTGCGTCCAGCGCATCAGCGAGGCGCGCATCGCCGCTCGAATCGAAGACAGGGAAATTTCCGACGGCGAGGTGAAAACAGCGTGTCAGCAGACCTGTCCGACCCAGGCGATCGTCTTCGGCAACCTGCTCGACCCGGCAGCCGAGGTCAACCGTGAACGCCATACCAAGCGCCATTACGCCTTGCTGGAAGAGCTCAATACCCGGCCAAAAACCACCTACCTTGGCCTGGTCGAAGACGCGCCGGTACTTCCGGGCGAGGCGGAGCCGCTGGATCTGGAATCGGCGAAAGGGGAACGCGATGGCTGACACACCGCATTTCCTGCGCCGCGACTTGCCGCTGGGTGACGTGTCTGCACGGGTGCTCGACGTCCCGGTGCACTTCAATCGCTATCGCCGCGCCTGGTGGGGGCTGTTTCTCTGTAGCTGCCTGCTGCTCGGCGTGTTTCTCGCCGCCGCGACCGTGGTGTTATGGAATGGCGTTGGCGTCTGGGGCAACAACATCCCGGTCAACTGGGGGTTCGCCATCATCAATTACATGTGGTGGCTGGGGATCGGCCATGCGGGAACGTTCATTTCCGCGCTGCTGTTGCTGCTCAACCGGCCCTGGCGCAATTCACTGAACCGCCTGGCGGAACTGATGACGCTGATGGCCGTGGTCTGCGCGGGTATCTACCCGATCGTGCACCTGGGGCGTCCCTGGCTGTTCTTCTGGACGGCGCCTTACCCGAACACCATGGAGCTGTGGCCACAGTTCAAGAGCCCAACTGCCTGGGATTTCTTCGCCGTGCTCGGCTATCTCGGCGTGTCGCTGCTATTTTTTTTTGTGGGCTCGATCCCGGATTTCGCATCGGCGCGCGATCGGGCGACGAAGCGGCACTATCAGGTGTTCTACGGCTTGCTCGCGCTCGGCTGGCGGGGCGCGAGCTCGCATTGGAGCCATTGGCGCCGGACCTACCGCTTCATCGCGCTGCTGGCGGTGCCGCTGGTGTTCTCGGTATCCAGCGGCTATTCGTTCCTGCTCGATCTCGCTCCCGAAACCGGCTGGCACTCCACCGTGTTCCCGCCGTATTTCGTCGCCGGCGCGGTGTTTTCCGGCTTCGCCATGGTCATCGTCATCGCGCTCGGCCTGCGGCGCTTCTTTGGTTGGCAGAATCTGATCACCGACGATCACCTGAACAAGCTCGGCTTGCTGTTGCTCGCCAGTGCCTGGATGACCGGCTACGGCTACATTCTCGAGCCGTTCATCGCGTTCTACTCGGGCAAGGAACACGAAATTCTGGTCACCCTCAACCGAATGGCAGGACCGACCGCCTGGAGTTTCTGGCTGGCGATCTTCTTCAATCTGGTGGTGGTGCAGGCACTGTGGTGGCCGACGGTGCGGCGCAACGGCCGGACGATGCTGGCAATCGCAATCGGCGTGCTGGTAGGGATGTGGTGCGAGCGCTACATGCTCATCGTCCAGCCGCCGACGCGGGACTATTTGGTGTCGAGCTGGCAGCCATACAGCCCATCGTTTTGGGATTGGGCGCTGTTCGTCGGCACCTTCGGCCTGTTCCTCGTGCCGTTTTCGCTGTTCATGCGCTTCTTGCCGATGGTCTCGACGTTCGAGGTCAAGAAAGTGCTGCACCGCTATCGCGGAGGCGCCGATGAGTGAGCATCACTACGGCCTGCTCGCCGATTTCGCTCAGCCCGAGGCGCTGCTCGACGCCGCCCGCGCAGCGCGTGAGGCGGGTTACAAGCGGCTGGAAGCCTACAGCCCGTTTCCGCTGGAGGGGCTGGAAGAGATACTCGAACACCGCAGCAACAGCGTCTATTGGTTCGGCGTGGTCGGCGCGCTCGTCGGTGTTGCGCTCGGCCTCGGCATGCAGATTTACGCCAACCTCAGCTATCCGCTGGAAGTTGGCGGCCGACCGCTGATCGCACTGCAATCGTTCAGCATCGTCACCTTTTTGATCATGGTCAGCAGCGCCACGCTGTTCGCCGTGTTCGGCCTGCTCTGGCGGTGCCGGCTGCCGCTGCTCTGGCATCCTTTGCACGAGGTCGAGGCCTTCGGCCGTGCCAGCGATGACCGCTTCCTGCTGTGCATCCGTGCCGACGATCCGCTGTACCAACGCACCGGAACGGCGTTGTGGCTGGCGGAGCGAGCGGTGTCGGTCAGCGAGGTGCCGGCATGAGGCGCTGGATGACCGCTGTGCTGCTGCCAGCGCTGCTTGCCGGTTGCGATGACATGTCGCGCCAGCCGCGGGACAGGGCACAGGAGTCCAGCGTTTTCTTTGCCGACGGTAAGGTCAATCAGGCGCCTCCAGGCGGGACCGTCGCACGTGGCGATCTGGCCCGCGATGCCGAACTGGCACAGCGACCGGACATGACCATGGCGCTGTTGCAGCGTGGGGAAGAGCGCTACCGAATCTTCTGTTCGCCGTGCCACGGGCTCGCCGGTGATGGAAACGGCACCGTGGTCAACCGTGGCTTCCCGCGCCCGCCGGATTTCACCGAACCCAGGCTGATCGACGCCCCGGACCGGCATTTTATGGATGTTATCGCTCACGGCTACGGGCAGATGTACAGCTATGCGGCGCGTGTGGCGCCTGCGGATCGCTGGGCCATCGTCGGCTACATTCGCGCACTGCAATTCAGCCGCCGCGCGGAGCTGAACGCCCTGCCGCAATCCGACCGTGCGGCGCTGGAGGCCTTGCCATGAGCGCACGCAAAGCGGCGACGGCGGCTGGCGTGCTGGGCCTGCTCGGATGGTTGCTGTGCCTGGTTTTCGCCAGCCGGGAAGCGGTTGCGGCCAGCCTCGCCAGCCTGCTTGGGTTTGCCGCTGTGCCGCTGGGTGGCGTGTGCCTGGGGCTCAGCCTGGCGCTGGTCAGCGGCAGCGCACGCGATCAGCTCTGGCCTTGGGCCGTGGTCAGCGGGCGATCCATGCCGGTGCTGGCGCTGATGGCCCTGCCGGTATTGGCCGGTGCGGGCGTGCTGTACGAGTGGGTCGGGGGCGAGGCGGGCGGATTTCGCGGTCTGTGGCTTGCCTGGCCGAGTTTCGCCATACGCGGCGTGCTCTACCTGGCACTGTGGATTGCGCTGGCGCGCTGGATATTGCCGACCGCGATCGCGCGTCCTGCCGCGTCCGGGATCGGCCTGATTGCGCTGGTGTTGAGCACGTCTCTGGCGGCGATCGACTGGTCCATGTCGCTGGACCCACATTTCAAATCGAGCCTTTACGGACTGATCTGGTTCGCACGGCTGTTACTCGGCGGCGTCGCCTTCAGCTGCCTGCTGACACTGTCGGCGAACGCCGAACGCCCCGGCGTGCTGCGCGGCATGCTGGCTGCCGCGGTGCTGGCCTGGCTGTATCTGCATTTCATGCAGTATCTGGTGATCTGGTATGGCAATTTGCCGGAGGAGATTCGCTGGTATCAGCATCGCGGCGAAGGCGGCTGGCTGTGGCTGACCTGGCTGCTCGGCGCGGGGCAGACGCTGGTGTTCCTCGCACTGCTCTGGCCGATTTCACAGCGCCCCAGGCTGCTTGCCGGTCTGGCGACGGCGACGCTACTGCTGGGTCTGGCCGAGGGCGCTTGGCTGAGTTTGCCGGGTCTCGCTCATGTTCAACCGTCGTTGCTGGGTGTGTCCCTGATCTTCGCCTGGCTCGCTGGCGGCGGGCTGCTGGCGCTGGCGTTGCTGCCGAGGAGGACGACATGAGCGTGCCGGTCGATCCGGTTTCCAGAGAAGACGGCTTCGAGCATCACGACGCCAACGTCAAGGTGCTGATGATGGTCGGCTTCAGTATTTTCGTCGTGTTGCTGCTGTCCGGAGCGGGCGTCGCGGGGCTGTTGTGGTGGTACGACAAACAACCCGAGCCGCCAACCACGGCGCTCGAACGGCAGCTGCAAATACCGCCGGAGCCGCGTCTTGAGAACGATCCGCGCGCCGGCGGCAACCGGGTGCTCAGCCAGGCACGCATGCTGATTTCAGGTTATGGCTGGGTCGACCGCGAGGCAGGTCTGGCGCGTATTCCGGTGCAGCGTGGCATGGCCTTGTTGGCTGAACGCGGCTGGCCCTCGCGCGCTGAGCCAGGCGAAACAACGCCGCCGCGTGTGCAGCAGGCCAAGGGGAGGGCGCAGCCGTGAGGCATCAACCCCAGGCCACGTCCCGCTTTGAGCGCTACTTCGTCACTTTGCTTCTGGCATTGCTCGTCCTGCTGCACGGTGGCCTGGCCGCAGCCGACGCGCCGTTCGATCCGTTCGCTGCCGCTGGGATCGAGCAAAAGCCCGGCGCTCAGGCGCCGCTCGACCTGCGCTTCCGGGATGACGAAGGCAAGTTGGTTGAGCTTGGCGAACTGATTGCCGAACGCCCGGTAATCCTCGCGCCGGTCTATTACCGCTGCCCGAATGTCTGCGGTGCGCAGTTGGCGAGCCTGTTCAATCTGCTCACGGCTTTGTCGTTCGAGGTCGGCAAGGATTACGAGGTGATCGCCTTCAGCTTCGACCCGAGCGAAACCCCCGCTGATGCCCAGGCCGAGCGTGCCAAGCTGCGCGAGCGCTGGCCGCAATTGGCGGACTCGCCGCACGTGCACTTCCTGACGGACAGCGCGCCCATGAAACAGGCGAGCAACAACCCATCAAACCCTGGCACCGGGGCATCATCCGTCCCGCAACAATCCGCCGGCGTCGCGCTGGCCCAGGCTATCGGCTTTCGCTACCGCTGGGACCCGGAAATCCAGGAGTACGCCCACGCCTCGGCCATCGCGACCCTGAGCCCGGCTGGGAAACTGGTGCGCTGGCTGTACGGCCTCGGCTACCAGCCGGACGACATGCGCCTGGCGTTGACCGACGCCGGCGAGGGGCGCGTTGGCTCGCTCGGCGATCAATTGTTGCTGCTCTGCTATCACTACAATCCGCGTACTGGCGGCTACGACAACATCGTCATCGCCGCCCTGCAGGTTGGTGGCATCGGCACCACGCTTGCGCTGGGTGGCTTCATTGGCCTGACGCTCTGGCGTGAACGGCGCAAGCGGGGTGCTGCGGATGAATGAAGAGTTTGTCCGCTTCTGGCCGCAAGTCGCTTCCAGCTATGCCGGAAATGTCGACTGGCTGGTCATTGCCTTCACCGGAATGATGATGTTCTTCGTCGTGCCGGTATTCGTGCTGCTGACGCTGTTCGCCTTCCGCTACCGCAAGGGCACCAAGGTGCCGCGCGACCATCGCCCGCGGGGCAGCATGAAGATCGAGTTGACCTGGATCGCGATTCCCTTCGTCGGTGCCATGGTCATCTACCTGGTCTCTGCCAGGCTCTATTACGAAGTGCGCACGCCGCCACCCGACGCGATGGAAATCCAGGTGGTGGGCAAGCAATGGATGTGGAAATTCCAGCACCCCGGCGGCCAGCGCGAAATCAACACCCTGCACGTGCCCGTGGGGCGCCCGGTGAAGCTCAACATGATTTCCCAGGACGTGATCCACAGCCTCTATTTCCCGGCGCTACGGGTGAAGCAGGACCTGCTGCCGGGGCGCTATACCCAGCTCTGGTTCGAGGCCAACAAGACCGGTCGATTCGATGCCTATTGCGCCGAATATTGCGGCACCGACCATTCCCATATGCTCGCCAGCCTGATCATCCAGCCGGCGCAGGAGTACGAGGCCTGGCTGGAGCAGGCCGGCACCTCGGAAAGCCTGGCCGAGCAGGGCGAGGCACTGTTTCGCCAGTTCGGTTGCAGCGGCTGCCACGGCGAGGCGAACGTCGCCCACGCACCAAGTCTGGAGGGCCTCTATGGCCGCCGCGTGGCGCTGCAGAACGGCCAATCGGTGGTGGCAGATGACGGCTACATCCGCGACAGCATTCTGCTGCCAAACAAACAGTTGGTGGCCGGCTTCGAGCCCATCATGCCGAGTTTCGACAATGTTCTCGACGAAGAAGCAGTGCTGCGCCTGACGGCCTATATCAAGTCGCTCGGTCGCGTCGGGGAAGGCGGGCAGGACGACCCCGAGCAGCCCTGAGCCACCCCAACAAAAAGGAGATGCGCCGTTGAGCGAAAAGAATCCCGCCGCGAACCAACGTCCGAGCTACCTCGCGGATGAGCATGGCTTACGCACCTGGTTGATGACCACCGATCACAAGCGCATCGGCATTTTGTTCATGATCGCGGTGACTGCGTTTTTCTTTCTCGGCGGGCTGGCGGCCAGTGCGATCCGCATCGAACTGGTCACGCCGGAGGGCGACCTGCTGACCGCCGACGGCTACAACCGTGCCTTCACGCTGCACGGTGTGATCATGGTGTGGTTCTTTCTAATTCCCTCGATCCCCTCGGTGTTCGGCAATTTCCTCATTCCGATCATGATCGGTGCGAAGGACATGGCGTTTCCCAAACTCAACCTGTTCAGTTGGTATTTGCTGGTCGGCGGTGGGTTGTTCACGATTTTCTCGCTGCTGGCCGGCGGGGTGGACACTGGATGGACCTTCTACACGCCTCTGTCGACCATGTTCAGCAATGGCCATGTGGTTGCGGTCATTCTTGGTGTCTTCATCACCGGCTTTTCATCGATCATTACCGGGCTCAACATCATCGTCACCGTGCACACCCTGCGCGCGCCGGGGATGACCTGGTTCCGGCTGCCGCTGTTCGTCTGGTCGCTCTACGCGACCTCGGTGATCCTTGTGCTTGCGACGCCGGTGCTGGCAATCACGCTGTTTCTGGTGGCAGCCGAACATCTGTTCCACATCGGTGTGTTCGACCCGGCGCTGGGCGGCGATCCCTTGCTGTTCCAGCATCTGTTCTGGTTCTACAGCCATCCGGCGGTCTACATCATGATCCTGCCGGCCATGGGCGTGATGAGCGAGCTGGTCACCGCCGCCGCGCACAAGCGCGTCTTCGGCTATAAATTCGTCGCGTACTCCAGCCTCGCCATTGCAGTCATCGGCTTCATGGTCTGGGGCCACCATATGTTCGTCGCTGGCCAGTCCATGTACGCCAGCATGGTCTTTTCGCTGCTCAGCTTTCTGGTGGCCATCCCGTCGGCGATCAAGGTCTACAACTGGACCGCGACGCTCTACAAAAGCAACCTCACCATCAACGCGCCCTTTCTCTACGCGCTGACCTTCATCGGGCTGTTCGTGGTCGGCGGGGTGACCGGGTTGTTTCTCGCACTGCTGGCTGCCGACGTGCACGTGCATGACACCTACTTCGTGGTGGCGCATTTCCACTACATCATGGTCGGCGCGGCAGTAGCCGGGTTCTTCGGTGCGTTGCACTTCTGGTGGCCGAAAATGACCGGGCGGATGTATTCGCAGCTCTGGGGCAAGATCGCTGCGGTAATGATCTTCTTCGGCTTCAACCTGACCTTCTTTCCGCAATTTTTGCTCGGTTACCTGGGCATGCCGCGGCGCTATCACAGCTATGGCGAAGACTTTCAATTCCTTCACGTGCTGTCCTCGGCGGGCGCCGGGATACTTGCGGTGGCCTATATCCTGCCGTTCTTTTACCTGCTCTGGTCGCTGCGCTACGGGCCGATCGCCGATGACGATCCCTGGGAGGCGGCCGGCCTGGAGTGGCGCACCTCGTCGCCACCACCCACGCACAATTTCACCGAGATACCGATAGTCGACTTCGAAGCCTACGACTATCCGCCAGAGGCCACGCATGGACGTTCGTGAGGGCTATCTCGCCGAACATTTCCAGACCGCCGCGCAACAGCGTGAGGCGACCTATCTGGGCATGTGGCTGTTCCTCGCGACCGAATTGATGATGTTCGGCGTGCTGCTTCTGGTGATCTGCTATTACCGGTTCGCGCACCCCGAGGCGGTGGCCGAAGCGGTGGGACATCTGCATTTTCTGCTGGCCGGCTTCAATAGCGCGCTGCTGCTGACCGGCAGCCTGTGCATGAGCCTCGTGGTGCGTGCTTCACGCTTGCAGGACTATCGCAAGATGCAGCTATGGCTGCTGGTCGCGGCATTGCTGGGGTTGGGCTTTCTTGGCCTCAAAGGCTTCGAATACGCCTGGGAATACCGTGAAGGTCTGCTGCCGAACATGGGCGACGAATCGCCACTGACGCAACCGGCGGCGCGGCTGTATATGAACATCTATCTGCTCTCGACCGGGCTGCATGGCCTGCACGTGCTGATCGCCGTGGTGCTGGCGCTGGGCATGGCGGCGCGCATCCACTTCGGCCATATGAAACTGCCGGAACGTGCCATCACGCTGGAAATGGTCGGCCTTTACTGGCACCTCGTAGACGTCATCTGGATCTTTCTCTATCCCACCCTCTATCTGCTCGGGAGACCGGCATGAGTCTGCGCGGATTGCTGCTGACCTACGCGGGCCTCTTGCTTCTGCTGGGCGCCAATGTGCTGCTCGCTCTGCTGTTGCCGGCCTGGTCCCGCTGGGTATTGCTCGGTGCGGCGGGGCAGGTGGCGTTGGTCATCATCGGCTTCATGCAGCTCGGCACCCATTCGGCGCTGGTGCGTTTCTTCGCGCTGGGCGCTGGCTTCTGGTTGTTGCTGATATTCAGCCTGACGCTTGCGGACCTTCTCACGCGCTAGGAAACGCAAGGGCTCTCCAGGGGTTCAACTGACTGCATCGGCTGGCGCCAATCGCCACCAAGAATGGCCTGGTTGAACATCGCGTCGAGCCCCGCGACAGCGTGTGCCGGCTCAGCTGCCGGCGCGCTTCATGCAAGCCAGGTGTCGGTCGTTGACACGGTTGGCGAACCAGGCGGTGGTCAGGTTGCGGGTGATTTTCGGGCTTTCCAGGCGAATGCCCGGCAGCAACGCGCGCGGCAGAGATTTGCCCGCGCGTTTCTCGGCCAAGGCGAAGACGCGCTCGTATAGCCGGGTTTTCTCGAAGCCGTGGGTATCGCCGCGTTCCAGCGCGTTGCGGATGGCGGTGTCGCTCATATCCAGCTTGCTGGCCAGCGAGCGCACGGCCATCTCGGTCTGACCGGCCTTGCTACTGCCGTGAATGATCAAATCGCCATCGAGCGCCAGCTTGGTGCCGCTGGCGCGGCTGACCGCGGCCTGAAAGGCGGCGTTGCGGCTGGCATACCAGCCAGCATTGAAGTCGGCGAAGCGGTAAAGCGGCTGGCTGTAGCTGGCGGGGTAGTCAAGCAGGTGCGCGATGCCGAAATACATGCCGCCGCGGCGGGTGAAAACCTCGTCCCGAATCGAGCCTTCGCGGCGGTAGGGGTAGTCGCGTGCGCGATCTTCGGCAAAAGCGATGCTGACCTGCATCGGGCCACCAGTCTTGACCGGGTTGAGCGTGCCGAACAGCTGCTTGCCGAGTGGCATGATGCCGAGAAAGTCGTCGAAGATCGCGCTCAGCTGTTCCTCGGTACGCACCGCGGCGAGGCGTTGGCTGTAGCTCTTGCCGTTGGGCGATTGGACGTCCAGCGCCGCGTCTACGATGAAGCGCGGCACATGCAGACGGGACGCACGCCGGTAGATCTCTTCGCGAGCGATCTTCGCCAGGCCGGGGACCGGAGGCGTCGCCTGGAAGGTGGATTCCTGCACCGTGACAGCCAGGACCGAGCAGATATTTTCGCTGTTCGGCGGGATATCCAATGAATCGAACGCGGCATAGATATCTGTCGCCCAACCTTGGCGGTTTGGGATATCGCTCGGGATCAGCCGAACGATCTTGGCGCGGACCTCATCGGGGCGTGGCGCGGGCGTTTCCGGTTGCTGGCTGCCGCATCCGGCCAGGCTCAGCAGCAGGGCGCCGCCGATACTGGCGGCGGCGCGGCGAGTAAGCGGCGAGGCGTCGCCGGTCTGTGAGTGTCGCTGAAAAAGATGAAAAATCATGCCGTCCCGATCGTCGTGTACTGTGGGGCTTCGACAATGAAACAGACGAAGCTGCTGCGCAGTCTGCGTGAAAGCCTGGTGGCAATCAAAGCACGTCGGCTCCGCCACCGGAACTTGCACTGCGCGCGTTGTCCGAACCCAGACGAGCCCACCATGCGCTGTGCTATTGGCGCCGCGTCTCAATCGAGTACCCATCCATGAGTGAACAGCATTTCGACATTCGGCGACTCGAGCGCTACGACAGCACCACATCCGAGTATCTGCTCGCGATCATTACCGATGAGGACCACGCCTCGCAGGTGGAGCAGGAAGATGGGCGGATCGCCTGGCAATCGACCCTGCGCCATGACCGTCTGCATCGGCAGGCGGACCCGCAAACCGGCCGGCCTCGATACCGGTTCGAGGACATACCGGAGGCGGAGGGGGGCGAATTTCAGCTGATCAGTCTGATTGCCGAAGGCGGGCGTGGTGCCGAGTTTTCCGAACTTGTGATGTTCGGTAAACGCTTGGTCACCTTCGACGATCGCACCGGGCTGGTCTGCGAAGTTCGCGGTCAGAATCAGTTGGTGCCACGCAACATCCTCATGACCGGCAGCGGTGATGAGGAATTCAAAGGCTTCAAGAGCGAGTGGGCGACGCTTTGGAACGATCAACTCGTCATCGGAAGTCACGGTAAGAAATCGGCCGAAGAATGGGTGAAGATGCTCGATCGCAACTATGGCGTGCGCAGCGTCAACTGGGCCGATCGCTACCAGCGCATCCGTGACGCGCTCGGCGTCGGCCCCGACGGCTACGTCATCCATGAAGCGGCGGAATGGCATCCGTACCGCCGTGAGTGGCTGTTCTTCCCGCGCAAGATTTCGAACGAACCCTTCGACAAAGCGGTAGACGCAAGCGAGCGCGGCGCCAACATGTTGATCTTCGCCAACGAAGACTTCAGCCAGATACGCACGTTGGAAGTGGGCGAGCGGATTCCCGAGCGCGGTATTTCTTCGTTCAAGATCCTGCCGGGACACGCGGACGAGTGCGTCGGGCTCAAAAGCGTGGAGATCGGCGATCGCACCGAGAGTTACCTGTTCTGCTTTAACCTCGACGGTGACGTGCTGCAGGACGATATCTTTATCGGCGACTACAAGTGCGAAGGGCTGGAGATACTCTGACTCGGCCCGTAGGGCAGGGCGCTCCGCGTCCCTGTGACGCGGAGCGCTGTGCCTCTGCTGATGCGACGGCGATAGCGATAGCGAAAGCGAAAGCGAAAGCGCTGTCAGCGCCTCACTGTTCGGTCCGCTTGCCGCTGAACGCGGTGATCGGCTTCTCCGCCTCCTTGTCCAGTTCGCCGGCGAACGTCTTGAGTCCCTCGATGATCGGCATCAGCGCGGCCCAGAGGTCATCGTCATGCAGCATTTTGTAGGCGCCAGTCACGCCCGGCGCTTCGTCGTGCTTGCCGTCGGGCTTGTAACCGCTAACGGCACCGAACGCCGACTGGAAGGCGAACACCACCTTGTAGAACTGCGCCGGTTCGATGCGCGACAGCGCCATGCCGAGGATCGACAGGTTCTGGATCGCATTGAGCGAGCCGTCCTTGCTGAGCCCGTCCACCAGCACCTTGAGGATGCGATCGTTGGCGCCGACCATGTCGTTGGCCAGGCGCAGCACGCCGCGCTGGTGCAGGGTTTCGAGAAGGGTGTCCAGCTCTTCCCGAGCGGTGGGGCCGATGGGGGTCGGCTTGACGTCATAGTCGATACGTTCAGCCATTAGAATCTCTCCGGGTGCGGGGCTCTGCTGGGCGGCGCGACATAGTCATCCTGGTACCATTTGACCTCGACCGGCACGCCATCGTTGGGGGTGCGATCGCCGTAGCGGAAGCTGTTGCGTGGCAGCGGGTTTTCGCCTTTGCGAAGCACTTCGATCTTGACGGCGGTTTCCTTGTAGGCGGGCGTATTCACGTCGGGGTCGTGGTGCTCGCCGGTGAGCAGATTGACGCCCGGCTTGCCCTGGTGGATCGGCAGGAACAGCGTCTTGCCAGCGACCCGATCGGTCACCAGCGCGCGTACCTCGATCGAACCGCGACGCGAGCTGATTTTCAGCCAGGTGCCGTCCTCGATGCCACGCTCGCTCGCCAGCTCCGGGCTGACCTCGACGAACCAGTTGGGCGCCTGCGACCAGATGCGCGGGCCACGGCCGGTCTGGTTGGTGCCCTGGAACTGTTCCAGCATCCGTCCGTTGTCCAGCATGATGTCGAATTCGCCGTCGGCCGCCTCGGCCGGAGCCTTCCATTCCAAGGGGAAGAGCACGGCCTTGCCATCGTCGGTGTGAAAACGGTCCGTATAAAGCAGCGGCGTAGTGCTGCCATCGCTTTGCATCGGCCAGAACAACGATTGCCAGCCTTCCAGTCGTTCGTAACTCACGCCCTGGAACATCGTGGCGATACCGGCCGCCTCGTCCATGATTTGCGAGGGGTGGGTGTAACCCCAGTCGTGGCCCATGCGCTTGGCCAGGTCGGTAAAAATTTCCCAATCCGGCCGGCTGTTCCCGAGTGGCGGCAACACTTGATAGAAGCGCTGGATGCGCCGCTCGGTGCTGGTGAAGGTGCCGTCTTTTTCGACGCTTGGGCAGGCGGGTAGTACCACGTCGGCGAATTCGGCGGTGCGGCTGAGAAAAATATCCTGCACCACCATGAAATCCAGATTCTCGAAGCCGCTGTGCACGTTCTTGGTGTCCGCGTCGGAGAAAGCGGTTTCTTCGCCGATGATGTACATCGCCTTGACCGAACCCTCGTCGGCTCCCTGGACCATGGTGAAGTTGTCGTTGCCTTTTTCCAGCGACAGCCGTTCGGGTGGTATGCCCCAGGCCTTGGCCCACTTGTCGCGGTTCTTTTCTTCGGTGACTTTTTCGTAGCCCGGATACATGTTTTTCAGACAACCGAAGTCGCTGGCGCCCTGCACATTGTTGTGGCCGCGCATGGGATAGCCGCCGGTGCCGGGCCGACCGTAGTTGCCGGTAACCAGTAGCAGGTTCGACAGCGCCGTGCTGGTGTCCGAGCCATGGCTGTGCTGGGTGATGCCCATGGCCCAGAGCAGGCAGACGCTCTCCGCCTGGCCGATCAGCTCGGCGGCTGCGATCAGATGGTCCTTGGCGATCCCGGTGACCTCGGCGGCGAAGTCCATGGTGAAGGGTTCGAGGGATTTCTTGTATTCCTCGACCTGGTTGACCTTGCCGCTGAGGAAAGCGAGGTCGGCGTAGCCATGCTCGAACATGTAGCGCGACAGCGCCGAGGCCCAGACCATGTCAGTGCTCGAATTGGGCCGCAGGTGCAGGTCGGCGCGTTCGGCCATCTCATGCTTGCGCGGGTCGAATACCACCCACTTTTGCCCGCGGTGCTTCTTTTGCGCCTTGAGCTTCGAGGCGATCACGGGGTGGTTCTCGGACAGGTTGCTACCGACGATCACGATCAGCTCGGCTTTTTCCATATCTTCGATGGTGCCCGAGTCGCCGCCGTAGCCGACGGTGCGGAACAGGCCCTTGGTCGCCGGGTTCTGGCAGTAGCGCGAGGAGTTATCGACGCTATTGGTGCCGATGATCGCGCGCGCGACTTTCTGCGTCAGGTAAGCCTCTTCGTTGCTCGCCTTGCTCGAGCCAATGAAGCCGATGGCGTCCGGCCCATGGGTGTCGCGTATCTGCAACAGCCGGTGCGCGACAAGGTCGAGCGCCTCGTCCCAACTGGCTTCTCGGAATTTGCCGTTCTCGCGAATCAGTGGCGTAGTCAGGCGTTTGGGATCGTTGACGAAGTCCCAGGCGAACTTGCCCTTGATGCAGGTGGAAATGCCGTTGGCTGGCGCATCCACCACCGGTTGCACCTTGAGGATGTGCCGGTCGCGGGTCCACATCTCGAAGGAGCAACCGACCCCGCAGTAGGTGCACACGGTCTTGGTACGCTTGATTTCCGGCTGGCGCCAGTGCATGTCCATTTTGGAGATGGCAGTGATCGGCGGTGCGCCGATGGTCCGCTCCAGCTTCTTGACCATGTCGATCATCGGCCGCTTGATGTCTTGCGGCAGTGCGGTGAATGGACCGGCGTCGGGCTGCATGGTCTTTTCCAGCAGCGCGTTGCAAGGGCAGACGGTGACGCAGTGGCCGCAACTCACACAGCTCGAATCATCGATGGGCTTGCCACCATCCCAAAGCACGCGCGGATGATCCATGGTGAAGTCGATCGACAGCGTCTCGTTGACTTCGACGTTCTGGCAGGCCTCGACGCAGCGGCCGCAGAGGATGCACTGGTCCGGGTCGTAGGTATAGAAGGGGTTGGAGTGGTCTTTCTCGTAGGGTTTGCGCTGGAACTGGTAGCGCTGGATGGGCATGTGCATGTCGGCAAAGGTGTTGTGCAGCGTGCAATCACCGGTGTTGTGCTCGCAAACCGTGCAGTACAGCTCGTGCTTGGCTAGCAGGCGATCCATGCCTTCCTCGCGTGCATCGCGTGCCAGCTCGACCTGGCTGGTGACGGTCAGCCCTTCCTGAGCCTTGAGCGTGCAGCCGCGCACCAGTTCGCCATCGACCTGTACCCAGCAGACGTCACATGTCTGCGGTGAGCCCAAGGCGCGGTGGTAGCAGACGTGAGGCAGGTTGATGTCGTGCTTGGCCAGGAAATCGATTAGCGGGGTATCGGCGTCACCCGAAAGGGGTTCGCCGTCGAAGTGGATCGTGCAGTCGGTCATCAGGCCTCCGTGGATTGTTATGGTTAGGCGTCGGCAACGGATACAGCACGTGTCTATTCCTAGCGTGGATGGCTATAAAAGGTGACTGGCTGTCGATGTGATCGTTCAGGGTTGTGTCCAATCCGCGACGAGAGGAGCCAGGCGTATTCCAACGTCGGCGTTTACCATCGATGCCGCGTTACAAAGCGGTCGCAGATGGATTTTTCGGCTAACCTGAATCCTCTCCTGGCAGCTCGCGAAAGGCCCGTAATGCATCAGCCAAACCTCACCGACCGGCACGCGCTTGCGGGCTCCAGCTTCTGGCGGCACGCAGCGCTCTCTTTCATCGAGGCGCGTACGGTCGCAGATGGGCGCAGTGTCTGTTATGCCAGGCACAGTCACGAAACCTTCTCCGTTGGACTGATCGACAGTGGCTCCAGCACCTATATCAACGGCCGGCATGAATGCCGTATCGATGCCGGGACGTTGGTGCTGATGAACCCTGGGGATGTTCACGCCTGTAATCCGATCGAGAGTCAGCCTTGGGCGTATCGCATGCTCTATGTCGATGCTGGCTGGCTGGCCAATCTGCAGGCTGAACTGGGGCTGGGCCGCAGCGGGTTTCGGTGCTTTACACCGACATTGACGCGCGACCCGTCGTTGCAGACAGGTTTCAGACGCTTCCATGCAGTGTTGATCGATGAGTACGCGGAGCACCTGCAAAAACACAGCGCCGCGGTGGAGTTTTTCGGCGCCATGCACCGGCGGCTGGGGATGGAGGGCGTGGCACCGATGAGCGATCCGAAGTTGAGGCGCGCAGCCGAATTCATCGCCGACAACTATCAGCGCTCCCTCAAGCTGGAAGAGATCTGCTCGGCGGCCGGCGTGTCGCCATCCGGCCTGATCCGGTCGTTCAAGAAGCACTACGGAATGACGCCGCACGCCTATCTGACCAACCGTCGTGTGCAGTTCGCGCGCGCCGAATTGCGTCGCGGCATGCCGATCGCCGAGGTGGCGCTGGCCGCGGGCTTTGCGGATCAGGCGCATCTGCAGCGCGCCTTCAAACAATTGCTGGCGGCAACGCCCGGACACTACCGTGGCCCGCGCCGCATTTAGCAGGAAACGACCCGCCTATGTGGCGCCGGGAGCGGTCTACTAGGACAGCAACAAATAAGCCGCGCAGCCGGCCAGCATCGCCGCCATTGACCGGTTGAACAGTCGCATCCGCGCGGCATCGTTCAGGTAGTGCCGCAGAAAAGTCCCGGCATAGGCCCAGCAGGCAAGCGAGGCATAGCAGATCACGAAGTAGATCGCCGCGAAGCGCCATACCGAAGGCGCATCACCGGCGGCGGCGAATAGCCCCATGCCGGCCACCGAGGCCAACCAGGCTTTCGGATTCAGCCACTGCATCATCGCGCCATAGACCATCGTCGGTTCCAGGGTCGGTTTGTTCGTATTCAACCGACCGTCGTCGCTTGCCAGCCGGTAGGCCATGTACAGCAGAAATGCGACGCCGGCGAGGCGGATCGAGTCGGTCAGCCAGGGCCATCGCCCCAACAGCTCACTGAGTCCGAGGCCGATCAGCAACAGCAGCACGGTGAAGCCGATAGTGGCCCCGCTGACATGGCGCATGGCGGCACGCAGGCCGAACTGGGCACCAGCGCTCAGCGCGACGATATTGACCGGACCGGGTGAGATCGAAGAGGCCAGCGCAAAGGCGGCCATGGAGAGGAACAGACTCATGAAAAACTCCTAGTTTTCGCGCAGGGATGACCGCGCGAAGATAGGAGGAGGCGTTGTGCCGGTATTGAATGAAATGCGCGTCTTGACGGTTTACCAGCGCAGCAGTCGCGGCCCCAACAGGGCACCGATGACGGTGGGTAGCAGCATGCCCAGCACGTACCAGACCGCCCAGAAGGCCACGCTCATCTCCGGGCAATGCAGGCTGTAGGCCAGCGTCGCCATCGAGCCGGCCAACAGGCCGCTCGCCGCCCCGGCCAGGCGCAGCCGAGTCGGCGCCAGACCTCGCATGGCCCAGAACACCGTGACGAGCGCCGGTATGGAAAGCACGGCGATATTGATCGGACAGGTTCGCCAGGTATTGCCGAGCACCAGCGTCCAGCGACTGTCGGCCGATACGCTGAGCAGCAGACCCGCTGCCGCCAGCCACACGGCAGCCACCGGCAGGCCGATCGCTGCCCAGCTGCCGCCGGCGCGCACGCCGGGCCGAGCCAGGCGGCTGCTCATCATCAAGGCGCCGCCAAGCAGCGAAGCGGGCAGCGCCAATTTGCCCCAGAACAGTGGCGTTGCTGCTACTTCGGCGAGGTCCGGACGCACGCCAAAGAACATCAGCAATACCAGCAGTGCGAGAAACAGGCCGATCACCACGGCGAGGCTGAAGCGCTTGGCGACGATCCGACGTTCGATGGGCGGCACGTTGCTGGCAAGCATTGAAATCAGGTCATCGGTTTTCATCGGGAACCTCTAATCAGGGCGGCGAGTGCGTTCAAACCGCGGTGCACGCCGACCTTGACGGCCGATACGGATAGACCCGTAAGTGTGGCGGTTTCGCCCACCGAGAGCCCCTGCAGCTTCACGTAAAGAATCGGCAATCGCTGCTTATCGGGCAACTGTTCGAGCAGCCGGGTCAAATCGCGCTGTGCCTGATCGGCCTGATGATCCTCACCTGCAAGCAGCATTACCTCGTCGTCCAGTGGGTCATTGAGTGCGTCGCGTCGTGCATGGGCGCGAAAATAGTCCATCAGCTTGTAGCGCGCGATGGCCTGTACCCAGGCGGTCAGCGGCTGGTCTGCGCGATAGGTGTGACGCGCGTTATGCACCGCCAACAAGGTTTCCTGCAGCAGATCTTCAACGTCTGCCGAGTGCAGCCGGCGCCTGAGAAAGCTGCGCAGATGCGCACCGAGCAACGTCAGGAATTGCCGGTAGGCCGCCTCGTCACCCTCCAGGCCTCGCAACAGCAGCGCTTGCAGGCGGATCTCGCGCGCCTTCAATGCCTCATGGTGGGTAGTTCGTTCCATTCGGTGCTCTGGTTACAAGAGAAGAATTTTTCGCTGCTGCAATTTCTGGGTTCAGTGAGCCATCAAGTTGAGGGCGTCGCTACGGTAGGGCGGGTTGAAAGAAATCTCAAAAATATTTTCTTCGGCCTGTAACCATCGACCCGCTCCTTACGAACTATCGATTGAGTGGCCAGCAAACCCGCTGGTCGCATCCGCGAACCGTATGGAGAACCACATGAATACTCTCGCTCTTACCGCTGCTGCCGTTGCCCTCGCGTCCCTTGCTGCCGGTGCCACGGCTGCCGAAAAAACCGAAGGCGCCATGGAAAAATGCTATGGCGTCTCGCTCGCGGGTCAGAACGATTGCAAAGCGGGTGCCGGAACCAGCTGCGCTGGTACGTCGAAAATGGACTACCAGGGCAACGCGTGGAAGAACGTCCCGGCCGGCACCTGCACCTCGATCGAGACACCCAAGGGCATGGGCTCGCTGACACCGATCGAATCCTGATCGCCTAGGCTGCCGATGATCATGTCAGCTCAGCTGGGTGCCGGCCTCAGTCTCAAGCCGGAGTACTACGAGGCGGCGCATGCATGTACCGCCTCCGGGCTCTGGTTCGAGGTACATCCGGAGAACTACATGCTCAACGGCGGCCCTCGTCTGGCCTGGCTGGAGGCGGTCGGGCAGCGGCATCCGCTGTCGCTGCACGGCGTGTCGCTGTCGCTGGCAGCCGATTGCCCGCCGGACGAGCTGCATCTGCAACGCCTCAAAACCTTGGCCGAACGGGTTCGGCCAGCCCTTGTTTCGGAGCATCTTGCCTGGTCCGCCTGGCGAGGTCAGTACCATCCCGATCTGTTGCCGTTTCCCCGCACGGACGCTTCGCTTGCGCGGATCGTCGATAACGTCCAGCGCACCCAGGATTTTCTCGGCCGGCAGATCGCCGTAGAGAATCCCAGCCATTACCTGCGCATCGAGGGGCACGACTGGAATGAGATCGACTTTCTCGCCGAGCTGGCCAGGCGCAGTGGCTGCGGCCTGTTACTGGACATCAACAACGTCTATGTCAGCGCGCATAACCTCGGTTTCGATGCGCTTGCCTATGTCGATCGATTCCCCGCTCAGGCGGTGCTCGAAGTGCATCTGGCCGGCCATAGCCAAGATCCGCAAGGCGATTCCGGTTTACTGATCGATTCCCACGATGCGCCGATCACCGCGGCGGTCTGGGCCTTGTATCAGCGACTGATCGAACGAATCGGCGCGCGGCCCACGCTGATCGAGCGTGATGATCAGTTGCCGGTTTTCGCAGACTTGCTGGACGAGCGCGATTGCGCGCAGCGCTTGCTCGATCGCCAGAGGAGGGTGGGATGAGTATGTCGCTGGGGCGGTTTCAGGACGCGTTCGTCGACGCTCTGGAGGGCGTCGAGCCGGCAGCTTTCGACGAAGCGGATGGCTTGATCGCGACGCTCACGTCTCAGCCAGGCTTCGCGGTGTATCGCAATACGGTGACGAAAGGCTGCGTGGATGCGCTACGGGCTAACTTCCCGACAGTCGAGCGGCTGGTCGGCGCCGAATGGTTTACCGCCGCGGCGGCCCACTATGTGCGGAGTTCGCCTCCGGTACGGGCGCAGCTGATCGAATATGGGGTCGACTTCGCGGACTTTCTGCAGGCCTTCGAGCCAGCACGCGAGCTGCCTTATCTAGCGGGGGTGGCACGCCTGGATCGGCTTTGGATCGAAGCGTTCAGCGCCGCGGAACAAGCACCGCTGATACTGGATGCATTCGCCGCGCAGGCGCCTGAGACGCTTGCCGAGCTGCACCTCAGACCATGCGCTGCGACACGCTGGCAATGGTTCGCATTGCCCGTATTCACCATCTGGCGCTGCAACCGCGAAGAGTTGGACGTGCCGCAACCCCTAATCTGGCAAGGCGAAGGTGGGTTGATGTGCCGCCTGGCTGGACGCGTTGTCTGGCAGCCGTTGGGGGCCGGCGGTTGCGCGTTTCTCGATGCGTGCGCGGCGCGATGCAGACTGGACGAAGCGTCGACACTGGCGCTGCAAGCCCAACCCGATCTGGACTTCAACGACCTGCTGGCTCGCCTGTTCGAGGCCGGCGTATTTGCCGCTGAGCCCAGCGACCTGACGAGTAATGGAGGCGATTGATATGGACGCGACACGCAGAACCTCATCCACCGCTCACCCGCGGTTGCTTCAACGCTGGAATCGGATCGCCGGCTGGCTGCAGGCCGTTATCAGCGATTCCGTATTGTCGCTGGTCGCTCGCCTGGCGATTGCCGCCGTGTTCTTCTATTCCGGTCGGACCAAGGTCAGCGGCATACTGACGATCAAATCGGGCACGTACGATCTGTTCGAGACCGAATACGCACTGCCGCTGCTTTCGCCCCAGCTGGCGGCGCATCTAGCGACCTACGCCGAGCATCTGTTTCCCCTGCTGCTGGTGCTGGGCCTGCTGGCGCGGCTATCGGCGCTAGCGCTGTTGGGGATGACGCTGGTGATTCAGGTGTTCGTGTATCCCGACGCCTGGCCCACCCATCTGACCTGGATGGGCCTGCTGCTGATAATCGTCGGCCGCGGTGCAGGCTGGTGGTCGCTGGACCGACTGCTGGGAATTCGCTGAGCGATCCGCGTGAATGGTGGCCTGGATAAAACTCGACGGGCTGGTCGCAGTCCAAGGCCTGTCCGCGCATTGGAGGCGTCGCGCCGTTGCCGCGCATCCACCACCAGGAGACCCGATGGCCACTATCGACCTGCTGATCAGCGATTGCGATGGCGTGATCGTCGACAGCGAAATCATCAGCCACCGTGTGTTGTTCGAGGCGCTGAGCCTCCACGTCCCGGCCGAGCTACTGGGTGAAGCCTTGGAAGGCACCTTCGGCCTCACGGTGCCGAGCATCATCGACCTGATCGAAAAGCGCTTCGACCTGAAGATGCCATCGACCTTCGATGACGATCTGCGGCGCCAAAGCGAGAAAACGGTGGCAGAAGAAGTCCAGGCAATTCCGGGCGTGCGTGACGCGTTGCATGCCATTGATCTACCACTGGCCGTGGCGTCCAACAGCCGCCTGCACAACGTTGAATCATCACTGCGTCGCGCCGGGCTGAGCGAGCGGGTCGCGGGCAATATCTTCTGTGCTGAAATGGTGGCTTCGCCCAAGCCCGCCCCCGATGTTTATCTGCTGGCCGCCGAACGCATGGGCGTTGCGCCCGGGCATTGCCTGGTGGTCGAAGACAGCCCGACCGGCGTGCTGGCCGCGCGCACCGCCGGCATGCGGGTGATCGGCTTTACCGGTGCCAGCCATATTCCGGCCGGCCACGACCAAGCGCTGCGTGAGCTGGGAGTGTCGGCGGTGATCAGCGATATGCGTGACCTGCCGGCAGCGGTTACCCGGTTCTTGAAGAGCTGATCTGCGACCGCGGCGGCTGATTAACAAACTGCTCACCTTGCGCAACGGTCATTGTCCGGTCTTGTCTGTACTGAAACGGACGAATGGCGAGTAGCAGATGGTCGAGCGTTGGAAGTGGTTTCTCATCCGTATCAGCAAGCGGCCCTGGTTCAGAGCCAGCCTGTTTTCCGTCCTGGGTGTCGCGACTGCGCTGCTCGCTCTGGCTGTGGCGCCCTATATCCCTGACGACATCCCCACCAAGATCGGTTCGGATGCGGTCGATAACATCCTCGGGGTGCTCGCTTCGAGCATGCTCGCGGTCACCACCTTTTCGTTGAGCATCATGGTGGCGGCCTATGGTTCGGCGACCAGCAATGTCACCCCTCGGGCTATCTCGCTGTTGGTGGAAGACCCCACTACACAAAACACCCTGTCCACGTTCATCGGTTCGTTCATTTTCAGCCTGGTCGGCATTATCGCGCTGAGCACCGGCCTTTACGGCGACAAGGGTAGGGTCGTGCTGTTCGCGGTGACCATCGGTGTGGTCGTTCTTATCGTTTATGCGCTGTTACGCTGGATCGATCAGCTCTCAGGACTTGGCCGGGTCGCAGAGACGACCGCACGGGTGGAGGATGCTGCCACCAAAGCCTTGTGTCAGCGAATAGAGCAGCCATTTTTAGGCGGTTGTCCGTTGGTCGTCGATCCGCGGGCATTGCCCGGTGCCCGTCCCTTGTTCCCCACCAAGGTAGGCTTCGTGCAGCACATCGATATGCCTGCGCTAGGCCTGCTGACGAAGGAGGAGAGCAGCTCGGTCTATATTTGTGTTCTGCCCGGAACCTTCGTCGAACCGACTCAGCCAATCGCCTGGACGATTGGCATCGAGGACGAATGCGAGGGCCAGCTGCGTGATGCATTCATCATCGGCGCGCAACGGACCTTCGACCGCGACCCGCGTTTCGGAGTCACTGTGCTTGCCGAGATTGCCTCGCGAGCCTTGTCGCCGGCCATGAACGATCAGGGAACGGCCATCGACGTCATCGGTCGGGGCGTTCGGGTGCTTTCCCACCTCTCCAGACCTGTCGCTCCCGAGGAACCGCTATTTCGCCGTGTATTCGCGCCGGGGCTGAGCGTGGCTGACATGCTCGATGATTTCTTCACCCCAATCGCCCGGGATGGCGCGGCGCTGATCGAAGTCGGAATCCGCCTGCAGCAAGGACTGGCATCGTTGGGGCGCCTTGGCGATGCGGCGGTTACGGTCGCTGCGAACCGACATGTCGAACTGGCGCTGAAACGTGCTGAAGCTGCACTCGTTCTGCCCGAAGACACGCAACGCTTGCGGCAACTGGCGGGAGAATCCGGGCTGTTGGAGCACGCAAACTAGCGAAGGACAACCGGTCGCAGTTCTGCTGTTGGGAAACCTTACTTTTCCTTTACGTCCGCTTCACACGAAGCTGACTGTCATAGGCGTAGAGTTCTGTTCAGGCTGATGGAACAGTCTGCTCCCTTGGGTGGGTTGGCCGCGACCTGGTTGTTGATGTCGAAACAGCTATCGAGACGCGGCGGCCCGCTGCTTTTTGCCTGGGCTGCTTGGGCAGGATCGCCGCGTTGCGCCAGCATGACGTCGGCAATTATCTGGATTGCCGATACTGCGTTGGAAATCGCTTAAAAAGGCTCATATACGGCTCTTCAGCGATTCCCGTCTTGTCTTGGCCGGCTTGCCAACGTTTTCGCCGACCTGCTAGAAGCGGGGCGTTTAAATCATCTTTTTCCATCGTGGAGAGACCAGTCACCATGATTCTTCGTAAAAACTTCATGGCTGTCGTGGCCGGCGTGGCGTTGTTTGGCCAGACGCTCGTCGCTCACGCCGAGCTGCCGGATTTCACGCCGCTGGTCGAAAGTGCCTCGCCAGCAGTAGTCAACATCAGTACCAAGCAGAACCAACCCATGCGTGGCGCACAGGCGCAGATGCCTGACCTCGAAGGCATTCCGCCTATGTTCCGCGAGTTTTTCGAGCGCGGGATGCCGCAGCAGCCGGATCGCCGTCGAGAGGTGCAGTCGCTGGGGTCGGGGTTCATCATTTCCGAAGATGGCTATGTGCTGACCAATAATCACGTAGTGGCTGACGCCGATGAAATCATGGTCCGCCTGCCCGACCGTAGTGAGCTGCAAGCCAAGCTGGTAGGGGCCGACCCGCGAAGCGATGTCGCCTTGCTGAAAATCGAAGGAGATGGTCTGCCGACGGTAAAGCTAGGCAACTCCGAGGAGTTGAAGGTGGGCGAGTGGGTCGTCGCCATCGGCTCGCCGTTTGGGTTCGATCACACCGTAACCGCTGGTGTGGTCAGCGCCACCGGCCGCAGCCTGCCGAACGAGAGCTATGTGCCTTTCATTCAGACGGATGTGGCAATCAATCCGGGTAACTCCGGTGGGCCGCTGTTCAATCTGGAAGGCGAGGTCGTTGGCATAAACTCACAAATCTTCACCCGCTCCGGTGGCTTCATGGGCTTGTCGTTCGCGATCCCTATCGACGTCGCCATGGACGTCGCCAATCAATTGCGTGAAGACGGGAAAGTCAGCCGCGGCTGGCTCGGCGTGGTAATTCAGGAAGTAAACAAGGACTTGGCCGAGTCCTTCGGTCTCGAACGTCCGGCCGGTGCGCTCGTTGCACAGGTCATGGATGGCGGCCCGGCGGCCAAGGGTGGTTTGCGAGTGGGCGATGTAATCCTGAGCCTGAATGGCAAGTCCATCGATATGTCCGGTGACCTGCCGCACCTGATCGGCGCGATTAAGCCGGGCACCGAAGCCAAGCTCGAGGTGGTGCGCGATGGTGACCGCGAAACCCTGACTATCGATATTGGCGCGTTGCCGGAAGATGGCGATCTCCTTGCGTCCGCTGGCGGCTCGGGTGGAGCCACGCACAGCGACAATCGCTTGGGCGTTTCCGTGACAGCACTGACGGACGCGCAACGTCAGGCGCTTGAAATCTCGGGTGGCGTGGTAATCAGCGATATCAGCCAGGGCCCTGCCGCGATGATTGGCCTACGTCCGGGTGATGTGATTACCCACCTCAACAATGAAGCCATCGATTCGGTCGACACGTTCAGCCAGGTCGTCAAGGATTTGCCGAACAACCGCTCCGTGTCGATGCGTGTACTCCGTGAAGGACGGGCGAGCTTCATTACCTTCAAGCTGCCGAAATAGCGGCCAGATCTGTCCGATTCGCTGCTCCAGGCCCGCTTGATGCGGGCCTTTTTTTGCCCGCGTGAGGCAGCGTGGCTGGATAAGGATGCAAAGATATGGGATCGAACTCGCGAAGGTTTTGGCGGCTCCATATGGTTTGAGCCGACTTTCGCGAGATTTCGATGAAAATGATTTTGCTGCTGGGCTTGTTCCTGCTGCCGTTGACGGTTACGGCCGATCCGCTGGAGCTGGAACGTGAACTGAACGACCTGAATCTCGACGTGCAGATCAGCGAGCTGGACACCGATACCCAGGCTGGCATCGAGTCAGGATTGGTACAGGTGCTGATCACCAATCACGAGCGCTTCAAGGTAGCCTGCCAGCTGCATCCAGGCGATACCGAGGCTGCGCCAGGGTTGGACGAATCGCCGATCTCGATTATCGCTCCGGGTGGCCGCGGCGCGCTTACCATGAGCGGTGAATACGGGGATTCGACCCTCAACGCGCTGTTGACCTGCATACGCGATGAATGACGGGATTCGAACAGGTGAATCTTTTACCTGATATCCGATTCGAAAGACCTGACAACAGGTGCTTGCTACTTCATATGAGCGAATGAACTGGTCTGAAGCAAATGCTCTCCAAAGTGCTAATACTCGTCTCGCGCGGATCGCTTAAGCTAAACCGTTCCGCTCGGCGCTGTATCGTTTCGCCAAAGGATTTATCAACGCCCTGATTCAGCCAGGGCGCCCAGGGGTAGCTATTTTGAATCAGGCAAGTGGAGCGAAACCGGCCCGTTCGGTACCGTTGCGCAGCCGTTTGCTGGCAATCGCGCTTGCCGGGATTATGCCTTTGGCGCTAGTGGCCGGGCTGGGCCTGGTATCGATCGTCAACGACCAGAAGCAATTGGCGAAACAGCGCAGCCTCGAAGCCACGCGCTTGGCCGCCACAGCCGTCGAGGTTGAACTCAAGCGCTCCTTGGACGTGCTGCAGGCGTTGTCGCAGTCATCGTTGCTCGAAGAGGGCGATATCGACGGCTTCTCCGTCATGGTCCGGCGCGTGTTGCCCTCTGTGCCCAGCTGGTATGCGCTACTCATCATTACTCCGGAGGGTGAGGTTATTCGGCGCGTTTCGCAGCACGACTCGCCTGCATCCAAGACGATCGCCGAGCCGCGCAGCTTCGCTGAAGTGATGCGCACTGGCGAGCCGCAGGTCGGCAACATGGGGCTGGGGCCCGGCGGGGTGTGGGGGATTCCCATACGTGTGCCTGTCGGTATCGAGGCGGGCGCCCGCTATGTCCTGACGGCTGTGCTCAAGCCCGAATCCATCCTTGAAGTCATCAGCAACCGTCGGCTGCCTCCGGGTTGGGTTACCACTGTGCTGGACGCCTCGGGTAGGCGTATCGCGCGCTCCCAACGACACCTGGAGACAGTGGGCCAGTCGGCCTCGCCGACACTCGCGCAGATGCTCATGGACAATCCCGCCGATGAGGGCATCGGGATGTCCATGACATTGGAGGGTTCCTCGGTTTATACCGCCTTCGTTCGTCTGCATCCGTCCAGGTGGGTCGTCGCGACAGGCGTGCCCACCCAGATGGTAGAAGCCGGTGCTGTGCGGGCCTATACCTTGTACGGCGGTGGGTTGCTGCTTTCTATGTTCTTCGCGGTGGCCGCGGCGTTGTTCGCGACGCGGCGTATCAACGTGCCGATGCGCCAACTTCGACGTGCCGCCCAGGCTATTGGCCGGGGCCAGTCGGTCCAGGCGCCGAATAGCGAAATCGAAGAAGTGCGAGAGGTCGGTCGTGCCCTGGCTTCTGCTGCACAGGCGCTCCAAGCGAGCGAAGCCGAGCGCGACAGCATGCTGTCACGGCTGGAGCTGGCGCAGCGGGATCTTACCCAGCAAGTAAGCGATCTCGAAGTGCTGCAGGCGTTAGGTAACCGCCTGCTGCAATTGCCGACGCTGGCTGCTCAGCTCGACGCGATTGTCGATGCGTTGTGCGAGCTGCACGGCGCAACTCATGGATTGCTGGCGCTCAGCGATGGCGCGTCGCCCTTGCGCATTCACGCATCGAAGGGATTTTCAGCCGCTTCACTGGAACTCATGGACAACGTAGCGCCCGGGCTCGGCGCTTGCGGTGCGGCGATACAGAATGGCTGTCGGGTAGTGGTGACAGACACCGAAACCGATTTGCGTTTTACTGAGTTTCTTGCGGTATCCCGTACCGAAGGGTTTCGCTCTGCTCACAGCACGCCGATCCGGCATAGCGATGGCAGTGTTCTGGGCACGCTGACCGTGCAGCTCAAAGAGCCGCGACCACCGACCGAGCGGGAGATCCGCCTGGCCGACCTCTCGGCCGGTCTTGCCGCGGTATTCATCGATCGGGCGCGGGCACAGACCAAGGCGGGCATGCTTGAAAGACGGCTGCAGGTGGCGCTGGACTCGTCTACCGTCCCGTTCGCCATCCTCTCGCCACACCTTGATGCTGCAGGTGAGTTGCATGACTTTCGGCTGGACTTCATCAATCCAACCGGTGCCACGAGCTTGCACGGAATGGTCGTGGAGCTGACGGGACGTCGCCTCAGCGAAGTACTCGGGCCCAATGCCAATCCGCAAGCCATGGGCACGCTGGTGGCGGTGGCGACGCAGCAGCAGCCGCGTGATGTGGAGATGCGTAGCACGGCCTTTGACAGCGAACGTTGGGTGCGCCTGATCGCCACACCCTTCGAGCACAGGCTCGCCGTCTGGTTTGCCGACGTCACCGAGTCCAAACGCCAGGAGCAGGCGATCCTGGAGTCTGATCGACGCAAGGATGAATTCCTCGCGACCTTGGCCCATGAGCTGCGTAACCCGCTGGCACCGATACGCCTGGCAGCCGGCATCTTCGGCTCACCCGCTGCATCCGAGGCGCAGAAGCTGCGTAGCCAGCAGATCATTGAGCGGCAGGTCCGTCACATGGCGTTGTTGTTGGACGACCTGCTCGATATATCCCGCATCACCCTGGGCAAGCTGATACTCCGCAAGGAGTCGCTGGACCTGAGGGCAGTGGTCGATGGTGCCGTCGAGACGGTTCGCGCCAAGATCGAAGCGAAACAACATGAGCTTATCGTGAAGCTGCCCGCGGAGCCGATCCTGCTGGACGCCGACCCGCTCCGGCTCGAACAGATCCTCACCAATCTGCTGAACAACGCTGCCAAATTCACCGCCAATGGTGGGCGGATCAGCATCAGCGCCGCGCTGAACGGCGAGATGGCGACCATTTCGGTGGCAGACAACGGCCTGGGTATCGCTCGTGAAAACCTCAAGCTGATTTTCGAGCGATTCGCACAGATACCCACAGCCGGGATGCAGGTCAACAGTGGTCTGGGTATCGGTCTGGCGTTGGCCAGAGGGTTGGCGAATCTGCACGGCGGGGATATTCGCGTCAGCAGCGCGGGGCTGGGTCTGGGTGCAGAATTCATTCTGAGTCTGCCGGCAATGGCGGTAGCACAATCCGGTCGGCAACCCAGCGAGCGTGGCGGAGTTACGGTCCGCACGCGGCGGATTCTGGTTGCCGACGACAACCGCGACATCGCCGAAACCATGGCCGAAATCCTCCGGCTGGAAGGCCACGAGGTGTATCTGGCTTTCGACGGTATCGAGGCGTTCAAGCGCTACCAGGAGCTCGATCCGGAAGTGGTGTTGTTGGACATCGGCATGCCTGGCCTGCGCGGCGATGAAGTAGCGCGGTTGATTCGAGCGCACCCTGTTAATGCGGACGTCCTGTTGGTGGCCATTACTGGCTGGGGGCAGCCGAGCGACAAGGAGAACGCGCTGGCGGCGGGTTTCGACATCCATATGACCAAGCCAGTCGACATTGCCCGGTTGATCTCGGTGGTGGGCGCCTGACGTTGCGTCTGTGCCGGGCCGCTCGGCGGGGGTATCTTCTATTTGGTTTGTGCTGTAGAAACGCTGGACGCCAATCGCTTTCTTGCATTCGAATGCACTGGCCAGTCGGCCGGATGGTAAAGCCGATGTAGCGATGAATTTTCTGGCACGCAGCGTGCCTTGCTTTGTCTATCGGGAGATCGCCGTCGATCGCCTGATAAAGGATGGTGTGGTATCGGGAGAGACTGCAACGGCATCGCCGTATGCAGCGCCGAAGGAGCAACCGCCCCGGAAACTCTCAGGCAAAAGGACCGATATCGCGGGTGAACTCTGAAGAGCCGCCAGGCTTCGTCGCTTGGCGCACCGAAGGAGCAAACGAGGACCGGCTACGCCAGCTCTCGTGAAACTCTCAGGTCCAGAACAGAGGGGGCGCCTGATCCGCATGTGCGGGCGGGCTCTAACCTGTTGACGTTCTGGAGCTGCAAAATGAAGACGATCGCTGTCGTTGGTGGTGGTATTACCGGCATCACCACTGCCTATGCGCTGGCCAAGCGCGGTTTCACCGTGACCCTTTTCGAAAAGCACCGCTACGCCGCGATGGAAACTTCCTTCGCTAATGGTGGCCAGCTTTCTGCCTCCAACGCGGAGGTGTGGACCCATTGGTCGACCATCCTCAAGGGCCTCAAGTGGATGCTCAAAAACGATGCGCCGTTGCTGGTCAATCCCAAGCCCAGCTGGCACAAGCTCTCCTGGTTCGCCGAGTTCATCGGCTCCATCCCGCAATACCGCAACAACACCATCGAGACCGCACGCCTGGCCATCGCTGCCCGTGAACACTTGTTCGCCTGGGCAGAGGACGAGGGCATCGATTTCGATCTGAAAAAGGCCGGCATCCTGCACATCTACCGCGACAAGGCCGGCTTCGATCATGCCGGCAAGGTGTCCACGCTATTGGCTCAGGGCGGCTTGCCGCGCCGTAGCGTGACGCTGGACGAGATGCGCGCCATCGAGCCGACCCTGGCAGGACAGTATTACGGCGGCTACTACACCGAATGCGACTCCACTGGCGACATCCACAAATTCACCAATGGCCTTGCAGCGGCGGCCATTCGCCTGGGCGTAAATTGCCGTTACGGCGAGGACGTCAAACATGTCGCGGCCGACGGCAACGGTGCCAGCGTGACCATTGCCACGCCAGGCGGCGAAGAGCGCCTGGATTTCGATGCCATGGTCGTCTGCGCCGGCACCGCCAGTCGAGCACTGGCTGCGCAACTGGGCGATCGGGTGAACATCTATCCGGTTAAGGGTTACTCGATAACGGTCAACCTCAACGACGAGGCCAGCCGTGCGGCTGCACCGACCGTCAGCCTGCTGGACGACGAAACCAAACTGGTAACCAGCCGCCTCGGCGACCACCGTCTGAGAGTGGCTGGCACCGCCGAGTTCAACGGCTACAACCGCGACATCCGCGCCGACCGTATTCGTCCGCTGGTGGATTGGGTCGCCGAATGTTTCCCCGGCATTAGCACTCAAAGCGTCATCCCCTGGGCCGGGCTGCGCCCGATGATGCCGAACATGATGCCCAAGGTCGGCCGCGGTAAGTCGCCCTGCGTGTTCTACAACACCGGCCACGGGCATCTCGGCTGGACCCTGTGTGCCATCACTGCGGACATGATCGGCGACGTGGTCGTCCAGTCGCTGGGCTCAGCGAACCCGACTCACAATACGACCCGGCAGGCCGCGTTGGTTTGATCTGGTTGTGGCTGCGGCGTTAGCGCCGCAGTCATTCAATCATCGCGCGTCAGCACTTCCAGCAGCTCGATTTCGAAGATCAGGTTCGAGTTCGGCCTGATGTGCTCGCCGATCTGTCGTTCGCCGTAGGCGAGGTGAGCGGGGACGAAAAGTTTGCGTTTGCCTCCAACTTTCATGCCCATCAGGCCCTGGTCCCAGCCTTTGATCACACGCCCGGTGCCGATCACGCATTGGAAGGGCTTGCCGCGATCATAGGAGGAGTCGAAGGTGGTGCCGTCTTCGAGCTGGCCGCGGTATTCAGTAGTGATTAGCGCACCCTTGACGACTGCCTTGCCGTCGCCCAGCAGGATGTCCTCGATTTGCAGCTCGTTGCTCATAAATTCTTCTCTGGAGGGGCATCGCCGCATCAGACCTCATCCAAGGGATGCGGGTTACCTTGTTCTTTTGCTGTGGGCGAGCGCCCGGGGTTCTGTGGGAGCGGGGCAAGCTGCTTATTCTACTGAACAGACGAGTCGATGATGTCGTCCCAGTCACGATGCTTCTTTACATAGGCGGCGACGAACCCGCAGACGGGCACAACGCGCTTGCCGCGCCGGCGAGCATCGTCGAGCGACTGGCGAATCAATATGCTGCCCATGCCCTGGCCTTCGAGGCTCTGATCCACTTCGGTGTGGGTGAATATCTGGCGGTCGCCGTCCTGCCGATATTCGGCAAAGCCGAGCGCTTTGCCATCGATTTCCAGCAGGTAACGCTGTTGGTCTTCGTCGTGTCGGACGTTCGCGTTGTTCTCACTCATCGGTAGGTTTCCTTCTGATGATATGCAGGGGGAAGGCGCCGCGAATACTGGCTAGGAATATCCTGTATCCCCGTGTGACGCCGAGCTACAGCTCATCGACCAGTCGTTTGCCCAGTTCCGTGCCGTGCTCGAGCGCTTCGTCGAAGCTGCGGTAATGCTGCGTCTGATCGACGTTCACCGGGACTACGATCTCGCGGTCTTTCACCACCTCGGCCCCCACGGCCCAGAGTGTTTCACCGAAGGTTTCGTACTCGTAACCGGTGATATGCACGATGATGTCGTGGTCGCGATAGATCAGTCGATGACTGTGCGGAATCTGGTGGTTGCTGCCGCTCGGTATGTGTGCGGGCGTATCGAAGTAGGGTTGTTCTGCGTCCGGTTTGACTGCCTTGCTCATCGCTGGATCTCCGGGTCGGTGGTCTAGCTTGGGCCCGGTGCGGCCATGCATGTTCCCGCTTGGTGTGGCATCGGCGACGGACGCACTCCTGGCTCCGCCCAGCGCGACTTCGACGGCACGGTTTTACGAAATACAGCTTTCACGTCCGAAAGACGCATCGCAACGTCGTCCGATGGGAATGACCATACGGTTCTGCAAATTCGCAGAGCCTTTCTGCAGCGGTCCGTATTGTTCTCAAGTGTTATCCGGCTAGGATCGACCAACCCTGTGCCGCTTCGACCGGCGCGATCTGAAATCAATGGAAGAAAACAGCATGGCTGAACGCGAAATCGTCATTGTCGGCGCCGTCCGTACACCGATTGGCTCCTACGGCGGCGCGCTGAAGGACGTCGACCTGATTTCCCTTGCCACTACCGCCTGTCGCGGCGTTCTGGAGCGTTCCGGCACGCCGCCGGAAGCGGTTGGCCACGTGGTGATGGGCAACGTAATACCCACCGAACCCCGAGACGGCTATCTGGCGCGAGTGGCCGCCGTGGATGCTGGCATTCCGCTGGAAACGCCTGCGTTCAACGTCAACCGCCTGTGCGGGTCGGGCCTGCAGGCGGTAATCTCCGCCGCGCAGTCGATCCTGCTCGGCGATACCGATGTGGCCATCGGTGGCGGAGCCGAAAGCATGAGCCGCGGGCCGTTCATCCTGCCCAATCTGCGCTGGGGCGCGCGCCTCGGTGACAGCACGGCGATCGACTACATGAACACGCTGTTGCACGATCCCTGGGGTAAATTTCACATGGGCGTGACCGCAGAAAACGTCGCCGAACGCTACGGCATCAGCCGTGAACAGCAGGACGCATTGGCATTGGAGAGCCAGCAGCGTGCCGCCCGTGCGCTGGAGAACGGCTACTTCCGTGAGCAGATCGTTCCGGTCGAGATCGCTACCCGCAAGGGCAGCGTTTTGTTCGACACCGACGAGCATCTGCGCCCGGATCTCACGGCCGAACGACTCGCCACACTGAAACCGGTGTTCAAGAAGGAAAACGGCACCGTGACCGCGGGCAACGCGTCCGGTCTGAACGATGGTGCTGCGGCGCTGATACTGGCCGAGGCGGGACGGGCAAAGGCACTCGGGCTAACGCCCATGGCGCGATTGGTCGGTTATGCCCATGCAGGTGTCGATCCGGCTTACATGGGCATCGGTCCGGTGCCGGCGGTGCGCAAGGTGCTGGAGCGCACCGGTATCCGTCTGGAACAAATCGATGTGATCGAAGCCAACGAAGCCTTCGCCGCCCAAGCCTGCGCGGTGATGCAGGAGCTCGGCATGGACCCGGCGCGGGTCAATCCCAACGGCTCAGGCATCTCGCTCGGGCATCCGGTGGGTGCCACGGGCGCGATCATCAGCGTCAAGGCGGTGCATGAACTGCAGCGCATCCAGGGCCGCTACGCGCTGGTCACCATGTGCATCGGCGGCGGGCAGGGAATCGCGGCGATCTTCGAGCGGGTCTGATCGGTAGAAGCCGGCATCCCGTCGGGCGCGGTTGGTCTTCGATTGAAGATTTCTCCGCGCCAGCCGACAAGGCTGTAGCGAGGTGATTTCGCCGCACGAGACTGGCTTTCTATCAGGACTATCCATGAATAACGCATCCGCCACCGACTCCTTATCGCTTCTGCTGTTCACGCTTCGCAGTGGCAAGCAGATGGCGATCAATTTGTTGAAGGTCAGCGAGATAATCCCGACCCCGTCATTGACCCGTCTGCCCGAGGCGCACCCCCATGTACGGGGCGTCGCCACGCTGCGTGGTCAGCCGCTGTCGGTCATCGATCTGAGCCTGGCCATCGGCATGGCGCCGCTGCAGGATCCGAAAGGCGGCTGCCTGATCGTCACCGAAATCAGCCGATCGAAGCAGGGTTTGCACGTGCAGTCGGTGGTCAGGATCGTCCACATCCAGTCCTCGAAAATTATGCCGCCGCCCTACGGTGCACGAATCAGTTCGTTCATTACCGGGACGGCCGACATCGACGGTGAGCTGATTCAGATCCTCGACGTGGAAAAGGTGATGCATAACATCGCGCCGGTTCCGATCGAGGCAGACATTTCCCACCTCGATGACCAGGACGCACAACTGCTCACCGAAACCCGCGCGCTGATTGTCGATGACAGTCAGGTGGCGATTCACATGTCGGTATCGGCGCTGAGCAAGATGGGCGTGACCTGCCACGCGGTGCGTAGCGCTCGCGAAGCCTTCGAGAAGCTCGACAGCCTGAAGGACAGCTACGAGGCGATCAATGTCGTGGTTTCGGACATCGAAATGCCCGAAATGGACGGTTATACCTTCACCCAGGCGTTGCGTAAGCACCCGGATTACGCCTCCCTCTACGTACTGCTGCACACCTCGCTAGATAGCACGATGAGCACCGACAAGGCCAAGGCGGCCGGCGCCAATGACATTCTGACGAAATTCTCTCCGCCGGAACTGGCCAAATCCATGCTGCGCGCTGCGCGGGTGATTCATCTGGGCGAGGGTGCGTCGGTCGCCTGAGCGAGCGGGCGCTTCCGGGTAGCGCGCCCAACCTGTAGAAGCGAGCTTGCTCGCGAACGCTTCTGGCCTCGTGTGGCAGCTGATCGCGAGCAAGCTCGCTCCTACAAAAGCAGTCTGTTGAGTGGGGCGCGACGAGATGTTCCATCGGTTCGCCCGATCAGACCGAGGTCTGGAGGGGGCACTTTCTGTAGGAGCGAGCTTGCTCGCGAACGCATTGAGCCCGGTGCGGCAGCTCTTCGCGAGCAAGCGCGCTCCTACCTAAAGCTGGGTTTGGGTAGACGAGCGGCGCCTACTCAGGCGCCATATTTGCCGAAGCTCGCGTCGCGTGTGTTGACGTACAACGCATAGATCGAATGGCTGCTAGCCATGAACAACCGGTTGCCCTTGCTGCCACCGAAGCACAGGTTGGCGCAACGTTCCGGCAAGCGGATCTTGCCGATCGCCGTGCCCTGCGGGTTGAAAATCATCACACCGTCCAGTTCCGCCGTGTCGGCTTCCGGTGAGCCCGAGCTGCCCCATCCACACCAGAGATTGCCGTCCTCGTCGCAGGCGATTCCATCAAGCGCGCCGTGGGTTTGCGCCTCGATGTGCTTGCGGCGCTCGCCCAGGGTGCCGTCATCGTTGACCGGATAGGCCCAGACGAGGCGATTGGGCTTGGCGCGGCCTTCGACTACATAAAGCGCTTTCTCGTCCGGCGAGAAACAAATGCCGTTGGGGCCGGCGATCGAGTCGATTACTCGGGTCACCGTACCGGTTTCGCCATCGATGCGGTAAACCGCGTCTGGTAGCTCGGTCTGGATCTTGTGGCCTTCGTAATAGTTGGTGGTCTGGAAGGGCGGGTCGGTGAACCAGATCGAGCCGTCCCGTTTGACCGCCAGATCGTTGGGCGAATTGAAGCGCTTACCCTCGAAGCTGTCCGCGAGCACCGTGATGCTGCCGTCCGGTTCGGTGCGGGTGACTCGGCGGCCCTGGCCGTTGGTGGTCGAGCCTTCACAGACCAGCAGTCGTCCCTGCAGATCGCGCGCCAGGCCATTGGAGTGGTTCGAGGGCTCGCGATAGACATCGAACGAACCGGTGATTTCATCCCAGCGCATGATCCGGTTTTCTGGAATGTCGCTGACCAGCAGGTAGCGCCCATCGCCGACCCAGACCGGACCTTCGGCCCAGCGCATGCCAGTGGCGAGCCGCTCGACGCTGGCGTTGAACAGTCGGTACTTGGCGAAGCTCTCGTCGAGAATCTCAACCAACTCATCTGGATACCGCTGAGTCAGCGGCTCGGCGATGGCGAGCCGAGACAGCCCCAGACTTCCCATCGAGGCGACACCCGCCGACACCATCAGCGAGTTTTTCAGAAAGGCGCGGCGGGCACTGCATTGGTCGTCGATCGCGGAGTCATCTTTGCTTACTGTCATCGTGGTGCGTCCTAGGTAGAGGTCTTTTTGTGGGCAAAGGCGTGCGTCTCTGCCGAGCGTCGACAGAGAAGTGGATGCAGGTGAGTTCAGTGGTTCAGGTGAGGTGGGCTGTGCGCGTGAGGTAACGGCAGCGACAGGCGTGCGGGAGCTGGAGCGGGTGAAAGGGACATGTCGATTTCCGTTGTTATTGTTGAGTCATGTCATCGTACAACCTGCTTCAGTATTGTTAGCGCCCAGCGGCTTGTCAAAGGCAATCCTGCGATGAATTGGCTATTCCAGTGCGATGCTCGTCTCAATGACGGGTTCGTAGTGATCGTATGACTCCGCCTAGCTTCATCGCGCCTGCGAAGACAATGCGACGTAGAATGGCGTGCTACGAAACAGTCCAAGGTAGCTAGCGGTGGATTTACAGCAGGGCTTCGTCCTGACCCGGCACTGGCGCGACACGGCGGCAGGCACTGAGGTGGAATTCTGGCTGGCGACCAACGCTGGCCCGCGTCGGCTCCGGGTTCCGTACCAGCCTTCGGTTGCGTTCATTCCCGCAGAGCAACAGCGCAAGGTCGAAATGCTGCTCAAGGGCGAGCGCGACGTCGAATTGCGCCCGCTGAGCCTGACCGATTTTCGTCACCGACCGGTGGTCGGCCTGTACTGCAAGCAGCATCGGCAATTGATGAATCTGGACAAGCGTCTGCGCGCCGCGGGGCTCGATGTCTATGAGGGCGACATACGCCCACCTGAGCGTTATCTGATGGAGCGCTTCATTACCGCACCCGTCAGCTTCAACGGTCAGCCGGATGCGGAGGGCGCGTTGGTCGAGGCGCAGATCAAGCCCGCACCGCACTACCGGCCGCAACTCCGGCTGGTCTCGCTGGACATCGAAACCACCATGCGCGGCGAGCTGTATTCCATTGCGCTGGAAGGCTGCGGCCAGCGTCAGGTCTATATGCTCGGGCCAGTCAACGGCGACGCCGGCACGGTGGATTTCCAACTGGAATATTGCGACAGCCGCAAGCAGTTAATCGAGCGGCTGAACGACTGGCTGGCGTTGCATGATCCAGACGCCATCATCGGCTGGAACCTGGTGCAGTTCGATCTGCGCGTGTTGCGTGAACAGGCCCAGCGCTATCAGGTGCCGTTGCGGCTGGGGCGCGGTGGCGACGAGATGGCCTGGCGCGAGCATGGCAGCCGCAGCAACCACTTCTTCGCGGCGGCGGCGGGGCGGTTGATCATCGATGGCATCGAGGCGTTGCGCTCGGCGACCTGGAGCTTCCCCTCGTTCAGCCTGGAAAACGTCGCGCAAACGCTGCTTGGCGAAGGCAAGGCGATCGACACGCCGTACCAGCGCATGGACGAAATCAACCGCATGTTCGCCGAGGACAAGCCGGCTCTTGCGCGCTACAACCTCAAGGATTGCGAGCTGGTCACGCGAATCTTCCACAAGACCGAACTGCTGACTTTCCTGCTTGAACGCGCCACGGTCACCGGCTTGCCGGCCGATCGTAGCGGGGGTTCGGTGGCCGCTTTCGAACACCTCTACATTCCGCTGATGCACCGCCAGGGCTTCGTTGCCCCCAACCTCGGCGAGCGGCCGCCCGAAGCCAGTCCCGGCGGCTTCGTGATGAACTCGCAACCGGGCCTGTATGAGTCGGTCCTGGTACTGGATTACAAGAGCCTGTACCCGTCGATCATCCGTACCTTTCTCATCGATCCAGTGGGTTTGGTCGAAGGGATGCGCCATCCCGACGACAGCGAGTCGGTACCGGGTTTTCGCGGTGCACGCTTTTCTCGGGCGCGGCATTGCCTGCCAGCCATTGTCGAGCGCGTCTGGGACGGGCGCGAGACGGCCAAGCGCGAAGGCAACAAGCCGCTTTCACAGGCGCTGAAGATCATCATGAACGCCTTCTACGGCGTGCTCGGTTCCAGCGGTTGCCGCTTCTTCGACCCGCGCCTGGCTTCGTCCATTACGCTGCGCGGGCATGAAATCATGCGCCGCACGCGGGAGCTGATCGAAGCCGAGGGCTACAGCGTGATTTACGGCGACACCGATTCCACTTTCGTCTGGCTAAAAAGCGCGCACAGTGACGAGGATGCCGCGCGCATCGGCAAGCGGCTGGTACAGCGGATCAACCTGTGGTGGCGTGAGCATCTGCAGCACGAGTTCGGCTTGGAAAGCGCGTTAGAGCTGCAATTCGAAAGCCATTTCAAACGCTTTTTGATGCCCACCATTCGCGGTGCGGAGGAGGGCAGCAAGAAGCGCTACGCCGGGCTGGTCACGCGCCCCGACGGCAGCGATGGGTTGGTCTTCAAAGGACTGGAAACCGTCCGCACCGACTGGTCGCCACTGGCCCAGCAATTCCAGCAGGAGCTGTACCGGCGCATCTTCAACCGCGAGCCGTACCAGGACTACGTGCGCGACTATGTACACCGCACCCTGGATGGTGAGCTGGATGAACTGCTGATCTTCCGCAAGCGATTGCGCCGTCGCCTGGATGACTACGAGCGCAACGTGCCGCCGCACGTGCGTGCCGCGCGAATCGCCGACGACTACAACCTGCAACAGGGCCGCCAGCGCCAATATCAGAACGGCGGCTGGATCAGCTACCTGATCACCGTGGCAGGCCCGGAGCCCTTGGAAGTGCGACGCGCGGCAATCGATTACGACCATTACGTGACACGCCAGCTGCAGCCGATCGCGGACGCCATCCTGCCGTTCGTGGAGGACAGCTTTTCGGCGCTGATCGATGAACAGCTCGGTCTGTTTTGAGCTCAAGCGCGAAGAAATTCTCGACCGAAGCGTTATCTGTCCGAATCCCTGGGGCATTGTCCTGTATAGCGCTGTGCAAGATGCTCGACAGGCACACCGCATGCGAACTGTAACGCCAGGAGGCGGTTGTGCAGGGAGCGACGCCACCAGCCGTCGCGCTGCCAACGCCGCGGGTCGACGCGGATGCCGTCATCCAGGCGAATGAAATCGCCGTGCTTGCGTAAACATTTCACCAATTGGACTTCTTCGAACAGCGGCCAGGGGCTGTGCTGTCCGCAGCGTTCGTAGGCCTCGGTTGCGACGAACAGGCCTTGGTCACCGTAGGGCACGCCGAACCGACAGCGCAGGCCGATCAGCTGCTCGAGCAGCTTGCCTTGCCAGCCTGTCCGACCGGCAAAACGGAAACTGAAATAGCCGCCGACCGCACCGCTGGCGATTGCGTTCTGCATCTCCGACAGCGGATTGCCGTGCAGTTGGGCATCGGCGTGCAGAAACCATAACAGCGGATGTCGGGCTTGGCTTGCGCCCAGGCGCAGCTGCTCGCCGCGGCAAGGGTTGGTCGGCAGCCAACGTGCCGCATGTCGCTCGCAAAGGTCTCGGCACTGCTCGTTATTGGCGCCATCCACGACAATTATTTCGCAGGCTACTTCAGCTGTTGCGAACAACTCGCCGAGGCCGCCCAGTAGCCGCGCCAAGGCATGTTCGTCCCGCCAGCAGGGAACGATCACGCTGATGCCGCTGCGCTCAGGCATCGCTGCCAATTCCGAGCCGCTGAAGCAGGCACAGCAGCTGGCGACGCGCAGGGCGATCATCGCCGAGCAGCGTGGTTGCTAGGTGCGAGAGGTCTTCGGCGTGGTCGATGTCGAACGACTCGCCAGCGATGACGACACTGTGTCCATCGTGGCGACACAGCTGCGCGAGGGAGCTGCCGAGGTGATCGGTACTCCAGGGCAGCGCAACGAGATCAGGCCATGGAAGGTTGGAAGCCATCAGTACGACGCCGCCATCGCGCGCACCGAGCAAAACGGTATCAAACGATTGCAGCAGGTCGCTGACGGTCCGATAGTCGTCCGGGAGCAGGGCGGGGCAATCGCTGCCGATGAATATCAGCTGGCGCCGGCCTTCGTGGCGCAGTTGGCGGTCCAGCTCGTTCAGGCGCTGGCCGAGGTTGCCGTCGGATTGCGCTATGCAGGTCGCCTCGCCGCCGAGCGAGCTCGCCCACGTCAGGTGTTGTTCCTGATCCGGCGCAATCACCCGTGTGCCTGGCCATTGACGCAGGTCTTCCAGCGCACAGTTGAGCAGCGCCTGTGCCACGACCAACGCCGACTGTTGCCCCAGCGTTGCGGCCAGTCGCTGTTTGGCGTGGCCCAATGCCGGTCGTTTGCACAGCAGGACCAGGCAGGGCGCGGCGGTCTGTTTTGCTGTGGTCGGATCTATAAGCAACGTGGTCTCCTGGCGGTCGGGTGTCGGGTTCTCGGCAGGCTTGGCTATGCTTTGACGGAGGACGTTCGGCGTTGTGCGTTTCTTCGGCAGTCTGGATTTCGAACCGTCCTGTGCCTCCAAAATCAGCATCTGGAGTAGCGACTGTCATGCGTGACACTTTACCTCTGCTCGATGCGTTGAGCTTCCCGCCGATTCGCCGTGCACATTTTGAGGCGCTGCAAGTCAACCTGACCTACCGCTGCAATCAGCGTTGTCTGCATTGCCATGTCAACGCCGGACCGACTCGCGCAGAGGCCATGACCGACGACAGCCTGGCCTTGCTGCATCAGGTTATCGACGCGCATCCGGTGCAGACTTTGGACCTTACTGGCGGCGCGCCTGAGATGCACCCGCGCTTTCGTGAAATCGTTGTGCATGCTCGTCGCGAAGGGCTGAGGGTAATCGATCGCTGCAATCTGACGATTCTCAGTGAGCCTGGTTACGAGGAGCTCGCCGCGTTTTTGGCCGAGCAGCAAGTCGAGGTGACCGCCTCGTTGCCTTGTTATTCGCGGGAAAACGTCGACCGGCAGCGTGGCGATGGCGTGTTCGAAGCCAGCATTGCCGGGTTGCTCCAGCTCAATGCGTTGGGTTACGGGGAAGAGGGCGGCGGGCTGATTCTCAACCTGGTGTACAACCCGCAGGGTCCCACGTTGCCGCCACCACAGGCGCAGCTGGAGGCCGACTACAAGGCGCATCTGGCTGAAGATTTCGGCATTCGCTTCAATCACTTGCTGACCATCACCAACCAGCCGATTGCACGCTTCGGCAGCACGTTGGTGAGCAAGGGGCAGTTCAGCGACTACATGCAGCTGCTGCGCGATAGCTACCGGCCGGAAAACCTTGGCGGGGTGATGTGTCGCAATCTGATCAGCGTCGACTGGCAGGGCTACCTGTACGACTGTGATTTCAATCAGATGCTCGAACTACCCATGCCACTGCCTGGCCTGATCGATCGGGACCGCGCACACCTGCGCGATCTGCTGAAGTCAACGAGCCTGGACGGCAACCCCATCGCCACCCGTGATCACTGCTACGCCTGCACTGCCGGGCAAGGATCGAGCTGCGGTGGCGCACTGAGGGACTGAAACGGCGCCGAGGAACGGGCACACCGGATTTTAATGCTTTCAGTTATCCGTATATGAATTTAATTGTTGAATTAATGCGTATGCGTAGTAACCTTCGCTTAGTTGCAATAACCAGGCGGAGCTGAAGATGAAACTCGAACAGGCGGTCAGCAAACCGGATATCACCTCACCCGATGCCGGGCGAGTGGCGCTGACGTTCTTCTTCAATCTGATGGGCTTGTGGAATTGCAACGCCGATCAACAACGCGTCCTATTGGGTTCGGTGGGCAATACCACTTACTTCAAATACAAGAAACTTCCGGAAGTTCGTTTGCCACGCGACACGCTGGAGCGGATCTCCTACTTGATGGGTATCCACAAGGCGCTGCGCATCATCTTCAGTAACCAGGCCGAACGGGGTTACGAATGGGTGCACAAACCCAATGACGCGGCGCCCTTCAACGGCTCGAGCGCGCTCGATTACATGCTCGGCGGTCAGGTGGTGGATCTTGCGGATGTGCGCCGTTATCTCGACGGAGTGCGCGGCTGATGCCGCGGCAGGATCTCCTACCGGGATGGCGTAAAGCGTATCGGCTGATCAACAGCTCGTTTCCGCCGTTGGCGGTATTCGAAGATACCTTGAGCCCGGACGATCTGGACATTGCCTTCGCTCTGGAAGCCATGACCAATGACCGTTTGCGCGAGGAAGCCGGCGCATTGCAACGCGTCGCGCCTGGCGATCGTGTCAGTGGCCCCGGTTCGACAGTGGTGATGGCCGCATTCACCCATATCGGCAAACTCAGCCGTTTCAGCGACGGCAGCTACGGTGTTTATTACTGCGCCAACTCGATCGATGCGGCTATTGCCGAAACCAAGTTTCATCAAGAGCGGTTTCTTGCAGCGACTCGCGAGGCGAACGTGGAAATCACCATGCGCGCATATGTGAACAAAGTGGTTAAACCGCTCATTGACGTGCGCGACATGCCCGAGCTGCATCAGCCCGATCCGGCTGCCTATGGCAGCAGCCAGGCGTTCGCCCGCGGGCACCGAGACGGCAAGATTTGGGGACTGTTGTACCGAAGCGTACGACTGGAAGGGCACGAATGCGTCGCAGCGTTCCGCCCGCAGGCGGTCTCGCTGCCTGTCCAGGGGCCGCACTTTCGGTACGTCTGGGATGCAAAGGCAGGCGCCATCACTCACGTTCTGGAAATTACCGAAATGCGGGTCTGAGCTGTCGCACTGTGGCGTGGGGTAATGCGCCAATCGAAGCGGGCTGGATATCTTGAGAGGATTCCCAACGCCACAGGTTTCGTAGCGGAGTTGGCACGACCTCGACGATTCTGACCTTAGTAGGACTCGCTGGGGTAAGGCCGCTACCGTTGGACAAATTTGGTGTTTTGCAGCGATGGGGTATGGCTCGATGCATACACGTCGATCATCCGGCGCACCTTGCCGAGCAGCTCGTTAATTTGGAAAGGTTTAACCACCATGTCCATTCCTTCCGCGAGAAAACGGTCACGACGCACTGCATTTTCTGCATATCCCGTCATGAACAATACCGGCAGGGTGGGGCGATGAACACGAGCCGCATCGGCTAGCTCACGTCCGGACAATTGCGGTAAGCCGACATCCGTTAGTAACAAATCGATGCTGAGATCTTCCTGCAGTACCGATAGCGCTGTCGCGACATCACCAACCCCGCTGCAGCGGTAGCCCGCTTCCTCCAGCATTTCGGTGACTAACATGCGCACGGCTGGCATGTCTTCAACGATCAACACATGCTCGCCATAGCCCTGCGGCATGTCGTCGTTTGGCTCGGATATGCGGATGGTTTCGCTGGCGGCGGGCAGTACCAGAGTCACTTCTGTGCCCTGACCAACGACGCTGTTAATCCGCGCTTCGCCGCCGGATTGGCGGGCGAAGCCGTAAATCGACGAAAGGCCGAGGCCGGTGCCCTGGCCAAGCGGTTTGGTAGTAAAGAACGGCTCGAAAACTTTGCCAATAACCTCTGGGTCGATGCCGGTACCATCGTCTTTGACACTCAGCGTGACATAGTCGCCATCGGCCAGGTCGGCATTTCCTTCCGATCGCAGTGCCGCGGTTCGGATGGTGATGGTGCCGCCTTGAGGTAGTGCGTCACGCGCATTGATGACGAGGTTGAGCACGGCGCTTTCCAGCTGATTGGCGTCCACCTGGGCGAACATGCCGGCTTCGTAAAGATCCAGGTTCAGCCTGATGCGTTCGCCAATGGTGCGCTGTAACAGTTCTTCGAGAGAGCGAATCTCGTCATTGAGGTCAGCAGGTCGAGAATCCAACGGCTGCTGGCGTGCAAAAGCCAGCAGGCGGTTGGTCATCGAAGCTGCGCTCCGTGCGGAACTCAACGCAGTGTCAGCGAAGCGTAATACCGCGTCGTTACGCCCTTGCTGAAGCCGCTGTTTGAGCAGCTCGATACCGGTAATGATGCCGGTCAGTAGATTGTTGAAGTCATGAGCGATGCCGCCAGTCAATTTGCCCAGCGCATCCATCTTCTGCGCCTGCATCAATTGCGCTTCGGTGCGTACGCGTTCGGCCACTTCACGCGCCAACTCGCTGTTGACGTTATCGAGCTGCTGCAGTTGCGAGCGTTCGCGCTGGAGTTGCTCGGTGACGTCCTCGACGAATATCAGGCCAAGTTCAAACGCGCGATAGGGTGAGAGTTGCCATTTCGTTTCGCGCAGTTCGCCAGCTACGTGCATGGTCAGCGTATCGCTCCAACGCATGCCACTTTCCAAACTTTCGCGCAGCTTTTGCAGCTTGTCTTCCTGGTTTTCCGCGAGGCATGCAATCAATGCCGAAGAATCCCGTCGATCGCCCAGCAGCATTTCGAATGCCTGATTGCTCTCATGGATTTGCAGACGTGTATCGATAACGCCAATTGGTGCTGCCACGTTGGCGAAAATTTCCCGGAAGCGTGCTTCGCTTTCACGCAATGCATGCTCGGTATCGCGAACACGCAACAGCGTGCGCAGCGTAGCGAGGAGCACGTCCGGGTCGACCGGGTGAATGAGATAGGCATCCGCGCCCGCGTCGAGGCCAGTGATCATATCGCCGGTCTGGATCGATGCCGCGGACACGTGAATGACAGGCAGCAACCGCGTGCAGTCATCCGCACGCAATTGTCGGACAATATCGAAGCCGCTCATGTCCGGCAGGTTTACATCGAGAATCAGCGCATCAACCTCATCGTTGGCAATGATGGTCTGACCTTCGAAGCCGGTACCGGCTTCGAGCACGGCATAGCCATGCCGCTCCAGTACCCGACGTATCGCGTAACGCGTAGCAGCATTGTCATCAACCACTAGCAGTCTGGATTTATGCTCCATCGACCGGCTCCGCAGAAATGGCGAGGGGAATAATCACGAAAAACGTCGAGCCAACGCCGGGGGTGCTTTCCAAACCGACGCGACCGCCAAGTAGCCCGGCGAAGCGTTTGCATAGCGACAGACCCAATCCTGTCCCTCGCAGGCGCTTCTGCAGAGGCGAGTCAATCTGCACGAAGTCCTCGAACAAGTTGCCGTGCAGCTCCGCAGGAATACCGATGCCGCTGTCAGTGACGGCGAAGCGGACCTCTCGCTCACCTTCAGGTCGTGCGGAAATGCGCACCTCTCCATGTTGGGTAAACTTCAATGCATTGGAAATGAAGTTGCGCAGAATCTGCGCCAGCTTCTTGTCATCAGTGTAGAGCCGAGGAATGTCTTGCGGCTCCTCAAAAATCAAATCCACCGAATTACCATCGACGATCGGACGAAACATGCCGCGCAAGGCTGCGAACAGGTCGAACATATCGAACCACGCCGGCGAGATGGTGATGCGACCCGCCTCGATTTTCGCCAAGTCGAGGAGATCATCGACCATATCGCTCAGTTCGGAGGCGGCGCCGCTGATGAATACAACCTGTTTGTGTTGCTCGTCGCTTAGCGGACCGTCCAGTTCGTCGCTCAGTAGCCGCGTGATGCTGCGAATCGAGCCCAAGGGCGTGCGGAACTCATGACTCATATAGGACAAAAAGCGGCTTTTCAGATCGGACGCTTGGCGTAGCTGCTCGGCTTGGGTGTCCAACTCGGCATACAGCGCCAGCACGCCCTGGTTGGTTTCTTCGAGCTCAGCGCGCAACGACTCGTTCTCGCTGCGCAGTCTTTCGATCTCTGCGTCGTTATAGACGGTCGAGTCAGTCACGAGACGCCTCCAAGGCAATCACCAAAACAGTCACATCGTCGCGGCCGCGACAAAAATCACGGTGCAACAGGGCTGCAATAAGAGCTGGGTGTCGGTGCACCAAACCAGGATAGTCGCGCAGGTCCCAGCGTGATTGCAGCCCATCGCTGTACATGATCAGCAGATGGTCACCTTCAACGGGATAGTCGAAGGCGCGCGCTTTCCGAAAATGCGAACCGACTATTCCCGGGTGCGAGGCCAGGCCACGACCTTTTTCCGGGCTGAGCAGACTGGCGCCAATGTTGCCGATGCCGGCAAAGCGTAAGGTCTTGAGGCGAGCATCGAACAGCGCGACGGCTGCGGCTCCGCCGCGGGTACCAGACATCGCCTGATGCATGTCAGCAATACTGGTTTCCGGCTCGGCGAAGGGCTCCGCTGCGAATACGATGGCGCCGGCAGCGCTGGCCTCTTGCGCATCTGCTCCGTGACCGATGCCATCTATTACTAGAGCACTGATCCGGTGTTCGTCGATCGCCAAGTGCCACGTGTCGCCACACGCCGGATCGTCAGCCAAGGAATGTTGATTAACTCCAACACGCAAAGGCAGCGCCGAGACGTTGCGTGGATATAGCTGAACGAGCACGGCCGATCCTCGGCTATCCGAGTACGCATCGAAGCACTGCGCCTGTCGCATCAAGGCGCCTAGCCCTGTGCCTTGCGTGCCGCCCGTGGAAAAGCCATCGGTCAGGCATTCGCTGAGGTTAAATCCCGGCCCGCGATCCACCGCAATGATCTCGATACCAAAGCCGGTACTCGCGGGTATCGAGCGCAGGTGCAAAGCACCATGGTGGGCATGCTTGAGTAGGTTGGTAGCCAGCTCCGTGGCTGCCAGCGCGACACGCCCCGCATCGGTGTCGCCGAAATCCAGGCTTTCAGCAAGGCGCTGCGCAACGCGGCGTGCGTGACCTACCTGGCTGCTGTCCTCGATCGGTAATACCGTTGTCAGCGAGCCGTAGAGGTTCATGACCATCTTGTGATACTGATTCGAGTACCAATGCCTGGGGTGCTATCGAGTTCGAACTCATCCACTAGTCGCTTTGCACCGGTCAGCCCGAGTCCGAGACCTCCGCCGGATGTCCAGCCGTCGGTCATGGCCAGTTTTAAGTCGGCTATGCCGGGACCTTCATCGCGGAACGTCAGACGGATACCGGTGCGAGGGCCCTCGTCAATGACTTCCCAATCCATATCGCCGCCGCCGCCGTAGACCACCGTATTACGGGCCAGCTCGCTTACGGCAGTAACCAGTTTCGTTTGGTCGATCAGGCGCATGCCGCAATCCTGTGCCAATCGGCGGGCCGCCTGACGGGCAAGCACCACGTCCTGCTCAAGGCGTACCGGCAAGCTACCGCTGGTGCGAACGGTCATTTTTCGGCCATCCGTTTATGCAGCAGCTGCATACCTCTCTCGACATTCAACGCAGTGCTGACACCCTGCAGCGTCAGGCCTAGTTCGACGAGCGTAATTGCTACCGCCGGCTGCATTCCGACCACTACGGTCTCGGCATCCATGATGCTGGATAGGCCGGAGATCGAGCTGATCATCCGGCCTATAAACGAATCGACCATGTCCAGAGCAGAGATGTCGATCAGTACGGCACGGGCCGAAGTCGCACTGATGCGCTCGGCGAGGTCGTCCTGCAAGGTCATGGCCAGTTGGTCATGCATGTCGACTTGAATGGTGACGAGTAAAAACTCGCCCATTCGCAATATAGGAATACGCTCCATTACACGGCCTTGGTTACAGTGAGGCCGGAGCGGCGTAAGGCCAGTGCCAGCGCATCGGCAAGTGATGCCTTGGTCACGATGCCTTGCAGATCGAGTCCGAGGTGAACGATTGTCTGGGCTATCTGCGGACGTACGCCACTGATAATGCAGTCAGCGCCCATCAGGCGAATCGCCGTGACGGTCTTGAGCAGATGCTGTGCCACCAATGTGTCCACCGTAGGCACGCCAGTGATGTCGATGATGGCTATTTCCGAGCCAGTATCGACGATTCGCTGCAACAACGATTCCATCACCACCTGGGTGCGTTGCGAATCGAGGGTGCCGATCATGGGCAGCGCCAGCACGCCATCCCACAGCTTTACAACCGGCGTGGACAGCTCGAGCAGTTCCTCTTGCTGACGCTTGATCACGGCCTCGCGAGATTTCTGGAATACACGCACCGTGTACAAACCGAGCTCGTCAACCAGTTCGGACAGAGCCCAAAGCTGCTCGGCTAGCAAAGCCGGTTCGTCGGCATACTCTTCCTGCAACAGCGGCATCAGAGTTCGTTTGATCGAAAAGATGAAGCCTGCGGTTTGTTGTGAATCGAAGCCCAGTTGCACTCGGCTATGCGACAGTTTTTCGAGGAACAGACGCATTTCATCCCAGCTAGCGTCCCTGACGTCACCTGAGTTGGTTCTGCCGGCGCCTGCGATCAGAAAGCGAATGAAGTCGGCCGTTTGTTGGCGAAGATCGTCTGTCTTGAGGGTCCGGTACATGCCGCCGGATTCCAATTCAGACGTCCACTTGTTGAGCAGTTCCGTCTGCTTGCTGGCGATGACGTTGAGTGTGCGTTCCTGCAATAAAGCCATTAGCGCTAGTTCCTTGATAGGGCATGCTAGGTTGTTGCATGCGGATAGGATTCTGCTTGGTTGCGGACGTTCCGCTTCCATAACGTGGAATTTTCCGGATTGAACGCCAGCTGCTTATTCAACGGTCAGCGGGCTGCAACTCGCCGAGCACTGAGCTCTAAATAAACGCAAGCGTCTTGAGTAATAACGCTTGATTCAGTCATATGTGATGTGACGATGAGTTGCTTGAGACTGGTGTCTCGCCGAGGTCAGTCTGATCACCTATCGGAACAGCATCACATTTCGCCTCATGTTCACAGCTCGGTCAAGGATCATAACCCCCTTTTTTCTGACGCCAGGGTTCGCAACAACCTAGTGGGATGAAGGGCGCCAACACATCCGCCGCGCTCGTTACGCCAGGCTGAGGGTAACGTTCTTCGCAACGAGCACACCTTTGTCTATTTGATTTTTCAAAGGCTCGCTGAATGACCGCCTGGCAGATGGTCATTTTCTTCGCTTTAGAAAGCTGTTTTTGGAACGATGAACTAGCACGATGAAATGTGTTTTGAAGGTTAGCGGCCTTCATTCGGTTATCATGCCAAAATGATGGCACTTAGCCCTTATTGACTGTTCGGTCAAGCTTCGCATCCTTTTCAGGAACCCAGGCCATGCTGGTTGGTAGCTATAACAACATCCTCGTGTTTTTCTCGTTCGTTGTCGCTGTGCTTGCCTCCTATACCGCGCTGGACATGGCTGGACGGGTCGCAACGGCCGAGGGTCGCGCTGCCCGGCTGTGGTTGATCGGCGGCGCATTCTCCATGGGGTTGGGTATCTGGTCGATGCATTTCATCGGCATGCTGGCCTTCAGTCTGCCGATTCCGCTTGGCTATGATCCGCTGATAACCGCCGGCTCTCTGGTCATTTCCATCGCGGCGTCGGCAATCGCGCTCTGGCTGGTTTGTCAGCGGGCACTGCCCTGGGTGCGTTTGGCGCAAGGCGCGATTCTGATCGGTTCCGGCATTGCTGCGATGCATTACAGCGGTATGGCCGCGCTGCGCATGCAGCCGGGAATCGTCTATCACGCTGGCTGGCTGATTGCCTCGGTGGTGGTGGCGATTCTGGCATCCGCTGCTGCGCTGTGGCTGGCATTTCGCCTGCGCGCGAACGTGTCGCATCTGAAGCTCTGGCGAGGAATGGCCGCGCTGGTAATGGGGCTTGCGATTGCCGGCATGCACTACACCGGGATGGCTGCGGCGAGCTTTCCTGAAGGTAGTTTCTGCAGCGCTTCCAATACCGGCGTGGACACCAACTGGCTGGCACTGCTGGTTATCGTTCTGACCCTGGGCGTGCTGGCTATTACGCTGATCGTCTCGGTTTTGGACGGCCGCTTGCAGGCGCGCACCTCGATACTCGCCAGCTCGCTGGAAAAGGCCAATAGTGAGCTGATCCAATTGGCGCTTCATGACAATCTGACCCGGCTGCCCAACCGCCTGTTGCTAGAGGATCGCTTGAGTCAGTCGCTCAGGATCGCCGAGCGCGAGCGCTCCTGCTTCGCCGTGATGTTCATGGACCTGGACGGTTTCAAGGCCGTCAACGATGCTTACGGCCACCACATCGGCGATGAACTGCTGGTCAGCGTTACCGAGCGGCTGCGTTCGTGCATTCGTGCTCAGGACACGCTGGCGCGGCTTGGCGGAGACGAGTTCGTGTTGCTGGCATCGATCGCCGGTCCGGATGATGCGGCGACACTGGCTGACAAGTTAGTGCAGAGCATCGATGAATCTTTTGTGCTGTCGCGTTATGAGTTGCGTGTTTCGCTCAGCATCGGCATCGCAGTGTATCCGGGTGATGGCGAGACCGAACGTGACCTGCTGCTGCATGCCGATGCGGCCATGTACCACACCAAAAGCGCCGGCCGGAACGGTTACAGCTTCTTTGAAGCATCGATGAATGCCAACGCTGCCGAGCAGCTACAGCTGCTGCATGATCTGAAAATGGCCGAATCGCACGGTGAGCTGCGCCTGCATTACCAGCCAAAATTCGAGGCGCCGGATGGCCCCGTGCGAGGCTTTGAGGCGCTGTTGCGCTGGGAACACCCACAGCGCGGCTTGCTCTACCCTGACGCATTTTTGCCCCTGGCTGAAAAAACCGGTCTGATCGTACCGATGGGCAAATGGGTGTTGGACGAGGCATGCCGGCAATTACACGAATGGCACCTACAGGGCTTCTGCCACTGGACCATCGCGGTCAACCTTTCCGCCGTGCAATTCGAACAGCCGGATCTGCTCGGTGTGGTGGCCGAGGCCATCGGTCGCCATTCCATCCCACCGACGATGCTGACCGTCGAAGTCACCGAAACCGTTGCCATGCGCAATCCGGAAACCACCATTGAAACGCTGAAAAGGCTCACTGAACTTGGCGTAAAGGCATCCATCGACGATTTCGGCACTGGTTATTCGAGCCTGCTCTATCTCAAACGTCTGCCAGCCAGTGAGCTGAAGATCGATCGTGCTTTCGTCAAGGAGATGAGCGCCGGCAACGAGGACGCAATGATCGTGTCGGCGATCATTGCGTTGGGCAAGGCGCTGGGGCTGGAAATCGTCGCCGAGGGCGTGGAGACCGAAGAGCAACAGGAATTTCTTACGGGTCTCGGTTGTGAAACGCTGCAGGGCTTCTTGCTCGATCGGCCAATGACAGCTGGCCAAATCCTTGAGCGCGTCGGACAGACGCGACCAGGGCTGTCGGCAACCACCGCCGTCGAACCAAAGATATTGGTGCCCAGCTAAATCCCTTTAGAAAAAGCCTGGCCCGTCAGAACCAGCGGTCGTTGCGCTTGCGGCCACGGGTCATGGCTGGAAGGATCAATCCAGCCAGCAAACCTGCGCCGGCAATGCTGCCGCCGTAGACCATGTAGCGCATCAGGACCTGATTGTTCTCATCGCCGAGGCGTGCCTGGGCGTCGCGCAGTTCCGATTCGGTGACGGTGAGGGCTTCGTCGAGAGCTTTGCGGCGCGCTTCAAGCTCGTCGATCAGCGCCTTGCGTGAATCAAGCGTCTCCTGCATGCCCAGCACCCGAGCCTTCCAGTTGTCGTCGATGGTTTTCAGTTCTTCGCTGAGTTCGACGACCTTTTGCTCCAGTTCCGGCAGTCGCTCCGCCTGGCCGGGCATGTCTTGTAGATCACTGCTGCGGATCCAGACCCGGTCGCCATTTTCGCCGCGAACCTGACTGTAGTCGCCCTGGGTGTCGAGTAGTTCGACCTTCTCCCCAGACGTGAGGCTGCCGACGATGCGATAGCCGTCGGTCGGACCGCTGCGTACGTAGGTGTTCAGGCTGTCGCTGACCCAGCGTTCGTTGACCGCTTGCTGGGCCTGAGCGGGCACTATGAACGCCAGCAGCGTGCCGAACAGGCCCGCACGGAAAGCCTGACGCTGCGTGGTGGACCCGGAAACACGGGAAAGAAGTGCAACGAGATGACGGGATATGGGCATGGTGGTCTTCATGTGGACTGAAAATGAAGGCCCCGGTGAACGGGCCGGAAAAATGAACCTGGCCTGGCGATGTTCCGCCAGCTGGCTGCAACAGGGCAGTCTCAACGTCTATGGGATACGGGCTGTTCGCGAGGGGGAGATGCCTTCTCCCGTTAATGGGCGCATGGCCCATCAGCCGTCGTCCCTGTGATCCTGCAGCAGGAGAGACAGCGCGACGCTCACAAAGTTCACTAAAATTTCATACGGTTGTGCATGGCTGCCTGAGCGAAGACCGCTCGGCAATCACCGTTTCGCAGTCAGGTTCGTTCATAGCAGGTTGACGCGATGCGCACGGACCATTATTCGTTCCTGCCGAAAGCGAGTCTCCAGCGAGGATCGATAATCCTGCCACCACGCCCGATCGAGCTTGGGCGCCATCACTTCATAAATCACCAGATCGTCCCGTACGGCATGTTCGCCGTCCTCCAGCCAGAGCCCATCGACCGGCGCTCGGGTATAGGCAGTCAATCCGCCGAAGCGTTCGATCAGTTCGCGGCGAACGTCACTGAATAGTGCTTTGGGCAGCGGCCGATCGTCGTTGTCATATAGAGGAAGCAAAAGCTGGATCAGATGCATGGCGGACCCCGGAGCAGAATGGCTTCGTCACTTCGACCACAAGCGTCGCCTCGCGACGCCCTGAAGGATCGACTCCTGTTTGGCGGTGTCGACTGGTTGCAAGGCTGCATCATCCGGAAGCCGGGCACCGACCATGGCGGAAGAGACACTTCAGACAAACGACGCGCTCTCGGTGCCGGCGGCACCCTGGGAACTTCACGGCTCGGCATGCCTGTCGCTTTGGCGTGCTCGGGCTGCCGAGCTGCCAGTAGCCGCAGCCGGCATCCCTTATATCAGCGTTGCGGGTCATGTACTGGTCGCCACGGTGTTTGCAACTTATAGCGGGGGCACGCTGCGGTACGACGAATTGGCGACTGTAGTGCTGGTACGCGGCAGAGGCTTGCTCATGCCCGCGGGTATGGTGAAGGACATCTGGGTCAATGACCCGATCGCCGCTGCCGGTGGTCGCCATCTGTGGCACATCCCTAAGAAAATTGCCCGTTTCGAAACCGAGTGTCGCGATGACGAACAAAGCTTTACGGGCCGAATGTTCATCACCGACGAAAGGATGGCCTCATTACAGTTCGACCCTAAGACGGCACTTCCAGGCCGGCTGGCAGTCAGCGGTTTCGTCATCCAGCCGGGGCGGGGAGGGCCGTTGCGCACACGTTGCGCTGTTGCTGGGAAAATCTTGGTGGGGCGAGCGCGCTGGGAGTTCGCCGCGTCGAGCCCGCTCGGTTTCTTGTATGGGCGCAAGCCGTTATTGAGCATCCGGGTTTGTGAGTTGCAGGCGAGTTTCGGCGTCTAGAAACCGGCACCGTCATCACGCTTTCGCACCAGCTTGGTGAGCCCGCCCGGTACCGGTGTCGGGTGCGCCAGTCGAACCAGCTTGCCTTGGTCGGCCAATATCGCCTCGGCGGCAAGTGCGCCGGCACGGGTGGCGCTCTCCATACAGAAGGGCAGGCCGGTGTCGACCCAGTCGCCCGCGAGGAATACACCTTTTTCAAGACGAGTAGCGGGCCGCGCGGTTTCCACGCCAGGTCGCGCGCAAGGAATCGACATTGGAATGTGGTGCACCGACGAGGCAACCAACCGCGCCTGATGAACTTCCGGCACGAAGTCGCCAATCTCGCCGATGGTTGCCTCGATGATCGCTTGATCCGACAGGCCAGCCGTGCGGTGGCTCCAGATGATGTTCGTAGCGATCATCGCTCCGGCTCCGGGCAAGCTCGGGCGAATATTCGCCAGGTCGTAGAAATCAGTGTTCAAGCTCTCCGGTGACCATGGCCTCGCCCAGAACCGCGCCGTGGTGAGTGCACGGTCGAACCAGAGGTAGCAGCTTATATAGGGGCTGGGTTCGAAGCGTCCGGCAACCGCAACCAGCGGATGCTCTTCTGGCAGCAGGCCGCTGATGGAGGTGGGCGGAACCGCGAGAACTACCGCTGACGCGGGGATAACCGTACCGTCGGCAAGCGTTACGCCTGCGACGATATCGTCTCGCCGATGAAGGCCAGCGGCGGCGCAGCTGAATCTGACTTCGCCCCCGTGGCGCTCCAGGCAACGAATCGCCGGCCAAGCATAGAGATCGCTCAACCCGACCTTCGGAAAACCAAATGCAAGGTCGTTATGGCCGAGCCCTTGCGCCAAGAGGCGCATCAGCGATGCGGCCGAGCACTGCTCGACTGGCAGATTGAGTATCGCCATCGAGGCCGAGGCCCAGAACCAGTCGATGAAGCTCGGGCTGACGCCGTTATCGAGCAGATACTGACGCCCGGTACGGTCGTCGAGGGCCATCAGTTCGCTGGGCGAGCTGCGCATGGTGCGCCAGGCCAGCGGAACGTTGCTGAGCAGCCGACGCAACGGGACGCTAGGCAGGACCTGCGGCAGGTTACGCATGTAATGCAGGGGCGCTGGCAGACCACCGACCTTGAAGCGGATGTGTCGATGCTTGTCGAGAACGGTCAGCAACTCTTCTGTCTGCCAGCAGACCTGATCGGACGTGCCGAGGCGTTCGAGCATCGCCAGCATGTTCGGATATTTGTTCAGCAATACATGCGGGCCAATATCGACGCTGTCGCCGGTGGCCGGATCGGCCCAGCTCCTGGCTCGCCCGCCGGGCACATCGCTGGCCTCCAGCATCAGCACGCGTTGCCCGGCTTCAGCCAACAACGATGCACACGACAGACCGGCAATGCCGGAACCGACAACAACCACATCGAACGGCGGGTCGGCAGATCGGGATATTTGGGTCATGAAACCGGGCGGCCTCGCCTTGTCGGTGAGTGATGTCGAGGAGTGGGTGCTACTGGCCGAGCAGGCCAGAAGCAGCAGACAGCACATGTGTGGCAGCCGCGCATCGGCGGTTGTTCCCACGACCAGCCGGCCGGCACCGATTACTGGCGCATCGGCAGGGCAGACGAATCGATGGGTGGGTGCGAATTCAGCCGGTTCGATGCGTGTCCAACGGCCACAGTTATTGCATGGAGGTCGTCCAATGGAGTCGCCAAGCCCTTCGGTGTCAGCCCTACAGAAAGCCCAGGACATCACGTCACGCTGGTCGGACGGGGAGCTGGGTGCGGACGAGGCGCAACATGCACTCAAATCGTTGTTCGACCAATGGCAGCCCGGCACTCCGGAAAATGGCATCGACGAAGCCGCCGAGACTGCGCTCACCGCATCACGCATCGCCTTTCATGACTGGCTGCAGCGCGGCGAGAATTGTGAGGAACTGGTAATGCAACTTCGCTGGATTCTCGATCCGTCGAAGGATGGCCATGACGATTCTGCACTCAATGTGTACGCGCCGCACCGTCCTTCATCGTCTCAGTAGCACCGCCACCGTTATTGCCAATACCAGCGAAACGGCTTTCCAGAACAACACCGGGTTGCGTTCCATCAGTGGTGGCCGGGCTTTGTTGAGAAAGGCCTGGTTGGGCTGGCGCAGCTCGAACACGAACTCAGACAGGTCCTCGTAGCGCTTGTATGGGTCGGTGTGCAGCGCTTTGCGCAGCACATCGTCGATCCATGCCGGTACCTCGCGGTCATGCGCGCGGATCGGGCTGTAGCTGAGCTTGTTCTGCGCCGCGCGGGTGCGACAGCGGGCGACTGCGGTGCCGTAGGGTAGGTGGCCGGTGAGCATCTGATAAGCGATAACCGCCAACGAGAACATATCCGAGCGGGGCGTCCCGCCTTCGCCGAGAAAGTATTCCGGCGCGGTGTATTGAGCGGTGCCGAGCAGATCGCCGCGTTCGATGGGTGAAGCAATCTCCATGATGCCGGCGACACGGGTTGAGCCGAAATCGATGATTTTCACCGTGCCGGTGGTGTCGATCATGATGTTTTCCGGCCGCAGGTCCTGATGCAGCATCTCCAGTCGGTGAAACGCGCGTAGCCCTTTGGCGATCTGCTCGACGATACCGCGAACCGTTTCCAGGTCCGGCCTGGGGTGGTCGATCATCCATTGGGTCAGCGTCTGGCCTTCGACGAACTCGGTCACGCTATAGAGAAAGTTGCGCTTGCGAGTCTGCACACATGGCTTGGCCACATGGGCGCTTTCGATGCGCCGCGCGACCCATTCTTCGGTAAGAAAGCGCTCGAGGTATTGCGCGTCCCGTTGCAGGTCGATTGACGGCGTCTTGATGATCACCGGCGTTTGGCTGTCGTCGTCGGTCGCGAGGTAAACGTGACTACGGCTACTGGCGTGCACTTCGCGAATAATGGTGTAGCCGTCGAACCGGGCTCGCGCGTCGAGAATGGGTGGGAAGGGCAGTTCGGTGAGTTGCAGGTAGAGTTCGTCCGCCGCCCTGATCGGTAGCTCATCGACGCGCACTATCTGTACCGTGAGGTTGTCGTCGCTGCCCTGTTGCAACGCCTGGGCGACGATTTCCCGAGCGGCTGCATCGAGATCTTCCGGACTGCGCGCGATGGCTTCGAGCATGACCGACGCGCTGAGGAATTCGTAGACACCATCGGTTGCCAGAATAAAGGTATCGCCCACCTCGACCTGTTCGGCGCGATAGTCCAGATCCAGCTGTGGATGAATGCCCAGCGCCCGGCTCAGGTAACTCTTGTCTTCCGAGACCCACATCCGATGATCGTTGGTCAGCTGCTCCAGCGCATTGCCCAGGACGCGATAGATGCGTGAGTCGCCAGCATGGAACAGGTGCGCGGTGGTCGATTTGATGACCATGGCGCTGAAGGTGCAGACGTAGCCGCGATCCTTGTCGTAGCGGTATTGACTCTGCTGGCTTTGTGCGTGCAGCCAGGAGTTGGTCGCCATCAGTACGCGTTGCGCCGAGGTCTTTACCGACCAGGCGTCAGAGGTGCAGAAATAGTCGGCAAAGAAGCCGGTGACTGCCGATTCGCTGGCGATATGGCTGACGGCGCTGCTGCTGATGCCGTCGGCGAGCGCGATGGCGATGCCCTTGCTGCTCAGTTGGGGTTCTTTGGGAATGTAGACGCCGTGGAAATCCTGATTGCTTTCCTTGCGACCCTTGTCGGTGTGTTGGCCCACCGAGACCTTGAGTTGACTGCTCATCTGCTGCAATCGACGAGTTCTCTGTAATGAATTCTTAGAGTTAAACAGCAACGTTTCATACATCCTGGCTGTGCGGCGCTTCGCGCGTCTTGCCTGAAGGAGAGATCGTCAACCGTTTTAGTCACCGCAGCCCCTCACCCCAGCCCTCTCTCCGGAGGGGAGAGGGGGCAGTCCGAGCTGGCCAAATCCGATGTGGCTGGGTCAGCGATGCGTAGGAGGTAATTCAGGTACGTTCGGTGGCCGCAGGCTTGTCTCCCTCTCCCCATTGGGGAGAGGGCTGGGGTGAGGGGCGTCGGTGAGCACGGCACATGACGCTTCGATACCCGCGAATACGGCGCCATAACTGCATTCGGTGGGGATAGCCTGGCTCAGCGCACCAGCGCGCGCTTCGGCGCGGTCTTCACATGGGTGGTGTAGAGCGTCAGGCCAGTGAACGCCAAACCGCCCACCAGATTACCCAGCGCGGTGGGGATTTCATTCCAGATCATGTAATCCATGATCGAGAAGTCGCCGCCCATGATCATCGCCGACGGGAAGAGGAACATGTTCACCACCGAATGCTCGAAGCCCATGTAGAAGAAAAGCATCACCGGCATCCACATCGCGATAGCCTTGCCACCCACGGTGGTGGAAATCATCGCGCCCACCACGCCCATCGACACCATCCAATTGCACAGCATGCCGCGTAGGAAGATGGTCGCCCAGCCGGCCGCACCGAACTCTGCATAGCCCAAGGTCCGTGCTTCCCCAATGTGAGAGATTTTTTCGCCGATCACGCCTGGATCGCTCGAAAAGCCGGTAGTGAAGACGAAGGCCATCATGAACGCCACGGTCAACGCCCCAGCGAAGTTGCCGACGAACACCAGGCCCCAATTACGTAGCACGCCGTTGACGGTGACGCCCGGGCGTTTGTCGAGCAGGGCCAGCGGTGCCAACACGAAGACGCCGGTCAGCAGGTCGAAGCCCATCAGGTAAAGCATGATGAAGCCGACAGGAAACATCACCGCGCCCAGCAGCGGTGAGCCGGTCTGGACGGTGACGGTAACTGCGAACACCGCAGCCAGGGCCAGAATCGCGCCGGCCATGAAAGCCCGGATCAGGGTGTCCCGCGTGGACATGAATATCTTGGACTCGCCCGCGTCGACCATCTTGGTGACGAATTCCGAAGGAACCAGGTAGGACATTTTTCGATTCTCTTTGTGTTGGCAAAGCAGGGCTGAGCCTGCCGTTGGCGTATCGCTACTTGTTGTATTGGGCGGCGGTCATGCCGCAGCTATTTCCACCGCATCGCCGTTCAGGCGCACCGGCCAAACCTGCAGGTGCTGTTCCGGATATTCCAGACAGCTGCCGTCGGCCAGGCGGAAGTGCTGCTTGTACAGCGGCGAGGCAATCACCAGATCGCCCTTGAGCTGCCCCAGAATGCCGCGGCCGATGACATTGGCGCCTGATTTCGGGTCCTTGTTGGCGATCGCGAATACCTGTTCGCCGGTCTCGGTATTGGGCAGGTGGAACAGCGCCACCTGCTCGCCATCGACCCAGGCGACCACGCCTGAATTGGCGACCAGATCGCGGCGGCTGCACAGGGCACGCCAGCCGGCGGCTTGAGCGGAATCGACACGTACGGCGTTGGGCTGGCTCATCAGAGCACCTCCTCGGTTACGGGAATCAGGTGAAGTTCATGTGCGTGCACCGGCCGGCGCTGGCCGCGTTCCTTGACGAAGTGGATGTCCGGATCGCCGCGCTGGTCGTTGACGAACGTGCGGAAGCGCTTGAGCTTTTCCGGGTCATTGATGGCGTTGGCCCATTCGCATTCGTAGCGGTCAACCACCAGCTGCATCTGCGCTTCCAGTTCGGCGGCGAGGTTCAGGCTGTCATCGATGATGACGTTCTTGAGGTAGTCGAGGCCGCCTTCCAGGGACTCACGCCAGACCGAGGTGCGTTGCAGTTTGTCCGCGGTGCGGATGTAGAACATCAGGAAACGGTCGATGTAGCGCACCAGGGTTTCGTCATCGAGGTCGGTAGCGAACAGCTCGGCGTGGCGCGGACGCATACCGCCGTTGCCGGCCACGTACAGGTTCCAGCCGTTTTCGGTGGCGATCACGCCGATGTCCTTGCTTTGCGCTTCGGCGCATTCGCGGGTGCAGCCGGAGACGCCGAACTTGATCTTGTGCGGCGAGCGCAGGCCCTTGTAGCGATCCTCCAGACGCAGCGCCATGCCGACGCTGTCCTGCACGCCGTAGCGGCACCAGGTGCTGCCGACACAGGATTTCACCGTGCGCAGCGACTTGCCGTAAGCGTGGCCTGTTTCGAACCCCGCCTCGATCAGCTCGCCCCAGATATCCGGCAGTTCGTGCAGCTGGGCACCGAACAAATCGATGCGCTGGCCGCCGGTGATCTTGGTGTAGAGGTCGTATTTCTTGGCCACGGCACCCAGGGCGATCAACTTGTCCGGCGTGATTTCACCACCGGCGATGCGCGGCACTACGGAGTAGGTGCCGTTCTTCTGCATGTTCGCCATGAAGGTGTCGTTGGTGTCCTGCAGTGGAATCAGGCCTGGATCGGTGATCGGCTTGTTCCAGCAGGAGGCGAGGATCGAACCCACCGCCGGCTTGCAGATGTCGCAGCCAGTGTGGCCGCGGCCATGCTTGGCCAGCAGCTCTTCGAAACTGATGATGCCCTCGACGCGAACGATGCCGTATAGCTCCTGGCGGGTGTGGGCGAAGTGTTCGCAAAGGCTCTTGTCGACCTCGACGCCACGGGCGGTCAGCTCATGCTCGAAGACTTGTTTGAGCAGCGCGCTGCAACCGCCGCAGCCGGTGCCGGCCTTGGTGGCGGCCTTCAACTCGCCGAGGTCGGTGATGCCGGCGTCGACTTGGCAGCACACCGCGCCCTTGCTGACGTTGTGGCAGGAACAGATGGTCGCCGTGTCGGGCAGGGCATCGGCGCCCAAGGTTGGCGCGCCATCGGAGAGCGGCAGGATCAGGCTGGACGGATCGGCCGGCAGCTTGATGCCGTTCTGCGCGTATTGCAGCAGGGTGTCGTAGTAGCTGTTGTCGCCGATCAGCACCGCGCCGATGACGCGCTTGCTGTCTTCGGAGAGCACCAGGCGGCGGTAGCTGGCGTTGGCTTCATCGATGAAACGATAGCTCTTGGCGCCCGGCGTCGCGGCATGTGCATCGCCGATGGAGCCGACATCGACGCCGAGCAGCTTGAGCTTGGTCGACATGTCCGCGCCGCTGAAAGGCTGGTGCGGCTCGCCGGTGAGCAGGGCGGCAAGATTGCGTGCCATGGTGTAGCCCGGTGCGACCAGGCCGAACACCATGCCGTTCCAGGAAGCGCATTCGCCAACGGCGAAGATCGAAGGATCGCTGGTGCGGTAGTCGGCGTCGATCACTACGCCGCCACGCGGGGCTATTTCCAGATCGGCGCTACGGCCAAGCGAATCCTGCGGGCGGATACCGGCGGAGAACACGATAAGGTCGGTCTCAAGGAATTCGCCATCGTTGAAGTTCATCCGGTAGGCGTATTCCTCGCCGATGACGATTTCCTGCGTGGCGCGCGAAAGATGCACGCCGACGCCCAGCGACTCGATACGAGCCTTGAGCGCCTTGCCGCCTTCCTCGTCCAGCTGTACCGGCATCAGGCGGGGCGCGAACTCCACCACATGGGCTTCGAGCCCGAGAGACTTGAGCGCATTGGCCGCTTCCAGGCCGAGCAGCCCGCCACCGACGACGACGCCGCGTTTGGCGTTGCTGGCGGCGGCGCGAATGGCATCGAGGTCATCAAGGGTGCGGTAGACCAGACGCGAGTTACCTTCGGCACCCGGAATCGGCGGCACGAAGGGGTAGGAACCGGTCGCCAGGATCAGCTTGTCGTACGCCTTGCGGCCTTCGCTGGTGACCACTTCCTTGCGCTCGCGGTCGATCTCCAGTACCTGCACGCCGAGATGAATATGCACGCCGTGAGCGGCGTAATAGTCGGCTTCGCACATGGCGAGGGAGTCGGCATCCCGGCCGCCAAAGTATTCGGACAGATGGACACGGTCATAGGCGCGCTGGCGCTCCTCGCCGTACACGTGCAGCTGGTACTGGCCCAGCGCGCCGCGCTCGATCAGTTGCTCGACGCAGTGATGACCCACCATGCCATTGCCGATGATGATCAGTGTTTCACTTTTGATCGGGGTGACGATTGCGTTCATGACCGTTGTCCTCAGTCGAAGCCGTTTCGAGGCGCCGCCAGCAAAAAAGCAAAAAAAAGCCTGGAGCTGTCTGCCAGCTCCAGGCGCCTTTGCCTGGTATTCGGAAATTGGTGGGGTCAGATTCGAGCCGCGTTGCCCGTTTCACCCGTCCCGTGCCGCTTGCGGCTAATGGTCTTCGTTGACCTGCGGGATGCTCTGCCGAATCGATCGGCAGGCTTTGCGGATGACAAAGCATCTAGCGTGCCAGGATCGTCGCGGCCTTCGATCCTGGCTCTATTGGATGGCTGGGAGTACGCAAGGGCGGGCTTTTGCGGGCTGATCGGAGCGACGCGGCGACACGAATCGAGTCTAATCAGCGAGACGGACGGCTGAGCCAAATAGGTGCGACAGCTGCCGTCTGGTCTCTTTTTGGGGCGGCGACGTGATGGCTCGTTATCTGCCTGGTATTCGCCGCAGATAGCGTCTTGTATGTTTTGACTGGAAGGTCCTAAAAGACCTTAACGGCTTGTTCCAGCGCGGCCAACTGAGAACTCCGGTGCATTTTTCCTTCTCGCAATGGACGCGAGGGAGCGAGATTCAGAAATGAGGTCCAGGGCTCGCAAGCCGAACAGAAAAGCGCCCCGGCGTTGCATCGGTTGCTTTACAACGCAGCCATGGGCGCACGGCGATCCGCTCGTTGGGCCAAGCGTATATCAGCGCTGTCTGGATCGCGGCTTGAAAACCATCCAAGTCATGATCATCTTGGCCCGAAAGCGGTTCAGGATTGCATTGCGCTGTCGAAAAAACGGCTCCGCCTATCAGCCGAACATTGCAGGAAATGCTCGCGGGCGAACATAGACTTTCTACAAAAAGCGCCGCGCTAGAGTATTACGGCTGTTCTCCGAGCTGCGGAGAGACAATTCCTTTCCAGCTTCCTTTATCTAACCAGCCCAAGAAACTCGCTGCGGGTGGCGGCGTTCTCGCGGAATTGTCCGAGCATTACCGAGGTGACCATCGAGGAGTTCTGCTTCTCGACACCGCGCATCATCATGCACATATGCTGCGCTTCGATTACTACTGCTACGCCCCAGGCGCCTGTCACCTTCTGGATCGCTTCGGCAATCTCGCGTGTCAGATTCTCTTGGATTTGCAGTCGGCGAGCATACATATCAACGATGCGCGCCACCTTGGAAAGCCCGAGCACTTTGCCGTTAGGCAGGTAGGCTACGTGGGCCTTGCCAATGAATGGGAGCATATGGTGCTCGCATAAGGAGTACAGCTCGATGTTCTTAACCAGCACCATCTCGCTGTTGTCGGAGCTGAACAGCGCGCCGTTGGTGACCTCCTCAAGTGTTTGCTGATAGCCCTTGCACAGGTACTGCATAGCTTTGGCAGCGCGCTTGGGCGTATCGAGCAGGCCCTCGCGGTTGACGTCCTCACCAAGCTGGCCAAGGATCGCGGTGTAATGAGTTTCCAGAGACATTTGACTACCTGTCAGGCTTGCAAAAAAGCGCGAATGCGAAGGTTAGGGACTCAGCTGCTGGGCTGCAAGCAGCACGCCGAAGAATGCGTAGCTGAGCGCGACGGTTATTCGTCACGGCCTTCTAGCATAGTTCGCTTGAGAATGACGTAAACCGCACCGGTACCGCCATGCCGAGGCAGGCATGATGTAAAACCGAGTACCTGGGCGTGCTGGCGTAGCCAGGTGTTGACGTGGCTCTTGATCAGCGGTCTTTTTCCATCGATTCGCGCGGCCTTGCCGTGTGTCACCCGTACGCAGCGGATCTCGAACTTGCAGGCTTCGGCCAGAAAATCCCAGAGCAACTCGCGGGCTTTCTCAACGCTCAGTCCATGCAGGTCGAGGCTACCTTCGAAAGGGATCTGGCCAGCTTTCAGCTTGCGCATCTGGCTGTCCTGGACGCCGTCGCGCACCCAATACAATTCATCTTCCGCGGCAACGTCGATGACGAATTGATCCGAGAGCCCGTCGATGCGGGCCTCGCCGTCATTGATAACTGCGTTCGCTCGTCGAGTGGCTATCTGCGCTTTGTTTCGGCGTGGTTTGCCGGTGTCGGCTCGGTCGTGTTCGATCGGCTTGACACCGCGAACCGCAGATTTGAACAAGGAAAAGTCATCTTCTTGCATGGGGCCTCCGCATTAGCTGGCGATTTTACCCCAAAGGTATTGATCAGCGTTTCCTTCTTAGGCCGGGGGAGAGGCTGAGTCCGCTGGGCTCGCGCAAGTTGCGTCGCACTCGGCGCCTGATTAATGCGCCGATCAATAAAAGGATCAGGCCAAGCACGAGCAGCGTCACGGCAGCCTCGCGATCGAGCGCCATACGGGCGAAGGCTTCGTTGCTACTGAGTAGGGAGGCCGCGCCAAAGGCGGTCAGGAGCGCGCCGACGAGAATCAGCAACAAGCCAAGAAACGCGCCGAAACGCGAACCCCAGCTTCGCCGCTCGCGTGGGCGGAGGCGGCGCGCATCGAAACCGTCGGTTCGTTTCATTCCGGTTACCTCGTCGTGACCAGGGCTATGACCGGGTCTGCCTGGCCAGGTTCATTTGCCTGTCTGGCAACGCTTGATGCCCGGCCTGCTTATGCAAGCGCTCCGACATCGGCGACGCAGACGGCGAAGTTATCCGCAAGAATGGTCATTTCCATGCGATGGACCTGTGCCGCATCGATCGAACCTTCACCCATCGGCAGATCGCGAGTGGCGCAAGCTTTGTCCACCAGCGTACAGCGATAGCCATAATCCTTCGCCGCCCGAACGGTGGTGCTCACACTGGAATGGGTCATGAAACCGCAGACAATAAGGTCGAGACGTCCGTGCTGTTGCAATAGCTCGTGAAGCTTGGTGCCGGCGAACGCGTTGGGCAGCGTTTTGCCTATCACGGCTTCACCAGGCAACGGAGCTGCTTCCGGCATGATCTGCCCGCGCAGGCCCTGGGGATCGAACAGGCCGCCGGGAATGCCAAGATGATGTACATGCACGACCGGCGCTCCAGCCGCGCGGGCAGCGGTCACCAGACTGTTGATCTCCTCCAGCGCCGAGCTCAAGTTCGGTAGCGCGAGAGTTCCTGTCCGATATTCTTCCTGAACGTCGATGACCACAAGGGTCGCATTAGCCAGAGTCGCCGGTGCATAACTGCGGCCACTGAGCTGAAGCATGGTCTGTGGCTTGGACATGACTGACTCCTTGTTGTGAGAGGGGCATGATTGTGGCGCCAGATGACCAAGATGTGAACTGCCCAAACCGATGATTCGTCAGCTGAATCGGCAATAACGGGCGATAGGCCAGTATTGCGGTCGCATAAGTCTGAGAAACCCGACCTGCCTTCGGCTAAACTTTCGCGCTTTTGACAGGAGATGCCGACGTGACCGCTTCGCCTTCCCGCTTGCGCACCTTGCGTGACCATATTCGCTGGGCTGTCAGCCGTTTCCATGCCGAGCAATTATTTTTTGGCCACGGCACCGACAATGCCTGGGACGAGGCGCGCCAGTTAGTGCTCGGCGCTCTGCACCTGCCTTGGGAAATCACCGATAGCTATCTGGATTGCCGTCTGGAGGATGACGAGCGCGAGCATCTGCAGAACTTGCTGCGCCGTCGGATCGAGCAACGCGTGCCCACCGCCTACCTGCTTGGTCAATCCTGGTTTTGCGGACTACCGTTCATTGTCGATGAGCGTGTACTGATTCCACGCTCACCCATTGGCGAGCTGATCGAACGACGTTTCGAACCTTGGTTGGCGCGGAGTCCGACACGGATTCTGGACATGTGTACTGGCTCCGGCTGCATCGGCATTGCCTGCGCCTACGAGTTTCTCGATGCTGAAGTGGTGCTGGCTGATCTGTCTTTCGAGGCGCTCGAAGTGGCCAGTCGCAACATAGAACAGCACGGTCTGGAAGAGCGTGTGTATACCGTGCAAAGCGACGGATTCGATGGGTTGCCCAAGCAGCGCTTCGATCTGATCGTCTCCAACCCTCCCTACGTGGATGCGGAAGACTTCGCCGACATGCCCGATGAGTATCATCACGAACCCGCCTTGGGATTGGCGTGTGGTGACGATGGCCTGGATCTGGTACGGCGGATGCTGGCTGAGGCAGCAGATCACCTGACCGACACCGGCACGCTTATCGTCGAGGTCGGTAACAGTCAGGTGCATGTCGAGGCGCTTTATCCGGAGGTGGATTTCACTTGGCTGGAATTCACCGCGGGCGGGCATGGCGTGTTTCTGCTCGCCGCAAGCCAGTGCCGTGAGCACCAGGCGTTGTTTCGCGCGCGGCTCAAACGGTAAAAGGCAGGGAGGCACTCGACGTCGCGTTGATGCCACGCATGTCAGCGAGTCGCAATCCAGATCAGTAAGCCTGCCTGGAATAGCGAGAATGCGATGAGGCAGGCGATGGTGAACCGGAGGGTGCCGTCTTCCCGGCGAAATTTGTCCAGACGCTCCTGGATGCCGCGAATCTGGTTTTCCTGCTCTTGCAAATTGCGATCAGCCTGTTCGAGCATCGCCGCAGCATCCTTCAACTCGATGATCTGCACCTTCTCAGTATTCCAGTCGGGGCGCAGCGTGCTGACACGAGACGCACCGTAAGTTGCCTTGAGCTGCTGGGGCTCGGGATAGAGCACATCGAAGCCCTGCGTCTGCAGGCAATGATCACGCCGCAAACGTATGTTTTCGCTCGTTATATCTTTGGCAGGAAGGGCGCCGCCTTCCACAAGATAGTGCGCCCAACGCTTTTGCGCCCAAAGGGCTCCCTGCGCCAGTAGAAAACGTCCTAGACCGCGGTTGGCAGGCTCCATGTGCAGGCCGGAATCGGGGCCGAAGCGCAGCTCCTTGGTACGATGGTCTGCCCAGATTTCTAGCACGTTGTGTTTCTTCGACAGCAGCTGGCCAGGTAGTCGCACGAACAGCTTCAACAGGCTTTGCTGAGGCGTATGCCGTTCGATCTGAGCCAGTTCAACGAACCGTAGCGGTCGCACGCCGGTATCTCGGTCGGTCGGTAGTGGCGACAGACGCAGCAATCGGAAGCGATCCGGGGCAAGCTCGGCCCAGGGGTGCGGCTGTGGGGTTGCGGGCGCTTGGGCTTCTTCGTCGTTCGGTGCTGGTGAGCTATCGGTCATGTCGGCGTCCAGAGCCTGGCGGTCGATTCATTGCGGCAGGTAAGGTGCGTATCGGCCGCCGATTGGCTAACTGGAGGCTGGCAATACGCCATGTTTCTGCAAAAACCGGCTGATTCGCTCGGTCAGAGCATGGGCGATAGGTAGCTCGGGCTGGTTGTAGGACGCGGTCTGTCTGTCGCGGTCCATCGGAACAATGCGCAGCACGTGATTCATCCCAGGTATCAGCGCCAGTTCGGCTTCTTCGCGGGCGCGTTGCAGGGCTTCGGCATCTTCGTGATCGACCTGTATGTCATGTGTGCCCTGAATGATCAGCGCAGGCGCAGTCACGTTGGCAAACGCTTGTATCGGATCCTGGCGGAACAGCGAAATCAGATAAGGCTGTACGCTCGGGCGGAACAGGATCTGCAGTTCTTCAGGCACTTGTCCGTGCTGGCGTCCCGCCTTGAGTTCGTCGATCAGGTAGTGCGCGGTCGCCAGCAGGGGTGGCGGCAGGCGGCCTTGCAGTTGTTCACGCAGAAGCCGATCGATGGGTCGGCCGCTGCCGGCAATGCTGATCAACGCGGCTGGCTCGACGATAGGTGCGGCAAGGCTGGCGATCAGTGCGCCTTCACTGTGGCCGATCAGCACCACCTCGGAAAAGCGCGGGTCTGCTTTTAGCTGACGCGCCCAGGCTACTGCATCCGCAACATAGCTATCCACGCTTAGTTGTTTTTCGGCCGGCGCCACCGCCAGGCTCTGACCTACGCCGCGCTTGTCGTAGCGCAGGCTTGCGACGCCATGTTTGGCAAGCGCCTGCGCCAGCCGCTTGAGGCTGTCGTTGCGGCCCATGGGATTGTTGCCGTTGCGGTCGGTAGGGCCCGACCCGGCGATCAGCAGAGCCACCGGCAAAGGCTCGGTGGTCTTTGGCAGCAGCAGGCTGCCATGCAGGCGACCGTCCGTCACCTGCACAGTCATCCCCTCGTTCAGCAGCGTTTGGGCGTATGCGTAAGAAGCGGGCATGGCAAGAAGGGCAAGCAGGAAAAGAAAACGCATGAGCAGAGATTCGATGACTAACGAAGCGGGTTGGATGCGATGCAGGGCGCTTGGTTCGCGGACAGCAGTATGCGCCGCCACCCGAGGCAGTGAAACCTCCGGCGGCTCGGGTATACTTCCGCCCCCTGTTTAGGTCGATTGCGGAGCGCCCTGCATGTCCGGCAACACATACGGCAAGCTGTTCACCGTCACCACTGCTGGCGAAAGCCATGGCCCGGCACTGGTCGCCATCATTGATGGATGTCCGCCGGGGCTGGAATTGTCCGTTGCGGATCTGCAGCGAGACCTCGATCGGCGCAAGCCCGGCACCAGCCGACACACCACCCAGCGCCAGGAGGCTGACGAGGTTGAAATCCTCTCCGGCGTGTTCGAAGGGCGCACCACCGGGTGCCCGATCGGTCTGCTGATCCGCAACACCGATCAGAAATCCAAGGATTACTCGGCGATCAAAGATCTGTTCCGCCCGGCTCACGCCGACTACAGCTATCACCACAAGTACGGCCTGCGCGACTACCGCGGCGGCGGCCGCAGCTCGGCGCGCGAGACAGCCATGCGCGTCGCAGCCGGTGCAATCGCGAAGAAGTATCTGGCGACGCTGGGCATTCAGGTGCGCGGGTATATGAGCCAGTTGGGCCCGATCGAGATTCCGTTCAAGACGTGGGAAAGCGTCGAACAGAACGCCTTCTTCAGCCCCGATCCAGACAAGGTACCGGAGCTGGAGGCCTACATGGACCAGCTGCGTCGTGACCAGGATTCGGTCGGCGCGAAGATTAGCGTCGTCGCCGAGGGCGTGCCACCGGGGCTTGGCGAGCCGATCTTCGACCGCCTCGATGCCGATTTGGCGCACGCCTTAATGAGCATCAACGCGGTCAAGGGTGTCGAGATCGGCGCCGGTTTCGCCAGTATCGCCCAGCGCGGCACCGAACACCGGGACGAGATGACCCCGGAAGGCTTCTTGTCGAACAACGCCGGCGGTGTCCTCGGTGGCATCTCTTCGGGTCAGCCGATCATCGCGCACCTGGCCTTGAAGCCGACGTCCAGCATCACCACACCAGGGCGCTCGATCGATGTCGATGGCAATCCGGTGGAGGTCATCACCAAAGGCCGCCACGACCCCTGTGTGGGTATCCGTGCCACGCCGATCGCCGAAGCGATGATGGCCATCGTGCTGTTGGATCATTTGCTACGTCATCGTGGGCAGAACGCCGATGTTTTGGTCGGCACGCCGATCCTCCCGCAACTATGAGTCACCAGGCTCCCGCTTCGGGTCGTGCATGTCGCTGCCAGCCTGGCCGTAGCATGTCGGCCGCGTGAGGCCGGCATGACTGCAGCTTTACCCTACTGGCGCCTGTCCGGTTTTTATATCTTCTATTTCGCCGTGCTGGGTGCCGTTGCGCCGTATCTCGGGCTTTATTTCGACCACCTCGGTTTTTCTGCCGAGCGCATTGGCGAGCTGGTGGCCATTCCCATGTTGATGCGCTGCCTGGCGCCGAACCTGTGGGGCTGGCTTGGTGATGCCACGGGTCAGCGCCTGACCATTGTGCGCATCGGTGCGCTCTGCACGCTGCTCTCGTTCAGTCTGATTTTTTACAGCAAGAGTTACGCCTGGCTCGTGCTGGTGATGGCGCTGCACGCGTTCTTCTGGCATGCCGTGCTGCCACAGTTCGAAGTCATTACCCTGGCGCATCTGCGCGAACAGGCGTCACGCTACAGTCAGATTCGTCTGTGGGGCAGCATCGGCTTTATCTTGGCGGTGGTCGGGCTTGGTGTGCTGTTCGAACGCTTCGGTCTGGACGTCTATCCCATCGCGATGATGGCGATCATGGCAGGCATCGTCATCAGCAGTGCGTGGGTGCCTAATGCGGTTCCGGAGCAACGGCCAGAGACGGCGGGGCAGGGTGGTTTCATACGCCAACTATGCCGGCCGAGTGTATTGGCGTTCTTCGCCTGCGTCGGCCTGATGCAGGTCAGCCACGGACCTTACTACACCTTCTTCAGTATCCACCTGGAGTCGCTCGGCTATGGGCGCGGCACCATTGGCCTGCTGTGGGCGCTGGGTGTGATAGCAGAAATCCTCGTGTTCCTGATAATGGCCCCGTTGCTTACGCGCTTCTCGCTGCGCCAGGTATTGGTGGCAAGCTTCGTTCTGGCGGCAATCCGCTGGTTGCTGCTGGGGACGCTGGCCGATCACCTTGCGGTACTGCTGCTCGCTCAGCTGATGCATGCGGCGACTTTCGGCAGCTTTCACGCGGCGGCAATCCACTTCGTCCAGCGGAGTTTCGGCCACCGCCAGCAAGGGCAGGGGCAAGCGCTGTACGCGACGCTTGCGGGTGTCGGCGGAGCGCTGGGCGCACTTTACTCCGGCTACAGCTGGGAGAGCCTCGGTCCGATATGGACCTTCGCCATCGCGAGCCTGGCGGCGCTCGCCGCTGCCGTTATCATTGCCATCCCTAAGCAGGAGAACCGGGCATGACAGTCATCCGTGAACATTTGTCCCAGGCGATCATCGACGCGGGGCGCTTCCTTTATGGACGCGGCTGGTCACCGGCCACTAGCAGCAACTACTCGGCACGTCTGAGCAATGCGGAAGTGCTGCTGACCGTATCCGGCAAGCACAAGGGCGAACTGGGCGTGAGCGATCTGCTGGCTGTCGACATGGATGGTCGTAGCCTGGAAGAAGGAAAAAAACCATCGGCGGAAACCTTGCTGCACACGCAGCTGTATCGCTGGAGGTCAGAGGTTGGTGCGGTTCTGCATACGCACTCGGTCAACGCTACCGTGTTGTCGCGTGTCTGCCTCAGCGATTCACTGGTTTTTGCCGATTACGAACTGCAAAAGGCGTTCAGCGGCGTTGCGACTCACGAGTCACAGGTGCTGGTGCCGATTTTTGATAACGACCAGGATATCGAGCGACTCGCCTCCCGCGTGCAACCCTGGCTCGACGAGCACCCCGACTGTGTTGGCTATCTGATACGCGGCCATGGCCTGTATACCTGGGGGCCGCAGATGAGCGATGCGTTACGCCAGATCGAGGCGTTCGAATTCCTTTTCGAATGCGAATTGAAGATGCGGGCGCTGCAGCGCGTATGAGCCGCCAGTAGTTTTACCCGTACATGGCGCATGCCGCCGAATTACCGACGACAAAGCCGGCGAGTCATTCCCGGTCGGAGAGACGATCATCATGAGCATCCTCAGCGTTTATCAGGACACAGCCCCCGAGCAGCCACTCAAAGTGCTCACTCATATCGAGGACATCGCCGCGACCTTGGCCGAGGTCGGTGTGCACCTGGAACGCTGGGAGGCCAGTGCGCCTATTGGTGCAGGTGCCAGCCCGGAAGAGGTGATTGCCGCCTACCGCTCGCAAATCGACCGGTTGATGAGTGAGCGCGGCTACGTCACGGTCGATGTGATCAGCCTGTCCAGTGATCATCCGCAGAAGGCCGAGTTGCGTGCCAAGTTCCTTGAAGAGCATCGTCATGCCGAGGACGAGGTGCGCTTCTTCGTTGCTGGTCGTGGGCTTTTCACGCTGCATATCGAGGATAAGGTCTACGCCGTGTTGTGCGAAAAGAACGACTTGATCTCGGTTCCTGCCGGGACCCGGCACTGGTTCGACATGGGCGAGCATCCCCATTTCGTCGCCATCCGCCTGTTCAACAATCCTGAAGGATGGGTCGCGCAATTCACTGGCGAAGATATCGCCGGCGGCTTTCCGCGTCTGGAGGACTGAGCATGCCGATCAAAGCCATCCTCACCGATATTGAAGGCACCACCAGTGCGGTGAGTTTCGTCTTCGACGTACTGTTCCCCTATGCCCGCAAGCATCTGCCAGCTTTCGTTCGTGGTCACGCGGAGGACCCGGCGGTTTCTGCTCAGATCGATGCGGTACGCCGTGAGAGTGGCGAATCGGATGCGAATATCGAACGTGTCGTGGAGATTTTGCTTGAGTGGATTGCCGCAGACCGCAAGGCCACCTCGTTGAAAGCACTGCAAGGCATGGTCTGGGCCGAAGGCTACCGTGCCGGGCAGCTCAAGGGGCACGTCTATCCCGATGCCGTGGACGCGTTGCGCTGCTGGCATGAGCAGGGCTATGCGCTATACGTGTATTCCTCGGGCTCGGTCCAGGCACAGAAGCTTATTTTCGGCTGTGCCGAGGTAGGCGATCTGACGCCGCTGTTTTCCGGCTATTTCGACACGGGTTCCGGCCATAAGCGCGAAGCCGAGTCGTACTCGCAAATCGCCGGTTCGATCGGTCTGCCAACCGAAGAGATCCTATTTCTTTCCGATGTGGTGGAAGAATTGGATGCCGCACGCGAAGCCGGTATGCACACCTGCGGTCTGGCGCGTGACGGTGGCGCGCTGGCGGGTCATCAGGTTGTCGGCAGCTTTGGTTCGATCGATCCGGCTCGTTACTGAGCGGATCGGAGTACTGAACCCTCAAACCGCCCAGGCATCCTAATTACGAACCCACCGTAATTTGGAGTCTTGCCATGACCGATGCCTTCGGCGGTATTTTCGGCCTGCTTATTCTTGCATTGGATATCTGGGCCATCGTCAGCGTTGTGCGCAGCGACGCCACAACTGGCAAAAAGGCGCTCTGGGTGCTGCTGATCGTGATCCTGCCGGTTCTCGGCCTGGTCATCTGGGGCATCATGGGGCCGCGTGGCAACCGTCCCGATGACAGGAACCTGAGGCCATAGGCGCGTGGAGACATGGAGCGCTCTGTTGGCCGTCGTGGTACTGGTGGCGGACCTGCTGGCTATCGTTCAGGTTTGGCGCAGCCGCATCGAGATCGGACGCAAGATCATCTGGAGCCTCGTCATCGTGCTGCTGCCAGTTGTCGGGCTGATTATGTGGCTCGTTGCTGCCGGGCATTTCGCCAAGGTCAGGCTGTAGCTTGCGCGGCGGGCATTGTTGTTGCGCTGATGCTATGTGCGTTTGATGCGCCTGCCGCTAATGATGAGGCTTGGTCAGCACTGCGCGAGGGTCGCGCAGTGCTGCTTCTGCGCCATGCAACCGCACCCGGAGTAGGCGATCCGCCAGGCTTCGTTCTCGAAGATTGCAGCACCCAGCGCAATCTGAATCATGTCGGGCGGTTAGAGGCGCAGCGGTGGGGCGACCTGCTTCGTCAGCAGCGTATTTCCAGGCCAAGAGTACTCAGCAGCCGTTGGTGTCGCGCGTTGGAAACCGCGGAGCAGATGGGGTTGGCGATGGCTGAGCCCTTGCCGGCACTTGATTCATTCTTCGCTCAGTCTGATCGGCGAAACGTGCAGACCGCCACGCTACGCCAGCTAGTCAATTCGCTGCCGGCGGCTCCGCCGGTGGTGCTGATAACTCATCAAGTCAACATAACCGCTTTGACTGGAGTCGTTCCTCGTTCCGGTGAGGGGTTGATCCTGGCTTTGCCAGTTACGGACCCACCGAATGTATTGGCGAAGATTCCACCGCCTTGACCTGCTTCGTTTCCGTTACGGCGGTGCTGTAGTTCTGCCAGATATGGACTGCGGCATAGGCTCGCCAAGGTCGCCACGCTTGCGACCGCGCTAATAGTTGCCTGGCTGTGATGCCTTCGCTTCCCCACAGCGGTGCTTTCAGCAGGCCAAGGTCCGCTGCCGGAAAGGCATCCGGCTCACCGAACCCGCGCAAAGCAATATATTCGGCAGTCCAGGGGCCGATCCCAGGCAGCTCGCATAATCGTCCGATCAGCTCGTCCGCGCCGTTTTCAACGTGCAGTTCCAGCGCGCCATCGGCCACGGCGGCCGCTAGACGCTGCAGCGTCGCGACGCGCTTGCCGGGCATGCCGATATTGTCCAATACGGCGTTAGCCATAGCCTCGGCGCTGGGAAACAGTCTGAGTAAACCGGCTGCTTCGTTTGCTGGAGTTGATGGTAGTTTCTCGCCGAACCGCTCGACCAAACGCCGAGTGATGGTGACCGCCGCCTTGACCGTGACTTGTTGACCGACGATCGCCCGCACGGCTTGTTCGAATGGATCGAAGGCGCTGGGCAGGCGCAGCTCCGGATTAGCAGCGACGACCGGACCGAGCAGCGGGTCGTTAGCGAAATGCCGCGCTATGGCGGCCGGATCGGTATCGAGATCGAACATCTTGCGAACTCGCGACGCCAGCACGGATGCGTGCTCCTGCAGCGAGTCGCTCAGCGTCAGTTCAAGGGCGTACTGTCCTGGCAACGGGCGAACGCTGATCCAGCCGACGCTGCTACCGACGCGCACGGTACGGCTGTAGCAATCGGAATCGAGCGTCTCGACGCCTGGCAGCAAGCGCAGCGCGAAGTGCTGATGAAATTGCGACCAGCTCCAGGGGGCGAGATAGGGAAGGCGTATAAGCGTTGTCATAACCCGACGATAGCCGCGCCTGCTGGAGCTGTCTTCACCGAATGCGCTTTGAAAGCATGAGGTTTCGCCTGTCATAGGACCAAAGTAGAATGCCCGTCTTTGCCAATGGGCGAGTCGCGCAGCCTGCGGGCTGCCTGTCTTTTACGCCATCCATCAGGGAGACACCCATGAGCGACTATCAGGAAACTCTCTATGAGGGATACGGCCAGCGCTTCACGGTCGACAAGATGCTGCACGAAGTGCGCACCGAGCATCAGCATCTGGTCATCTTCGAAAACGCGCGCATGGGGCGCGTCATGGCACTCGACGGCGTGATCCAGACCACCGAGGCAGACGAGTTCATCTATCACGAGATGCTCACTCACGTGCCGATTCTGGCCCACGGCCTGGCGCGGCGCGTGTTGATCATCGGTGGCGGTGACGGTGGCATGCTGCGCGAAGTCGCCAAGCACCGCGATGTAGAGAGCATCACCATGGTCGAGATCGATGGCACCGTGGTAGATATGTGCAAGGAGTTTCTGCCGGAGCATTCGAAGGGGGCGTTCGATGATTCCCGGCTGAATCTGGTCATCGACGACGGCATGCGCTTCGTGGCGACCACCGAAGAGAAATTCGACGTGATCATTTCCGATTCGACCGATCCCATCGGGCCGGGCGAAGTATTGTTCTCGGAAAATTTCTATCAGGCCTGCCGTCGCTGCCTCAACGATGGCGGCATCTTGGTAACGCAGAACGGTACCCCATTCATGCAACTGGCCGAAGTGCAGACCACCGCCAAGCGCATGAATGGGCTATTCCCGGACTGGCACTTCTACCAGGCGGCAGTTCCCACCTATATCGGCGGCGCCATGACCTTCGCCTGGGGCGCCTGCGATTCCGACAGTCGCAAATTATCGCTGGAAACGCTCTCTCAGCGTTTCGCCGGCAGCGGTATCGTCACGCGTTACTACAATCCGCACGTCCATCTCGGTGCGTTCGCGCTGCCTCAATACGTGCTGCAGGCCATCGGCAAGCCGAGCAACGACTAAGCTGCTCAGCGCCTCGCAGCGTCCGCTGCGGGGCACACAGAATCAGTGCCTGGCCCTGGTCAATGCCAATAGCCCGACGAGAAGGCCATTGCAGCGGCAATGCATACGCCGTATGTTCGAAAGGCGGATGTGTGCTGCTGCGAAGTGCAATAGTTTTCAACTCCGTCAGAATCGAACTACCTATCGTTGTAGAGGACTATTAGTAATACCGATCAGGTTTATCGCGCCCAGTGCCCGCCGTCCAAGGCGCTCGGCTGGCGTTGTCTCAGCAATCATCCGTAACGAGGCTTATTGCATTATTTCTGAGACCGTTCATCCATGAGTGAGAGGAGGTTGTTTTTATGAGTACCACCTTCCATGAGGATGTAAGCAGCAACGTGCTACTGAGGATGAAAGAGGGCGGTTTCGATTTTGCCCGCGTCCATCCGATCGAGTTTTACGCCGTTTTCCCCAACCGAGAGTGCGCATGCGCAGCCGCCAGCAATTTTCAAGGCGAGTGCGTCAATGCTCAGATATCACCCCGTGACGACGGCGCCTGGGATCTCCAGGTCAGCAAGGTGATGTATGCCACCTTCGATGGTATTGGCGACTTCGAGCAGGATCTGGAGAATCTGGTCGAGCCGCTTGGAGGTGTAATCGATGGCTGGGGCGTGACTCAGGAACTCTCGAGTTGCGCTGTCTGATCTGCAACCGTCTTCAACCAAAACCGAGTCCGCTTTGCAGTGCCTGGTCCCATGGCGGGACCGGGCCGAAGCGGCTTTTCAGAAACTCCAGCAACAGTCGGCTGCGCGAATCGGCTTCCCTGGTCAGGCGCAGGGCATAGATTCCGCTCGCCTCTGGCATTGGCAAACCATGCTCGCAGAACAACGGCAGCAGCTCGCCACGCAGTAGATGATCGCTGATCAGCCAGGTCGGCAGATGCGCTATACCCAAACCGGCCAGCGTGCCGCTGAGTAGCGCTTCGGCATTATTGGTGACCATTCGCAGGCGACGCGGGCGCAGCAGTTGTCGTTTCCCTTCATGCTCGAACCGCCAGGCATGAGGTGGTGCCAGAGCATCCCAGTCGAGTCCGTCATGTTCCGGCAGTTCCGCTACGGTGCGCGGCATGCCTCGCCGTTCAAGGTAGGCCGGGCTGGCGCAGGCTATTCGCATCATCGGCGCCAGGGGTGTAGCGACTAGGCGTGTGTCGGCCAGTGGTCCGATACGTAGCACCAGATCGACTTCGCCCAGATGCTCGCCTTGCAGGTCGATGAAGCTGTCGATCAGACGTAGCTGTATGTCGACGCCCTGATAAACCAGCAGGAATTCCGCAAGCGCGGGCGCCAGATGCCTGCGACCGAAAGGTGCCGGCGCATCGATGCGGATACGACCTTCCGGTGCACTTTGCAGCGAAGTCATTTCGGCGCGGGCCAGCTGCAGCTCCTGAACGATGCGTCTGGCGCGCTCGGCAAAGACCTGGCCTGCGGTGGTGGGCTTGATTGCATGAGTGCTGCGGCTGACAAGCTGGCAATCAAGCGAACGTTCGAGCGAATCGATGCGTCGCGCGACGGCGGAGGGTGTGAGTGCATGCAGGCGAGCCGCGGCGGAGAAGCTGCCGGTGTCGAGCACATCGAGGAACAGCCTGAACTGATCGGTCAGGGCATTCGAATCCATAACGTTCGTTTCGCTTTTGCGTGAATGGCAAAGCGATTGTGCGTGGCTTTGCATGTTCGTGCCAGCCGGCGCTGAGTAGCATTGCTGTTTTTTAGGAAGTGAATTGATGGATCTCGTCGAATTCGGGCTGAATGTCGTGTTGGGCTTGGTGCTGGGAACGCTCGGCGGGCTGTTCGGTATCGGCGGTGGGCTGATTGCGATTCCTGTGCTCGGCGTGCTGTTCGGCCTGGATCAGCAGGTTGCGCAAGGCACGGCACTGGTAATGGTGGTGCCAAACGTATTGCTTGCCATCTGGCGATATCATCAACGCAACCGTATCGACCCGCGCCATGCGGCAGCGCTCGGCATCACCAGCTTCTGCTTCGCCATTGCCGGCGCCGCGGTTGCGGTTTCGCTGGATGCAGGACACATGCGCATTGCCTTTGTCGGTTTTTTACTGGCTTTGGCCGCCTACATGCTCTTGCGGGTTTTTTTCCAGCCGCAGCCTGGCGGTACCGAATTGCGTCATCCCTGGCCCTGGTTGGGCGCGCTGGGTGCGGGTGCGGGTGCGTTGGGCGGGTTGTTTGGTGTAGGCGGCGCAGTACTCGCCACTCCGGTGCTCACGGCGGTGTTCGGCACTTCACAGGTCGTCGCTCAAGGTCTCTCGCTGTCCTTGGCGGCGCCCAGCACTGGCGTGACATTGGTCACTTACGCGTCCCATGGACAGGTTGACTGGTCGCTGGGGTTGCCGCTCGCCGTGGGTGGTCTGCTGAGCATTAGCCTTGGCGTGAAATTGGCGCATTCACTCCCCGAACGCCTGCTGCGTCTACTCTTCAGCGGTTTCCTGCTGCTGAGCGCAGTGATGCTGGTGTTAGAGGTCTAAACGCCTGATCTGCCGGCTACGCTGCTGTCAGGCTCGCCTGCCGGCGTATTTCGCGCCGGGCGCTGCGCGCCAGGCGGATGGTCAGCAGTATCGCGGCGCAGCTCAAGCCGGCGATTAGGCCCTGCCACAGCCCGGCTGGTCCGCTCGGCTCGCCAAACTTGTCGGTGAGGCCGAGTATGTAGCCCACTGGCAGGCCAAGCCCCCAATAGGCGAAAAGCGTGAAAATCATAGTCATGCGCGTGTCTTGATAACCACGTAGCGCGCCTGCCGCGGTGACCTGTACCACATCGGAGAATTGAAACAGCGCGGCGTAGAAGAACAAGCTGGCGGCGACGGCGATGACTGCAGGGTCGGTGGTGTAGATACGTGCGATCTGCTCACTGAACAAAAGCATGGTACCGGCCGAGAAACAGGCATATACCAGGCTCGAAACGATCCCGACGCCGGCAACGAAGCGCGCATCCCGCGGCGCGTTACGACCCAGCGCCTGGCCGATGCGCACGGTAATGGCCATGCCCAGCGATAGCGGAATCATGAAGATCAGCGAGGTAAAGTTCAGCGCAATCTGATGCCCGGCCACCACGGTGGCACCCAGGCCGCCGATCAACAGTGCTATCACCGAAAAGATGCTGGCTTCGGCAAACACCGCGATGCCGATCGGCACGCCAACGGAAAGCAGGCGTTTGAGTACCGCCCATTGCGGCCAATCGAATTCAGCGAACAGCCGGCTCGGCTGGTAATAGTCGGCCCGTCGCACCCAGAACAGCATCGCCAGCAACATGAAGCCCATGACCAGCGCGGTGGCCCAGCCGCAGCCGACGCCACCCATGGCCGGTAGGCCCAACTTGCCGTATATGAAAATGTAGTTCAGTGGGATGTTGAGCATCAGCGCGAGGATGCCCACCACCATGCTCGGTCTGGTGTGCCCGAGCCCATCGCTGTAGCAGCGCAGGACCTGATACAGGGCCACCGCCGGAAAGCCACAGGCGACTGCGCGCAGATAGGCCATTGTCGGATCGATCAACGCCGGTTCGACCTGCATCAGGTGCAGCACCGGCTCGGCATTCCACATCAGCAACGCGAACAGTGAGCCGACGCCGAACCCCATCCACATCGCTTGGCGCACCAGCGGACCGATTTGCTCGTGCTCGTTCCTGCCGAAGCGCTGGGCAACGTTGGGTGTCGTCGCCAGGATGATGCCGGTCACCAGCAGAAATACCGGAACCCAGATCGAATTGCCCAAGGCTACCGCGGCAAGATCTCGCGGGCTGACGCGCCCGGCCATCAAGGTATCGACAAAGCCCATGGCGGTGTTCGCCAGCTGGGCGATCATCATCGGCAAGGCGAGGGCGAAGAGGGTGCGCAATTCAACGCGAACCCGTCTGAGTCTTAGCTCAGTGGGCATTGCTGGGCTATCCAATTGTATACAGGAAGCGGTCTAGTCTACGCCGCACGAGGCGCTCACGGGAAGGCAGCAGAGCGGCTCGGCGCGGTCTAGAATGGACCGACTACTGACGGAGCCCGCCAATGCGCATCCTTGCCGACGAAAACATCCCACTGGTCGAAGCCTTCTTTGCTGAGCATGGCGAGATTCGCCGCATGCCCGGACGTAGTATCAACAGAGCGGCGCTGGAGCAGACCGATGTGCTCCTGGTGCGCTCGGTCACCCGTGTCGATCGTGAGCTGCTTGAAGGCAGTGCTGTGCGCTTCGTCGGCACCTGCACCATTGGCACCGATCATCTGGATATCGACTATTTCGAGGAAGCGGGAATCAGCTGGACCAGCGCACCGGGATGCAACGCCCGCGGCGTCGTCGATTACGTGCTCGGCAGCCTGCTGGCTCTGGCGGAGGGCCAGGGTGTCGATCTGGCCAGCCGTCGGTATGGTGTGATCGGTGCTGGGGAGGTCGGTGGAAGGCTAGTGGAGGTGTTGCGCGGCTTGGGTTGGGATGTGCGTGTTTGCGATCCGCCGCGCCAGGCACATGAAGTCGGTGAGTTTGTCGGCCTGGACGAAATACTCGCGGAATGCGATGTCATCAGTCTGCATACGCCGCTAACGTTGGAGGGGAGGCATTCCACCTTCCACTTGTTTGACCAGTCTCGCCTGGAACAGCTGCGTTCTGGCGCCTGGCTGATCAATGCGGCACGTGGTGCAATTGTCGACAACGCAGCCCTGCGCGGGCAGTTGGCCAGGCGTCCGGACATTCAGGCAGTGCTCGATGTCTGGGAAGGGGAGCCGCAGATCGATGTCGAGCTGGCTGAGCTGTGCTGGATCGCGACACCACATATTGCGGGCTACAGCCTGGACGGCAAACTACGAGGGACGGCTCAGGTGTACCAGGCGTTTTGCGCCAGCAAGGGGCTGGAGCCGAAGGTCGAGTTGGCTGGGCTGATGCCTGTCCCTCCGTTGCGGGCAATGTCGTTCGATGCCTCGGCCGAGCCCATGGATGTGCTGGCGACAATCTGTCGGGCCGTCTATGACCCGAGAAAAGATGACGCCGCCTTTCGCCGAAGCCTGATCGAAGACGAGGGCCAGCGCCGTATCGGCTTCGATCAATTGCGCAAACAATACCCGCCGCGTCGCGAGATAGATGGGTTGCAGATCGAGGTTGGTGCCGGTCAGCCGCAGGTGGAGCAGCTTGTCCGAGCCCTCGGTGCAACCTTGAAGGACTGACTCGGCGGGCGGCGCAATCGGGATATGCATCAGTGTTGCGGATGACAGGCCGGATGCAATTTGCGGCCTGCTCCGCTAGCATTACCCGTCCTCTGCTTTATCCCGCGATGGTGTTATGAGTTATCAGGTTCTAGCCCGTAAATGGCGTCCGCGCTCGTTCCGCGAAATGGTCGGCCAGACGCATGTGCTCAAGGCCCTGATCAACGCGCTGGACAGCCAGCGCCTGCACCATGCCTATCTGTTTACCGGTACTCGTGGGGTGGGTAAAACCACCATCGCGCGAATCATCGCCAAATGCCTCAACTGCGAAACCGGTGTCAGCTCCACGCCTTGTGGCGAGTGTTCGGTCTGCCGAGAGATCGATGAGGGGCGCTTCGTCGATCTGATCGAAGTCGACGCTGCCAGCCGAACCAAGGTCGAAGATACCCGCGAGCTGCTGGACAATGTGCAATATGCGCCCAGCCGCGGGCGCTTCAAGGTCTACCTGATCGACGAAGTTCACATGCTCTCGTCGCATTCGTTCAATGCATTGCTCAAGACGCTCGAAGAGCCGCCGCCACACGTCAAGTTCCTGCTGGCCACGACCGATCCGCAAAAGCTTCCGGTGACCATTCTTTCGCGCTGTCTGCAGTTTTCGCTGAAGAATATGCCGCCGGAGCGCGTGGTCGAGCACCTCACCCATGTTCTGGGCGTCGAGCAGGTGCCGTTCGAGGAAGACGCGTTGTGGTTGCTCGGTCGTGCTGCCGACGGATCGATGCGCGACGCCATGAGCCTGACTGACCAAGCCATCGCTTTTGGCGAGGGCAAGGTCCTCGCGCATGACGTCCGAAGCATGCTCGGCACGCTCGATCATGGACAAGTCTATGGTGTGCTGCAGGCCTTGCTGGAAGGCGACGCCCGCGCGCTGCTCGAGGCGGTTCGCCATCTGGCCGAACAGGGGCCCGACTGGGGCGGTGTGCTGGCGGAAATGCTCAACGTGCTGCACCGCGTCGCTATCGCCCAGGCGCTGCCCGAAGCGGTGGACAACGGGCAGGGCGATCGCGACCGGGTGTTGGCGCTGGCGCAGGCATTGCCGGCCGAGGACGTGCAGTTTTACTACCAGATGGGCTTGATCGGCCGCCGCGATCTGCCGCTGGCACCTGATCCGCGCAGCGGCTTCGAGATGGTCCTTTTACGCATGCTCGCGTTTCGTCCCGCCAACAGTGAAGACGCGCCGCGAACGTCACTAAAGAATTTGGGAGTCAGTCCGGCCACGACTGATTCCACGACAACAGACGTGGCCGGTACAGCAACGTTGGCTGCGCCGGTTCGCGATCCGGTTGCAGTGCCGGTGGCGCCCGCGCAGCCGGCTGCCGTTGCCCCTTCGCCCGTGCAACCGTCGGAACCGGCGCCTGCTCCGGCAAAAGTCATTGCCGCGCCCGAACAGGTCCTCCCGACGAATGCCGTGCCGGCTGAAGCTCTGCCCGAGTCTGCAAAGTTGGAGCCCGCGCCCCCGGTTGTCGACGTGCCTTGGAACGAGCCGCCCGATACACCGCCGGTTGCGGTAGAAAGCGAGACATTGGAGCAGCGGGCCACGCCGATTGCTGAGCCTGAACATGTCGCTGCAGTGGTCGAGGTCAACGAGCCGGATGACGATGAGCCGCCACTGACCGATGAGGACTATTTCGAAGTCGAGACGCAGGCTGAAGCCTATCTCGATGGGCTGGATGAGCTGGCGCCAGATTCGCAGGTCGCTGAGCCGACACCGGCTGTCGAGCCTGCTACCGGGCTGGCTGCGGAGTGGCTCGATATTTATCTGAAACTCGGCCTGGGTGGTCTGACTGGTAGCATCGCGGCGAACTGCACTCTGATTTCCGTGGAAGGTGATCGCTGGCTGATGCACCTGGACCCGGCGCAGAGTGCGCTGTTCAATTCGACGCAACATCGACGTTTGAACGATGCGCTGAATCAATACCACGGGCGTACGCTGCAGCTGGATATCGAACTGCAGACACCGCAGCAGGAAACGCCAGCCCAGGCGGCAGCCCGCCGTCGCGGCGAGCGGCAACGGGCAGCTGAGCAATCGATCCAGGCCGATCCCGTGGTACAGCAACTGATGCAACAGTTCGCCGCGGTCATTCGCGACGGTACTATCGAACCCGTAGAACACTCCGAACCCTGATCCGAGGTAGACCCCATGATGAAAGGTGGCATGGCCGGCCTGATGAAGCAGGCGCAGCAGATGCAGGAAAAAATGCAGAAAATGCAGGAGGAACTCGCCAACGCTGAGGTGACCGGCCAATCCGGCGCCGGGCTGGTGAGCGTCGTGATGAACGGCCGGCACGACGTCAAACGCGTCAGTCTGGACGACAGTCTGATGCAGGAAGACAAGGAAATCCTCGAAGACCTGATCGCCGCTGCGGTGAACGATGCGGTGCGCAAGATCGAGCAGAACAGCAAGGAAAAAATGTCGGGCATGACCGATGGCATGCAACTTCCGCCAGGTTTCAAGATGCCTTTCTGATCCACCTGTTGGGCGCCGTTCCAGGTGCCCATCGACTGGGCTGGGGCAAGCCAGAACCGTTTCTACAACGGTTCCAGCGCCCCGGTTCGGCGCTTCTGTCTCTTTTTGCTGCTCTTGATCGTCCCTTCTGCCTCCGTCCGGTGACTTCATGTCTTTTAGCCCTCTCATCCGCCAGCTCATCGATGCTTTGCGCATTCTTCCCGGCGTCGGGCAGAAAACAGCGCAACGCATGGCGCTGCAAATGCTTGAACGCGATCGTAGCGGTGGGTTGCGGTTGGCGCAGGCGCTGACGCGCGCGATGGAGGCAGTGGGCTACTGTCGACAATGCCGTACGCTAAGCGAGGATGAACTTTGTCCGCAATGCGCCGATCCACGGCGGGACGATTCCCTGCTGTGTATTGTGCAGAGCCCGGTGGACGTATTCGCTGTGGAACAGACCGGCTTTCGCGGACGCTATTTCGTACTTAAAGGACATCTTTCACCGCTCGACGGTTTGGGCCCTGAGGCCATTGGTATCCCCGAACTACTGGTGCGGGTAGCCGAAGGCAACTTCAGCGAGGCGATACTGGCCACCAACCCCACCGTCGAAGGCGAGGCCACGGCTCACTATATTGCGCAGATGTTGATTCCGAAGGGGTTGACGCTCAGCCGTATTGCCCACGGTGTGCCGCTTGGCGGCGAGCTCGATTTGGTCGATGGCGGCACGCTTGCACATGCGTTGGCGGGGCGCAAGACAATTACCCTCTGATCCGGCAATACGTCGTATCGCGGCTGCAGCAGTAGAAACTTATAACGCGTGGTTTGCCGCTTATGTCTGCCAGGTAGTGCCGATACCGGGACACTTCGTGTAAAGTTCTAAGCCAGACACAGTTAATAACTAAATTATATTAATCCCTTTCTTTTGGTTATATAACTTCAACATGCTTGCGAGCTCGAGGTTGATAATGAAGGCAAAACACTGGCTGGTTCCCGCGCTCCTGCTGTTGAGCACATTTGCTCAAGCTCAGGACACGTTCAAGGTTGGTTTCATCCGCGTCATGGATGATGCTCAGGCGATGGTCGCTTACGAAGGCGGGCTGTACGAGAAGCACGGCCTTGATGTCGAACTGGTCGAATTCAGCTCGGGCACCGATCTAATCAAGGCCATCATTGGCGGCCAGCTGGATACGGGCGTGCTTGGCTTTACCAATGCGGTTGCCTGGGCCTCCAAAGGTGCTGATCTGAAGGTCGTTGGCGGCGCTCAGCAGGGTTATCACTCCATCGTGGCCCGCGAGGGAACCGGCATCGAAAAGATCTCCGATCTGAAAGGCCACGTGCTTGCCTCGCAGAAAGAGGGCAGCACCGCTGATGCGGTATTGCGCGGCGTCACACTGAAGGATGCTGGTGTGTCGCCGACCGAGGTAAACATCATGGGCACAAGCCCGGCGGTGGCGGTGCAGTCCCTTGTCTCGGGTCGCGCCGATGCCGCGTTTCTCTTCGAACCCTATGACCGGATCGCTCAGCTCGTCGCACCGGTGAAGCAGATCTACGAAATTGGTGAGGTCTGGCCGTTTCCCTGCATGGTGGTGATTACTTCCGGCGAAACCCTGGAAAAGCGCAAGGACGCAGTCTGGAAGTCGCTCGACGCGCAGCGCGAGGCGATTGATCTGCTGGAGAACCAACCGGCTGAAGCGGCAAAGCTGATCGCTGACTACTTTATCGCCGAACCGACATTGAAGACGCTCAATCGCGGTGATCTGCCTCGCGAAGTGGTCATCGAGGAAGCCATTGCCACCCAGACCTTCAGTGCCAAGCTTGGCAACGACGATCTGGAGCGTATCCAAGAGCTGGCGAACATCCTCCAGGAACTCGGCTCGCTGAAGACCCGCGATGGCCAGCCGTTCGAAACCAGCGCGATTCTCGATCTGTCCTGGCAGCAGGCCCGCGAACTCTAACTCAACGGTAGATCGTTTCACACACTGCCCGGCCTTGCGCCGGGCAGTGCTATTCAGCCCATTGATCGGGCAGATTCTTGAGGGCTTCGAAGCGTTATGCAGCTCAGGTTTGAAGAAGTAGATAAGCATTTCGGCCAGCTCGAAGTCATCAAAGGCTTCAGCGGCGAATTCGCCCAAGGCGAACTGGTTGCATTGGTGGGACCTTCCGGTTGCGGTAAGTCGACCCTGCTGCACTTGGCTGCCGGGCTGGAGAATCCAACCGCTGGACGCGTGCTCGCTGATGACAAGAAGATTCCTGGACCGAGCCCTCGGCGCACACTGGTTTTTCAGGAGCATGCGCTGTATCCCTGGCTCACGTTGCAAGCCAATGTCGCCATGGCGTTGGAGTTGCAGGGCGTCTCTAAGGCAGACGCATTCGAACAGGCGAAAGTCTGGCTCGCCCGCGTCAGCCTGGATGGCTTCGAGCACTACTATCCGCATCAGGTATCCGGCGGTATGCGCCAGCGCACCGCTTTGGCTCGTGCATTCATCGCCAAGCCGGAAGTGCTGTTGCTGGATGAGCCCTTCGGCGCGCTCGATGCGCTGACCCGCATGGCGCTGCAGGATGTGCTGCGCGAGTTGATCGAGGAGCACCAGCCCACGGTTTTGCTGGTAACCCATGACGTTGACGAGGCGCTTTACCTGGCCGATCGCGTAATGGTGTTCAGTGCCCGACCGGCACAGGTGCTGAAGACTTTCAATTTCACCCACTGCGAGAAGAGTCACGATCTTTCCGAGTTCGCGGCCGAGCGGCGGGAAATCCTCCGGTTGTTGGGTATCAAGACGGAGGTAGGGCACTGATGAGCCAGGGACGTCGTCTTACCGGTCCGAAAAAGTATCTTGCCGTCGTTCTGGCGATCCTTTTTATTCTATTGATATGGCAGATAGCGGCATGGAGTCTTCCAGCGTTTTTGATGCCCGGGATCCCCGCCGTTTTCGAGCGCCTGTTCACCACTGTCCTGGAGCCAGAGTTCCGCGAGGGGCTCTACGGCAGCATGAGCCGTCTGGGTAGCGGCTACAGCTTCGCATTGCTGTTCGGTATTGGCTTTGGTCTGCTGGGCGGGGTGCTGTTCTTCTTTCGTGAAATCCTGCGCTCGGCCATTGTGATACTCCAATCGATTCCGTCGATCGCCTGGGTACCGTTGTTCCTCATCGTGATGGGCTTCGGCAACCTGCCGATCATCGTGGTGGTTGCGCTGGCAGCGTTCTTTCCGATGGCATTGTCGGTCATGAACGCCACCGAAAGCGTGCAGCCGGTCCATGTGTCAGCCGCTCGGGTGATGGGCGCATCGCGTTGGCAGTTGCTGCGGCGTGTCTACCTGCCTGCCGTCATGCCGGAGTTAATCACCGGCGCGCAGCTGGCGTTCGGGAATGCGTGGCGCGCATTGATCTCCGCGGAAATGCTGATCGGTTTTGGTCAGGGGCTGGGTCGCTCTCTCGCCTATTCGGGCGAAATTGCCGACATGGCGGGGGTGATGATGAACATTCTGGTCATCGCCATTCTTGCAACACTGATCGATCAGGTGGTTTTGGAAAAATTCAAGCAACGGATGCTTCGCTACCAGTACGTGTGAGAGGTTTCGCCGTGAAGTCATACCTGCTGCGGCTAATGATGGTTGCACTCATGGCGCCGGCCAGTGTGCTTGCGGCGCCCTTGCAAGCGGTGCTGGTGGGTGATTACCGGCCGCTCAGGGCTGCGGAAGCCGAACAGATCAGCGAAGGCTTCGAAGCGCAGTTGCTTGCCCGTCTGGGTACGGTACTCGATAGCGAGATGACATTAGTCGGTGCCAAGGGGCAGGCGGATCTGCGGGCTGGTGCGCTCGAATCCGGTGTTGCCTATTACCGCAGCGAAGTTGCAGCGTTGACGTCATCCGAGGGCGGGCCTTTCGAATGGTCTGACCTGGCGGGGGAAACTTTCTGCGTCACGATCGGCAGTCCTCATGCCTCAGTGGTTACTGCCCGCTTCGGCGGCATTGCCCGAAGCTATCCCAGCGCCGCCCAGGCGTTGATCGGGCTCAAGCTCGGTGAGTGCCAGGCAGTTGTAGATGATCGCTTGTTGCTGGATAAGATTGCGCGCCTGCCCGAGTGGCGTCGCTACGATCGGCTTCTGCCTGCGCTTCCCGATTCGGAGTTGGCATTGCGAATCGAGGCGGGGGATGCGGCGCTTCAGCGGCGTGTGGAGCAGGCTGTTTCGGGATGGCTAGAGGACGGTCAGCTGGCGGATCTTACTCAGCATTGGGTAGACGAAGTGGCTTTCCAGGCATACGTACTGGCCGATACGCTCGATTGTCACTGAGTTGTTGAATGCATCACTCGGCTTCGATCACTTCAGGCAAGGCCTGACGCAGCCCTTCCAACTTGAACGGGGCGCGAATGTAACCGCGCAGCGTGCCATCGGGACCAACGATAGCCAGATTGCCGCTGTGGCTGACGCTGTAATCCCCCTCCGTCTTTTCTGCCGGTACGAACGGCAGACCCAGCGATTTCGATAGGCCTTGCAGCGCATCCATATCGCCCGTTAGCCCTCTGAATCCGGCGCGGTAGTAACCTAGGTAGGTGCGTAACGCCTCGGGTGTGTCGCGTGCCGGATCGGCGCTGACCAGCACGAGCTGCAGCTGTTCACGGATCTCCGGCTGTAGTTGTTTGAATAACCCGCGCATATCGCTGAGCGTTGTCGGGCAGACATCCGGGCAGGCGGTGAATCCGAAGAAAAGCAGATACCAGCGACCACGAAGCGAATTGGTGCTGAAGGCGTTGCCCTGCTCATCAATCAGTTCCAGGCTGGGCAATTGCCGCTCACGAGGCAGGAGTAGCAGATTGGCCTCATCGAGCAGGGCGTTGCGGTCGAGTGCGAACGCAGGCGAGCAGATTACGACCAGAAGGCCCAGCAGTACCCAGCGGAAATTGGCCAAGCGCATGATCGGTATCCAAACTACGTTTAGCGCTCGTTCAGCTCGAACGCAGTGAGGGTGAAGGTCGGAATGCCCATATCCTGGAGCTTGCTCGACCCGCCCAGTTCGGGAAGATCAATGATTGCAGCCGCTTCGTGGATACTTGCGCCCATGCGGCGAACCAGCTGCGCAGCAGCAATCAGCGTCCCCCCAGTGGCTATCAGATCGTCCAGCAGCAGTACCGAATCGCCTTCGCAAAGGCTGTCAGCGTGCACTTCGAGAAAGGCCTCGCCGTACTCGGTACAGTAGGACTCTGCCAATACGTCGGCTGGAAGTTTGCCTTTCTTGCGGAACAGAATCAGTGGCCTGTTCAGTTCATAGGCGACTATCGAACCGATGATAAAGCCACGAGCGTCCAAGGCGCCGACATGGCTGAAATCGGTTTCGACATAGCGCTGGATCAAGCTGTCCACAACCATTCTCAGCGCTTTTGGCGACTGCAGCAGCGGCGTGATATCACGGAATACCACACCCGAGCTCGGGAAGTCCGGGACCGGACGTATCAGTGTCTTGATCGCAAATTCATCGAAGATCATAACGAGGCTCCGGGTGGGGGTCGGCGTTCACGTTTGCGCCGCAACGGGCATAACGGGACGCGCAAGATTAACCCAGGCAGTGCGCACCGCCAATTGGCGCGAGTACCTTGCTGCTTTGGCAATCTGAAAAGGCGGGATTCTCTTCGGACGCAGCCGCCAACCTGACCGATGGCACGCGGGTAACGAATCTGCGTCGAGCTCGGGACCGGCATATACAGAGAGATTTATTCGTTGAAATATGGTCGGATGGCCAACTACGGCACTAAATCATATCGTCCAATAGGCACAGGAGACATTCATGCATAGCCGCCAGCAAGAGATCGCTGCCGCACTCAACGTTCGTCCGTCCTTCGACGGTCCGGCGGCCGTTCAGGCTGAGATCGACCGACGAGTTGGCTTTATTCAGGACTGCCTGCGCGAATCCGGGATGAAGACCCTGGTGCTCGGTATCAGCGGTGGTGTCGACTCGACCACAGGAGGCCTGCTCGCGCAGCGCGCGGTGGAAGGCATGCGCGCTGCAGGCGAAGGGGACGATTACCGTTTTATCGCGGTCCGTCTGCCGTATCAGGTTCAACACGACGAGGACGAGGCGCAGCTGGCGGTCGATACGATCAAGCCGGACGAGTGCCATACGGTCAATATCGGTGCCGCCGTCCAAGGGCTATCGCGTGCCATCGAGGCATTGGACCCGCTCTCTGCAGAGAAACGCGACTTCGTACTTGGCAACACCAAAGCGCGGATGCGCATGGTGGCGCAGTACACCATCGCGAACGCGCGGCAGGGCCTGGTCATCGGCACCGACCATGCTGCCGAAGCGGTAATGGGATTTTTCACCAAATTCGGTGACGGCGCCTGCGACCTGACACCCCTGGCGGGTCTGGTCAAGGGTCAGGTTCGCGAGCTTGCCGCCGCCTTAGGCGCACCTGAGCAACTGGTAAAGAAGGTTCCAACGGCGGATCTCGAAGAGCTTTCTCCGGGTAAACCGGACGAAGCGGCGCACGGTGTGCGCTATGAAGACATTGATGCCTTTCTGCATGGGCAGTCGGTACCCGACGAGGCGGCCCGTATCATCGTCGAAACCTATGACAAGTCGGCACATAAGCGCCAGTTGCCGAAGGAGCCCTAACCGATACAGTCGAGCCACAAGCGCAGGGGTTGCAGGACGGCCGCTGATCGGCACCGTCATGCGCAGAGCGATTAATGGTGCAGATGCGCGGGCGTCCGTTCCTGCGTTGAAACCTCGCCGGCGCCGTGCCCCATCAGCCACTGCTGATGGGGGCCGGGCAAGGTCCACAGGCCGAACAGTATCACCATCATCCCGCCAAGCATTCGCACGCCGCGCTTGCGCAGCAGAGCGGTCAGCCGCTCTGCTGCCAGACCCGTTGCCAGTAGCACAGGCCAGGTGCCGATACCGAATGCCAGCATCAGCAACGCACTGTCCAGCGCATCGCCCTGGCTCGCAGCCCAGAGCAAGGTGCTATAGACCAGACCACAGGGCAGCCAGCCCCAGAGCGCACCGAGTAGCAAAGCTCGAGGGATGCTCTTGACCGGCATGAGCCGGCTTGCAAACGGCTGAATATGGCGCCACAAGCCTCGGCCTACGGCTTCAACACGCGTCAGCCCACTCCACCAACCCGCCAGATAAAGTCCCATGCTGACAAGTAGCAATGCCGCTACAACCCGCAGCGCCATGGCTGCCGGGCTGTTGGCAACGGCCCAGCCAGCGAGACCGATCAGCAGGCCCGCGCCGGTGTAGCTCAATACTCGCCCCAGATTGTAGGCAACTAACAGGCGCAGGCGTTTGCCGCGCTGCTCGACAGGAATAGCCATGGTCAGCGCGCCCATCAAGCCGCCGCACATGCCCAGGCAGTGCCCGCCGCCGAGCAGGCCGAGCACCACAGCAGATACCAGCAGTGGTAACAGCTCAGCCACGATCGGATTTCTCCTCGCTGCCCTGGTCCGCTTGTTCGATGCCCGCACGATGCTTGGGATCTTCTTCATCGAAAAGAATGCTATGCGCGGGGCCATCGAGATCATCGTACTGACCGCTGTCGACTGCCCAGAAGAATACCCAGATGGCCAGTGCAACCAGAACGATGGCGACGGGAATCAATATGTAGAGTGCGGCCATGGGGCCTCCAGATAGTGCTGCGGCAGGGCAAAGCTGATCAGGTATGGAGCTGTCTTCATCCTACGCCAGGCGGATCGGGTTGTCGGACCGCAAGCGATGCCGGCAGCCGGGTCAGCCGCAATGCGTTCAACACCACCAGCAGCGAACTCGCAGACATACCCAGTGCTGCCCATAGCGGCGTCACCCAACCTATGGCTGCGAACGGCAGGATCAGGCCGTTATAGAGGCTCGCCCAGGCGAGGTTTTCGATGATGATGCGACGGCTTCGGCGCGCCACGGTGAAGGCCTGCACAAGACTGTCGAGCCGGTTGGAAAGCAGGACTGCGTCCGCACTGGTCTTGGCCAGGTCGGTTGCCGAGCCCATCGCCACGCTGATATCCGCTGCGGCCAGGACCGGAACGTCATTCACGCCGTCGCCAAGCATCAACACGCGACGGCCCTCTGCTTGGAGTCGCTGCAGATGGACGAGCTTGTCGGCCGGGGTCAACCCGCCGTGTGCCTCTTCGATGCCTAACTGTTGGGCTATGTCGCCGACCATCGGCGAGCTGTCACCGGACAGCAAGATCGTTTTCCAGCCTCGGCGTTTGCAGGCCTGCAACAGAGCGGGTGCGTCGTCGCGCAGACGATCGTTCAATATCAACCATGCCAGCGGGCCCTGCGCGTCGCCAAGCAGCAGCCACTGACCCTGGTTTCCCGGGATAACGGGAGGCGGGCCTGCATAGCCTGCAGCGACGAACGTTGGCTGACCAATGCGCAAGGTGCGTCCGCCGACCGAACCCTGGAGGCCTAGCCCCGGCACGCTGTCCACCGCATCGGCTGCTTGCGGCGCTCGACCGAAGGCCTTGGCAATAGGGTGTTCGGAGCGGTTTTCCAATGCGGCGGCCAGCTCCAGGCAGGCGTTGGCATCCAATCCGCCCAACGGGCGAACCTCGCTCAAGGTCAGGCGCCCTTCGGTAAGTGTGCCGGTCTTATCGAAAATCACGGTATCGATGTGGTTGAGACCTTCCAGAACATGTCCGCGGGTGAGCAATAGGCCAAGTTTATGCAGCGTGCCGGTAGCCGTGGTCAGGGCTGTCGGGGTGGCCAACGACAACGCGCACGGGCAGGTGGCGACGAGCAGGGCAAGGACGATCCAGAAAGCCCGTTGCGGATCGAGCTGCCACCAGACGATGCCGACGATAGCTGCGGTCAACAGAACGATCAGCAGGAACCACTGGGCGACACGGTCGGCCAGCTCGGCGAGGCGCGGTTTGTCCGACTGTGCACGCTCCAACAGACGCACAATGGCGGACAGCCGGGTGTCGTCGCCCAGCGCCTGGACCTCGACAGTCAGCGCGCCCTCGACATTTAGGGTGCCAGCAGTGACCGCATCACCGGCGCTTCGTGGCTGCGGCAGGTATTCGCCAGTAAGTACCGATTCGTCGATGCTGGAATGCCCGCTGACGATGCGGCCATCAGCCGGGACCAGAGCGCCTGGCTGCACCAGCACCCGATCACCGACCGCTAATTCACTGAGCAGGATGCGCGCGGATTGGCCGTCCTCGGCGAGTTTCAGGCACGACGCGGGTAGGAGATTGACCAATTGAGCAGTAGCCGCGGCAGTGCGTTCCCGCGCGCGGCGTTCCATATAGCGTCCGGCAAGCAGAAACAGGGCAAACATGCCCACGGCATCGAAATACAGCTCGCCCTGACCGGTCAGGGTGGACCAGATACCGGCGAGATAGGCGCCGCCGATGGCGAGCGAAACCGAAACATCCATGGTCAGATGGCGGGTACGCAGATCTCTCAAGGCGCCCTTGAAGAAATCGGTGCAGCAATAGAAAACGATAGGGGTCGTCAGCAGCAGCGCAGTCCAGCGCAGAATGCTGGCCATGCCGGCCGAGAGGTCGATGTTGAACTCTGGCCACGTCGCCATGGTTGCCATCATCACCTGCATCCAGAGCAGCCCGGTCACACCCAGCTGGCGCATGCTGCGGCGGTTCTCCCGCGCGAGCCGCTCTGCCGCCTGATCAGCTTGGTAGGGGTGGGCGGCATAGCCGATACGTCGAAGCTCGGCGAGCAATTCACTGAGCGGCAGCGCCGAATCGTTCCAGCGCACCCGCAGGCGATGGTTGGAGAGATTCAGGCTCGCCTCGGCAATACCGTCGAGGCCGCGCAGGTGACGCTCGATCAGCCAGCCGCAGGCGGCACAGCTGATGCCTTCGATCATCAGCGAGGTGTTGGCGAGCTCGCCTTCGTGCTGCACGAATGGCTGTTGCACATCCTTGCGGTCGTACAGTGCAAGCTCATCGGTCAACGCCTGAGGCAATGCGTCGGGATTGATCGAGGCTTCGCTGCGATGCAGGTAATAGCTTTCCAGGCCGCCGTTGACGATCGCTTCCGCCACGGCCTGGCAGCCTGGGCAGCACAGCGCCCGCGTCTCGTTGAGCACGCGGGCCTGATAGGCGCTGCCAGCAGGAACCGGCAGGCCGCAGTGATAGCAGGGCAGGGGGCTCGCCATCGGCTGGTCAGTAGCTCAGTTCGAGTGTCTGACCGCTCGCGATTTCCATTTCCTTGAACAAGCGCCAGTCCTGATCACCTTCACGGCCGAGCAATTCGACGAAGCGCCGGCCTGTTACCGGCTCCTGCATCTGTCCCTGATAGAACCCGTTACCCTGGGTCTGCAGAATGATGCGGCGATCGCGTTCGGGCTGCGTCGGCGAGAGCAGATTGAGGATCACTTGCTGTGGGCGGCTGTTACCGCTCAGCTGCAGTTCGGCCAGCCCGCGCTCGTCGTTGAGCACCAGTTGCGCCTGTACCTGCAGGCGCTCGGCGAGTTTCTCGCGTTCCAGCGCCTGGTTGATGCCTTTGCCGGCATCGTAGTAGTTGTCCGATACCAGAGTGTCGGCATTGCGGATGGCGATGGTCAGCATCGAGGTGCCGAGTATCACCGACAGCAGCAGGATGCCGATGACAAACCAGGCCCAAAATTGGGTATACCACCGGGTGTTTTCGTTGTCGGAAATGCTCATGTGCTACCTGTTCAGCGGATGCTCGGGCCGATGAAACGGCTCTCCGACTCATCTTCGATTGAGGAATCGTCTACCGATCTGATGTGGAAGACGATTTCGTTTGTGCTCGATGGCAGCTTTTCCGGTGCGACCGAGAGCTCCACCGGAACGGTGATCAGCTCACCGGCCGCAGCGTGGATTTCATTGCGACCTTCGTATTGCAGGTCGTCCAGACCAGTGGCTTCGATGACGAAGATCTGCTCCTTCTGAGCCTTGTTCATCACCTTGAGGGTATAGACGTTTTCGATTCTGCCTTGCTGGTTCTCGCGATAGAGCACCCGGTCCTTGAGCACATCGAGCTTGACCAGCGAGCGATCGGTGACGGCATAGGCGAACACACCCATCATCGTCGTCAGCGCGATGGCGTAGCCGATCAATCGTGGGCGAACCATGCGGGTCTTCTGCCCAGACAGGTTGTGCTCGGTTGTGTAGCTGATCAACCCGCGTGGGTAGTTCATCTTATCCATAATGGTGTCGCAGGCGTCGATGCAGGCGGCACAGCCGATACACTCGACTTGTAGGCCGTCACGGATGTCGATGCCCGTCGGGCAAACCTGGACGCACATGGTGCAATCGATGCAATCACCGAGGCCCATGGCTTTGTAATCAGCGTCCTTCTTGCGAGGGCCGCGGCGCTCGCCACGGCGCGGGTCGTAGGAGACGATCAGGGTGTCCTTGTCGAACATCACACTCTGGAAGCGTGCGTAGGGACACATGTAAATGCACACCTGCTCACGCAGGTAGCCGGCGTTGCCATAAGTGGCGAGAGTGAAGAAGCCAATCCAGAAGGCCGCCCAGCCACCCACTTGGAACGTCAGCAGATCAGGCACCAGATCTCGAATCGGGGTGAAATAACCCACAAACGTGATACCGATTGCCAACGAAACGCCCAGCCAGATCGCGTGCTTGGCAAACTTTCGCAGCAACTTGGTTGAGCTTATGGGCGCCTTGTCGAGCTTCATGCGCTGGTTGCGGTCGCCTTCGGTGACTTTTTCCGCCCACATGAATACCCAGGTGAACACGCTCTGCGGGCAGGTATAGCCACACCAGACACGCCCAGCAAATACGGTAATGAAGAACAGCCCGAAGGCGCAAATGATCAGCAGCGCCGAAAGCAGGATGAAGTCCTGAGGCCAGAACGTGGCGCCGAAAATATAGAACTTACGCTCGGGCAGGTTCCACCAGACGGCTTGTCGGCCGTTCCAGGTCAGCCATACGGTGCCGAAATAGAGTACGAATAGCAGCGCGCCGCCGACGAGTCGCAGATTGCGGAACAGGCCGGTGAACGAGCGGGTATAGATCTTTTCACGGGCGGCGTAGAGGTCCGTTGACGCGTTGACCTTGGCCGGGGGAGTTACATCATGGACGGGGATTTGCTCAGACATCGAATGCATACCACGGCGGAGGGTGAGTGTCCCGGCCGATACGTGCCGACCGGGATCTTTTGCTTACCTGCTGCGAATGGTACGCCTCGATGGTCGATCTCAGGTGCGACTGTCGGTCGCGCCTGAGACCGATCGGATCAGTTCTCCGACTTTTGCGAGAGGCTGTACACATAGGCGGCCAGCAGGTGCACCTTGTCATTGCCAAGGTGGTCTTGCTGAGCAGGCATACGACCATTACGACCATAGCGCAGAGTCTGCTGAATCTGTCCGAAACTCGAGCCATAAAGCCAGACGTTGTCTGTCAGGTTCGGCGCGCCCATGGCCTGGGTGCCTTTGGCATCAGGGCCATGACAGGCTACACAGTTGGTGGCGAAGATTTTCTGACCTTGCTCGATGTCGGCGTTGATGCCCTCAGGGATATCGCGACCAGACAGGCTACGAACATAACCGGCGACGTTGCGGATGCCATCTTCGCCAATCACGTTAGCCCAGGCAGGCATGGCCGCCTGGCGCCCACCCATGATGGTGGTCTTGATGGTTTCCGGCTCTCCACCATACAACCAATCGTGGTCGGTGAGGTTAGGGAAGCCATAGGCACCCTTGGCGTCCGAGCCATGGCAGACCGAGCAATTCGAAGCGAACAGACGTCCGCCCATTTTCAGGGCCTGAGGGTCTTGAGCGACTTGCTCGACTGGCATTGCAGCGAACTTGGCGTAGAGCGGGCCGTACTGCTCGTTCGCCTTGTCCATCTCGCGCTGCCATTCTTTAACCTGCGTCCAGCCACCTTCATAGCCAGGCAGCACACCTTTCCAATTACCCAGGCCCGGATAAAGGGCAAGGTAGCCGAGGGCGAAAATCACCGTGCCGACAAACAGCATGAACCACCACTTGGGCAGCGGATTGTCATATTCCTCGATGCCATCATAGGAATGGCCGACGGTTTCTTCTGTACTGTCGCCACGCTGCCCCTTGCGGGTCGCAAGCAGCAGCCAGACCAGTGCCGCAATGGTGCCCAGGCTCAGCAGGGTGACGTACCAGCTCCAAAACGTGGTCATTTATTTCTTACTCCTGGAAGCTTCTTCTTCACGCTTCTTGATGTCGGTCTCGTCAGCGAAGGGCAGATTTGCGGCTTCGTCGAAGCTTTTCTTGCGTTTGCTGCTGTAGGCCCAGAGCACGAGGCCAATGAAGGCGACGAATACCAAAATGGTGCCCAGGCCGCGAAGAGTCCCGATTTCCATCATGCGTTACCGTTTGTTCGTGAGGGAGGTGCCAAGGCTTTGCAGGAAGGCCACCAGAGCATCCATCTCGGTCTTGCCCTTCACGGCGTCTTTGGCTCCGGCAATGTCTTCATCGGTGTAGGGCACGCCTACGCTGCGAAGTGCTTCCAGCTTGGCGGCGGTATGTTTGCCGTCGAGCTTGTTTTCTACCAGCCAAGGGTAGGACGGCATCTTCGATTCGGGCACCACGTTGCGCGGGTTGTAGAGGTGCGCGCGGTGCCAGTCATCGGAGTAGCGACCACCAACGCGGGCCAGATCCGGGCCGGTGCGCTTGGAACCCCACAGGAATGGGTGGTCGTATACGCTCTCGCCAGCGACGGAGTAGTGACCATAACGCTCGGTCTCGGCACGGAATGGGCGAACCATCTGTGAGTGGCAGCCAACGCAGCCCTCACGGATGTAGATATCGCGACCTTCCTGCTCCAGAGCAGTGCGTGGCTTCATGCCTTCTACCGGCTCATTGACCACGTCCTGGAAAAACAGCGGGACGATCTGCGTCAGACCGCCAAGGCTGACAGCCAGGGTCATGAACAGGGCCAGCAGGCCAACGTTCTTTTCAAGTAACTCGTGACTTTTCATGCTCGGCTCCTCAGACGATCTGCGCAGCGACTTCGTATTCAGCCGGCTTGGCGGCACGCACGGTACGCCAGGTGTTGTAGGCCATCAGCAGCATGCCGGTGAGGAAGAACGCACCGCCCAATGCTCGAACGATGAAGCCCGGATGACTGGCTTCCAGCGCCTCGACGAAGGAGTAGGTGAGGGTGCCGTCTTCGTTGACCGCGCGCCACATCAGGCCCTGAGTGATACCGTTGACCCACATCGAGGCGATATACAACACGGTGCCTATGGTCGCCAGCCAGAAGTGGGCATTGATCAGCCCGATGCTATGCATCTGCTCGCGAGCGAAGACCTTCGGAATCAGGTGATACAGGGAGCCGATTGAGATCATCGCTACCCAGCCGAGAGCGCCAGCGTGAACGTGGCCGATGGTCCAGTCGGTGTAGTGGGACAGCGCGTTGACAGTCTTGATGGCCATCATCGGACCTTCGAATGTCGACATGCCGTAGAACGCCAGCGACACCACCAGGAAGCGCAGGATCGGGTCGGTGCGCAGCTTATGCCAGGCGCCAGACAGCGTCATCATGCCGTTGATCATGCCGCCCCAGCTCGGTGCCAACAGAATGATCGACATCGCCATGCCCAGGCTCTGGGCCCACTCTGGTAGAGCGGTGTAGTGCAGGTGGTGCGGGCCGGCCCAGATGTACAGCGTGACCAGTGCCCAGAAGTGCACAATGGACAGGCGATAGGAGTACACGGGGCGCTCAGCCTGCTTCGGAACGAAGTAGTACATCATGCCCAGGAAGCCGGTGGTCAGGAAGAAGCCCACGGCATTATGGCCGTACCACCACTGCACCATGGCATCGGTGGCGCCGGAATAAATCGAATAAGACTTGAACCAAGAAACCGGGATTTCGAGGTTGTTGACAATGTGCAGCATCGCCGTAACCAGGATGAAGCCACCGTAAAACCAGTTACCTACGTAGATATGGCTTACTTTGCGCTTCACGATGGTGCCGAAGAATACGATCGCGTAGCTGATCCAGACGACCGCCAGCAGAATATCGATCGGCCATTCGAGCTCGGCGTATTCCTTGCTGCTGGTGAAGCCTTGCGGGAGAGTAATGATCGCCAGGACGATCACTGCTTGCCAACCCCAGAAGGTAAACGCGGCCAGACCGTCGGATATCAGCCGGGTCTGGCTGGTGCGCTGTACCACGTAGAGCGAGGTGGCCATAAGGGCACAGCCGCCGAACGCGAAGATCACCAGGTTGGTGTGCAGCGGGCGTAAACGACCGAAGCTGGCCCACGGTAGGTCGAAGTTGAGTGCGGGCCACACCAGCTGCGAGGCGATAAGAACGCCCAGACCCATCCCAAGGATTCCCCACACCACCGTCATGATGGCGAATTGGCGAACCACCTTATAGTTATATGCAGTCTCACTTATTGCTGTGCTCATGCAAGGCTTCCACGCTAATGGCATTTCAGAGGGGCAAAAACGGCGGCAAGTATGGAGAAAGGAGGGGGGCAATGCAAACGAGGCCCAGGCCATCTCGTGCCGTTCGGACCCTGATCCCAAGCGTTTTCCATGCGATTTGCAGGGTCGTTTTTCACATCATGCCGATGTGCTGAATCGAGAGCTTCGCCTTGTAATTCTGCGTAGTCCGGCGAGTGGAGAAGAATATAGGAGCAGGCGGGCACACGGGCAAAGCGAGGATGGACTGGACGGTCTGCGACAGAGCGTCGCACTGAGGCTTTTTGGGGCGGGCCTGGTCGAAAACAGCGCAGGTATCGTTGTACCTCCCAAGGAAGTTGTGTTGCGGCACGTTGCGGATGGCTCGATTTCCCACGTCACTGATGGTAGTTGGCGGACCATGTGCCTCTATCGCGGTAAGAGACGATGTGTACATACGAATTGCTATAGACGGATCATGACGAGTTTTTTGTGGGCGTAACTGGTTATTCGATAGATGTCGGGAAAGCCATGGGAAATTCAGATGACTGATATTCAGGGCGATCAATGCACGCCGGGACGCGAGGTCCCGCTCGTCACGGTCAATCGCCCGTGCGACGAAGCCTGCGCGAGCCTGATCCTCGCGCACGGCGCAGGGGCGCCGATGGACAGCCCGTTCATGGCGCAGATGACCGAGCGCCTCGTCGCGCGTGGAATAGAGGTGTTCCGTTTCGAATTCGCCTACATGGCAGAGCGGCGCCATACCGGGCGCAAACGTCCACCGAACCCTCAGGCGCTACTGCTACAACAATGGCGGGACGTTTATGGCTATGTCCGACAGCAAACCGCAGGGCGGCTGGCGATCGGTGGCAAATCGATGGGCGGACGGATGGCCAGCCTCCTGGCCGATGAGCTGGAGGTTGATGCGCTGGTGTGTCTGGGTTATCCCTTTTATGCCACAGGAAAGCCAGAGAAGCCGCGCGTGGCGCATCTTGCCGAGCTACGTACGCCGACCCTGATCGTTCAGGGTGAGCGCGACGCGCTGGGTGACCGGAATACGGTCGCCGGATACCCGCTATCGCCGGCGATTCGCCTCAGCTGGCTGGCAACCGCCGACCATGATCTAAAGCCTCTGAAACGATCGGGACTGACTCACGATCAGCATCTCGATAACGCCGCGAACGCAGTCGCGGCGTTTCTGCATAACCGATCGTTCAGCGGTTGAAGCGCTCCACCAGGGTGTATTGGGACTGCGCGGTTGCGGCCAGTTCCTCGGAGAGCAACGTCGAGCTTTGTGCATCACCCGCGGTCTGATCGGCGAGGCGGGCAATATTACTGACGTTGTGGCTGATTTCCTCGGCAACTGCACTCTGCTGCTCGGTCGCCGAGGCGATCTGCGAGGTCATATCGATGATGCTTTCCACCGCGGTGCTGATGCCGGCGAGCGCCTTGTCCGCGTCGATTACCCTTTCCACGCCACGGCTCGCCTGAGCGCGGCCCTGTTCGGTGGTTTCAACGGCCTGGCGTGCCTGCAGCTGAAGTTTTTCAATCAGTTGATGAATCTGGCCTGTGGCCGTAGCGGTGCGCTGGGCCAGTTGGCGGACCTCGTCGGCGACCACCGCGAAGCCACGACCGCTTTCCCCGGCGCGAGCTGCTTCGATGGCTGCATTGAGTGCAAGCAAGTTGGTCTGGTCGGCAATGCTTTTGATCACATCGACGACGGTGCCAATTTCGTCGCTGTTCTTCGCCAGCGCTGAAACCGCATCGCCCGTCTCTGTCACCGCGCTGGCCAGCGACTCGATGGCCTTGCGGGTCTGTGCGCTGATTTCTCGGCCCTCGGCGGCGAGCCGGCTGGCCTCTTCGGTGGCACCGGCCGCCAGGGCTACGTTGCCGGCAACCTCCTGAGTCGTTGCGGCCATTTGATTAATGGCCGTGGCGACCTGTTCGGTCTCGTGATGCTGACGCGCCAAACCGTCGGAACAGCTGTGCGCCAGTTCATCTGCGCGCTTGGCTTGCTGCTGAAGCTGCTCGGCGCTGTCCTGAAGACGGGTCAGACAGGTCTTCAGTCGTGCATGTTCGCTGAGCATCGCCATTTCCAGCCGGGCTTCGGCGCCCTGACTGTCGGTGTACATCTGGGCGATCAGCGGGTCGCTCGTTGATTGTTCGGCCAGCCGTACCAACCGGCTCATGCCGCGCATCTGCCAATGCCGCCCGGCGAGTCCCAGCGGCACGGAAAGCAGCGCAGCCAATGCGAACCCCCAGATGTGATCGAGCCATAAACCGACCATGAAACCGATCTGGCTGATGCAAATGAACGGCAGCCAATTGACTGCGACGGGCAGCCACTTGTCGCGACGTGGCACGCCGCTCTTGCCCGCATTAAGTCGCGCATAAAGTGCCTCCGCCCGCTGCACCTGTTCACGTGTGGGCTTGGTGCGAACTGACTCGTAACCGACGATCTTGCGCTGCAGATCGAGCATGGGCGTCATATAGGCGTTGACCCAGTAATGGTCGCCATTCTTGCGTCGATTCTTGACGATGCCCATCCAGGGTTTGCCATCCTTAAGCGTCCGCCACATGTGGGCGAAAACGGCGGCCGGCACGTCCGGGTGACGGATCAGGTTATGCGGCGAGCCGATCAATTCGCCGCGCTCGAAGCCGCTGACTTCGGCGAATATGTCGTTGCAGTAGCTGATCTGGCCTTTGAGGTCCGTGGTGGAAATCAGCCGCTGCTGCTCTGGGAATGCATATTCACGCTGAGTGATGGGCTGGTTGTTTCGCATGAGGGTACGCCTGGCAGTTCGGGATGGTTTTGATGTTCTTGGGCAGTCGATGACGGCAAGCCATGTCTTATTAACGGCAGCAAAACCAATCAGTTGAGCATCAACCGACAAACATTCGCAGAAACAAGACGCCCGCTGCAACAGTGTTGCGAGCGAGCGTTGAAGGGGCGCCAGGGATGCGTGGCGCTCAGGCTTCGATCAACTGTCTTAGGACATAATGCAAAATGCCGCCGGCCTTGAAGTACTGGACTTCATTGAGCGTGTCGATGCGGCAGAGCACTTGGAAATTGTCTCGTGAGCCGTCCTCGCGCTCCACATCCACGGTCAGGAGCTGACGTGGTTTGATGTCGGCACTGAGACCTCGGATAGAGAGCGTCTCGTTACCGGTCAGGCTTAATGATTTGCGCGTCTGATCACCGACGAACTGCAGCGCCAGCACGCCCATGCCGATCAGGTTGGAGCGGTGGATGCGCTCAAAGCTTTCGGCGATCACAGCTTTCACCCCGAGCAGGTTGGTGCCCTTGGCCGCCCAGTCGCGGCTGGAGCCGGTGCCGTACTCCTTGCCGGCTATCACCACCAGCGGCACGCCTTCGGTCTGGTAGCGCATTGCCGCGTCGTAAATCGACATGCGCTCTCCGCTCGGCTGATGAAACGTATTGCCGCCTTCTTCGCCACCCAGCATCTCGTTCTTGATGCGGATGTTGGCGAATGTCCCGCGCATCATCACTTCATGATTGCCTCGACGCGAGCCATAGGAGTTGAAGTCTTCCGGCTTTACGCCCAGTTGCTGCAGGTACAGACCGGCGGGCGAACTGGCTTTGATGTTGCCAGCTGGCGAGATGTGGTCAGTGGTGATGGAGTCGCCAAACAGAGCGAGAATGCGCGCATTCTCGACATTTGCTGGCGGCACCAGCGGTTGGCCGATGTCCTCGAAGAACGGCGGATTCTGCACATAGCTCGAATTGCTGTTCCATTTATAGGTATCGCCAGCGGTTACTGCGATGGACTGCCAATGCTCGTCGCCGCTGAATACGTCCGCATAGCGTGTACGGAACATTTGCCCATCAATCTTGCTGACCGCTTCGTTTACTTCGGCGCTGGTCGGCCAGATGTCCTTAAGGTAGACCGGCTGATTCTGCTCGTCGTAGCCGAGTGGGTCCTTATCCATATTGATTCGGGTTGTACCGGCAAGCGCAAAGGCCACCACCAGCGGCGGCGAAGCCAGCCAGTTGGCCTTCACCAGCGGATGCACGCGTCCCTCGAAGTTGCGGTTGCCGGAGAGCACGGAGGACACGATCAGATCGTTGTCGGTGACCGCTTGGCCAATGGCCTCGGGCAACGGTCCGGAGTTGCCGATGCAAGTGGTGCAGCCATAACCGACGAGATTGAAACCAAGCTGATCCAGGTAGGTGGTCAGCCCGGCGCGCTCTAGATAATCGGTGACGACCTTGGAGCCGGGCGCGAGGGAGGATTTCACCCATGGCGCACGCTTCAAACCGCGTTCGAGCGCCTTCTTTGCTACCAGTCCAGCGGCCATCAGGACGTTGGGGTTGGAAGTGTTGGTGCAGGAGGTAATCGCCGCGATGACGACTGCGCCATGCTTGAGACCGAAATCCTCGCCAGCTACGGGCACCGAGCTGTTGGCTTGCTGAGTCTTGCCACTGGTTTCCAGTAGGAGATCGAAGTTGGCGCCAATGTCACCCAGCGAAACCCTGTCCTGTGGACGCTTGGGTCCGGCGAGAGAAGGCTGCACCTGGCTGAGGTCCAGTTCCAGAGTGGCGGTGAACACCGGGTCCGGTGAATTGCTGTCCCGCCACATGCCCTGGGCCTTGCTGTACGCCTCGACCAGCGCGATGCGGTCCTCGTCGCGCCCGGTCAGGCGCAGGTAATCAATCGTGACCTGATCCACCGGGAAAAAACCGCAGGTCGCGCCGTATTCGGGTGCCATGTTGCCGATGGTCGCGCGGTCGGCAAGGGGAAGATTGTCGAGGCCGGGACCGAAGAATTCGACGAATTTGCCCACCACCCCCTGCTTGCGCAGCATCTGGGTGACGGTGAGTACCAGATCGGTAGCCGTCACGCCTTCGTTGAGTTTTCCGGTCAGGCGCATGCCGACTACTTCAGGAATCAGCATCGATACGGGCTGGCCGAGCATGGCCGCTTCCGCCTCGATACCGCCCACGCCCCAACCCAGCACGCCGAGGCCGTTGATCATGGTTGTATGCGAATCGGTGCCGACCAGGGTGTCCGGGTATGCGATGGTTTCGCCGTTTTCTTCTTTGGTCCACACCACTTGGCCCAGGTATTCCAAGTTGACCTGGTGGCATATACCGGTGCCCGGCGGCACCACGCGGAAATTATCGAATGCCTGCTGGCCCCAGCGCAGGAACTCGTAGCGTTCACCGTTGCGCTGCATTTCGATGTCGACGTTCTGCTCGAACGCCTTGTTGCTGCCGAAACGGTCGACCATCACCGAGTGGTCGATCACCAGATCCACCGGTGACAGCGGATTGATGCGTTGTGGATCGCCGCCGGCTCGGGACACGGCATCGCGCATGGCGGTCAGATCGACGACCGCAGGCACGCCGGTGAAATCCTGCATCAGCACGCGCGCGGGGCGGTACTGGATTTCGCGTTCGGAGGTGTGGGTCTTCAGCCACACCGCCAACGAGGTGAAGTCATCGGCGCGCACCGTGACGTCATCCTCCCAGCGCAGCAGATTCTCCAGCAGAACCTTGAGGGAGGTCGGTAGACGACTGATGTCGCCCAATTGCTTCGCCGCTTCAGCAAGGCTGTAGTAATGATAGGTCTTGCCGTTCACATCGAGGCTTCGGCGGCAGTTCAGGCTGTCCAGGGATGGCATTCGTCTCTCCTTGTGCCCGCACGGTCGGGCTTGACTGGGATGGGGAGCGTTGTGTTGAAACTAGCCCCTGGCGAAGTGTTTCGCCACGAAACTGGCCGCCGACTGGCGTCGACGGCGATGGAATCCTTGCCTCGGCATTTTGCAGGCGCTGACGGGGCTGTATTCGCTCGATTGATTCCAGCTAACTGTTCACTGGACCGGGGCAGCACGCCTCGGGTTCCCCACTCGGCTATGATGTGCGGCTTTGGTCGCAGAGCGCTCGCACGCCATTGCACCGTCGCGCCGACTACAGGGTTCGTACCATGAAAACATTGCTGCTGCATTGCCGACCGGGCTTTGAAAACGAAGTCTGCGCCGAGATCAGCGATCAGGCCGTTCGCCTTGATGTGGCCGGTTACGCCAAGGCGAAACCGGACAGCGCTTGCGCCGAGTTCGTCTGCAGCGAGGAGGGTGGCGCGGAGCGGTTGATGCGCGGCGTACGCTTCTCCCGGCTGATCTTTCCCCGGCAATGGGCCCGTGGCGACTATCTGGCCTTACCTGAAGCCGACCGAATCGGCGTGTTGCTCGAACATCTCCAAGCCTATCCCGTGTGCGGCAGCCTCTGGCTGGAAGTGCTGGACACCAACGATGGCAAGGAACTTTCGAACTTCTGCCGCAAGTTCGAGGCACCGTTGCGCAAGGCGCTGACAAAGGCGGGCCGATTGAGCGAGGGCGGTGACGGCCCGCGTTTGCTATTGACCTTCAAGAGCGGGCGTGAGGTATTTCTCGGCGTCGCCGAAGCGGATAACAGCGCCATGTGGCCGATGGGCATTCCGCGTCTGAAATTCCCGCGGCAGGCACCGAGCCGGTCGACATTGAAACTGGAAGAGGCCTGGCACCACTTCATTCCACGCGATAAGTGGGATGAGCGGCTGGCTGCGGGCATGACCGCGGTGGACCTGGGCGCCTCGCCGGGTGGTTGGACCTGGCAGCTGGTCAATCGAGATATAGAGGTAATGGCGGTCGACAACGGGCCAATGAACGAGACGCTGCTTGAGTCAGGGCTGGTCGGGCATTACCGCGCGGATGGTTTTGCCTTCCGTCCCAAGCGTCCTGTGGATTGGATGGTCTGCGATATCGTCGAGAAACCGGCGAAAAATGCCGCTTTGCTGGAAACCTGGATTGGCGAGGGCCTGTGCCGTGAGGCTGTGGTCAACCTCAAATTGCCGATGAAGCAGCGTTACGCCGAGGTGAAACGCCTGTTGGAACGCATCGCAGATGGGCTTGCCGAACGAGGGGTGAAGGCCAGCATCGGCTGCAAGCAGCTTTACCATGACCGCGAGGAAGTGACCTGCCATTTGCGTCGGCTGTGACGTTGGGCCTGGTGACCGCACGATCCGTCTGCGCGACAATGCCGACCTGTTTTATGGAGCCTGTGATGTCTCAATCTGCTGAACTGTCCGCCGACGCGGTGCTCGATGCCAGCGGTCTCAACTGCCCTGAGCCGGTAATGATGCTGCACAACAAGGTGCGCGGCCTCGGTGGCGGCGAACTGCTCAAGGTGATCGCCACCGACCCGTCCACCCAACGCGATATCCCTAAGTTCTGCGTCTTCCTCGGCCATGAGCTGGTGGAGCAGCACGCCGAAGAAGGCACCTATCTCTACTGGATTCGCAAGAAGACCGACTGATGCCTCCGCTCGGGCCTGAATCGGTTCGTAGGATGCGTCTGTAACCCATCGAATCATATGCATGGCGGCAGAAACGCCAGCTGAAGTCCAACGAATATCGTGGACAGCGCCGCAATGAAATGGATGCCCGAGGAAATCTTGGTGACGAAGACCTGGCGCTCATTGAGATCATGTGGCGGGCGCGACAGCTTCCAGGAACGGCGCCCTAACCAAAGCAGCAGCAAGACGACCAACAATGTCAGAGCTCCGAAGCTGGCGTTCAGCCAGTTGAAAATGCCCTGATTAGGGTCAGGCGGAGCAATCGAGCAGACTACGGCATGAGAGCCATACATGGCAGCAAACCAGAGGCTCCAGATCGTCAGCCCGAACGGGATCTGTACAGGGTGAAAGATCGAAGTGCGACGATACTTCATCAGGCGGCTCCCAACGCGGTCGGGAACAGGACGATTGCAGCGTAGGCGCTCCAGATCACGCCGAGGTTGTAATACCAGAGCTGCTCGACCACCACGGTTTCGTAGGGTGCCTTGTCACCGACATAGCCGTACATCACCCGCATCGCCTGCAATACGGTAAGGATCGTTGCCAGGGCGCAATGAATCAGGCTGTAGGCCAGCATCACGAAGATCACTGCATCATGTGCGGTTTCGGTTATCTGCAGATTGGCCCCGAGCAGCACCCACAGTAGCGTGGCGCATTGCACCAGGCCGATGGTTGCAACAGCGCAGAGATTGCCCAACAGCCGATCGTTGTTACCACGGCGCAATCGCGCCGGCACGATGCGCATCCACAGCGTTCCGACGGTCAGCAGAGCGGCACTGGCAAGCATCAGCCAGCCGTTGAGGTCCGACTGCTCGGGCACCTGCCATTGCGGCGACACTGTCCAGAGGTAGAACCAGCCGAACAGCAGCGACAGATACATAGTGCCGTTGGCCAGCAGCGTCACGCCCATGCCCCACAGCCCCGGACCATCGAAGGTGCGCGAATGCAGTGGCGGCTCGCCGGGCTGGGTTTGCGCGTCCGGCGCGGCAGCCGGATGCGCGCCGTTTTCCCATGACCAGCGGAACAACACGATTAGCGTTGCGATGGTTGCGCTGAGGGCGACCCAGTAGAACTTGTTCAATAGGCTCAGGCAGAGCACGGCTAAAAACACCGAAGCCACGAATGGCAACCAGCTGTTGCCAGGCAGATGAATGATCTCGCGCACCTTGCCGGTCAAAGGGTCCGTGCCCCAGGTTTCCCGTCGGCCATGGTCTATGGTCGTCAATGCGTGTTCGCCGCGAGCAATGCTGTCCGGTAGATCCGGGTCCTTCCACAGTGGATGACGCTCGCTTATGTTCGGCAGGCTGACGAAGTTATATGGGCTCGGTGGCAAGCTAGTGGCCCATTCCAGCGTGTCGGCGTTCCACGGGTTTTTCTCCGCGGGCTGGCCAAAGCGAAAGTGCAATACGATATCCAGCAGGATGGTGGCAATACCGATGGCCATGATGAAGCTGCCGATCGACGAAACCAGATTAGGCATGTCCCAGCCCAGGCCCGTGTCGTAGGTATAGACCCGGCGCGGCATGCCAATCAGGCCAGTCCAATGCATGATCAGAAAGGTCACATTAAAACCGATGAATACCAGCCAGAAGCCCCAGCGGCCGAGCCGTACCGAGGGCATGCGTCCTGAGAAGTGCGGCAGCCAGTAATACAGCCCGGCCATCAAGGGAAAGAACATGCCGCCGACCAGCACGTAATGCATATGCGCGACGACGAAGTGAGTGTCGTGCACCTGCCAGTCGAAGGGCACTAGAGCAACCATCACGCCAGTCAGCCCGCCGCAGACGAAGACGATCAGAAAACCCACTAGCCACAGCATCGGCACGTGGTACACCGGTTTGCCCAGCCAGAGCGTGGCGATCCAGGCGAATATCTGCACGCCCGTAGGGATCGCCACCAGCATGCTCGCCGCCGAGAAAAAACCCAGCGCCAGGGCCGGGATGCCCACGGTGAACATATGGTGAACCCAGAGCCCGAAGCTCAGGAAGCCGGTCGTCAGCACGCCGAGTACCACCCAGCGATAACCCACTAGGGGCCGCTGACAGAACACTGGCAACAGCGTCGAGACGATGCCGGCGCCCGGCAAGAAGATGATGTACACCTCGGGATGGCCAAACAGCCAGAACAGATGCTGCCAAAGCACGGGGTCGCCGCCCTTGGCGGTATCGAAGAATGGCAGGCCGGCGGCTCGTTCCAGTTCAAGCAGAATGCTGCCGAGTATCAATGGTGGGAAACCGAAAACGATCATCAGCGACATGACCAGGATGTACCAGGCATAGAGCGGCATCTTGTGCAGCGCCATACCGCTGGTTCGTGTGCGCAGGATCGACACCACCAGCTCGACCCCGGCGCTCACCGCCGAAATTTCGACGAAGGTGATGCCCAGCAGCCAGAAATCGGAGTTGACGCCAGGCATGTGCGACGAACTCGACAGCGGCGTGTACATGAACCAGCCGGCCTTGGGCGCCACGCCGAGAAACACGCTGGAAAGCAGAATGATGCCGCCGAAGAGGTAGCAGTAATAACCGAGCGCAGACAGCCTCGGGAAGATGAGATCCCGCGCACCAAGCATCTTGGGAATGAGGTAGACCGCCAATCCCTCCATCATTGGTACGGCGAACAGAAACATCATCACCGAGCCGTGCATGGTGAAAACCTGGTTGTAAACTTCCGGCTCCATCAATACATAGCCAGGCAGGGCGAGCTGGGTGCGGATCAGCATCGCCATCAAGCCGCCGATCAGGAAGAACACCCCGCCGGTAATCAAAAAGCGCAGGCCAATGCTGGTGTGGTTGACGATGGTCAGCGCGCGCCACCCGCGCGGGTTGCCCCAGACATCGTTGAATTGGTCGTGGAGCTGATCCGGGTCCGTAGAGGGCGCGCTGCTTCTGTCGAAGTAAGTCATGGAGCGAGCGTCTCCAGCCAATCGGCGATCTGGTCAAGGGTTTCAGGCGGAACGTCGTCGTGGGCAGGCATGCCATTGCCGAACTTGAGCGTCTTGTGTTCACGCAGCCAGCGGCGGAGGCCTTCTTCGTCATTGTCGATTACGCCCGCGCCTAGGCTTGGCCGTGTTGCCAGATCGGTAAGATCCGGTGCGCGATTACCGTCGGTAATCCCCGCGACGCGATGGCATTGGCCGCAGCGGTTCTGGAAGACTTCTCCTGCCTCGCCGGGCGCGCGCTGCGTAAAGTTGAGATTTTCCCGCGCCGCGATCCATTCGCCGAAACCGGATTCGTCCAACGCTTCGACATGCAGCTTCATATGCGCATGTTGCAGGCCGCAGAACTCGGAGCACTGGCCATGGAATATTCCGGTATGCCCTGTTTCGATGCGAATGATGTTGGTCCGTCCGGGCAGCATGTCCATCTTCCCGCCGAGCCGCGGGATCCAGAACGAGTGAATGACATCGGCGCTGGTGACCTGCACGTCCACCAGGCGACCGGCCGGGATGATCAACTGATTGGCTGTGGTAACACCGCTGTCGGGGTAATGCACCTCCCACCACCATTGATGACCGGTGACTTCGACCCTTAATGGTTGCTCGCCCTCGACCGGCAGCGGAATCATGCTGCGCCCGGTCGGGATGCCGAATATCAACAACACGATGATGCTTACGCTTGGTAACACGATGCCGCCGCCTATGACCCAGCGCCGATTGAGTCGTATGGCCTGTTCATCGGTGGTCTTGCGCGGTTTGCGCGCCAATGCATAGATCCATAGGGCACTCACGGCTACCAGCACTAGCGTGGCGAAAGCGAACATTCCCCACCAGACATTCGCCACCTGCCGTGCCATCGGGCTGGCTGGGTTAAGGGCGGACAGCGGGCCGCCGCAGGCGCTCAGCAAAGGAACTGCCAGCGCCAGTGTGGTCCATTTCAAGAGGCTGCCGACTCGTTGGGAGCGGGTGCCCAGTCCCCTTGAATGCCGCCGGAGAGCCGAATGGCCCGATACCGAGACTCCATCCACAGCCGCGCCGCGATTGCCGGGCATCCCTTGCATCCGATGCTGATCCATTTTCCAGTGGCGGCTTTGACCGGACTGCTGCCGGTCGATATTGCCCACCTCTTCACGATGGATGATTTCTGGTGGCGCGCAGGGCTCTGGTTGGCCGGTGTGGGTGCTCTGGGCGGCTGGGTCGCCAGCATTTTCGGCTTGATCGATCTGCTTACGGTGCATGAGATTCGGCAGAAGATTACCGCCTGGTGTCATGCAATCCTGGCGGTGATGATGCTTTCGTTGGCTTCGCTCAATTGGTTGCTGCGTTACCAGAACGATGGAGACAGCATGCTGTTCTGGGCGCTGTACCTGTCGGCAATCACCGCTGCGATGATCTCCCTGGCTGCCTATCTCGGCGGGCGGTTGGTTTACGAGCATGCTGTTGGGGTCGATCTGGACAAGGTCTGACCTGGGCCGTGAATGAGGTTTGGATCGTTCGGTCATGGGCGTTATTCGGTTGATCGAGCGGTTTGAGTCATGAGCTAAAACGGCTTGGCCAGTACCAGCCAGAGCGTTGCTGTAATGAAGGTCGCGACAGCGACGCCGAGAAAGCGGCAGCGAATGCTTACGCTCTGTTCCGGCGAGCGTTCGATATGCAGTACAAGCACGCCGCACAGGGCGTGGCACAGCACCATACCGGCGACCGTGCTGAGTTTGACGATCAGCCAGCCGGCCATGATGCCGTCGCGTAGAAACAGGGCGGTTCCCGATCCGATCGCAATAAGCGCGGCCGGGGTACCTATGAGGTTGAAAACCATGCGGGTCAGGTGGGCATGGTCTCGATAAAAAAGCGCATCACTGCGTTTGGTACCGGCCGCGATGAGCGCAGGCAGATATAAGAGGGTGCCGCACCAGCACAGCAGGCCTGCGAAATGCAGCAGTTTGAGCAAGGGCATTCGCGTCTCCATCCGGCCCGCGGCAAGTCAGAGGTTGTGACAACCCTGTACCGAGGCGGTTCGGATGGAAGATTCTGGGCGACTGTCGATGGGCTTTGGCTTTATGAGAAGGCTTGCTCAGCGCTGTTGAATGATCAGGTCAGTCAAGGAGATCAGCTTTCGGCGTCGCGTTCTGCTCGATTGAAAAGCTGGCTCCCACAGCGACTGCAAAAAGCCGCATTCGGCTCGTGGCTGAGCTTTTCACATGTGGGGCAGCGGTGTTGCAAGCTGTCGGCACGCATCGCGGTAGCCAGTTCCGCTGTAAAAATTCCGGTGGGGACGGCGATGATCGAGTAACCGGTGATCATCACCAATGTAGAAACCGCTTTGCCCAGCGCCGTATGCGGGACGATATCGCCGAAGCCCACCGTGGTGATGGTCACCACTGCCCAATAGATGCTCATCGGAATACTGGTGAAGCCGTTCTCGGGACCTTCGATCACATACATCAACGTGCCGTACACCAGCACCATCGTAGTGACGCTGAGCAAGAAGACGACGATTTTCTGCTTGCTGCCACGCAGCGCGACCAGCAGAAAGTTGGCCTGGCTCAGGTATTGCGTCAGCTTGAGGACGCGGAACACGCGTAGCATGCGAATGGTGCGCACCACCAACAGGTACTGTGCGTCCGGCAGAAACAGCGCGATAAATGCCGGCAAAACGGACAGCAGATCGATGGCGCCGTAGAAGCTGAAGATGTATTTGCGCGGCTCTGGGTGGCAATAGATCCGAACCAGGTATTCGATGGCGAAAATAGCCGTGAAACACCACTCCAGCCCAGTCAACAGCATTCCGTGCTGCTCCCGGTAGGAGGCAACGCTGTCGAACATCACCACGACCAGGCTCGCGAAGATAACGCCAAGCAGCCAGGTATCGAAGCGTTTGCCGGCGGGCGTATTGGTGAAGAAGATGATGATGTAGAGGCGCTCGCGCCAGCCCATCGATCGGAGGGCGTCGTTATCCATCTGCAAAAGCTCCGGTGAATCGGCGAAGGCGAATTATCCTAGTGTTCGAGTCGTGCCATCAAAGTATCGTTGCGCGTTAGCCGAAGGTTCATGCAGCCAGTGTTGCCGGTGCCGGACTTTGCCTTCGGGCGGGCCGCATCGGGTGTGTCGTGAACCGCGTCGCATGACGGCCGGCCCCCTTGTAGGCGCAACCCATCAAAACGTTCAGCTCACGTTTGACGGATGCCCGTTGCGTAATGGCGTGCTGTTGCATGCCATTCGCCTCGCCACCTTTGCCTCACGTCACGTTCCGGCATAGTCTTGTCCGTGCGCATCAAGCCGTTGGAGAGCGACATGCCAGATTCTCAGTTGGTCGACCCGTTCGGCCGGCGCATCACTTACCTTAGATTGTCGGTTACCGACCGCTGTGACTTCAGATGCACGTATTGCATGAGTGAAGACATGGTATTCGCACCGCGTGCGCAGATTCTCACGCTCGAAGAGCTCTATGCGGTCGCCGACGCCTTCATCAGCCTAGGCGTCAAGCGCATCCGCGTGACCGGCGGCGAGCCGCTTGTGCGCAAGGGTCTGCCTAGTTTGCTGGCTCGCCTGGGTGCGCGTGAGGAGTTGGAAGACCTGGCGATCACCACCAACGGCTCGCAACTGCCAACACTGGCGCCGGTATTACGCGGTGCCGGCGTCAAACGCCTGAATATCAGCCTGGACTCGCTCAAGCGCGATCGTTTCGCCGAGCTCACCCGTCGTGACAAGCTCGATCAGGTGCTAGAAGGAATTGAGGCGGCGCGCAATGCCGGGTTCCGCCGAATCAAGCTCAATAGCGTGATTCAGAAAGGTCGAAATGATGACGAGGTACTCGACCTGGTGAATTTCGCCGTCGAGCGCGGGCTGGATATCAGCTTCATCGAAGAAATGCCGTTGGGCACCGTGTCCAGCCATGAGCGCCAGATCACCTTTTGCTCCAGCGAGGAAGTGCGCGAACGCATCGAAGTCGGCCATCAGCTGATACGCAGCAGCCACGCCACCGGCGGTCCGTCGCGCTACTGGCAGGTGGCTGGTAGCGAAACTCAGGTTGGCTTCATTTCGCCGCACAGCAACAACTTCTGCGGCAGCTGCAACCGCGTGCGTGTCACGGCCGAAGGCAAGCTGGTGCTTTGCCTAGGACATGAAGGGGCGCTGGACCTCAAGAGCCTGATGCGTCGCTACCCAGGCGACAGCGAGCGATTGCGCCACGCGCTGGTCGACGCGCTGCAGCTCAAGCCGGAAAAGCACGAATTCCGTACCGATGAGCAGGTTCAGGTAGTGCGCTTCATGAGCATGACGGGCGGTTGAAGCCGGGCGGCGTAGGGTGGGCTAGACGGGGCTGGGCATCAGTAGGGTGGGCTTCAGCCCACCAGATGCAATTCCAAACCAGGCCGAAACGGAGCTAGCGTCCTTCACGCTTGGTGAGCATCACTCCCGCCGCGATTTGTCGCCGGTTGCCACGTAAGCATCGCCGCGATTGGTGGGCTGAAGCGGAGCGCCACCCGGCCCACCCTATATCGGTATCGCATGGGACCAGTAGGGTGGGCTTCAGCCCACCAGGCGCCGTGATAAACTCCGCCGTTTCGCGTCAGCACCCACTCGATGCCAGGAATTCCGATGTTTGCGGCGACCCTGCTTGTTCATTCTCCCGCTGATCGCCATGGATAGGCCCGCATGCGACTGAAAAGCATCAAACTCGCCGGCTTCAAATCATTCGTCGACCCGACCACCGTCAGCTTTCCGAGCAACATGGCGGCAGTGGTCGGCCCGAATGGTTGCGGCAAATCGAACATCATCGATGCCGTGCGCTGGGTGATGGGTGAAAGCTCGGCGAAGAACCTTCGTGGCGAGTCGATGACGGATGTCATCTTCAACGGCTCGAACACCCGCAAGCCAGTGACCCAGGCCAGCATCGAGCTGATCTTCGACAATTCCGACGGTACCCTCACCGGCGAATACGCTGCCTTCGCCGAGATATCCATCCGCCGCCGGGTCACGCGCGATTCGCAGAACACTTATTTCCTCAACGGTGTGAAATGCCGGCGGCGGGATATCACCGACATCTTCCTTGGCACCGGCCTGGGCCCGCGCAGCTATTCGATCATCGAACAAGGCATGATCTCCAAACTGATCGAAGCCAAGCCTGAAGACCTGCGCAATTTCATCGAAGAGGCGGCCGGAATCTCCAAGTACAAGGAGCGCCGTCGCGAAACCGAGAACCGTATTCGCCGCACCCATGAAAACCTGGCGCGCCTGACCGATCTGCGCGAAGAGCTGGAGCGGCAGCTGGAACGCTTGCATCGCCAGGCCCAGTCGGCTGAAAAATATCAGGAGTACAAGGCCGAAGAGCGCCAGCTGAAGGCGCAACTATCGGCATTGCGCTGGCAGGCCTTGAACGATCAGGTTGGTCAGCGTGAGCAGGTGATTGGCGATCAGGAGGTCGGTTTCGAGGCACTGGTCGCCGAACAGCGCAATGCGGACGCTAGCATCGAACGTCTGCGCGACGGTCATCATGAGCTATCCGAGCGTTTTAATCTGGTTCAAGGCCGCTTTTATTCCGTTGGCGGTGATATCGCACGGGTAGAGCAGAGCATTCAGCATGGCCAGCAGCGGCTTCGGCAGCTACAGAACGACTTGCGCGAGGCCGAGCAGGCGCGGCTGGAAACCGAATCGCATCTGGAGCATGACCGCACCTTGCTCGCCACCCTTGGCGAAGAACTGGCGATGCTCGAGCCCGAGCAGGACATAGCGGGTGCGGCAGCCGAGGAAACCGCGGCGCAACTCGAAGAAGCCGAAACCGCGATGCAGCTCTGGCAAGAGCAGTGGGAACGTTTCAATCAGCAGAGCGCCGAACCGCGCCGTGCGGCCGAGGTGCAGCAGTCCCGTATCCAGCAGCTGGAACAGAGCCTGGAACGCCTGGCCGAGCGCCACCGTCGTCTGGATGAGGAACGCGCCTCGCTTGCGGGCGATCCGGAAGATGCCGCGGTAGCAGAGCTGAGCGAGCAGTTGGCCGTCAGCGAGGTGAGTCTGGAAGAACTGGTCGCCGAGCAGGAGCAGACCGATCGGCAACTTGAACAATTACGCGAGCAGCTGCAGCAAGCCGGCCAGGCCGAGCAACAGGCGCAGGGCGAACTGCAGCGGCTGAATGGTCGTATCGCTTCGCTGGAAGCTTTGCAGCAGGCCGCGATGGATCCAGGTAAGGGCGTCTCCGAATGGTTGCGTGAGCAGAGGCTCGATGAGCGTCCTCGCCTCGCCGAAGGGCTACGTGTCGAGCCGGGCTGGGAGCTGGCAGTTGAAACCGTGCTGGGCGCGGACCTGCAGGCGGTGTTGTTGGATGGATTCGACGGCCTCGATGTAAGCGGCTTCGAGCAGGGCGACTTGCGTCTGGTCACTCCGACACAGGGCGGTGCTCGCATGGCCGGCAGCTTGCTGGACAAAATCGAGTCAGCCGCCGATCTGTCGCCATGGTTGGGCCGGGTGCGACCAGTGGATGATCTTGATCAGGCGTTGGCTGCACGTGGCTCGCTTGGCGATGGCGAAAGCCTGATCAGCCGTGACGGTTACTGGGTTGGCCGGCATTTTCTGCGCGCGCGGCGCGCGGGTGACGCCGAGTCCGGGTTGCTGGCACGCGGTCAGGAGCTGGAACGGTTACAGACCGAGCGTGACGAGCATGAGGCCAGTCTGGAGCTGCTAAGCGAGAGCCTAGACCAGCTCCGCGAGGCGCAACGCCAGCAGGAAGAAAACCGAGAGCAGCAACGTCGCCGTCATCAGGACATGTCTCGGCAGCAGGGCGAACTGAAGGCTCGGCTATCAGCCAGCCACGCCAAGCTGGAGCAACTGAGCCTGCGTCGTCGTCGGCTGGAAGAAGAACTGGCCGAGCAATCCGAGCAGCGCGCGCTGGAGACCGAACAGTTGGGCGAGGCACGGCTGCACTTGCAGGACGCGCTCGATGCCATGGCGATGGATACCGAACAACGCGAGTCGCTGCTGGCGAACCGCGACGGCATTCGCGAAAAGCTCGATCGTATTCGCCAAGAGGCCCGCCAGCATAAGGATCACGCACATCAACTGGCCGTGCGAGTGGGTTCGCTGAAGGCACAGTACGATTCGACCCGCCAGGCTCTTGAACGGCTTGAACAGCAGTTCGACCGTGCCGTGGAGCGGCGCGAGCAACTCAACCTGAATCTGGAGGAGGGCGAGGCGCCGCTCGAAGAGCTGCGCATGAAACTTGAGGAACTGCTCGAGCGGCGCATGGGCGTGGAAGATGAACTCAAGCTCGCTCGGTTGGCTCTCGAAGACGCCGATCGAGAATTGCGCGATGCAGAGAAACGCCGCACACAGGCCGAGCAGCAAGCGCAACTGCTGCGCGGCCAGCTTGAACAACAGCGAATGGAATGGCAGGCGCTGAGTGTTCGTCGCAAGGCGCTGCAGGATCAGCTGCACGAGGATGGCTTTGACCTGCACGGCGTACTGGCGACATTGCCTGCCGGGGCGAGTGAAGGGGAGTGGGAGGCGGAGCTGGAGCGCTTGAGCGCGCGGATCCAGCGGCTCGGTCCGATCAACCTCGCTGCAATCGATGAGTATCAGCAACAGTCGGAACGCAAGCGCTATCTCGACGCCCAGAACGACGATCTCACCGAGGCGCTGGAAACGCTGGAAAACGTTATCCGCAAGATCGATAAGGAAACCCGTAATCGCTTCAAGGAGACCTTCGACCAGATCAACGGCGGCTTGCAGGCGCTTTTCCCCAAGGTTTTCGGTGGCGGCAGCGCTTATCTGGAACTTACCGGGGAAGATTTACTCGATACCGGGGTGGCGATCATGGCGCGCCCGCCAGGTAAGAAGAACAGCACGATTCATCTTCTATCAGGGGGAGAGAAGGCGTTGACTGCTTTGGCGCTTGTGTTTGCGATTTTTCAGCTCAACCCGGCGCCGTTCTGCATGCTGGATGAGGTGGATGCGCCATTGGACGATGCGAACGTTGGGCGCTATGCGCGTCTGGTCAAGGAAATGTCTGAGAAGGTGCAGTTTATCTACATCACGCATAACAAAATTGCGATGGAAATGGCTGACCAGCTAATGGGCGTGACCATGCATGAGCCGGGTTGTTCAAGATTGGTTGCGGTCGATGTGGAACAGGCAGTTGCACTTGTGGAGGCTTGAGTCGCGGCTTTGCCTGCCACAGGTTGTCGGTAGACAGAGACCTATAAAAGAGCAGCGTCGGGCGGTGCAAATCTACCGTTCGTCGTGCTAGTTTAGAGCGCAAATTTTTTACGATGCGCAGAGGAGCCTGTTCAGCGGCTGTGAATCTGCGTCTTTATCATCGATTTCAGGGGTTCAAGCATTAATGGATATCGGTCTGCGCGAGTGGCTGATCGTCATCGGCATCATTGTTATTGCCGGCATTCTTTTTGACGGCTGGCGGCGGATGCGCGGCAGCAAAGGCAAATTGAAGTTCAAGCTGGACCGCAACATCGCCGACAGTTTCCCCGATGACGGCGAGACCAACGAGCTACTGGGGCCGCCACGAGTCGTAAACCGCAACAACGAGCCCTCACTGGACGAAACTGATCTTCCCTCGATGAGCGCCCGCGAGACCGGAAAGCGTCGCGCCACCGCACCCCAGCAAGGCGATCTGCATTTTTCGAGCGATGAACCTGTCCCGACGCTGCTGAACCCTGTAGCCGGTGATGACGAGGAAGCTGAAACGAGCGAGTTCGGTCAGGATCTGCCGCCGGTTGAGGAGGTCCTGGTAATCAACGTCATCTCTCGCGATGCGTCCGGTTTCCGCGGCCCGGCGCTGCTGCAGAACATTCTCGAAAGCGGTTTGCGGTTCGGTGAGATGGATATCTTTCACCGTCACGAAAGCATGGCGGGAAATGGCGAAGTTCTGTTCTCCATGGCCAACGCGGTCAAGCCCGGGACGTTCGACCTGGACGATATCGACCATTTCACCACGCCAGCCGTCAGTTTTTTCCTCGGCCTGCCTGGGCCGCGCCATCCGAAGCAAGCGTTCGACGTAATGGTCGCCGCCGCTCGCAAGCTTTCGCAGGAATTGAACGGTGAGCTGAAAGATGACCAGCGCAGCGTGCTGACTGCCCAGACCATCGAGCACTACCGCCAGCGCATCGTTGAATACGAGCGCCGGCAGATGACTATCAAACGTTGATCCCCGAAACCGCTCTCAGGAGCGGTCTTTTTGGCCAGTACGCGGCCAAAAACATCCCCCGGGTCGGCCTCGTACAAGTGCAGCGGGTCACAAATCCTGTTCGAGATGCACCCAGAATCACTAGACGCACACCAAACCGCGCTGATGAACGCCATCCGCGATGCGGCCGCAGGTCGAGCCGAGCGCGGTAAGCGCAACGGAGAGGCACACAATCGTAGGGTGGGCTTCAGCCCACCGAAAAAAACGCATCAGAAAATGAGGATGGGTGAAGACGCTTCGACCAACCCTCCGAGGCCCCCCGGTGGGCTGAAGCCCACCCTACGGAGCTTTCGCCTGCTCAACGCCGTGCAACACGCTGTCGATGCCATGAACAGCCTCGACGCCAGCGCAAACCTGCCGCCAATTGCAGGATCGGCTAAAATCCCGCGCCTGATATCAACCAAGGCGCGCTGAGACTGTCTGATCAGCATTGCCATAGCCACGGCTCCGTCATATGCCTTCCGCCCAAACCGCTGCAGAGCGCATCGCCGAACTGCGCAGCGAAATCGACGCCCACAACTACCGTTACTACGTACTCGACGAGCCCAGTGTCCCTGACGCTGAATATGATCGTCTGTTCAACGAGCTGAAAGCGCTTGAGGCCGAACATCCTGAGCTAATAACGGCCGAATCGCCGACCCAGCGTGTCGGCGGTGAGGCGCTGGCGGCCTTCGGCCAGGTCCGCCATGAAGTTCCGATGCTCAGCCTCGGCAATGCATTTGAAGAGCAAAACTTGCTCGATTTCGATCGTCGCGTACGTGAGGGGTTGGATATTCCAGCCGGCGACCTGTTCGGTGGCGGCGCTGAAGTCGAATACAGCTGTGAGCCGAAGCTTGATGGTCTAGCGGTCAGCCTGCTCTACGAAAATGGCCACCTGGTACGTGGCGCCACTCGTGGCGACGGCAGCACTGGCGAGGACATCAGCGCCAACGTGCGCACGATCCGCAATATCCCCTTGAAGCTGCACGGCAGTAGTTGGCCAGCAATTCTCGAAGTGCGCGGCGAGATCTATATGCCCAAGTCCGGTTTCGAGGCACTCAACGCCCGCCAGGTTGAAAGTGGCGGCAAGCCCTTCGCCAACCCCCGTAATGCGGCGGCAGGAAGCTTGCGCCAACTGGACTCGAAGATTACCGCGAGCCGCCCCCTGGAGCTGTGCGCCTATGGCATTGGTCGCAGCGACGATGGGCTGCCCGATACCCATATCGGTATTCTCAATGCTTTGAAGGGTTGGGGCCTGCCCATTAGCCGTGAGCTGAAGCTGGCCAAGGGCGTCGCCGAATGCCGTGCCTATTACCAGGCCATCGGTGAAAAGCGCGACGCATTGCCCTACGAGATCGACGGTGTGGTGTTCAAGGTGAATTCCGTGCGACAGCAGCGTGAACTGGGCTTCCGCGCCCGCGAGCCGCGCTGGGCCATCGCGCACAAGTTTCCGGCCCGGGAAGAAATTACCGAGCTGTTGGATGTGGAGTTTCAGGTTGGCCGCACAGGCGCTATCACGCCCGTCGCGCGCTTGAAGCCCGTGCAGGTTGCCGGCGTGACGGTCTCCAACGCCACGTTGCACAACATGGATGAAGTTGCGCGTCTGGGCGTGATGATCGGTGACACCGTAATCGTGCGTCGTGCGGGCGACGTGATCCCTCAAATCCTTGGCGTGATCGCAGAACGCAGACCAGAAAATGCGCGTGCGGTCCATGTACCCGAGCAATGTCCTGTCTGCGGCTCGGCTGTTGAACGCACCCAGCTGATCAAGCGCAGCAAGGGCAGGGAGTCGGTCAGCGAGGGCTCCATCTACCGCTGCGTCGGCCGCCTGGCCTGTCAGGCCCAGCTCAAACAGGCGATTATCCACTTCGTCTCGCGCCGTGCGATGGACATTGACGGTCTGGGCGACAAGATCGTCGAGCAATTGGTCGACACCGGCCTAGTGCACTCGCCAGCCGATCTCTATTGCCTGACGTATGACCAGGTTCTGGCATTGGAAGGTTTTGCCGATGTATCGAGCCGCAACTTGCTCAAATCCATCAACGCAAGTCGTGCACCATCCCTGGCGCGTTTTATCTATGCCTTGGGGATTCCGTATGTTGGGGAAGGCACCGCCAAGCTGCTGGCGCGGGCTTTGGGCTCGCTCGATCGCATCAGCCGGGCGATGCCGGATGTGCTGGTCTATCTGCCCGATATCGGGCTGGAAGTCGCCCATGAAATCCATAGCTTCTTCGAGGACGAGCATAACCAGCTCGTTATCAAGCAGTTGCATGAGCGTGGCGTTCGGCTGCAAGAAGAAGGCGACGTGCATCCCGAATTCGCCGCCTGCGCGACGCTGGCAGGGCTGCTCGACAAGCTGAATATCCCTTTCATCGCTACAACCGGCGCTCAACGTTTATCGGATCGCTTCGGCAGCCTTGAGGGCATCGTTGGTGCCGACTGGCTGGACCTGCGTCAGGTCGAGCGTCTCAATGAAAAGGCCGCCCGCGCGTTGCGCGACTACTTCGACGACCCTGGCAACGCCGAGCGCGCTCGTAGCATTGAAGCTCAACTGCGTGAGTTCGGCATGCATTGGCAGAGCGAACGTAAGGCAGCGGAAGGCCTTTCGTTGGCGGGTCAGACCTGGGTGCTTACCGGCACGCTGGAAAGCATGAGCCGTGATGAAGCCAAGGCAAAACTGGAGGCGCTCGGGGCCAAGGTGTCCGGCTCGGTATCGGCCAAGACGACATGCGTTGTGGCTGGACCTGGAGCGGGATCGAAGTTAGCCAGAGCCACTGAACTAGGCGTGACAGTCCTGGATGAAGAGGCGTTTGGCCGGCGGCTCAACGATCTTTCTCGCTGAGCAGTGCTAACGTATACGAGATCAAATCCGGGGGTGGTAATGAGCCTTTATTCAGAATTCATAGGCGAACTGCAGGGGCAATTCAAAGATTTTGGCTACGGCTGGAGCAAATCCAAGGAGAACTCGTGCAATTGGATGCTGCACTGGTTGCAAGGTGGCGCCGGGGTTGACGTAGGCGGTACCGCCTACCTGGTCAAGCAAGCAGCTGCAAAGGGATGCGACATCACATATTTCGACTACTTTCCCCCGTCCGATCCGGCCATCGAAAAATTCGTTGCGGCTGATATGTCCGCCTTCGCCGAGCATTTCGCTGCCCGCAGTCTCGACTTCATTACCACTCGCCATACCCTCGAGCACTCGCTCAACCCGCTGTTTCAACTGTGGCAATACAACCGCTGCCTGAAGGACGACGGACTGCTTGTAGTAGTAGTGCCCCAGCACACCAAGGGCTGGGTGTGGTTCTACTCGCACTTTAACTGCCTGCCCCAGGAAAACTGGCTGATGCTTTTCCACCGTGCAGGGTTCGCCGTGGAGGAGGCCAATGCCGGCTCCTGGTGGTCCAAGAATCCTGACTACATTGAGTACCGCTTCGTCTTGAGAGTAGAAAGCAGGACTTTGCGGCTCGATAACCCGTTCGGCGACAGCACACCGGACTAAGTGATCCCTGGCACCGTCCTTGCTACGCCTGTGTCGAGAGCGCGAGCAGCCAGCTTTTTGACGTGTTGTTGCCCGCGCCGGCCCGCCGTTTCCGTTCAGCTTCAGCTGGCACCGCGTGGCCGCAGCAGCCCGCGAGGACCGCCATGCCTACCACCGTAATCACCTACGGTACCTTCGACATGTTCCATGTCGGCCACTTGCGTCTGCTCAAGCGCATGAGCGCGCTGGGTGATCGGATCATCGTCGGCGTCTCAACCGATGAGTTCAACGAACGCAAGGGCAAAAAAGCGCTGATCCCGTTCGTAGAACGCAGGGAGATCATCGAATCGCTGGATTGTGTCGATCTGGTTATTCCCGAAGACGACTGGGCGCAAAAGCCCGACGATATTCGCCGCCACGGCGTCGACCTGTTCGTGATGGGCGACGACTGGGCCGGCAAATTCGACCACCTCGGTGCGTACTGTGAAGTTAAATATCTGGAGCGCACCAGTGGCGTTTCCTCGACTGAGCTACGTGATTCGCTACGCAGTCTTCTGTCGAGCGAGCAAGAAATCACCAATATGCTCGGTCTGCTGAAATCGCTGCAGCGGGGGCTGGATTGATGACGATGCCGTTCGCCCTGTCGGTCGTACCCGAATCATCGGGCGATTTGAGCCTGGCTTTTCAGCCGCCCGGCGGCGAGAGCACACGTTGCGAGCTGCTGTTCACTCGGCGCAGCGACAAGCGCGAGCATCGGGTAGCCTGTTCGCGCGATGGCGACCAATTGGTCGCACGACTGGCTCTGGTACCGTTGCTGCTCGAACGTGAAGCCCGGTGGGATGTTCGAGTATGTGAGCTGTGCCGGAGAGGGGCGTCGAGCGAAACGCTGCTGCGCGGCGACCGCTTGGTACGTAACCAAGATCGGCATTTCCTTGTCTGGTCCACCGCGTCGCATGGCCTATCCTGCTACCTGACCGAAAGCGCCCAGTCGCTAGCCCTTTACATCGCTCCAAGCAAGCGCCATGCAGGCGTCGTCGAAGCCGAAAACGCCCGCGAGCGCTACGCTCATCACCTGGCAGAAGCACCACTAGATGACAAGTTGGTGTTCTTCGAAAGCTTTTTAGGCAAGGCATACGCGGGCAATCCTCGCTATCTCTACGAAGCGTTGTTGCGCCTTCGCCCGGATCTGCGCTGCGTTTGGTCCTACGATGGTAACGACGTGATTCCCGGCAACCCGCAGGTGGTTACGCGTCGCTCTCCCGACTATTACCGCCTGCTTGCCCAGGCGCGCTATCGCGTCAACAACGTGATCTTCTCCGTCCACGGAAAGAAGCCGGAGACCTGCTATTTGCAGACCTGGCACGGTACTCCGCTAAAACGCATTGCCTTCGATATCGACAATCCTCAAGTCGATGCGAGGGACAATTTCTACAAAGAATCGCGTGACTGGAGTCTGTTGCTGAGCGAAAACGGCTATTCGACCACCATCTTCCGCCGTGCCTTTCGTTACGACGGTGAGGTGCTGGAGGCCGGCTATCCATTGACCGATCCGCTGGTGCAGCCCTGCTCGGATCGAGCCGACCGACTAAAGACACTCGGCCTGCCGCCGCAGGCTCGAGTCATTCTTTATGCGCCGACTTGGCGAGACCACAAACCGGTGGGTGACTGGCAGTACGGGCTGGATTTGCATCTTGACTTGGCCGCAGTGGCGCGCCGCCTGCCGATCGACCATTTTCTACTGATCAAGGCACATCACTTGGTGGCTGAACGGATTGACCGCTCGAGTTTGCCGTCAAACGTCCGGGACGTTTCGCACCTGGGCGACATCACGGAGTTGTGCCGTGTGGCAGATTGTCTGGTTACAGATTACTCATCAGTGTTTTTCGATTTTGCTGTCACCGGCCGGCCGATTCTCTTCTACTGCTATGACCTGGCGCTGTACGAGAAGGCGCTACGCGGGTTCTACCTTGACATGCAGAGTGATCTTCCTGGGCCCGTTGTGCAGGACAGCGAGCAGTTGCTGGATCTGCTCGCAGACTTGCCCGCTGTCTCGCAGCGCTACGCCAATCGTTATGCGCACTTTCGTGAGCGTTTCTGTGCCCTTAATGATGGGCGTGCTGCCGAGCGGGTAGTTGAACGCGTTTTTGGAGCTATTAAATGACTGCGCTAAATGTGCTCGTATTTCCCTGCGGCTCGGAAATAGGGCTGGAGATCCATTCAGCGTTGAAATACAGCAAGGCCGTGCGGCTGTTTGGAGCCTCGTCGGTTGACGACCACGGTGCCTATGTCTACGCCCGTTACACCCAGATCGATGCCCATGTGCGCTCTCCCGATTTCATCGAGACGCTCAATGCCCTGATCGATAGCTGGCAGATCGACGTGGTGTTGCCCGCCCATGACAGCGTGGTGCTTGCGCTTGCGCTGGCGGCCGAGCGCATTGCTGCCACGGTGGCAGTACCGGATGCCGAGACGGCGAAGCTTTGTCGCAACAAGAACGTGACCTATCGCGCCTTTGCCGAGGAGGACTTCGTACCGGCTACCGTCGAGGGTCTCGCCGCGCATTATCCGATCTTCGCAAAGCCGGCCGTAGGGCAAGGCTCGCAGGGTGCCGAACGGATCGATTCTCAGGCGAGGCACGTACAGCTCCTTGGCGCGGGCACCGAATACGTATTTTCTGAGTACCTGCCGGGCAAAGAATATACCGTTGATTGCATTTCTGACGGCTCGGGGGGCTTGCTACATGCGTCGCCGCGAGTCCGTGCACGCGTAAAGGCGGGCATCAGCGTCAGCACGAAACCGGTGCCTCTGGATGAAGAGATGAGCTCGATCGCCGAACGCATCGCCAAGCGTTTGCGGCTCAAAGGCGCTTGGTTCTTTCAGCTAAAGCGCAATGGGGAAGGCCGTTACAAATTGTTGGAGGTGGCACCGCGCATTGCTGGCTCCATGGGGCTGTCACGAAATCTTGGCATCAACTATCCGCTGCTGACGGTGTTGGCTTATCGCAATTTGCCGTTCAGCGTACAGACGCAGCAGTACCCGATTCAGCTCGACCGAGCTTTGAAGAATTGCTACCGGGTCGGGCTTAAGTACGACACCGTCTACCTTGATCTCGACGATACGCTGATCATCGACGGGCAAGTCAACGTCATGCTGGTAGCGCTGCTGTATCAGTGGCTGGGACGTCAGGTATCGGTCGTGCTGGTCACCCGTCACAACCGCTGCCCGCGCGCGACGCTCGAAGCGAACAAGCTGTCGCCCGCAATCTTCTCGCGCATCGTTCACATCGCTGACGGCTCGCCGAAGAGCACGGTGATCGACCGTCCCGAATCGGCGATATTCATCGATGACTCTTTCCGTGAACGTATGGATGTCAGCCGCAAGACCGGCGTGCCGGTATTCGATGTCGATGCCGTAGAGCAGCTGATGGATTGGCGCCTGTGACGGGGCCTTCGGGCGAGACATCCGCACCGCTGCTGAGCGTAGTGGTGCTGGTATACAACACGGCTGAATACCTGAGAGCGTGCTTTGACTCGCTCTTGAATCAGGCGTGTCAGGACGTCGAAATCGTTGCGATCGACGACGCGAGCACGGACGACAGTCTGGCGATCTGCCGGGAATACGAGCGCACCCGGTCTAATTTTCGATGCATCAGCAAAGCCAACGAAGGCGGCGCCGTGGCAGCCAATCTGGGTATTTCCCTCGCACGTGGTCGCTACCTGGCGCTGGTCGATTCGGATGATGTGGTAACGCCGCAGGGTTATGCGCGGCTTATCGAACGGGCGGAAACGACCGGGGCGGACATCGTGGTTGGGCGTGCCATGCGCCTGGTCGGCGATGTGTTGACCATAGAAGGCTTTGCCTACGAACCGTTTGCCTGGTCGCGACCGCGAGTCATCCAGACGCCCGCAGCGCTCGATGATTTGATGCATGACGGCTTTTACTGGAACAAGGTGTTTCGTACCGGTTTTTTACGCGAGCATGGGCTTGGTATGGAGACAGGGCTGCTGTATGCCGACCGGCCATTCGTGCATCGTGCCTATTGGCTTAGCCGGTGTACGGTGGTGGAGGGGCAGGTTGTTTATCTTTGGCGTCAGCGTCCAGCCGGTGATTCGATTACCCAACGCAAGGCGCAGGTTGGCAACTTCAGGGATCGTATCCGTTCTGCTCGACTGGAATGGACGCAATATGCCGATGAGCCTCTCGCCCAACTGTACCGACGCGCCATTGCGCTCAGCAACTTGCAGCGGGCGTTGCAGGTTGCACCTGAGGTCCTCGTTTCCGAGGAGTTCTGCGAGGCTTTCATTGAGGGAATGTCCGAGTTGATAGCGGACTTCGGTCCGCTGGACTTGGCACCCGTTGGCGTTCGGCGTTCGACTTATCTGACATTGATCCATCAGGGGCATGTTTCCGCCCTCAAGCATTTGCTGCAGACACCTAATGATTGCCGTGTTGAGCAGCGGGACGGGGCGACACATTGGGCGCCTGCGGCTCTTGCATCGCCGCCGGCCGGATTCGATTCGAGCGCATTGCAGATCGAGATTCCAACGCTGGGCTTTTTTGCATTGACTCGGATCAGCGTGGAGGGTGGTCAGTTGCGCATGACCCTGGACTTGCCGGCTGACGTACAGCAGCGAGCCGACGTGTGCTTGACGCTGTGGTCGTTTGGCTCGGGTGAGGAATTGCCGTTCACCCTGTATGAAAGCGGGGCGCGAGATCAAAGATTCGCGCTTCCATGCCGGGTTATTGACGAATGGATGGGGCGACAGCATGACGGACCGTTCGGCCTCGCATTGCGCTATCGCTATCGGGGGCAAATTGCGCGATACCGCTTGGGACGCTCGCTGATCGATCCGGCAGTCATCGCCCAGCTGCCGGTCGCAATCACTTCCGCTCTGCAACTTGAGCTGACCCCTGAAACCGGTGCGCTAACGGTGACCACTCATCCATGATCGCCGACCGCAGCGTAATCGGGAACGGCTTTTGCAGCTAGTCCTGCATGCGACGACTTGGCGCCAATGAACCGTCTGGGTTCTCACCGCGACTACCCGCCGCCTCGATCAGCTCATGCAGGTAACGACATGCGAAAGAATGTTCCGGTCACCAGTCCGTTGCTCCCGCCGCTTGAGGAATTCATGCCGTATCTGGAAAAGATCTGGCAGAGCCGAATTTTAACCAACGGTGGCTCGATGCATCAGGCCCTCGAGCAGGCTCTCTGCGAGTATCTTGGCGTCGAACATATTGCGCTTTTCGCCAACGGTACGCTGGCGCTGGTAACAGCGCTGCAGGCTCTGCGCATTACTGGCGAGGTCATCACTACCCCGTACTCATTCGTCGCTACTGCGCATTCGCTGCTGTGGAACGGCATCAAGCCGGTATTCGTCGACATCGACCCGGTGACGCTGAACCTGGACCCGAGCAAGATCGAGGCGGCTATTACTCCGCAGACCACCGCAATCCTGCCGGTGCATTGCTATGCCAACCCGTGCGACGTAGAGGCGATCAGCCAGATCGCCGACAACTACAACCTGCGCGTCATCTATGACGCCGCTCACGCATTTGCCGTGCGCGACGAAGGCGGCAGCATCCTGCGCCACGGCGATCTGAGTGTGCTGAGCTTCCATGCGACCAAGGTATTCAACACGTTCGAGGGTGGGGCGATCATTTGCCCGGACCAAAAGACCAAGCAGCGCATCAATCATCTGAAGAACTTTGGTTTCGTCAACGAAACGACCGTAGTTGCGCCTGGCATCAACGGCAAAATGAGTGAAATCAATGCCGCGTTCGGGCTATTGCAACTGAACTACATCGATGCCGCGCTCAAACGTCGTGCTGAAATTGATGCGCTCTACAGAAGCCGGCTGGCAGGCGTGCCGGGACTGACCTGCGTTGCCCCTGGGAAACAAGCATTTCGCAACAATGCTTATTTCCCTGTGCTGATTGACGAGAACTTTCCGATTAGCCGTGACGAGCTAAATGCACGACTGCGGGAAAGCGGCATCCTCGCTCGGCGCTATTTCTACCCGCTGATCAGCGATTTCCCAATGTACCGTGGCCTGCCTTCGTCGGTGCCATCGAACCTGCCGGTGGCGCAGTCGATATCGCGTCAGGTGCTCTGCCTGCCGATCTACCCAGATCTGTCAGATGCGGACGTCGAAGGCATATGTGAATTGCTCTTGATCCACGCCGGCATCGTTCCGCCTGTAGATCTCCTGGCGGGCCTTGATGAACAGCCAATGGCAGGCGTCATCGCGCGATGAGTCACACCGATTGTCCGTCCGACGCAGCGGGGGCTAAGCAAACGCAGGAATTTGGCATGCTTGATCGATGGTCGCAGGCGCAGATCGCATCCGTCTGGTTTGGTAAGTACCTGGCCTTACCCTTTTTCTGGATGATGGATCGACTTCTGCCCAAGCAGGATGACCATTGGGCATTTTTTGCCCACCCGCTCAAGCGCACCCAGTTCGTCGAAAACTCGCGTGCAGTCTTTGAAGAGGTCAAGGCGGACCCGCGTATCTGCAAGCGCATTTTCACCCGCGGGCCGGGAGTGACGATCGAACTTGAGGGAGCCTGCAATACCGAGGTGGTTAACCTACAGAGCCTCGGTGGGCTGCTGGCGCTGACTCGCTGCGGCGTCTTGCTGTTGACCAATTCCATCACCATGGATCTCGCGTTGCGCTGGTCCGACGGCTCACGCAGTTTTCCACGTCCAAGTCTGACGCGCCGTCTGGTTGTGAATCTTTGGCATGGCATTCCGCTCAAGCGACTGTTCGCGCTGGCGAACCCTGAGCAACGCAATCAGGGCGACCGGGTTCCTTATCGGCGTCGCGAGCGTGCGTTTTACAGAGGCCTGGTTGCGTCGTCAGACGTAGATAGCTACGCGATGACGGCGATCTTTCATCCGATTCCGTACGAGAACGTTTGGGTGACGGGTTTGCCGCGCAATGATTTTCTCAAGCGTGCCGAGGCGCATTTGCCCGCCTTCCTGCGACGCGATTTAGAGCTCATCCGTAGCCTAAAGGGCGGACGGCGGCTGGTGGTCTATGCCCCGACCTACCGTGAAACCGCCATCGAATCGGCCAGCTATTACCAGTTCAGTGAACAGGAAATTACCGCGCTACGAGAGGTGCTCGAACGCCATGACGCAGTGCTGGGCTTTCGTATGCACTATTTCCGCAATGTCGAGGCGCTTTTCAATATGGAGCGCTTCGTCGACGGCCACACACTGATCGACCTGGGCCATGAGCAGATTGCGGAAATCGCGCCGATTCTGCGCGAGGCTGATGTGGTGGTCACTGATTATTCTTCGGTCTATATCGATGCGTTGTATTTGGACAAGCCGGTCATGAGCTTCGCCTACGACCTGGAGCATTACCGCAGCCGACAGAATGGCTTGTTATACGACATGGATTTGGCTTTTCCAGGGCCTGTCTCGACTCGCTTCGAGGCTTGGTTGAATGCGCTAGACGAGTTACTGAGCTGCCCTCAGCAACACCTGACCGAGCACTACCGCAAGACCCAAACGTTCTTCTTCGCCCATGGCGATGACTGCAATTCCCGACGCGTGATAGACCGTATCGCCGCGCTCACCCGGTACGAGAGGTAGCCATGGACAATCTGAAATCGCCCGCCCCGCTGGTCAGCGTGGTGATGCCCGCCTACAAGGCGCAGTTCTTGCCCGAGGCGCTCGATAGCCTTCTCGCCCAGTCCTATCGGCCCATCGAACTGGTGGTTTGCGACGACTCCACCACGCCGGATGTCGAGTTGACGGTGCAGGCATTCGCCGACCGGGCAGATTTCTCCGTTCGCTATCACCGCAACGAAAGCCGCCTATACGAGACTCGCAGTACTGCTCGAGCCATTGCGGTGGCGGAGGGCGAATACATCAAGTTTTTGCATGACGATGATGCCCTCGAACCATGCGCCATCGAGCGCCTGGTCGGTGTAATGCAAGCCTGCCCGCAAATCGCCCTAGCGGGCTCGAGGCGCCAACTGATCGACGAGCAGGGGCATTCGTTGCCCGATACGTCGGCGACTGTGTTTCCCTTCGGTGGCGATGTTGTGCTCGATGGCAAGACGTTGACCTCGTTTCTCGCTGAGCACACCTTCAACTTCATTGGTGAACCCAGCACCGTGATGTGTCGGCGTAGCGATGTGCTGTCGTTCGGTGAGGGCTTGTCAGCGCTCAATGGCGTCAAGATCACCTGGGTCGCTGATCTCGCGCTCTACGTCAAATTGTTGCAGCGTGGCCACTTGGCATTCCTATCTGCACCATTGACGCGTTTTCGCGTCTCGCGGATGCAGTTCAGCCAGATCGGCCGCGAACGGCCAGGTGTGGGTAACGAAGGTCATGCCAACTTCCGGCGCATGGTGCGCGAGCTGGGTTGGGCTAGCGACGAGAAAACAAGCCGGCACGTGGGTGTTGCGACGCTTTCCGAGCCGCTTCATTTCGAGCCCATCGACCTAGTGGCAGCGCTCAGCAATGCGCAAGCCGATAGTGAATCCCGCCAGCAGATCGATGGCTGGATCGCGGCTCGCGTGCCGACTGTCGCTCAGCGTCACCTGATCGAACAACGCCTTGAAGCAATCACCCCGCCCAGCTTCCGTGTGGTGGTGCGCTGGGATGGCGTCGTGGCTGATTCGCTGCGCCGAACGCTCGACAGCCTGGCCCAAGCGCGCGGCAGTTATGCGGCTATTCATGGCGTCGTGCTCACAGAACACGTCATACCTTTTGCGCTCCCAGGCGACATAGCACTGCTGCACTCATCCGAAAGCGAGTCGCTCGCCGCCTTGAATGAATTCATTCAGGCCGACACTGCCGACTGGTTGCTGCTTCTGGATGCAGGCGACATGCTCACGCCCTCGGGATTGCTTGTCGCCGGTCTGGAGCTCGCTGCAGCCCCGGGCTTCCGTGCCCTTTACATGGATGCCGTGCAGCACGAGATGGATGGGACGAAAGGGTTGGTACTCAGACCTGATCTAAACCTGGATCTGCTGTTGAGCTTTCCATGCAGCATCGTGCGCCATTGTCTTTTCAATCGCCAGGCATTGGTGTCGTTGGGCGGCTTCGATCCGATGTACGCCGGAGCGCCTGAATTCCACGCGTTGCTAGGTCTGATCGAAGAGGGCGGGCTTGCTGGGCTCGGCCACGTTCCAGAGTTGCTGATTGCAGGTCAGCCACCGGTTCTGGCAGGCCATCCTGACGAGCGTAGGACGATAGAACGCCACCTGGCCACCCGCGGATATACCGAGGCCACAGTTTCTGAGCTAAGGCCGAATCACTACCGAATTCAGTATGGTCATTCGCAGCAGGCCTCCGTATCGATCGTCGTTAGGGCAGGCAATGATTTGGCGCTACTGCAGCGCTGCGTGGAAAGCATTCTGGAATCGACTCAAGGCGTAGCCTTCGAACTGCTGCTGCTCGATCACGGACAATGCTCGCCTGAGGTTAGCCAATGGCTTTGTGCCCTCGCATCGATGGGCGAGTCGCAGCTACGCGTACTCAACAGCCAAGGCAGTCGCGAGGCTGCTATCAACCAGGCTGCCGGCGCGGCGAAAGGAGACTTCCTGCTTTTACTCGCCGATAACGTTGCAGTGCTTGATGCCGATTGGCTGGCAGGCCTACTGAATCATGCACTTCGTCCCGAGGTCGGGGTCGTTGGCGGTACTCTGGTATCGGCTGAGGGTAAGCTGCGTCACGCCGGGCTTCTTCTTGGCTTGTGCGGCCCGGCTGGTCGCGCATTTTATGGGCGCAGTATCGATTCGATCGGATACATGCACCGAATGCTGGTAGATCAGAACTATAGTGCGGTCTCGCTTGAGTGCCTGATGATTTCACGGGCGTTGTTCGTCCAACTGGATGGACTTGACGAGGGCGAACTGGGCCAGGCCTGGGGCGACGTCGATCTCTGCCTGAAGGCGCGTGAGGCGGGTTACCTCACCGTGTGGACGCCACATGTGCGTCTCTTGCAAGACGATGCTCGGTGGCCTGCCAGCACCCCGGAGCAGGACGACCTGATTTATGCTCGCTGGTTGAGCGTACTGGCCCGCGATCCGGCATATAACCCGGGTTTAAGTCTGCAGCGGCTCGGAGGCTTCAAGCTTTCAGATGTCCGCCTGTCGTGGCGTCCAATGGGGTCATGGAAACCAGTTCCTCGCATCCTGGCGCATCCTGCCGACCTTTTCGGCTGCGGCCACTATCGCATCATTTACCCTTTCGAGGCATTGGAAGAAGCTGGCAAAGCGGAGGGGGCAGTGTCGGTAGGGCTCATGCATCCTGCGGACCTGGAGCGTTACGAGCCGGACGCGGTTATCCTGCAACGACAAATTGGCGACGAACGACTCGAGGCGATGCGGCGGCTGAAGGCTTTTTCTCGCGCATTCAAAATTTACGAGCTGGACGACTATCTGCCCAACGTGCCGGTCAAAAGTGTCCATCGTAAGCACATGCCCAAAGACATTGTGCGCTCCTTACGACGAGGAATGAGTTTCGTCGATCGTATTGTGGTTACTACCGATCCGCTTGCCGAAGCGTTTCATGGCTATCATCCGGATATCCGGGTTGTACCAAATCGGCTACCAACGGGACCGTGGGGCGGCCTCAAGGCGAACCGCCGTAATGGCGAACGGTTGCGTGTCGGCTGGGCAGGCGGGGCCAGCCACACAGGCGATTTAGAACTGATCGTCGACGTGGTCCGTGAGCTCGCTAAAGAAGTGGACTGGATCTTCCTTGGGATGTGTCCAGAGGTTTTGAAACCTTATGTCAAGGAGTGGCACCAGGGTGTCGGCATCGAGCGTTACGCCGAGAAGCTCGCCAGCCTGGATCTAGATCTCGCAATCGCGCCGTTAGAAGACAACCCATTCAACATATGCAAGAGCAACCTCAAATTGCTGGAGTATGGCGCCTGCGGCTTCCCGGTCGTTTGCAGCAACCTCGCGCCTTATCAGGGAGCGCTGCCTGTTACGCGGGTGAAAAATCGTTTTGCCGATTGGGTGGATGCAATACGAGGCCACATGGCTGAGCGGGAAGCTACTGCCCGTCTAGGCGATGAGTTGCGTGTCGTGGTACGCCGCGATTGGCTTCTGGCGGGACAGGTCCTGGATCAGTGGCGTGATGCCTGGACGGGATACTGAATCGCTCATGTCCGATGTTGAAAGCCCTCTACGGAGGGCTTTTTTCATAGCTGGCTAAAGCTGTTCGCACTCTAGTCGATACAGGTCAGGACCCGATTGGATATACCGGGTCAAAAAGGGCTTTTGTGCAGGTACGAGCCGGCGATTTTCGAAGAACAGGCAGAAAGTTCTAAAGCTTCCAGATGAAGCGCCGATACAAAAGATGAATGCGAACTCACTGGTTGCCTGAGCATTGCAGGCTAGGGTCGCAACCCAGGCAAAACAAGCTAGGTCCGATGGAGGACAAATATCATGGCTTTGACCGTAAACACCAACGTTGCTTCCCTGAATACTCAGCGCAACCTGAATAATTCGTCTAACTCGCTTGCCACTTCTATGCAGCGTTTGTCGACAGGCAGTCGTATTAACAGCGCGAAGGATGACGCTGCTGGTCTGCAAATTGCGAACCGTCTTACCAGCCAGGTGAACGGCTTGGGTGTTGCGGTAAAGAACTCCAACGACGGCATCTCGATGGCGCAAACAGCCGAAGGCGCGCTTCAGCAATCTACAAACCTGCTGCAGCGTATGCGCGATCTGGCCCTGCAGTCGGCCAACGGTTCCAACAGTGATTCCGAGCGTAAAGCATTGAACTCGGAAGTAAGTGAGCTGAAGAAGGAACTTGATCGTATTTCGAATACCACCACCTTCGGTGGTAAGAAACTGCTGGATGGCAGCTTCGATACAACTACGTTCCAAGTAGGAAGTGCCGCTAACGAAACCATCAGCGTCAAGATTGACGAGATGAGCACCGATTCTTTGAAAGGTAAGTCTTTCGAAGGCTCCGTGGCTGCGGCGACCGGAACTGCGAGCGCTTCGGGCACAGTTACTGTAAGCGGGACCGTCAACGGTGAAAACTTCACTGTGACTACTACCATCGCGAGTGGTACTACAGCAGCTGACGCCACTCAGCAAATTGCGACTGCAATCAACGATGCGAACGTCGGATTGGGTGCTTTCGTGACTGACGGCGCGGATACTAAAATCATCTCCGGACTAGATACTGATGGCTCGGCGAACGCACTCACGTCTTTGAGCGTTAGTGCTCTGCCTGCAGGCCTGGCGGCGGGTGCCGCTTACACAGCTGCAACAGAGGCCACTGAGACTAAAGTATCTGGAATTGATGTAAGTACGGTACAGGGTTCTCAAGAAGCTGTGATGGTCATTGACCAAGCTATTCAAGACATTGATGCGCAGCGAGCAGATCTCGGTGCTGTTCAGAACCGATTCGAGAATACCATCGGGAACTTGCAGAACATCTCTGAGAACGTCTCTGCCGCTCGCGGTCGAATCCAGGACACGGACTTCGCCGCTGAAACCGCCAACCTCAGCAAGAACCAGATTCTGCAACAGGCTGGTACCGCAATCCTGGCACAGGCCAAGCAGCTGCCGCAGGCAGTCCTGAGCCTGCTGCAATAATAAGCGGCTCTAAGATGGCGTAAGATGGGGAAGTGCTTGTCACTTCCCCATCGATTCATTTCGAGGTGAATCATGGACGTCGCAAAAATAGCCGGAGTCGCAGCGGCCTTGACCCCGCTCAGCACAATACCCAGCCTTCCCAAGGAGTCTGGGTTTTTGTCGTCTGATCGGCAAGAGCCTGTCGCTCCCGGCGAGGGCCAAGCTGACCGGTCGGCAGCTGTCGGCGAGGCCGTGGAAAAATTGCTTGCGCAAATGCAAAGTGCGCGGCGTGATTTGAGTTTCAGCGTCGACGACTCGACAGGCGAGCTTGTCGTTCAGGTTGTCGATGGTGAGTCGGGCAAGATGGTTCGGCAAATTCCATCAGAGGAAATTCTTCGATTGGCCGAACGACTTGATGAGATGCGCAGCTTGTTATTCGAGACGAAGGCGTAACGGCACGGATCTTGATTGGTTGCTTCAGTACGTTGTTTTCTTGACGAGGTAGGGTTATGGCGGGCGTAACGGGCATCGGTTCCGGAATCGATATCGACAGTATCGTAGCCAGTATGGTGGCTGCGGAGCGCGCGCCAAAAGAGTCGCAGCTCAGCACGCTCGAGTCCAAAACCACCACTCGAATTACGGCGATCGGCACGCTGAAGAGTGCCATCAGTGAATTTCAGACTGCGCTGGGTAAGCTAAATAAACCAGAGCTGTTCCAGGCCAGGGCTGCGTCCTCTTCCAATGTTGATCTGCTTGGGGTAACGGCAGGCATATCTGCAGGTGCCGGCAGCTATAAAGTTGAAGTTAGTCAACTTGCAGCTGGGAGCAAGGTGGCGCTTCAGGCGATAGTTGATGATCCAAAAACACCTGTAACCTTGGGTAGCGGAACTCTTACTGTCAGTATTGGCGAAGTTGCGCTGCCTGCCATTACGGTGGGTGAGGGTAACAATACTTTAGCGGGTGTTCGGGATGCGATTAACAAAGCCGGCGCTAAGGAGGGTCTGAGCGCAACCATAGTGACTGACAGCTCCGGATCGCGGCTGGTACTTAACAGTTCTACTTCTGGCGCGAACGAAGACATTACCGTCGCGGTGAGCGGAGCGAGCGGTGATCTGTCCAAGTTGGCTTTCGCTGGTGGAACAGCGGCGCCTGGTGACGACGGTTCGGCAGGCGTCATAACTAAAGCCAGTAGTGCCGAACTCACTATTGATGGCTTAAGTGTGATCAGCAAGACCAACAAGATCGAAACCGCCATCGAGGGGGTGACGTTGGACTTGAAAGGCGTAACGGAAGAAGGGAAGCCGTTGACGGTTGGCGTGAAACTAGATGAAGCGGGAGTTACGAAACAGGTCCAAGCCTTCGTCGATGCCTATAACAAGCTCATAGGTGTAGTGAATGCCCAAACAAAAGTTACTCCGGTGGGCGATGGCAAAACGCCGGTAACCGGCGCGCTGGTTGGAGACGCAACCGCTCGTACTTTGCTCAATACTATCCGTAATGAACTGGTCAAGACAGAGGGTTCGGGTACTATCCGAGCGCTTAGCGATATCGGTATCACCACCCAAAGAGACGGCTCACTCAAGATAGATAGCGATAAGCTAGCCAAGGTGACTGGCAGCAGCTTCGAAGAATTGTCCAACCTGTTTGCTGGAGAAAAGGGTTTAGCGACCCGGCTTGATGAGAAGCTCAAGCCATACACAGAAATTGGCGGTATCCTAGAGCAACGCAACAAGTCAATGACTGAGACCATCTCAAATATTGACAAGCAGAAGGAGGATCTCAATCGGCGCATCACCTCTTTGCAAGAACGCCTTTACAAGCAGTTCAATGCAATGGATTTGCTGGTTGGCCAGTTGAGCAATACATCGAGTAGCTTGATTGCTTCTCTGGAAAACCTTCCGTGGGCGGCAAGCAACTCCAAATAGCACTCATCGCATTAAAAAGCCGCCTGGGCGGCTTTTTTCGTTCAAAAGGTTAGCGCAACCATAAAGTTTGTCAGTCGTTGCCCGATACACTGATTATACAAATTGATGTGGCGAGGGGCTCATCCAAATGAACGCTATGGCAGCAATGAGGCAGTACCAGCAAATTGGCGTAAAAGTTCAAGTAAATGAGGCTGATCCGCACCGCTTGATCCAAATGCTCATGCAGGGCGGCCTGGACCGTATCGCTCAGGCAAAAGGCGCAATGGAGCGTGATGCTTTTGCGGAGAAGGGAGTGCTTGTTGGCAAGGCCATCAATATCATCGGTGGTTTGCGCGACGCGCTTGATAAAAGCGTCGGTGGTGAGTTAGCGGAAAATCTTGATCGGCTCTATGAATATATGACGATGCGTCTGTTCGAGTCGAGTCGACATAACGATATTGATAAGCTGAACGAAGTGAGCAAGCTGCTGGGCGAGATCAAGCTGGCCTGGGACAAGATTGCGCCGCAGGCGTAATCAGCCTATCAACGCTGGTTTCGATTGGGCTCTAGTTCTGAATTCAATGCTCCATCTATTTGCTTTTCGCCGAGGCACCCATGCTGTCACGCAAACAGGAGTTCGTCACGCTGACTGAGGCGCTCCGCGTTGCCCTGGCAGCAGGTGAGTGGACTGCTATAACGGCGCTGGATAAGGAGTGTCTCGCCCTGGTTGCCGCATTGCGCGACGAAGATGCTCTTGATGCCGGCCTGCGCGAGCAGCTCGAAGAGCTGTCGCGCTTGTATGATGAGGTTCGGGAGCGCTGCCGTGCGGAGCGGGAGCGGTTGGTTGGAGAGCTGACTCGCTTGAGTCAATCAAAGCAAGTCAATCGGGCCTACAAGCTGCTAGGCTGAGGTGATTTTCAGAGCCTCGATGTTATTGCCGCGCACATCTAGGATAAATACTTAGCATCAGATCCGGGTACGGTTTTGCTTGTTTACAAGCATATGTATTTGCCCTTTAGCGGTACTCGCACAAATAAGCCGTGTCCGTCGCGACCTTCAGATGAAACTTGCTGTTCGCCGGTACGGTAAATTGCGTGCCCGCATTAAAGGTTTCATAACGCTCGCTTCCCGGTAGTTTTACATCCAGGCTGCCGGCAATCACATGCATCATCTCCAGCTGGTTGGTGCCGAATTCGTAATCGCCTGCAGCCATAACGCCCACAGTGGCCGGGCCTGCCGCCATGTCGAAGGCGATGGATTTGACGGTGCCGTCGAAGTACTCGTTAACCTTGAACATTCAGATACCTAAAGATGCTGAAAAAGGTCGGCCAGTATGCCCAAGCGGCGATGCGGCGTCATCTTTGACGGCGCACGGTATCCGATACCGCCATGCGCTGGATTCCGTAGAGCAAGAGCCGATGCGCGGCCCGTAGTGCTAGTGCCTTTTGCTTTCACAACAACTATTATCGCCACCCGTTTTCGTCCGGATGATTGGGATGGATTGTCGCCCAGGTTGCGGTGCCTGCTGTATTGCCCCTTCGATCACTTCGCCGATTCCCGGCATGCCTTTCGGTAAGCCGGCCGGAACACCTTGTCTACATCTGTCCGAGATGAATCTGTGCGGTCTGTTTGGTCATCCTTCAAGGCCTGATGTATGTGCTGCTTTTCAGGCTGATCGTAGTGTCTGTGGCGATGTTCGGGAAGACGCGATTCGGCTGCTGGGCTGGATGGAGCAGGTTACGGCCTGACGGGTAGGGGCAAGGCCAATGTAGGAGCGAGCCGTGCCGCCGATTCACGCGCATGGCGCGCTCCTCCAGTACCCCTGCTTAGCTGAACGGTTGCTGGGCGAATCTGTTGATCGTCCCACGTTCCCGAAGATTGACGCTCCAAGTTGTCCAAGAGCCTGCAGACCAGACGCAAGCGTCCAGAGCAGGCGCTCCCGCGCGGACCGGGAAGCGATCAAGGTTGTACCCAGAAAAACGAAACCCCGCAATTAAGCGGGGTCCGTTAGCAGCCTAGGACTGTATTTCCAGCTAACGGCTCAGCGAGGAAGGTCGCGCTTCGGGTGGCCGGTGTAGAGTTGACGTGGGCGGCCGATTTTCTGGCCCATCGAGATCATTTCTTTCCAGTGCGAGATCCAGCCAACGGTGCGTGCAAGGGCGAAGATCACGGTGAACATGCTGGTCGGAATACCGATTGCCTTGAGAATGATGCCGGAATAGAAATCGACGTTCGGGTACAGATTGCGCTCGGCGAAGTAGGGGTCGTTCAGTGCGATCTCCTCCAGCTTCATTGCAAGCTCGAGCTGCGGGTCGTTGATGCCCAGCTCACTTAGTACTTCGTCGCAGGTCTGCTTCATGACCTTGGCGCGCGGATCGAAGTTCTTGTAGACGCGGTGGCCGAAGCCCATCAGTTTGAACGGATCGTTCTTGTCCTTGGCCTTGGCCAGGAACTTCTCGATGTTCGACACATCGCCGATTTCATCGAGCATGGTGAGAACGGCTTCATTCGCACCGCCGTGTGCCGGACCCCAGAGAGCCGCAATACCTGCCGCGATGCAGGCGAAGGGGTTGGCGCCGGTGGAACCAGCCAGGCGAACGGTGGACGTGGATGCGTTCTGCTCATGATCCGCGTGCAGAATGAAAATGCGGTCCATGGCTTTGGCAAGCACAGGGCTAATCGGCTTCACTTCACATGGTGTGTTGAACATCATGTGCAGGAAGTTTTCAGCGTAGTTCAGGTCGTTGCGCGGATACATCATCGGCTGACCCATGGAGTATTTATAGACCATGGCGGCCAGGGTCGGCATCTTGGCGACCAAGCGCACCGCGGAAATTTCGCGATGGTGCGGGTCGTTTATGTCTAGCGAGTCGTGATAGAAGGCTGACAGTGCGCCAACAACACCGCACATGATGGCCATCGGGTGTGCGTCGCGACGGAAACCATTAAGGAAAGACTTGAGCTGCTCGTGAACCATTGTGTGGTTTTTCACGGTGCTTATGAACTTCGCCTTTTCTTCGGCGGTGGGCAGTTCGCCGTTCAGCAGGAGGTAGCAAGTCTCGAGATAATCGGTCTTATCGGCCAATTGCTCGATCGGGTAACCGCGATGCAGCAGAACGCCCTGATCACCGTCGATATAAGTGATCTTGGATTCGCAAGAGGCGGTGGACATGAAGCCGGGATCGAAGGTGAAGCGACCCGTGGAGGTCAAGCCTCGTACGTCGATTACGTCGGGCCCTACGGTACCGGTTAAAACGGGCAGTTCGATGGCGTCTGCGCCCTCGATGATCAACTGCGCTTTGTTGTCAGCCATGTATGGCCTCCTGTTTTATGCTTGGAATCATCATGGCCCCCCACGCAGGGCCCGCATCACTATAGTGAGATAAATCACAAAGTCAATTTGCGCGGGGCCCTGTCGCAGAGGGGGTTTTACGGGTGAATTCGCAAATACAGATAATCTGTTTACGGCATTTATAAATGGGTCGCCATGCGCCTTTAGTGGCACTTCACCACATTGTCATTAGCGACCTAACTGTTTATACTCGGCAACCGACCGGCAGGGGCCTAACAGGCAGTTTCCTGTGGGTTGTCACTCGTGGGTGGCGGGTACCGCTGCGTACTCTTCCCAACAACTTTGCCCTGCGTCTTCGGGGCTCTCAAGTGTGAAAAAAGCCGTGAAAAGCCAACGACCTGTAAACCTAGATCTTAGGACTATAAAACTCCCAATCACTGCCTACACGTCGATCCTTCACCGTATCTCCGGCGTGGTTCTGTTCGTCGGTGTGGCCATTCTGTTGCTTGCGCTGGATACCTCGCTTTCTTCTGCCGAAGGCTTCGAAGAGGTGAAGGCATACATCGGCAGTCCGCTGGCCAAGCTGGTGATTTGGGTGCTGCTGTCTGCATTGCTGTATCACCTGGTGGCGGGTGTGCGTCACCTGATCATGGACACGGGGCATGGTGAGACGCTGGAAGGCGGCAAGCTGGGCTCGAAAATCGTTCTGGCCGTTTCGGCGGTGCTGATCGTTCTGGCGGGAGTCTGGATATGGTAACTAACGTCACGAACTTCTCGCGTTCGGGTCTTTATGACTGGATGGCTCAGCGTGTTTCCGCAGTGGTTCTCGCGGTTTATTTTCTCTTTCTGATCGGATATCTGGTTCTGAACCCAGGGCTGGAATATGCCCAGTGGCAGGAGCTCTTCTCGGCCAGCTGGATGCGTATCTTCAGTCTGCTGGCGCTGGTCGCCCTGAGTGTGCATGCATGGGTTGGTATGTGGACTATCTCCACCGACTATCTAACCAACATGGCAATCGGTAAGTGGGCTACCGGTGTACGTTTCCTCTTCCAGGCAGTGTGTGGCATCGCCATGTTCACATTCTTCGTCTGGGGTGTGCAGATTCTTTGGGGTATCTGATCCATGGCTAGCATTCGTACTCTTTCTTATGACGCCATCATTATTGGTGGCGGCGGCGCGGGTATGCGCGCTGCGCTGCAGCTGGCCCAGGGAGGCCACAAAACTGCGGTGGTGACCAAGGTTTTCCCGACTCGCTCGCATACCGTTTCCGCTCAAGGTGGCATCACCTGCGCTATCGCTTCGGCTGACCCGAACGATGACTGGCGCTGGCACATGTACGATACCGTCAAGGGCTCCGACTATATCGGTGACCAAGACGCTATCGAATACATGTGTTCCGTTGGCCCGGAGGCTGTCTTCGAACTGGAGCACATGGGGCTGCCGTTCTCTCGCACCGAACAGGGTCGCATCTATCAACGTCCGTTCGGTGGCCAATCCAAGGATTATGGCAAGGGCGGCCAGGCTGCTCGTACCTGCGCTGCTGCTGACCGTACTGGTCATGCGTTGCTGCATACGCTCTATCAGGCCAACTTGAAAGCCGGCACTTCCTTCCTTAATGAGTGGTACGGCGTGGATCTGGTGAAAAACCAGGACGGTGCCATCGTCGGTATCATCGCGATCTGCATCGAGAATGGCGAAACCGTTTATATCCGTTCCAAAGCTGTGGTTCTGGCTACTGGCGGTGCGGGTCGCATCTACGCATCGACTACCAATGCCCTGATCAATACCGGCGACGGTATCGGCATGGCGCTGCGTGCAGGTGTGCCGGTTCAAGACATCGAAATGTGGCAGTTCCACCCGACGGGCATCGCGGGTGCCGGCGTGCTGGTTACCGAAGGCTGCCGCGGTGAGGGTGGTTACCTGATCAACAAGCACGGTGAGCGCTTCATGGAGCGTTATGCTCCGAACGCGAAAGATCTTGCCGGTCGTGACGTGGTTGCTCGCTCGATGGTCAAGGAAATCCTGGCTGGCAACGGCTGTGGTCCGGATGGCGATCACGTGATGCTGAAGCTCGATCACCTTGGCGAGGAAGTGCTGCATAGCCGCCTGCCGGGCATCTGCGAACTGTCTAAGACATTTGCTCACGTCGATCCGGTTACTGCTCCGGTTCCTGTGGTCCCAACCTGCCATTACATGATGGGTGGTATCGCCACCAACATTCATGGTCAGGCAATGACCCAGGATGCCAACGGCAACGACAAGATCATCGATGGTCTGTTCGCGGTAGGTGAAGTCGCTTGCGTATCCGTGCATGGCGCCAACCGTCTCGGCGGTAACTCGTTGCTCGACCTTGTCGTGTTCGGCCGCGCAGCCGGACTGCACCTGGAAAAAGCCCTGAAGGAGGGTATCGAGCATCGCGGTGCTACCGAAACCGATCTGGACGTAGCGCTGAATCGTTTGGCCAGCCTGAACGAGCGGACTACCGGTGAAGATGTCGCTTCGCTGCGTAAAGAACTGCAGAGTTGCATGCAAAACTACTTCGGTGTGTTCCGTACTGGCGAATACATGCAGAAGGGCATTGCTCAGCTTGCCGATTTGCGTCAGCGCATCGCTACCGTCAAGATTTCTGACAAGAGCCAGGCCTTCAATACTGCGCGTATCGAAGCGTTGGAACTGCAGAACCTGCTTGAGGTCGCCGAAGCTACTGCTATTGCAGCCGAGAGCCGCAAAGAGTCCCGCGGTGCGCATGCTCGCGAAGATTTTGAAGAGCGTGACGATGAAAACTGGCTGTGCCACACCCTGTACTTCCCCGGTGAGAAGCGTGTAGCCAAACGTGCCGTGAACTTCTCTCCGAAGACAGTTCCGACTTTCGAACCCAAGGTCCGGACTTACTGAGGTCGCCGATATGTTGCAAGTGAGCGTTTATCGCTATAACCCGGATAAGGACGAAAAGCCTTACATGCAGGACTTCCAGGTCAATACCGACGGTAAAGACCTGATGGTGCTGGACGTACTGGCGCTCATCAAGGAACAAGACGAAGGCTTTTCATACCGTCGTTCCTGCCGCGAAGGGGTATGTGGCTCCGATGGCATGAACCTGAACGGAAAGAACGGTCTGGCCTGTATCACTCCGCTGTCAGACGTCGTCAAAGGCAACAAGCTGGTGGTGCGTCCGCTGCCTGGTTTGCCAGTTATTCGTGACTTGGCGGTGGATATGGGCATCTTCTATAAGCAGTACGAGAAGGTTCGCCCTTATTTGATGAACGATACGCCTGCTCCGGCTATCGAACGTCTCCAGAGCCCAGAAGATCGCGAGAAGCTTGACGGTCTGTACGAGTGCATTCTGTGTGCTTGCTGCTCGACCAGCTGCCCGTCCTTCTGGTGGAACCCGGACAAGTTCCTTGGTCCAGCTGCGTTGCTTCAGGCCTACCGCTTCTTGGCCGACAGCCGCGACACTGAAACCGAGAACCGTCTGAGTGCCATGGATGATCCGTTCAGTGTGTTCCGTTGCCGCGGCATCATGAACTGCGTGAGCGTTTGCCCGAAAGGGTTGAACCCGACAAAGGCGATCGGTCACGTGCGTAACATGCTGCTGCAGAGCGCGACCTGATGTGCCATGGGTGTTTGCAACTATTTGCATAGTTGCAAGGCCCGTAATGCTTCACCGCGACAGCTACGGCGCCGGAGTCTGACCTCGGCGCCGTAGTTCTAGTAGAAATCCCAGCTCACAAAGCCGGGATTTCACTCTGAAAATTTGATGACCAGCAGGAGCATCCGGGGTGGTTCTCGGAAACTATCTGCGCGGTCCGTGGTGGCTTTACCTTGGTCGCTGCTTCAGAACTTGGGAAGTCATGCTGCGGTCTCCACGCTGGTGGTGTCTCCTTATCGAAGGTGACCAGACATGCAAGAAAGCGTAATGCAGCGCATGTGGGACAGTGCCCACCTATCCGGTGGTAACGCTGCCTATGTGGAAGAGCTATACGAGCTCTACCTGCACGATCCCAACGCTGTGCCCGAAGAGTGGCGCACCTACTTCCAGAAGCTGCCCGTCAGCGGTGGCACTGCGGCAGATGTATCGCATTCGACAATTCGCGATCACTTCGTCCTGCTGGCCAAGAATCAGCGTCGCGCCCAGCCTGTTTCCGCAGGCAGCGTAAGTAGCGAGCACGAGAAGAAGCAGGTCGAAGTCCTGCGTCTGATTCAGGCTTATCGGATGCGTGGCCATCAGGCTGCACAGCTCGATCCGCTTGGCTTGCAGCAGCGCACGGCGCCAGCTGATCTGGCGATCAATCACTACGGGTTGACCGATGCCGACCTGGATACGGTTTTCCGTACCGGCGATCTTGCCATGGGCAAGGATCAGGCAACCTTGCGCGAAATCCAGCAGGCGTTGCAAGAGACGTACTGTCGCACCATCGGTGCCGAATTCACCCATATCGTCGATTCTGAGCAGCGCAACTGGTTCCTCCAGCGTCTGGAAAGCGTCCGGGGGCGCCCGGCGTTTTCGCCGGAGATCAGAAGCCACCTGCTTGAGCGCCTGACCGCTGCCGAGGGCCTTGAAAAGTACCTGGGTACCAAGTATCCGGGAACCAAGCGCTTCGGCCTGGAAGGTGGTGAGAGCCTGATTCCGCTGCTGGACGAAATCATTCAGCGGTCCGGATCGTATGGCACCAAGGAAATCGTCATCGGCATGGCGCACCGCGGCCGTCTAAACGTGCTGGTCAATACTTTTGGCAAGAATCCGCGCGACCTCTTCGACGAGTTCGAAGGCAAGAAGGTCGAGGGCCTTAGCTCCGGCGACGTCAAGTATCACCAGGGTTTCTCGTCAAACGTGATGACGCCGGGTGGTGAAATTCACTTGGCAATGGCTTTCAACCCGTCTCACCTGGAAATCGTTTCTCCGGTGGTTGAAGGTTCCGTTCGTGCTCGTCAGGACCGTCGTAGCGATGCGGTTGGTGACAAGGTTCTTCCGGTAACCATCCATGGCGACGCCGCGGTCGCGGGGCAGGGTGTGGTCATGGAAACCTTCCAGATGTCCCAGACCCGAGCCTATCGGACTGGTGGCACCATCCGTATCGTGATCAACAACCAGGTCGGCTTTACTACCAACAAGCAGGAAGACGCGCGCTCCACCGAGTACGCTACTGACGTTGCGAAGATGATTCAGGCACCGATCTTCCACGTGAATGCGGATGATCCGGAAGCTGTACTGTTTGTCACCCAGCTGGCTGTCGATTACCGCATGCAGTTCAAGCGCGATATCGTCATCGATCTGATCTGCTACCGTCGCCGCGGCCACAACGAGGCCGACGAGCCGAGCGGTACTCAGCCGCTGATGTATCAGAAGATCGCCAAGCAGCGCACCACCCGTGAGTTGTATGCCGATTCGCTAACCCAGTCGAAGGTGCTGGAAGACGCGCAGGTGCAGGCGAAGGTCGATGAGTATCGCACCGCGCTGGACAATGGTTTGCACGTGGTCAAAAGCCTGGTCAAGGAACCGAACAAGGAGCTTTTCGTCGATTGGCGTCCTTATCTGGGCCATGCCTGGACTGCCCGTCATGACACGCGTTTCGACCTGAAAGCCCTGCAGGAATTGTCCAGCAAAATGTTGGCGACACCCGAAGGTTTTGTTGTTCAGCGCCAGGTTTCGAAGATTCTCGAAGACCGTCAGAAGATGGGTGCTGGCGCGCTGGCAATCAACTGGGGTTACGCTGAGACATTGGCTTATGCCACCTTGTTGTTCGAAGGCCATCCGGTGCGCATCAGTGGTCAGGACGTCGGACGCGGTACCTTCTCGCACCGCCATGCGGCGCTGCATAACCAGAAGGACGGTAGTACCTATATTCCGCTGCAGCATCTCTATGAAGGGCAGCCGCGCTTCGACCTGTACGATTCTTTCCTGTCGGAAGAAGCCGTGCTTGCGTTCGAATACGGTTACGCCACGACCATGCCCAACGCGTTGGTGGTCTGGGAAGCTCAGTTCGGTGACTTCGCCAACGGTGCGCAAGTCGTCATCGACCAGTTCATTACCAGCGGCGAACACAAGTGGGGCCGTCTTTGCGGCCTGACCATGTTGTTGCCACACGGCTACGAAGGGCAGGGGCCTGAGCATTCGTCCGCTCGTCTGGAGCGTTACCTGCAATTGTGTGCCGAGCACAACATCCAGGTCTGCGTACCGACTACGCCGGCACAGGTCTACCACATGCTTCGTCGCCAGGCGATTCGCCCGCTACGCAAGCCACTGGTTGCCCTGACGCCGAAGTCGCTGCTGCGCCACAAGCTGGCGACTTCGACACTGGAAGAACTGACTCAGGGCTCGTTCCTGACGGTGATCCCAGAAATTGATCAGATCGAGCCGAGCAAGGTCGAACGCCTGATCATGTGCAGCGGCAAGGTCTACTACGATCTGCTGGACAAGCGCCGCAACGAAGGTCGCGAAGATATCGCGATCATTCGTCTGGAGCAGCTGTATCCGTTCCCGGAAGATGATCTGGCCGAGGTGCTTGCGCCTTACCAGAATCTCAAGAGCATTGTCTGGTGTCAGGAAGAGCCGATGAACCAAGGCGCGTGGTACTGCAGCCAGCACCACATGCGTCGCGTTGCTGTTGCGCACAAGAAGGAGTTGTTCCTGCAATACGCGGGTCGTGAAGCTTCTGCTGCGCCTGCGGTCGGTTACGCCTCCATGCACGCGGAGCAGCAAGAAAAGCTGCTGCAGGACGCGTTCACCGTTTAATCATTCTTGCAAGAGGCCGCGAAAACCGCGGCCTCGATGTAAAAACCGAATCAAATAGGACCCCAGCTAATGGCTATCGAGATCAAAGCCCCCCAATTTCCGGAATCGGTTGCTGACGGCACCGTTGCCACCTGGCACAAGCAGCCGGGCGAAGCGGTCAAGCGCGACGAACTGATCGTCGATATCGAGACCGACAAGGTCGTAATGGAAGTATTGGCCGAAGCGGATGGCGTACTGAGCGAAATCGTCAAGAACGAAGGCGACACCGTGCTCAGCGGCGAACTGCTTGGCAAACTGGAGGCGGGTGCTACAGCTTCGGCCGCTCCTGCTGCCGCGCCTGCAGAAACTTCCGCACCGGCTTCCGCTTCCGCTCCGGCTGCCGGCGGCGAAGATGCCATTCTCGCGCCTGCTGCTCGCAAGCTGGCTGAAGAGAACGGTATCGACCCGAACAGCGTCAAAGGCACCGGCAAGGATGGTCGTGTAACTAAGGAAGACCTGGTCGCCGCTATCGAAGCCAAGAAATCCGCCCCGGCTGCAGCCAAGCCTGCCGCCAGTGCTGCCGCTGCACCTGTCGTAGCCGCCGGTGATCGCACCGAGAAGCGCGTGCCGATGACTCGCCTGCGTGCCAAGGTCGCAGAGCGCCTGGTCGAAGCACAGTCGAACATGGCGATGCTGACCACCTTCAACGAAGTCGACATGACCGAAGTCATGGCTCTACGTTCGAAGTACAAGGATCTGTTCGAAAAGACCCACAACGGCGTGCGCTTGGGCTTCATGTCCTTCTTCGTGAAGGCTTCCGTCGAGGCGCTGAAGCGCTTCCCGGCAGTCAACGCCTCGATCGACGGCACTGACATCGTCTACCACGGCTACCAGGACATCGGCGTCGCTGTCTCCAGCGACCGTGGGCTGGTCGTGCCGGTCCTGCGCAATGCCGAACTGATGAACCTGGCTGAAGTCGAAAGCGGCATCGCCACCTTCGGTAAGAAGGCCCGCGACGGCAAACTGTCGATCGACGAAATGACTGGCGGTACCTTCACCATCACCAATGGTGGTACTTTTGGTTCGATGATGTCGACCCCGATCGTCAACCCGCCGCAAGCCGCCATCCTGGGCATGCACAACATCCTGCAGCGTCCAATGGCCATCAACGGTCAGGTGGTCATCCGGCCGATGATGTACCTGGCCCTGTCCTACGATCACCGCCTGATCGACGGCAAGGAAGCGGTCAGCTTCCTGGTGACCATCAAGAACCTGCTGGAAGATCCTGCCCGTCTACTGCTGGATATCTAACAAAGCAGCCTCAGGCTGCAATCGCAAGCTGCGAGTGTTAGCAGCTTCGTTCGACTTGCAGCTTGTGGCTTGTAACTCTGCTTAAAGAGGATTCGTAATGAGCCAGAAATTCGACGTCGTCGTCATTGGTGCCGGCCCCGGCGGTTATGTAGCAGCGATTCGCGCTGCACAGTTGGGGCTAAAGACCGCCTGCATCGAAAAATACCAGGGCAAGGAAGGCAAGACCGCACTGGGCGGCACTTGCCTAAACGTTGGTTGCATTCCGTCCAAGGCGTTGCTGGACAGCTCGTACAAGTTCCATGAAGCCCATGAGAGCTTCAAGGTTCACGGTATCAGCACCGGCGACGTCAAAATGGACGTGCCGACCATGGTGGCACGCAAGGACCAGATCGTTAAGAACCTCACCGGCGGCGTTGCGGGGTTGCTGAAAGCCAATGGCGTCACCGTTTTTGAAGGCCATGGCAAGCTGCTCAGCGGCAAGCAGGTCGAAGTCACCAAGCTCGACGGTAGTACCGAAACGCTGGCGGCCGAGAACGTGATCCTGGCCTCCGGCTCCAAGCCGGTGGACATCCCGCCGGCGCCGGTCGATCAGAACATCATTGTTGATTCAACCGGCGCGCTGGATTTTCAGAGCGTTCCGGCGAAACTGGGCGTAATTGGTGCCGGCGTTATTGGCTTGGAGTTGGGCTCGGTATGGGCTCGTCTGGGCGCGGAAGTTACCGTGCTGGAAGCGATGGACAAGTTCCTGCCGGCTGCTGACGAGCAGATATCCAAAGAGGCGTTCAAGGTCCTAAGCAAGCAGGGCCTTAAAATTCTGTTGGGCGCTCGCGTCACCGGTTCCGAAGTTAAAGGCGACCAGGTCACCGTCAACTTCACCAATGCTGAAGGCGAGCAGCAGCAGACCTTCGACAAGCTGATCGTTGCCGTCGGCCGTCGTCCGGTCACCACTGACCTGTTGGCTGCCGATGCCGGCGTCGACATGGATGAGCGTGGCTTCATTTTTGTTGACGATCAATGCGCGACCAGCGTACCGGGCGTTTACGCCATCGGCGACGTGGTACGCGGCGCCATGCTCGCGCACAAGGCCTCGGAAGAGGGCGTGATGGTTGCCGAGCGTATCGCCGGTCACAAGTCGCAAATGAACTACGACCTGGTTCCTTCGGTCATCTATACCCACCCGGAAATCGCGTGGGTCGGCAAGACTGAACAGGCGCTCAAAGGCGAAGGCGTAGAGATCAATGTCGGCACTTTCCCGTTCGCCGCGAGCGGCCGTGCTATGGCGGCTAACGACACTGCCGGTCTGGTCAAGGTTATTGCCGATGCCAAAACCGACCGTGTCTTGGGCGTACATGTAATGGGCCCGGCCGCAGCTGAACTGGTTCAGCAGGGCGCTATCGGGATGGAATTCGGCACCAGCGCCGAAGACCTCGGCATGATGGTGTTCTCACATCCGACCATGTCCGAAGCGCTGCATGAAGCCGCATTGGCAGTGAATGGTCATGCCATCCACATTGCCAACCGCAAGAAGCGCTAAACCGCACTGCGGAAACGGCGGCTAGCGCTGACTTTCATGTCCTGCGCGGGCCGCCGGGATACCTTCCAGCAAGGTATGACAGGTCTCTGAAAGGTATTTTGGATAGTTTTCAGCGACTTGAGGCGACGCCGCTTGAGGTGGCGTCTGATGCACACCAAACCGAACGGTAGCTAAGATGAATCTTCACGAATATCAGGGTAAGCAACTGTTTGCCGAATACGGATTGCCGGTTTCCAAAGGCTACGCAGTCGATAGTCCTAAGGAAGCGGCAGAAGCCTGCGACCATATTGGTGGCACCGAGTGGGTGGTCAAAGCTCAGGTACATGCTGGCGGTCGCGGCAAGGCGGGTGGCGTTAAGCTGGTGCGTAGCAAGGACGAAGCCCGTGCTTTTGCCGAGCAGTGGCTGGACAAGCGTCTGGTGACCTACCAGACCGACGCCAACGGTCAGCCGGTGAGCAAAATTCTCGTAGAAGCCTGCACCGACATCGACAAGGAGCTTTACCTGGGTGCTGTGGTTGATCGCGCCACCCGCCGGATCGTGTTCATGGCGTCCACCGAAGGTGGCGTAGACATTGAAAAGGTTGCTCACGACACCCCCGAGAAAATCCTTAAGGCCACCATCGATCCGCTGGTGGGCGCGCAGCCGTTCCAAGGTCGCGAGCTGGCGTTCCAACTCGGTCTCAAGGGTGATCAGGTCAAGCAGTTCGTTCATATCTTCGTAGGTCTGGGCAAGCTCTTCGTCGATTACGATCTGGCTCTGCTGGAAGTCAACCCGCTGGTAATCAAGAAGGACGGCAACCTGCACTGCCTGGATGCCAAGCTCAATATCGACAGCAACGCCATCTATCGGCAGCCCAAGCTGCGCGGTATGCAAGACCCGTCGCAGGACGATCCACGCGAAGCCCACGCTGCCAAGTGGGAACTGAACTATGTAGCCCTGGACGGCAACATCGGTTGCATGGTCAACGGCGCAGGCCTGGCCATGGGTACCATGGACATCGTCAACCTGCACGGCGGCAAGCCAGCCAACTTCCTCGACGTAGGCGGCGGTGCTACCGAGGAACGGGTTACAGAGGCGTTCAAAATCATTCTTTCCGACGAAAACGTCGCCGCTGTTCTGGTGAACATCTTCGGTGGAATCGTCCGTTGCGACATGATCGCTGAAGGCATCATCGGCGCGGTCAAGGAAGTTGGCGTAAAGGTGCCGGTAGTCGTTCGCCTTGAAGGTAACAACGCCGCGCTTGGAGCGAAGATGCTGGGTGAAAGTGGTCTGAACATCATCGGTGCGACCAGCCTGACCGATGCGGCCATTCAAGTCGTCAAAGCCGCGGAGGGCAAATAATGAGCGTCCTGATTAATAAAGACACCAAGGTTATCTGCCAGGGCTTTACCGGCTCGCAGGGTACCTTCCACTCCGAACAGGCCATCGAATACGGCACCAAGATGGTCGGCGGCGTGACACCGGGCAAAGGTGGCACCACTCACCTGGGCCTGCCGGTCTTCAACACCGTCAAGGAGGCCGTAGCGGCTACTGGCGCGGATGCTTCGGTAATCTACGTACCCGCGCCGTTTTGCAAGGATTCGATTCTGGAAGCTGCGTTTGGCGGCATCAAGCTGATCGTCTGCATCACCGAAGGCATCCCGACCCTCGACATGCTTGAAGTGAAGATCAAGTGTGACGAGCTGGGTGTGCGTCTGATTGGACCGAACTGCCCGGGCGTCATTACCCCCGGCGAATGCAAGATCGGTATCCAGCCAGGGCATATCCATTTGCCAGGTAAGGTCGGTATCGTTTCGCGCTCCGGTACGCTCACCTACGAAGCGGTCAAGCAGACCACGGACGCCGGTTTCGGCCAGTCCACCTGCGTTGGCATCGGTGGCGATCCTATTCCGGGATCGACTTTCATCGACATCCTCAAGCTGTTCCAGGAAGACCCGCAGACCGAAGCGATCGTGATGATCGGTGAAATCGGTGGTTCCGCTGAGGAAGAAGCCGCAGCCTTTATCAAGGCCAACGTCACCAAGCCAGTGGTTTCCTACATTGCTGGCGTGACTGCGCCTGCCGGTAAGCGTATGGGCCATGCCGGTGCGATCATCTCAGGCGGTAAGGGTACCGCTGACGAGAAGTTCGCTGCGCTGCAGGATGCCGGTGTCAAGACCGTCCGTTCTCTTGCCGATATCGGCAAGGCGCTTGCCGAAGTGACCGGTTGGGAAGTCAAGCAGGGCTGATATAGTCGCTGCGACACAAAAAAATGCCAGTCAGATAATCTGACTGGCATTTTTATTTGCACGCGGATCTATCGACATTCGTAATGGGTGATAGCGGACAGAAAGTACTCTGGATGGAGTCGTTATCGGCTTTTCGGCGGAACGGCCTCGAATCCTCGCTTGCGGCATGCAATTCCATTAAGGTGCGACCTTTTTTATGGGCAGCCAGGCATTGCTGTGTGTGGCCGTTACGAAAAATACTTGGGTGCGTTCGTCGTACCAGAACTCTGCTGCAGTGGTGAAACCGATGATTCGCTTGAAAGGCCAGGATCTGCTGGCTCTTGGATTCATGACATTCGCGCTGTTCCTTGGCGCCGGCAACATTATCTTCCCTCCCAGCGCCGGATTGGCTGCGGGACAATTTATTTGGCCCGCGGCAGCTGGCTTTCTTCTAACGGGGGTCGGCTTGCCGTTGCTCACCGTGGTTGCGCTGGCACGAGTCGGCGGTGGCATGGATCGGTTGACGGCACCCCTTGGTCGCGGTGCTGGAACGCTTCTGGCGGTTGCCGTGTATCTTGCGATCGGGCCACTCTTCGCCACGCCTCGCACTGCTGTGGTTTCGTTCGAGATGGGCGTGGCCCCGTTCACTGGCAACTCCGCAATGCCTTTGCTGGTTTATACCGCGCTATTCTTCGCTGCGACTCTGTTTTTAGTGCTCAATCCGGGCAAGCTGGTCAACCGGGTCGGTAAATTCATTACTCCGGTACTGCTTGCGGCCTTGCTGGTTTTGGGCGGGGCAGCATTTTTCGCGCCGGCCGGCGATATCGGCGTTACCGCCGAAAGCTATCGCAGTGATCCGATGCTCAAGGGTTTTCTCGAAGGCTATCTGACCATGGATACCCTTGGCGCGTTGGTGTTCGGTATCGTGATCGCGACGGCCATTCGTGATCGTGGTGTGTCGGAACCTGCACTGATAACTCGCTATTCGATGATTGCCGGAGCGATTGCAGCCATCGGGTTGTCGCTCGTCTACTTGGCACTTTTCTATCTCGGGGCCACCAGCCAGGGCATCGCAGGTGATGCGCAGAACGGCGTACAGATCCTGACTACCTATGTGCAGCATACCTTCGGAGTTGCGGGTAGCCTGTTGCTGGCGGTGGTCATTACTTTGGCTTGTCTGACGACCGCGGTGGGGCTGACTGCCGCTTGCGGTGAGTTTTTCAGCAGCCTCCTCCCTGTCAGTTATCGCACCGTGGTGATCGTTTTCACACTGTTTAGCCTGCTGGTGGCGAATCAGGGGCTCACTCAGCTGATCAGCGTTTCGGTGCCGGTGCTGGTTGGGCTCTATCCACTGGCGATCATGCTGGTAGCGCTGAGTCTGCTTGACCGCTGCTGGATCTCGCCGAGCCGGATGTTCGTTCCGGTAATGGCAGTGACGCTTGTGTTTGGCGTTGCGGATGGTCTCTCGGCTGCTGGCTTTACTAATCTAGTACCGAGTTTTTTTAAAGGATTGCCGCTGGCGGCCCAGAGTATGGGTTGGTTGGTGCCGGTGTTGGTCACTCTGGTAATCGCGTTTGTTGCAGATCGACTAATCGGTACACGTAGGATCGCCACATAGGATCGAACGCCGCAGCAAAAGACACCTGGCGGTCAGGCCGTCAGGTTTGGCTGGCTATAATCAGATGCCAGTGTTCAGAGGGATTTTCATGTCGATTCCGAGTCATCTGCTACCGCACCTGATCGCTGTCGTCTGGTTCATTCTGTGTTGGGCAGGGTATACCCGTTATGCAAGTTGGCGTGGCAGGGATACCGCTTGTCTGGCCAGTGTTCTGCATTTGTACCGCCAGGACTGGATGCGCCGCATGTTGCAGCGTGACAATCGAATCGCCGATGCAAACGTCATCGGCAATCTTGAGCGAAATGCTGGATTTTTTGCGTCGAGCACTCTGATTATTCTGGCCGGTATTCTTACCGCGTTGGGAGCATCTGATCGAGCCATGTCGCTGTTAGCCGACCTGCCGTTCGCCCAGCCGGTGAGCCGAGGTCTTTCCGAGATCAAGCTGCTCGGATTGGGGGTGGTCTTCGTTTATGCCTTCTTCACTTTCAGCTGGTGCATGCGACAGTACAACTTCGCGGCCGTACTGGTCGCGTCTGCGCCGATGGCGGGCGAGCGCAACGTTAGCGATCAGGAGCGCAAGTCATTCGCCGAACGCGCGGCGCGGGTGATCTCGATGGCCGCCAATCAGTTCAACTTCGGTTTACGCGCGTACTATTTCGGTATGGCAGCGCTGTCCTGGTTTATTCACCCCTGGTTCTTTATGGGGGTAACGGCCGGCGTCGTGCTAATCCTTTATCGTCGCGAGTTCCATTCCGATGTGCTCAAGGTAATGGTATTTACGCCAACCTTGCCTATCGAAAATCCGAAGGAATAGGGAAGATATCTTCGGGAGGGTTAAAATGCCCGGCTTGATTCGGTCTCGAGAATTCGCATGAGCGATAGTCTGATACTGGAGCGTACTCAGCGCTTCCTTTCCTTGTTACGCCATTGTCAGGTGCTTGGTATGAGCGTCGAGCACGCTGATGCCAAAGGGCTCACGCTGCGCCTTCCCTACAGCGAGAAAATTGTCAGTAATCTGGAAAGCGGACTTGTCCATGGCGGGGCGATCACAACGCTTATGGACACGACGTGCGGCATCTCGACGGCATGCGCGCTGCCCGAGCTGGAAATCTGCCCGACGCTCGATTTGCGCATCGATTACATGCATCCGGCCGAGCCGAACCATGATGTGTTCGGCTTTGCCGAATGCTATCGCGTCACACCGACGGTGATTTTCACCCGCGGAGTGGCGTACCAGCACGATGTCAATCAGCCGATCGCACATGTCGTGGGCGCTTTCATGCGCATGGGCAAGAACACCCAGGCTTCAGCGATTTCAGGTGAGTCGGAGGTGCGCAGGTGAGCAGCCTGGATCTTGATGCGCTGGTTCGTGAAGCTCACGCCAGTAACAGCTACGATGCGCTTCTGCAGATGGTCCCGTATGCCAGACTCATTGGCATAGAGTGTCTGCGCCTGGGTGACGAGATGGTCTTCCGGCTGCCTAAGAACCAAGCCAATATCGGCAATCCGACGCTTCCAGCAATCCATGGTGGAGTGATCGCCGGCTTCATGGAACACGCAGCGATGCTCCATCTGCTGATGTTTATGGGCGCGCCACATTTGCCTAAAATCATCGACTTCTCGATAGATTATCTCCGGGCGGGTCACTATCGTGACACCTTTGCCGCCTGCCAGGTCTGGCGCCAGGGGCGCCGCGTAGCCAATGTTGCCGTTACAGCCTGGCAAACCAATCAGGCCGAGCCCATCGCCACTGCACGTTGCCATTTCAAAGTCAACGAGCCCTGATACGTCTGGCGGTCGCCACTGTAGATGTCTCAAGGATGTTGAATGGATGCGTTGTTGATACTGGGCGGACTGCTGCTGATAGTTGCAGGTATCGTCTGGTTGGTTGTTCTGGCCTTCGGTACCAGCTTGTTGTGGGGAGTTGGAAGCCTTCTTCCGCCGATTACGTTGATCTACGTCGTCCGTCACTGGAACGTCGCTCGAAAGGCCGTTGGCCTTTCGGGGTTGGGGTTCGTTCCCCTTGTCGTAGGCTTTACGCTGCTCGCAAATCATGAGCCGGAGCGCATCGAGGCGATTGCCAGCCTGCAGTGGCTTGAGCCAGACGAACAAACGCAGAACCGTCATCTGGCTATCGGTCTGTACGGTCAGCTTGATGATCGCCCGTTCAACCCTCGGATCGGCAGGCTTATCGATGGGGTGCTGACGCTGCGTGAAGGCGACGATCTGTTTGCCAGACAGGAGGTGAGAATCAACCTTGGTACAACTCAGCCCGGCGCATTGCGGGTAGATGTGCTGCCTCAGGATGCCAATCCCGCACCCGAAATAGAGATCAGCTGGATGCGTCCGGAACAGGAGCTTCCCGAGGCACGTAGAGTCCAGAGCGGCTATACGCTGCATCTGGATCTGCAGCCGGTGCCGCCGAACAAGCTGGCCGGCGACTTTCATCTGGTCTTGCCAGCCCACTACCACACGAGCCTTAGCGGCCACGTTGAGCTGTTCACGGACGAATTGCGTTATCGCGCGGGCAAGGTGGACCTCCGCCACGATTCAGCTGACACACTCGCTTATCTTGCCAAGGACTATCTGCAGCGACGTTTCAAGACGCGAGCCGTAACGGTTGAATCGCTGGCGCCAATGACTTTTCCTGCGACAACTCTAACGATTGTCGTGAAAGCTAAAGTGAATAGTGAGCTCGGAAGTTTTGACCTGGATATTCAGAAAGGCGAGCAGGGCTGGATGGTAAATGATGACGAATACCCGCCACTGCCTGAGTCCGAAACCCCATCCAACGTTGTGGCCGCTCAGCCGCAATCTTCGTTCGACAGCACTCCATCGCCACATATCGACCGTCGACAGCGGTTCTCCCTCGAACGGTTATTACGCAATCCGGCGCGCTACGAGCAGCTGCAGATGCGGGCGCACACGGAGCGTGGCGGGGTGGCTGAAGGACGCTTCATCGGTGTTGATAGAGATGGCAACCTGGCGATCAGACGAGTACTGAAAGGGCCGGGGGAGGCAACCTACAATCTCGCTCCAGAAAATATAGTCCTGCTCGAACTGCTAGAGCCATAGCTGCGCAGGCTGAACCAGGCTCGGCGATGTGCCAATTGAATGATTCAACGTCGCCCAGCCGCCTGCGCGCACTTGAATTCCCTGTCGAAGCCCCCATCTGCTTGTCATTGCCGCATTCGCGGCCCGTGCCATTGACGATGTGGAGTTTGCAAAACGATGAGTGTGGAGACTCAAAACAAAGAAACCCTGGGCTTCCAGACCGAGGTGAAGCAACTGCTTCACCTGATGATCCATTCCTTGTACTCGAACAAGGAGATCTTTCTTCGAGAGCTGATTTCCAACGCCTCCGATGCTGCCGACAAGCTGCGCTTCGAAGCGCTGGCCAAGCCTGAGCTGCTTGAGGGCGGTTCTGATCTGAAGATCCGCGTCAGCTTCGACAAAGAGGCCAAGACCGTTACCCTCGAGGACAACGGCATCGGCATGAATCGTGAAGACGTGATTACCCACCTCGGCACCATCGCCAAGTCGGGCACTGCCGACTTCATGAAGCACCTGACCGGTGACCAGAAGAAGGACTCGCACCTGATCGGCCAGTTCGGCGTCGGCTTCTATTCGGCATTTATCGTCGCCGATCAGGTCGAGGTGTACAGCCGCCGTGCGGGAACGCCAGCCGAAGAAGGCGTGTATTGGTCATCGAAAGGCGAGGGCGATTTCGAAGTCGCTACCATCGAGAAATCGGAGCGTGGCACGCGCATCGTGTTGCATCTCAAATCCGGTGAAGAAGAGTTCGCCGATGGCTGGCGCCTGCGCAACATCATCAAGAAGTATTCCGATCACATTGCCCTGCCGATCGAGTTGCCGAAGGACATCCATTCTTCTGGCGAGAGCGACGAGGAGAAGGAAAAACCGGCCGAGACCGAGTGGGAAACTGTCAACCGCGCCAGTGCGCTCTGGACTCGCCCGCGTACCGAAGTGAAGGATGAGGAATACCAGGAGTTCTACAAGCACGTCGGCCATGACTTCGAGAATCCGCTAGCCTGGAGTCACAACAAGGTCGAGGGCAAGCTCGAGTACACCTCGCTGCTATTCGTGCCTGGCCGCGCACCGTTCGATCTGTACCAGCGCGAGGCACCCAAGGGGCTCAAGCTATACGTGCAGCGCGTATTCATCATGGACCAAGCTGATGAATTCCTGCCGCTGTACCTGCGCTTCATCAAGGGTGTGGTCGACTCCAACGACCTTTCGCTGAACGTTTCTCGCGAAATCCTGCAGAAGGATCCGGTGATCGACTCGATGAAGTCGGCGTTGACCAAGCGTGTGTTGGACATGCTGGACAAGCTGGCCAAGGACAAGCCGGAGGACTACAAGAACTTCTGGAAGCAGTTCGGTCAGGTACTCAAAGAAGGCCCGGCGGAAGATTTCGCCAACAAGGAAAAGATCGCCGGTCTGCTACGCTTTGCCTCCACCAGCGACGCTTCGGGCGAGCAGTTTGTGTCGCTTGCCGATTACCTTGGCCGCGTCAAAGAAGGTCAGGACAAGGTTTACTTCTTGACAGGCGAATCCTATGCCCAAGTCAAGAACAGCCCGCATCTGGAAGTTTTCCGCAAGAAGGGCATCGAAGTGCTGCTGTTGACCGACCGTATCGACGAGTGGCTGATGAGCTACCTCACCGAGTTCGACGGCAAGCAATTCGTGGACGTGGCGCGCGGTGATCTTGATCTCGGCAAGCTGGACTCGGAAGAGGACAAGAAAGCCCAGGAAGAAATCGCCAAGACGAAGGAAGGCTTGGTCGAGCGTCTCAAAGGTGCGCTGGGCGACGCAGTGGCCGAAGTGCGCGTATCGCATCGTTTGACTGACTCGCCAGCCATTTTGGCGATCGGTGAGCAGGATCTTGGCTTGCAGATGCGCCAGATTCTCGAGGCGAGCGGGCAGAAAGTGCCTGAGACCAAGCCGATCTTCGAGATCAATCCGCAGCACCCGCTGATCGAGAAGCTGGACGCCGAGCCGGATGAGGATCGCTTCGCTGATCTATCGCACATCCTCTTCGATCAGGCCGCCCTGGCCGCCGGTGATAGCCTCAAGGATCCGGCTGCCTATGTGCAGCGTTTGAATAAGCTGCTGGTTGAGCTTTCCGCATAACCCACAGCTGCGCAAAAGGCCCGTCACTGACGGGCCTTTTGCATTCAGGCCAGCATGGTTTTGCCTCGTCGCGCCATGATGATTTGAGACTCCATCTATCCGAGCGACCGATTCTCGGCAGGGTAGGGGAAGCGCCGTACTCGAGTGAAACGACAGCCTGCTACTGAACCGCCATGTCCCAGGACGGTCTATCCGCTTGGCTATCAGGAGGTCATTGGTTGTTCAACTTACGAAACTGCTTTATCGCGCTGTGTCTGGTCGCTTCGATTGGCCCGGTTCAGGCGCGTGATTACCGCTACAGCGACGCGCACCTTCACTTCGTTGATTTTTTTCAGGAAAGCGATGGCATGAGCAGTTTGCTCAAGGCCATGGATGCGGGCGACATCGATCACGTGATGATCAGCGGTATCCCGGTTGCAAAAAAATGGCATGAGAACGAACCCAAGCGGCCTCGTTACTACGCTGGCGACGATGCTCCCGTCTATTGGTACAGCGCGACCGATGTGGTGGTCGCTGCGGCGCTAAAAGAGCTGGACGAAGAGCAGCGACGCAGATTCCATCCGTTTTTGTCAGGCTTCAATCCCAACGACAAGAACGCCGATGCGCACATTCGGCGAATGCTCGATCTCGATCCAGGCCTTTGGCAAGGGCTAGGGGAGATATTCACCCGGCATGACGATGTCACCGCGCTGACGCAGGGTGATACACCACGCGCCAACAACGAAGCGCTCACGCGTGTTTATCACCTGGCCGCCGAGTTCGATCTGCCGGTGATGCTGCATTCCAATATCACCTCCAAACGCGAGCGCAACCCGCTGTATCTGGCGGAGCTGGAAGAGCCGCTGCGCAACCATCCGCATACCCGTTTCATCTGGGCGCATGCGGGAACGAGCATGGAACTGCATCGTCATCAGGAAAAACTCGATTTTCTTCTTCCGACGGTTACGCGCCTGCTCGATGACTATCCCAACCTTTACATCGACCTCTCCTGGACGATGCTCAGGCCTTACCTGCTGAATGCGTCCGACGAGCCTGACAGTGACTGGGTGGCACTGATCGAGCGCCATCCGACGCGCTTCATGCTCGGTTCGGATGTAGTGGGGCGCTTCGATAGTTTGGGTGAAGGCATGCGCGCTTTCGACCCGTTTCTCGACGCGTTGCCCGAGTCGGTCGCCCGCAAGGTCGCCCGCGAAAATTTCCTCGATGTTCTGCCTCGCAAACGGCAGGCAGAGGTGCGCTGAACCTAATGGGAAAGTGACGACGCGAGCGAACCAATGGGCGTTGAGCAGCCGTCTTCTTGGTGTATTACCACTCGTCGCGGCGTATGTATAAACGCATCTTTTTGGCGTCAATCATTCAAGCTAATCGTTTGGACTCCGATAAGAGGTGAAATCGCTGCGAAGATTGCAGCGCACCTCGTGGAGTAGCAAATCCCATGTCGATTCGAAATTTGAATATTCCTGCACGCTCTGCCATGGGCTTCGGCCTGATCGGCTTGCTCGTGCTGTTCCTCGGCTTGTCATCATTGAATCAGATGAAAGAGATGCGCAAGGAATCCAGCGAGGTGGACCAGAACTGGCTACCGAGCATCATAGCCTTGAGCAACATGAACGCTGGTATGCAGCGTATTCGCGCACTTACGATGCGTACGGTCATGCTGGACGATGATGAGTCGCGTAATGCGGCTCGCCAAACACTCGCCAAGCTGGTCAATGACGTCAGTGGAACGATCGCTGACTATGAAAAGCTGACTACAGCAGGTGAGAAAGCCGCCTATGAGCGATTCAGAGCAGCTCAGAATTCATACATGACCGAGCAGCGCAAGGTAGTAGAGTTTGCTAGTCAAGGCGCGCGGGATCAGGCCATGGAGGTCATGCGCGGCAGCATTAATGGGCATGCGGATGCCATGACCAGCGCGCTCGATGATTTGCAGCGTATCAACAGCGGCGAGGCAGGCCACGCCGCGGATCGCGCGCTTGAAGCGTACGAGACTGCGTTCAACTGGGTGATCATCACCATCATCCTCGCTGCCCTTGCCACCGTGGCGCTGGCAACACTGTTTACCAAGAGTATCGTTCGACCTTTGAATCAGGCCGTCAATGTCGCTGAGGCCGTGGCATCCGGTGACCTGACCCAGGACTTTATCATCGAAGGCACGGACGAGCCGGCGCGTCTGCTGGTTGCGCTCAAGAGCATGCAGGCAAACCTGCGCAGCACCATTCAGGGTATTTCCGATTCGTCCAATCAGCTCGCTTCGGCAGCTGAAGAGCTCAATACCGTGACCGAGGATTCGACCCGCGGCCTGCATCAGCAGAGCCACGAGATCGAGCAGGCCGCCACTGCAGTGAATGAAATGACCGCAGCTGTGGACGAGGTTGCCCGTAATGCGGTGGCGACTTCAGAAGCATCACGTGAATCGGACACAACAGCGCAGCATGGTCGTCAGCAAGTGATCAAAACGGTCGAGTCGATCGGTCTGCTCGCTGGCGATGTGACCGCGACCTCAACCCAGGTGGAACAACTGGCCGGCCAGGTACGGGACATCAGTAAGGTACTGGATGTGATTCGCTCGGTTGCCGAGCAGACCAATTTGTTGGCGCTCAACGCCGCCATCGAGGCGGCACGTGCCGGCGATGCCGGACGAGGGTTCGCGGTAGTTGCGGATGAGGTTCGTGCACTGGCTCATCGGACTCAGCAATCCACGCAAGAAATCGAGCAGATGATCGGCGATGTACACCAAGGGACCGATAGGGCCGTGCAGGCCATGCAGGCCAGTAATGAACGGGTACGCAGCACGCTGGAGGTAGCGCGTACCGCCGGTGAGGCGCTCGATGACATCGCTCGGGCGATCAGTCAGATCAGCGAGCGCAATCTGGTCATCGCCAGTGCGTCGGAAGAGCAAGCCCAGGTCGCTCGTGAGGTGGACCGCAATCTGATCAACATTCGTGACCTGTCGCTGCAATCTTCGGCAGGTGCCAATCAGACTAGTGCGGCGAGCCAGGAACTTGCAGGGCTGGCCGTCAACTTGAACGAGCTGGTTGCGCGTTTCCGTATCTGACTATGATCGATGGCACCCCGACCTGTTGGGGTCGCTGTTCTTGCTACCGTAAGCGGCATCGTCGCTAGCCTGTTCGTGTCGCAAAGCTGGGCATATCGGACCTAGATGCGTACCATTCGGCGTTTTTAGTCTGGCTACCGCTGTGCCGCTCACGAAGCGGCCTGGCGTGTTTCCGGCCTAGCCTCCCACGCCGAGACTCCAGTCATGTCCAACCTTTCAAGCCGTTTTTTCAGCGCCTATAACCGCGTCAGCTTGGTAGCGCAGATCATCGTAGGGCTCGTTGCCGGCTGCGTGTTGGCATGGGTATCGCCTCAGGCGGCAGCTTCGGTAAGCTTGCTGGGCGATCTGTTCGTATCCGGGCTGAAGGCGGTCGCGCCGGTGCTGGTGTTCGTATTGGTGACAGCATCGCTTGCCAACCATAAGCGCGGGCAACCGACGCACATCCGCCCGATCCTGCTCCTCTACGCTCTTGGCACCGTAAGCGCCGCTGCGGTGGCGGTGATAGCCAGCGCACTGTTTCCTACGAGCCTCACATTAATCAGCCAGGCGAACGACGTCGTGCCTCCGTCGGGGGTTGGTGCCGTCTTGCGAACGCTGTTGTTTAGTGTGGTGGACAACCCGGTGCATGCGCTTATTGAGGGTAACTTCATTGGCATTCTGGCATGGGCCATCGGCCTTGGATTTGCGTTTCGCCATGCTCGTGAAAGTACGCGTGATCTGATCGTCGATATATCAGATGGTGTGACGCTAATCGTCAGAGTGGTGATTCGTTTCGCGCCGCTGGGCATATTCGGATTGGTATCCGGAACGCTCGCCAAGTCCGGTTTCTCAGCACTGGCCAGCTATCTTCAATTGCTGCTGGTGTTGGTCGGCAGCATGCTGTTCATGGCGCTGGTGGTGAATCCGTTGATCGTATTCTGGCAGATCCGCAAGAATCCATATCCGTTGGTTTTTACCTGTCTGCGCGAAAGCGGCATCACCGCATTCTTCACCCGCAGCTCGGCGGCGAACATACCGGTCAACATGCAGCTGTGTGAGCGACTCGGGTTACACAAAGACACCTACTCGGTGTCTATTCCGCTGGGTGCGACCATTAACATGGGCGGGGCGGCCATCACCATCACGGTACTGACCCTGGCGGCGACAAATACGTTGGGCATCGTGGTGGACATTCCCACCGCGATTCTGCTCAGCCTGCTCGCCGCCATCTGCGCCTGCGGTGCATCCGGTGTGGCAGGTGGCTCGCTGTTATTGATTCCGCTGGCTTGTAGCCTATTTGGTATTTCCAATGACCTTGCGATGCAGGTGGTGGCCGTCGGGTTCATCATCGGTGTGGTGCAAGATTCGGCTGAAACCGCTCTGAACTCTTCCACCGACGCGCTATTCACCGCGGCATCGTGCATCGCTCATGGCGACAGCGCCGAGGTATTGAGCTGATCGATCGCGGCTCGTGACCTTGCCAGCGTCCGGCAGGCGCAGGGTGGGTTGCGGCCCACCAAAGGGAGTGGGTGCCAGTGCGCCTGGCGGGTTTCACACCTACGATTCTGAACAAACAACAACGGCGCCATGAGGCGCCGTTGTTTTTACTCTTCAGCTGTTGTCGATCAGCCTTTCCAGCGCTTGAGTACCAGCGTGGCGTTGGTGCCGCCGAAACCGAAGCTGTTGCTCATGATCGTATCGATCTTTGCGTTCTCGCGGGTTTCGCGGACGATCGGCAGGTCAGCGACTTCTGGGTCCAGCTCGTCGATGTTGGCCGATCCAGCGATGAAGTTGCCCTGCATCATCAGCATGCAGTAGATCGCTTCGTGAACGCCTGCTGCGCCCAGCGAATGTCCGGACAGGCTCTTGGTTGAGCTGATGGTTGGGATTTTGTCGCCGAACATGTTGCGTACGGCCTTGCTTTCAGCAACGTCACCCACCGGGGTGGAGGTCCCGTGGGTGTTGAGGTAATCGATGTCGCCTTCGACAGTTGCCATCGCCTGCTGCATGCAGCGCAGCGCACCTTCACCGCTCGGCGCAACCATGTCGTAGCCGTCGGAAGTGGCGCCGTAGCCGACGATTTCTGCATAGATCTTGGCGCCGCGCTTGAGGGCATGTTCCAGCTCTTCGACAACTACCATGCCGCCACCGCCGGCGATGACGAAACCGTCGCGCTTGGCGTCGTAGGCGCGGGAGGCCTTTTCAGGCGTCTCGTTGTACTGGCTGGACAGAGCACCCATGGCGTCGAACAGGCAGCTCTGGCTCCAATGCTCTTCTTCGCCGCCGCCGGCGAAGACGACGTCCTGCTTGCCCATCTGAATTTGTTCCATCGCATGGCCGATGCAATGCGCGCTGGTGGCACATGCCGAGGCGATGGAATAGTTGATGCCCTTGATGCGGAACGGCGTGGCCAGACAGGCGGAAACCGTGCTGCTCATGGTGCGCGGCACGCGGTATGGGCCGATACGCTTGACACCCTTGTCGCGCAGAATGTCGATGGCTTCCATCTGATTGATGGTCGAAGCACCACCGGAACCGGCGATCAGGCCGATGCGCGGGTTGGAGATGTCTTCGGCGCTAAGGCCCGAATCTTCCAGCGCCTGTTGCATCGCCAGATAGGCATAAGCTGCAGCATCGCCCATGAAACGCAGGACCTTGCGGTCGATCAGCTCCTCGAGGTTCAGATTGACTGATCCCGAAACCTGGCTGCGCAGACCCATGTCTGCATAGGCCTGGTTGAAGCGGATGCCAGGGCGACTGGCGCGCAGGTTGGCGGAGACGGTGTCTTTGTCATTGCCGAGGCAGGAAACGATACCCAGGCCGGTGATCACGACGCGACGCATGCGGAAGTCCTTCAAAAGCTATCGGTAGAGGTAAACAGGCCGACGCGCAAACCTTCGGCACTGTAGATCTCGCGACCATCTACGCTGACGGTACCGTCGGCTATGCCGAGGATCAGCGAGCGACTGATGGTGCGCTTGATATGAATGTTATAGGTGACCTTCTTGGCGGTCGGCAGGACCTGGCCGAAGAACTTCACTTCGCCAGAACCCAGCGCACGACCACGGCCGGGGTTGCCCTGCCATCCAAGGTAAAAGCCGACCAGCTGCCACATGGCATCGAGGCCCAGGCAGCCAGGCATGACCGGGTCGCCTTCGAAATGGCAGGCAAAGAACCAGAGATCAGGATTGATATCCAGCTCGGCGACCAATTCGCCCTTGCCGTATTTGCCGCCCACTTCGCTGATATGAACGATGCGATCGACCATCAGCATGTTCGGCGCGGGCAGTTGCGCATTACCGGGCCCGAAAAGCTCGCCGCGGCTGCAGCGAAGCAGATCTTCCCGAGTAAAGGCCTGTTGTTTGGTCATGCGTATTCCTCAATGGCCCCGTTGTGGAGGGCTTGCTGCTTTCATCCGACCCGAGAGTCCGATCATAAAGACTAGTCATAGACTGCCGCCTTGCGCCTAAAGTCACAGGTGCAAGGCATGGATACCTCGTTTCAACCACCCCACTGGGAGACCATGGTGGAAACGGCCCGATACTTTAACACTCCTGACCTTTGACAACGACCTTGTGACGCTCTGTCCCTTATAGACCGTGGGAAGCGTCCGCAGTGATGCCGTAATGCAGAAGGGCAGACGAAAGGAAATGTCGCGGACTAGAGGCTCTGCTGGAAACTGTAACCTGATGATTCCATTAGCGGTTGGCTTTACGCTAGCTGTGTCTGAATCGCTACGTATAATGCCGAACATTGCCACCGGGTGGCTCAAAACGGATACCCCATGACTGAACAGCAACCCATTGCGGTGCTTGGTGGCGGCAGCTTCGGCACCGCCATTGCGAATCTGCTGGCCGAGAACGGTCACGGCGTCCGGCTGTGGATGCGCGATCCGGATCAGGCCGAGAGCATTCGTACCCACCGTCAGAATCCGCGCTATTTGAAGGGCGTGACATTGCTTCCTCAAGTGGAACCGGTCACGGACCTCGAGCAGACACTGAGCGACTGTGAGCTGGTCTTCGTGGCGTTGCCATCCAGTGCGCTGCGCCAAGCGCTATCGCCTTTCGCTGCTCAGTTGGCGGGCAAGATGCTGGTTAGTACAACCAAGGGCATCGAGGCGCAGGGTTTCATGCTGATGAGCCAGATCCTGGAAGATATCGCGCCACATGCCCGCATCGGCGTGATTTCCGGTCCCAATCTCGCACGCGAAGTCGCGGAGCACGCGCTTACCGCGACGGTGATCGCCAGCCATGATGAGGCGCTTTGCCGGTCCGTGCAGCAGGTGCTGCACGGACGAACCTTTCGTGTTTATGCCAGCGCCGACCGTTTTGGGGTCGAACTCGGCGGCGCGCTGAAAAACGTCTATGCAATCATGGCCGGCATGGCCGCTGCCCTGGGTATGGGTGAGAACACCCGCAGCATGCTGATTACCCGTGCCCTTGCCGAGATGACCCGCTTTGCGGTCAAGTTGGGAGCTAACCCAATGACATTTCTGGGGTTGGCTGGTGTGGGTGATCTGATCGTCACCTGCACTTCTTCAAAAAGCCGCAACTTCCAGGTCGGCTATGCGCTGGGTGAAGGGCTGAGTCTCGATGAAGCCGTGTCCCGCCTGGGAGAGGTGGCCGAAGGGGTCAACACCATCAAGGTCTTGAAAACTAAGGCGGAAGAGCTGCAGGTCTACATGCCACTGGTCGCTGGGCTGCATGCCATTCTGTTCGAGGGGCGTACGCTGGAACAGGTAATCGCGCTCCTGATGCGCGGCGAGCCGAAGACCGACGTGGATTTCATTTCCACCGACGGCTTCTGAGAACGATACGGAGATAACAATGAGCACATTACAAAGCGGCGCGGATCGCGAATCGCTGATTCTGCGCGCCATCTGGATGCTGGTTTTCTTTTTCGTCTGGCAATTGGCTGAGTTGGTACTGCTAGTGGTCGTGGTTGCGCAACTGGTGCTGCGCGCGGTGAACGGCAAGGCCAACGAAAGCCTGCAGGGCCTGGGTGACAGCCTCAGCCAGTATGTGGCGCAGATCGGCCGTTTCGGCACCTTTAACACCGATCGCAAACCCTGGCCAATGTCCGACTGGCCCAAGCCGCGTCCGGCGGATATCGAAACAGCTCCTCCGGTCACGCCTGCACCGCCGAAGCAGGAGCCGCAGGTATGAAGTTGTGGCTGCTGCGTCACGGTGAGGCTGAGCCCAGGGCTCGTACCGATGCCGAGCGCAACCTGACCGCGACCGGGCGGCTCGAAGTGCAAAACAGTGCCGCGCATCTGCATGGTCAGCCGATAGAGGTCATTCTGGTCAGCCCTTATCGGCGTGCGCAGCAGACCGCTGAGATCGTTCGCCGGGCGCTTGGCTTCACCGGGACCGTAGAAACCGTACCCTGGCTGACGCCGGAATCCGATCCAAACGATGCGATGCTCTATCTCGACCGCCGCGATGAGCAGCGCCTGCTACTCGTAACTCATCAGCCTTTCGTCGGTGCGCTGGGTGGTTGGCTGGTCCATGGTCACCGCGACACGCCGCTGCCGATGGCGACTGCCAGCCTGGCCGAACTGGACGGTGAACATCTGGCCGCGGGTCTGATGCAGCTCGCCGGGCTGCGGCATCCACGTTGAGCTGCGACTTGCCTTGCCGGTTCAATAAGAGCGCAGCAGCGTTGCGCGGAAATAAAAATAATACGGAGAGCGACACTTGAGCATTTGGCACCATCAACCGGAACTCGAACAACTCAACGCCAGGCGCGAGAACACTATCGTCGAGCTGCTCGATATCCGTTTCGAGGCCGTCGATGACGATTCCCTTACCGCCAGCATGGTAGTCGATTCACGCACCCACCAGCCCTATGGCTTGCTGCATGGCGGCGCTTCGGTGGTACTGGCCGAAACCGTTGGCTCTACGGCCAGCTATCAATGCATCGATCCGAGCCGGTATTACTGTGTCGGCCTTGAGGTGAACGCCAATCATATTCGCGCGCTGCGTAGCGGTCGTGTGACCGCGGTCTGCCGTCCGGTGCACCTGGGGCGCTCCACCCACGTCTGGGATATCCGCCTGAGCGGCGATGATGGCAAGCTCAGCTGCATTTCCCGGCTAACCGTAGCAGTCGTGCCTGTGGGCGAGAGCATCCCGCGACCCTGAGGGGCGCCGAAGGCGTCTTGTTTGGCATGACTGCCGTTCATTCTGCCGCTCCGGCCAATTGCCGCGAGGGGAAGGGGACCAGACAATGGTTGCCTTTCCTCCTGTCGCATCGAGCCCATGACGCAACGCATTTTTTTCGCCCATGCCAACGGCTTTCCCTGCGGTACTTATCGCAAGCTGTTCGATTTACTGGCGCCCGACTACAGCGTTACTCATCTGGACCAGCACGGCCACGATCCACGGTTTCCGGTGGATGACAACTGGCAAAACCTGGTGCAGGAGCTGATCGAGCAGCTTGTGACGGTAAAAGAGCCGATCTGGGGTGTCGGACATTCGCTGGGCGGCATGCTGCATTATCACGCGGCCTTGCAGCGGCCCGAGCTTTATCGCGGCGTGGTCATGCTCGATTCACCGATGCCGACCTGGTTCGACCAGACGCTTATCTGGGCAGCCAAGCGCTTTGGCTTTATCGATCGTCTGACACCCGCTGGTCGCACGCTCGGACGCCGCGAGGAATTCGCTTGTGTGGACGAGGCGCGGCAATATTTCGCCAGTCGGACGCTGTTCCGCGCGTTCGATCCCGATTGCCTGGATGCTTACGTCGAGCACGGACTGGAGCCGACCGCCAAGGGGCTGCGCCTGCGCTTCGACCCGGAAACCGAAATCCGCATCTACCGCAGCGTGCCGCACGTCACGCCCGGCTGGCCCCATGCGTTGAAGATTCCGCTTGCGGTAGTACGTGGACGCCAAAGCCGGGTAGTGATGCCCCATCATGCTTATCTGCTGCGACTGGTTGCGCACGGTGAAGCGCATACGTTGCCCGGCGGTCACATGTTTCCGCTCGAACATCCGGGGATTACCGCGATGCTGCTCAGACAATTGTTCGGTCGCTGGAGCGAACTGGATCAACGAGGTGCTGCATGACCGTCGCGTTCGAGGAGATCCGCCTGAGCCTGCCGCATATCGAAGTTGCGGCGCATCTCTATGGCCCCGAGGATGGTTTGCCGGTGATCGCCCTGCACGGTTGGCTGGACAACGCCGCGACATTCTCACGCTTGGCGCCGCTACTCGATGGCGTCCGCATCGTCGCGCTGGATCTGCCGGGGCACGGTCACTCCGATCATCGACCCGTCGGCGCTGCCTACAATATCTGGGACTACGCCCATGATGTGCTGCAGACGGCCGAACAGTTTGGTTGGCAGCGATTCTCCCTGCTGGGCCATTCGATGGGCGCGATCGTTTCCGTGCTGCTGGCGGGTGCCATGCCCGAGCGAGTCGAGCGCCTGGCGCTGATCGATGGGGTGATTCCTTATACCGGCGAAGCCGAAACCGCACCGCAAAAGCTCGGTGAGTCGTTACAGGCATTGCTCGCCGTTGATGACAAGCGCAAGCCGGTCTATGAAAGATTCGAGCAAGCCGTCGCGGCACGCATGAAGGGCGTCGGTGCGGTCAGCCACGAGGCGGCCGAATTGCTTGCTCAGCGTGGTCTGATGCCGGTTCCCGGCGGTTATACCTGGCGCACCGATGCGCGGCTGATGCTGCCGTCACCGATGCGCTTGAGCCGCGCACACGCGCTGTCGTTCGTACAGCGCGTGGCGTGTCCCGCGAGCCTAATACTGGCGGAGCAGGGCCTGATGACACAGCGGGCAATGCCGGAGCTGTCCGAGGCCTTGCCGTTCACGCTGCATAGGCTGCCGGGCGGACATCACCTGCATCTGGATGATCAGCGGGGAGCCGAAGCGGTAGCGGCTGTTTTCAATCCCTTCTTTGCGGCTTAGCCAGGGAGTGACGCGGTTACGCAAGAATCTGTCGCAAACCCTCGCTTGACTTGCTTTTGCCAACTGGTGAGGCTGGGCTATCGCCTCAGCAGGGAACATCGCAATGATCGATCTTTACACCGCCGCCACGCCCAACGGTTACAGGATCTCGGTCGTGCTCAAGGAACTCGGCCAACCTTGTCGGATGCAGCTGCTCAGCTTCGTGCAGCGCTGGGTCGACAGTCGCACGCAGGTACAGACTGCTCAGTCGATGCTGACCCGGTGAGGTCTCGTATGCGAGGTGTATGGATAGCCGGGCTGGCCATGCTCGCGAGTGCAGCGAGTGCCGCTGATTTGCCAGGCAGCAGGGATTTCGAGTCGATTGCGCGATACCCGCAGGCGCAGATAGTCGCCTTCAAGAAACAACAGGTGCTGGAACGGACTTATCCGCTGGATTCGATCCGTCGCATCAGTGGTCGCCTGAGGATGAGTGCCCAAGTCAGCGCGTCCGGCCAGCTGACTGCCGTCACCTATCAGTTACCGGAGGTGCATACGGGTATCGAAGCATTCGAGCGGTCGCGCAACCAACTGCTGGAGGATGGGGCCGAATTGCTGTTCTGGTGCGAAGGGCGCGATTGCGGATCGAGCAGTCTGTGGGCCAACGCAGTGTTCCAGCGATCCACGCTCTACGGCCCTGATGCGCGGCAGGCTTATCTGCTGGCGCGATTGCCCGGCGATTCCGATCGCCTTATGGCGCTCTATGGCATTACGCGTGGCAATGGCCGGCCCTACTTGCAGGTGGAGCAGTTCGAACCGGACGAACCACTCGGCGTCATCCTGCCGAATCCGGCTACCCTGTTGCGTCAGTTGAAGCGCACCGGCGAACTTTGGCTGCAGCGATTGCCGGAAGAGCCAACGGCCGAGTGGGGTGCCTTGCTGGCGAACGTGCTGCGGCTCGACAGCACCATGCGGGTAATGCTGGAAGGTAAAGGCGCTGCGGCTTGGCATGAAGCGCTGATCCATGAGCGGATCAAGGCGCGGCGTCTGGACCCGAAGGTTTCCGATGAGGATGGCCTGCGTATCAGGCTATTGCGCTGAGGGTGCGTTTCAGTCTGCAATAGAGCTCCCGCCTGGTGCGCTTTGCTCAAGGCGCACCGCGTTTTTCGATGGGTATTCTGATGCTTAACAATGATCGTCTGCTGGTGCAGATTCTGCTCCTGGTGCTGCTCGGTGCCTGTGTGTGGGTACTGGCTCCATTTGCCTCCGCGTTGTTCTGGGCGGCGGTACTGGCGTTCGCCAGTTGGCCGATCATGCGCTGGCTGACACGCTTGCTGAAGGGGAATTCGACACTCGCCGCGACGCTGCTGACGTTTGGCTGGATGGTGTTGGTGGCTGTGCCGTTGGTATGGCTGGGGTTCAACGTTGCCGACCAGATTCGCGAGGTCAATGCACTGCTGCATAACATTCAGGTGCAGGGCCTGCCAGAGCCACCTGCTTGGCTGGGTGAGGTGCCGTTGGTTGGCGACAGATTGCTGGCCTTCTGGAACGCCGTAGATGAGCAGGGGACAGCGTTTTTCGCCACCGTGCGTCCGTATATCGGGCAGGTCGGCAACTGGTTGCTGGTGCGCAGTGCCCGTATCGGTAGTGGAATGCTGGAGCTGGCACTGAGCTTGGTGCTGGTGTTCTTCTTCTATCGTGACGGGCCGAAACTCGCAGCCTTCGTCCACAGTCTGCTGCATCGGCTGATTGGCGATCGCGCAGACCATTACCTGGAGTTGGTTGCGGGTACCGTGCAACGTGTCGTCAACGGCGTTATTGGTACGGCTGCTGCCCAGGCGATTCTGGCGTATGCCGGTTTCACCATAGCCGGTGTACCGGGTGCGCTGATTCTTGGCCTGCTGACGTTCGCGTTCAGCTTTTTGATGGTCCCGCCGCTGATCTGGGGGCCGGCGGTCGCATGGCTCGTCTGGCAAGGCCAATACGGAATGGCAGTGTTTCTCGGCATCTGGGGCATGTTCATCATCAGCGGTGTGGACAACGTGCTGAAACCTTATCTGATCAGTCGCGGCGGCAACCTGCCGCTGGTGGTGGTGTTGCTAGGTGTGTTCGGTGGCGTATTGGCGTTCGGTTTTATGGGTCTGTTTCTCGGCCCGACGCTGCTGGCGGTCGCCTACAGCTTGCTGGGTGACTGGCTGATCAAGGAAGTGCCAAACGCCGCGACACCGGAGAACTTGCCGGGCAGTCGATTCGACTGACACTCTCGATGGGAGCAGCAGCCTGTTAGCGCTGCTGTTCTTCCTCGTACCTGTCGAGCGTATCGCTCGCGATGATCTGCCCCAGCTTGATCAACTCAGGCGCTTTGTAGAACTCGTAGAAACGGCAGGCGCGCTTGGGGATGTTGATCAGCACGTTCGGCGGATAACCGGCGATCTTGTATTGCGTCAACGAAGACTGCATCACTTCGAAGCTCTGGTTGATCAGCTCCAGCAGCGAAGCTGGCCCACCAACATCCACCACCATCGAACCTTCTGCCGACTTCGGTGCGCTCTGTCCTGTTGAAGCTGCCTGTGGCTGGCCGTCTGCGGTCGCTTCGCCGGTCTGAAGCGCGGCGACCTGCTCATCCAGACTGTCGTGCCGCCAGAACGGAATATGCGAGCTGATCGAGCTGACCATGGCATCGAAACGGCCTGGGCGAATGATCTCCGGCAAAGGATATTGCCGATGGTTATTCGCGTTGAGGTTGACCGCGATGATGATATCGCTGTGGCTGGAAACGACCGGCACAATCGGCAGGGGGTTCAATATCCCGCCGTCGACCAGCATGCGGTTGCCTTGCATGACGGGCGTGAACAGGCTCGGAATGGCGGCAGAGGCGCGCATCGCCAGCTCCAGATTGCCTTCCTGAAACCATATTTCCTGCTGATTGGTCAGGTCCGCGGCGACTGCGGTAAAGGGGATCGGCAGATCTTCGATATTGATCGAGCCAAGCATTTCGCGGATACGCCCGAAAATTTTCTCGCCACGAATGGCGCCGAGACTGAAGCTCGGGTCGACCAGGCGCAGCATGTCGAAATAGTCCAGACTTTCGATCCAATCGCGATACTCGCCCAGCTTGCCAGCCGCATAGATGCCGCCGACCACCGCGCCCATCGAACAGCCTGCGATGCAATTGATTTCGTAACCTCGAGCGGTGAGTTCTTCGATAACACCAATGTGCGCATAACCCCGCGCGCCTCCCGAACCCAGTACCAGCGCGACCTTGTTGCCCATGTGATTCTCCCTATGGCAGGAGCGATAGCTTCAAGCTTCAAGGCACAAGCTTCAAGTAAAAGCCAAGGGCAGAGAACCGTATGGCAACGAAAAGTGGCAACGAAAGCTTATCAATGCCGCGGCGGAGCAATGCCGGCTCCCGCCTTTGCTACAATCGGCGCCCGTTTTTGCCAGCGTCACGAGAGCCCTTTCCAGATGAGCGAACCCATCCGCCTCACTCAGTACAGCCATGGCGCCGGTTGCGGCTGCAAGATTTCGCCCAAGGTCCTGGATGTGATCCTCGCCGGCAGCGGCGCGCAGAACCTCGACCCGCGATTGTGGGTCGGTAATGCGTCGCGCGACGACGCTGCCGTTTATGGCATTGATGAAGAGCGCGGCGTGGTGTCGACCACCGATTTCTTCATGCCCATCGTCGACGATCCGTTCGATTTCGGTCGGATCGCCGCAACCAATGCGATCAGCGATATTTACGCGATGGGCGGCGATCCGCTGATGGCCATCGCCATTCTCGGCTGGCCGGTGAATGTGCTGCCGCCTGAGGTGGCCCGAGAAGTCATCGCTGGTGGCCGTTCGGTATGCGACGCAGCGGGCATCCCACTCGCGGGCGGGCATTCGATCGACGCGCCCGAGCCGATTTTTGGCCTGGCGGTGACCGGCCTAGTCAATAAGAGCCAGATGAAGCGCAACGACACGGCAACGGTCGGCTGCAAGCTCTACCTGACCAAGCCGCTGGGCATCGGCATTTTCACCACAGCCGAGAAGAAAGCCAAGCTGCGCCCCGAGGACGTTGGTCGAGCCCGTGACTGGATGTGCACCCTGAATACGCCCGGCAGCCGCTTCGGCAAGCTTGCAGCCGTGCGCGCCATGACTGATGTCACCGGTTTTGGCTTGCTCGGGCATCTGGTAGAGATGGCCGATGGCAGCGGCGTTACCGCGCGTATCGACTATGCCCGTGTACCGCGTCTGGAAGGCGTCGAATATTACCTGGAGCAGGGCTGCGTACCGGGCGGTACCGGGCGTAACTTCGACAGCTACGGTGAGCGCATTGGGACGCTGGGCGAGGCCCACAAGCAATTGCTCTGTGATCCGCAGACCAGTGGTGGGCTGTTGGTCGCAGTGGCACCGGAAGGCGAGGCTGAATTTCTCAAGGTCGCGACCGAACTCGGCCTGACACTCGAACCTATCGGCGAGTTGGTCGAAGCCGGTCCCTTTGCTGTCGAGGTTCGTTGATGCGCGGCGATACCGATAACTTCCGCGAGCTGTTCCTCAACGATGTACCAATGATGGATGCGCGAGCACCGGTGGAATTTGCCAAGGGCGCGTTTCCCGGCGTGATCAACCTGCCACTGATGGACGATCTCGAGCGGCAGAAGGTCGGCACCTGCTACAAACAGCACGGCCAGCAGGCGGCGATCGAACTGGGTCATCGACTGGTCAGCGGCCAGACCAAGGCCGAGCGCATCCAGGCCTGGGCCGATTTCGCGCGGAACAATCCCCAGGGCTATCTCTACTGTTTTCGCGGCGGTCTGCGTTCACAGCTGGTTCAGCAGTGGCTCAAGACCGAGGCGGGCATCGACTACCCGCGTGTCACGGGCGGCTACAAGGCGATGCGCCACTTTCTGCTGGAAACCATCGAGCACGCGGCGGCGAATTATGACTTCGTGCTGGTCGGCGGCATGACCGGCACTGGCAAGACCGAAGTGCTTGCGCGCCTGGACGACAGCGTCGATCTGGAAGGTATCGCCAATCATCGCGGCTCAAGCTTCGGCAAGCGTGCCACGCCGCAACCGGTGCAGATTGATTTCGAGAACGCGCTGGCGATTCGCCTGCTGAAGATGCAAGAGGCGGGCGTCGGTCAGTTCGTCCTTGAGGATGAAGCGCGGTTGGTGGGCCGTTGCTCGATACCGCTGCCGCTGTTCCAGGGCATGCAGCAATATCCACTGGTATGGCTGGAGGACAGCTTCGAAGGGCGCGTCGATCGAATCCTCAAGGATTACGTAATTGACCTCTGTACCGAGTTCGTCACGGAGCAGGGCGAGGCGGGATTTGCCGCGTTCAGCGAGCGTTTGCAGCAAAGTCTGGTCAATATCAGCAAGCGGCTCGGAGGCGAGTGCTACAAACAGTTGGCCGCGATCATGGACCAGGCGCTTACCGAGCAGGCCAATACGGGTGCGGTCGATCTGCACCGCGGCTGGATCGAGGTGTTGCTGAGGCAATACTACGACCCGATGTATGCCTACCAGCGGGAGAGCAAGGCGTCCCGAATCGAATTCGCTGGCGAGCAAGATGCTGTAGTCGAATTTCTCCGCGAGCGTGTTGCAGGTAGTCAAAACTGAGCAGGTCTCAAAAATTGAGGATGTGTCGATGAAAAATTTGATCTGTTTATCTCTGTTGGCGTTGGCCCTGACCGGTTGCGCCGCGAAAACCGCTTATCGCGACAACTGTGCGTCCCAGCTGAACGCTGCTTGGGAAGAGCAGAGTCTGGCAGAAGCGGAAGGCTTTGCCGGCACCGTGAGCTATTCCAAGGCAATCGCCCTGCTTACCGGTGCTAAAACCCAGCAACAATTCGAGGGTTATCAAGGCTGCGTGGAAAAGGCCAAGAAGGCCCGCTTCTATCTGCGCGAATCGCGCGCGGGGCGCTGACAGCGCGGCGCTGAGTGGCAGCCGCTTCGGTTGCCACGTCCCATCCGTCGGCTCTGGCCAATTGCAGGCCGACTCCGCAGGGAACCCTTATGCAACTCGACTTCTCCACCTTGGCGCCGGTCGAGGCCTATCGTTGGCTGGCGTCCACCGTTACACCGCGACCGATTGCCTGGGTCTCGACATGCTCGGCGTCGGGCATTAGCAATCTTGCGCCGTTCAGTTTTTTCCAAGTAATCAGTAGCGAGCCTCCGACGTTGCTTATCAACGTCGGCCTCAAGGATGGGCTGCCCAAGGACACCGCCCGCAATGCGCTCGATACAGGTGAGCTGGTCGTTCAGCTCGTCAGCGCTGAGCAGGCCGAGGCGATGAATGCGTCCGCCGCCGCACTGCCCCACGGTCTCAGCGAATTCGAGCACTGTGGTATCGCCAGCGAACCGGCCCGTCTCGTGAACGTGCAGCGGGTGGCTGGCGCGCCGGTCGCCTTTGAATGCCGCGTCGCGCAGATCCTGCCGTATCCGGTTGAGGCGCCCAACTGCCAGCTGATCTTCGCCGAAGTACTGCTGGCGCATATCGATGACCGCGTACTCGACGAGCGCGGACGTATCGATTCGGCCAGGCTCGATCTGGTCGGGAGACTTGGCGGCGCGACTTACAGCTATACCCGCGAGCGTTTCGATATGCAGCGGCCGTAGTCGCGCAGCCGCGCTTGATTGCCTGCAGGTTACCGACGCGCCCATAGCTCGCGCTCGGGCGGTTGGCGATACGCGGCATCCCCACCGGAGCAAGGACCAAGCGCCGGGTCACAACTTCGTCACCGCAGATTTCCATCGCTTTGCCTGAGCTTGCCGGGTCAGTAGGATCGACGGAACAAACAAAGGAGAGTTGCATGCGTGCGCGATTGGACGTCTGTCTCAGAGCGGTGAACGAAGTCCTGCTCGGCAAGCAATCACAGGTTCGATTGGCCATGGCCTGCCTACTGGCGAGGGGGCATCTGCTGGTCGAGGATTTGCCTGGTATGGGCAAGACCACGCTCAGCCACGCGCTAGCCAGGGTGATGGGATTGGAATTCCAGCGTATCCAGTTCACCTCGGACCTGTTGCCGGGCGATATCCTCGGTACCTCGGTGTTCGACAAGGACAGCGGCCAGTTCGTCTTCCATCCAGGACCGATCTTTGCCGAGCTGATCCTCGCGGACGAAATCAACCGGGCGACGCCGAAAAGCCAGAGCGCACTGCTCGAAGCGATGGAAGAGGGGCAGGTCACCATCGAGGGCGCGACCCGGCCCTTGCCTGATCCATTCTTCGTCGTCGCCACGCAGAACCCTGTCAGCTCCGGCGGGACCTTCGCGCTCCCCGAATCGCAACTGGATCGTTTCCTGATGCGCCTGTCTTTGGGCTATCCGGCGAAGGCAGCGGAGAAAGCGCTGCTGCTCGGGGACTCGCGCCGCGATCTCCTGGCGCGCCTGGAACCCATGCTCGATCATGACGAACTGGTGGAGATTCAGAGTGCGGTGGCGCAGGTGCGGGTCAGTGATGCGTTGGTCGACTACGTGCTGCGATTGGTCGAGGCCACCCGCACGCAGCCACAGTTCGCTTGGGGGCTTTCGCCTCGTGGTAGTTTGGCGCTATTAGCGGCGGCACGGGCGTGGGCTTTTCTCGACGGTCGCGACTATGTGATTCCGGAAGATGTTCAGGCCGTGCTGCCGTCTGTGGTCGGGCATCGCCTTCGGGAGCAGGCGGACGCCACTGGCCATGGTGGCGGCGCGTTGGTGCAGTGGCTGCTGCGCGAAGTGCCGGCGCTCTGATGCCCAATCGCGGGAACTGCCGAGAGGGTGAACATGCGACTGCTACCACGAGTACGTGATCGCTGGTTGTTGAAGCGTATTCCGCCCGGGCCGAATGTGCGGCTCGATCAGCGGCGCATATTTATCATGCCGACTGCGGTGGGCATGTCGTTTCTGCTGGCGCTGCTGCTGATGCTGCTTGCCGCGATCAATTACCAGAACAGTCTCGCCTATGCGCTGACGTTCCTGCTCGGCTCGGTATTCGTGGTTGCGATTCTGCATACCTGGCGGAATCTAGCGGGCTTGGTTCTACAGGCAGGCGGAGCGGAGGCTGTCTTCCTAGGTGAGCAGGCGCGTCTGCGGGTCAGGCTGGAAAGTCGTGGCCGTCTCTATCAGGCTGTCGCGTTGGGCTGGCCAAGGAGCGGCCTGCAACTGGTCGATGTACCAGCGAGCGGAACCTGTGAGGTCGAGCTGAGCCTGCTGAGCGAGCGCCGCGGCTGGCTGAAACCGGGGCGGATACGTGTCGAGAGTCGTTTTCCACTGGGTATTCTCGTGGCTTGGAGTTGGGTCGATCTGCAACTGGCTGCGCTGGTCTATCCGGGTCCATCAGCAGGCGATTTACCACAAGCCGGCGGGCTGACCGAAGAAGAGAGCGAGGGAGTTCGCGCAGTTGGGAGTGGCATCGATGATTATCAAGGCTTGAAACCATGGCAGCCTGGCGACTCGCGGCGTCGACTCAACTGGAAGGCATTTTCCCGAGGCCAAGGCTTGCTGGTTAAGGATTTCACCGCGTTGGCCGGCCAGGAACCGCTACTTGATCTCGATGCCATCGACGGCGATATCGAAGCGCGGTTGTCGCTACTTTGTCACTGGGTCGTCGAATTATCTGCACGCCAGCAACCTTTCGCCTTGCGCATCGCGGCGACAACCATTGGCCCGGACGGCGGCGCCGATCACCGCAACCGTTGCTTGCGCGAATTGGCTTTGTTCGGTCTGGAGCGGGAGCGCGATCAGTGAACACTGCGCAGGCGATTCCGCGCAACGGGTTGGTCTGGCTGCTGGTAGCGCAAGTGCTGGTAATTCTTCCTCATCTCGGTCATCTGCCGTTATGGATCATCGGCCTCTGGCTCGCTTGTGCGACGTGGCGCGTACAAATCTTCCGCATGCGCGCCCGCTATCCAAAGGGCTGGGCGAAAGCCCTGATGATGATTGGTGCCGGGTTTGGCGTGTACTTTTCGCGTGGCAGCGTAATCGGACTCGACGCCGGGGTGGTGCTGCTGATTGCCGCGTTCATTCTCAAACTGGTGGAGATGCGTAGTCGCCGCGATGCACTGGTGCTGATCTTCCTTGGTTTTTTCGCCGTGGTGACCAGTTATCTGTTCTACGACAGCTTGCTGGCCGGGCTGTACAGCCTGTTGCCAATCACCGCGCTGCTGGCCGCGATGATCGGCCTGCAGCAGAATACCGTGGCCACGCAACCCTGGCCGACAATGCGGCTGGCGGGCTCGCTGCTGCTTCAGGCCGTGCCGCTGATGCTCGTGCTGTTCGTACTGTTCCCGCGGTTGGGTCCGCTCTGGTCCTTGCCGCAGCCACAGGATCGCGGTGTAACCGGGTTGGCCGACAGCATGTCGCCGGGTGATATCGCCGAGCTGAGTCGCTCCGCCGAACTGGCGTTCAGGGTCAGCTTCGAAGGTCCGATCCCCGAGCGGGACGAGCTATATTGGCGAGCGGTCACCTTCGAGCGCTTCGATGGCCGACGCTGGTCGCAATCATTCGCTTCACAAGCGCCGCAGGCACCTGATTGGACTCCGCGAGGCGAACCGGTGCGCTACAGCGTCGTAATGCAACCCAGTGGCCGGCCGTGGTTATACGCGCTGGACGTGCCGCAGGTGGATGCGGACAACGTACGGCTGATGGCCGATTTCCATCTGCAACGACAACGCCCAATTGACCAGCCATTACTTTACCGGGCGACTTCATGGACCGAATCGCTGCGCGAGCCTGAGGCCGTGCCCTCGATGCTTGAGCGCGCCTTGCAGCTTCCCGCTACGGGCAATCCGCGCAGCCGGACATGGGCCGCGGAGCTGCGCCGCAACCACCGAACTCCAGAGGCGACCGTGCAGGCGCTGCTGCGGCATTTCAATCAGCAGCCATACGGTTACACGCTGCGGCCACCATCGGTGGGTGCCGATATCGTCGATGGCTTTCTGTTCGATACGCTGAACGGTTTCTGTATTCACTACGCCGGGGCGATGACCTTTGTGCTGCGCGCGGCTGGCATACCCGCACGCGTCGTCGCCGGTTATCAGGGCGGAGAAATCAACCCTTCGGGTAACTATCTGTCGGTTCGTCAGCTTGATGCTCATGCCTGGGTTGAGTACTGGATCGCCGATCGTGGCTGGATCGCCGTGGATCCTACATTCCAGGTTGCACCGGAACGCATCGAGCTGGGGCTCGAAGAAGCGCTTGCCGACGAGCAGGGGTTTCTTGAGGACTCGCCACTTACGTTGCGACGCTACCGTGACATCGGCTGGCTGAACGAGCTGCGATTCGGCTGGGACAATCTCAACTACGGCTGGCAACGCTGGGTCCTCGGCTACCAGGGCGAGCGTCAGCTGGAAATTCTGAAGGGACTGTTCGGCAAGATCGATGAGCGCAAGCTCGGATTGCTGATGGTCGCCTCCGGTGCGCTGCTGATTACGCTTCTGGCGCTTATGCTGCTGAAACCCTGGCGGCGCGAACGCGACCCTCAGCTGCGTCTGTTTCAGCGTTTCGAAGGGTTGCTGGCACGCCAGGGAATCGCGCGGCAAGCGGGCGAGGGCGCGCGCGATTTTGCCGAGCGGGCGGCGGGTTTGGCTCCGGCCGTTGCCGAGCCGATTCGTGATTTCGCTCGGCTCTACGAGATGACACGCTATGCTGGCCAGCCGGCGAACATGGCGACGATGCGGGCTTCGCTAGCCAGACTGAAGCGCCAATTGCCGTGGCGCCCGGATATCCTCAGGCGTCGGCGCACGGATGGGCGCAGCGACCCATAGGTGCGCGCGATAGCGCCTTATCATTGAAGCCCAGATATGCGCGCCCATCAGCGAGCCGGCTATAAGATAGCTGCCGATAACAACGATCCGAGGTGGGCATGACCCTTTCCGAACTGATACACGCTGTGCGTGACAATCCACAGAACGTCGTCGTACCTGCCAGCTGGGGCCAAGGCCGAGCCGGTTTCGGCGGGGTCGTTGCAGCCCTCGTATACGAAGCAATGCAGGCGCAGGTGCCGGAAGGCCGTCCGGTGCGCTCGCTAGCCATCACGTTCGTCGGTCCGCTGCTGGTCGATACGCCGGTCAGCTTCGAGGCCGAGGTACTGCGTGAGGGCAAGGCGGTCAGCCAGGTGCTCGGGCGTGCCGTGCAGAACGGCCAAGTGGTGACCGTCGTTCAGGGCAGCTTCGGCGCTGCTCGCGCTTCCGCCGTCGAGGTGGCAGCGGAGCCGGCGCCAGCGATGCCGCCGGTGGAAGATTGCCAGGAGTTGCCTTACGTGCCCGGCGTGGCGCCAGAATTTACCCGCTACCTGGCGATGCGTTGGGGCATCGGTGGGCTGCCGTTTAGCGGCAATACTTCGCGGGAGATGGGCGGCTGGGTGCGACAGCGCGGAGAGATCGAGCGCGAGCCGGTCACTGTCTCGCATCTGCTGGCGCTGGTAGATGCATGGCCACCCGCGGTGCTGTCGCATCTGAAGGGCTTCGCGCCCGGCAGCTCGCTGACTTGGACCATTGAGTTCGTTCAGCCGACACCGCAGATCGACACCCATGAATGGTGTCAGTACCGTGCGGTGATCGAATATGCGCAGGATGGCTACGGCCATTGCGCAGCGGCGCTGTGGACTGCCAAGGGCGAGCTGGTGGCGTTGAGCCGTCAGACGGTAACGGTGTTCGGCTGACCGGACGAGGTTGGTTGGGGGCGTATCTGCGGATAGTCGACCGATGCGCTGCTGTGCGTGCCGTGGTCGCTGGTGTTTGCCGGCCAGGGCCATAACCGGCGTGAGTGGTTGGCTTGGAGGCCTTTCAAGCTTGATCCAAGGGCGCGATACCGAAGAACTGCTGGGCACAGGCGGTGGTGCTGGCGGCCAGCTCGTCTTCGCTCATGCCGCGATGGCGGGCCACTTCCCGCAAGACTTCAGGGAGGAAGGCAGGTTCGTTCTGTCCGCCCTTGGGTTTGGGGCGCAGCGTGCGCGGCAACAGGTAAGGTGCATCGCTTTCGAGCATCAACCTCGTTACTGGAATCTCGCGTACCAAAGGGTGCAAGTGAGTACCGCGGCGCTCGTCGCAGATCCAGCCGGTAATGCCGATGTGCAGGTCGAGATCCAAATAGGCGTAGAGCGCATGTTTCTCGCCGGTAAAACAGTGCACCACTGCGGCGCTGAGTTGATCGCGGAATGGCCGGAGAATATCCACCAGACGTTGATCGGCGTCGCGCTCATGTAGAAATACCGGCAGGCCGGTTTCCACCGCCAGCTGCAGGTGCTCCTCCAATACGCGTTCTTGCTGCGCGCGAGGAGACAGGTCGCGATTGAAGTCCAGGCCGCACTCGCCAACCGCTCGCACTTCGGGTTCGGCGAGCAAGTCTTTCAGCTGCGTAGCGGTTTCCGACGTCCATTGGCTCGCGTCGTGGGGGTGAATACCGGCGGTGCAAAACAGCCGTTTCCGGCTTTCATCCAGGTCGCGGCAGAGTGCCGATGCCGCTTCGCTCTCGGTGAGATTGGTGCCAGTCAGCACCAACTGCGTGACGCCGGCTGCATAGGCGCGATCCAGGACGGCGCGCGGATCACGGGCGAAGGTCGGGTGGGTCAGATTGACGCCGATGTCGACAAGCTGCATGAACTGCCTCGCTTATAAAATCAAATTATAACTATAAAAATCAGCTATTTAATGGATATACCTAACGTTAGGAGACAGCTTCGGCTGGCGGCGTCTTTCATGCTGTGAGAGTCTTCGCCCCTTTGCGGCAGAGTGACCGCGTTTCATCCTGTCCGTTTCGAGCCGATAAGCCGAAGATGATCCGATTATTTCCCCTGCTTTTTTGCCTGCTGGCGCTCGCGTCCTGGCCCGCCGTCGCGCGCGTGATGGGTCCTCAAGCCTGGCAGTCGGCGGATACGGTACGCGATCTGGCGGAAATTCGCCGCAGTGGGGTTTTACGCGTGCTGGTGAACCAAAGTCGCAACAGCTCCGGCGAGGTCAAGGGTGAAGCTATTGGCGTGGAATACGTCCGCCTGCGTGCGTTCGAACAGTTCCTTAATCGCGGCTCCAAGGGGCAACCGATCACGTTGGAAATGATTCCGAAGGCCAAGGACCAACTACTTGCCGCACTGCAAAGAGGCGAGGGCGATCTGGTCGCGCCCGGCGAGTTGCTGGACCTGGGAACGATGCGCCGGGTGAGCCGCAGCCGAGCTGTCGTCGATGATGTTCCGATGGTTCTGGTGACTCGCCAGGGCAGTCCACACTACAAGCGCTTCGAGCAGCTATCGGGGCGCGGCCTGGCGTTGTCGGCCGGCAGTGCTGCCGGGCCTGCCCTGGAAGGAATCAATCGTGAGCTGATGCAAGCCGGGCGCGCACCGATCGCCGTGGAATGGGTCGACCCGACGCTCGCCGTGGAAGATGTGCTGGAAATGGTACAGGCCGGTATCTACCCGGCCACTGTCGTCGAGCAAACAATCGCTGAACGCTGGGCGAAAGTGTTGCCAAAATTGCGCATCGAGCCGCAGCTGGCGCTGGGTAAGCGTGCCGACATGCATTGGTTCGTTCGAAAAGAGGCGAGCATGTTGCGCGCAAGTGCCGATCGTTTTCTCAAGGGTTACAACGCGCCGGATAACCAGGACGCAGCATTCGTTCGGGTCTATCGACGTCTTTATCGGGTGCAGTATCCACTCGATCGGGTCGGGCGACAGCGCTTGGAAAAGGTGCGTTCGACGCTGCAACGGCATGCCCAGCAGCAGGATATCGACTGGCTCAATCTAGCGGCGTTGGCATTCAAGGAGTCGACCCTGAACCCGGCCGCCCGCGGCGCTTCTGGGGCCACTGGACTGATGCAGATGACACCTGCCGCAGCCCGCAGCATGGGCGTCCGCGATATCGGCAAACTGGACAATAACGTGCTGGCCAGCGCGAAATATCTGGCCAGCATCCGCCGCAAATTCTTCGCCAGTCCCAGGCTCAATGAACGCGAGCGCATGGCGTTCATCCTGGCCGCCTACAACATGGGGCCGCAGCGGGTGCAAAGCATGCGTGCCGAGGCCAGGCGCCGCGGTCTCAACCCTGATCAATGGTTCTTCCAGGTCGAGCGTATCGCCATGGAGACCATGGGGATGGGCGTGGTCAGCTACGTCAATGCGGTGAACAAGTATTATCTGGCCTACACGCGGGAGCGTTATCTGCTCGAAGGCGGGCCGCAAAGCGCGTCCAACTGAGCGTCTTAGCTATTTTTCGCGGCGAGTAGCTGTTCGGCTGCCTCGAGACGCAGGCGCTCATGTTCGTCGAAACGTTCGGCTGCCATCCGATCAATTGCCGCGCGCTTGTCGGTTTCGCCAAGCCCCCGGCTGTTCTCTATTCGCACCTTCTCTTCTCGATAGGCCTTCACTCGCCGCTGCCAATCCTGGCGTTTACGGTCGAGTTTTTCCAGGCGGGCGGTTGCGACATTGCCGACCAGCTGTTGGCGCAGCTGGCGAATTTCGCTCGGCGTTGCGCCGTTGGCCTGTAGTGTCCGGGTCTGTTCGTGCAATTCGGTCTGCAGTTGCGGCGCCAGGCTATCCAGCAATTCGGCTGGCAAGCTGTTCTGTAGCCTGTCGATGGCAGCTCCCTTGGCTGCGGCATCAAGAGTTGGATCGCGGCGAATCGCCAACCTTTCGAGAGTGAAGCGATCGGTCGCCTCGTCCAATGCGAAGAATGCTTGGTGCACCGATTCGCTGAAGATGCCGGCGCGTAATTGCTGAACCGCGCGCAACCGTTCACGCATGGCGTCAATATCAGCGCGCTGAGCATAGGTCTTCTCGAGCATCAACAATTGCCGCTTGTAATCCAGATATTGTCCCAGCACCTGCAATGCCTGGCCTTCCGCGGGTTGGGGAAGTTGCTCTTCGATATAACGGCGTAGACGGGTGACGCTGGCCTCAACCGACTCTTCGCCAATGGCTGCCAGAAAATAGTCGAAGACCCGCCGGACATTGCCATCGACGATCAGATTGCCGGACGGGTCCGCCTGGAGCCGGCCGTCAACCTGCGTTCCGGCAAATGAGCCAGGCAGACGGTTAATCGTCGTGCTCGGCCGCTGCTGTGGATCTAGCGAACGAATCTTCGCGTTTTGTAAGGCTGGTGAGCTGGCTATGGCTGGCTCGGCGAGCGCCTTTGCCTGAGTCAGCGTCGGTTCGGTCGGCTCATGCCAGATTGCCGCGACACCGATGGTGACGACCAGCAAGAACAGCAGTGCGAGTTTTTTCATCGTCATGCCTTGTGCGCTGGAGCCGGGGCCGGCCGGCCCCGGCGATCTTTAGAGACCTGCGTTCTTCAGGCGATTGGCGTGCTGGCGGTAGACAGTCAACGGATCGGTCTCGAACAGGCTGGTCAAGCCAAGCACCTGGTTGACCTCGTCCAGATGATTCATTCGGTAGTTATCGCGGATGACCATGCCCAGGTGCGAGCTGCAGCGCCCGACCAGACCATCGTTTGCCTCATCGAAGGCGAGTGAGCCGGCGCCCAACATCGCATCGCTGATGTCCAGTGGGTTAGTCAACGGGCTGGTGCCGCCCCAGGAGTAGTAGCGCACGCCGTTGACTTTGTAGGCCCCTTCGCCACATTCGCTGGTCGGGATCCCCTGCGGATATTTGGCGTTGAAGCGTGCGGCGCCCTCGCTGTTGAGCGATTCGAGTGTTCCAAGCGCGTTCTGTGGTTCGGTGCTGGGACTGCCGGAGAGGAAATGGATTAGCGCGCCCATGCCGTTGACCAGCCCGGCAACGATGGTCTCGCCGCCGGATCCCTCGGGTATCTTGCGAATCAGGTCAGCAACGTCCGAACCTTTGTGAGGTGCGCCGACACTGGTGACAGAGGCAATCAGATCGGGCCGCACAGCAGCGACGTAGCGTACAGTCGGTCCGCCGTGGCTGTGGCCGATCAGATTGACCTTGGGTTTTCCGCTTATCGCGACGATTTCTTCGACTTGGTCAAGCAGTTCTTCACCGCGGAGTTCCGAGGTGTTGAGCTGGCTTACTTCGGTCACGTAAACCTGCGCGCCATCACGGCGAAGCGCATGCGGGATGCCATACCAGTAGTCGATGCCGAGCATACTGTCGAAGCCCAGCATGCCGTGGGTAAGAACGATCGGGTAACGGGTCTGGGTATAGCCGCTGGAGCTGAACAGGCCGGCATGCACTTGGCCGGAAAGCGCCATGGCGGAACCGAGGCAGAGAGCAAGCAACGTTTTCTTGTTGTTCATGGATGCACTCAATCAGTTGGTGAATCGGGCATTGGGCAATCCATCGCCATTCACCGCGCGCTGCGCGTACTGCAGGCGCAACAAGCGCAGCAATCGTGCCAGGAGTTAGGCCAACGACAAATAACCGCTCTGGCACGGCGTATCGAAGATGATTGATAGCAAAAGCTGTTAGCGGTGACCCGCTTTGCCTGTTACCAGACGGAACGTTGTGTGGGTAGGAAAGTGATGATGTTCGAATATCTGCGTTTATCTCGGGATAATCGCTGCATGTTCGCAGAATTTGGCGACTATATAGTCGCAATGAAACTGGCGAGTCACGCGTAGTCGATGGCGACGACATACCAGAGCTTCGGGCCGGTGGGTGTTTGCACCTCTACTTCGGCATCCAGCGACTTTCCCACCAATGCTCGGGCCAATGGCGAGTCGATGCTGATCAATCCCTTGCGCAGCTCCAGCTCTTCGGGACCAACGATGCGATAACGGGCCTGTTCGCCATTCTCATCTTCAACCGTCACCCAGGCGCCGAAGTACACCTTGCCCGGGTCGCTTGGCTTGTCGCTGACGACCTTGAGTTTTTCCAGCCGCTTGGTGAGAAAGCGTACGCGGCTATCGATCTCCCTCAGCATTTTCTTGCCGTAGGTGTATTCCGCATTTTCTGAACGATCACCTTGCGCTGCCGCTTCGCTGACGGACTGGGTCACCTGAGGGCGTCGCACGTGCCAGAGTTCATGCAGTTCAGCCCGCAGCCGCGCCTCGCCTTCGGGCGTGATCAGTGGAGTGCCAGCAGGGCGAGGCGGGCGATAACGGCTCATGAACGATCCAGGTCAGTGTGAAAACGACCATTCTAGAGGCAGTTATCGCCATTCGGCGAGCCGGGTTACCTCGCTCAGCTTTCTCGGAGCACGTTGAGCGGGCTGGCGTTAAGTGCTCGACGCGTACCAATTACGCCGGCCGTACCGACCAGTAGCGCGCCGATCAATGGCAACACCAGAAGCCAGGGATGAGGTTGCCAGCGCAAATCGAACGCAAAGTGATAGAGCAGGGCGCTGACCAGCTCACAGCCCAGTGCGGCAAGCAGACCACTGGCCGCGCCGAGCACGCCGAACTCGGTACGTCTGGCTTTGAGCAGCAACTTGCGCTCGGCGCCTAGCGCTCTTAGCAGCGCGCCTTGGTGAATGCGTTCGTCAAGGGTTGACTGCAACCCTGCGAACAGCACGGCCAGTCCCGCCGCCAGCACGAACATCAGCACGTACTCCACGGCCAGCGAGACCTGCGCCAAGATGCTGCGCAGCTGACTGAGCAACGCCTCGACCTGCAATATGGTCGCAGAAGGGAAGTCTCGTGCGAGTCGCACCAACTCGCGATCCTTGCCGTCAGGTAAATGAAAGCTCGTCATGTAAGTGGCCGGCACATCCTGCAGCGTTTGCGGCTCGAAAATCATGTAGAAGTTGGGCTGGAAACTGTCCCAATTCACTTCGCGCAGGCTCGTCACGCTGACGTCGCGGGTAAGGCCGCCGACGGTGAAGCTGAGCCGGTCGCCCAGCTCGACTTGCAGGCTTTCCGCCAGCTCCGCTTCCACCGATACGCCGGGCAGCTCACTGCGTTCACCATTCCACCAGTGGCCGGCGGTCAGGCGATTATCAGAAGGCAGATCGCTTGCCCACGTCAGGCTCAGGTCTCTGCGAATCGCTCGCTCGCCCTGGCTTTCCTTGCTTACGAGCTGGCGCACCGGCTCGCCATTGATCGCGACCAGGCGGCCCGGCACAACGGGGTACAGCGGTGCGGCGTGGTCCGACAGTGTCGCAATACGCTCGGCGAAGGCATCCCGATCGGCTGGCAGAACATTTAGTACGAAATGGTTGGGCGCGTCGTCCGGTAGCTGGTTCTGCCAAGTATCGAGCAGTTCGCCGCGCAGCAATGCGATCAATGCCATGGCCAGCAGTATCAGGCCGAAGGCCAGCGACTGACCGGCAGCCGCCAAGGGGTGACGGAGCAACTGCCCGAGCCCCAGACGCCAGCTCAGGGATGCGCCAGAAAGCCCTCGGCGTAGGCCCTGCAGCGCCAGCAACAGCAGCCCACCGAGTATCAATGTGGCAAGCAGGCCGCCACCCAGTAGCGCGAGGGTGATTTTCAGATCCAGGCTCAGGCGCCACATGATCAGCCCAAGGGCTACCACGGCCGCGCCGTAAACCAGCCAGGAGCTCGGAGGAATAGGCAGCATGTCACGTCGCAGTACTCGAAGGGGCGGTACGCGTCCCAACGCTGCAAGTGGCGGCAGTGCGAAGCCAGCTAGTGCTACCAGTCCCGTTGCAATGCCCGCCAATGCCGGCCAGAGCGTCGCTGGCGGTACTTCGCTGACCACCAGATCGCGCAGCAGGAAAAACAAACCATGCTGTGCCGCCCAACCCAGCAAAGCGCCCGCTGCGCTTGCAACGACACCAAGATAACCAAGCTGCAGGGTGTAAAGCATCAGCGCCTCGCGCCGTGATAACCCCAGACAACGCAGCAGGGCGCTGGCATCGAAGCGGCGTGCGGCGAAGCGCGCAGCCGAGAGTGCGACCGCGACGCCTGCGAGCAATACAGCGGCAAGGCTGGCCAGGTTCAGATAGCGCTCGGCGCGTCCCAGTGCACCGCCGATCTGACGATTGCCGTCTTTCGCAGTCTCAATGCGCTGATGCGGTTGTAACGCGGGTTTGATGGCTTGCTCGTAGGCTTCGAGCTGCTCCGGTGAGCCGCGCCAAAGCTCGCGATAGCGCACGCGGCTGCCGGGCTGAACCACGCCGGTCGCGTCAAGATCGTCGAGGTGCATCAGTACGCGTGGCGTCAGGCTGTAGAAATCACCCACGCGATCCGGCTCGTAGGTCAGGACGCGGGTCAGTTGCAATTGCTTGTTGCCTACCTCGATGCGATCGCCGATTTGCAAGTCCAGCGCCGCGAACAATCGTGCCTCTGCCCAGGCTTCGCCTGGTTGCGGTCCCGGTCCGGGTTGTTCGGGCTGATACGGTGCGGCTGCGCTGCGCAGTTCACCACGCAACGGGTAGCTGCTATCGGCCGCCTTGACGCTTGCCAATTGCAGGTTGTCATCGGTCGCGATGACGCTGGAAAACTCCACCGCACGAGCATGGTCGAGCTGTAGGCGGGTGCCCGCTGCGATCTGCTCCGGTTCGGCGGGTGCACTGCCGCGCAATACGAGGTCGGCCCCGAGGAATTCCGTGGCACGCATCATCATGGCGTCGTTCAGGCGCGCGCCGAAATAGCCAATGGCGGTGCTCGCCGCTACGGCGATCAATAGCGCGAAGAACAGGACGCGAAGCTCTCCGGCACGAGCGTCACGCAATAGCTGGCGCAGCGCCAGAGCAGCCAGCCGGCTGGCGGGCACACGCTTCATCGAGTTTGCTCATCGCGGAGCTGGCGACCGCCTTCCAGGCGGAGCAGATGCTGGCAGCGTTGGGCCAGGCGCTCGTCATGGGTAACCAACACCAGCGTGGTGCCGCGCTCTCGGTTCAACTCAAAGAGCAACTCGGTGATATTCGCGCCGGTATGACTATCGAGATTGCCGGTTGGCTCGTCGGCAAACAGCACTTCAGGCTCGGCGGCGAATGCGCGGGCGACGGCAACGCGCTGTTGTTCGCCGCCGGACAGCTGGCGAGGGTAGTGATGCAGTCGTGCACCCAGTCCGACTCGTTCGAGCAGCTCGGTCGCTTTCGCCTGTGCATCGTGGCGGCCATGAAGCTCGAGCGGCAGCATCACATTCTCCAACGCATTGAGACTGTCGAGCAGTTGGAATGACTGAAAAACGAAGCCGACGTGCTCGGCGCGCACCCGCGCCCGCTGGTCTTCATCCAGCTCGCCGAGCAGATGGCCGGCCAGGTGCACCTCGCCGGAGCTGGGCAGATCCAGGCCGGCCAGCAGGCCGAGCAGGGTTGATTTGCCGGAACCGGAAGTGCCGACGATGGCCAGGCTGTCACCTTTGTCGATACTCAGGGATACGTCGTCGAGTATCGCCAGCTCGCCTTCCGCGCTGGGTACCGCTTTGCTAAGGTTCCGGGCGTAGAGAATGCTGGCATTCATGGAGATTCCGATGCGAAAGTGGCTAAAAGGTGGAGTTCTGGTGCTGCTGTGCTGGGCTCAGGGAGCCCTGGCGGGGACGGTGCTGGTAGTCGGGGATAGTATCAGTGCGGCTTTCGGGCTGGAAACCAGCCAGGGATGGGTGCATTTACTCCAGCAACGCCTCGATGCAGAGACACCGGACTATCAGGTGGTGAACGCGTCGATCAGTGGCGACACCACTGCCGGCGGGCTTTCCAGGCTGCCCACTCTGCTCGAAGAACATGAGCCGGAGGTGGTGATTTTGGAGCTTGGCGGCAATGATGGCTTGCGTGGCCAATCGCCGGCGCAATTGAAACAGAATCTTGCGGCGATGGTTGAGCAGTCGCGCCAGGCAGGTGCCCAGGTTCTGCTGCTCGGCATGCGTTTGCCGCCGAACCTGGGGCAGCGCTACACGACTGCGTTCGCCAACGCGTTCGATTCGCTTGCAGAGGAAAAGGAGCTGCCCTACGTACCGTTTTTTCTCGAAGGTATAGGAGGGGTTGCCGGAATGATGCAATCCGATGGCGTACATCCCGTGGCCGGCGCGCAGCAACGGCTGTTGGACAACGCCTGGGTGGCGCTCGAACCCTTGCTTTGAGGTCTGCGCGCGGCTACTGTCGCGCCCTTCGATCGGAGCCTCAGATGCCGCGCCCAGCCTGGACCCTATTTGCCTATCGCCTCATCGTTCCGGACGAGCAGTTCGACCTGTTTGCTTGCCGCGAGAACCGGCTGCATCTGGCGCTGCGGCAACTGGAATTGAGCGGCCGGGTCGATCGCACGCTTTGCGGCGGTTTCTTGCCTGCGCAACCGCACTGGCAAGATCTGGAGCGCTCGGTGCTCAAGGATCGGCGACTTTGCACGGCATGCCTTGAGGTGCTCAGCGCGCAGCGCAAAGGCCTTCCGTCTGCCATCAGCGCCTGGTAACTCGGCGGCCGCTGCCCCTTCGAGTACAATCGACAGCAACACCGATCACCCATTCCCAAGGAAACCCTGAATGCTCTCGCGCGCGTCTGCAGTCGCCTCCTGTATTTCATTCGCTGCTTTACTGTTGGCCGGGCAGTGCGCGGCTCTTGAGTTGCCGTTACCTCCGGAAGGTGAAGACGTGGTCGGCCAGATTCAGGTGATCAAGGCCAAGTACGAGGACACTTTCGCAGCGTTGGGCGAGACGCATGACCTTGGCTACCTTGAACTCATCGCGGCTAATCCGGGCGTGGATCCCTGGCTGCCGGGCGAGGGTACTGACATCATTTTGCCGACGCGTTTCATTCTGCCACCGGGACCGCGTGAAGGCATCGTGATCAATCTCGCTGAGTACCGTCTGTATTACTACCCGGAGGGCAAGGGTGTGGTTCATACCTTCCCGCTAGGAATAGGTCGCGAAGGTTGGGGGTCACCGGTGGGCGCGACCCGTATTTCGGCCATGACCAGCAATCCGGCCTGGTATCCGCCGCAGTCGATTCGAGATGAGCATGCCGCCGAGGGCGATCCGCTGCCGAAGGTCGTTCCGCCAGGGCCGGATAACCCGCTGGGGCCGTACAAGATGAGCCTGGCGCTGCCGGGATATCTCATCCATGGTTCGAATAAGAAATTCGGCATCGGCATGCGTGTTAGCCACGGTTGTTTCCGCATGCTCAATCACAATGTTCTCGAGCTGGCGGGGTTGGTCAAGGTCGGAACCCAGGTGCGGATCATTGATGAGCCGTACAAGTTCGGTGTTAGTCAGGGCAAGGTGTATCTGGAGGCTCATACGCCGCTGGAAGACGAGGACGGGCATATGACTCTCATGGACAAGCACGCGGTGGTAATCAACACGCTGCTGAAGCGTGACGAGGCCGCTGGTGCGCTGCAATTGGATTGGGAGATGGTTCGCGAAATCGTCGCAGGTGAAGATGGCTTGCCAATTCAGATCGCCGAACAGGGACAGGCGCTGGCCAGTAGCCACGAAGAGCCGATATTCTGAATTGCGTGAATTGTCGGGTGGTTGTTAATCGGTAGCCCATAAAAAAGCCGACCTGTTGCAGGTCGGCTTTTTTTCGCCTGAAGCTTTACTTGCGGCTGGCGCGTTCCAGCATACGCAGTGCACGCTCGTTGGCTTCATCAGCAGTCTGCTGAGCCTTCTGAGCCGCTTGCATAGCCTCGTCGGCCTTGCTGTACGCTTCGTCGGCACGAGCCTGAGCACGGGCAGCGGCGTCTTCAGTCGCGGTCAGACGGGCTTCGCTTTCTTTGGTCATGCTGTTGCTGCAACCAGTAGCCAGAACTGCGGCGAAAGCCAGAGCAGAAAATTTCAGAACGTTGTTCATCGTGTTCCCCTTAAGGATGAAATCCATGGCAACTTCCGTTATGGAAAGTTGGCGCGCACATACTACCGATAAGTTGCGCTAAGTAAACGGAGGCAAGCAGCGGCTACTACAATTTTTCTGCAAGCTCATTTCTTTTTCGGCACGCACCTGGCTAAGTTGGTTGAAAAACAATCAGAGCCAGCCGTTGCACTCGTTACATGGACCGATGTCGGGGCCAAAAAGTTGCACTTTTCTAAACGCGCCCGCAACTGAGTAATGTATCGTCAACAGCGTTGGCTGCGCCGCAGTGCAAAACTTCAAAGCATTTGTAGCCATGTCTTGCATGGCGGTAGCATGCGCTGTCCAACTAATAAGAAACGAGGGGGTGCGGACTTCGCATGACCTCAAGGCGATGACAGGGCAGGGCGAGCCTGCAGAGGAGGCGAGATGAGCGACAAGCTGACCATCCATCATGATCGGGCAGGCCATCAATTCGAGACCACCGTGGATGGTTATCGCGCTTATCTCGCTTATGTCGATCTGGGTAAGCAAACCCTGGATATCTACCGAACCTTCGTACCTGACGCTCTTCGCGGTCGTGGCGTTGCCGCGGTGCTAACCCAACATGCGTTGGATTACGCCATGCGTGAAGGCTATACGGTGATTCCGTCTTGTTCGTATGTGGAAAGTTATATCGAGCGCCAGGGCAACCCGGCGTACACGTCTGATAAGGAATAAAAAACGCCGGCAAGCGGCGTTTTCTCATTAGCTGCGGACGCGTTTGGGCAGTATGTCCTTCAGCTTGGCATGCATGCCAAGAACGGCTTTCTCAGTTGCTTCCCAATCGATACAGGCATCGGTGATCGATACGCCATATTTGAGGTCGGCCAGGTCTTTGGGGATCGATTGGCTACCCCACCCGAGATGACTTTCTACCATCAACCCGACAATAGAGTTGTTGCCCTCAAGAATCTGATTGGCCACGTTATCCATGACTAGCGGTTGTAGCGCTGGATCCTTGTTGGAGTTGGCGTGGCTGCAGTCGACCATGATGTTGGGGCTGATGCCGGCCTTGTTCAGTTCCTGTTCGCAGACAGCCACGCTGACCGAATCGTAGTTGGGCTTACCATTGCCACCACGCAGCACAACATGGCCGTAGGCGTTGCCCTTAGTGGTGACGATGGAGACGCCGCCCGACTGGTTGATGCCGAGGAAACGATGCGGGCTGGACACGGATTGCAGCGCATTGATCGCGACGGTCAGGCTGCCATCGGTACCGTTCTTGAAACCCACCGCCGAAGACAGACCAGACGCCATTTCGCGGTGGGTCTGGGACTCAGTGGTGCGTGCGCCGATCGCCGACCAGCTGATAAGGTCCTGCAGGTATTGTGGTGAAATCGGATCGAGCGCTTCGGTGGCCGTCGGCAAGCCCATTTCAGCCAGATCTAGCAACAGCTTTCGGCCGATGTGCAGGCCGTCTTGAATTTTGAAGGAGTCATCCATGTACGGGTCGTTGATCAGGCCTTTCCAGCCGACCGTGGTCCGTGGCTTCTCGAAATAAACCCGCATCACCAGAAACAGGCTGTCGGATACCTTGCTGGCCAGTCCTTTAAGGCGCTCGGCGTATTCATGTGCGGCCTTGAGATCATGAATCGAGCAGGGGCCTACCACGACGAACAGGCGATGATCCTTGCCGTCGAGAATGTCGCGCACCACCTGGCGTCCTTCCGAAACGGTCCTCAATGCGGAGGCGGTAAGCGGGATTTCACGCTTCAACTGATCCGGCGTAATCAGGGTCTCGTTGGAGGAAACGTTAAGGTCATCGATCGGTAAATCAGCCATCGTGTTACTCGTCAGGGTCACGGATGCCGTCCGCCAGCCATCCCGGTGCGGCGGAGCAGGGCTTAAGGGGCGCAACGGGGAAGCGGAACCTTATCGCGTATTGCGTCGCCTCGACAATGACCTTGAAGGCGTACGGGCTCATCAGCGACACCTCAGGCGTCGAAGGAACAACTGATAACAGCGACTGGGCGGCACTCCGGGACGCTGATAAGGTTGATTTGCGTCCGCTGGTCAATGGCGTACTACTTAAACTGAAGTTGGAGTTCTTTCATGACTGCACCTAGTCCACGAATCGGAATCATCGGCACCGGTGCCATTGGAGGCTTTTACGGCACGATGCTCGCCCGTGCCGGCTATGACGTTCATTTTTTGCTGCGCAGTGAATACGAGGCGGTGCGGGAGCATGGTCTGCAAGTAAACAGTGCGGTGCACGGCTCGTTGCATCTGGATGCCGTGCAGGCCTATCGCAGCGTTAGTGATATGCCCAAGTGCGATTGGCTGCTGGTTGGAGCGAAAAGCACCAACAATTCGGAGCTTGCGCCATTAATCATTGAAGCGGCTGCGGATGGTGCGAAGGTGGTGGTATTGCAGAATGGCCTGGGAATCGAAGAAGGCCTGCGCCAAATGCTGCCTGAAAACCTCCACCTGCTGGGCGGCCTCTGTTTCATTTGCGCACACCGCTCGGCGCTGGGTGTCGTCGAGCATCAAGCACTTGGTGGTGTCAATCTTGGCTATCACTCGGGTTCGGCAAAACTACCGGAGCAACAACAGGCGCTGGTCGAAGAAGGCGTGGCGATGTTGCGCGCGGCTGGTGTCGACGCCAATGCAGTCGCCAATCTGGCTCAGGCGCGTTGGCAGAAACTGGTGTGGAACATGCCTTACAATGGTCTCTCGGTCGTGCTGGGCGCCGGCACTGCTCCGTTGATGGCTAATCCGGACAGTCGAGCCTTGGTAAAGGCGATCATGCTGGAAGCTTGTGGAGCGGCGTCGGCTTGTGGCTATCCGCTGCCTGACGTGCTTGTGGACCGGATGATGATGTCCACCGATCACCTGCCCAACTACCTGCCTAGCATGTACCACGACCATGCACATGGCCGCCCGATGGAGCTCGACGCCATCTACGCTGCTCCGCTGGCTGCAGCCAAGAGTGCCGGTTTTGCGATGCCGAAAACCGAGGCGCTATATCAGGCGCTGCGTTTCATTTCCGCACGAATGGAAAGCGAGCGCGGTCACCAATGAAACGTGCGCTACCGGCAGCCGAGCGGGCGTTCGAGGTGGTAGTGGTTTTTTGTCGGGCTGCTAAGCTCAAGCGAGGCCGCCAGATTCATTGGACGCTGGCGGCTTAGCGCCAAGAGACGATTGGAGCGGCATACCGAGTGGCGTATGGCCGGATGTGCTCGTTAATCCTGGTTCACAAATATTGCATCGCGGCTACCACGACGCTATTCGCTGACAGGCGGTACATAAGGAAATGCCCTAGAATTCTGACCTCTGGTGCAGAAAGTTATAAAAAATAGTGATGTTCAGGCGCCACTGGCCTTTTGAGGGATCTCTATGAAGCTTCAGCAACTGCGTTACATCTGGGAGGTAGCGCATCATGACCTCAATGTCTCGGCAACGGCACAAAGCCTGTTCACGTCCCAACCCGGTATCAGCAAGCAGATTCGGTTGCTCGAAGATGAGTTGGGGGTCGAAGTCTTCGCCCGCAGCGGCAAGCATCTGACCAGAGTCACTCCGGCTGGCGAGCGAATCATTACCACTGCTGGCGAAATTCTTCGCAAATGCGAAAGCATCAAGCAGATCGCTCAAGAATTTTCCAACGAAAAGCGCGGCACCCTGAGCATTGCGACGACCCACACCCAGGCTCGCTACGCATTGCCGCCGGTAATCAGTGCATTCATCAAGCAGTACCCGGATGTTTCCCTGCATATGCATCAAGGCACACCGATGCAAATCGCGGAGATGGCAGCTGACGGAACTGTAGACTTCGCCATCGCCACCGAGGGACTGGAGCTGTTTGGTGACCTGGTGATGATGCCGTGCTATCGCTGGAATCGCTGCGTTGTGGTACCGCAGGGTCATCCTCTGGCGAAGCTGGAAAAACTCACCCTCGAAGCGTTGGCGGAACACCCGATCGTGACTTACGTATTCGGCTTTACCGGACGCTCCAAGCTGGACGAGGCTTTCAACCACAGAGGACTTTCGCCTAAGGTCGTGTTCACCGCGGCGGATGCGGACGTCATCAAGACTTATGTGCGTTTGGGCTTGGGCGTGGGAATCGTCGCGCGCATGGCGGTCGATGCCAAACTCGATCCAGACTTGGTAGTACTCGATGCCAGCGAGCTGTTCGAGGCCAGTGTCACCAAGATTGGCTTCCGCCGCGGCACGTTCCTGCGCGGCTTCATGTGTGATTTCATCGAAACTTTTGCGCCGCATCTCGATAGGGAGATGCTCGAGAAGGCAGTGCAATGCCGCAACAAGATTGAGTTGGATGAATTATTTCAGGACGTCCAACTGCCTACTTTCTAGTGGGGCGCGAGATTCGGCCGAGTCAGTGGCTGACAAGATGCTGCGGTCGGAGAGGATAGCGGGGTGTCGGTGGGGTGATCGACCCCTATCACCGTGGCAGTGAGAACAACGCAACGCTTTCGAATTTGGTCGGCTCCGGCCAGGGTCCGAGGCGATCCTACGAGCTGGCCCGGTGAATCAGCTCGTAGGCGGCCATTACTGGGGACGCGAAACCAGGCCGTCAGCTTTTCGCGATCAAGTTACCGGCATGCAGGCCGCACTCTTTCTGCGTGGACTCTTCCCACCACCAACGACCTTCTCGTTCGTGCTGGTTCGGCAACACAGGACGGGTGCAGGGTTCGCAGCCAATGCTGATGAAACCGCGCTCATGCAGGCTGTTGTAAGGCACTTCGAGCATGCGGATATAACCCCAGACTTCCTCGCTGGTCATCTGCGCCAATGGATTGAACTTGTATAGCGTGTGCTCGGGCGTCGAAAAGGCGCTGTCGATTTCCAACACTGATACCTGGCTGCGCGTGCCAGGGCTCTGGTCGCGACGCTGGCCGGTGGCCCAGGCGCGGACGCCGGAAAGCTTGCGCCGCAGCGGCTCGATCTTGCGGATGCCGCAGCATTCGCCATGGCCGTCGCGGTAGAAGCTGAACAGACCTTTTTCGTTGACCATTGGCTCGAGCAGTTTGGGGTCCGGCGTCATGATCTGGATCGGAATGCCGTAATGCTCCCGAACCTGCTCGATAAACCGGTAGGTTTCGCCGTGCAGGCGACCGGTATCCAGGCTGAACACTTTGACGTTCTTGTTCAGTTTCCAGGCCATATCGACCAGCACTACATCTTCAGCACCGCTGAACGAGATCCAGAGATCGTCGCCGAACAGATCGAAGGCGAGCTTGAGAATTTCCTGTGGGGACTTGCTGGCATAGGCGGCTGCCAGCTCGGCTACATCAATAGATTGGCTCATCAGGCGGCTTCCTTGGTTGGCGCTTGGCGCGCTCTGCTGGCCGCGGATGTTAGCAAACTGGCTTTATGACTCTAAATAACGTTTGAGGTTGATCTACCGCTGTTTAGGGAATAAGCGTTGCGTTGCGTCCCTCGGCCACTGCCGTTAGAGTGCCGCTTCAATTTTTCTGCTTTGAGGAGTGGCCCGTGGAAATAGCCTGTCTCGACCTGGAAGGTGTTTTGGTTCCGGAAATCTGGATCGCCTTTGCCGAGGCCACTGGAATCGAATCGCTGCGGGCGACCACGCGGGACATTCCAGACTATGACGTGCTGATGAAGCAGCGGCTGCGCATCCTGGACGAGCATGGCTTGAAGCTGTCAGACATTCAGGCCGTCATTAGCACTCTGAAGCCACTGGACGGTGCCGTCGAATTCGTCGACTGGCTGCGTGAGCGTTTCCAGGTCGTGATTCTGTCGGATACGTTCTACGAATTTTCACAGCCGCTGATGCGTCAGCTGGGCTTCCCGACGCTGCTTTGCCATCGCTTGATCACTGACGAGTCGGGTCGCGTCGTCGATTACCAACTGCGCCAGAAGGATCCCAAGCGTCAATCCGTGATTGCGCTGAAAAGCCTGTATTACCGCATCATTGCCGCGGGTGACTCGTACAACGACACCACCATGCTTTCCGAAGCGCATGCCGGCATCCTGTTCCATGCGCCAGACAATGTTATCCGCGAGTTTCCGCAGTTCCCGGCTGTGCATACGTTCGAGGCGCTTAAGCAGGAATTCCTCAAGGCATCGAATCGCAACCTTAGCCTTTAGTCCAGCTTTGCATCAAAAACGAGGCCCGCTTATGCGGGCCTCGTTCGTTCTAGTTCGTTCTAGTCATTGTTACCATCAACAGCTAACGCGAGCCATCTGCCTGGCGCGCCACCACTTGCAATGTTGTACCCAAAGCCAGCATATGTTGCTGCTTGATGCTGACGCTTCTTTCCTTCATTTCCTCCCACACATCTTGCCAGTTGCCCAGTTCGCTGCGGTCCAGATAGCGAGTGGCCCTGTACTGACGGCCAGAATGTTCTCTGCTGCCTTTTCTTATCAGCGTCTCGTCGAGGTGCGGTATCAGTAGCGCATCGGCACGGGGTAAGGTCGCGGCGATGAACAGGCCGGCTGGATCATAGTCGGGGAAGACGAAGACTCTAGCGGTCGTGGCCAGGCTGGCGAGCAGCCGTCGGGTGCCTCTGGCCCAACCGCCATGGCCGCGATAGAGCACCAGGCTATCGTTTAACTCTGAGGGCGCACGGTATTGCTGCCAGTCGTCGAAGCTGTCGAGGTTTTCGATAACCAGAACTTGAGTGATCGCAGCGAGGTTCAGACTAGCTAACGGCACGCGCAGGCTCAGCTCCGGGCTCAGCGTTGGCAAGGGGCAGGGGAGGCGGCCTTTGATCAGTACATAACCATCGTCAGGACGCTGACGGGCGATTTTTTCATCGATAGACTGGGCGGCAACTTCAAGTCGTGTACCGTCTGGAATACCTTCCAGCGGATCAAAACCCCAGTCCAGATGGGCTTGTTGACGCAGTATTTCCCGCTGTTCCCGATCGAACTTCAGCCATTTGCCTTCGGGCACGCCAATGTCGAAATGGCTGTGGATTTTCTTCCAGGTCGTACTTAACGGGACTCGTTCCTGGCGCTCGCGAAGCAGTTGATGGACAGCTTCATATAATTTCCTCTTCATGCCAGTCCCAACGCCACATCCCCCACAATGAAGTTGCCGGAAAATACCGGATGCACCTCGCCGATGGGGTCCAGCTCAAAATCCCGCTTCTGCTCATCCGGCAGGCCTTCGTAGCCGGCGATAACTTGATACAGCCAGCTTTCCGCATTCCAGGGCAGGTTGTGCTGCTGGCGATATTCCAGCGCCGAAACTGCCTGGCCTCTGTCGATGACATGGCAAAAGTAGGTCGCCACAGCGTCGCGGATCGGATTGCTGATAACTTCGAAGGCGTCCACCTCGCCGAGCATGAACTCCGCCGCCTCAATCGGCGCTGTGCTGAATTGCTCCTGCGACTGATTGAGGCGCAACTGAGCAACGAGCTCCAGCAGGTCGGGTTCGTGTAGCGGGTTATGAACGTCCACCGCTGCAGGCGCCAAGATCGGTCCGGCGAGGTTGAACAGCTGCGGCACTTCCAAATGAACGGCGTGGTTGCCCACCTGATAGTCGGGTTGCTGATTCATGTGCAGCAGCCAGCCCTTTAGCAGGCGTGTGCGACCTCGGATTTGCCGGAAGCGGCCAAGCAATTCCAGCAGGCGTCCCTGCACGATGCTCAGTTCCTGAGCGCAGGAACTGACCGTGTGCTGCAGGCTGGCGACCAACAGACGACGCAGTTCACGTAGCTCGCCTGCAGCCTCGGCCAGTTCCTCGAAACTGATCATTTCCAATCCGGCGAGCAGCTCGCTTACCTGAGCCTGGGCCAACTCGTTTTCGCGGATCTTGGCGTTCAATGTGCCGACGTAGCCGAACTCGTTGTTGATTCGGCTCCATAGCACGCGAATGCTGTGGCTCAGGGTTTCGCCGAATGCGTAGACATGTTCCTTAAGGTCCGCCAGATAGGCGTCTGCAGCAGCATAATCACCCTGGTGGCGAGCTTCTTTGTAATGTGCAGCCAGCGTCTTGAAGGTGGCTAGCGCCGAGCCGGTGTTGGCGTCGATCTGCCGGTTGCGATCGTCGCGCAGGGCCTCTTCGAGCAACGCCCGCACCACTCGGCGCAGGTGCAGGTCGGCGCCTGGTTCGGGACGATAGAGGATGCCGTCCTTTACCAGTCGATCCTGTACTGCTGGCTCCAGCGTGTCGTCCGGCAACGAGCCGGTCAGGTAAGCATCCATGATCGGTTCGGCATGGCGGCCGAGTTGGCGCAGGAAGCGCACCCCACCCTGATGAAGGTTGCTGTTCATAACAGGTGGCCTTGGCTAGCCTCGTCGGCGCGATCTTCCAGCCCCAGGCTTTCGGTTTCGTCGATGAAACGGATTACTTCATACAAATAGTCCAGCTTGCCGGTGGCCAGATAGATCTGCTTGTCGGGGTTCGGGCGAAACAAGTAACCCATCTCACAGAGGCGCTTGAAGACCTGTTTGATCTGCCCATCGGCATTCACACTGGTCGAGCCGAATAGCCGGTAATGGCTGATGCGCGCCAGCTGTTCGCGAAACGCCGGAGTGTCTTCGACCACGCTTTGCAGCTCGTTGAGACGCAAGGCGCTGCCTTCGGTGAGTGGAGCGTCTTGCGCGCTCGCCTCCTGCACGAGAACCAGCCACTCCACCAGCGGTGTCAGCGCACTGCAGATGTCACGAAACTGTTGGCTGACAACTCTGCGCTGATCTTCACCAAGCTGGCGATAGCCGCAGAAGAACACATCGCTGTCGGCGCCGGTGCCGACCGTGGCGACAACGCGGTTGAGCGTGCCCAGATAATCGTCCAACTGTTCACGGTTGGCAGGATTTTTCAGGAAGCGCCAGCCATCCTCGTTGGTGATGCGGCAGATGAAGTCGCCTTTGAGTAGGCATTCGATGACCTGTCCTTTCGTCGAGAGCATTTAAACCACCTCTCCGGTTCTGCGTGCCATGAGTTTCGCCGCGATGAGATCCACCTTCGGCTTGACTACCTGCAACTGGCGGGTCTGCTTGTTGACGATGTAGCGATTGGTGAACAGTGATAGCACCTCGGAGTCCGGATTGGGGAAGGCGCCGAGGACGCGGATGTTGTTGTTACTACAGGCGTCGAAAATCTTCTTCACGTTGTTGTGGTGCAAGGTACCCAGTTCATCGATCGGCCAATGGATGGTGGCCGGCGAGCCTCCGCGCAGGAGGCGGGTGAACGCCAGCAGAAATTTGCAGAGAATCAGATAGGCCATGCCGTGGCTGGAAGATTCGTTGAGCTGGCGGTCGGTACGGATCACCAGATCACTGTTGCCCTCGCGCAGGCGAAGTTCGATTTCCAACAGGCCGGCAATGCCGTTACTCACCGCCGAGCGGCCAATGATGTCCAGTGCTCGGCGCATGCTGGCAGTGTATTCCTCGCTGGGCAGTTCGCTAAAACCGTCCTCCCGCCATTCGCGGAATGCCGAGATGAACGCTTTAAGCTCCGGCCAGAATTCCAGTTCGCTGATACGCGAGCGGATTCGCACCGCCGAATCGGAGACGCCGTCCAGGAACAGCTCCTCGCTCACCTCGCGAGTAATACGCGCGCTCTGGGTGGCGATGCGTCGATCGATGTCAGCCAGCACCTCGTAGTAGCCATGAAGGTCGATACCGAAAATCTTGCCCTGTTCACGCAGGGCGGTAAGGCTCTGCGGCACCAGCACGTTAAGCAGTTGCGCCAGATGAGGCACTAGCTTGCGGTAATCGAGGCTGGAAATGCCTCGATCATTGACCAGGGTGCATTCCTCGCGGCTGCGCTCCCAGGTTTCCGCCAGGTTGGAGCCGGACTGGCCAACGATGAGGTTATCGAAGTGCTCAACATGGCTCTTGATTGCGGAAAGCATCTGCTCGCGAGCATGCAATTGCTCTTCACCTAAACGCAGACGCTCATCCAGCTCGCCCTCGGCGATTTCGCCATCACGGGGCAGCTTGAGCTCGCCGAGGCGCTTGAGTAGCGATTTCAGGCGGGTCAGCGCATCATCGAGGCTGCCCTTCAATTGGATGGCCTTGAGGCGCTCATCTTCGAAGCGGCTGCGTTCACTCTTGTAGCTTGCCGTGGCGGTTTTAAGCTGCTGCTCCAGCTCGCCCATGCAGGTGCGGCCCTGACTTAATTCGCTCTGTAGTTTGGGCTTGCGTTGCAACCAACTGTGCCGGTACCACTCCTCATAGCGCAGGACATCGGAGCGGCGCTGCTCGGCGCGAGTGATCCGTTCGCCAAGGGTTTTAATCTGGCGCTTGAGATCGATGATTGCGGCTTCGTCGACACCGCGGGAGGTCAGTTCTGCTTGATACCAAAGCTCGCACTCGTCGAGCTCGTTTTTTGCCTTCTCCCGGCGCTCGTCGGCGTTGGCCTTGAGCTGGCGAATCTGACCGTCGAGGCTGCCGATTACCTGCTGCCAATGGGCAGACTTTTCCAGGCGCTCCTCATGATGCTGATTCTTCAATTCGTCCAGCCAGTCCTGATGCTCGCTGGCTAACTGCTTGAGCTGGGCCTCCAGTTCGGCCAGTTGCTTCCTGGCCTTTATGCGGCGTTCGGCTAGGGCGGCATCGAGCTTTTCTTTCTGGTTCCGACGCTCTTCCTTGAGACGCTGGCGATCGTCACGGCGATTGTGCGAATCGGTGCGGGCGACTACCAGCTGGTGTTGCTGCTCATCCAGGGCCGCGGTGGCCTCGATCAGCTGCTTTTCCGCTTCCTGTTGCTGGTTCTGTGCATCCTCCAAGGCATCCTTGGCGAGCTGCACTTGCCGGCGAAGCTCCGCTTCGCTGGCGGCATGAGCGGGGACGTCCAAAGTAGACAGATCCAAGTGCAGGCCAAACAGGCTGTCCGGATCGGTATCGCTCAATGCCGGCTTGAGATCGGCGCGCTGCAGCAACGCAGGCTCGATCACCTTGCCCAGGCGGCTTTCCCAGCCAGGTTGTTCGCGGCGCAAAAATTCCAGCAGGGTGTGCTGCCCGGGGTAAAGCAGGCGTTCCAGGTCGTCGAGTTGTTCTTGGCGCTCGTTCAGTCTTCGCCTGCATAGCGTAAGCGTGTTGTTGGATTCATCGCGCCGATTGCGCAGCAGGCGTTCCTGGTTTTGGAGCTGTTGGACGAGGGATTCGGCAGCTTCGACTTTCTCGTCGGCTTCGTCCAAGCGGCGGTCAAGGATCGCGAGGCTGAGGTTTTCGTCCTCGGTGTAGCCGGAATTGTCGATGAGCTGCTGCAGTCGATTCTGCTCAAGGTGCAGTTGGTGCTTGCGCTCGCCGAAGGCCTCTACGCCTTGCTGGCGACGGCTGTTAAAGGTTTGTTCCAGCGTATGCAGGGCGTCATCTTGCAACGCTTTTTGCGAATCACGCTTCTCGCGCAGGGCATCCTGTTGCTCGCGCAGCTGATCTAGAGCCGCCTCGCGCTGATCTTTGATCGCCTGCTGGCGTTCCAGGTAGGCGTGTTCCACGTCCCGATGCTGTTCGGTCAGTAGACGGTGACGGGCCTGCAGGTTATTCAGATCGTCGCGCCAGACGCCGACCTGCTCCAAGTCGGCCTTGGCCTGTTCCATGTCGGCATCGAGAAAAACCTGATATTGCTCCTCGATTTGATCCAGCTCCTCCTCGATACGCGATACATCACCCTTGGCCGCAGAAAATTCCTGGTTGAGCGTGTCGCGCTGATCCTTCCACTGCTCCTCCAATTGCTTTAGCTGAAGACCGGTCTGTTCGATGACCGAGGCGGTTTCTTCCTGGCGCTGGAACAGGCGCGAATCGTCGGCGCGATAGCCTAGCAGCAGGCCACTCAGGCGATGTTCGCTGGCGAGCAGGTCCTGATATTCACGCTCGAGTTTGTCGAATTCCGGCCGGACCGCGTTGAAGCCTTGAATTAGGCGGCTGTCACGAATCCAGTCCTCGACCCGCTGCAGGTTGAGATGGGTGGCCGGGGGACTGACGCCGTCTTCCTCGAGGATCGCGGCGACCATCGACTTGACGGTTTCCATCTTGCCTTCGCGCGAGTGCACCGCGCGGGCGAGTTTTTCAATGTGGCGCAGTGAGTGCTCGCTGTCGCACAACGAGAATTGCCGCGCCCAGGTTCGCAATTCGGCGCGCTGGCCGTCTGCTGCAAGTAGGCTGCGGTCATTCTGGATGATGGCGCGGAACTGGCGAGTGTTGAGTAGCGTGGTGATGGGCACTCCAGCTTGCTTTAGCTGACGCCCCAACTCCGCCATGCTCAGACAGGTGATGGCCTCGCCCTGGCGGCTCTTGGTGTAGTCCTCTAGATCAAAGCCTTTCTGCACCAAGCGATAAACGACGCCTTTGCCATCGCTGGCGCTGGCCAGGACGACTTGGCAAAGATGGTCGTCCATGCGCCGGTATTCGTAAATGATGAAGCTCTGCTCGGTGGGCAGATACCAACGCTCGAAGCTGTCACGCGTGGCCGGCACGACGCGGCTCGGGTACTCGCCATAGAACACCGGTACCAAGCGCTGCAGCGTGGTTTTGCCGGAAGCATTGGTTCCACAAATATTGGTATGACCGTCCACGACCAGCTCTACCACACCCTGAAGGTGGGTATTGATCAGAATGATGCGGTTCAAGCTGGGCATAATTTTCCTTCTTAAATGGAGCGGAGTCGCATAACCGTGCGGCCTCTCATGGGTACTTATTGGCCTGTTTGCAAAACGCTTGCCTTCGGTTGGGCGCATGCGTGAAGAGGATTCGTTCTTCTATGGCAATTTGGAAAAGGCTGATTCAAGCGCTTTCATCAAGATATCAACCTTATCCATCGATTCCCGGTATTCGGCCTGCCAGCTCGAATCCGCGACGATCCCTCCGCCGCCCCAGCAGCTTGCCTGCCCGTTGCTTATCAGGAGCGTACGGATGGCGATCGAACTGTCCATTTCGCCCCGCACGTCGAGATAAAGCAATGAGCCGCAGTAGATCGAGCGGCGGGTGGCTTCCAGCTCATCGATGATCTGCATGGCGCGGATTTTCGGCGCGCCAGTTATCGAACCGCCCGGAAAGCTGCCTGCCAATAGGTCCAATGCGTCTTTGCCGGCAGCCAGGGTACCGGTGACGCTACTAACCAGGTGATGGACGTTCGGATAGCTTTCCAGCGAGAACAATTCGGGAACCCTTACGCTGCCGATCTCGCAGCTGCGCCCGAGATCGTTGCGTAGCAGGTCGACAATCATCAAGTTTTCCGCACGATCCTTCTCGCTCGCAAGCAGTATCTGGGCCTCGGCCTGGTCGGCCTGCGGATCGTGTCGACGAGGACGCGTGCCCTTAATGGGGCGGGTTTCAACGGTGCCGTCGGTGAGACGAAGAAAGCGTTCGGGGGACAGGCTGACGATTGCTCCATTGTCCAGGGTCATAAAACCGGAGTAGGGCGTTGGACAGGCGGCACGCAGGGCTCGATAAGCCTGCCAGGCATCACCGGTGCAAGGCGCGCAGAAGCGCTGCGCGAAGTTGACCTGATAACAGTCTCCAGCCTGGATGTACTGCTGGATACGTTCGACGGCACGCTGATATTCGGCAGGCTGCAGGTCTGGGGCAAAGGCCGAGGAAAGGCTGAAAAAACCGCCCGCTGGTTGCCGCTCGGATTCAAACAGCTCGATCAGACGAATCCGATCCGCATCGCCAAGCTTCGGGTGAAAAATCAGATGAGTCACTTGGCGGTGGTGATCGCTGATCAGTGCCCAGGCGTATAGGCCGAACCGCGCGACAGGCAGCTGGAAATCCTGCGTGGCGGTCGCAGGGAGCCGCTCCAGCCGCGTGCCGAAGTCATAGCTGAGAAAGCCCAGCAGGCCGCCTGCGAAAGGAATCTCAAGACCCACCGGTACTTCCGCTTCGCCGAGCGATAGCAAGGCGCCGCGAAGGCGTGTGAAGAAGGTGGCGCCGCTTTCTGTCGCGCCGGGCTCCAGCAGGTCCATTGGCCAGGCGCTCAACAGGTCATAACGGCCGCGCTCGGCGATCGGCCGTCCGGAGTCGAGCAGTACCGCTCCGGGCGCATGGCGAATGCGCTCGAACCAAGTGGCTGGATCAGGCTGATAGGGAAGGGGGTGTACCGTGCAGAGGAGCATTCAAGTGTTTCGATTTGAGAAGGGCTCGGCCATCTGGCCGAGCCTGGATCACACGTGGGCTGGAATGTGGCCGAAGAGCTCCTGGGCGAATCGAACTCGCTCTTCAGGCGTTTCCTGTATGCCTTTTTCCTTGAGCTCCTCGATCCGGTTTTCCACGGCGTGTGCGCGATGGGTCAAACCACAATCGTTGGCAATCTGGATGTTCAGGCCCGGCCGTGCGTTGAGCTCGAGAATCAGCGGGCCCTTGTCCTGGTCAAGCACCATGTCGACACCGATGTAACCCAGGCCGCATAGCTCATAGCAGCCGGCAGCGAGCTTCATGAAGCCGTCCCAGTTGGGCAATTGCACGCCGTCCACCGCGTTGGTGGTATCGGGGTGCTTGGTAATCTTGTTGTTCAGCCAGGTGCCGCGCAGAGTGATGCCGGTCGCCAAATCCACGCCGACGCCTATCGCGCCCTGGTGCAGATTGGCTTTGCCGCCGGATTGCCGTGTCGGCAGACGCAGCATAGCCATCACGGGATAGCCCATCAGTACGATGATGCGTATATCGGGCACGCCTTCGTAGCTGATGCTCTTGAAGATTGGATCCGGGGTCACGCGGTATTCGATCAGCGCGCGGTCGCGGTGTCCACCAAGCGAATAGAGGCCGGTGAGGATGTTGGAGATCTGATGCTCGATCTCTTCATGCGTAATGATTTTTCCCGACACCGTCCGGTAACGACCCTCGAAGCGATCGGCGATAACCAGGATGCCGTCGCCGCCGGCTCCCTGCGCCGGCTTGACTACGAAATCATCATGATCCTTGACGATATCCTTGAGCTTGTCGATGTCCTTCTCGGTTTCGATGATGCCGTACATTTTCGGGACATCGATACCAGCCTCTATGGCCCGTTCCTTGGTGATGATCTTGTCATCGACGATCGGGTAAAGGTTGCGCTTGTTGTACTTGAGCACGTAGTCCGCATTGCGGCGATTGATGCCCATGATGCCCTTGGCTTCGAGGGCCTTCCACGTCTTGATCAGACCGAACATGGCTCAATCCTTCAGAAAGGCTTTGAAACGAAACAGCTCGGTCAGGCGATAGCCGCGGTAGCGACCCATTGCCAGCATGAAGCCCACCATGATCAGCAGCACCGCTGGGAAGGTGAAGATGAAATAGGTCAACTCCTGGATGTTCATCAGCAGGAAGGCCAGGCTCGCGGCAATCAAGGTGCCGACCGCAACTTTGAAGGCATGGCCGCCGCCGCGTTCTTCCCAAGTGATGGACAGACGCTCGATGGTCATGGTCAGGATCACCATCGGGAACAGCGACACGGACAATCCGCGTTCGAGGCCGAGCTTGTGGCTGAACAGGCTGATCACCGCAATCAGCACTACGACGAAAGTCAGCACTACCGAGAGGCGCGGCAGCATCTGCAATTTGAGATGTTCAAGGTACGAGCGCAGGGACAAGCCGAGCGCGGTGATCAAGGTGAACAGAATGATGCCGAAGCCGATCTGGGTTTCGCGGAAGGCCAGGGCGATCAGCACCGGCGTGAACGTGCCCAGGGTCTGCAGGCCTCCAAGGTTGCGCAGTATCAGGATCACCAGCACACCGATCGGGATCATGATCATGATCTGGTAGGTCTGCTGAGTCTGCAGCGGCAGGCCGTACAGCGAGTATTCGAGGAAATCCGCGTCGGTATTTTCGTCGGTCAGTTTTGCCAGGCGGATGGCGTTCATCTCGCTGCTGTTGAGCGTGAAGGTTACCTGCGCATTGCGCCCACCTTCGAGACTAAGTAGGGGCTCATCACCGGTCCACCAGACCAGGCGATCTTTCGGTAAACCCTGTTCGCCGGTTTCCGGGTTGAAATACAGCCACTTGTCGCCATTGAAACTGCGCAGCCAAAGCTCTGGCGTTTGTGCTACGTCGGGTGAAAGCAGCACAGTGTGGACGCGCTCCATCGGGACGTGCGCAATGGAGAGCAGCAATTCGATCACGCTTGCCTTGTTCGCGGTCGAGGCGTCGCCACCGAGCAACAGCTTTACGTTGTCGTCATTGGCATTGTTGACCCGCTTGATGGCTTCGCTGATGAAGGTTTCGACATCGGCCGAATGCTGGCGGATTGGTGAGAGCAATGCTTCGGCGGCAATTTTTTCGGGACCTTCGACCGGAATGCTGTCACGGAAAATCGGTCCGGTGGCCTTGGTTTGTTCACCGCTGTAACGTCGAGTCAGCACCAGGCGGTAGTAGAGGGTCTGATTGCCGCTGACGCGCCGCGCCGACCAGGTCACCCGACGATTACCGTCGGCACGGTTGATGCTCACGCCGTAATTGTTGGAAATGAAGCTCTCGTTGAGGCTGACGAACTCCTGATTCAACGGCGGCACATACATCTGCAGCTTCACCGGTTCACGTGCACTGGCCTGAAATTCGACTTTGGCGTCGATGTTCCACAGATCATCGGTTTCGTCTTCGGTAACCGGGATGCCGAGAATGAAAATCTGGTACGCGGTGATCGCGATGCCCAGCGTGACGAGTAGAAAAATCAGTACTTTCAGGTGCAGGGTTAGAGCGCGCATGGGTTACTCGTCAGCGTCGGATTCGATAATGCAGCCGGGCTTGCCAGCAGCGTAAGTAAGGCTTGGGTCAACCAGAGCTCCGAAGCGAGTAAGAGCAACGGAACCGATTAAAAGTGGGTATTGGAATGCACTTCGGTCCGTGAGGTTCACTTCAATGCTGCGTTTAGCCTTGCCCATGCATAGGTCGAGCTTGACAACAGGACGTGGTGTGTAGGTTTTTTCTTCTTCCGGATCGAAGTCACCGGCACGACGCTTGATCTTGCTGATGCGCTGCAATGGCAGCTCGATGGGGCGCTGGTGGGCCTCGTCAATGGCCAGGTAGAAGCGGACCCATTCTTTCCCGTTGCGTTTGAAACGCTCGATATCACGCGCGCTGATCGAGGCGGTCTGCGCGCCCGTATCGAGCTTCGCCTGCACCTCGAGCCCGAATTCAGGCAGCGCAACATGTTCGTTCAGACCGTAGACGGTTTTCTCATCGGCATGGACGAATAAGGGGGAAGCCAGCAGGCAGAGCAGCAGAAGATTAGATTTGACGCTCATAGATCCAGGGGTAGTCGAGTCGGAAAAGCATGGGCGGAACGGCGGCCCATGAGCTTGGTGAGCGCGGCGAGACGAGCGCCAGCCGCGGCAATATTGCGCCGCATTCTAGCATGGCACTTTAAGGGGTCGCGACTAGGCTTGCACCATTGTGTATTGCCGCCTTGCCTCCGTTGGCAATCAAGTGCCGCTTTCTAACTGTCGACAATCTACCTTCGTATAATTGACGGTCCAAGTGTTTTAGGCGTAAATTTCGAGAACTTCCACTAGAAGTGTCAACAATGATGCTCGATAGCTTAGATATCTCGTCTCCTGCTCAAGTCGACAATGGAACGCTCTCGGAGCACGTTTTTCGGCTGATTCAGGCTGCCATCGTCAAAGGCGAGATCGCCCCTGGCAGCAAAATTTCGGAACCCGAGCTAGCGCGTACTTACGGCATCAGTCGCGGCCCATTGCGCGAGGCGATACATCGACTCGAAGGGCAGAGGCTGCTCGTGCGCGTGCCGCATGTTGGCGCTCGCGTGGTGTCGCTTGATCACGCCGAGCTGATCGAACTCTACGAGATTCGCGAATCGCTGGAAGGCATGGCCTGCCGGCTCGCCGCCGAGCGTATGAGCGAGGCCGAGATCGGGGAGCTGCGTCGGGTGCTGGATACCCACGAGCGCGACGAGGCGTTTCAGGCTGGGGTCGGTTACTACCAGCAGGAAGGCGACTTCGATTTCCATTACCGGATCATCCAGGGCAGCGGCAATCGAACCCTGACCCAGATGTTGTGCGGCGAGCTTTATCAGCTCGTGCGCATGTACCGCATCCAGTTTTCAGCGACACCGAATCGCCCGCGTCAGGCGTTCGCCGAACACCATCGGATCCTCGACGCGATCGCCGACCGCGACGGTGAATTGGCCGAGCTGCTGATGCGTCGTCACATCTGTGCATCCAAGCGCAACATCGAGCGCCACTATCAGGCCGCTCAGGAACAGACACCACAAACAAGAGGTGAGGCATGACACTTCCTACCCCCGGCCAGCGTTTCCGTGATGCAGTGGCCAGCGAGCAACCCCTGCAGGTGGTCGGCGCGATTAATGCCAACCATGCGCTGCTGGCCAAGCGTGCCGGTTTCAAGGCGATTTACTTGTCAGGAGGCGGCGTCGCAGCCGGTTCGCTTGGTTTGCCTGATCTCGGCATCAGCGGGCTGGATGATGTGCTCACAGACGTGCGCCGCATTACCGATGTCTGCGATCTGCCACTGTTGGTGGATGTCGATACTGGCTTCGGTTCGTCTGCGTTCAACGTGGCGCGTACCGTCAAGTCGATGATCAAGTTCGGTGCAGCGGCGATTCACATCGAAGACCAAGTGGGCGCCAAGCGCTGCGGTCATCGCCCCAACAAGGAGATCGTCTCGCAGCAGGAGATGGTCGATCGGATCAAGGCGGCAGTCGATGCACGTACCGATGACAGCTTTGTGATCATGGCGCGTACCGATGCGTTGGCGGTTGAGGGTTTGGAGTCAGCGCTGGAGCGCGCCCAGGCCTGCATCGAGGCGGGTGCCGACATGGTGTTCCCGGAGGCTATTACTGAATTGTCGATGTACAAGCTGTTCGCTGAAAAGGTGAAGGCGCCGATTTTGGCCAACATCACCGAGTTCGGCTCGACGCCGCTGTACACAACCGAGGAATTGGCCGGCGCCGACGTTTCGCTGGTGCTGTATCCGCTGTCGGCGTTCCGCGCGATGAACAAGGCGGCAGAGAATGTCTACACCGCCATCCGCCGCGACGGTACGCAGAAGAATGTCGTCGACACCATGCAGACCCGCATGGAGCTGTACGAACGCATCAACTATCACGCATTCGAGCAAAGCCTCGACGCGCTGTTTGCCCAGAAAAAAAGCTGAAGCGCGAGCGGGCAGCCTGACAGCTTACTAATGAGCGACTTTGCAGTATCCAGAACAAATCCAATAAGGAGAGAGCAATGGCTGAAGCAAAAGTATTGAATGGCGCCGGCCTGCGTGGCCAGGTTGCCGGGCAAACAGCGTTGTGCACGGTTGGCAAGACCGGGGCGGGCCTGACTTACCGTGGCTACGATGTGCGGGAGCTGGCCGCTCAAGCCGAATTCGAAGAGGTGGCCCACCTGCTGTTTTATGGTGAGTTGCCAACGGCGCAGCAACTGGCCGATTACAAAGCACGGCTGAAAACCATGCGCGATCTTCCGACTGCGCTGAAGGAAGTGTTGGAGCGTATTCCGGCCGACGCCCATCCGATGGATGTCATGCGTACCGGCGCCTCGTTGCTCGGTACGCTGGAGCCCGAGCATTCATTCGAGCAGCAGCGCGATGTTGCCGAGCGATTGATGGCCGCGTTTCCGGCGATCATGTGCTACTGGTATCGCTTCACTCATGAGCAGACGCGGATCGAGTGCAGCAGTGACGAAGACACCTTGGGTGGGCATTTCCTGGCCCTGCTGCACGGCAAGAAGCCGAGCGACCTGCACGTCAAGGTGATGAACGTTTCGCTGATTCTATACGCCGAGCATGAGTTCAACGCCTCGACCTTCACCGCTCGCGTCTGTGCTTCGACGCTGTCGGACATGTATTCCTGCGTTACCGGGGCGATCGGTTCGCTGCGCGGCCCGCTACATGGCGGCGCTAACGAAGCGGCAATGGAAATGATCCAGCAGTGGGATTCGCCGGAATCGGCAGTGCAGGGCATTCTTGGCATGCTCGAGCGCAAGGACAAGATCATGGGCTTCGGTCACGCGATCTATAAAGAGTCCGACCCGCGCAACGAAGTCATCAAGGTCTGGGCGAAGAAACTGGCCGACGAAGTGGGTGACACCGTTCTCTACCCGGTGTCGGTCGCCGTCGACGAAACCATGTGGGCGCAGAAGAAGCTCTTCCCCAACGCCGACTTCTATCACGCCTCCGCGTACCACTTCATGGGCATCCCGACCAAGCTGTTCACACCGATCTTCGTTTGTTCACGGGTCACTGGCTGGGCCTCCCACGTTATCGAGCAGCGCGCCAATAACCGCATCATCCGTCCGAGTGCCGACTACGTCGGGCCGGAACAGCGCAAGGTCGTACCCATCGCCGAGCGCTGATCGAAAAAAGAGGAGGGGGGCGCGACGCCGGCCTCCGAACCTCTCCACCGAACATTTACTGGATTGAGTCCTTCCGGCATGAATACTGAACATCGCAAACCCTTGCCCGGCACCCAGCTGGACTACTTCGATACTCGCGAAGCGGTCGAGGCAATCCAGCCGGGCGCTTACGTCAAGCTGCCCTACACTTCGCGCGTACTGGCCGAGCAGCTGGTTCGTCGCTGCGACCCCGCCATGCTGACCGACTCGCTGAAACAGATCATCGAGCGAAAGCGCGACCTCGATTTCCCCTGGTATCCAGCGCGCGTAGTCTGCCACGACATTCTCGGGCAGACGGCGCTGGTGGATCTGGCGGGTCTGCGCGATGCCATTGCCGAGCAAGGCGGCGATCCGTCCAAGGTCAATCCGGTGGTGCCGACCCAGCTGATCGTCGACCATTCCCTGGCTGTGGAATTTGCCGGCTTCGACCCGGATGCGTTCGAGAAGAACCGTGCGGTCGAAGAACGTCGTAACGAAGACCGCTTCCACTTCATCGAGTGGACCAAGACCGCATTCAAGAACGTCGATGTGATCCCGGCCGGCAACGGCATCATGCATCAGATCAATCTCGAGAAGATGTCGCCAGTCATTCAGGCCCGTGGCGGCATCGCCTTCCCGGATACCTGCGTCGGCACCGACAGTCATACGCCACATGTCGATGCCCTCGGCGTCATAGCCATTGGCGTTGGCGGTCTGGAAGCCGAAACGGTGATGCTCGGCCGCGCCTCGATGATGCGGCTGCCCGACATCGTCGGTGTCAAGCTGACCGGCAGGCGTCAGCCCGGGATCACGGCGACCGATATCGTCCTGGCCTTGACCGAGTTCCTGCGCAAGGAACGTGTGGTCGGCGCTTACGTGGAGTTCTTCGGTGACGGTGCGGCCAGTCTGACCATCGGCGACCGCGCGACCATTTCCAACATGTGCCCGGAATATGGTGCAACGGCCTCGATGTTCTACATCGATGAGCAGACCATCGATTACTTGAAGTTGACCGGTCGCGAACCGGAGCAAGTTGCCTTGGTGGAAAACTACGCCAAGACCACCGGCTTGTGGGCCGATGCGCTGGTCGATGCCGAATACGAACGCGTGCTCGAGTTCGATTTGTCGAGTGTTGTGCGCACGATGGCCGGGCCGTCCAATCCGCATCGCCGCCTGCCGACCTCAGCGCTGCACGAGCGCGGCATCGCGACTGACCTGGACAAGGCATTGGCCGAAGAGGCGCAGGGCCTGATGCCAGACGGTGCGGTGATCATCGCCGCCATCACCAGCTGCACCAATACATCCAACCCGCGAAATGTGGTTGCTGCTGGCCTGCTGGCGAAAAAGGCCAATGAGCTGGGCCTGGCGCGCAAACCCTGGGTCAAGACGTCGTTCGCGCCTGGCTCCAAGGTTGCCAAGCTGTACCTGGAAGATGCGGGCCTGCTGCCGGAACTGGAAAAGCTCGGCTTCGGCATCGTCGCCTACGCTTGCACCACCTGTAACGGTATGTCCGGAGCGCTGGATCCGAAGATTCAGCGGGAAATCATCGACCGAGACCTGTACGCCACGGCGGTGCTGTCCGGTAACCGCAACTTCGATGGTCGCATCCATCCGTACGCCAAGCAGGCGTTCCTGGCGTCACCGCCCCTGGTGGTCGCCTACGCGATCGCCGGGACCGTTCGTTTCGATATCGAGCAGGATGTGCTCGGTTATGATTCGGCCGGCAATCCCGTGACCTTGAAAGACCTGTGGCCGAGCGACGAAGAGATCGATCGCATCGTTGCCGCGTCGGTGAAGCCGGAGCAGTTCAAGCAGATCTATATTCCGATGTTCGATCTGGGCACCGTGGTCGAGGCCGAGAGTCCGCTTTATGACTGGCGGCCAACGTCTACCTACATCCGCCGTCCGCCGTACTGGGAAGGTGCGCTGGCAGGTGAGCGTTCGCTCAAGGGAATGCGTCCTCTGGCGGTTCTGCCGGACAACATCACGACTGATCACCTTTCGCCTTCCAACGCGATTCTGCTGGACAGCGCTGCCGGCGAATACCTGGCGAAAATGGGCCTGCCAGAGGAAGACTTCAACTCCTATGCCACACACCGTGGCGATCACCTGACCGCGCAGCGTGCCACCTTCGCCAACCCGCAGCTGGTCAACGAGATGGCCGTGATCGACGGCCAGGTGAAGAAAGGATCGCTGACCCGCGTCGAGCCGGAAGGCAAGGTGATGCGCATGTGGGAAGCCATCGAAACCTACATGAGCCGCAAGCAGCCGCTGATCATCATCGCCGGTGCCGATTACGGCCAGGGTTCGTCCCGGGACTGGGCGGCTAAAGGCGTTCGGCTGGCGGGTGTGGAGGCGATCGTGGCCGAAGGCTTCGAGCGCATCCATCGCACCAACCTGGTTGGCATGGGCGTGCTACCGCTCGAATTCAAGCCGGGAACCACACGCCTGACGCTGGGTATCGACGGTAGCGAAACCTATGACGTGCTCGGTGAGTGGACGCCGCGCGCCACGCTGACATTGGTGATTACGCGCAAGAACGGCGAGCGACTTGAAGTGCCCGTGACTTGCCGCCTCGACACTGGCGAAGAGGTATCGATTTACGAGGCGGGCGGCGTATTGCAGCGCTTCGCGAAGGATTTCCTCAACCAATCCTGAGGGCGTCGCTAGGCGGCACTGCTGCGCTCAAGGCAGCAGCGTCGCCTCGCTATGATGTTGAATCCGTGCTGTGGCCAGTAGGCCACAGCATTTGATGAGGAAGGTCTTCATGGCTCATGCACCGCAACTGAAAATTCCGGCTACCTATATGCGCGGCGGCACCAGCAAAGGCGTGTTCTTCCGCCTGCAGGATCTCCCGCCCGCTGCGCAAGTGCCGGGCGAGGCGCGTGACAAGCTGTTTATGCGCGTCATTGGCAGTCCCGATCCCTACGGCAAGCACACCGATGGGATGGGCGGCGCCACGTCCAGCACCAGCAAATGCGTCATTCTGTCCAAGAGTGAGCGCCCTGAACACGACGTCGAATACCTCTATGGCCAGGTGTCGATCGACAGTGCCTTTGTCGACTGGAGTGGCAACTGCGGAAATCTCTCCACAGCTGCCGGCGCGTTCGCGCTACATGCGGGGCTGGTCGAGCCGGATCGAATTCCCCGGGACGGTGTCTGCGCCGTGCGCATCTGGCAGGCCAATATCGGCAAGACCATCATCGCTCACGTGCCGGTCAGCAAAGGCGAGGTGCAGGAGACCGGCGATTTCGAGTTGGACGGCGTGACCTTTCCAGCCGCTGAAATCGTGCTGGAATTCATCGATCCCGCCGATGAAGGCGAAGGCGAGGGCGGCGGTTCGATGTTTCCCACGGGAAATCTGGTCGATGACCTGGACGTGCCGGGCGTTGGTGTCCTGAAGGCCACCATGATCAATGCGGGTATTCCGACCGTTTTTATCAACGCTGAGGACATCGGCTTCGCCGGCACGGAACTGCAGGATGCTATCAACGGGGACCCCAAGACGCTGGCCATGTTCGAGGTCATCCGTGCCCATGGGGCACTGCGCATGGGCTTGATCGCGACGCTCGATGAAGCCGCTAAACGTCAGCACACGCCAAAAGTGGCTTTTGTCGCCAAGCCAACCAACTACGTTTCATCCAGTGGCAAAGCCGTGAGCGCCTCTGACATCGACCTGCTGGTGCGCGCGCTTTCAATGGGCAAGCTGCACCACGCGATGATGGGCACTGCCGCAGTCGCCATCGGAACCGCGGCCTCGATTCCAGGCACGCTGGTCAATCTGGCAGCCGGAGGCGGCGATCGCTCGGCGGTGGTGTTTGGACATCCGTCCGGCACCTTGCGAGTGGGTGCTGAAGCTCGTCAGGTAAACGGTGAATGGACGGTGCTGAAGGCAAGCATGAGCCGGAGCGCGCGGATCCTGATGGAAGGTTGGGTGCGCGTGCCGGGTGATGGGTTGTGATTGCCAACGTCGGAATCGGTAGCGTTAAAAAACGAGAGGCCTGACGCAGAAAGTCCGCACTAAGCGAAATGCCGTTCACCCATGAGCGCCGCACCCTGTGCAGGGTTGCGGCGTTTTTTCTGGTCTAAGCGAATTCCACTGTCCCGTAGCTTGCTCGCGAACCAGGCCACGCAAAGCTTCGCGAGCAAGCTCATTCCTAAAGCAGGGCCATTACGCCGTGGTGTTTTGCCGGACCGCCTAAAGTGAATAGCACTACGCACTAAGCGGATTTTCCGTTGTCTAGCGAAACGGCACTTATTTGAGTCGGCGCTCGACGCCTTTCTCGACAAGAATCTTGGCAGATATCTCTTCCACCGAGAAATGTGTGGAGTTGATGTAGTTGATGTTCTCGCGGCGGAAGAGATTTTCCACCTCGCGAACCTCGAATTCGCACTGCGCGAAGCTGGCATAACGACTGTTCGGCTTGCGCTCGTTGCGGATGGCGGTCAGGCGATCCGGGTCGATCGTCAGGCCGAACAGCTTGTCGCGGTGGGTTTTGAGAGCGGTCGGAAGCTGCAGGCGCTCCATGTCGTCTTCGGTCAGCGGATAGTTGGCTGCCCGGATGCCGTACTGCATCGCCATGTACAGACAGGTGGGCGTTTTGCCGCACCGGGAAACACCGACCAAAATCAGATCTGCCTTGTCGTAATAGTGCGTGCGGGCACCGTCATCGTTGTCCAGGGCGAAGTTGACCGCGTCGATTCGCTCCATGTAATTGGCGTTATGGCTGATCGAATGGGATTTGCCGACCGAATAGGAGGAGCGTGACATCAGTTCATGTTCCAGCGGAGCAAGGAAGGACGAAAAAATGTCGATCATGAAGCCATTGGACTCAGCCAGGATGTCGCGAATCTCCTGGTTCACCAGCGTATCGAATATGATCGGGCGGGCACCGTCGCTTTCCGCCGCTTTATTGATTTGCTGTACCATTGCCCGCGCTTTTTCGGCCGTATCGATATACGGCCGGGTGAGCTTGGTGAAATTGATCGTTTCGAACTGCGCCAACAGGCTTTGGCCGAGTGTTTCGGCCGTGATCCCGGTGCCGTCGGATATAAAAAATGCAGTTCGTTTCATTGCGTCTGGGACCTTAAGTCAAGAACGGTTCTCAGCTATAGTAGACCCCTTCGCCGAGCCTCGATTGGCGGGCATTGTTACTTATTTCGCAGGGCCAGGCCAACGTGCCGCGGATGGGCACGAACCGAGTTTCCAACATAACGTGGAGAGATCACCTTGGTAGAGTACGTAGTTTCCCTCGATAAGCTCGGCAATCATGACGTTGAGCGTGTAGGGGGCAAGAACGCCTCCCTGGGCGAGATGATCAGCAACCTCGCAGGTGCGGGTGTTTCGGTACCTGGTGGTTTCGCCACTACGGCCCAGGCCTATCGTGATTTCATGGAGCTCAGCGGTCTCAACGAGCAAATCCATGCGCTTCTCGATGCGCTGGACGTGGACGACGTCAACGCCCTCGCCAAAGCCGGCTCGCAGATTCGCGGTTGGGTCATGGAGGCTGAATTTCCGCCCAAGCTGGACGCCGACATCCGTACCGCATTCGCCGAAATGGCTGCTGGCAATGAACAAATGGCAGTCGCGGTTCGCTCTTCGGCAACCGCCGAAGACCTGCCGGATGCCTCCTTCGCGGGTCAGCAGGAAACCTTCCTCAATATCCGTGGCGTGGACAACGTGATCCGCGCTGCCAAGGAAGTTTTCGCCTCACTGTTCAATGACCGTGCCATTGCCTATCGCGTGCATCAGGGCTTCGACCACAAGCTGGTCGCCCTGTCCGCCGGTGTGCAGCGTATGGTGCGCTCCGAAACCGGCACTGCCGGCGTGATGTTCACGCTGGACACCGAATCCGGCTTCCGTGATGTCGTGTTTATCACCGGCGCCTACGGCCTCGGCGAAACTGTCGTGCAGGGTGCGGTCAATCCTGACGAATTCTATGTACACAAGCACACGCTTGAAGCCGGTCGTCCTGCCATTCTGCGTCGTAACCTCGGCAGCAAGGCGATAAAGATGATCTACGGCGAAGAAGCCAGCGCCGGCAAGTCGGTCAAGACCGTCGATGTCGATCAGGCCGAACGCATGCGCTTCTGCCTGTCCGACACCGAAGTCGCCAATCTTGCCAAGCAGGCGATGATCATCGAGAAGCACTACGGCCGCCCGATGGATATCGAGTGGGCCAAGGATGGTGATGATGGTCAGCTTTACATCGTTCAGGCTCGCCCCGAGACGGTGAAAAGTCGCACCAGCGCCAACGTCATGGAGCGCTACCTGCTCAAGGAAAAAGGCACTGTGCTGGTCGAAGGTCGCGCTATTGGTCAGCGTATAGGCGCGGGCCCGGTGAAGATCATTCGTGACGTTTCGGAAATGGACAAGGTTCAGCCGGGCGACGTTCTGGTGTCGGACATGACCGATCCGGACTGGGAGCCGGTGATGAAGCGCGCCAGCGCCATCGTCACCAACCGCGGCGGTCGTACCTGCCACGCGGCGATCATTGCACGTGAGCTGGGCATCCCGGCGGTCGTGGGTTGCGGCAATGCCACTGAACTGCTGAAGGATGGCCAGCGTGTCACTGTCACCTGCGCCGAAGGCGACACCGGCCTGATCTTCGAAGGCGAATTGGGCTTCGATATTCGCCAGAACTCCATCGACGCCATGCCTGAGCTGCCGTTCAAGATCATGATGAACGTCGGAAACCCGGACCGCGCATTTGATTTCGCCCAGTTGCCGAACGAAGGCGTCGGTCTGGCTCGCCTTGAATTTATCATTAACCGCATGATCGGGGTTCATCCGAAGGCTCTGCTCAACTTCGATGGGCTGCCAGCCGACGTCAAGGGTAGCGTCGAGAAGCGCATTGCCGGTTACGGCGATCCAGTCGATTTCTACGTCGAGAAGCTGGTTGAGGGCGTGAGCACCCTGGCCGCTGCGTTCTGGCCGAAAAAGGTCATCGTGCGGCTGTCGGACTTCAAGTCCAACGAGTATGCCAACCTGATCGGCGGCAAGCTCTACGAGCCGGAAGAAGAAAACCCGATGCTCGGCTTCCGCGGCGCTTCGCGCTATATCAGTGAATCCTTCCGCGACTGCTTCGAACTTGAGTGCCGCGCGATGCGCAAGGTCCGCGACGAGATGGGGCTAACCAACGTCGAGCTGATGGTGCCCTTCGTGCGCACCCTGGGCGAGGCGTCGCAGGTCATCGATATCCTCGGCCAGTTCGGCCTCAAGCGTGGCGAGAACGGCCTGCGCATCATCATGATGTGCGAGCTGCCGTCCAATGCGTTGCTGGCTGACGAGTTCCTCGAATTCTTCGACGGCTTTTCCATCGGCTCCAATGACATGACTCAGCTGACTCTGGGATTGGATCGCGACTCGGGCATCATCGCGCACCTGTTCGACGAACGTAATCCGGCGGTCAAGAAGCTGCTGGCAAACGCGATCGAAGCCTGCAACAAGGCGGGCAAATACATCGGTATTTGCGGTCAGGGTCCTTCCGATCATCCGGACCTGGCCAAGTGGTTGATGGAGCAGGGCATCGAAAGCGTTTCGTTGAATCCGGACTCGGTTCTGGATACTTGGTTCTTCCTGGCGGATGCCGAGATCGACTGATCTCGCAGGCAAAAAAAGGGGCGGATTTTCCGCCCCTTTTTCCTTGAAGCGAAGAGCGCATGTTTTGCTGCATGCGATCTTTGTGGTTCCTGGATTGTCCCAGGCGCCGACTGCTTCAAGTTGATGCCTTCACGGGAGGTCCGTTGGTTTGCGACGGTGGCTGGGCTGGCGTCGAGGTTCGAAACGGTTATGCGAGAAGGAGGTTTTTATGCAATACGTCACCCCTGATCTGTGCGATGCCTATCCTGACCTGGTTCAGGTTGTCGAGCCGATCTTCAGCAATTTTGGCGGCCGCGATTCGTTCGGCGGACAGATCGTCACCATCAAATGCTTCGAGGACAACTCGCTGGTTAGGGAGCAGGTTGACGTAGAGGGTGCCGGCAAGGTTCTGGTGGTGGATGGTGGCGGATCGCTGCGGCGTGCGCTGTTGGGCGATATGCTGGCCGAGAAGGCTGCCCGCAATGGCTGGGAAGGAATGGTCATCTACGGTTGCATCCGTGATGTGGATGTCATTGCACAGACTGAGCTTGGCGTCCAGGCGCTTGCCAGCCATCCGATGAAAACCGATAAGCGCGGTGTTGGCGACCTGAATATTCCGGTGACTTTTTGTGGCGTGACGTTTCGCCCTGGTGAATACATATATGCCGATAACAATGGCATTGTGGTTTCGCCTGAATCTCTGGAAATACCGGGCTGATTCGAGCTTTTCGGTTACCCGAGCCCGGCTTTGCCGGGCTTTTTGCAGTTTGAAGAGGCGAAGATGCTGTCTGAGGATACTGCCCAATCAGGGTTGCTGCACGCCTTGGTGCTGGATGGGCACGGCGGGGCGCGTCAGATCGCTTATACCGATCTTGCTGCTCTAGAACTGAGCGAGGCGGAGAGCCTTTGGCTCCACTGGGATCGTAGCCAGCCCGCCGCTCAGAGCTGGCTACGCACGCGCAGCGGACTAAGTGCTTTCGCTTGCGACGTTCTACTGGAAGAGAACACAAGGCCGCGGTCGCTTGCGTTGCCTGGCGACGAGCTGCTGCTGTTTCTTCGCGGAGTTAACCTCAATCCTGACGCCGAGCCGGAGGACATGGTCTCGTTGAGAGTATTCGCCGGTGCGCGTCGGGTCATCACTCTGCGTTTGCGTCCGCTGCGCTCCACCGAGGCGGTTATTCAACAGTTGGAGGCTGGTGTTGGGCCGAAGACTTCTTCGGAAATACTGCTCGGTCTGGCTGATGCGCTTACTGATCGAGTAGATGATCTGGTTGCGGTCCTGACTGAGAAACTGGACGCGGAAGAGGACCGCATCGAAACCGATGAGCGTTACACGCCGCCTCAGGACAAAATGCTTACGCTGCGCCGGCAAGCCGCAAGTCTGCGCCGTTTTCTGCTGCCTCAGCGCGAGATATATGGTCAATTAACTCGTAATCGGCTGCCCTGGTTCGTCGAAGACGACACGGACTACTGGAATGAGCTGAGCAATCGCCTGATCCGCTATCTCGAAGAGCTGGAATTGGTACGTGAACGGGCCAACCTGGTTCTCGAGGCGGAAGAGCGGCGCATGCGTGAACGCATGAACAGAACCATGTACTTGCTTGGCATTATCACCGGCTTCTTCCTGCCGATGAGCTTTCTTACCGGACTGCTTGGAATCAACGTTGGTGGCATTCCTGGATCGGAGAATCCGTACGGTTTCGCCTTGGCTTGCGCAATGATTGCCGCGGTTGCGGGGTTTCAGTGGTGGGTTTTCCGGCGCCTGAAATGGGTGTGAATGTGACTGCCTGCGCCTACATGCCGTCTAGGTCAGATAGTTTAGCGAGGTGAACATGCGCGATCCCTTTGAAGAGTCGCTGCGGAACATGCTCAATGAGCAGCCGGCACGGGATGACGATGCCTGTCTGGACCGTGTTCTGAAAACTGCCAACCGCCAGGTTGGTGCGGGCGACCTGTTCGGCCTGATGGGCCATTGGCTCCATGCAGTACTGATCGCACTTAGCAGCCGCACTCCGCATACCTCGGCGGTAACGCGTCGCCTCTCGCCCAATTCTTCTTTCGATAAGGCTGACTGATCATGGAACTCGATCCCTGGAGCCAAAGCCTGATAGGTGCAATGAGCGCACTTTGGGCGCCAATTGCTGCTTTCATTCCACGTTTGTTTGGTGCGTTGCTGGTTGTGGCGGTCGGGTTCGTGGTCGCCAAATTACTAGACGCATTGCTCTCAAAAGTGCTGGCAAAGGTAGGTCTCGATCGGCTGGTAGCCGGTACGGGTGTGACCAAGCTGCTTGGTCGTGCTGGGATCCGTATGCCAGTTTCCGCCTTGATCGGCAGGATCGTGTACTGGTTTGTACTGCTGATTTTCCTCGTGTCGGCTGCCGAATCCCTTGGGCTGGCACGGGTGTCGGCGGTCCTCGATATGCTGGCGCTTTACGTGCCGAAGGTATTTGGCGCAGCGCTTATCCTGCTCGCCGGTGTGTTGTTGGCGCAGCTGGCCAGCGGCCTGGTGCGAGGCGCTGCAGAAGGCGTAGGCCTTGAGTATGCCAGCGGCCTTGGACGAATGGCCCAAGGGCTTGTGATCATCATCAGCATCTCGGTCGCTATTGGTCAGCTGGAAGTAAAGACCGAGCTGCTCAATTACGTGATCGCTATTGCCCTGATCTCCGTCGGGCTCGCCGTTGCGCTGGCTCTTGGCTTGGGCAGTCGCGAACTGGTCAGCCAGATTCTTGCTGGCATCTATGTACGTGAACTTTACGAAGTGGGGCAGCGCGTCAGGCTCGAAGGCTTGGATCTGAGTGGTGAAATCGAGGAAATCGGAACAGCGAAAACCTTGCTGCTTACCGATGATGGCGAATTGGTTTCGATTGCAAATAGAGTTCTGCTGGAGCAGCGTGTCGGCAGCCGTTAGGCTCGGTAATCTGCTAAAGTGCGCCGCCCCTTTTCGCTGGTTCCCGTGAACGGTGGCCACGACCATGATTGCCGGTTCGAAGCGTCTTGACTAAAGCCCATCCGCCCACCATGAGCTATGACCCACGCCAGCTTTCTGACGAAGAGCTGGTGCAGCGTGCCCATGTCGAGTTGTTTCATATAACGCGTGCCTATGAAGAATTGATGCGGCGATATCAGCGCACTCTTTTCAATGTATGCGCCCGCTATCTGGGTAACGACCGAGACGCCGATGACGTATGTCAAGAGGTGATGCTCAAAGTACTGTACGGGTTGAAGAACTTCGAAGGGAAATCGAAGTTCAAAACCTGGCTATATAGCATTACTTATAACGAGTGCATTACCCAATACCGCAAAGAGCGGCGCAAACGACGGTTGCTCGATGCGCTGAGCCTGGATCCGCTTGAAGAAGCATCAGAAGAAAAGAGTCCGGTTGTTACTGAGAAGGCCGGGCTTGAGCGCTGGCTCGTGCATGTGAATCAGATAGACCGCGAAATCCTCGTGCTGCGATTTGTAGCGGAACTTGAGTTCCAAGAGATCGCTGACATTATGCATATGGGACTAAGCGCAACGAAGATGCGTTACAAGCGGGCCCTCGATAAGCTGCGCGAAAAATTTTCCGGTATAGCTGAAACTTAACTGCTCGAAGTTGTCATAGTGGTAGCGAACAGCTTGGGCCTTAGTTAGCCGGTTTCCTTAGATTGTTCTGATACTAACCACCAGATGGGGATTTACGGATGAAGCTTAAAAACACCTTAGGCGTTGTAATTGGATCGTTGGTTGCCGCCACTTCTGTTAGCGCGCTGGCCCAAGGCCAAGGCGCAGTAGAGGTGGAAGCGTTCGGTAAGCATTACTTCTCCGATAGCTCCCGTGGCTTCGAAGACGAAGGCGAGCTCTATGGCGCTGGCGCCAGCTATTTCCTCACTGACGATGTCTCCCTGGGCCTGTCCTATGGTGAATACCACGACGTCACATCGGACGAGCCGGTAGCGGGCGGCGGTCACAAGAACATCAAGGGTAGCCTGACTTCACTTGATGCGGCCTACCACTTCGGCCAGCCGGGCGTCGGTCTGCGTCCTTACGTTTCTGCTGGCATGGCTCACCAGAGCATCGGCCAGGCTGCACGTAGCGGTCGCGATCACAGCACGTTCGCAAATATTGGTGCCGGTCTGAAGTATTACTTCACCGAGAACTTCTTTGCCAAGGCTAGTGTTGACGGCATGCATAACATCGATGCCGGCGACAGCGAGTGGATGGCAGGCGTAGGCGTAGGTCTGAACTTCGGTGGCGGCGCACAGCAGCAGGTCGCCCAGGTCGAGCCGACTCCTGAGCCAGCACCGGCTCCGATCGTTGATACCGAGCCAGAGCCGGAACCAGAACTGGTTCGTGTTGAGTTGGACGTCAAGTTCGATTTCGACAAAGCCCGTGTTCGTGAAGAGAGCTATAGCGACATCAAGAATCTGGCTGACTTCATGCAGCAATACCCGCAGACCAGCACCACCGTTGAAGGTCACACTGACTCGGTGGGTACCGATCAGTACAACCAGCGTCTGTCCGAGCGTCGTGCTCAGGCCGTTCGCGACGTGTTGGTCAATCAGTACGGCGTGGAAAACCAGCGTATTGATTCGGTCGGTTATGGCGAAACCCGCCCGGTTGCTGACAACAGCACCGATGCAGGTCGTCAAATCAACCGTCGCGTAGAAGCTGAGGTTGAAGCGCAGGTTCAATAATCTGTGCCAGTGTCATGAAAAAGCCCGGCATTGCCGGGCTTTTTCATGCTCGCATATATAGAAATTCCGATGCGCACCACTGGAGCAGATAAGTTGGGATCCGATGACGCCGCATTGCACTGTCGGATGTGAACCCGAAACAAGAAAAAGCCCGCCGAGGAGGGCTTTTTCATTGGAGCGTTACAGTCTTAAACGGCAACCACATCGATCTTGGCTTTGGCCGCGGACTCGCGGAATTCGGCGATCTGATCGAAGCTTAGGTAGCGATATACGTCTGCTGCCATGGTGTCGATTTGCGCTGCGTAAACCATGTACTCCTCGACAGTCGGCAGTCGACCAAGGATCGAAGCGACCGCTGCCAATTCTGCAGAGGCCAGGTACACGTTGGTGGCATCGCCCAGGCGGTTGGGGAAGTTACGAGTCGACGTGGAGACCACCGTCGAACCGGTTTCCACTCGAGCCTGGTTACCCATGCACAGCGAGCATCCCGGCATTTCCAGGCGTGCACCAGCGCGACCGTAGATACCGTAGTAGCCTTCCTCGGTCAGCTGATGCTGGTCCATCTTGGTCGGTGGCGACAGCCACAGGCGGGTCGGCAGCGAACCTTCGACCTTGTCCAGCAGCTTGCCAGCGGCGCGGAAGTGACCGATGTTGGTCATGCAAGAACCGATGAACACTTCATCGATCTTCTCGCCCTGTACGCTGGATAGCAGGCGGGCATCGTCCGGATCATTCGGTGCGCAGAGGACCGGCTCGGTGACTTCGGACAGATCGATTTCGATGATTTCAGCGTATTCAGCGTCAGTATCGGCAGCCAGCAGCTCCGGCTTGGCCAGCCAGGCTTCCATCGCTTGAGCGCGGCGCTCCAGGGTGCGAGCGTCGCCGTAACCTTCGCTGATCATCCAGCGCAGCAGGGTAATGTTGGACTGCAGGTATTCGGCAATCGCAGCTTCTGGCAGCTTGATGGTGCAACCTGCAGCGGAGCGCTCGGCGGAGGCGTCAGACAACTCGAAGGCCTGCTCGACGGTCAGTTCGTTCAGGCCTTCGATTTCGAGAATGCGGCCGGAGAAGATGTTCTTCTTGCCTTTCTTCTCGACGGTCAGCAGGCCTTTCTGAATGGCGTAGTAAGGGATCGCATGGACCAGGTCACGCAGGGTGATGCCAGGCTGCATCTTGCCCTTGAAGCGAACCAGTACAGATTCCGGCATATCCAGTGGCATCACGCCGGTAGCGGCAGCGAAGGCGACCAGGCCGGAACCGGCCGGGAAGGAAATGCCCATCGGGAAGCGGGTGTGCGAGTCACCGCCGGTACCGACGGTATCCGGCAGCAGCATGCGGTTCAGCCAGCTGTGGATGATGCCGTCACCTGGGCGCAGGGAAACACCGCCGCGGGTCATGATGAAGTCCGGCAGGGTGTGATGAGTGGTGACGTCGATCGGCTTCGGGTAAGCAGCGGTATGACAGAAAGACTGCATGACCAGGTCGGCAGAGAAGCCCAGGCAAGCCAGGTCTTTCAGCTCGTCGCGAGTCATCGGGCCAGTGGTGTCCTGGGATCCGACGGTGGTCATCTTCGGCTCGCAGTAGGTGCCCGGACGGATGCCTTTGCCTTCCGGCAGACCGCAGGCGCGACCGACCATCTTTTGCGCCAGGGTGAAGCCCTTATTGCTTTCGGCAGGCGCTTCCGGCTTTTTGAACAGATCGGACGGGCCCATGCCCAGTTCCGCGCGCGCTTTCTCGGTCAGACCTCGACCGATGATCAGCGGAATACGGCCGCCAGCGCGGACCTCGTCGAGCAGAACGTCGGTTTTCAACTCGAACGTAGTAACCAGTTCATCGCTGCCATGACGACGGACTTCGCCCTTGTACGGGTAAACGTCGATCGCGTCGCCCATCGCCAGATCGGAGCAATCGAACTCGATCGGCAGAGCGCCAGCGTCTTCCATGGTGTTGTAGAAGATCGGGGCGATCTTGGTGCCAAAGCAGAAACCACCGGCGCGCTTGTTCGGCACATTCGGGATGTCGTCGCCGAAGAACCAGAGCACCGAGTTGGTGGCGGACTTCCGCGAAGAACCGGTACCGACCACGTCGCCGACGTAGGCAACCGGGAAGCCTTTGTCTTTTAGTTCTTCCATCTGCTTGAGCGGACCGACCGAACCAGGAACGTCCGGGTTGATGCCGTCGCGGGCCATTTTCAGCATGGCTAGTGCGTGCAACGGGATGTCCGGGCGCGACCAGGCATCAGGCGCTGGAGACAGGTCGTCGGTGTTGGTTTCGCCAGTGACCTTGAAGACGGTCAGGGTGACTTTTTCGGCAACCGGTGCGCGGTTCTTGAACCACTCGCCTTCGGCCCAGGATTGCATTACCGCCTTGGCGTTGGCATTGCCGGCCTTGGCTTTTTCGGCTACGTCGTGGAAAGCGTCGAACATCAGCAGGGTGTGCTTGAGTTGCGCAGTAGTGGTGTCGGACAGTTCCGGGTTGTCCAGTAGGTCGACCAGCGTGACGATGTTGTAGCCGCCCTGCATGGTGCCCAGCAGTTCTACGGCGTGCTGCTTGCTGATCAGCGGAGAGGTAGCTTCACCCTTGGCGATGGCGGCGAGGAAGCCGGCCTTGACGTAGGCAGCTTCATCCACACCGGCCGGAACGCGGTTGGTGATCAGATCGAGGAGAAATTGTTCTTCGCCGGCTGGCGGGTTCTTCAGAAGTTCGACCAGGCCTGCGGTCTGTTCGGCGTTCAGCGGCTGGGGCACGACGCCCTGGGCGGCACGCTCTTCTACGTGTTTGCGATAGGCTTCAAGCACAGTTATTTACCCTCATCAGTGGTCCCTTGGGTGTCTCGGGACGCGCATCCGGAAGCTGTTTTCAAAGTTTTACGCCGGGTTTGGATACCGGATGCGCAGGGTAGAGGGATCTGCGCATCCGCGAATGCCGGTTCAACTGTGCTCGTGACGCTTTGAAAACAGCTTCGTACGGATCGTGGCGCCGAAAACGGCGGGCCGATTCTACTGGAATGGGCCGGTAAAGTTAAGTGAGTCGCCGTGGCGACCGAAGCCCGCCGGTATCCGCAAGGTGCGGTGATGCACGGCTGAACCCGCGCACTGCGTGCTATGCACAGCTAACAGTAGAGTGCGAGTTGGATTCTTCAGTGACCCGGCTTGGACAAAAGTCTAAGATGCAGCGCTGTTCTTCGATCCATCATCCGTCATGTCCAATCAGCGCATCAAAACCCCATGTGTGGGTCTCTGCTCAACCGTTTATGGTGATCTCGTCTGCCGCGGCTGCAAACGTTTCCACCATGAGGTGGTGAGTTGGAATGCCTATAGCGAGGAGGGCAAGCGCTCCGTCTGGCGCCGGCTGGAGCTGCTTCTCGCACAGGTGATGGCTGCCAAGCTGGAAATTTTCGATGCGGATCTGTTGCGCCGCCAATTGGAGAGCCGGCAAGTCCGCTTCGTCGTCGAGCAGTCGCCGTACTGTTGGGCGTACCAGTTGATCGCTCGGGGTGCCCGTGTGATCCAGCAGCTTGAGGCCTACGGCGTGGTACTGCTGCCGGAGTTTCGTGATTGGGCATTACCTGAGCTTCGCGACGCCATCGACCGGGAGTTCTTTCTTCTGTCAGAGGCGCATTACCAGCGCTATATCGCTCCGCAGTTCCTGAATGAGACCGCCGACTAGGTTCTGGCTGTAGAAGAATGGATGGCCGCGGTTACGTCTGCATGGCGCGCCTCGGTTGGCTAGCGGCGCGCCAACTCATCCAGGTGTTCGATGATAGCGTCCGGTTTGAGTACTAAGACGTCGCTTTCCAGCGCATCCAACACGACCTCGGCCGTATTGCCCATCAGTGCACCGGAGAAACCAGTGCGGGCTACGGTGCCGATCACAGTGACGACTGCTTGGAGTTGATGGCAGACGCGAGGAATCAGCGCATCCGCCGGGCCTTCTTCGATATGGAGTTGGCTGTCTGGAATGTCGAACTCGGCCTGGAACTGTTTGCAGGCATCGCGATAGCGGGCCTCGATGGTTTCCTTCAGTTGGAAGGCAGGGTCCGCAGCTGAAAGCATCGCTGACGGATGAGCGCTGATAACGTGGAGACAGCCCTCGGCGAGCGAGGCGATTTCGTAGCCATGGCTGATGATGCTGGCGTGAAGTGTGCGATGTTCGGTATCGGCGTTGCCGACGTCGACCGCGGCGAGGATATTGCCGCCGGTCCAGGGTGCTTCGGTCTTGGTCATTAACACTGGGCAGGGGCAGTAGCGCAGCAGCTTCCAGTCTTCCGAGGTCAACAGGGCGCGTTTTAACGGGTTGTCGGCGACATGTTGCTTGATGACCAGACCACAGCCTTCGGCTTGCTGCACAGTGATGATGGTCCGGTGATGATTCTCATGCCAAGCCTGATGGGTGTCGACGGTATGGCCCTGGTTCTCCAGTTCCACACGAAGCCTGCCGAGATACTCACTGTGATCATGTTTGCCGTCGCAGATCAGGAGGTGCAGTCGCGACTGGCTGACACTGGCGATCAAGCGGGCCCGCCTCAGGGCCAGGTTTTCGGGTAGCTTTGGGTCAATTACCACGAGAATGCAGCGAGTGGCTTGCATGATCGGCTCCGTTTCCGGTTTCGGATGATTTCACTATAGACAAGCCACTCGCGCTGGCCAGTGACGCAAATCCAACCAGCTCTGGTCGTGGCAGACGCTCTTCGTATAATGCGCTGCCGACGACAACGGGCCGCGTTGCCGCCGCCATTCATCTCTTTAATACCAGAACCTCACCATGCTCCCCGAACTAAACGATTTCCTTGGCTGTGCCACGCCTACTGCCTGGGTCGATGCTGCACTGCAGAACCAGGACGTGATGCTCATCGATCACGGTAATTGCGAGAAGAAGGCTGCTGGTGCCGCCTTTCAGTTGATGTTCCGATATATCGACAAGCCCGACTTGCAGAACAAGATGTCGCGGTTGGCCAGGGAAGAGTTACGGCACTTCGAGCAGGTGTTGTCGATCATCCGCAAGCGGGAGATTGCCTTGCGCAACGTCGGATCGTCCCGCTATGCGGCGGGGTTACGGGAGTTGGTGCGCAATCATGAGCCCTACCGACTCACCGATACGCTGGTGACTGGCGCACTCATTGAGGCGCGCTCGTGCGAACGCTTCGCAATGCTCGTCCCGCATCTGGATGAAGAGCTCGGCAAGTTCTATTACGGGCTGCTTAAATCCGAGGCGAGGCATTTTCAGGACTATTTAAAGCTGGCGTATCTCTATGGGGATGCGACGGATATCGATGCGACCATCGTTCGGGTGCGTGAGCGGGAGCGCGAGCTGATCGAAAGTCCCGATAGCGAATTTCGCTTTCACAGCGGCGTTCCGAGTGCCGCCTGATCGGTTCAGTTCAGTTCGAATGCGGCCTGCTGGAAACCTGACTCGTCAGCCTGCAGTGCCCAACCCTGCCGGTCCCAATCGCCAAGCACGATGCGCGTGGCTGGCTGATTATCGACCTGCAGCGAATGCGTTGCGGGTCGATGAGTGTGGCCGTGAATCAAGGTGTGGACCTTGTAACGCCGCATGATTCGGACGACCTCGTCCGGCGTCACGTCGACAATGTCGCTCGCTTTCATGCGGGTTTCTTGCTTGCTGCTCGAGCGAAGTTTTTGCGCCAGTTGCTGACGCTTGGCGAGCGAAAGGTTGTGCAGGATGAACAGGCTGAGGGGGTTGCGCAGCCAGCGGCGTAGCCGCATGTAGCCTTCGTCTCTGGTGCACAGGCTATCGCCGTGCATCAGCAATACGCGCTCGCCGCCGAGCTGCGCCACGTGAGGATCAGCCAATAACGTGCAGCCTGCTTCACGACAGAACGCCTTGCCAATCATGAAGTCGCGGTTGCCATGCATCAAATAGATACGAGTTCCGCTCTCGCTGAGTGCCCGTAACGCTCCGGCGATTTCATGCTGAAAAGGCGTCATGCCGTCATCGCCGACCCAGACCTCGAAGAAATCTCCAAGAATATAGAGCGCCTCGGCCTGCGCAGCGCGAACCTCAAGGAAACGAAGAAACGCCCGGGTGATATCCGGGCGTTGTTCTTCGAGATGCAGATCGGAAATCAGCAGGATCAAGATGCTTACTCGACGATTTCAGCTTTCTCGATGATCACGTCTTCCACCGGAACGTCTTGATGGCCCGACTTCATGGTCGTAGAGACACCCTTGATCTTCTCGACCACGTCCATGCCTTCGACGACCTCCCCAAAGACTGCATAGCCCCAGCCCTGTACGGTCGGCGCGGTGTGGTCGAGGAAATCATTGTCTTTGACGTTGATGAAGAACTGCGCAGAAGCCGAGTGCGGCTCCATGGTTCGCGCCATGGCCAAGGTGCCGGTCTTGTTGGAAAGGCCGTTGTTGGCTTCGTTCTTGATCTGGCCGCGGGTAGCCTTCTGCTTCATGCCCGGCTCGAAGCCGCCGCCCTGGATCATGAAGTTGCTGATTACACGATGGAAAACGGTGCCATCGTAGTGGCCGCTCTTGACGTATTCCTTGAAGTTGGCGGCGCTTTCAGGGGCCTTGTCTTCGAACAGCTTGACGGTAATGACGCCATGATTGGTATGGAGTTTGATCATTGGAAACCTTCCTTATGAGACGAGCGGGAGAATCGCGTCGCGACGGGGCATCCGGCGCAATTATCAAGAGGGCGTCCCTGCTGCAGAGCGTCGCGCGGCAGGACGCTTTGCTCTGTCAGGGGGTTGACGGGTCCGCTATGATAGGCGCTTTGATTTGGCCGGCCTACCCTGAGAGAGTGTTTACAAATTACTGCGCTCGGCCAGGCCGCGTTGAAATCAGCCTCAAGATGCTCATGTGCGACGTGTACATTCAGCTTTTCGGCTGATCTCGCCTTGCCTGGCCATCGCTCGCTACATTTGTAAACACTCTCTGAGCCGCATACTCGCAGATCGTTAAGGACACCATGAGCAAGCCTGAGACTACCGCAGCCACCAATTTTCTCCGCCCGATCGTTCAGGCTGACCTGGACTCGGGCAAGCACGCCAAGATCGTCACGCGCTTTCCGCCCGAACCCAATGGCTATCTGCACATTGGCCACGCCAAATCGATCTGCCTGAATTTTGGCCTGGCTAAGGAGTTTGGCGGCGAGTGCAACCTGCGCTTCGATGACACTAACCCGGCCAAGGAAGACCAGGAATACATCGATGCGATCAAGAGTGACGTGCAGTGGCTCGGCTTTCAGTGGGCCGGCGAGGAGCGTTATGCCTCGAATTATTTCGCTCAACTGCACGACTGGGCCGTCGAGCTAATCAAGGCCGGCAAGGCCTATGTCTGTGATCTGACGTCGGAGCAGGCGCGCGAATATCGTGGCAGCCTGACCGAGCCGGGTCGCAACAGCCCGTTCCGCGATCGCTCGGTTGAAGAAAATCTGGACCTTTTCTCGCGGATGAAGGCCGGCGAGTTCCCGGATGGTGCCAAGGCACTGCGTGCAAAGATCGACATGGCTTCGCCGAACATGAATCTGCGCGATCCGATTCTCTACCGCATCCGCCATGCTCATCATCATCAGACCGGTAACGACTGGTGCATCTATCCGAGCTACGACTTCACACACGGCCAGTCGGACGCCATCGAGGGCGTGACCCATTCCATCTGCACGTTGGAATTCGAAGATCACCGTCCGCTCTACGAGTGGTTCCTCGAAAACCTGCCGGTCCCGGCACGTCCGCGCCAGTATGAATTCGCTCGACTGAATCTGAACTACACCATCACCAGCAAGCGCAAGCTCAAGCAACTGGTCGATGAAAAGCATGTCAGCGGTTGGGACGATCCACGCATGTCTACGCTCAGCGGCTATCGCCGCCGCGGTTACACGCCTGCGTCGATCCGCACTTTCTGCGACATGATCGGCGTGAACCGTGCCGGCGGTGTCGTGGATGTGGGCATGCTCGAGTTCGCCATTCGCGAGGACCTCGATGCCAACGCGCCACGTGCCATGTGCGTGCTCAAGCCGCTAAAAGTCGTCATCACCAACCATCCGGAAGGTCAGGTCGAAAACCTGGAACTGCCGCGTCATCCGAAACAGGACATGGGCGTGCGCAAGCTGCCGTTCTCGCGGGAGATCTATATCGATGCTGGCGACTACGAAGAGGTCCCGCCGGCCGGCTTCAAGCGCCTGGTTCCGGGCGGCGAAGTGCGGCTGCGCGGGAGCTACGTGATCCGCGCCGACGAAGCGATAAAGGATGCCGAGGGCAATGTGGTCGAACTGCGTTGTTCCTATGATCCGGACACGCTTGGCAAAAATCCCGAAGGGCGCAAGGTCAAGGGCGTGATTCACTGGGTGCCGGCAGCGCAAAGCGTCGAATGCGAAGTGCGCCTGTACGATCGGCTATTCCGCTCGGCCAATCCTGAGAAAGACGAGCAGGGCGGCAGCTTTCTCGACAATATAAATCCGGATTCGCTGGTCGTGCTCAAAGGTTGCCGCGCTGAGCCTTCGCTGGCGTCCGCTGAAGCCGAAGATCGCTTCCAGTTCGAGCGCGAAGGCTATTTCTGCGTTGACCGTAAGGACAGCCGGCCGGATGCGCTGGTATTCAACCGTACCGTGACCCTGCGTGACTCCTGGGGAGGCCAGTAATGGTGTTGTCGATCTACAACACGCTGACCAAGACCAAGGAGCCACTCAAGCCGCTGATTCAGAACCAGGTGCGGATGTACGTCTGCGGCATGACGGTCTACGACTTCTGCCATATTGGGCATGCGCGGGTCATGGTGGCATTCGATGTGGTTTCGCGTTGGTTGCGCCAGCGCGGTTACGAGCTGACCTACGTGCGCAACATCACCGATATCGACGACAAGATCATTCGTCGTGCCCAGGACAATGGCGAATCGTTCGAGGCCCTTACAGACCGCATGATCGCTGCGATGCATGAAGACGAAGCACGGCTCAATGTGCTGCGTCCCGATCTCGAGCCGCGCGCCACCGAGCATATTGCTGGCATGCACAGCATGATCCAGACCCTGATCGATAAGGGTTTTGCTTACGCACCGGGTAACGGAGACGTGTACTACCGGGTCGGCAAGTTCGTTGGTTACGGCAAGCTATCACGACGCAAGATCGAGGATCTCAAGATCGGTGCGCGCATTGAGGTCGACGAAGCCAAGGAGGACCCGCTGGACTTCGTGCTATGGAAAGCCGCAAAGCCCGGCGAACCGAGCTGGCAGTCGCCCTGGGGGGCAGGGCGTCCGGGGTGGCACATCGAGTGCTCGGTAATGTCCACCTGCTGCCTGGGGGAAACCTTTGATATTCACGGCGGCGGCCCTGATCTGGTATTCCCACACCATGAAAACGAGATCGCCCAGAGCGAAGCGGCGACCGGCAAGCAGTACGCCAATGCGTGGATGCATGCCGGCGCGGTGCGCGTTGACGGCGAGAAGATGTCCAAGTCACTGGGCAACTTCTTCACCATTCGCGAGGTGCTGGAAAAATATCAGCCGGAAGTGGTGCGCTACCTGTTGGTGTCGAGCCATTACCGCAGCCCGATCAACTATTCCGAAGACAGTCTGAAAGAAGCCAAGGGCGCGCTTGAGCGCTTCTATACAGCGCTCAGGGGCTTGCCGGCAGCATCTGCAAAAGGCGGAGAAACGTTCGTGGCACGCTTTGGCGCTGCCATGGATGACGACTTCAACTCACCCGAAGCCTGTGCTGTGCTGTTCGAGATGGTTCGCGAGATCAACCGTCTGCGCGACACGGATCTGCAAGCTGCCGCCGAGCTCGCTGGCCGGTTGAAGGAACTGGCCGTAGTGCTTGGTGTGTTGCAGATGGTCCCCGACACCTTCCTGCAAGCTGGTGCTGAGGGCAAGGTGGATGCAGCCGAGGTCGAAACGCTGATCGCCGCGCGTCTACAAGCGCGTGCTGACAAGAACTGGGCCGAGTCCGACCGGATTCGCGATCAGCTGACCGCCATGGGGGTTGTGCTGGAAGACGGTAAGGGCGGAACGACCTGGCGTCTAAGCGAATAAGTTACACAGCCCACCGTCAGTCCCGCGCAGTGGATTAGCTACCACCACCGGTGGGCTGAAGCCCACCCTACGTCGGAGGCGAAACCGTCAATGCCGGTATCCAGCGTCGTTCAAGCGTCTTGCGGAGCTATGCCGCAAACTTAACCTGGATAAAGGCCCTCGGCACGCAGTCGCTTGTACAAGGTGTTGCGACTGACGCCGAGGTGCCGGGCTAGATGCGAAATATTGCCGCGACAGGCTTCGAACTGACTACGCAGTTGTTGGTTCGGCTGGGTTCGCTGGGGCTCGAGCATGTTGAGTTGGCGCTGCGAGTCGTATCGGCCCTCGTCGGGCTCGGCTTCGAGGTCATCGAAGAAGTCATCAGGCAGATGTTCCGGCCTGATCTGCTGTTCGTCAGCCATCGCCAAGGCGACCTGGATCACGCTGCTCAGCTGACGGATATTGCCGGGCCAGGGGTGGCGTTCGAACAAGCGCTGGACTTCGTTGCTCAGGCCAGCCCATTGCTGTGGCTCGCGATGCTGTTCCCATACCCGCTGAAATAGCGCGAGCTTATCGGCTCGCGCACGCAGCGGCGGCAGCTCGGTACTGAAACCACTGACGCGGTAGAACAGGTCCTGGCGAAAGCGCCCGCTTTCGACCTCCTGCCGCAAAGACCGGTTGGTCGCGCAGATCAGCCGGAAGTCCACAGGATAGGGGTCGCCACCTCCAAGCGGTTGCACGCAACGGTCCTGCAGGACGCGTAACAGCCGGGCCTGTAAATTGGGCGGCATGTCGCCGATTTCATCAAGAAATAGCACTCCCTTGTCGGCCTTGCGAATCAGGCCGCTGCTGCCTTTGTGATGAGCGCCGGTGAACGCACCTTTCTCGTAACCGAAAAGCTCTGATTCGATCAGCTCGCCAGGAATGGCCGCACAGTTAACGGCTATCAGCGGTGCCGCCGCTCGGGAGCCGGCCGCGTGTAGCGCCTTGACCAGAAACTCTTTGCCAACGCCGGTCTCGCCGTGAACAAGGACTGGAATGTTCTTTTCCAGCATCCGCTGAGCCTGGCGAGCCACTTTCTGCACACGCGGATCACCGTAATCAACCCCTCCCAGATCCACCGCGTACTTTGCGGCTGCACTACGAAAATCTCGGGCTTGAATGCGCGGCTTCTGCGGTCGTCGAATGGTCCCATGAAATCGATGGCGACCCATGGCGCGCAGCAGCATCGGTTGTTCTTCCGGCTGGTTCAGCAATTGCAGCAGGGGTACATCGAACAGCATGTCGATTCGGGTGCGCGTCAGCGTTACGCCGAGCAGGTTGTCAGCGCGTCGGTTGGCCGAGACGATCAGTCCGGACTCATCGAAGATCAGCAGGCCGGCCCACTGACTGTCGAGATTGTCCTGGCCCGTGTTGAAGGTCAGCTGGAAGTAATCTTCATGGAACAGGTTGAGGATCAGTCGGTTCTCCACCGACTGGCTCATCATCTTGACCATGCCCAGCGTGTGCGAGGGCGGCAAATAGCTGTCGCTGGAAACGTCGAGCACCGCAATCAGCTGTCGCTGCGCATCGAAGATCGGAGAAGCGGCGCCGGAGAGGTAGCGGTTGGCCTTGAGGAAATGTTCGTCGCGCTGAATGTGTACTGCCTGCCCGCTGGCCAGGGCGGTTCCGATAGCGTTGGTTCCGGTGTCGCGTTCCATCCAGCTGGCACCAGGGGAAAAGCCTCGGCGCTGGGCTGGCTCGACGAAGCGCCGGTCGCCCCAGGACTCCAGTAATTGGCCGCCGCTGTCCGCCAGCAGAATCACGCAACTCGAATTCGAAAGGATATTTTCGTAGTAGGGCAGCACTTCACGCTGGGTGGTTTGCACCAGGTTTCGCTGCCGTTCGAGCAGCGCACTGACGTCCTGTTCGGCGAGCTGGCCGAAGCTCGGCGTGCTGAGTGGGTCCAGGCCAAAGCGCTCGCAGCGATGCCAGGACTCTTCAACCAGTGTCTGGTGGGAAATGGACTGGACTGGGTCGGCCATGTCGCCCTCTTCGAATGCGAGTTCTTGTTGTTTTCGCTGCGTTGCAGCGTGCGCCCTGAACAGTCTTGTTCATTTCTGTTCACTGTCAATGTTCAGAAATGTTCATTTTGAACAGTTCAGAACTGCTCGTTTACCACTGGAGCTCGAACCAGAGCCGCCGTTTCGAAATGGCACGAATATGGCTATCGCTCTCCTATAACAAATAGAAGGATGCGACATGTCCCTCACACTGGAACACGTCACCAAGAGGGTCGATGGGCAGCTACACATCGACGACGTTTGCCTTGGCTTCGAGCCTGGTTCGTTCAACGTGCTGATCGGGCGAACGCTAGCGGGTAAAACCTCACTGATGCGGCTAATGGCCGGCCTCGACAAGCCGAGTAGCGGCCGCATTCTCATGAACGGGGCCGATGTGACCGGCGTGCCGGTACGCAAGCGCAACGTGTCGATGGTTTACCAGCAATTCATTAATTACCCGACGTTGACTGTGTTTGAAAACATCGCGTCGCCGCTGCGTCAGATCGGGGTTGGTAAGGTCGAGATCGAACGCAAGGTTCGCGAAACGGCGGAAATGCTACACATCGAAAGCTTTCTGGAGCGACACCCGTTGGAGCTTTCCGGCGGCCAGCAGCAGCGGACGGCCATGGCCCGAGCGCTGGTGAAAGACGCCGATCTGGTGCTATTCGACGAGCCGCTGGTAAACCTCGATTACAAGCTGCGCGAGGAGCTCCGTCAGGAAATGCGCGAGCTGTTCAGGACGCGGCGCAGCATTGCCATATACGCCACCACCGAGCCCAACGAAGCCTTGGCATTGGGCGGCACGGCCACCGTTCTGCATGAAGGGCGGGTCATCCAGAGCGGACCGACGTCTGAGGTTTATCACCGGCCGAGCCAGATGCTGAGTGCCGAGTTGTTTTCCGAGCCGCCGATCAATTTATTGCCAGGGCGTATCGCTTCCAGTGAGGTCAGCTTTGAAGATCGCATGCATTTTCCGCTGAACGCCGATCTGCGCGGACTAGGCGAGGGGGCTTACAGCTTCGGTGTACGTCCCAGCCACATCGGGCTGGTGCCGTCCAATGATGACGACCTGGAGGTTTCTGGCACGGTCGAACTGGCGGAAATCAGCGGCTCGGAGACCTTTCTCCACGTGCGCAACGAGCACTTCAGCTTGGTTCTGCACGTGCAGGGAGTTCACGACTATCCAGTGGACTCGCCCATTCGCGTCTACATCCCGACTCACAAGCTATTCGTCTTCGACGCCACGGGTCGGTTGGCCCAGGCGCCGGCGCGACGTGTCTGAGGAAGTCCCATGGCAGAGATTCGTCTACAGAACCTGGCCCACAGCTACAGTGCGCAGCCGCGTGGCGCAGCGGATTACGCCATCCGCGAGATGGACCATGTCTGGGAACAGGGCGGAGCTTATGCATTGCTGGGCCCTTCCGGCTGCGGCAAGTCAACTTTGCTGAACATCATTTCCGGTTTGCTCAGCCCATCCGAAGGGCAGGTGCTGTTCGACGCGCGCGAGGTGAACAGGATGACGCCCGAGCAGCGCAACATCGCCCAGGTTTTTCAGTTCCCGGTCGTCTACGACACCATGACTGTGTTCGACAACCTTGCTTTCCCCCTGCGCAATCAGGGCGTCCCGGAGGCGCGTGTCACCAGCAAGGTCCATGAGATTGCCGAGGTACTCGATCTTCATCCGCTGCTCAAGCGAAAAGCTCGCAACCTGACCGCTGACGAAAAACAGAAGGTGTCCATGGGGCGGGGATTAGTGCGGGACGACGTATCGGCGATCCTCTTCGACGAGCCGCTGACGGTCATCGATCCGCACTTGAAGTGGAAGTTGCGACGCAAGCTCAAACAGATCCACGAGCAGTTCAACATCACCATGATCTACGTCACTCATGACCAGCTGGAAGCCTCGACCTTCGCCGAAAAAATTGCGGTGATGCATGGCGGTCAGATCGTTCAGTTCGGCACCCCGCGCGAGCTTTTCGAGCGCCCTCAACACACCTTCGTGGGTTTCTTCGTCGGCAGCCCGGGAATGAATTTGATTGACGTCCGGGCTGAGGAGGGCGGTGTGGCGTTTGGCGATCAATACCTGCGTTTGTCCGAATCGCTTGCGGCACGCCTGCCATCGCTCGCCGGCAAGCGCCTGCAGATCGGTATCCGACCCGAATTCGTGCAGGTCGCCGACGAGGCGAGCGGCGGCATGCAGGTTGATGCGGTGCGCGTCGAGGACCTCGGCACCTACAAGATTTTGACCTTCCGCATGCAAGGCCAGTTACTCAAGGCGCGCCTGCCTGAAGATCAGGTCGTCCCGCAAGGGCAAGCCTGGGTGGGCTTCCCGGCGCAATGGCTGATGCTCTACGCCGATGATCTACTGGTTGAGGAGCTGCAATGAACAAGGTCCAGGACAACCGCGCATGGTGGCTGGTACTACCGGTTTTCCTGCTGGTGGCCTTCAGCGCCATTTTGCCGATGATGACGGTGGTCAACTACTCGGTGCAGGACATCTTCGATTCATCGACACGATTCTTCGTCGGTGCCGATTGGTATCGGCAGATACTCAACGATCCGCGTCTGCATGATTCATTGCTGCGCCAGTTCATCTTTTCCGGCTGCGTCCTGCTGATCGAGATCCCGCTGGGTATCGCCGTCGCGCTTACGATGCCGACCCGTGGACGCTGGGCTTCGCTGTGCCTGATCGTTATGGCGATCCCGTTACTGATTCCATGGAACGTGGTCGGCACCATCTGGCAAATCTTCGGCCGCGCAGATATCGGCCTGCTGGGTTACGTCCTCAACGAACTGGGCATCAGCTACAACTATGCCTCGAATACGCGTGACGCCTGGGTGACGGTGCTGGTGATGGACGTATGGCACTGGACATCGCTGGTCGCGCTGCTCTGCTATTCGGGCCTGCGGGCAATACCGGACGTCTATTACCAGGCAGCACGCATCGACCGCGCATCGGCGTGGGCGGTGTTCCGCCACATTCAGCTGCCAAAGCTGAAGAGCGTATTGCTGATCGCCGTGATGCTGCGCTTCATGGACAGCTTCATGATTTACACCGAGCCGTTCGTGCTGACGGGTGGCGGCCCGGGTAATGCCACCACTTTTCTCAGCCAGACACTCACCAAGATGGCGGTGGGGCAGTTCGATCTCGGCCCGGCGGCGGCGTTCTCGCTGATCTACTTCTTGATCATCCTGCTGGTGTCCTGGCTGTTCTATACGGCGATGACCCATGGCGACCAGAAATGAAGAGGGCCAGCTAATGCATCTGCGCAAGCGAGCGGTACTGATCCTCTACATCACCTTTCTGATGGTGCCCATTTATTGGCTCGTCAACATGTCGTTCAAGAGCAACACCGAGATCCTCGGTGGGCTTACGCTCTGGCCGCAGGGCTTCACGCTAGACAACTACCGGGTCATTTTCACCGACCGCAGCTGGTATAGCGGCTACATCAATTCGCTGTATTACGTCTGCCTGAATACCCTGATTTCGCTGACGGTGGCGCTGCCGGCGGCGTATGCCTTCTCACGCTTTCGCTTTCTCGGCGACAAGCATCTGTTCTTCTGGCTACTAACCAATCGGATGGCGCCGCCTGCGGTGTTTCTACTGCCGTTCTTCCAGCTGTACTCGTCGATCGGCCTGTTCGATACGCATATCGCCGTGGCGCTGGCTCACTGTTTGTTCAACGTACCGCTGGCGGTGTGGATTCTCGAGGGCTTTATGTCCGGTGTGCCAAAGGAGATCGACGAGACGGCCTACATCGACGGTTACAGCTTCCCCAAGTTCTTCCTGAAGATTTTCATTCCGCTGATCGGCTCTGGCATCGGCGTCACCGCGTTCTTTTGCTTCATGTTTTCTTGGGTGGAGCTGCTACTCGCTCGAACGCTCACTTCGGTGGACGCCAAACCCATCGTCTCGGTAATGACACGGACCGTATCGGCTTCGGGAATCGATTGGGGTGTGCTGGCCGCCGCCGGAGTGCTGACTATCCTGCCCGGCATGCTGGTGATTTGGTTCGTGCGCAACCACGTGGCTAAGGGCTTCGCCCTCGGACGGGTATAGGAGAGCTATCGATGAATTGGATGGCCTGGACCACACCAACTGCTGCGTTCTTCGCCGTGATCGGCCTGATGCTGGCGCTGATGAGTGCGTGGGAACTGCGGCGGCCCTGTGTGCCGCGAAAGGGCTTGCTGCCCATCGTCACTACGCGGGGCGATCGGTTGTTCATTGGACTTCTGGGCAGCGCCTATTGGCATCTTTTGCTGATAGGGCTGACCGACTGGAGCATCTGGATAGCGTCCGCGCTGTCTCTTGTCTGGTTGTTTGCAGTGATGCGCTGGGGTTGAGCCTTGCGGCTCATCCTTCCAAAAAACCCAAAGGAGGTGTTTATGTTCGAGAATAAAAACAACACCCGACATGGCATGGCGCTCGCTGCCCTGCTGACGTTGTCCGGCATTACGGGAGCGGCCTGGGCCGACGCTTATGAAGATGCGGCGAAGAAATGGGTCGAGTCGGAGTTCAATCCGTCGACCCTGTCGCCCGAGCAGCAGATGGAAGAGTTGCGTTGGTTCATCAAGGCCGCCGAGCCGTTCCGCGGTATGGAGATCAACGTCGCGTCGGAAACCATCACCACTCACGAGTACGAGTCGAAGACGCTAGCGCGCGCCTTTAGCGAGATCACTGGCATTCGCCTGCGGCACGACTTGATGCAGGAAGGCGATGTGGTCGAGAAACTGCAGACGCAAATGCAGTCGGGTAAGAATATCTATGACGGTTATATCAACGACTCCGACCTGATCGGCACTCACTTCCGCTATGGCAAAGCGGTTGCTATCAGCGACATGATTGAGGGCGAGGCCAAGGATTACACGCTGCCGACACTCGACCTGGACGACTTCATTGGTATCTCCTTCACCACAGGGCCGGACGGCAAGATCTATCAGTTGCCGGTCCAGCAGTTCGCCAACCTTTACTGGTTCCGTGCCGACTGGTTCGAGCGCCCCGAACTGAAGCAGCAATTCAAGGACCGCTACGGGTACGAGTTGGGCGTACCAGTAAACTGGTCCGCTTATGAAGACATCGCCGAATTCTTCAGTAAGCACGTCAAGGAAATCGACGGACAGCGCATCTACGGCCATATGGACTACGGCAAGAAAGACCCGTCGCTGGGCTGGCGCTTCACCGATGCCTGGTTCTCCATGGCAGGTGCTGGCGACAAAGGGTTGCCGAACGGGTTGCCGGTGGACGAGTGGGGCATTCGCGTTGAGGACTGCCATCCGGTGGGCTCTAGCGTTTCCCGTGGCGGCGCAACCAACGGACCGGCGGCAGTCTATGCGACCCAGAAATATGTCGATTGGATGCGTGAGTACGCGCCGCCAGAAGCGCAGGGCATGACGTTCTCCGAATCCGGACCGGTCCCGGCTCAAGGCAACATTGCTCAACAGATCTTCTGGTACACCGCCTTTACTGCGGACATGACCAAGCCCGGCCTGCCAGTCGTCAATGAAGACGGCACGCCGAAATGGCGTATGGCGCCGTCGCCCAAGGGACCATATTGGGAGGAGGGGATGAAGCTTGGCTATCAGGATGCCGGTGCCTGGACCTTCCTCGTATCTACGCCGGAGAAGCGTCGGCTGGCCGCCTGGCTCTATGCACAGTTCACGGTGTCGAAAACCGTGTCGTTGAAGAAAACGCTTGTCGGTCTGACCCCGATTCGTGAATCCGATATCGACTCCGACGCCATGACCGAGGCAGCGCCGAAGCTGGGTGGGCTGGTTGAGTTCTATCGTAGCCCGGCGCGGGTGCAGTGGACGCCAACCGGAACCAACGTGCCGGACTATCCGCGTCTGGCACAACTCTGGTGGCAGTACATCGCCGAAGCGGCCAGTGGCGACAAGACGCCTCAGGAAGCGCTCGATGGTCTTGCAGAAGCACAGGACACGATGATGGCGCGGCTGGAACGGGCCAATGTACAACCGAAGTGCGGACCAATACTCAACGAGCCTCGCGATCCGGAATACTGGCTGAGCCAGCCGGGCTCGCCGAAGCCCAAGTTAGAAAATGAAAAGCCCCAAGGCAAGACGGTCAGTTATAACGAACTGATCAAGTCCTGGGAGCAAGAGCGTTAAGCCGCTACCGCATGCGCGGCTGGGCCTGCAACGGAAAAACGGCACTCGAGGGTGCCGTTTTCTTGAACGCCATGTAGCTGCCCGGAGCCAAGCACGTCATTGATAACGCGCTCACATCAAGTGTGCAAATGCTCCGCCGCGTGCAGCGTATTTTCCAGCAGACAGGCGCGTGTCATCGGACCGACCCCGCCGGGTACCGGCGTAATCCAGCTGGCGCGCTGTACCGCAACATCGAACTCCACGTCTCCGACCAACTTGCCGTCGGCCTGCCGGTTGATGCCTACATCAATGACGATTGCGCCTTCCTTAATCCATTCACCTTTGACCAGCCCGGTGATGCCGGTCGCCACTACTATCAGGTCGGCACGCTTGACGTGCTCGGCCAGATCATTAGTGAAGCGATGCGTAACCGTTGTCGTACAGCCCGCCAACAGCAGTTCCAGTGCCATGGGCCGGCCGACGATATTGGACGCACCGACGACCACTGCGTTGAGTCCGTGCAGGTCGATACCGGTGCTCTCAAGCAGCGCCATAATGCCTTTCGGTGTGCAGGGACGGAGCAGGGGCATACGTTGCGCAAGCCGGCCAATATTGTATGGGTGGAAGCCATCCACATCTTTGTCTGGGCGGATGCGTTCAAGCAGCTGCGACGCGTCGAGGTGCTTAGGCAATGGAAGCTGCACGAGGATGCCGTCGATAAGTGGGTCGTCATTGAGCTGATCGATCAGCGCCAGCAACTCGGCCTGGCTGGTTTCAGCGGGCAGGTCGTGGGCGGTGGAGTTAAATCCGACTTCCTCACAGTCCTTGCGCTTGTGCGCAACATAGACCTGAGACGCCGGGTCGGTGCCCACGAGGATCACTGCCAGTCCTGGAACTCTGAGGCCTTGCTGAGAGCGCTCGGCGACTCTGCCAGCAATCTTCTGGCGGATATTGGCTGCGATCTTTTTACCGTCGATCAGTTTTGCGGTCATGACGCTTGGTTAACCATCGGAGAGGATTGAAAAAGGACGCGCATTCTCGCACGGTGGTCCCGTCGGGCAAAGACGATGCGGCCATCTATTCCCGTAACTCCTTTACCAGACTGAAATTTTTTCGGTTTTGGTGTTGACGGCCTGTAGGTGGCCCATTAAGATTCGCCCCGCTTGTCGAGCACAGCTTGCTGCTGGGTAAGACGGCTTTTGAAGGTCTGTGCCTTCACTGGCCGGAGCTTGAAGTCTGCGCTCCGAATAGAATGCAGATATAAAGCGCCCGTAGCTCAGTTGGATAGAGCATCCGCCTTCTAAGCGGATGGTCGCAGGTTCGAGTCCTGCCGGGTGCGCCATTTTGGGCTCTGGCATAAGCAAGGCAATATGGTGGGCGTAGCTCAGTTGGTAGAGCACAGGATTGTGGCTCCTGCGGTCGTGGGTTCGAACCCCATCGTCCACCCCATATTCCGAAGCGCCAGGCACTGCCTGGCGTTTCCGTTTAGAAGTTCTGCGGACGTGGTGGAATTGGTAGACACACCAGATTTAGGTTCTGGCGCCGCAAGGTGTGAGAGTTCGAGTCTCTCCGTCCGCACCATACAGGCGCTTCGTATCTGAAATGATGCGGAGTGTAGCAACCGGCCAGTGGCCGGTTTTTTTTTGTCTGTTTCATTGGTCCGTCCGGGCGTCAGGGCTGGATTGTTCGATAACTCTACGAAGGTGCAGCGCAGCTGATTCAGTGCTGCGGGTGCCTTGCCGGACGGGGTGACTTCTGTCATGCGAGCCACTAGAATGCTTGCCCATTCTGGGGCCGGAACGCCGGCTTATGTCTGTGCAACGAGGAAAATCCATGCAAGTTTCTGTTGAAAGCACCTCCGCTCTTGAGCGCCGCATGACCATTGGCGTGCCGGTCGAGCGCATCGAGACCGAAGTCAACAAGCGTCTGCAGCAGACCGCCAGCCGTGCCAAGATCCCAGGTTTCCGTCCCGGCAAGGTGCCGATGAGCGTGATTCGTCAGCGCTACGAAGCGGCTGCTCGTCAGGAAGCGCTGGGCGATTTGATCCAGGCCACTTTTTACGAGGCCGTAGTTGCCGAGAAACTGAATCCTGCCGGCGCACCGGCAGTCGAGCCGAAAGTGTTCGAAAAGGGCAAGGACCTGGAGTACGTCGCGACTTTCGAAGTATTCCCCGAGTTCAAGGTCGCCGGCTTCGAAGGTATTGAGATTGAGCGTTTGCAGGCCGAAGTGGCAGATGCGGACGTCAATAACATGCTCGATATCCTCCGTAAGCAGAACACTCGTTATGAGACTACCGATCGCGCCGCCGAGAATGGCGATCAGTTGAACATCGACTTCGTTGGCAAGATCGATGGTGAAGCCTTCGCTGGCGGCTCGGCGCAGGGCACCCAGCTTGTATTGGGTTCGGGTCGCATGATTCCTGGTTTCGAAGACGCGCTGGTTGGTGCCAAGGCGGGTGAAGAGCGGGTTATCAATCCGGCCTTCCCTGAGGACTATCAGAATCTCGACCTCGCCGGCAAAACTGCCGAGTTCACTGTGACTATCAATAGCGTTGCCGCTGCGCAGCTGCCGGAGCTGGACGACGAGTTCTTTGCTCAGTTCGGTGTTCAGGAAGGCGGCCTCGAAGGCTTCCGTGCCGAAGTGAAGAAGAACATGGAGCGCGAGCTACGCCAGGCCATCAAGACCAAGGTCAAGAATCAGGTCATGGAAGGACTGGTCAGTGCCAACCCGATCGAGGTGCCGAAGGCGCTGATCGACAACGAAGTGAATCGCCTGCGCGTTCAGGCTGTGCAGCAGTTTGGGGGCAACATCAAGCCTGACCAATTGCCGGCTGAGTTGTTCGAAGAGCAGGCCAAGCGCCGCGTCGTGCTCGGTCTGATCGTCGCTGAGGTGGTCAAGCAGTACGAACTCAAGCCTGACGACGCGCGGGTTCGCGAGCTAATCGAAGAAATGGCTTCGGCCTATCAGGAGCCCGAGCAGGTCGTGTCCTGGTACTATAAGAACGACGAGCAATTGAACGAAGTCCGCTCTGTTGTGCTCGAAGAACAAGTTGTAGATACTGTCCTGCAGCAGGCTAAATTGACCGACACGTCGGTCTCCTACGAAGAAGCAGTGAAGCCTGCGGAAGCCCCGCAAGCTGCCTGAGTCTCTTCAAACCGTTTAATGCACATTCATAAGCCAGCCTCGCGCTGGCTTATGTCTTTGCGGCGTGACATAGGGAGTATCGTTGGACATGTCCGGCAATTCGTTTATGCAAGCACCAGACATCCAGGCTGCGGGTGGCCTGGTGCCGATGGTCATTGAACAATCCGCCCGTGGCGAGCGCGCGTATGACATTTATTCCCGTCTTCTCAAGGAGCGGGTGATCTTCATGGTTGGCCAGGTCGAAGACTACATGGCCAACTTGATCGTTGCACAGATGCTCTTCCTCGAAGCAGAAAATCCCGAGAAGGACATCCATCTGTACATCAACTCCCCTGGCGGCTCCGTCACTGCGGGTATGTCGATCTACGACACCATGCAGTTCATCAAGCCGGACGTGTCGACCATATGCATCGGGCAGGCCTGTAGCATGGGCGCTCTGTTATTGACCGGTGGCGCGGCTGGGAAGCGTTACTGCTTGCCGCACTCGCGGATGATGATTCACCAGCCGCTGGGCGGTTTCCAGGGGCAGGCCTCTGACATCGAGATCCATGCTCGGGAAATCCTCACTATCCGTGAGCGTCTGAACAAGGTAATGGCCGAGCACACCGGCCAGCCGATGGAAGTGATTGCTCGGGATACCGACCGCGACAATTTCATGAGTGGCGAAGAAGCCGTCAAGTATGGACTGATCGACCAAGTCCTGGCTCAACGGCAGATGGCAGTCTGATCTCGTCCGCACGGCGATATCCGGCGGCAGTGTGGGCTTGAAAAAGCCCACGATTGCCTTCATCTTGTGTTTCAAGCCTTCCCGATTGGATCGATCGAATGACTGATACCCGCAACGGCGAGGATTCCGGCAAGCTGCTCTATTGCTCTTTCTGCGGCAAAAGCCAGCATGAAGTACGCAAGTTGATTGCCGGGCCCTCGGTCTTTATCTGCGACGAGTGCGTCGACCTGTGCAATGACATCATCCGTGAGGAGGTGCAAGAAGCACAGGCCGAGAGCAGCGCGCAAAAACTGCCTGCGCCAAAGGAGATCAGCGGTATTCTTGACCAATACGTCATTGGTCAGGAACGCGCCAAGAAGATCCTGGCAGTAGCGGTTTACAACCATTACAAGCGACTCAACCAGCGCGACAAGAAAGAGGAAGTCGAACTGGGCAAGAGCAATATTCTGTTGATCGGGCCGACCGGCTCGGGCAAGACCCTGCTCGCTGAGACGCTTGCGCGGCTACTGAATGTGCCGTTCACCATCGCCGACGCCACCACGCTCACCGAGGCTGGCTACGTAGGTGAGGATGTTGAGAACATCATTCAAAAGCTGCTGCAGAAATGCGATTACGATGTGGAAAAAGCTCAGATGGGCATCGTCTACATCGATGAGATCGACAAGATTTCACGCAAGTCTGACAACCCGTCGATTACTCGGGACGTATCGGGCGAGGGCGTGCAGCAGGCGCTGCTCAAGCTGATCGAGGGTACGGTCGCCTCGGTTCCGCCCCAAGGCGGTCGCAAGCATCCACAGCAGGAGTTCCTACAGGTCGATACGCGCAATATCCTATTTATTTGCGGCGGCGCATTCGCTGGCCTTGAAAAGGTCATTCAGGGGCGTTCGACCCAAGGTGGCATCGGCTTCAATGCAGAGGTTCGCAGTAAGGATTTAGGCAAGAAGATCGGCGAATCGCTGCGTGCGGTAGAGCCTGACGACCTCGTCAAGTTTGGCCTGATTCCGGAATTTGTGGGCCGTCTGCCAGTTATTGCCACGCTCGATGAACTGGATGAGGCCGCCTTGATCCAGATCCTTACCGAGCCCAAGAATGCACTGACCAAGCAGTACGCCAAACTATTCGAGCTCGAAGGTGTGGATTTGGAGTTCCGTAACGATGCGCTCAAGGCTGTCGCAGGTCGCGCGCTAGAGCGCAAGACCGGCGCACGTGGCCTGCGTTCGATCCTTGAGGGCGTTCTGCTGGACACCATGTACGAGATTCCTTCACAAAAGGATGTCAGCAAGGTGGTCATCGACGAGAGCGTTATCGAAGGTACATCGCAACCTCTACTGATTTACGAAAACAGCGAGCCGCCCGCAAAGGCTGCGCCAGACGCGTAACAGAACAAAGGGGCCTCCGGGCCCCTTTGCATTTCTGCGCCATCCTTGTTTTTTGCCCTGCGTGCCCTCATCTTAATTGCCAGGGTGTTTCCCCGTTCACCGCCGTATGGCCGTCGTAGAGCTGAATTTATGAAGACAACCATCGAATTGCCCCTTTTGCCGCTGCGCGACGTCGTGGTTTACCCGCACATGGTAATTCCGCTGTTCGTTGGCCGAGAAAAGTCCATCGAGGCCCTCGAGTCCGCCATGGCCGGTGACAAGCAGATACTGCTGCTGGCTCAGAGGAACCCAGCCGATGATGATCCGGCTGAAGAAGGCCTGTATCGCGTGGGTACGATCGCGACCGTTTTGCAGCTGCTCAAGCTCCCCGACGGCACTGTCAAGGTGCTTGTCGAAGGTGAACAGCGCGGCGTCATAGATCGTTTCTTCGATGTGGATGATCACTGCCGTGCCGAGGTGTCGCTTATCGAAGAGTCGGACATCGAGGAGCGCGAAGCGGAAGTCTTTACCCGCAGTCTGCTGAGTCAGTTCGAGCAATACGTTCAGCTCGGCAAAAAAGTCCCCTCCGAAGTGCTCTCATCGCTTGCAAGCATCGATGAACCGGCGCGCCTGGTTGACACCATGGCTGCGCATATGGCGCTCAAGATCGAGCAGAAGCAGGCGATTCTGGAAATTACCGAGCTGCCCGCTCGGGTTGAACACGTCCTGGCCTTGCTGGATGCCGAAATCGATCTGCTTCAGGTTGAAAAGCGTATCCGTGGACGCGTTAAGAAGCAGATGGAGCGTAGCCAGCGCGAGTACTATCTGAACGAGCAGATGAAGGCTATTCAGAAAGAACTGGGTGATATCGACGAAGGTCACAATGAAATCGATGACCTGAAGAAGCGCATCGAGAATGCTGGCCTGAGCAAAGATGCCCATGCCAAGGCGACAACCGAGCTGAACAAGCTCAAGCAAATGTCGCCAATGTCGGCAGAGGCCACTGTGGTTCGGACCTACATCGACTGGCTGGTGAACGTGCCCTGGAAGGCAGCCAGCAAGGTGCGCCTCGATCTGGCAAAGGCTGAAGACGTACTCGATACCGACCATTACGGCCTCGAAGAGGTGAAGGACCGCATTCTCGAGTACCTTGCCGTGCAGAAGCGCGTCAAGAAGCTCAAGGGGCCGGTGCTATGTCTGGTTGGCCCGCCAGGCGTGGGCAAGACTTCGCTGGCGGAATCCATCGCACGCTCCACTAACCGTAAGTTTGTGCGAATGGCGCTGGGTGGCGTGCGGGATGAGGCCGAGATTCGCGGGCACCGCCGTACCTATATAGGGTCAATGCCAGGCCGGTTGATTCAAAAGATGAGCAAGGTCGGTGTTCGTAACCCCCTGTTTCTGCTTGATGAAATCGACAAGATGGGTAACGACATGCGCGGCGACCCGGCATCGGCGCTGCTTGAGGTGCTTGATCCCGAGCAGAACCATAACTTCAATGACCATTATCTTGAGGTCGACTACGACCTGTCCGATGTGATGTTTCTCTGCACCGCCAACTCCATGAATATTCCGGCGCCGCTGCTGGATCGCATGGAGGTGATACGTCTCCCTGGGTATACCGAAGACGAGAAGATCAATATTGCGATTCGCTATCTGGTTCCGAAGCAGGTGCAGGCAAATGGATTGAAGATGGCCGAGCTGATTTTCGACGAAGAGGCCATACGCGACATAATTCGCTATTACACGCGTGAAGCTGGCGTTCGCGGTTTGGAGCGCCAACTGGCGAAAGTCTGCCGGAAGGTAGTCAAAGAACATGCGGCAGAAAAGAGCTTCGAGGTGAACGTCACCGCCGAATCGCTCGAGCATTTCCTTGGGGTGCGCAAGTTCCGTTATGGGCTTGCTGAACAACAGGATCAAGTCGGCCAAGTGACCGGCCTGGCCTGGACCCAGGTTGGCGGCGAGCTACTGACCATCGAGGCGGCTGTGGTGCCTGGCAAGGGCCGTCTGACCAAGACCGGTTCGCTCGGCGACGTGATGGGCGAGTCGATTACCGCTGCACTTACTGTCGTACGTAGTCGGGCCAAGAGCCTGGGTATTCCGCTGGACTTTCATGAAAAGCAGGACATTCATATTCACGTGCCGGAAGGAGCAACGCCGAAGGACGGCCCCAGCGCCGGTATCGGGATGTGCACGGCGCTTGTTTCCGCGCTGACGCAGATTCCCGTTCGCGCCGAGGTCGCCATGACCGGAGAGATCACCTTGCGTGGCCAGGTGTTGGCCATCGGTGGATTGAAAGAGAAATTGCTCGCCGCACATCGAGGCGGCATCAAGACGGTGATCATCCCTGAAGAGAATCAGCGTGATCTGAAAGAGATTCCTGAGAATATTAAGCAGGACCTGCAGATTAAACCGGTGAAGTGGATTGACGAAGTCCTCCAAATTGCGCTGCAATACGCGCCGGAGCCCTTGCCTGATGCGGCTCCCGATATAGTTGCAAAGGAAGACAAACGCGAGTCTGATTCCAAGGAGCGAATCAGCACGCATTAGTCTGGAAGGCTTTGTTGACACATTTTCGGCGTCCTTGTTATAAACCGGCCCCTTGTGTCGCTGCTATTTCAGCACCGCTTTTGCTTACACCAAAAATTAAAGATATGACTCAACAGAAATAAGGGGACTTAGAGTGAACAAGTCGGAACTGATCGATGCCATCGCTGCATCTGCTGATATCCCGAAAGCTGTTGCTGGCCGCGCGCTGGATGCAGTGATTGAATCCGTCACTGGCGCCCTGAAGGCTGGTGATTCCGTGGTACTGGTTGGTTTCGGTACTTTCGCTGTAAAGGAACGCGCTGCTCGCACCGGCCGTAACCCTCAGACTGGCAAGCCGATCAACATCGCTGCGGCCAAGATCCCGGGCTTCAAGGCAGGCAAGGCTCTGAAAGACGCTGTCAACTAAGCGTTTTCGATCCGGCCAGTTGTCAGTTAGCACTGGCCCTGGCTTGGAGCGGTTATTCGAACAGGTTTTGCCTGTTGCGTTCGGGCTTGGGGGATAAGGCCCAACCGCTCCAAAGCTCCGAGAAGGCGCATCCCTGGATGCGCCTTTCTTTTATCTGGATTCCACCCGTGCTGCAGCGACCGTTGCGCAGCTGACTCCTGGGGGACGCATGCTTCAGAATATCAGGGACAATTCACAAGGCTGGATTGCCAAAACCATTATCGGCATCATCGTCGTGCTGCTGGCACTGACAGGCTTCGACGCTATCTTCAATGCCGCGAGCAACAGCCGCCAAGCTGCGGAGGTCAACGGTGAGGAAATCTCGCTGGACGAGCTCAACCAAGCGATGAACATGCAGCGTCGGCAGTTGGCTCAGCAGCTGGGTGGCGATTTCGATCCGTCATTGCTGGATGACAAGCTGGTGCGCGAGTCATCCCTTCGCGCACTGATCGATCGAGCACTGTTGCTGCAGGGTGCACGCAGCGCCGATTTTGCCTTCTCCGAGACAGCCCTCGATCAGCTGATTCTGCAGACACCCGAATTTACCGTAGACGGTGCATTCAATGCGGCGCGGTTCGATCAAGTTATTCAGCAAATGGGCTACACCCGTCTCCAATTTCGCGAGCTGCTGAAGCAGGAAATGCTGATCGGACAGCTTCGTGCTGGCATTTCCGGTTCTGGTTTTGTCACGGATGAGCAGATCGAAGCGTTTGCTCGCCTAGAGCAGCAGACCCGTGATTTTGCGAGCATTACCGTGCCGGCGGATGCGGATGCGGTTGAGGTAGGCGACGAAGAGGCGCGTGAGTACTACGAGCAGAACACTGACCGCTTTCGCTCGCCGGAGCAGGTTGTTCTTGAGTATGTCGAGCTGAACAAGGATTCGTTTTTCGACCAAGTCGAGGTATCGGATGAGGAGGTGCAAAACCTCTATCAGGAGCGCATCGCGAACCTGGCGGAGCAGCGCCGTGCAGCGCATATCCTGATCGAGTCGGATGAGTCCAGCGACGCCGAGGCTAAGGCGAAGATCGAAGAGATCGCCAAGCGATTGGCTGCAGGCGAAGATTTCGCGGCGCTTGCCAAGGAAGCTTCCCAAGACCCGGGTTCGGCCAATGAAGGCGGTGATTTGGGTTTTGCTGGGCCAGGTGTTTACGACCCGGCTTTCGAGGAGGCGCTTTATGCGCTTGACGAAGGGCAGGTGTCGAGTCCGGTGCGTTCTGATTTTGGCTGGCATTTGATTAAACTGTTGGGTGTTAGGTCGCCCGAAGTGCCAGCGCTCGAAGATATGCGGCCTGAGCTGGTTCGAGAGCTCAAAGCGCAGCAGGTCGAGCAGCGTTTTGTCGAGGCGAGCAAGTTGTTGGAAGACACCGCATTCGAGTCTTCTGATCTCGCGCAACCGGCGCAAGAACTAGGTCTGACAGTGCAGGCGACCGAACCATTCGGCCGTGAAGGCGGGGCCGGTATCGCTGCCAATCGACAGGTTATCCAGACAGCGTTCAGTGACGAGGTTCTGATCGATGGCGCCAATAGCAGCATTATCGAACTGGATCCGGACACCGTCGTTGCGGTGCGCGCCAAGGAACATTTGCAGCCGGAGGTTTTGCCTTTCGATTCGGTGAAGGAAGACATCATCACTCAGCTGCGGCTTAGCAAGGCTGCCGAGATGGCAGGCGAGGAGGGCGAGCGCTTGATGGCTACGCTGCGTGAAGGAGGACAGGCGGCACAGCAGTGGCAACCAGTGGAAGCCGCTTCGCGAAATCAGGAGGGCGTTGAGCCGGCGGTGCTACAGCAAGTGTTTCGGATGCCGCGGCCTGCGGCGAGTGACAAGCCAACCTACGGTAGTGTTCGTCTTCCCAATGGCAGCTTTGTCGTTATTCGCCTGGATGGCGTAAGCGAGCCAACGACGGAGCTCTCGGAGGAAGATAAGCAGAACTATCGTCGCTTCCTGGCCTCGCGCAGCGGACAGCAGGATTTTGCCGCCTACCGACAGATGCTGCATGCCGATGCTGAGATAGAAACGTTCTGATAGGGCGCTGACAAATCTGCGCAAGCATAAAAAACCCGCATTCAAGTGCGGGTTTTTTTTGAGCGATAGATCAGTCTTCGATCGCACCCATTGCCGTGGTGTTGAAGCCACCGTCGACGTAGAGAATTTCACCGCTAATGCCGGAGGCCAGGTCCGAGCAAAGGAAGGCGCCGGCATTGCCGACTTCATCGATGGTAACGTTGCGGCGCAGCGGGGTTTGCTTCTCGTTGGCCGCCAGCATCTTGCGGAAGCTTTTGATCCCGGACGCTGCCAATGTACGGATGGGGCCAGCTGAAACGGCGTTTACGCGAGTGCCCTCCGGGCCGAGGCTGCCGGCCAGGTAACGCACACCTGCCTCGAGGCTGGCTTTGGCCATACCCATTACGTTGTAGTTGGGCATGGTGCGTTCTGCACCCAGATAGGAAAGCGTGAGGATGCTGCCGTTGCGGCCTTTCATCATCGGGCGACCGGCCTTTGCCAGCGCTACAAGACTGTAGGCGCTGATGTCGTGCGCGATACGGAAGCCGTCACGGGTGGTGACGTCGGTAAAATCGCCATCGAGCTGATCGCCTGGGGCGAATCCTACCGAGTGAACGATGCCGTCCAGACCATCCCACTTTTTACCCAGCGCTTCGAAAACCTTGACGATCTCATCGTCGCTGGCGACGTCGCATGGGAAGCACAACTCCGGCCCCGACCCCCAACTGGCGGCGAATTCTTCGACGCGACCTTTGAGCTTATCGTTCTGATAAGTGAAAGCCAGTTCGGCGCCTTCGCGGTGCATGGCCGCGGCGATGCCGGAGGCGATCGACAGTTTGCTGGCGACGCCGACGATCAGTACGCGCTTACCGGTAAGAAAACCCATGTGCTTGTCCCTCTTCTGGTTGTTCATCAGCCGCTGGCACCATAAAGGCAGACTCCAGCAACTGCTGTGTATACGAATGTTGGGGGACGGCAAAGATCGCCTCGGCCACTCCCTGTTCAACTACCTTGCCTTGCTTGACCACCATCATCTGGTGGCTTAGCGCCCGAACCACCGCCAGATCGTGGCTGATGAACAGGTAGGTCAGGTTGTACTTAGCCTGTAGCGAGCGTAGTAGCTCAACCACCTGCCGCTGCACTGTTCTATCCAACGCCGAGGTAGGTTCATCAAGCAGGATAAGATCCGGCTTGAGCACCAGAGCCCTGGCTATGGCGATCCGCTGTCGTTGCCCCCCGGAAAATTCGTGGGGATAGCGATGGCGACTCTCGGGATCCAGTCCAACCTCGACCAGCGCATCGATGATCGCCTGCGCTTGTTCTTCTGCAGACCCCATACCATGGATGCTGAGACCTTCACCGACGATCTGGCCGACCGACATCCTGGGGCTGAGGCTGCCAAACGGATCCTGAAATACCACTTGCATCTGCCGCCGTAGCGGGCGTACCGCACGTTGCGACATTTGCTGCAACGCCTGCTCCTGAAATCTGATCTCGCCGCTACTGGATAGCAACCGTAGAATTGCGAGCCCTAAGGTCGACTTCCCCGATCCGCTTTCGCCTACGATCCCCAATGTCTGCCCCTTCGGCAGGCTGAACGTGACGCCATCAACTGCCTTGATGTGATCGACAGTGCGCCTGAACAATCCCTTCTTGATCGGGAACCAGACCCGCAGATCGCTCACTTCCAGCAATGCCGGTGCCGACGCTTCAACCGCTACCGGCCGGCCGCTAGGCTCTGCCGCGAGCAGTTCCCGGGTGTAGGGATGCTGCGGCGAGCGGAACAATTCTTCACAAGGCGCCTGTTCGACGACGCGACCGCTCTGCATGACACATACGTGATGGGCGATTCGCCGGACAAGATTGAGATCATGGCTGATCAGCAGCAGAGCCATCCCCAGGCGCACCTGTAGTTCCTTGAGCAGTTCAAGGATTTTCAGCTGCACCGTTACATCCAGCGCCGTGGTCGGCTCGTCGGCGATGAGCAATTCAGGTTCGTTGGCCAGCGCCATGGCAATTATCACACGCTGGCGTTGTCCGCCGGACAATTCGTGCGGATAGGCCCGAATCCTTTGTTTAGGTTCTGGGATTCCAACCAGCTCGAGCAACTCAAGGGTCCGGGCCGTAGCGGCCTTGCCGCTTAACCCTTTGTGGATCTGCAGCACTTCGTTGATCTGCGTGCCGACGGTATGCAGCGGGTTGAGTGAGGTCATCGGCTCCTGAAACACCATCGCGATGCGATCGCCGCGTATGCCGCGCATGCGTTTTTCATTCGCCTTGAGCAGGTCTTCTCCGGCGTAGAGAATTTCACCGGCCGGGTGCTGCGCGAGCGGATAAGGCAGTAGGCGCAGTATCGAGTGAGCTGTGACTGACTTGCCGGAACCGCTCTCGCCGACGAGTGCCAGGGTCTCGCCCTTGCGAATGTCGAAGCTCACGCCCTCGACGACTCGCTGAGTTCGGTCCCCGCTGACGAACTCGACGGCTAAGTCGCGGACCTCGATCAGATTCTCAGTCATGCTATTTCCTCGGGTCGAAGGCATCGCGGGCGGCCTCGCCGATAAACACCAACAGAGTCAGCATGATCGCAAGGACCATGAACGCGCTGATGCCCAGCCACGGCGCCTGCAGATTCGCCTTGCCCTGCGCCACCAGCTCACCCAATGATGGCGCGCCGGGTGGCAAACCGAAGCCAAGGAAATCCAGGGCGGTCAGCGTGCCGATTGCTCCGGTAAGGATGAATGGCATGAACGTCATGGTCGATACCATGGCGTTGGGCAATATGTGGCGGAACATGATTGCACCGTTCCGCATGCCCAGCGCTCGTGCGGCGCGTACATACTCGAGGTTGCGACCACGCAAAAACTCTGCACGAACCACATCGACCAGGCTCATCCAGGAGAACAGCAGCATGATGCCGAGCAACCACCAGAAATTGGGCTGCACGAAGCTTGCGAGGATAATGAGCAGGTAAAGCACTGGCAATCCGGACCAGATTTCCAGGACACGCTGCCCAACGAGGTCGACCCAACCACCGTAAAACCCTTGCAGGGCGCCGGCGATCACACCGATCACCGAGCTGATTAAAGTCAGCGTGAGCGCGAACAATACCGAAATGCGAAAGCCGTAGATAACGCGGGCGAGGACGTCTCGTCCCTGGTCATCGGTGCCCAGCCAGTTTTGCCCCGATGGTGGGGCAGGGGCGGGAACCTGAAGGTCGTAATTGATGCTGGAATAGTTGAACGGAATCGGCGGCCATATCATCCAGCCGTCCTTTTTTTTGATCAGCTCCTGGATGTAGGGCCCCTTGTAGTTGGCCTGCAGCGGAAACTCGCCGCCGAATGTCGTTTCCGGATAACGCTTGAATACAGGGAAATACCAGCCTCCATCGAAACGCACCACGATCGGTTTGTCATTGGCGATCAGTTCGGCGCCGAGACTTAGAACGAATAGTACGAGAAACAACCACAGCGACCACCAACCGCGTTTGTGGGCCTTGAAGAGGGCGAAGCGCCGCTGGTTCAGCGGGGTCAGCTGCATGTCAGGCCTCCCTGCTTTCAAAGTCTATTCGGGGATCGACCAGCGTATAGGTCAGATCGCCGATCAGCTTGACTACCAAACCGAGCAGGGTGAATAGGAACAGGGTGCCGAACACCACGGGATAGTCGCGGTTGATGGCAGCCTCGAAGCTGAGAAGGCCAAGACCGTCGAGGGAGAAGATCACTTCGATCAGCAGCGAACCGGTGAAGAACATACCGATGAATGCCGACGGGAAGCCGGCAATGATGATCAGCATCGCATTGCGGAACACGTGGCCATAAAGCACTCGATTTTTGCTCAGGCCCTTGGCACGGGCAGTGATCACGTATTGCTTGTTGATCTCGTCGAGAAAGCTGTTTTTCGTCAAGAGAGTCAGGGTCGCGAAGTTGCCGATGACCAATGCGGTGACCGGCAGCGCAAGATGCCAAAAATAATCGATGATCTTACCGGTCAGCGTTAGCTCGTCGAAATTACCAGAGGTCAAACCTCTCAGGGGGAACCAGTTCCAATAACTGCCGCCGGCAAAGAGCACGATCAGCAGAATGGCAAACAGAAACGCCGGAATTGCATAGCCTACGATGATCGCCGAGCTGGTCCAGACATCGAACGGGCTGCCGTGGCGCGTGGCCTTGGCGATGCCCAACGGTATCGACGTCAGGTACATGATCAAGGTGCTCCAGAGTCCCAACGAGATCGAGACCGGCATCTTCTCGATGATCAGATCGGTGACCTTGGCGTCGCGGAAGAAACTCTCGCCGAAATCCAGGCGCAGGTAATTACTGAGCATGATCCAGAAGCGTTCCGGTGCCGGTTTGTCGAAGCCGTATAGGCGTTCGATTTCGGCGATCAGATCCGGGTCCAGGCCTTGCGCACCCCGGTAGCTATTGCTGCCGGTGGCCACTTCGGAGCCGCCACCAGCGATACGGCTGGTCGCACCTTCGAAACCTTCCAGTTTGGCGATTGCCTGTTCGACCGGGCCGCCAGGCGCGGCCTGGATGATGATGAAGTTAATTAGCAGAATGCCGAAGAGGGTCGGAATAATCAGCAGTAGCCTGCGAAAGATATACGCGAGCATCCCTAGCGCTCCGCAGCAGTGCTGGTGGCGCTGGCGGCCTCTGCTTTGGCGGCCGGCTCGTCGCTGACTGCTTCCGGATCAGGTGCCTCGGCGCTGGGCTTGTGCCACCAGGTCATCAGGCCGATATCGTAACGGGGCGTGATTTCGGGATGAGCAAGGTGATTCCAGTAGGCGACACGCCAGGTCTTGATGTGCCAGTTTGGAATTACGTAGTGGCCCCACAGCAGCACGCGATCCAGTGCACGAGTGCTGGTGATCAGCTCTTCACGCGAGTCGGCGGCGATCAGGTTCTCCACCAGCGCATCGATTGCCGGATCCTTCAGTCCGATGAAGTTGCGACTTCCTGGATTGTCCGCACTTGCCGAATGCCAGTATTCGCGCTGCTCGTTGCCTGGCGAACTAGATTGGCCGAAACCGCTGACGATCATGTCATAGTCACGTGAGCGTAGTCGGTTGATGTACTGCGAGACGTCGACCCGGCGGATTTCGAGATCGATACCCAAGCCGGCAAGGTTGCGCTTGTAAGGCAAGAGAACCCGCTCGAAGTCCGCCTGTACCAGCAGAAACTCCAGTTTGACCGGCTTACCGCTGGCATCCACCATACGGTCGTTTTCTATTTTCCAACCCGCGGCGGTAAGTAATTCGTAGGCGCGACGTTGTTGCTCGCGGATCATGCCATCGGCGTTGGTCTGTGGCAGCTTGAAGGGCTTGTCGAACACGCCCTCGGGTATCTGGCCGCGCAGTGGCTCGAGAATGCTCAGTTCTTTCTCGCCCGGCAAGCCGGAGGAGGCGAGCTCGGAATTGTCGAAATAGCTGCGGGTACGGGTATAGGCGCCATTGAACAGCTGGCGATTGGTCCATTCGAAATCGAAGAGCAGGGCCAAGGCTTCCCGAATTCTGGCGTCCTGCAAATGCGGTTTACGAATATTGAAGATGAAGCCTTGCATGCCTTGCGGGTTATGGTTGGCGATCTCCTCCTTGATGATTCGCCCGTCCTTGACTGCCTCGGTATCGTAGGCGGTAGCCCAGTTCTTCGCGCTGGTTTCCAGCCAATAGTCGAAGTGCCCGGCCTTAAAGGCCTGGAGCGCCACCGTGTTATCACGGTAGTAATCGAAGCGCACCTGATTGAAGTTATAGAAGCCGCGGTTGACCGGCAGGTCCTTGCCCCAATAGTCCTCGACTCGGGCATATCGGATCGAGCGGCCAGCCTCTACTTGCTCTATTCGATACGGCCCGCTGCCCAATGGGGGCTCCATACTGCCGGAGGTGAAATCCCTTTCTGCCCACCAGTGTTTCGGCAGCACCGGCAGCTGTCCGAGGATAAGCGGCAGCTCGCGGTTGCCCGCGTGCTTGAAATCGAAACGGACGCGACGCGGCCCCTCTACAACGGCTTTCTCGACGTCAGCGTAATAGCCGCGATAATGCGGCGCTCCCTTGCTAATCAATGTCTCGAAGGTGAAAACGACATCCTCGGCCTTCACCGGCTCGCCGTCGTGGAAGCGGGCTTCGGGGCGCAGATAGAAACGTACCCACTCGTTGTTCGGGCCTTTCTCGATTTTTTCCGCCAGCAGACCGTAGACCGTGAACGGCTCATCCAGGCTATTGGTTGTCAGGGTGTCGTAGACGAGACCGATATCGTCCGCTGCGACGCCCTTGTTGATGAAGGGATTGAGCGAATCGAAGCTACCGAAGCCTGCCTGTCGCAGGGTTCCTCCCTTGGGGGCGTCGGGATTGGCATAGTCGAAATGGGAAAAATCCGCAGGATATTTGGGCTTCTCGCCATACAGGGTCAACGCATGTTGCGGAGCTGCTTCGGCAATTCTCGCAAGACACACAAGGGCAAGGATGCCCGCATGCAGGAATGATAGGGGTAAGTTTCTTATCATTGAGCCTTCTCCAAGTCCTTCAACCACCAAGCACGTAGTCCGAGTGTATAAGGGGGTGTGGTGACATGGGCGAACCGATTACGGTAAGCCAGACGGTGATAATTGATGAACCAGTTGGGGATGGTGTAGTGGTTCCAAAGTAAAACGCGATCAATGGCGCGTGCGGCGGAAACCTGCTCGTCTCGGGTCTTGGCTGAGATCAGTTTTACGATCAGCTTGTCGATCACCGGGTTGGTGATGCCGGCGTAATTGCGGCCACCCTTGACGTTTACTTGGCTTGAGTGGAAATACAACCACTGTTCGAGGCCTGGACTCAAACTTTGACTCAGGGTTGTCAGAATCATGTCGTAGTCGTATTGATCCAGGCGCTGCTTATATTGCGCGCCATCAACGCTACGCAGACGAGCCTGTATGCCGATGCGCGCCAGATTCTCCACGTAGGGCTGGAGGATGCGCTCGAGTCGCGGGTTGACGAGCAGGATCTCGAATTGAAATTCACGGCCTTTCTTGTCGCGAAGGCCCTCCGAGGTGAGCTCCCAGCCGGCTTCTTTGAGTAAAGCCAGCGCCTTGCGCAGGGTGTCGCGTGGGATGCCGCGTCCGTCCGTTTCCGGTAGCTCAAACGGTTCGGTAAACAACTTGGGGGGAAGCTGATCGCGGAACGGCGACAGCATTAGCCACTCACCTCCTTCCGGTGTGCCGGTCGCTGAAAACTCGCTGTTCGGGTAATAGCTCTCGCTGCGCTGATAGGCGCCGTAGAACAAAGCACGATTGGTCCATTCGAAATCGAACAGCATGCCCAGTGCCTGGCGAATCCGGATGTCGGAAAAGACTGGTCGACGCCCGTTCATGAACAGGGCTTGCGTCTGGGTGGGAATCTGATGCGGTATCTCCGCTCGAATTACATCGCCGCGAAGAACAGCCGGAAATTGGTAGCCATTGGCCCAATTCTTCGCTTGGTGCTCGATATAAAAGTCGAATTCACCGACCTTGAACGCTTCGAAGGCCACTGTACTGTCGCGATAGAACTCCACCTGGACACGATCAAAATTGTATTTACCACGATTGGCTGGAAGATCGGCTCCCCACCAGTTCTTCACCCGCTCGAATGTCATGCGACGTCCCGGCTGAACCTCACTGATGCGGTAGGGACCGCTACCGAGCGGTGGGTCGAACGTAGTGGCGCGGAAATCCCGGTCTTTCCAATAGTGTTGGGGCAATACTGGCAGCTCACCGAGACGCATAATTAGCAATGGATTGTCGGGTTTGTCGAATACGAAGCGAATCCGATGGCGATTGAGTATGTCGACTCGCTTGATTCCCCGTAGGTCAGTGCGAAACCGAGGATGGCCGTCTTTGATCAATAACCGATAGGAAAACGCTACATCGTAGGCGGTAATTGGCTGGCCATCATGGAAGCGTGCCGAATCGCGCAGATTGAAAACTACCCAGCTATGGTTGTCGCTGTATTCGATGGTTTCGGCGATAAGACCATACGCCGAAGCCGGTTCGTCTCCCGAGGGATCATAAATGCCAGTGCCTACCATCAATGGCTCGTTCAGCTCGCTTATGCCGTACTGGAAAAAACCCGGCGTCGCGATTGGACTCGTCCCTTTAAACGTGTAGGGGTTGAGCGTGTCGAATGTCCCAGAGGCCATCACCCGCAAGGTACCGCCTTTCGGCGCATCGGGATTCACCCAATCGAAATGGGCAAAGTTATCCGGATACTTGAGTGCGCCAAACTGCGCATAACCGTGGCTTTCGCTGATGGTCGCGAAGGACGGAAAGCTCAGTCCTAGGCAGCTCAATAACAATAGGACGGGTCGCATCAAACGGTGAATCCGATCCATGGCGCTTTCGGTCTTTTCGGCCGAGTACAGTAACAGCTTGTATCCACTGGAAAAAGGCCGACCATCTGGGCAAACTCCCTTTCCTTTAGCCGCCCGAACGTTGGGTGAGGTCGCGAATCTTGAGTGAAACTAGCTATGGTTTGCAGTCATGGATAGACCGCTTGAACCAATCCGATTTGCCCGCACTGGCTGCGGTCGTTCAGGACCTGCAACGGCTTACGGAGCAGGAGCACTCGTCAGTACAGCAGCTTGCGGATGTACTGCTGCGAGATGCGTCGCTGACAACAAAGGTGCTTCGGGTCGGCAACAGTAGCTATTACAACCCATCGCAGGAAACCATCAAGACCATTTCCCGCGCCATCGTCATGATCGGTTTCGATAATGTTCGGCTGATCAGCCTTTCGGTCAGCCTGATCGACGGCCTCCTTGATCGTGCGCCGCGACAGCAATTGCAGGAGTTGCTGGCTCGCTCGTTTCACGCTGCCGTGCAGGCACGCAACATCGCCGGGTATGTGCTGACGAGGCACGAGGAAGAGGTGTTCATCGCGGCACTGCTTCATGACGTTGGCGAGCTTGCATTCTGGGGCTGCGGTGGCGAGCAGGCCGACGAGCTTGGCGACGCGCTGGCGGCCAGCGACACAGATCACGACCAAGCAGTCCAAAGGGTGCTCGGTACCAGTTTTCGTCAGTTGAATCTGGGGCTGATCAAAAGTTGGAACATCGGTGAGTTGGCCAGCCTCGCTCATGGTACGGCAAATCTTCGTGACCCTGCGGTTCGTTCGGTCAGCTTGGGAGTCCGTATCAGCGCGGCTGCATTGAGTGGGTGGGGATGTCCGGAAATGGAGGGCCTGGTTAGGGAGTTGGCCGAGTTCAGCGGCATATCCGAAGCCGACGCCATGCAGCAGATTCTTGCTAGCGCAGATGAGGCGGTCAAAGTGGCGACAACTTTCGGCGCCAGCCGACTCTGCAAGCTAATCCCTTCGACTGATCCGGAACAAGTGTTGCTACAACAGGCGCAACGCAAGGCAAGCCAGTTGCAGCCAAATCTGCTGCTGATGCAACAGGCAATGCAGGATCTTGGGGCGATGGCTACCACTCGCGGTGATGTAGGGCTGATCCTCGATGCCTTGCTTAAGGGTTTGCATCAAGGCGCGGGGTTGGAACGCGTGATGCTGACGGTCCTTGCTGATCAGCATACGACCTTTCGCGCCAAACGCGTCGCAGGAGAGCAAACTCAGCCTTGGCTTGACGAATTCGCCTTGCCTGCCGACCAATCCGGTCAGATGCACATCTTCAGTTACGTACTTCGACAGCGTCAGCCGTTATGGATGGGCGTACCGGCAAGCTACAACCTCGATGAGCTGATAACTTTGCCGCTTCGTCAGCAGCTGGGTAAGGGGATGTTCTTCATTGCACCATTGATGGCGGGCACTCGAGAGATCGGTGTCCTCTACGCTGACAACCGGATATCCGGCCGAGCGCTGAAGCACGAGCAGTTCGTCGCATTTCAGCGTTTCACTCAATTGGCCGGGCGTTGCCTTGATGCGCTAAGCAAGCGCGGTTAACAGTTAAACGGCGTCGTATAGGCGCTTTGCGCGCCTGCAGCTAATGGGGGAGGTAGAGCGTTAGAGTCTGGCCTGGCTTGAGCATCACGCTATCCCTGGGGTTCCAGGTCTTCAGATTGTTAACCCGGACATTGAAGCGTCTGGCGATCTCATAAAGTGAATCACCTTTCTTGACCTTGTAATAGGTCGGCGCGGATTTGGCGTGCTGATTGTTGCTGGCCGCCTGGAGAAACAGTGCCTGACCAACCTTCAGGTTGCTGCCCGACAAGTTGTTCCAACGCTGCAAGTCACGTACCGAGACTTTCTTTGCCTTGGCTATATCCCAAAGGTTATCGCCTTGGCGAACCCGATAGCTGCGTGGCGCCGGTTGGCTTCGCGCAACCGCGTGCAACAGCTCGCGAGATTGACCGGCACCGGCTGATTGCGGAATGCTCAGCACTTGACCGATTTGCAGTCGATCGCCCTTGAGGCGGTTGATATCACGAATGATATTGACTGAAAGATGATGTCGGTTGGCGATCGCACCGAGCGTGTCGCCTGGGCGCACCTTGTACTGCTGCCAATCGACCAGATCTTGCGGCTTCATCAGCGCCAGATTGGCGGCAAGCATTTCCGCCTTAGCGCTCGGGACTAGGAGATGCTGCGGTCCGTCCATGGTGATCCGGCGGGTAAAGGCTGGATTAAGCTGATAGATCTCATCTTCGTCTATGTCCACCATCTCGGCGACTTTGGCTAGATCCATGCGCTGCTTCAGGGTGACCACTTCAAAATAGGGCTCGTTGGCGATCGGGCTAAGATTGAGGCCATATGCCTCGGGACTCTGCACCATTTGCGAGAGCGCCAGTAGCTTAGGCACATAGTCCTGCGTTTCACGGGGTAGGGGCAGGTTCCAGTAGTCAGTGGGTAAACCGAGTTTCTGGTTGCGCTCAATGGCTCTGCTGACTGTTCCTTCGCCAGCATTGTAGGCCGCTAACGCCAGCAGCCAGTCGTCATTGAACAGGCCATGCAGATAAGTCAGGTAGCGCAGTGCGGCGGTGGTCGATGCGGTAATGTCACGCCTGCCGTCGTACCAGCTGGTTTGTTGCAAATTGAAGTGGCGGCCGGTCGAGGGAATGAACTGCCAGAGGCCCATTGCTTGAGCTGGCGAATAGGCGAAGGGGTTGTAAGCGCTTTCGATTATCGGCAACAGCGCCAGTTCAAGCGGCATGTCGCGCTCTTCGAGCTGCTCGACGATGTAGTGGATATAGAGGCTGCCGCGTTCGCTGGCAATCTCGATGGACTCCGGACGGCTGGCTAGAAGCAGGCGTTGTTGCTCGATGCGGGGATTGCTGGCCAGGTATTCCTGCATCTTGAAGCCGTGCCTCAAGCGATCCCAGATATCCGTGTGTGTCGGCGCAGCGGGTTTGTGCGTGAGCCAGAGGGTCTCCTGCACCAACGGCGCAGCTGCCGTCTGAGGGCTCATGCCTGTCGGTGCTCGTGAAACAGTGCTTTGGCAGCCAGTTATAGCGAGACAGATTGCCAGCGCCAAAGCCCGGCCGGAGGCTGCCAAGGCGTCCGGATTAGGGCTGTTCGAAGAGTCAGACGGCATTGGCTGAAGGTTTCCCCAGAAGCAAAATTCGAGGGAGTGTAGGAATGCCGTTTCGGTGGGTCAAGCGGACGCCGCGGTTTTGGGGACTGGTCGACCTTCGTTAAAAGCTATCCTTCCAGGAGCGTAATGCGGCGAACACAGTTTCTGGCGTGTCGAGCGGATGGCCGACTCGCCGGCTTGCGGCAGCTACCACGGTGGGTTCGGCGCTGCGCAGGAACGGGTTGGTAGCCTGCTCGGTCCGCAGGTCAGACGGGAGAGTGATGCGTTTCGCCTCGCGCAACCGGGTTACCTGTTCGAGCCGCTCGGCAATCTCTTGATTGTCCGGTTCGACTGCCTTGGCGAAACGCAGATTGCTCAGAGTGTATTCATGGGTGCAGTACACCTGGGTTTGCGTAGGCAACGCCGCCAGCCGCTGCAAAGAGGCGAACATCTGTGTCGCGGTGCCCTCGAAAAGACGCCCACAGCCGGCAGCGAACAGGGTGTCGCCGCTCAGCAGCCAGGGCGTCTGCGCGTCGTCATGGAAATAGGCAATGTGGCCAAGGGTATGGCCAGGCACCTCTATGACTGCCAACTCGTGGTCGAGTACGCGGATACGCTGCCCATCGCTGAGGGCGTCGTCTCTTGCTGGAATGTTCTCCGCGGCAGGGCCGTAGACTCTGGCGCCATGCTTGGCTTTGAGCTGCTGCACGCCGCCGACGTGATCCGGGTGGTGATGAGTGACCAGGATATCGGTCAAGCGCCAATCGGGATGGGAATCCAGCCACGCCTGAACGGGGGCCGCATCGCCTGGATCCACTGCAGCACAGCGGCGGCGTTCTGAATCCTGCAGCATCCAGATGTAGTTATCGGTGAAAGCAGGTAAAGCTTCTATTTTCAACATATGTGCGGTCGCCAAGCCATTCGTAAAAGCGCATCCTAACAGCCGGATTTGAAAGTGAACCGGCCGGAAATTGCGGTCGGACTGGCCAAACCGATGAACGGAGGCGAGCCATGAGCGATGAGTCTTGTGCCAAGGCAGACGACCGGTTGCTGTCCCTGATGAACGAGGCATGTACCTGGTTTGATGGTCCGTCTGGTCGCCAGTTGCTGGAGCAGGAGCAGCGGGTGATCAGCTTGGAGTTGGCGCGTTGTTTCGGCAGTTATTTGGTGCATTACGGTCCTTTTGCCGACACGCCGATCGAGCCGCAAAAAATCAAGCGCAGCGTGCGGGTGGGGCCTCCATTACCGGGTGTCGAAATCATCTGCGAAGAGCAATCTTGGCCGATCGGCGAGCATGCTGCGGACGTTGTGGTCGTCCAGCACGGGCTCGATTTCAGTCTTTCGCCGCACGCCCTGTTGCGCGAGGCTGCTCGTAGCGTTCGGCCAGGGGGGCATTTGCTGATCATCGGTGTCAACCCGTGGAGCCCTTGGGGTGCAACGCGTCTGCTGTCGCGCAAGGCCTTTCGCCATGCTCGCTGCATTCGTCCCACGCGGGTTGGTGACTGGCTGAACCTGCTCGGATTCGCGCTGGAGAAACGTCGGTTCGGGTGCTATTGTCCGCCGCTTTCTTCGGGCCGGTGGCAGGCGCGGCTGGCCGGGTTGGAAGTTGCCGGCCAACGGCTGCAGATGCCTACCGGTGGCTTCTACGTGTTGGTGGCGCGGAAATTGATGGTGGGCCTGCGACCCCTGCGGCAGAACCGACGGGAGCGTATGGGCCAACTGCTGCCGATGCCGGTGGCGAAGGTCAGCCGGCGCGATGCCGAACAGTAACGAGCAAGTAATCCTTCATGAGCGATGACACGGTCGAAATCTATACCGATGGTGCCTGCAAGGGCAATCCGGGTCCGGGAGGCTGGGGTGCGCTGCTGATCTATAAGGGTGTGGAGCGCGAGCTCTGGGGTGGCGAAGCGGAAACCACCAACAACCGGATGGAGCTGATGGCGGCGATCCGAGCACTGGAAGAGCTGAAAAGGCCTTGCCAGGTACGGTTGGTGACCGACTCCCAGTACGTCATGCAAGGCATCAACGACTGGATGCCCAACTGGAAGAAACGGGGCTGGAAAACTGCAGCCAAGCAACCGGTGAAAAACGCGGACCTGTGGAGGTTGCTGGACGAGCAGGTCAGTCGCCACCAGGTGAGCTGGCAGTGGGTCCGCGGGCACACCGGCCACCCCGGAAACGAGCGCGCCGATTTGCTGGCCAATCGCGGCGTAGTGCAGGCCAAACGACAAACCGCTTGAGAGAGTTGCGAACATGCGTAGCGTAGTGCTGGATACCGAAACCACCGGCATGCCGGTGACCGATGGCCACCGGATCATCGAGATCGGTTGTGTCGAAGTAATCGGTCGACGCCTTACGGGTCGGCATTATCACGTGTATTTGCAGCCGGATCGTGAAGTCGACGAGGGCGCCATCGCGGTTCACGGGATCACCAATGAGTTCCTGATTGGCAAGCAGCGCTTCAATGATATTGCCGATGAGTTTTTCGAATTCATCAAGGGCGCGCAGCTGATCATTCACAACGCAGCGTTCGATGTCGGATTCATCAACAACGAATTCGCTTTGCTCGGGCAACAGAATCGCGCCGAACTGAGCGATCACTGCAGCATCCTGGACACCCTGCGAATGGCGCGCGAGCGTCATCCAGGGCAGCGCAACAGTCTGGATGCGCTGTGCAAGCGCTACGGCGTGGACAACTCGGGGCGCGATCTACACGGCGCTTTGCTCGACGCCGAGATCCTCGCCGATGTCTACCTGACCATGACGGGAGGTCAGACCAATCTGTCCCTGGCTGGCGACGGTGCTGATTCCGAAAATGGCGGGCGTCAGCAGCCAACGCCGATCCGCCGGTTGCCGACCGATCGACCCAGTACGCTGGTCATCCGGGCCAGTTCGAATGAAGTTGCTGCGCATGCGGCCCGCATGCAGGCCATCGAAAAAGCGGCTGGCGCGACGCCGCTCTGGGTTCAGTTGGAGCAGACCGTGGAAGTCGAGGCTGAGGCTTCGCCAGCCTGAGAATTCGTGTCGGCGCTGCCTTTGTCGCGGCGACGGTGTTGTGATCGGATTTTCGGGGCTGGTACTTGAGGGCAGAGCTTCTACGCTGAGGGGGAACGTCCTCAGGAAGTGCCCATGTACAAAGACCTCAAGTTCCCCATTCTTATCGTTCATCGCGACATCAAGGCCGACACCGTTGCTGGCGAGCGGGTCCGCGAAATAGCAGCTGAACTCGAGCAGGACGGCTTTCATATTCTCCCTACGGGAAGTGCCGCCGAAGGGCGTATCGTCGCCTCGACGCATCACGGGTTGGCCTGCATTCTGGTTGCCGCCGAAGGCGCGGGCGAGAATCAGCGGTTGCTGCAAGACGTTGTGGGGCTGATCCGTGTGGCGCGGCGTCGCGCACCACAGCTGCCAATATTCGCCCTCGGTGAGCAGATCACCATCGAGAACGCCCCGGCCGAAGCAATGGCTGACCTGAATGAGCTGCGCGGGTTGCTTTATCTTTTTGAAGACACGGTGCCCTTTCTGGCTCGGCAGGTCGCACGGGCAGCGCGCAGTTATCTGGATGGTCTGCTTCCGCCGTTCTTCCGTGCGCTGGTTCAGCACACCGGTGACTCCAACTATTCCTGGCACACGCCTGGGCACGGCGGTGGCGTCGCGTTTCGTAAGAGTCCGGTCGGTCAGGCCTTTCACCAGTTCTTCGGCGAGAACACGCTACGCTCCGATCTGTCGGTTTCGGTACCGGAACTTGGCTCGCTCCTCGATCACACAGGGCCGCTGGCAGCGGCAGAGGCCCGCGCGGCACGCAACTTCGGTGCAGACCACACGTTCTTCGTCATTAATGGCACTTCGACGGCAAACAAGATCGTCTGGCATTCGATGGTGGCGCGTGACGACCTGGTATTGGTCGACCGCAACTGCCACAAGTCTATTCTGCATTCGATCATCATGACGGGCGCGATCCCTCTGTACCTGACGCCCTCACGCAACGAGCTCGGCATTATCGGTCCCATCCCGCTCGAAGAATTCTCACCAGAATCGATTCAGGCCAAGATCGACGCCAACCCGCTGGCTCATGGGCGGCCGCCTCGGGTGAAGCTGGCGGTGGTAACCAATTCCACTTACGACGGCCTCTGCTACAACGCCAACCTAATCAAGCGAACCCTCGGCGACAGCGTTGACGTCTTGCATTTTGACGAGGCCTGGTACGCCTACGCCGCCTTTCATGAGTTCTACGACGGCCGCTACGGGATGGATACTCGCGAGCAAGGACCGTTGGTATTCACGACCCACTCGACGCACAAGGTGCTGGCTGCCTTTAGTCAGGCTTCGATGATTCATGTGCTAGACAGTCAGCAACGGCAACTGGACCGCGATCGCTTCAACGAAGCCTTCATGATGCACATCTCGACGTCCCCGCAGTACGGCATCCTTGCATCGCTCGATGTGGCGTCGGCGATGATGGAAGGCCCTGCCGGCCGTTCGCTGATTCAGGAAACGTTCGATGAAGCGCTGAGTTTTCGTCGTGCGCTGGCCAATCTCCAGCAGCATCTGGCTGCGGACGACTGGTGGTTCAGTATCTGGCAACCATCGGCGGTTGACGGCGCAGAAGAGCTGATTACGGCGGACTGGTTATTGGGGCCGGAAGCGGACTGGCATGGCTTCGGCGATGTTGCCGACGACTACGTCTTGCTAGACCCGATCAAGGTCACACTGGTCACTCCGGGGCTTACCGCTGGTGGCAAGCTGGGTGAGCGCGGCATCCCCGCTGCGGTTGTCAGCAAGTTCCTCTGGGAGCGAGGCCTTGTGGTGGAAAAAACCGGGCTCTATTCGATTCTGGTGCTGTTCTCCATGGGCATCACCAAGGGCAAATGGAGCACCCTGTTGACCGAGTTGCTGGAGTTCAAGCGGCACTATGACAATAACGTACCGCTATGCGATGCGCTGCCAACCATCGTGAACGCCGGCGGCAGCATGTACGTTGGAATGGGTTTGCGAGATCTATGTGACTCGCTGCACGAGTGTTACCGGGAGAACGCCACCGCAAAAGCTATGCGGCGTATGTATACCGCCTTGCCGGTATTAGCAATGAAGCCGGCCGATGCGTATGACAAGCTGGTGCGGGGGGAAGTCGAAGCGGTACCCATCGAAGCGCTCGAAGGCCGTATTGCCTCGGTAATGCTGGTGCCGTATCCGCCAGGTATTCCGCTGATCATGCCCGGCGAGCGGTTCACCGCCGAAACGCGCTCCATACGCGACTATCTCGACTTTGCGCAACGTTTCGCCATGCGCTTTCCCGGGTTCGATGCCGATGTACATGGACTGCAACGTGAGGATCATCCGGAGGGCGCGCGTTATACAGTTGACTGCATTCTGGAGAGCTGAAATACGTCGCTTCGGCAGTTAGAGTCGGTATTGCCGGATGTCAAAGTGGATGATGCGCAAGGGCGTGGGTTGCATCACAACGTCCCGCATCGACTTTCACCCGGCTGTTGTTATAGTTGTTCGGCTAAGAACAACCCTGCCGAGGGACTGTTCAACTTGATTAAGGCACTGAGGTGCCTCGGCTGTCGAGGATGATAGCGTGACTGAATACCAAGCCTTCCGCGTGGAGTTGAAGGACAAGATTGCCCATGTAGCGATCAACCGACCCGACAAGATCAACGCCATGAATGCGGCGTTCTGGAACGAGATCGTCGATATCTTTCAATGGGTCGACGATACGGATGAGGTTCGGGTGGTTGTGCTGTCGGGTGAAGGCAAGCACTTTTCCGCAGGTATCGACTTGCAGCTGCTGGCTCAGGCCGCAACCCAGATGGGTACGGACATCGGACGCAACGCCGAGCGCCTACGCCGCCAAATTTTAAAGCTACAGGCTTCGTTCAATGCTGTGGACAATTGCCGCAAGCCGGTTATTGCAGCCATTCAGGGCTATTGCATTGGTGGTGCGATTGATCTGATTGCGGCCTGTGACATGCGTTACGGCACGTTCGATGCGCAGTTTTCCATCAAGGAAATCGACATGGGCATGGCTGCGGATGTCGGCACGCTGCAGCGGTTGCCGCGAATCATCGGCGACGGAGTAATGCGCGAGTTGGCCTATACCGGACGCACCGTGGACGGCAAGGAGGCACAGGCCATCGGTCTGATCAATCGGGCATATCCCAACCAGCAGGCATTAATGGATGCGGTGTTAGCGCTGGCGTCCGACATCGCTGCGAAATCACCAGTGGCGATTCGCGGCACCAAGGAAATGATCCGCTACATGCGCGATCACCGTGTCGACGATGGCCTGGAGTACATCGCCACCTGGAATGCGGCAATGCTTCAATCGGCAGATCTCAAGGTGGCCATGGCCGCTCACATAGGCAAACAGAAACCGGACTTCGCTGACTGATGCATCATCTAAACGTTGCGCGGGAGGCGCGCTAGGCATGGTTACCGGAGCTACTTCACTCAGCCTGGTTCGCGATGAGTTATTCGCGACCATGGAGGAGGCCGAGCAGAGCCTCGAGCATTTCATCATCGATCGGAACAATGGCGGCCTGTTGCAGCAGGCTGTCGAAAACCTCAAACAGGTTCGCGGTACTCTCAGGCTCATTGAACTGACGGGCGCCGAGCTGCTCGCGCAGGAGATTCTGCAGCTGGCGACCGATATCCCAGTTGGGGCAGGCGAGGATCGCGACGCTCAGCTAGCGTCATTGAGCAATGCGCTCTACGTGCTCGGGCGTTATCTGGAAAGCGTCGACGCCAGCCGTCAGGAAATGCCCGAGCTGCTTCTGCCGCCTATCAACGCACTGCGGCTCGTTAGTGCGCAGCCACCATTGCCGGAGAGCTTTTTCTTCAGCGCTCGCCTCGATCATGCGCGTCCGCCGGTGACTGCCGCGGTGCGGGAACCTGCAGCGAGAGCTATCGAAGCACGCCGATTGCGGCAGATGTATCAGGTCGGCCTGCTTGGCTTCATTCGCGAGGACAATACGTCGGCCAGCCTCAAGCTCATGACACGAGCGCTACATCGGTTGGATATTCTGTTTGCCAATACGCCCGGCGGGCGTTTGTGCTGGCTGGGTAGCGCCGCGCTGGAAGCCCAACTGGACGGCCAACTGCTACCGCGCCAATCACGCAAACAGCTCTTTTCCAGGCTTGATCGGGAGCTCCGGCAACTGAGCATCAGCAGCATCTACGAGCCACCGCGTGTTCTGCTCAAGGAGCTGCTGTATCTGGTTGCGCTGGCGGAAAGTAACGGCCCTGTGGCGACGCAGGTCCGGGAGATTTTTTCTCTCAGCTCGCTCCCCTTTACCGATCATCTTCTCGAAGACGAGTCCCAACGTCTCGCTGGTCCCGGTCAGGCCGTGATGCGCTCGCTGTCTTCGGCGATCCGCGAAGAGCTGGCGAGCCTCAAGGATTTGCTCGACCTAATCGAGCGACAGACAGCCCCGGCCGAGTCATACGCCAATCTCCACAGTCTGTTGGGTAAACTGGCGAAAACTCTTGGGATGGTCGGCTTGTCGTCTGCCTCCAGTACCCTGCATGCACAACTGGCAGCAATCTCTTGCTGGAACGCTGAACAGGTGCCGGATTCACATGCGCTACTGAAATTGGCCGACGCGGTGCTTTATGTAGAAAGCATGGTCGCCAGCCTGGAACGCGGCGAGCGGCGTGATTCGCGCCCGCAAATTGCACAGCCGGGCCTAGAAGCGGAAGCTTTTGCCAATCATCAGCTCACCGAAGCCTACATTGTGGTTATCGGCGAAGCGACCGCCGGTCTGGCGCTGGCCAAGCGCGCAATTACCGCTTACTTGGAATCCAACGGGGAAAAACTGCACCTGGCCAATGTTCCCTTTAGCCTGATGGCGGTTCGTGGCGGGCTGCGTTTCCTCGAACAGGATCGCGCTGCAGACCTGATCGGCGCGTGCGCAGACTTCATCCAGAAGCAGATGCTAGAAGGTATGCAGATGCCACCGGAGCAAATGCTCGAAACGCTCGCCGATGCCTTGACGAGCCTCGAATACTATCTCGAAGGCGGCGCGATACTGCGTCGTGACGATTCGCGCATTAGCGTGCTGGACCTGGCGACCGAGAGCGTTCGGGCACTGGGTCTGCCGGTGGCTGCCTGATGAACCTGCGCTGGCAACCCGCACTGCTCGATCCTGCAAGTGAAGGTGGATGGGCGGTGGTGCATTGTCAGCACGGATTTCTGTTCGATGCCAACGGTGTGTTGTTTCCGAGAGGCTGGCTCAAGCGTCTCGAGTTGCCTGTGCTCACCGAGCAGGGCCTCGGTTATTTCGAGGGCGAGCCAGTATTTTTGCTGGAGCTGGCACATCCCGCCGAAGTGCCGGGGGCATCTTGGCAAGGGCTGCGTCAGTTCATGCTGCAGGACGATGATAGTGACAGATTCCGCATGCTCGGTTTTGCTGCGCAGATCGGTACCTGGGCAAGTCATCATCGCTTCTGCGGCAGTTGCGGTAACGCAATGCGCCAGCATCCGTCAGAGCGGGCAATGCAGTGCGAGAGTTGCGGCATCCACCATTACCCGCGTATCTCTCCGAGCATGATCGTTCTGGTGACACGAGGCGATGAGTTGCTGCTGGCACGTTCGCCGCGGTTCGTTCCAGGCGTATACAGTACCTTGGCAGGGTTCGTGGAACCGGGCGAGTCGGTCGAGCAATGTGTGAGGCGAGAAGTGCATGAGGAAGTCGGAGTTTCTATCCATGCGCCTCAATATATCTGTAGCCAAGGCTGGCCGTTTCCGCACTCACTGATGCTCGGTTTCCATGCTGAATATGCATCTGGGGAAATTGTCATGCAGCCGGAAGAAATCGAGGATGCCGCCTGGTTTTCCATCCATGATTTACCCGCACTGCCCGCGCCGAAATCCATTGCGCGCTATCTGATCGATCTGTATTTGGCGCAGCGCTTAGGCGGTCCCGAACCAGTGCTGCCAGGCTAAACGCAGGCTCAGCGCCAACACCACGACGATGAATATCGGCCGAATAAATTTCGATCCGCCCTGGATCGCCGTCCGGGCGCCGAGGTAGGCGCCGGCCATCAACGCGAACCCCATGCCGATACCCAGAGCCCAGGCAACCTGGCCGCTAATTATAAAAACGGCGAGCGCAGTGCCGTTACTGACAAAGTTCATGCTGCGCGCCACGCCGCTGGCTCTGAGCAAGTCGAGCGGATAGAGCAACATGCTGCTGACGGTCCAGAACGCACCGGTGCCAGGGCCGGCTACTCCGTCATAGAAGCCCAGTCCCAGTCCTTGAGGCCATTGACGGCCCTTGGCTATTGGCGCTGCGCTTTCTAGTGGCGTGGTCGGCACGCGGCCGAACAGCAGATACAAACCGCAGATGAAAACCACCAGCGGCAGCATCAAATTGAGCCAGCGAGCCGGTATCAGATGTGCCAGTCCTGCGCCCAGTGCTGCGCCGATGGCGGTAGCCAAGAGCGCAAATCGCCATTGTCGAGGGTCGAAGAGCTTCCTGCGATAAAACGTGAAGCTCGCCGTGGCCGAGCCGAAGGTCGCACATAACTTGTTGGTGCCGAGAACCAGATGCGGCGGCAGTCCTGCGGTGAGCAATGCCGGTAAGGTCAACAGGCCACCGCCACCGGCAATCGCATCGATGAAACCGGCGAGAAAGGCGACGACCATGAGAACGGCCAGTACCGGCGGGTCTATGGCGAGTTCGAAAAACGGCATGCGTTGATACTCATGAGTGAAGCGGTGAAAGGCAGGCGGCGCATGATGCCGGTTGCGCTGTTGCAAACCAAGGCCTGGGCCAGCGCTCAGCTCGCATAGCGCGGATACGCAGTCTGGCGGCAGAATTTAACAGCCAATTTCGAATTTAGGACGTGAACCCGCCACAACAGAATGTCGACTCGTAAACAGTGTTCCGTGCGCACACTGGTCGCCGTGCTTGCTGCTGTCGATAATGCATCACTGAATTTCAAGGACGGTAAGTAATGCAATATCTGGGGCTTGCGGTAGTCGTCGCGTTGCTTGCGTTGATCACCGCGCTGGTGGCGCTGCGGCTATTGCTTAGCGGTCACTGGCTACTAGGATGGCTGCGTGGCACCTTCGGTATGCTGGTTCTCACGCTGGGTGGTCTGATTGGCTTGATTGCCTGGGATGTAAGAACTTATCAGCCACTTGTACAGGGCAAACCACTTGTTTCGCTATCTTTTCAGGCTGATGGTCAGCAGCGCTACCAGGTGAAGGTGGAAGAGGGCAATCAGATCCGATTCGTCACGCTGGAGGGTGACCTATGGCAGCTCGATCTTCGCGCGCTCCATTGGAAAGGGCTGGCCACGCTGATTGGTTTGGAACCCGGTTTTCGACTGGAGAAGCTTTCCGGACGCTATCTCGCGGTGGAACAGCAGGATCAGGCTCGGCGTCCTCGTGTCGAACTCGGACAAAGCCTGGCTGGGATCGATTTCTGGGCGTGGTTGCAGGACTGCCAATGCGCACCTCTGATTCTTGAGGCACAACCCCATCGGGTCAGCTATCTGCCTATCGCCGATGGCGCCGAATATACAGTTGAGATGGCACCCACCGGGTTGCTGGCGAAACCGGTAAATGCTGCAGCGGAGCAAGCGATGAAGGATTGGTAATTGCAATCCACCGCGCATGAAAAGGGACCCAAGGGGTCCCTTTTTCGTCACAGCGGGTTCAGGCGAGGTAGCCGCCGTCCACGTTGAGCGACAGGCCTGTGGTGTAGCTCGACGCATCGCTCGCCAGATACAGTACGGCGCCAGCCATTTCGCTCGGATCGGCGACGCGATGCAGCGGAATATGGCGCAGCGCTTCTTCGCGGATCGAGTCGTTCTTGACCAGCGCGGAGGCGAACTTGGTGTCGGTCAGGCCCGGCAGCAGCGCGTTGCAGCGGATGCCCTGTGGTGCGCACTCCTTGGCGAACGCCTTGGTCATGTTGATCACGGCCGCTTTGGTAATCGAATAGATCCCCTGGAAGTTGCCAGGCGTCACGCCGTTGATCGACGCAACGTTGATGATGCTGCCTCCGCCATTTTTACGCATCAGCTTGCCGGCTTCGACGGACATGAAGAAGTATCCACGGATGTTGACGTCGACAGTCTTCTGGAATGCCGAGACATCGGTATCGAGGATATGGCAGAACTGCGGATTGGTAGCCGCGTTGTTGACCAGTATGTCTAGTCGGCCGAACTGCTCGCGTATCTGCTCGAAGACGGTCTGGATCTGCTCCAGCTCGCCGATGTGACAGGCCACCGGAGTCGCCTTGCCGCCAGCGGCGACGATAGCGTCCGCGACGGCCTGGCAGCCTTCGATCTTGCGGCTGGAAACGATGACATGGGCGCCTTGTTGGGCCAGTAGTTTAGCAATCGCCTCACCGATACCGCGGCTGGCGCCGGATACGAAAGCGATTTTGCCATCTAGATCGAACAGAGTGGTTTTACTCATGGAAGGGTTCCTGTTGGTGAGCTGTGTTACAGCTTCGATTTGTTGATGACCTGCAGGCTCATGTGCTCGAGCAGGGCATTCATTTGCACGAATTTCGCGAACCGCTTGTCTTGGGTCTGGCCATGAAAATAGCGGTAATAGATCTGCTGGACGATAGCGGCCAGGCGAAATAGCCCATAGGTGTAGTAGTAATCGAAATTATCGATGCGAATACCTGCTCGCTCGGCGTAATAGTCGACGAAAGCCTGACGACTTAGCATTCCCGGCGCATTGCTGGGCTGCTTGCGCATCAGCTGTACGGGTGCCGGGTCGTTAGCTTCAATCCAGTAGGCGAGCGTGTTACCGAGATCCATCAGCGGATCGCCGATGGTCGCCATTTCCCAGTCTAGAACACCGATGATCTCCATCGGGTTGTCAGGGCTCAGGATCACATTGTCGAAGCGATAGTCGTTGTGGACGATGCCGGGTTTATGATGATCGGCAGGCATCTTGTCCCGCAACCAGGCTTTGACCGGCTCCCAGTTCGGCGCGTCCGGGGTGATTGCACGCTCATAACGATCGATCCAGCCGGTAATCTGACGCTGGACGTAGCCTTCCGGCTTACCTAGATCGTCCAGGCCGCAAGCCTTGTAATCGACACTGTGCAGATCAACGAACTTGTCGATGAAGCTTTTGCACAGAGCGGTGGTTCGCTCCGCCGTGAAGCCCAGCTCCGGCGGCATATCCTCGCGCAGTATGATGCCCTTGACCCGTTCCATGACGTAGAACTCAGCGCCGATCAGCGTCTCGTCGACGCAGTGGGCGTAAGCTTTCGGGCAGTATGGGAAGCCGGCGTTGAGCTGGTTGAGTATCCGGTATTCACGGCCCATATCATGCGCGGATTTGGCCTTATGGCCGAACGGTGGGCGACGCAGCACGAATTCCTGTGTCGGATATTCCAGCAAATAGGTCAGGTTGGACGCGCCACCCGGAAACTGCGAAATGCTCGGTGTACCTTGCAATCCTGAGATACGGGTCTTCAGGTATTGGTCGACGAGTTCTGTTGGCAGTTCTTCGCCTTCACGGATGCGGCTGGTCTGATCTGTTAGCGCCATGCTTGTCCCTTCTCTTGTAATCGAGCCTCGACGAACCGGGCGTTGCCGCGCTTGTTCGCAGGCCTCCATCCGATCATCCGGCGTCCGTAATTTAATGCGCTGTACGAGCATCACCAAGCAAAGAGGGTCGTTATTGGCCGGGGTGTTGCTGTCCAATCAAGGCGCTTGATGCATGATCTTCATTAAATGTGCGCATAAAAAAACCGAAGTCGTCGGACTTCGGTTTTGGTTGCGTCTCGGCTGGATCAGGCCGGGAACAGCTCGCTCAGTTTCAGAGCCAGCATCATGTCGCCTTCGGCGCGCAGCTTGCCCGCCATGAAGGCCTGCATACCATCGGTTTCGCCACTGATCACGCCTTGCATGGTTTCGCTATCCATGATCAACGTAACGTTGGCATCGGCCGACTCACCCTTGTGGAAGTCACAAGTGCCATCCTTGACGACCAGATAGTAGTTTTCCGCGTCGGTGATATTGAACTGAAACACCAGATCCAGGCCGGCCGCAGCGCTAGGGTTGAACTTGGCCTTCATGCCTTGGATGGTTTCGTCGACGTTGCTCATCGCGTAGGTCCCTTTGGTTATCGTGGAAAAACATGCAGCCTTAGGCCGCAGTTGGGCTGGAGCTTATCGATAGGTGACGAGCTCCGGATTTTTCAGCAACTCCAGATGCACATGGCTGTTGAACGAGGCCAGTGCCATATCTCGATCGCGAAATTTCAGATGACTGAGCGAAGTGTTGACGATCTGCCAGTTCATTTCGAATGCCTTGATGGGCGGCACGCCGATAACCAATTGAAGCAGCGCCGTAATGGTCCCGCCAGAAGTGAATACAGCGATGCGATCTTTCTTGCCTGCCTGGTCAAGCAAACGATTCAAACCGGTCTGGACGCGGTCGATGAAGCTTTGCCAGCTTTCCAGCCCTTCTTTCTCATGCTCGCCGGAAACCCATCGCTGAATCGCGTAACTGAACAGGCGCTGGAACTCGGCCCGGTGGTTGGCGGCGTTAGCGAATATCTGTATGGCGCTGGGTTCCACAGCCAGCAGGTCGTGCATGTGAGCACGGATCACTTCATCGGCACGGAATTCATTGAAAGCTGAATCGACTTCAACTACGGGCTGTTGCCCTTGGTACGAGCCTAGCCGATCAAGGGTGGTCCTTGCCGTGTCCTGCTGTCGGTTCAACTCACCGCTTATGCAACGGTCGAAGCGAATATTTAATTGGTTGAGGTGATCACCCAGAGCGGCTGATTGCTGGAAGCCGAGCGGCGACAGGACGTCGTAGTTTTCCGCGCCGAATGACGCCTGACCATGTCTGATCAGATAGATACTGCCCATGCTCCGCTCCGACCCCTGTTTTCGCGAGGGTAGGGGGATCGCTTTAGAGTGTCAACGATAAATCATACGTTTGTTTGAATTGCACTGCGCTGGCCCCTATAGCCGTGCAGTCGGTATGCTTGACCGGTTTGCGCCATGTCGGGTTTCTGCTGGCGCCTGTAGATAATCCTAGGAGGATCTGTGGAATTTCTTGCTGACTACGCAAGCTTTCTGGCTAAGACCGTAACACTGGTGATCGCGATTCTAGTTGTGCTAGTTGCGCTTGCTTCGCTGCGGCGCGGGCGGCATAAACAGGGCGGCGGACATCTTGAGGTCCATAAGCTCAACGATTTTTACAAGTCGATGCGCGAGCGCCTTGAACAGTCATTGATCGAGAAGTCTCAGCTCAAGCTTCAGCGCAAGCGTGAAGCCAAGGCCGCGAAGCTGGCGAAGAAAAATCCCGAAAGCCGACCGCGCGTGTTCGTGCTCGATTTCGATGGCGACATCAAGGCTTCCGCGGTCGACAATCTACGCCACGAGATAACCGCATTGCTGACCCTGGCGACACCTCAGGACGAAGTGGTTCTACGTCTTGAGAGCGGTGGCGGCATGGTCCACGGCTATGGCCTGGCAGCCTCTCAGTTGGTGCGTATCCGCGATGCCGGGGTGCCGTTGACAGTGTGCGTCGACAAGGTGGCGGCAAGCGGTGGTTACATGATGGCCTGTATCGGCCAGAAGATTCTCTGCGCACCGTTCGCGATACTCGGCTCCATCGGTGTCGTTGCGCAGCTGCCTAATGTTCATCGATTGCTCAAGAAGCATGACGTCGACTTCGAGGTGCTGACCGCAGGCGAGTACAAACGAACCCTGACGGTGTTTGGCGAGAACACCGAGAAGGGAAGGGAAAAATTCCAGGATGACCTGGAAACTACTCATGAGCTGTTCAAGAATTTCGTTGCGCGCTACCGCCAGCAAGTGTCCATCGACGATGTTGCGACCGGTGAAATCTGGCTGGGTATCGCCGCACTTGGCAAGCGACTCGTTGACGAGCTGCAGACCAGCGACGAATACCTGGCCTCACGCGCACGTGAGGCGGACCTGTTCCAGCTGCACTATGCGGAAAAGAAAAGTCTTCCCGAGCGATTCGGCATGGCGGCCAGTGCCGCGATGGAGCATGGCTTGCTCAAGGGATGGACGCGGCTGAACGAGCAACGATTCTGGCAATAAAGGAGCTACCGATGGCAATTTTCAAAGCATTGCAGACCAGCGAGAACGCGGACAGCCGCTTCGAGACGCGTGTCGTCGAGCGCACCACCGATGATCTGCCTACAGGCGACGTGCTGATTCGCGTGAGCTATTCGTCGTTGAACTACAAGGATGCGCTTTCGGCCAGCGGTAACCGCGGAGTGACCCGCAATTTCCCGCACACGCCGGGCATCGATGCTGCCGGTACCGTAGTCGAGTCCAGCGTCTCGGAGCTCGCCAAAGGCGATGAAGTCATCGTGACCGGCTACGACCTGGGGATGAATACGGCAGGTGGTTTTGGTCAATACATCCGCGTTCCTGCGGCATGGGTGATCAAGCGTCCTTCCGGCCTGTCCTTGCGTGACGCGATGGTGCTCGGCACGGCAGGCCTTACCGCCGCGCTCTGCATCGACAAGTTGGAGCAGGCTGGTCTCGAGCCAGGTGAGGCGCCGGTACTGGTCACCGGTGCAACTGGCGGCGTCGGCAGCATCGCCGTCGCGCTGCTAGCCAGCCTTGGCTACAACGTAGCTGCGGTGACTGGCAAGGCCGATCAGGCGGATTTCCTCAAGGGACTTGGTGCCAAGCAGATCGTCAAACGCAGCGCGCTACAGGCGGGGGTTGAAAAGCCAATACTCAAGGAACAGTGGGCCGGTGCCGTTGATACCGTCGGTGGCGATATCCTGTTCAACGTGGTCAAGGCTCTTCAGCGAGGCGGGAGCGTTGCCTGTTGTGGGCTCACGGCCGGCACTGGGTTTCAGGCCAACGTGCTGCCTTTCATCCTCCGTGGCGTGAATCTCCTGGGTGTCGATTCGGTAGAGATTCCGCTGGTTGTGAAAGCGTCCATGTGGGACAAGCTGTCGCTGCAATGGAAGCTGCCGAATCTGAGCGATTTGGTCCAGGAGATTTCGCTGCAGGATCTGCCTGGGGCTATTGATCGGATGCTCGCTGGGCAGCAGGTCGGGCGCATGCTGGTCCGTCTGGATTGACAGCCGCACCGTCGCCGCTGCGCCAGCTATCGAGATCATAGGCGTAACCGATTTTCCTGCTGCGCTTGTTTGAGCGAACCTGCCGTCACTCAAACGCAACAGCGGGAATCGATTATGAAGACACTGGCAGAGAAGATCAGAGAAGCGTTCGGAAAAAAGCAGATCGCTCAGGTCGCTCCGCTCGACCACCCAAACTTTTGGATGTATTACTGAGTGATGCATAGTGAAAAATGAAAACCCGCCAAGATAGGCGGGTTTTCGTTTTAATCTTTTCTGACCGCTTACATCGATCAGCTTTGCCGGCGGCGGAACAGTGGCAAAGGCTCGTCGGTTGCGGACTGGTAGGTGACTGAAAAGTCTTTGAGGCTTTCCAGCGCCTCGTACGGGTCACGGTCCGGGCGCACGGCAAAGGCATCGAAGCCGCAGCGACGCATATAGAACAGCTGATCGCGGAGCACATCGCCAATTGCGCGAATCTCGCCCTTGTAGCCGTAACGTTCACGCAGCAGACGCGCGCTCGAGTAATGACGGCCATCTGTGAAAGCGGGAAAGTGGAGCGCGATGACTTGGAAGTACTGCAGGTCATCAGCTAGTTCTTCTACGGCTTCGTCGGAGTCCAGCCATATTCCCAGGCCGCCGTCGCGGGCCTTTAGCGCGTGGGCATGATCGAGCCACAACTGAAAGGGCACGATCAAGTCGTCGCAATTGGACAGACCATCCAGCGTCGCGTCCTTGGGCAGCAGATGCCAGGTTTCGTCGATGACCTGGCCGTCCTTAATGATTCGCTGCATAGACGCGCTCCTTGAAGGGGTCGATACCGATACGACGGAAGGTGTCGAGAAACTGTTCATCTTCGGTACGCTGCTCCACATAGACGCCGATCACCTTTTCGATCACGTCGGGCATTACGTCCTGCGCGAACGATGGGCCGAGGATCTGACCAAGGCTTGCATTGCGGCCCGAGCTGCCGCCGAGGGAGACCTGGTAGAACTCGGCGCCTTTCTTGTCCACGCCAAGGATGCCAATGTGGCCGACGTGATGGTGGCCGCAGGCGTTCATACAGCCGGAAATGTTCAGGTCGATATCGCCGATGTCGAACAGGTAATCCATATCATCGAAGCGGCGCTGGATCGCTTCGGCGATCGGAATCGACTTGGCGTTAGCCAGCGAGCAGAAGTCGCCACCAGGGCAGCAGATGATGTCGGTCAGCAGGCCGATATTCGGTGTGGCGACGCCCAATTCGCGGAGCTCGTTCCACAGCTCAAACAGACGCGACTGCTCGACGTCGGCGAGGATCATGTTCTGCTCGTGCGAATTGCGCACCTCACCGAAGCTGTACCGATCAGCCAGGTCGGCGATGGTGTCGAGTTGCTTGTCGGTGACATCGCCCGGGGCGACGCCGGTGCTTTTCAGCGACAATGTGACGGCCGCATAGCCCGGTTTCTTGTGGGCCACGACGTTGCGCTCACGCCAGCGGGCAAATCCGGGGTGTTCGGCGTCGAGCTGGGTGAGGGCGGTGACCTCGTCTTCCAATGCCTTGTACGCGGGATCGACAAAGAACTTGCTGACGCGCTCGACTTCCGCATCGGTGAGGGTGTTCGCGCCGTCTTTCAGATACGACCACTCGGCTTCGACGCGCTCGGCGAAGACTTCCGGGGTGAGCGCCTTGACCAAAATCTTGATGCGCGCTTTGAACTTGTTGTCGCGACGGCCGTAGCGGTTGTACACACGCAGAATGGCGTCGAGATAGGTGAGGAGATGCTGCCAGGGCAGGAATTCATTGATGAAGCTGCCGACGATTGGCGTACGGCCCAGACCGCCGCCAACGGATACGCGGAAGCCCAGCTCGCCGGCTTCATTCTTCACCGCCTCAAGACCAATGTCGTGCACTTCGATGGCGGCCCGATCACTGACGGCACCGTTCACGGCGATCTTGAACTTACGCGGCAGGAAGGCGAATTCCGGGTGGAAGGTCGACCATTGGCGGATAATTTCGCACCACGGGCGTGGATCGATCAGTTCGTCCTTGGCAACGCCGGCAAACTGGTCCGTAGTCGTGTTACGGATGCAGTTACCGCTGGTCTGGATCGCGTGCATCTGCACGGTAGCCAGCTCGGCGAGAATATCCGGTACCTCTTCCAGCTCGGGCCAGTTTAGTTGCACGTTGGTCCGGGTGCTGATGTGAGCGTAGCCCTTGTCGTAGTTGCGGGTGATCTCCGCCAGCTTGCGGACCTGGGTCGACGACAGTAGGCCATACGGCACAGCAATACGCAGCATCGGCGCGTAGCGCTGGATATACAGGCCGTTCTGCAGGCGGAGGGGCAGCAATTCTGCGTCGGTCAGTTCGCCTGCAAGGTAGCGGCGAATCTGGTCGCGGAACTGGCGCACGCGATCCTCGATGATGTGTTGGTCGTACTGATCGTAAACGTACATGAAGTGTCCTGTTTTTCAGGCTGTCTACAGCTTTTTGCGCGCACGGCCGCGCACCCGTTCAGGGAAGGGCGGCAAGATACCAGCTACCGGTTATACGCAAAAGTGATGTTTGGGAATATGTTTAGAACGAATCACTGAATTTTAGGCATTTGAGCGCTTGGCCTTGAGCGCCTCGTCTGCGTGGTCTTAACTGCTAGCAACGCGAGATACCAATAATAAGGAGAACAGTCGTGTCCGAACATTCCAATCGCCACGGTAATGACAGCAGGGCGGACGCCACTGCGATATTCGTCCTGATTCTTCTGGTGGTTGCAACGGCAGTTTTCTGGGTCAGCCACCAATAAGCCGGGGTTGTTGGGGCTGCATCACAGCCCCACGAGATACAGCACCAGCTTGACCACGCCAAGAATTACCAGGACGAATACCACTGTGAAACCCACGCCCAACAGGATGAAGTGGCTGGGCTTGCCGTGACTGAAATCGCGAGTCCGGTTTTTTTCGCTCTGAACACCCAGCGCACCGGCTAGCACGCTTTGCAACATTTGCCGCAGGGTAAGGGGTTTGTGCTCTTGCTCTTCGCTCATGGGCACCTCTCAGCCATCGTCTGCTAGGAGTCTAGTCAGCTCCGGATGCAGGGGCAGCATTAATGACTGAGGTGAATGCCGCTCCTTGTGCCAGGTCATGGTAATCATTTTCCCGGACATAGCAGGCTGGTCTCCTGTGATGAGAAGATTTCCGCATCACTGTCCCTTGAACCAGTCCCACAGGCCGAGCGAATAATTTGGCAGCAGATTGATGCCGAGCGCCGATTTCAGCAAATACAGCACGACCAGCCCCACCAGCACCGAGAAAAACAGGAACAGCGTGATTGCGCCGGCCTTGGCTGCCAGCGACAAGTTGCGCTGTGCTCGCGACAGGCTGCGCTTGTTGCGTCCACCGACGAGCACAAAATAGTACTGGTTGCTCCAAAAGCTAAAGGTGCCGCGCAGGTCGATTTTATGGCGTGCCCATGAGCGCGTGGCAAAGGCGCTGCGAAGCCCCTCCAACTGCTGGTCGGTGAAGCTCTCGCGAAGCTCTTCAGGAAGTCGCTGCTTCAAGCCGATGATGAACGCATCACGCTCCAGCGCTGCGGTACTGTCGGTGGCGGGGTAGCGGCCATGGCCGTCGTTGGAGCTTGGATCGGGTGTGAGCATAGCGTCAGGTTGCCGTCAGTACAGTGGATAAGCGGTGGAGGCATGCAACTAACCGGCCGGAGCAGCGTTCGCCTGGCCGATTGTTTCTAACTCGCGTTTCAATTTGCCGAAGGCAGGCCGCTGCGAGGGTAGGTCGGACATGCACAATTGCTGCAATCCGGAGAGTCGCTGCAAGCGCGGATCTGAATCGGCATCGTCGCAACGCTCCAACAATTCTTCCAGTAAACAACCGAACGCGCGCGCCTCGATCCGCTGGAGTTTCTGCCCTTGGCAGCCTTGTGGATCAAAGAACGAGGCCGCGCCAAAGTCGCTGAGCAGCGAATTGCCGACCGGATCGACCAGCAGGTTATGGCCATAGAGGTCGCCATGGAGGATGCCGCGCTGGTGGAGATGATCGACCACCGAGGCCACGCTCGAGGCAATTCGCAGTATCTGCCGGGCGGAAAAACGTCGCTCAGGGGCGTAGCAATCGCGCGTGCAACTGGCGAAGGATGGTGAACCGGCAAGTACTTCATAAGTCGGTTCGATAAGCTCCATCAACAAGCCAGGCAGGGCGTCGACGCTCTCGGCCAGTGGGCCAGCGACACGAATCAGGTTGGCATGCTCACCCGCGGCAATGCTCGCGGCCATCTCGCTGTGCGGTAGCCCATCGCTGGTCAGGCTGCCCTTGAACAGTTTGGCAGCCATGGGTATGGGCGCTTGTCCAGGCGGTTGCCAGTCGGCGCGATGAATGATGCCGGAAGCGCCCTGGCCGAGCACCTCACCCAATTCGATCTGCTCACGATCGACCGGCGGCAGCGGATGCTGCGCCAGTATTCGCGCTTCCATCGCATCACTGAACGGGTTGCCACCAAAGGCCAGCCAGCTCAGGCGCGGCATCGTCAGTAGCCATTCGGGCAGCGCGGGCAATCGGTTCGCGGCAATGCGCAGCAGTTCCAGTCGGGTACAGTTGGCAAGCGTTTCAGGCAGCGTCTGTAGTTGGTTACCTGCGAGCATAAGCTTCTGCAACCACTCGCAGCGACCGATCTCGTCAGGTACCGCTGCGAGCTGGTTGTCGGTCAGAATCAGCCAGCGCAGCTTTGGCGGTAGCGATTCGGCCGATAAATGGCGGATGCGGTTGGCTTTGAATCCCACCATCTCCAGATTGGCGCAGCTGCCGATTGAGGTGGGTACCGCAGTGAAGGCGTTGTACGAGCAGAACAGGACGCGCAGCTTGTGCAGGCGCGACATGTCGTCTGGCAGGCTGCTGAGCTGGTTGCCCGAGAGGTTGAGTATCTCCAGGCTGTCAGCCAGATTGAAAATTTCGCGCGGGAACGTCTGGAGTTGTTCTGACAGATCGAGGCGGGTGGCGCCGGTCAGTTCGCCACGTTTCAGTTGTTCGAGCGTATGCATGCTGTTCTCGTGCCGTCTTAGAAAGACCTGCAACAGTGGGTGCGTGCTGATGGAAACGGTGCTTGCCGATGCGGTCAGCAAATCAATGCGCTAGGACAGTGTCCGCTCATCGACGTTCAGTCGGTCCGCTCTGATGCGAGCGGCTCCGCTGGTCGCTGACGTGCGCTTACGATTCGCTCGGCGCGTGCGCGCAATTGTCCGCAGCCGCCATCGATGTCCTGTCCCGCTGAATTGCGTACCTTGGTCAGCACGCCGTTCTGATGCAGGTATCGCATGATTTGATGAATACGGTTGGTGTCCGGTCGCTGAAACTGATCATCGTCAAGGCTGTTGTAGGGAATGACGTTCATGATCGCAAACTTGCCTCTAAGCAACCGGATGATCCCATCCATCTCGTCCTGGCCGTCATTGATACCCTTGAGCAACGTCCACTGATACTGGATGGGATAATCCACCAGTCGTGCATAGGCTTCGCCCAGTTCGACCAGTTCGGCAGGGTCGAACTGCGGCGCGCGTGGCAGCAGTTCGCGCCGCAGCGCTGCGTCGGTGCTGTGCAGCGACAACGCCAGTGCGGGCTTCACCCTTTGCTGGGGCAGGCGCTCGAATACACGTGGATCGCCGACCGTGGAAAACACCAGATTCTTGTGACCGATACCGCCATCGGTGCCCAGCATGTCGATGGCGTCGAGCACGTTGTCGAGATTGTGTGCTGGTTCGCCCATGCCCATGAACACCACTTTCTTCACCGGGCGAAAACGTCGGGCGAGAGCGACCTGGGCTACGATCTCGGCGCTGCCAAGTTGGCGCAGCAGGCCACTTTTGCCGGTCATGCAGAACACGCAACCCACTGCGCAGCCGACCTGGCTCGACACGCAAAGCCCATCACGTGGCAACAGTACGCTCTCGACCATCTGACCGTCCGCTAGCTCTACTAACAGGCGTGCAGAGCCATCTGCACCGGGATGTTCGGAACGCAGCCTGACCAGGCTGGTGACGGTTTTGCTGAGAGCGGGCAGCCCATTGCGGACAGACAAGGGCAGGAAGTCTTCGGTTTTCTGATGTCGGATGCCGGTGTCCAGCGCCTGGCCCTTGAGCCAGGCACGCATCACCCGACCGGTATGAACGGGCTTGGCGCCGATCTCGGCAAGCTGCTGATGAATGTCTTGGATGCGCATAGGACGCGCATTCTAGCCAAAGGCCGGATTCTGGTCTGTAGCGACGTGAGCGAAGGGGTGGCCATTCCCGCTGCTGATTATTCCTTGAATCGGCGGCTGCCCAACGCGAGTCCGAGCAGCAATAATGCAAGCAGGCCGAAGGCAAGCGTCAGCGAACCGTAGTGAGCAATCACGCCGATCAATGCCGGGCCGGCGAGAACCCCGGCAAAGCCTATGGTGGTTGCGGCGGTGATCGCCTGGTTCACCGGCATGGCCTGTTGGCGGCTCAGCGAGGAAATCAATACTGGTGAGACGTTAGCGCAGCCCAGACCGCACAATCCGTAGCCGAGCAGAGCGAGCGCCCAGTGTTCGGTCAATATGCTCAGACCGATGCCGAGCGCCGCCAGCAGACCACCGAAGCCGATCACCCGCGCCGTTCCGAGGCTGTTCACCACTGGAGTACCGGCAAAACGCCCGATAGTCACCATCAGCGCGAAGCTGGCGTAACCCAATCCGCCCTTGGCTGTGTCCAGCGCCTTGTATTCGGTGAGATACAGCGCGCTCCAGTCCAGCACGGCGCCTTCAGCGAGATAGACAACGAAACACAGGCCGCCGACCAGCAGCACCATGCCGGTTGGGCGAACGAAGGCGACGCCGCCAGCCGGCGCCTTGTCTCGAAGAAATCCGGGCGTCACGGTGGCAATAGCCGTACCGATCACTCCGATCATCAGCAAGGTGCCCGCTGCCGGTGCGAGGCCTAGCGTTAGCGCTCCGGTGAGCGCCACGGCACCACAGATCGAGCCCAGACTGAACATGCCGTGAAAGTTCGACATGTGCCGCTTGCCGGTGTCGCGCTCGATCAAAACACCCTGGATGTTCAGCACCACATCGATGACGCCCAGACTGCCGCCGAAACAGAACAGAGCGAGGCCGAGGATCCAGATTGATTCGGTGAAGGCCATCCCTGTCAGGGCGAACAAAAGCAGCACTGCGCTGAACAGCACAACCGGACGTATCCCGCGATGTGTCACTAGCAGCCCGGATAGCGGCATCCAGGTCAGCGAGCCAACACCGATACACAGCAGCAGCGTGCCGAACAGTGCATCGCTCATCTCGATGCGCTCACGCACGTAAGGCACCAGCGGAGCCCACACTGACAGGCCGAATCCTGCCATGAAGAAGCCGACGCGTGTGGCGCGACGAGCAACGGGTGACGTGGCATCGACGGAGTGAGTCGCCGCAGACATGCACGAGTGTCCTTGATCAGTAGGAGTAAAGGCGTGGCGCTGTGTATCACAGCCGATTTATGCAGCGGTCATTGTGTCAAAGAACGAGAGGGAAAGCCGATTGCGGTTACAACCGCGGGACGGAGAAGGTAACGCCCTGTGCATCTCAGCTAGTTCGGCACATTCAGCCGCAGGCACGCCCATGGTAATCTTCGCCCTTTGCCAGAAACGCGGCCCGGAGCGGTACATGAAGTTCATTCACCAGCGCGAACACCTCAACGAAGATGACTTCGTGATCATCGAATGCTCGCAGCCGTGCAACATTCGTCTGATGAACGACAAGAATTTCCGCAGCTTCAAGAATGGCGGTCGCCACGCCTACCACGGCGGAGCCTTTGACAAGTTCCCAGCGAAAATCAAAGTACCCAACACCGGCTTCTGGAATATCACCATCGATACCGTGACGCGCAAAGCGGTCAGCGTTACTCGTAAGCCAACCCTAACGCACTCGATCAAAATCGTTCGTAACTCGCCGTCCGAGCTGAGATAACCCGCATAGCTCTGCTGTGCGGCCCGGGTGCGCTGGGACTTTCCGTGCCTGACGGAATGTCGCTCGTCGGGCCGCGCATCGTTCGCTGCATTGACGCTTGCGTTCATGCTTGCGTCTATTTAGCTTTACGTGAAGATTCTTTTGCTGGAGCTAACTATGCAGAAGCCCGGCCCAGGCGACCACGTCGACGGCGTGCTCGCTCAATGGCACAACCTGCTTCCAGAATGCGACGTATCGCCGATGGCGGTATTCACGCGTGTGTATCGTCTCTCCAAATATCTCAACCGCAGTGTGGCGACGGTCTTTCGCAAACACGGGCTGCACGACGGCGAGTTCGATTTGCTCGCCACGCTCTACCGCAGCGGTGAGCCTCGGGGATTGACGCCGAACGCTCTACGCCACGCCGCGGTGCTCAGCTCGGGCGCGATGACCAATCGTCTCGACCGGCTCGAAGCGGCCGGGCTGATCCAGCGCGTAGCCAATCCCGAAGATCGTCGGAGCCTGCTGATTCGCTTGAGTGACGAAGGGCAGACGGTTTTGCTCAGGTGCCTCAACGAATACGTGGCGACCCTACATCAGCTGCAAACCCCTCTCGATGCGCAACAGAAACAGGCATTAGCGGGCGCATTGCGCACGCTCCTGCTGTCGCTTGAAGGAAAAGACGATGACTGAAGCTAAGCGTCGCACGCATGCGCACCTGGGCATGCTGTTGTGGGCATTGTTTGTGGGCCTGTCGTTTCCTGCGGTGGGCCTGATGAGTGAAGGTTTACCCCCGTTACTGCTTACCGCAATACGCTTCAGCATCGCAGCATTAGCGCTACTTCCGCTGCTTTGGCGTCATGAGGACCGTTGGCCGAGCCTACCGGGGCTGCTGTTGTACGCCTTTATGGGTCTGAGCCTGGCTGGCTTTTTCGGCACCATGTTCTGGGCTGCGCATCGCATCAGCGCGTTGTCGATGGCCACGCTATTCGTCAGCGTTCCGCTGTTGGCGTACTGCATCGGCCGTGGCCTGGGTGTGGAACGGCCCGCGGGGCGGCTGCTGGCGATACTGGCGCTGGGCGCGTTCGGTGCACTGGGCCTGGCCCTTGCTGAAAGCAACGGAGACTTGACGGAACTCAAGCTCGGCTTTGGAGAACTGGCTTTTTTCTTCGGCTGCATCGCCTCGGCGTTGTATCCGGTGCTGAGTAAATGGGGCCTGCATCGTGGCGTGCTTGCCCAGCAGGCCGGGTTGCGGACCTTTTGGAGTCTGCTCGCAGGCGCCGTTCTGATTGGCATATTGGGGCTGATCTTGGAGGAGCCTGCCGGGCTCACAAAGATGAATCTGAGCGACGCGGCACTGGTGATCTACCTCGGCGTCTTCTCAAGCGGCATGACGTTCTTCCTGCAGCAGCGGGCCACGGCAGTGCTGACGCCTGGCGCGGTAACCGCTTATAGCTATCTGGTGCCTTTCGTGTCGATGGTGTTGCTATTTATCGAGCATCCGCAACGAATCGGTTGGCATTGGCTACCGGGAAGTCTGCTGGTAATGCTTGCCATCGCTCTGTTGCTGCGGCACGGCGCGAATCCTGACTGACCCGAATCAACCCCCGCTCAGGCTGAGAAAATAGCTGTAGAACTCGTTATCCCTGACATACCCCAGCGACTCGTAGAGACGCTGTGCGCCGGTGTTAGTCTTTGCCGTCTCTAGCGCTAGAGCCCCGGCGCCGGTCGCTATTGCATGCTCGCTGGCGCGTTTCATTAGCATCCGCCCGATGCCGCGACCTCGGGCGCTTTCAGTCACGTAGAGGTCATTCAGTATCCACGAGCGCTGCGCGGAGATGGACGAGAAGATGGGGTAAAGCTGAGTGAAGCCCAGATAGGTTCCTGCGGCGTCCCGCGCATAGAAAATCACCGACTCGTCATTACGAATGCGTTCGGCGAGAAAGATGTTGGCCAATGCGAGATCGGACGGCTGGCCATAGAACATCCGATAAGCATTGAATAACGGGGCAATGCCGCTTACCTCGGCGACTTCGGCTCGCAGAATTTCAGGTTGCATGATTTGCCTTCGCTCTGTGATGGAATACCGCAACGTTAGTTGAGTCGGCTCGCAACACCGGCATGTACCGGCTCACACCAATTCGCAGAGTGTCCTGCCCAGTTCGGCAAACGCTGCGTTGCGGTCGTCGAACGAGGCGGCCGTCTCGGTCATGTAGATGCTGACAATTAAGGGTTCCCGCCCCGGCGGCCAGATAACGGCCACGTCGTTCATGGTGCCGTGATTGCCGCCTCCCGTCTTGTCGCCGATCCGCCAGCTGGCTGGCATACCGGCCCGCAGCTTGGCATCGCCTGTCTTGTTGGCAATCAGCCAATCGCTTAGCCGCTGCTGTGACGACGCGGAAAGGGCCTCGCCGAACAATAAGGCATCCACGCAGTGCGACATGGCGTCTGGCGTCGTGGTGTCTCGCGGATCGCCGGGTGTCGCTTCGTTGAGCTCGGTTTCCCAGCGATCGAGCCGGGTCATTGTGTCGCCGAGTGTCCGGGCAAATTCGGTAACCCCGACTGGGCCACCGACGTGCTCGAGTATGAGATTGCCCGCCGTATTGTCGCTGTGGGTCAGCGCAGCTTCGCACAGCTGGGCGAGGGTCATGCCGTTGCCGTCGGCCTGGCTTTGCGTGATCGGTGAATAGTCGACTACATCGGCCAGCTCGAAGCGGACAACATGATCGAGCCGTTCCTGCCCCCTATCTACTCGAGCCAGCAATGCGCCGGAGGCGAGCAGTTTGAAAGTGCTGCACATGGGAAAACGCTCATCGGCCCGATGCGCCCAATGTAAATTTATTTGCGGACTTCTAACCACCGCACCGATGCGTGCACCGAGTCTGGCTTCTAGCTGGATCACCTTGCGGATGAAGCTATCTTGGGATGCATCGCTTGTATTGCCATTCAACGGACTAGCCGCGCAAACGCTGCCAACGGCGAGGCTGGCCGTCGCCGAGAGGAAGCAACGTCTTGTCAGGCTCAATGAAACCTCCTGTTAGAGGTGCGAATCGTGTAAGTGCATTGGTGCCTGGCATGCTCGATCAGGCGGATGGAATTATTCGTCTTCGGTGCAAGCGCTAACTGCGCCCATGCATCTAAGGCGATGCTGAGGCGGATCGCCCAGCGTCCAGCTGTCGTCTTCGGCGCTGTATTGCGCTTCCATCACAGCGTTGTAGCTGAACTGCCACCGTCGCCGTTCACGCCCGTCCAACGACTCGATTCGCAGCGCTACTTCTTCGCTGGAAAAGGATTCGTCGGCGAGCGCGGCTGCTTCGGCGCGATCCAGAAGCTGGTCGTTCAGGCTGAATTCGAAGGCATGCAGCCCATTGATTTCGAGCATGTCGGCAGTTTCGAGCTGGTCGAGCAGGTAAAGGGGAGCGGCGGGCATGATTGGTGTGTACCTAATCGAAAGGATAAGTATGGTTGGAGTGCCCTGCTAATCGCGCATAACAGGGCAAAAATGCCTCGTCGATATACGCTTTTATGGGCAAGACTCAAGCGCTACTTCTGCTCCCAAAAGCTCGCATCGCTGCGTTAGTTGTCATAACCCAGGTTAGGCATCAGCCAGCGTTCGGTCACAGCCAGTTCCTGACCCTTGCGCTTGCTATAGCTCTCGGCCTGATCTTTGTCGATCTTGCCGACCGCGAAGTATTGCGCCTGCGGATGGGCGAAGTACCAGCCGCTGACGGCGGCAGTGGGGAGCATGGCGTAGTGCTCGGTCAGGGTGACCTGGCTCGCGCCGTCCGCATCGAGCAGCTTGAACAGTGTGGCTTTTTCGGTGTGATCGGGGCATGCCGGATAGCCGGGAGCAGGGCGGATGCCCTTGTATTGCTCCTTGATCAGCTCTTCATTACTCAATTGCTCTTCCGGGTCATAGCCCCACCAGTTCTTGCGCACCTGCTGGTGTAGCCATTCAGCGCAGGCTTCGGCAAGGCGGTCGGCGAGCGCTTTCACCATGATCGAGTTGTAGTCGTCACCGGCGTCCTGGTAGGCCTTAGCGACTTCTTCGGCGCCGATGCCTGCGGTGGTGATGAAGCCGCCCACATAGTCGGTCACACCGGTGTCCTTTGGCGCAACGAAGTCAGCTAGCGAGAAATTCGGCTTACCGTCGGTTTTGACGGTCTGTTGGCGAAGGTGGTGCAGCTTGGCTAGCGGCTCGCCATTGTCGCCGTAAACCTCCAAGTCATCTTCGTCGATCTGATTTGCCGGCCAGAACCCGAACACGGCACGCGCCTTGATCAGTTTTTCATCGACCAGCTTGGTCAGCATGGCCTGCGCGTCCTGGAATAGCGCAGTGGCGGCTTCACCGACGATTTCGTCTTCAAGAATGCGTGGGTATTTGCCAGCCAGATCCCAAGCGATGAAGAACGGCGTCCAGTCGATGTAATCGACCAGAGTGCCCAGATCGATGTCTTCCAGCACCTTGCGCCCGGTGAAGGTCGGTTTGACCGGCGAATACTCGGCCCAGTCGAATTCGGGTTTGACGGCGATGGCTTCGGCGTAAGTCAGGCGTTCGGTGCGGGCGCTGCGGTTTGCGGTGCGCTCGCGGATGATTGCGTACTCTTCGCGGGTTTTTTGGGCGAAGGCCGGCTTCAGTTCTTTCGACAGTAGCGTGGTCGCCACGCCCACCGCGCGCGAGGCGTCGGTGACGTAGACCACCGCGTCGTTCTTGTAATGCGGATCGATCTTCACCGCGGTGTGCGCCTTGGATGTGGTGGCTCCACCGATCATCAATGGCAGGTGGAAATCCTGGCGCTGCATCTCACGGGCGACGTGGACCATTTCGTCCAGCGATGGGGTAATCAGACCGGACAGACCGATGATGTCGCATTTTTCAGCGATGGCCGTCTGCAGGATCTTTTCTGCCGGGACCATGACACCCATGTCCACTACGTCATAGCCGTTGCAGCCGAGCACCACGCCAACGATATTCTTGCCGATGTCGTGAACGTCGCCCTTGACCGTGGCCATGAGAATCTTGCCCTTGGCTTCGGGCTTGTCGCCTTTTTCGGCTTCGATGAAGGGAATCAGGTGCGCCACGGCCTGCTTCATCACGCGGGCTGACTTGACCACCTGCGGCAGGAACATCTTGCCCGAGCCGAACAGATCGCCGACCACGTTCATGCCGGCCATCAGCGGGCCTTCGATGACCTCGATGGGGCGCGCGCATTGCAGGCGGAATTCTTCGGTATCTTGAACGATATGGGTAGTGATGCCCTTGACCAGTGCATGTTCCAGCCGTTTCTCGACGGTGAAACCGCGCCACTCCTCGGTTTCCGCTTCCTTGACGCTGCCGTCGCCCCTGAAATCATCGGCGATAGCCAGCAGCGCTTCGGTGCCGCCGGTCGTGCGGTTGAGTACCACGTTCTCGACAGCATCGCGCAGTTTCTTTGGGATTTCGTCGTAAATCTCCAGCTGTCCGGCGTTGACGATGCCCATGGTCAGGCCGTTCTGGATGGCGTAGTAGAGAAAGACCGAGTGGATCGCCTCACGCACCGGATTGTTGCCGCGGAACGAAAACGACACGTTGGACACGCCGCCCGAGGTCAGGGCGTAGGGGAGGTTGTCGCGGATATAGGCGCAGGCTTCGATGAAGTCCACGGCGTAGTTGTTGTGCTCATCAATTCCGGTGGCGATGGCGAAAATGTTTGGGTCGAAGATGATGTCTTCTGGCGGGAAGCCCACTTCGTCGACCAGGATGTCGTAGGAGCGCTGGCAGATTTCACGCTTGCGCGCGGCAGTATCGGCCTGGCCGGCCTCGTCGAACGCCATCACTACCACGGCGGCGCCGTAGCGCTTGCACAGCTTGGCGTGCTGCTTGAACTGCTCGACGCCTTCCTTCATGGAAATCGAGTTGACGATGCCCTTGCCCTGGATGCACTTGAGGCCGGCCTCGATCACCTCCCACTTGGAGGAGTCGATCATGATCGGCACTCGGGAAATGTCTGGCTCCCCGGCGATTAGATTGAGGAAGGTCACCATGGCCTTCTTCGAGTCCAGCATGCCCTCGTCCATATTGATGTCGATCACCTGCGCGCCGGCTTCCACCTGCTGCAGGGCGACTTCCAGGGCTTCGGTGTAGTTGTCCTCACGGATCAGTCGGGCAAACTTCGCCGAGCCGGTGATGTTGGTGCGCTCGCCAACGTTGACGAACAACGAATTGCGATCGATGGTGAAGGGCTCGAGGCCGGATAGCCGGCAGGCCTTTGCAATATCAGGAATCGCTCGCGGTGCATATTGGGCGACGGCCTTAGCGATCGCCTCGATATGGGCCGGCGTGGTGCCGCAGCAGCCGCCGACGATATTGAGGAAGCCCGCTGCCGCAAATTCCTCGACTACGGAGGCCATTTCCGCCGGGCTTTCATCGTACTCACCAAAGGCGTTTGGCAGGCCGGCATTGGGGTGCGCCGATACATGAGTTTCAGCCTTGTTCGAGAGTTCTTCCAAATAAGGCCGCAGCTCTTTGGCGCCAAGCGCGCAGTTCAATCCGACGGAGATCGGCTTGGCGTGGCGCACGGAATTCCAGAACGCCTCGGTGGTCTGGCCGGACAGCGTGCGACCAGAGGCGTCGGTGATGGTGCCGGAGATCATGATCGGCAGCTCGAAACCGATCTCTTCGAAGACCTCCTGCACGGCAAAGATGGCGGCTTTCGCGTTGAGAGTGTCGAAGATGGTCTCGATCAAAATCATATCCGCGCCACCTTCGATCAGGCCGCGGGTGGCTTCGGTGTAATTCTCCACCAGCTCGTCGAACGTGACGTTGCGGTAGCCTGGATTGTTCACGTCCGGTGAAAGCGAGCAGGTACGGCTGGTCGGGCCGAGTACGCCAGCAACGAAGCGCGGGCGATCCGGTGTTTCGGCCGTCTTGGCGTCGGCGGCCTGACGGGCCAAGCGCGCGCCTTCGACGTTCAGCTCGTAGACCAGCGCCTCCATGCCGTAATCGGCCTGGGACACGCGAGTGGCATTGAAGGTGTTGGTTTCGACGATATCGGCGCCAGCGTCGAAGTACGCTTTTTCAATAGCGCTAATGGCGTCCGGCCGGGTAAGGATCAGAAGGTCGTTGTTGCCCTTGAGGTCCTGAGGCCAGTCGGCGAAACGTTCGCCGCGGTAGTCGAACTCGTCCAGTCTATAGCTTTGGATCATGGTCCCCATGCCGCCGTCGAGAATCAGAATGCGCTCCTTGAGCGCCTGCTGGAGTGCCTGGAGACGGGCGTTGCGGTCGAGCATGGGGACTACCTGAAAGCTAGTTTGCGAGGACCGTGAATGATAGCAAAGCTGCATGCTTTTTGATCATGAGCTGATTTGCATGAGCAATGCTCATATTCAGCCCAATGTAGTAACCTGCCAATAATTCCTACTAAAATACTAGGACTTTATCCGGCGCGGTGGTTGGCGTACACTGCCTCCATGTCTGAGAGGAGTTCCCATGAGCGCCATTACCATTACCGAAGCTGCACACGATTACCTGGCCGATCTGCTTGAGAAGCAGAACACCACGGGCATCGGCATCCGGGTCTTCATTACTCAGCCCGGCACGCCCTACGCGGAAACCTGCATCGCCTACTGTAAGCCCGGCGAAGAAAAGCCGGACGACATTGCTATTGCGCTAAAGAACTTTACCGCCTGGATCGATGGCGTCAGCGAGCCCTTTCTGGAAGACGCGTTGGTCGATTACGCCACTGACCGCATGGGCGGTCAGCTGACCATCAAGGCACCGAATGCCAAGGTGCCAATGGTCAATGAAGACAGCCCGCTGAATGAGCGCATCAATTATTACCTGCAAACTGAAATCAACCCGGGGCTGGCCAGCCACGGTGGGCAAGTTACGCTAATCGACGTAGTCGAGGAGGGCGTAGCGGTGTTGCAGTTCGGCGGCGGTTGTCAGGGCTGTGGACAGGCCGACGTGACGCTCAAAGAAGGCATAGAAAAGACTCTTTTAGAGCGTATCCCAGAGCTCAAAGGTGTGCGTGACGTGACGGACCATACCAATAGGGATAACGCCTACTACTAAAGCTGCAAAGGCCGCAACGGCCCAAGTTGCGGGCGTTTCAGATAAAATATTGGCAAAATGCCATTATTTATTCGGCGCCACCACCACAGCGCTTGCTCGCTGGGATAAGCTGTCCGGGTTCCGGGGACCTGGATAACTGAGCGAGCGCTGCATGTCTGCCGTTTCCCTGTTAATTTGCGATGATTCGAGCCTGGCGCGCAAGCAATTGCTGCGTGCGCTTCCGGCTGCCTGGCCGCTGAGCATTCACCAGGCGGCCAGCGGTCGCGAGGCGCTCGAATGTATTCGTGGGGGCGGCATCGACGTGCTGTTGCTCGATCTCACCATGCCGGATATGGACGGCTATGAGGTTCTCGCGGGGATTCGTGATGGCCAGCTCGATTGCAAGGTCATCGTCATATCCGCGGATATTCAGGAAGAGGCTGTACGACGCGTGCTGGCGCTGGGCGCGCTGGCATTCATCCGTAAGCCCGCGGACCCCATGCATTTGCGACAGACGCTGGCCGGGCTCGGGCTGATGGGCAGCGAATTATCGATGCTCGGCGAGCGGGAAGCAGGGCCAATCGTCTTTCGCGATGCTTTTAGCGAGGTGGTGAACGTCGCGATGGGGCGTGCGGCGGCGTTGCTCGCAAAGGTCCTTGGGGTCTTCGTGCAGCTGCCCGTGCCTAACGTGAATATTCTTGAAGCCAGCGAGCTACATATGGCGCTCGCGGATGCGGCCCACGGCGACAAGCTTACCGCGGTTTGCCAGGGCTATATCGGCGGCGGTATTTCCGGCGAGGCACTGCTGATCTTCCACGACTCGGAAGTGGCCGACATGGCGCGCCTGATGCACACCGATGATTATCGAGAGCTGGAAATGCTGCTCGATCTGTCGAGTCTGTTGATCAGCGCATGCCTGAGCGGGATCGCCGAGCAGATCGATGTTGTATTTTCCCTAGGGCATCCGCAGGTGCTGGGGCAGCATGCTTCGATCGACGAGCTCATCCGCTTCAACCGGCAGCGCTGGAAAAGCACGCTCGCGGTGGAAATCAGCTACAGCCTGGAAGGCCACGATATCCATTTCGATCTATTGCTGCTGTTCACCGAGGATTCGGTTGAGCTGCTGTCTCGCAAACTTGCCCACATGATGAACTGAGCATGTCCGACTCGACCAATCTGAGCGAGCTCCACTGGCTCCAGGCAATTGTCCAAAGCATTGACGTTGGCGTCGTGGTGCTGGATCGCGTCTACCGCGTCGATGTATGGAACACCTTCATGGAGAATCGCTCCGGGCGGTTACCCGAAGACGCGCATAAAAAATCTTTCTTCGAGCTGTTCCCTGAGGTGGACGAGCAGTGGTTCCGACGCAAGGTGGAAAACGTCGCGACGCTTGGCACTCCATCCTCCACGATCTGGGAGCAGCGTCCGTATCTGCTGCGATTCAAGAATTACCAGCCGATCACCGGATTGGAAGACTTCATGTATCAGAACACCACGCTGCTGCCATTGAAGGGGCTCAACGGCAGCATCGAGCAGATCTGCTTGATCATTTACGATGTGACTGACGTGGCAACCAACCGCCGCCAGCTGCAGGCGGCAAACCAGGAACTGCAGCGGCTTTCTAGTACCGATCGCCTTACTGGCCTGTTCAACCGAGGCCATTGGGAAGAGATGCTGCGTCAGGATTATGCTCGGCACCGTCGTTACGACAGCAATGCAGCGCTGGTGATGTTCGATATAGATCACTTCAAGAAGATCAATGACAAATACGGCCACCAGGCTGGTGATGCCGTAATCCAGCAAACAGCCAATCTCATCCGGCAGAGCATGCGGGGCGCCGACGTCGCCGGACGCTATGGCGGCGAAGAATTCGTGGTGCTGCTGCCGGACACCGACAGTCAGGGTGCGGTGATGTTTGCCGAACGGCTGCGCCAGTCTTCCGAAGCTTATGAGGTGAGCCATGAGAACCACCGCATCCGATTTACCATCAGCTTCGGCATCGCCGATCTCAGTCTACCCACGAGCGGCTATGCGCAGCTGATCGAACGGGCTGACAGCGCTCTCTATGCGTCGAAGTCGGCGGGCCGCAACCGAGTGACGCTCTACCAGTAGGTAGTTTGTCGTTAGCCCGAATTACGTTCGGTCAGAAAACTCAACAGCGCGACTTCTTCGCTGCTCATCCATTTGCGCTTTCTTGCCTTTGGCAGCTTCGCGAGATCGCCCGACACGAAGGCATCAAGGACGTCGGGATGGATGTAGCACTGGCGACATACAGCGGGGGTGTTACCCAGTTGGCGGGACACCTCCTTGACCGTTTCGACCAGGTTGCGCCGAGCGACTGCGTCGGGCTGCCACTCAAGCTTGCGCAGATATTCCAATGTCAGAGCACTGCCTGCCCAGGTGCGATAATCCTTGGCGGTGAAGTCCCCGCCGGTCATTTCGCGAAGGAACTGATTTACATCGCTGGAGTTCACGGCATGGCGCTGGCCGTTTTCGTCCAAGTATTGAAACAAATGTTGCCCAGGCAGTTCCATGCAGCGCCGCATGATGCGCGCCAGGCGTTGGTTCTTCAATGTGACCTGATGCTCCACGCCGCTTTTGCCTCGAAACTGAAAGCGAATCGCAGTACCGCGTACGTCCACGTGGCGCGTGCGGAGGGTGGTCAGGCCATAGGAGCGGTTTTCTCGCGCGTAGCGTGAATTGCCGACGCGAATCAAAGTCGACTCAAGCAACTGCACCACCAGCGCCATGACTTTCTCGCGCGGCATTCCACGCAAAGCCAGGTTCTGTTCCAAACGCGCACGCAGTTTGGGCAACGATGCACCGAACGACAGGATGCGTTCGTACTTGTTACTGTCCCGGATCTCCCGCCAGCGCGGGTGGTAGCGGTACTGTTTACGGCCACGTGCATCTCGCCCGGTTGCCTGCATGTGGCCCATGGGATCGGGGCAGATCCATACGTCGGTATAGGCCGGAGGGATGGCCAGCTTGTTGATTCGTGAAATATCCGCTGTATCGCGAATGCGCTCTCCGCTCGGGAGAAAGTAGGCGAACTTGCCTCTCAGTATCCGGCGGCTGATGCCGGGACCAGTGTCATCTACATAGTGCAGATCAGCAGGAAGTGCCGGGCAAAGAGCCGTGCCGGTATCGGGCTGCTCATCCTTTGGCACGGGACGAATGCCTTTTGCTTGGGCCAGATGAGTCTCATCGCTCTGGTCGATCAGCATCTGAAATCCCTCATGAACGCATCGCGTCGCTATCGTGCGACGTGATAGCGCAAGCAACCCTTCGGTCTTGCGACGCTCGAGTAAGCGTTGTAACACGACCCGGGGCGTCGAAGACGTTGGTACAGATAGCGGTCAGTCCTCGCTCTCCTGGCTGTTACGCATCAACAGCCGAATCGCCGCAACCAGCTCGTCGATTGCTTCACGATAGAGGGCCGGATCTGCCTTTGTCTCGGCATGGTCAGCATGCTTTCGTGCGGTTTCGAGATGTTCATTTATCGAGGAATAGTCGCCAATCATATGAGCACTCCTGGGTCGAAGATTAGAAAAGGGAAGCCGCGCTAGAGGTCGCGCGGTCCCGTCTCTTTAAATGACCCATGTGAACCGTGGGCGTTCGCGCCGCATATCAGCGAGCTCGGGGATGGCGTAGTGCTTTGGCCCATTCCTGATTACCGCAACGAGGGCAATTGGCCGTCTGCTGACTCTCGATGGCGCTTGGGAAACCGCAGCGCGTACAGGCAAATAGGCCGCTGGAAGGTGCCTGCCGATAAGTCGGTCGATGCTCGGGCGGCAGCACCGGGAGACCCGGTCGTACCGCTTCGGAATCGTTGAAAAAGAGGCTGACATCGCCATCGGTTTCAAGAATGCCGAGGCGGACCTGGCCCAAGTGCTCAACGCCTTGCTGGCGCAGCTCCATGAAGAACTCGTCGGATGATATGTTCAATCTGTCCAGACTGTTCAGCTCATACAACCCATCCTTGATGATCGTAACCGGCTTGCCCTCCATCCAGTTGGAGAGCCGCTCGCTATGGGTCATCGTCAGAACTGTCAGTCTATAAAGCACAAGCAGGGTGACGAAAACCGCTACGATCGGAAGCAGCGGCACGTCCTCGTAGAAAGACACGTCACCGGCTGCCGACCCCAGCGTCAGAATCACCACCAGCTCGAATAGCGATAGCTGCCTAATGCCGCGACGCCCGCTGATCTTCAGGAACAGAAACACTCCAACGAAGGCGAACAGTGCGCGCAGCGCCACTTCCGCGAGGAACAGCAGCGGAAAATCATCAAGCAGCATGCGCTGCCAATCAAAGGGAGTCATCCGGCCTCGCTAGCTAACGTCGATATTCGGTCATGCACCTGGTATGCCCGGTTGCGCTGGCATGGACCAAGCGCTCAGCGGCACCCCATCCTTGCTCAGTTGCAGGCGCGCATTCTCCAGTAGCCCAGCAAGGTGAGTAGGAGCGACGTACTGGGAACGAGCAATGTGGGAAATCGTCAGTATCTCATCGCCCGCCGCGTTGATTACCCGCAACGAAAAGCTGGCGTCTTCGTTATTTGCCTTCGCAGCCGCATGGCAGGGCAGAAAGGCCATCTCGCTGATGCGCATGGCTTCATCCAGTGCGATGTGTTGGGTAGTCATGGTCATCACTCCGCGGTGTTGCGAGAAGCCATCCCATCGGCTGGCGCGACGTCGAATACAAGGTCGATGCCGTCGCCACTGCCATCGCCTACGACCGAGCCCACCACAGGCTTGTGCGTTATTCGGCGGCCTTTGTAGTGCTCGCCCAGCCGCTGCTGGGCGACTTCGCAGACATGCGTGATCAGCCCGGTGAACTGCGCATCTCGGGGAATGATGAATTTCAGCGTGATGCTATGTCCTTCTAGACCCTCCGGCAGGTTTGCCAGTCCGCTGCTGTGCCACTGATCATTGACGTAGGCTTCTGCACCTTTCATGGCTCGCTCCTGGTTATCCACTTATTGCTGGGACCGTAAAACAAGCGAATGGATCAGTTTGAAAGCGGAACCAGGATGCAGGGCGGGATTCGGGTCGTAAACGAAAAAGCCCGGTGCTTGCACAACCGGGCCTTGGCTCATTCACAGCTGGTGCGTTTATTCCGGCATGTGCCATGGGGCGAAGTGGACACCCTGACGGCTCAGATCGGCGCGGGCTTGTTCCAATGACTGGCCAAGTTTGACCGGATCGGAATAGACGCTGCTAGAAAGTTTGCAATGGCCAACCGCGCGGGATTCGCTGCCATCTACAACGGTAATGCTCAGTTCACCATTGCCTTCGAGAAGGGTCCAGGCGACGCACTGGAAGGGCTTGAATGCGCGATCAGTGATGAGAAGGGCGTCGTTGAAACGAAGGGGGCTGTTCATGGGGCATGTCTCTCTGTTTGATACCCAAGGAATCGGATTGAGCCTTGCCGCCAGGCTGCCGGCGTTGGCCTTACATTCCATTGATGTACACAGAGGACTGATAAGTCACATCGAGAGTTCGTCATCCTTCAGTATTTTTGCAATTAGTCGAAGGTATAACATCTGGTGTGCTTCTGTTCGTCATTAAGCCTGTGCTGGATGCCGCGATTTTGCTGGGGCGGCACTATTTTTTTAACGGCGTTTGGTCGCGCATCAAACAAACGGAGAATGTTGTGCCGGCACGCGAGAAACAAACCACTGTAATACAGAAAATGGCCGGGACTTATGTGCCGGCCATTTTGTTTATAACTGCCAGTTACCAGTTATTGAAGCTGAGCGGTATCAACTACCCTGTCACACTTTGAATTGCCGGAGCAGTCGATTCAACTGTTCGGCCAGTTGCCCCAACTGATCGCCAGCTGCGCTCGATTGCTCTGCGGCCAGGGTACTTTCCTGGGCCAGCCCGGCTGCCTGAGTCACGTTCTGATTGATGTCCTCGACTACGTGGGCCTGCTGCAGCGTAGCGCTGGCGATCGACGCGTTGAGGCCGGAAAGGGTGCGCAGTGCTTGGGCGATCTGACCCAGGCTCTCACCCGCCTGGCTGGCTTGTTCGACGGTGGCTTGCGATGCTCGGCTGCTTTCCATGATGACGGTGACCGCGGCACCGGAGTTCTTCTGCAAGCGCTCAATCATCGTGTGGATTTCCGCGGTCGACTGTTGTGTGCGCTGCGCCAACAAGCGGACTTCGTCAGCCACGACGGCGAAACCACGACCTTGCTCGCCAGCACGTGCCGCCTCGATCGCGGCGTTGAGCGCCAGGAGGTTGGTTTGGTCGGCGATCGAACCGATCACCTCGAGAACCGAGCCGATCTTGGTGGTTTCATCTGCCAATGATTGAATCACGCCGACGGCCTCGCCGATGGTTGTCGACAGTTGGTCGATTTGTTGCAGACTGGTTGCGATGCTGCGCTGGCCCTGACCGGCCTGGCTTTCAGCCTCACCGACCTCGTTGGAGGCGTGCTCGGCATTCTTCGCTACTTCCTGCACCGCATAGGTCACTTCGTTGATCGCCGTTGCCACCAGCTCCATTTGCTGCGATTGCTGCTGGCTCTGGTGGTGCGCTTGTCCCGCAAGCCCGCCGAGGGCGTTGGAGGACTTTTCCAGCGATCCGGCGGTCTCGAACAGCTGACTGATAACCGTACGGAGTTTCTGCGTGAAGCTATTGAAATCCCGGCTCAACGTCGTCAGCTCGTCGTTACCCGATACGTCGAGGTCGCGCGTGAGATCAGCTTCGCCGCTGGCGATGTTGGCCATGGCTTGCATGGAATGGCGCAACGGTTGTGTGATGCTGCGAATTAGGATGGCGACCAGCACGGCCATCAGCGCGGCGATGGCCAGCCCGATGATGGAGAAGCGAACAAGGTAGTTCTGAAACTCCGCTTCCACGTCATCGACATAAATGCCTGTGCCGATGATCCAGCCCCAGGGCTTGAACAGCTCAACGTAGGAGACTTTGGGCACGGGATCCTGTTCGCCCGGTTTGGCCCACATATAATCCACCAGACCTGCGCCCTGCAGGCGGGCTATTTTGACCATCTCGTTGAACAGAGCCTTGCCGTTAGGATCCTTAAGATTGGATAGTTCTTTACCTTCCAGCTCCGGCTTCATGGGATGCATGAGCATCGTTGGCGTCATGTCATTGATCCAAAAATAATCGTTCTGGCCGTAGCGCAGCACGCGGATCTGGTCCATGGCGGCCTTTTGTGCCTCGGCGGTACTCAGGGTGCCGCTGGCTTCGAGCTGCTGGTAATAGTCGAGAATGCCGTTGGCCGTCTCGACGATGTTCTGGGTCATGACCTGCTTGCCCTTGTACAGGTCGGTCCGTACTTGCTGAATCATCAACAGGCCGAGGATGAATAGCATGGCGACTGCTACCACCGGGATCAGCCAGAGGCGTTTACTGATCGGGAAGTTTCGTAGCAAATTCATCGGTTTATGAGCTCCTGTTGAGGCTTTATCTTCTTTATTATTTGTACGTTGATATCCGATGGAGCTTGGCGCCATGGTCTGCCCTGATATTTGTCCTGCGGCAGTGGTTGGTTTCATGAGCCCTCGTGTAGCTTTTCGGCAAGTCTCGATAAAAGATGAGGGTGCCGACGTCGAGGCAGTGAATTTAGTTGGTACAAGCGAGTCAGAACAGCGCTCAGATAGCTGTCTGGCATATACCTTGGTTGCATATTCAAATGCGGTGGATTGCACCGCTGATGGGGATTAGATGGATCTTTGGATTGCCTTCCAGGCGTTGATTTTAGGTGTGGTAGAGGGCATCACTGAGTTTCTTCCCATTTCCAGTACGGGACACCAGATCATCGTTGCCGACCTGATCGGTTTTGGCGGCGAGCGGGCACTGGCCTTCAACATCATCATTCAGCTGGGCGCGATCCTGGCGGTGGTGTGGGAGTACCGGCGCAAGATCTTCGATGTGGTGATGGGGTTGCCTAAGGAAAAACAAGCGCAGAAATTCACGGGCAATCTGCTGGTAGCGTTCTTTCCTGCCGTGGTGCTCGGAGTGGCTTTTGCCGATCTTATTCACGAATACTTATTCAATCCGATTACCGTGGCGACTGCGCTGGTCATTGGCGGAGTGGTCATGCTCTGGGCGGAAAAGCGTCAGCACCGCGTTCAGGCAGAAACGGTCGACGACATGCACTGGACCCACGCGTTGAAGGTGGGGTGCGCTCAGTGCCTGGCACTTATTCCCGGCACGTCGCGTTCCGGGGCGACCATCATCGGCGGATTGTTGTTCGGGCTGTCGCGCAAAGCGGCTACCGAGTTCTCTTTCTTCCTGGCGATGCCGACCATGGTTGGCGCGGCGGTCTATTCGGGTTATCAATACCGCGAGCTGTTTCAGCCGAACGACTTTCCAGTGTTTGCGATCGGCTTCGTCACGTCGTTTATCTTTGCAATGATAGCGGTTCGAGCCTTGCTCAAATTTATAGGCAACCATAGTTATGCGGCATTTGCCTGGTATCGAATCATCTTCGGTCTCATCATCCTGGCGACCTGGCAGTTCAGCCTGATTGACTGGAGTACCGCGGCGGGCTGAGCGCGCTGAAAGCTGATTGCTTGAGGGTGCCCCGTGAAGGCTTACGAACATCGATTGCTGCAGATAAATGGCATCACGCTTAGCGTCTACAGCGCCGGGCCGGAACAAGGGCCGGTAGTCTGGCTGCTGCACGGTTTTCCGGAGTGTTGGTATTCGTGGCGGCATCAGGTGCGTGCTCTTGCTGAGGCGGGCTACCGCGTCCTGGTGCCGGAGATGCGTGGCTACGGACAAAGCAGCGCGCCGGATGATGTCGCTGGCTATGACTTGATGACGATATGTGGAGACATCCAGGCCGCGATGGACCTGCTTGGCCATCGCTCGGTGGCGGTGGTAGGCCACGACTGGGGCGCACCGGTTGCCTGGCACCTGGCCCTGCTCGAGCCAGAGCGAGTCCGCGTGGTTGCCGCGATGGCCGTTCCCTACGGCGGACGTCCGAAAAAGCCTGCAATCGACATCATCCGCAGCCAGTTCGCCGATCGCTTCAACTACATCCTCTATTTCCAGCAGCCAGGCGTTGCCGAGGCCGAGCTGGATCATGACATCCCGCGAACCTTGCGAATGATGATGCACAACACCTCGGCAGCCGTGCCCAAGAATTACTTCCTGAAGGACAAGCCGGCCGACAATTCGCTGCATCATGGCATGCAGGATCCCGGCTTGCCGCCAGCCTGGTGCGGTCCGGAAGCATTCGCCATCTATGTCGCTACGTTCGAGGGACGCGGCTTCCGTGGTGCGCTCAACTGGTACCGCAATTTCGAACGCAACTGGGAGCGAACCGCGCCACTGGCCGAACGCAAGATCGGGCAGCCCGCGCTATTTCTGCTAGGTGATAAGGACCCGGTTGGTACGCTGGAAGCGCATACGCTGCAGAAGATGCCCGGCTGGGTACCTGATCTTGAACAGCACATGCTTGGTAGCTGCGGACATTGGGTGCAGAGCGAACAGCCCGAGCAGGTAAACAGGCTGCTGCTCGGCTTTCTTGAGCGTCGCTACACGCCGGTCCAGTAGATATCTGGCGTCTCGTCGCTAGCAGAGTAGGGTTTTAGAATCACCGGCTTTGCCACCGGATCATGTGCCATGGAATTACGCGGTCAGCTGAAAAGCTGGAACGATCAGAAGGGATCCGGCTTTATCCGGCCGGAGCAGGGCGGTGAGGAGATCTTCGCGCACATCTCGAACTGTTCAGTGGCTGGCCGGGTGCGTTGCTCGCTCAGCAGGCATTGCGCCACAAGACCCGCAAGTTGTCGTCCAGTTGGTGTTCTGGTTGATCGTCGTTGCGCATCAGGTGGCGTGGTTCGACTATCTGTATCTCCAGCGACTGTATCGATTGCTGTTGCAGCTGTGAGTATCGGAGGCTGATGTATCGGATACAAAAACGCCCCGGGTTAGCGGGGCGCCTTCTTACCGATACGATCCTCAGATCACGCCGAGGCTGCGCAGGTAATCATCGTAGGTGCCGCTGAAGTCTGTCACGCCGGAATCCGACAGCTCGATGATGCGTGTCGCCAGCGAGCCGACGAACTCTCGGTCATGGCTGACGAAGATCAGCGTGCCCGGATAGTTCTCCAGCGCCAGGTTCAGCGCCTCGATCGATTCCATATCCAGGTGGTTGGTCGGTTCGTCCATCACCAGCACGTTGGGCTTTTTCAGAATCAGCTTGCCGAACAGCATGCGGCCTTGTTCACCACCGGAAATCACCCGAACGGATTTCAGAATCTCGTCGTTGGAGAACAGCATCCGACCGAGCGTGCCGCGTACTACCTGCTCGCCGCCCTGGGTCCACTGACCCATCCAGTCGAACAACGTCACATCGTCTTCGAAGTCGTCGGCGTGGTCCTGTGCGTAGTAGCCGAGCTCGGCGCTCTCGGTCCACTTAACCGAACCGGCATCGGGCTGCAGCTCGCCGACCAGCGTACGCAGCAGAGTAGTTTTGCCAATGCCGTTGGGGCCGATAATGGCGACGCGTTCGCCGGCCTCGACGGTGAAGCTGAAGTTCTTGAACAAAGTCTTGCCGTCGAAGCCCTTGGCCATGTGCTCGACGGTCACGGCCTGGCGGTGCAACTTCTTGGTCTGCTCGAAACGGATGAACGGGCTGACGCGGCTGGACGGTTTGACTTCGGCCAGCTGGATCTTGTCGATCTGCTTGGCGCGCGAAGTAGCTTGCTTGGCCTTCGAGGCGTTGGCAGAGAAGCGGCTGACGAAGGTTTGCAATTCGGCAATCTGCGCCTTCTTCTTCGCGTTATCCGATAGCAACTGTTCACGCGATTGGGTCGCAGCGGTCATGTACTCATCGTAATTGCCTGGGAACAGGCGCAGCTCGCCGTAATCAAGGTCGGCCATGTGCGTGCACACGCTGTTCAGAAAGTGCCGGTCGTGGGAAATGATGATCATGGTGCTGTTACGCGCCGTAAGGATATTTTCCAGCCAGCGAATGGTGTTGATGTCCAGGTGGTTGGTCGGTTCGTCGAGCAGCAACACTTCCGGATCGGAGAACAGCGCCTGCGCCAGCAGCACGCGCAGCTTCCAGCCAGGCGCGACTTCGCTCATTGGCCCGAAATGTTGCTCAAGTGGGATGCCCAAGCCCAGTAGCAATTCGCCGGCGCGAGATTCGGCTGTATAACCATCCATTTCGGCGAAGTCGGTTTCCAGCTCGGCCACCGCCATGCCGTCTTCTTCGCTCATTTCCGGCAGCGAGTAGATGCGCTCACGCTCGGCTTTGACTTTCCACAGCTCCTCGTGACCCATGATCACCGTATCGATGACGTTGAAATCTTCGTAGGCGAACTGGTCCTGACGCAGCTTACCCAGGCGCACGTTGGGTTCGAGCATGACCTGGCCTACCGACGGCTCCAGGTCTCCACCAAGAATTTTCATGAAGGTCGACTTGCCACAACCGTTGGCGCCGATCAGGCCATAGCGATTGCCGTTGCCGAACTTGACGGAGACGTTTTCGAACAGCGGTTTAGCGCCGAACTGCATGGTGATGTTAGCGGTGGAGATCAAAGCCAGTATTCTCGCGGGTTGCAGGGTTTTGGATTTACGCTTGGTCCCGTTTTGGTCCCATTTTTCAGCTTATTCATTTCGTTCCAATCACCTTCGCCATCGATCCAACGAGCGTATCGAGATAGGAGAATTTGTAACGAATGGCCGAGCTGTTTAGCGATGAAAGCAGGTGTCATGCCTGCCATTAAGCACATGGTTGCGTACGTGTGGCGCGCATTGTACGGAGGACGGTAACGAATACCCAGCGCCTTCATGGTCGGTCGCGTTGATGGTGCAGGTCACTGGTCTGCTGAATGAACAATGCGTTCTTGCTTGGAGGGAAGCAGTAGGGGAACTCGGTGACTTTACCTGAGCCCGTCGCACGAGGTTCGGCACTCGCCTTGAAGCGTAAGTAGTCGCCTTGTGTTTGGTAGTTTTCCAGCGCCGGCACTGCGATCGCCTCTAGGGCTTGGGCCAGGTACAGCACCGAAGGTCGTACCGCTAAAAGGAAAAAAGCCAATCGCCCCGCCATGCTAGGCAGGGCGAACTCAGCGTTACCCAGGAGTCATCCGCCCAGGGCCAGCAGAGCCGGCACGGTCAATACGGCGGTGTAGTACCCCATGAACTGGACGCCGATGTTGAAGCCGAGAAAGCGCGAGAGGAAACCTCCGAGTAGTCCTACGGTGAGAATCACCATTAAGCCAAGCAGACCACCTTCCCAGATGCCGATCACCAGAATAAGCCCAACAAAAGTGGCGATGACTGCTTCGTGACTGACTTTGCGCGAGACGAACGATGCCGCCCGGTGTGCAAAATTCATGGAGAACGGGTATGCGATCAAGATGGCAATGATCACGGCCAGCATGCCGTAGCCAAAAAACTCCCACGTACTCATTAACGTATGCAGGTTGTTGATCTCGCCGGTGGCGCTATCGACCGAGAAGCGCGGCGGGGCGTTGAACAACGGGGCGGCAGGACCGGCAGCGACAGGGCTCAACGGCAGGCCAAAGGCGATCAATGGGATCAGCGCCTCGGCGATGTAAGTCGCCTCGGTTACACCGTTGCGCGCAGTAATCACGGTCGTGAGGCGATGGTAGGCGTGCTTGATCCGCGCCCCGATCACTTCGCCCATGATGACTGTCATCGCTACCGGGCTGAAGACGAAGGTTGCACTCGACACTGCGGCCGTGGCTAACGTCATGCCGGTCTGGCGTTTGTCGAGCACCTTAAGCGGGTTCGGAAAGTATCCGCCCCAGCTTTTCACGTCCGGCGACAGTGAAAACACCCGCACGCCGTCACGTTGCATGCGAACGCGCTCCCCTGGAGACATGAGCGCGAACAACGAAGCGATGAGGGGACCAATCGCGATGCCGAGGAAATAACTTACGCCTAGCTTCACCCCATGCTGCGCAGTCAACGTCTGCAGCGCGACGATGACCAGCACGAAGGGCACCAGGGTCAGCACCGAGGCCCAGCGACCTGCCGAGAAGTAGGCGATCAGGAGCGCGGCGCAGAGAAACACCCAAGGCGCAAATTCCTTGATCACATCGCCGAACGGTGCCAGCAGTACCGCGAACAGCACCGACAGCGGCACGGCAACGAGCGCGGCGATGGCACCACCCGAGATCATCTTGCGAAGCGCGATGTGAGGTACGCCGAGTTTTCGCAAGTAATTGGCTTCGGCCATCAATGGCGTGGCCATGGTGTCGCCCGGAATGCCCAGCAAAGCGGTCGGAACCGCGTGGGTCATATGTTTGGCCACCGCGCCTGCAAGAAAGAAGGTGAACACACCCTCCGGCGGGACGCCAAGGAGCACCACCAGTAGGGTCAACGGGGCGAGAGTAGTGGTTTCATCACTCCCGGAAATCAGGCCAATGGCGGCGAACACCACTGCGCCGATAAGTCCCATACCAAAGGCGACGAGGATCTGGTCGAGTAAGCCTTCCATTACGAACGCCCTCCGCTCAGGCTGACTTGAGCGGGTAGCGCATCGATAGGCGAGGGCGCTTCGGTGGCATGCCGGACCTCGGCGGCTTCGGCTTCACGGAACAGGTCATAGAGCGCCAGCTCACGTAGTTCGGCCACTACTTCGGGCGGCAGCTCATCCAGCCGTCCCAGGGTGCCATGCTCTGCCGTCAGATCGGCGAGCACCTGCTGGCGGAACGTCGGGTCGGCCATATGCTCGACGACTTCGCGCTTGGGCTTGAACAGCATGGCGCTGATCACGCCACCGGCTAGACAACCCAGAATGCCGGTCAGCATGGCGTAAGCCCGCGCCATCTGCGGCGACTCGACCAAGCCGAGCAGCAGGTGTTGGGCGAGATAGAAGGTGGCTAGGCTGACGCAGGCGCCAATGATGATTGCCATAACCAGGTGGCGGCTGTTGACAGTGTCACCCCAGACTTCGTAGAGCTCGGGCTTGTTCATAGTGGTGCCTCCGGTCCGGCGAGGCACAGGGCACGCAAGTTGGCCATCGGGTATTGCATGATGCTTCTCCTGCCCTGGTGGGCTTTTGTTGTTATTGGGAAAAACGCGTCAGGTCGGGGTGCGTTCGAGCGTTCGCTCCCGTCTTGCCTTGATTGCCTTCGCTGTACGTGAAGCCGTCCGCCGACCAAGCTCATGGTCGATGAACGTGCCGGTGTCCACCAGCGTGTCCAAGTTCACGCCGGTTTGAATACCCAGGCCATGGAGCAGGTAGACGACGTCCTCCGTTGCGACATTGCCGGTAGCTCCTGGTGAATAGGGGCAGCCGCCAAGCCCGGAGACGGAGCTGTCGAATACCCGAACGCCGGCTTCCAGCGCCGCGTGCAGGTTGGCCACAGCCATGCCGTAGGTATCGTGGAAATGACCGGCGAGTGCGGCGATCGGCATTTCCGAAGCGCAGGCCTCGATCAGGGCTTTGGTCTTGCCCGGCGTGCCGGTGCCGATGGTGTCGCCCAGGCTGACTTCATAGCAGCCCATCTCATACAGCGCGGCACTGACCCGGACAACCTCGGCTATCTCAACGTCGCCGCTGAGGGGGCAACCCAGCGAGCAGGAGACATAGCCACGCACGGCTATGCCCGCTTCCTTGGCTTTGCTGAGGACCGGTTCAAACCGCTCCAGGCTTTCGGCAATGGAACAGTTTATGTTCCGCTGCGAGAAGGCTTCCGAGGCGGCTGCGAACACGGCGACCTCGCGGCAGCCGCTTTCCAATGCCGAGTTCAGGCCTTTCTCGTTGGGTACCAGCGCGCTGTAGGTGACGCTAGGCAACGGAGCGAGGCAGCGCATGATCTCGTCGGAACCTGCCATCCGCGGGACCCAGCGAGGCGAGACGAACGCGCCGACTTCCAAGTGGCGCAGGCCTGCCGCGACGAGCCGCTCGATCAGCCTGACGCGAGTATCCACGGGCAAGGCGCACGGCTCGTTCTGTAAACCATCGCGCGGGCCGACCTCAACCAGCCTGACCGCATCGGTACTCATTGGCCGCGCTTCTCGTTGAGCAGCGCTTCGGCGCGATCCGCGCGTACGTCCTTGGCCTCGACCATGCGCTTGACCACCCAATCGACCTCATCACCGCGAGCACCGGCTGACAACGCGATGTTGCGAGCGTGCAGCGCCATGTGGCCGCGCTGGATTCCTTCGGTAGACAGCGCCCGCAGAGCGCCCAAGTTCTGCGCCAGGCCAATGGCGACGGCAATCTCAGCGAGCTCCTGGGCGGTCTTCACGCCCAGGATGCGCAGGGAAAGCTGCGCCAGGGGATGGGTCTTGGTTGCGCCGCCCACCAGGCCCAGCGGCATGGGCATCTCGATGGTGCCGACAAGATGGCCGCTGCCGTCCTTTTCCCAGGTCGTCAGCGAGCCGTAGTGCCCGTTGCGACAGGCATAGGCATGCGCGCCTGCTTCCACTGCGCGCCAATCGTTGCCGGTAGCGACTACCAGTGGGTCAATGCCGTTCATGATGCCCTTGTTGTGGGTCGCGGCCCGGTACGGGTCAATCGCGGCGAACGTATAGGCGTCGATGATGCCCTCAATCACATCTGCCCCGTTGTAGTCGGCGGTGTTCAGCTGTTCGGGTGCGATACGCACCTGGGCACGCGCCAGGCGCAAGTCGGCCAGGTTAGAAAGGATGCGAAGGCGCACCTTGCCGCCGGTGAGCTGCTCCATCAAAGGTGCCACGGCCTCGGCCATGGTATTAACCGTGTTGGCGCCCATGGCGTCGCGTACGTCGACGATCAGGTGTGCGACGAGCATCGGACCCCGTGGGCTCTCGATAAAGGTATGCACCTCGATGTCCCGGCAGCCGCCGCCCAGCTTGTTCAGTAACTGGTCCTTGCTGTTGGCCAGGGCAACGATCTCCTCCTTGTTGCGCAGCAGGCTGAGGCGCGCGTTGTAGGGGTCATCCACGCCCACGATCTGGACCTGGGCGCGCATGAGCGGCGCACTGCTGGAGGTGAGGAACCCACCGGTTGGGCGCGCCAGCTTCGCCATGAATGAAGCCGCAGCGACGATGGACGGCTCCTCGACCACCAGCGGGATCAGGATGTCGCGACCATTGATTTGGAAGTTGCTGGCGATGGCGTAAGGCAACTCGAATTTGCCAACCACGTTTTCGATCATGCCTTCGGCAATCTCGAGCGGCAGCGCGCCGGCGTCACGCAGCAGGGCAGTGTCCGCTTCGGACAAAGTGAGCAACTGCTGAAGGTGTTCAAGACGCTGGGCAGGGGAGAGGTTTCGGAATTGGGACACGCGGGAGTCAACGGACATCAGGGCGCTCCTCAGGGAGTCAGTTGTTGTTGGATGCGTCAACGGTAGCCCCATCTGTATCCTTGAAAGAAGGTACAGTTTCGCGAGACAGTTCGAGCCTGCACCCTCACCGGAACTCCACCATGGCTCGTCAGACGCTTGCGCAAAAAGTTGCCGCTGCCATTGCGCAGCAGATAGCCGATGGCGCTTTCAAGGCCGGGGACAAGCTGCCTTCGCTGCGCGAGTACATGCGCCTGCACCGGTATTCGAAAAACACGGTCATCACCGCCTATGAGCACCTGGCTTCGCAAGGGTTGGTCGAGGGCCGCCATGGCCGCGGCTTCTTTGTCTGCGACGTGCCGGCGATCAGCACGGAGGACGATGAGTCGGAGCCTTATACCCGCGCGCTCGACACAATCTGGATGATGCGCCAGCAGTTCGTGCGCGAACCGGGTCACTCGCATCTAGGTGAAGGATTCCCGCCGGTGGAGTGGCTGATGGATATGCGCCTGGACAAGTTTCACCGTCAGGTGGTGAGGGGAGGAGTCACAACCCTGTTTCGCTATGGCACGCGTCTTGGCAATCCAGGGCTGCGCCAACGGCTGATTCAAAAGCTCGCAGACTACGCGATCACCGTCTCGCCAAGGCAGGTCGTCACGACTCTCGGCGCGAACCACGGGATGGATCTGATCATTCGCCGCTATGTGATGCCGCGCGACGTCGTGCTGGTGGAGGACCCGGGTTACTACCCTCTGTTCGGCAAGTTGCAGCTGCAAGGCGCGCGCATGCTCGGGGTGCCTCGCCAAGCGGACGGCCCTGACCTGGACGCACTGGAGCGTATACTCAAGCGGCACAAACCCAAGTTGTTCTTTCTGCAGTCCATTGGGCATAACCCTACTGGGTCCGACCTCTCGCCAGCCAAGGCGCATCGACTGCTACAGATCGCCGATATCCATGACCTGCTCATCGTAGAAAACGATGCCATGGCCGACTTCAAGCCAAGCTCGTCGGTCAAGCTCTCGGCCCTGGATCAACTGAGCCGCACGCTGTATCTGGGGAGCTTTTCAAAATCGATCTCAGCGGCACTGCGGGTCGGTTTTATCGCCGGCAGCAAACAGCGCATCGAGGAACTGGCCGACCTGAAGATGCTCCTGCACAACAGCGGCGCCGAATACAGCGAACGCACCATTGACGTGATCCTGGGGGAAGGGCACTTCCTCAGACACCTGGCGCGCCTGCAGGATCGGCTCCGGGATGCCACACGTCGCGGACTGGAAATCCTCGATGAACTGGATGCCGAAGTTTTCTGCCGTCCAGAACAGAGCCTCTATCTCTGGGCCCGTTTTCCCGGTGTCGATGACACCAACGACCTGACCCGCCACTGTCTGAGCAAAGGCGTAATGCTCGCCCCTGGTTCGATCTTCGCTGTAAACCGTAACGTTCCCGTCCCCTGGACGCGTCTCAACGTGGCGTACCTGGACGATCCGGCCTTCCGTGAAAGTTTGAAAACCTAAAAGCCCTGACCGCTTTCAACGATGAGGCGCACCGGTAATCGGCAAGGCAAATGCATGCCGGCGTAGCGCGTTCGTGAAGCTAGTGTTCTGTCGTGTCAGGGCTTCCGTCTGGTTACCGGTGCAATACGGTTCGGTAGCAGCGGCCGAGCAGCGCGACTACGTTTGCGCTTCGGCCCTGATGAAGTCAACGAACGCCCGCAACGGCGAAGGGATATGACGACGTCCGTGGTAGTACAGGAAAGGACCGTCGAAGTGCTGCCACCAATCTTCGAGGATGGGCACCAGCCTCCCGTCGGCCAGCTCTTCGCGCAAGAATTCCTCAAAGGTGTAGACGATACCGAGGCCGGCTACGGCGCCACGGATCTTGAGATCGTGGCAGGACGTGAGCAGTTGGCTGCGCGGCGGGATTCGAAACGTCAGGCCGTCCTTCTCGAACTCGAATATACCGACCTTACCGCTTTCGAAGCGGTGGCCCAGCAGTTCGTGGTCTTCCAGTTCGGCAGGATGAAACGGTGTGCCTCGTGCGGCCAGGTAAGCTGGCGCGGCGGCGGCAACAAAGCGCTGGCGCCGAGGGCCGATCGGCACGGCGATCATGTCCTTGGCCAGGCTTTCCTCGTAGCGTACCCCTGCGTCGTAGCCCGCAGCGATGACGTCTATAAAGGTGTTTTCCATCATGACCTCGACATTCACGCCGGGGTAGAGCTTCAGGAAGCGCGTCAGCAGATCCGGCAGCATGTAACGCGCTACGGGAACCGGGACATTCAGTTTGATTGTTCCGACCGGGCGATGCGCGTCGTCATCCAGATCATTGAAGGCAGACTGAATTTCAAGCAGGGCAGGGCGCAGGCGCTCGAGCAAGCGCTCACCGGCAGCTGTCGCGGTCACGCAGCGTGTGGTGCGGTTAAGCAGCCGCACGCCTATATCGCTTTCAAGGCGGCGTACGCAGTCGCTCAACGAAGAGGCGGACATTCCACGCTTCTGCGCGGCGGCTCGAAAGCCGCCGGCTTCAACAACGGATGCGAACAAGGCGACGTCACTTAGATTGGGCTGGCGCATGAAGCCTCCACTTGGTTGAAGGCAACTGTACGCTGCGCCGTACGGGTCATCCAGAAAAGATCGGATTATCACATCGCTGTCGTACAGAAATAATCGACTCTCCTCCGGCATTGCCGGTTTCAACAGAGGGTTCAGCTATGTGGAACAGCACCGAAACGCCCCCAGCGGGCTCCCAACGAAGCACCAGCCGATTCCTGGCCCTAGCGCGCACACTGACCGCGGGCGTCGCGCTTGTAGGGGGCATGAGCATTGAGGCCTCCGGTCGCGTTGCGCCGAAACCGGACTGGACCGCAAGCGACATACCTCCGCAGGCGGGTCGCATTATCCTGATCACCGGTGGTACCAGTGGCATGGGATTCGAGGATGCGCTGGCACTCTCGCGTGCCGGCGCTGAGGTCATCATTGCCGCTCGCAACCCTGAGCGCGGCGCACAGGCCATCGCTCGGATTCAGGAGTCGGTGCCCGATGCAAAGGTGGTATTCGAGGCAGTGGATCTGGCCAACCTTTCCTCCGTACGTGGCCTGGCCGAGCGTCTCAAACATCGGCTGCCGCGTCTCGACGTGCTGATCAACAATGCCGCCATCATGGCGCCGCCCGAGCGCGGTACCTCCGCCGACGGCTTCGAGCTTCAGCTGGCAACCAATTACCTGGGACACTTCGCCCTGACCGGCCTGCTGGTGCCGTTGCTGCGTGAAAGCCAAGATGCCCGAGTGGTCAGTCTCTCAAGCATTGCCGCCGCTCGCGCAGAGCTGAACTTCGAAGACCTGCAGGCCGAGCAGGCATACAACCCCTACACCACTTACGCGCAGTCGAAGCTCGCTGTTCTGCATTGGACCTTTGCGTTACAGCGGCGCAGCGAGGCTGCAGGCTGGGGCATCCGCAGCATCGCGGCGCATCCTGGTGTCGCCGTGACCGAGCTGATCGCACGCGGCCCAGGCTTGAACAGCCAATTCGGTCAGCAATGGGCCGAGGACCGTGACGAGTACCACTCAGCGGCTCAGGGCGCTTTGTCCACGCTGTATGCGGCCACCGCTCCTGAGGCCATTGGCGGTGCCTACTACGGCCCGACCGGAGATGAGGAAAAGCGCGGTCCGCTGGGCTTCGCCAAGACCCCACCGGCAGCCACCGCTGAGGCGGAGGCCGAGCGGCTCTGGGTCGTCTCCGAGCAGCTCACGGGTGTCGCCTATCCCTGATGCAACCGGGGCACGGATGCTGTCCCGTGCCCACTCATCTGCAATGTCTCCTTTAGGAGCTTCCATGAACACGTCTTCCCACCTGCACCGGCTGAGCGTCGCTCTCAACGCCCGTGACCATGAGCTGCGCCCGGCATTGTCCGGGTTCCTTCTATTCCTCTGCCTTTTCGCGGGCTACTTCATGCTGCGTCCGATACGCGAATCAATGGGCATCGCGGCGGGCATCGAAAATCTGCAGTGGCTGTTCACCGTGACCTTTCTGGTCATGCTGGCGGCCGTTCCGCTGCTCACCTGGCTCAGCTCTCGGGTACCTCGCCGGCATTTCGTCGATTGGGTGTACGGCTTTTTCGGCATCAACCTTCTGGTGTTCGTTGTGCTGTTTCAGCTCCAGCCCGATAGCACCTGGTTGGCGCGCGTTTTTTATGTATGGATATCGGTCTACAACCTGTTCGTTGTGTCTGTGGCCTGGAGCCTGATGGCAGACGTGTTCGACAGCGAGCAGGCCAAACGCCTGTTTGCCTTCATTGCAGCCGGCGCCAGCGTTGGCGGCCTGCTGGGGCCAGCCCTGAGCGCAGCGCTTATCGGCTCTATTGGCACGTCCGGGCTGATGTTGCTGGCGGCTCTATTGCTCGGTCTGGCGTTGGTTTTGAAGCAAGTACTGATGCGATGGCGTGAAGATGGCGGCGCCGGCAGGCCAGGCGCGGAGCCGACGGAAAACCCCCGCCAGCCATTGCCCGGTAATCCGTTCAGCGGGTTGACGGCGGTGCTCAGGTCGCCTTATCTGCTGGGGATCGCCGGGTTCGTGGTGCTGCTGGCGACGGTCACTACCTTTCTCTACTTCGAGCAAGCTCGCTTGGTTGCCGAGCGTTTCCCCGATCGCGAGGCGCAGGTCAGAGTCTTCGGCATCATTGACTTCATCGTGCAGGCAGGCGCTTTGCTGTCCCAGCTGTTCATTACTGGCCGCATCGCGCAAAAGGTCGGTGTGCGTGTGCTGCTGGCGATCGTGCCGATGCTCATGTGTATCGGGTTTGTCGGCCTCGCACTGGCGCCCGGATTTGCCCTGCTTGCGGCGGTAATGATCGTGCGACGAATCGGTGAGTACGCATTCGTCCGCCCCGGAAGAGAGATGCTGTTTGCGCCGTTGGACGCCGAGAGCAAATACAAGGCCAAGAACTTCATCGACACAGTGGTCTATCGAGGCGGAGATGCCGTCAGCGGCTGGGCTAAAAGTCTGCTCGACATGCTCGGGCAGGGTAACAGTCTGGCTGCGCTGATCGGTGCGGCTTGCGCGCTCCTGTGGGCCTATCTTGGATGGCAACTCGGGATGCGGGCCGATCATGGACAGGAGCCCAGGCCAGTTACCTCCGGTGCCGTCGGAGCCTGAAGCTCGAGAGCTCGCTGCCATTTTCTCCGGCAGAAAACCAACAGCTGCACGCGGAGTTGTTGTCATCCGTGCGCGGCGTGCGCAGGAGTCGGCAACCATCTGATCGTTTGCTGACGTAGACGTCGTGCATGGCACGCCTAACTACCTCAAATTCGCCAACCTCCAAGCCCGCCGTCCGGACAAAAGAAAGGAGATATGGCTGCCCGTTGCGCTTTTCCAACTGATTACATACGGCGTAGCGTTGTTGCTGTGACCTGATGGTGGCAATAGGCCGGCTTATAGAGCCGGAAAAGGTGGTTTGTCTAGTCTTATAGCTGCCATTTTTTCTTAAAAAAACATTGACAAGAATTTTTATGCACATACGACAAGGCCCGACCACAACACCCTTTCAGGGCGTTTCCTCTGTTTGGCTGTCTTGACTTAAGTGACTGATTTATAACGTGTAAATGCTATTGGGTAAAAACTCGCCGATCTGTTCCTAAGCCGCGCCAGTCGGGCCTTTGGGCGAGTCATCCCAGTTATGTTCACAGCGTTATCCACAGCTTCTGTGGATAACATATAAAGCCCCGATACAATGGGCTTTGAGGCTCCACTGCCCGGGCAAAGCTCGACTGGATCGCGACGAAAAGCGGCTTTCCACCTAGGTCTGGCGATGCGAACTATGAACAACCGTCGCAGAGCGCGGCGCAATCTTGACAACAGCGGAACGCTCCGTTCAGAGTGTTATGGTATAACATCTGAATCGGAAGCGTTATGAGCAGTAGGAAGGTTTCAGCAGGTTTTATCGGGATGGCAGTAGCGACTGGCATCGGCGCTATGCCTGCGATGGCGCAGGACGCAGAAACGGCAGTTCTGGAAGAGGTTGTGGTCACGGCCGAACGAGAGCAGAGAGACGCCGCTGCGGGGTATCGAGCCAGACGTTCGATAAGCGCAACCAAGACGGACAGCCCGCTGGAGGAAATCCCGCAAGCGGTCAGCGTCATTCCCGACACGGTGCTTGAGGATCTAGATAGCCCGCGCATCGAAAAGGCCTTGGACTTCGCTGGCGGTGTGGCGCGTCAGAACGACTTTGGCGGCCTGACCATGTACGAATACAGCATCCGCGGACTGACCACCTCGGAATTCTACAAGGACGGTTTTAGCGTCAACCGTGGTCACATGAATCCGCAAGACGCTTCCAACGTTGAGCGCATCGATGTTCTCAAAGGGCCAGCGTCCAGTCTCTACGGCCGCGGTGATCCCGGCGGCACCATCAACATCGTCAGCAAGCGTCCCCAGAACGACCAATTTGCACGTCTGGATTTGAGCGCTGGCCGCTGGGACCGGTATCGCAGCAGCCTGGACGTGAACACTCCGCTGGATGATGAGGGCGAGATGCTCTATCGCATGAATCTCGCGGTGGAGGACAACCAGAGTTTCCGGGATTACCGTTCCGGCGACCGCCAGTTCATCGCACCGGCTTTCAGTTGGGAGCTGACGCCGCAGACCCGCCTTCTCGTACAAGCCGAGGTCATTCGCAACAGTCAGGTGTTCGACCGCGGTGTGGTGGCGCCGAACGACCGGCTCGGCAACGTCTCACGCTCGACCTTCCTGGGGGAGCCCGAAGACGGTGATATTCAAAACAACAATGAGAGCCTGCAGGCCGAGATCGAACATGACCTGAATGCCAGCTGGACGGTCCGTCTCGCCAGCCATTACAAGCAGGGCCGCCTGAACGGTGGCGCCACCGAGGCGAGCAGCTTCGCTGATGCTCGAACGATCAACCGCGAGTACCGCTACCGAGACTTCGACTGGCAAGACAGCATCACCCAGCTGGAACTGCGCGGCTTGGTCTACACCGGTAGTGTCGAACACAACCTGCTGATCGGCACCGAGTACGAGCGCTATGCGAAGAACGAGCGGCTGCTACGCTCAAATCCGGTGTCACAGATCGATATCTATCAGCCGGTGTACGGCCAGCCGCGGCCACCGTTCAGTGTGGGGCTCAATGGACGCAGCACCGATCGGCACGAGCTGGTCCATTCCCGTTCGCTGAACTTGCAGGACCAGATGCGTTTCACCGAAAAGCTCTTCGGTGTCATCGGTGCTCGCTACGACCACTATGAACATCGCCTGGATAACGAAGTAAGCGGCACGCGCACCGAGCAGACTCACGAAAAGCTGACCCCGCGTATCGGCGCGCTGTATCAGTTAACGCCCAATATTGGCGTGTTTGCCAACGCCTCCCAGTCATTCAAGCCAAATGGCGGCGCGGACGCGTCCGGCGCGGCTTTCGACCCAGAAGAAGGTCTGGGTTACGAGGCCGGCTTCAAGCTGGATTTACTCGACAGCCGTCTCGGCATGACGGTCGCCGCTTTTCATCTGACCAAGGAAAACGTGCTCACCGCCGACCCTGGCGACACGACCTATCAGGTCGCAGCCGGTGAAGTGCGTAGCCGCGGTATTGATTTTCAGCTAACCGGTCAGTTGAGCGATCAGATTCGCGTCATTGGCGCCTACGCCTATGTCGATGCCGAAGTTACCGAGGACAACACCCTGGCGCGCGGAAGCCGCCTGCTCAACGTGCCTGAGCACAGCGGCAGCCTGCTTGGCGTTTACGAATTTCTCGATGGCGGGTTGCGAGGGCTTGAGCTGGGCGGCGGGGTGAACTACGTCGGCGAGCGATCCGGCAACGTCTCGGACAGCGGCTTCGAACTGCCGGGTTACACCACTGTGGATCTGCTGGCGCGCTACAAGGCTACGGAAGACTTGACCTTGGGCGTGAACCTCAACAACGCGTTCGACCGCACTTACTACGAGCGCTCTTACAGCAATGTCTGGGTGATGCCGGGTGAGCCGCGCAACCTCAGTCTGAGCCTGTCGTTGAATCTGTAATGCCTGACCCGGCTCGGTCCACGAACCGGATACCAATCCCCATTTATAGGAAGAAGAAATGAGCAAGCAACACGCGAAAATAACCGCTGCACTGATCACGATGCTGATGGCAGGTCAAGCTTGGGCCCACGGGATGTGGACGGAGGAACGGCGCGGCAACATCGAGGTCATTTACGGCCACGGCGCCGAGGACAACGCCTATGACGCGAAGAAGATTTCCGGAGCCTGGGCGACCAACCTGTCCGGCGGGAGAATACCCGTCACAGTCGAGCGGCTCGACGATCATGCCCGTCTTCAGCCTTTGGATGACGCAGCGGTGATCAGCGTGGCGCTGGACAACGGCTACTGGACGCAAGCCGCGGACAAAAAGTGGCTGAACGTCGGTGAAACCCAAGTGCCGGGTGCATTGGACTCCGGTCGCTATTACAAATACAGCCTGGCGGTTCTGAAGGAAGGTGCGCAATTACCCGCGCTGGACAAGCTCAAGCTGGTCATCGTGCCGCAGCGGGATCCGCTTGCGGTCGACGTCGGTGACGAGCTGGAGGTGCAGGTACTGGTGGACGGAAAAGCCACAGAAGGCATCGATCTGATCGGCGACTACATCAACGACCCGGAAAAAGTTGTCGCCACCACTGATCAACAGGGCAGGGCGCGAATCCCAGTGCGCAACCGGGGCCTGAACGTGATCGCGGCAGCGACCACGGTCGACAGTGACGATCCGGACGCACGCGTGCGCGGTATGTTCTCGTCGCTGACCTTCGTCAGCGCCGATCACAAACACTGATTGCAAGCGCCGCCCAATCAGCGGCGGCGCAACCTGATCAGAGCCATCCTTTCTCTTTATAGAACCGCTCGGCGCCTTCGTGCAGCGGTGCGGTGAGGCCGACGCGGATCATGTCCTTGGCTTCCAGGCCGGCAAAGGCAGGATGCAGGCGCTTGAACCGCTCGAGATTGTCGAACACGGATTTGACCAGCTGATACACGACGTCCGGATCGGTCTTCTCCATGGTTGCCAGCACCGCCTTGCCGCCAATGGAAGGCACCGCCGCGTCCACGCCCGGGTAGAGCCCGGCTGGAATTTCGGCCGCGGTGTAGTAATCGGCACCCTGGAGAAACTTATCGATTTCCGTACCGCTGACCGGAATCAGCTCGGCTTCGACATTCGTCAGTGCCTCCTGAATGGCACCGCTGGGATGGCCGACCACGTAGGTAATGGCGTCGAGGTTGTTGTCACCGAGCGCCGAAGCCATTTCCGCGGGCTTGAGTTCGCCGGCCAGAGAGAAGTCGGCGTTGGTCCAGCCCTTGGCCTTCATCACTTCGTCGAAGGTGTCGCGGCTACCGGAGCCTGGAACGCCGATGTTCACCCGCTTGCCCTTGAGATCATCGAAGGTCTTGATGCCGCTGTCGCTTCGGGCGACGACGGTGAGAATCTCGGTCTGCAATGAGAATACCGCCCGCAATTCTTCGATCGGACCGTCCTTGTCGAACGGAGGGAGGCCATTCAGGGCCTTATGCTGGTGGTCGGATTGGATGAAACCGAATTCGAATTCGCCGTTTTTCAACGACACGATGTTAGTCACGCTGCCGGCGGTGGACGGCGCATTGCATTTGATTGCCGGCTCCGTCTCGGCGCGATTGAGAAACCGGCATATCGACTGGCCGGCGGTGTAGTAGACGCCGGTCTGGCCGCCGGTGCCGATGGTGACGAAACGCTCCTGGGCCACGACCGTGGTCGCACTCAGCGAGCCCGCTAAGACACAGCCCAGCAAGCTGATACGGATATTCTGGTTCATCGTCATTCCCTCTCATGTTGTTGTTATTGGGTGAAACAAGGTCAGCCACGTCGTCTATCGCGGCAACGGCGGCCTATCCGGCATCGCTGCAAGCGCTGCCTCCTCAGACGCTGGCGGCAATAACCATGATTTCCACGAGCACGTCCGCCGACGCGAGGCGTGCTTCCACGGTTGCCCGCGCGGGTGCGCAGCCGGTCGGCAACCACTCACTCCAGACGACGTTCATCGCCGCGAAGTCGGCGTCGATGTCCTTCAGCCAGATCTGTGCACTGAGCATTCGCGAACGGTCGGAACCGGCTGCGGCCAGCAGATCGTCAATCTTCGCCAGCACCTGACGGGTTTGCCCGGACACGTCCTCGCTGCGGTCATCCGGCACCTGCCCGGCGAGAAAAACAATATTGGCGAAGGTCGTGGCGGCAGACATGCGTTCATTGCTGTTGATGCGCTGCAAGGTCATACGGAGTCCTCTGTTTTAAAGTGAAGTTAGGAAGTAAGCGCCAGGCCATCCAGCGCAACGCCTGGTCGCTTGTTACTGATCAGGTCGCAAAGCAGCTCGGCGCTGCCGCAGGCCAGGGTGAAACCAAGGCTGCCGTGACCGACGTTGAGCCAGAGATTGTCAATGCCAGTAGCGCCAAGCAGCGGCGTACCCTCCGGGGTTGCCGGGCGCAGGCCGGCCCATTGGGTAGCGCTGCGATAATCTCCCGCGGCGGGAAAGATCTCGCTGGCGAGGCGTTGCAGCATCGCGATCCGTCCGTGGTCGAGGTTGGCATCCCAGCCGCCGATGTCGACCATCGCAGCAACGCGCAGTTGGTCGCCGAGGCGTGCGTACACCACCTTGTTGTCGTAATCGGTCACGTTGGTTTCCGGAATTCCCAACCGGCTATTCAAAGGCAGTGTCAGGCTATAACCCTTGAGCGGATAGATCGGCAGCTCGATGCCGAGCGGCCGTAGCAAGGCGACGCTGGCGGCACCGGCGGCAACAACCAAATGGTCCAGCTTCAGTTCCTCGTTGCCGAGAGTCAGCGAGTGAATCCGGCCGCGCTCGCTGTGCAACGCGCCGACTGCCTGCCCACAGTGCAATCGAAAGTCCGGTGACTGTTTCAGCCGCTCGAGCAGACGTCGACAGAACAAGTGACAATCGGCGACCTCATCGCCCGGCGAATAGATTCCACCTCGTAGTTCTCCAGCCAAGGGGAGCAGCGCGGGCTCGATTTCGGTGCACCGCTGGGCGTCGAGCACTAATTGATCCGAACTCGTACCGAGCCCGGCAGCGGCCTTTTCGAAATTCGCACCATCACGATAGATCACCAGCTTGCCATTGGCGCGCCAGGCGAAGTCGCTCAGCCCATCGTGTTCGCGCCAGCTACGTAAGACTTGCTGACTGTGCAACGCCAGGCGCAACAGGTGCGCCGCGTTGCGCTGGTTGGTCGAGCGCCGACAGGCGAGCAGAAAGCGCAGACACCAGCGCCACTGCTGCATGCTCATCCGTGGCCGAAAACGCAGAGGTGCGTCGGCGCCGCGCAACATCCAGCCGAGCGCCTGCAGCGGGACACCCGCGTCGGCCAGAGGCGAGACGTAGCGATAACTGAGCTGGCCGCCGTTGGCAAAACTGGTCTCCAGCGCAACCTGATCGCGCTTTTCGATCAGCTCGATCTGATGACCCTGGCGTATCAGTGCATAGGCCGTTGTCAGGCCGACAACGCCGGCACCAATTACCGCAATTCGCATCGCTTCGCTCCCTGATCGTGGTAACAGGAGCCTATGGCGAAGGCGAGCGCAGCGGCCAATGAAAGGATGGAGACAATGCATAACCGGAGGTTATGCTCTGGCGGATCAGATCAGGAACATACGCATGCGCCTTCGCCACATCGAATTGTTCCAGGCCATTTTGCAGACCGGCAGTCTTACCGCCGCGGCGCAACTGCTGCATATCTCACAGCCGGCGGCGAGCAAGATTCTCAAGCATGCCGAGCAGCAGCTCGGATTCGCGCTGTTCAATCGTGTGCGCGGCAAACTGCAGCCGACCGCGGAGGCACGCATTCTTCAGCAGGAAACCGAACGCCTGGCGGCTGACTTGCAAAACCTTCGGCGTTTGGCGGATAACCTCGGCCGCGGCGAAGACCGTGCGTTACGACTGATCTGTACACCCGCGTTGGCACAGGCGCTGCTGCCCGATGCGTTGCGCTGCTGGCGAAGCCGCTTCGCCAACACGCCGTGTCAGCTCGCGACTCAACACACTGCGGAAATCGTAGAGGCGTTGCTACTGCGCGAAGCCGATCTTGGACTGACATTGCAGGCCGTGGAGCATCCGGGCCTCAGCAGCCAGATCCTCGCGCAAGGACAAATGATGGTAATCGCCCCGAGCGGTTGGTGGCCCAGTAATGTATTGCAGCAACCCTTGCGGCTTGAGGAGCTAACCGATGCGCCACTAATCGGGCTGGACACCCGCGATGCGCTGGGCGGCCTGCTGCGAGGCCATCTGGAGCAGCTCAGCCCACCACCGCGCATCGATACTTGGGTACAGACTTATCAGTTGGCGCGTTCACTAGTAGCCACCGGGCAGGGGATTGCATTGGTCGATCCGCTCACGGCGCTGGCTAACGAAGGGCAATTGATTCAGGCACGTCCACTGGAGCCGCTGATCCCGGTGCCGCTGTATGCGCTAGTACGAGCGCAGGAAGCGCCTTCTGCGGCGCAGTTGGAGTTGCTGGACCAGGTTCGCCAGCACGCAGACAAGCTGATGGCCGCGCAGGGGCGGCCGGGAGATGCAGCTACAGCGTTTCGGTGAATCGAGTTGAACGAACGATCACTCCCGGTAGAACACCTGCACGAGGTGATAACCGAACTGGCTTTTCACCGGCCCATGCACCTCACGCAACGGCTTCTTGAAAATGACCTGGTCGATGCTGCGCACCATCTGTCCGGGGCGAATTTCGCCTAGGTCACCGCCTTTCTTGCCGGATGGGCAGGTGGAATATTTCTTCGCCAGCACATCGAAGGCTTCGCCGTTGGCGATGCGCTTTTTCAGCTGCGCGGCTTCGGCTTCGGTTTTCACCAGAATGTGGCGCGCCATGGCTTTGGGCATTGCATTTCTCCTCGGGGTGCGGCGGCGATTGTAGTCAGCGCGCTGGCAAAACCGAAGCAGCATAACCACCATGATGACCGTTCGGCCGGAAAAAAAGCCGACGAACGGTAGTTATGACCTTCACATGTTAGCGCTACCATTCGACGCAACAATCATAACGCAGCACGTCGATGCTGCCGGAGAGCCGATAGTGGATTCCCACTCCAACAGCGATTTTCCTGCTATCAGCCGCGTGCTGGTGGTTATGGGCGTCAGCGGTTCGGGCAAGACCGAAACCAGCCATGCCGTCGCCGATGCACTGGGTTTTCGTCATATCGAAGCCGACAACTTCCATCCCGAAGAAAATGTCGCACGCATGCGTGCCGGCACGCCGCTATCCGACGCCGATCGTGTCGAGTGGCTGCAGAAGCTCATCATCGAGATGCAAAAGGCAATCGAAGACGACGTTGGCTTCGTGCTCGCCTGTTCCGCACTCAAGCGCCGCTACCGCGACCTGCTGCGCGATGCGGTTCCCGCCTTGCGTTTCGCCCATCTGTCCATCGATTACGACACTGCCGTTCAGCGCGTCGGTGGCCGTGCAGGGCATTTCATGCCGATTTCTCTGGTGGACAGTCAGTTCGCCACGCTTGAATCGCCGGAAGGCGAACCGGGTGTGTTGGTGGTCGATGCCAGCGAGCCGCGCGAGCAGGTGCACGAAAAAATCGTCAGCTGGATGCAGCGCGACCCTGGATTGGAAATCGCCGATCGAGAGAATCTTTCCGCGCATCCGCTTGATAGCGCTAACACAGAGCTGGAGCGCGGCGCTGAATTGACCAACGCGCCTATTTACAGCGGAAAAGTAGCGCAGAGCTTCGATCGGATCACCGATTGGCTGATGGCCGCTTTGCTCGCTTTTATGGTGATCGTGGTGTTCAGCAGCGTGGTGCTGCGTTACGCCTTCGGTACCGGTTGGACTGGCGCCGAGGAGCTTTCGCGATTGGCCTTTGTCTGGCTGGTCTTTGTCGGCGTCGCCTCCAGCATGCGCCGGGGCGAGTTGATGGCCTTCAGCATAATCCGCGATCGCTTCCCGAGACTGGCCCGCCGCGTGGTCGATTCGACCAGTTGGCTGATGGTAGCGGTTGCCAGCGGCATGGCCGCTCTGGGCGGATGGAACCAGATGCAGTTCGGCTGGAACATCAACAGCCCGGTAGTGGGATACCCGCTGGCTGTGGCGATGTTGCCGGTCATGGCGAGCATGATCGCTCTGACGGTCCTGGCGCTTCTGCAATTGGTGAACGTGTGGCGCGGGCAGCCCCAGCCGCACGCCGCCGACGCCAATGTAACGGCCGACTGACCTTCCGATAACAACATGGGCAATGCCCGCCAGAGGACCGTACATGACTGTCGTCGTCTTCCTTTCTTCACTGTTTGGCTTCATGGCCTTCGGCATGCCGATCGCATTCGCGCTGATCCTCACCGGCGCGGTGCTGATGTGGTACCTGGATTTCTGGGATGTGCAGCTGATTGCGCAGAACCTGCAGGCTGGTGCCGATAGCTTTCCACTGCTGGCCGTGCCGTTCTTCATTCTTGCCGGTGAGTTGATGAACGCCGGTGGCATTTCTCGCCGGATCATCAACATGGCTCAGGCCTATTTCGGCCACAAGCGTGGCGGCTTGGGATATGTCGCGATTGCCGCCTCGGTGCTGCTGGCAAGCATGTCCGGCTCGGCACTGGCAGACACCGCTGCGCTGGCGACGCTGTTGCTGCCGATGATGCGCGAGCGCGGCTATCCGCTGAGCTCGTCGTCCGGCCTGGTTGCGGCTGGCGGCATCATCGCTCCGATCATTCCGCCTTCGATGCCTTTCGTGATTTATGGCGTAGTTACCAATACGTCGATCAGTCAGCTGTTCCTCGCCGGCATGGTGCCCGGGCTGATCATGGGCGCCGGACTGGTGGTGGCCTGGACGCTGATTGCGCGCAAAATCGAAGAGCCGCCGCAAGCGAAGGCCACCCGTGCCGAGCGCCGCAAGGCGCTGGTCGACGGAGCAGCCGCCTTGATGTTGCCGGTAATCATTGTCGGCGGGTTGCGCGGCGGGCTGTTTACTCCAACCGAGGCGGCGGTAGTGGCGGCAGTCTATGCGCTGGCTGTTTCGACCCTGTTGTATCGCGAGCTCAGCTGGGGCGGCGTGGTCGAAGTGCTGACTCGCGCGAGCCGCACCACGGCATCGGTGATGTTCCTTTGCGCGGCGGCAATCGTCTCCGGCTACATGATCACGCTGGCGCAGCTGCCGGATGAGATCGCCACGATGCTCGGCCCGCTGGCACAAGATCCGAAGCTGCTGATGGTCGCCATCATGGTGCTGATGGTCGCGATCGGCATGGTGCTCGATCTGACACCGACCATCCTCATCCTTGGCCCTGTGCTGGCGCCTATCGCGGTCAAAGCTGGTATCGATCCGGTGTACTTCGGCGTGATGTTCGTATTGATTGGTTCCATCGGTCTGATTACGCCGCCGGTGGGCACTGTGCTGAACGTCGTCGGCGGTATCGGTCGATTGCGCATGGAGACGCTGGTGCGCGGCGTGATCCCATTCTTCGTTGTTTATCTGGTTATCGTCGCACTGCTGGTTGCCGTGCCGTCGATCATCACCGTGCCGCTGCAATGGCTGCGCTGATCGGGGCGGGATTCGCTCCGACTGGCTGCAGCGGTACGCAGTTTCTGCCTCGGCGGGAGACGCTTCACCTTCACTTCATCCACAACAACAAAAGGTAAGACAGCATGAAACGATTTCTCATAGCGGCCCTGGCGGCCACCACGCTCGGTAGCGCCATCACCGCGGTCAGCGCGCAGGCGGCTGATGACGTCCGTTCGCGGATGATCCGCTTTGGTTATGGCCTCAACGAAGACAGCAACCAGGGCAGGGCGGCGAAGCTGCTTGCCGAAGAGATCGCCAAGGCGTCCGACGGCAAACTCAAAATGCGTACCTTCGCCTCCGCCAGCCTGGGATCGGACGATCAGATGCAGAACGCGCTGATGGGCGGCGCGCAGGAAATGATGGTTGGCTCGACGGCAACGCTGGTTGGCATCGCTGAGGAAATGGCGGTTTGGGACACACCGTTCCTCTTTGAAAGCGAGAAGCAGGCGGATTACGTGCTGGATGGCCCGGTCGGGCAGAAGGTCATGGATGCGCTGGAAGAGAAAGGGCTGGTTGGCTTGGTCTACTGGGAGAACGGCTTCCGCAACCTCACCAACAACGTGCGGCCGGTTGAGAAGATGGAAGACTTCAACGGTATCAAGCTGCGCGTGATGCCCAACCCGGTGTTCATCGACACCTTCAAGCAGATGGGCGCCAACGCGGTTCCGCTGCCGTTCTCCGAGCTGTTCACTGCGCTGGAGACCAAGGCGGTCGACGGTCAGGAAAACCCCTACAACACCATCCTTTCCTCGAAATTCTATGAGGTGCAGAAGTACCTGAGCGTGACCAATCACGTCTACAGCCCATGGATCGTCACGGCGTCCAAGCGCTGGTGGGATGGTCTGTCCGAGACCGAGCAGAACATCATCATGGACGCGGCGAAGAAGTCGCGTGATTCGGAGCGCGAAGACACCCGTGCCGAAGCCCGCGAAGCCTTGGCACAAATCGAAGAGCACGGCATGGAGATCAACAAGGTCAGCCCTGAAGAAATCCAGCGTATGCGCGAGCAGGCCAAGCCGGCGATTCAGACTGTGATCGATACGGTGGGTGAGCCGCTGTTCAACGAAGTCCAGGCCGAGATTGCAAAGGCTCCGAAGTGATCTGGCGCGCCCCTGCGGGGGCGCCGTCCCGTTGTAGAATCTTCTTCTCTCCTCGCTGGATCACGCTATGAGTTCTCGCCGTCGCCGTTCGCTGGAACGGGCCACGTTATCCGACGTCGCGCGCAGCGCCGGTTGTTCGCTGATGTCCGCCTCGCGTGCATTGTCGCAACCCGACCGAGTGTCCGACGCGTTGCGCGAGCGAGTCATGGCGGCGGTCAAGACGCTGGGTTACGTCCCGCATACGGCGGCGCGCAACCTGGCGAGCGCCCGCTCGAACCTCGTGGCAGTGATCATCCCCTCATTATCGAACGCGGTGTTCGTAGATACCGTTGAGGCCATTCAGCGCGTGCTGATGCCGGCCGGTTACGAGCTGATGATCGGGGTCAGCCATTACCACCCTGAAGAAGATGAGCGTTTGCTCCGTGCCTACCTGGCGCATCAGCCGGCGGGGCTGTTGGTTACAGGCTTCGAGCGCAGCGACGCTGCGCGGGAAGTGCTTGGCAGCTATACCAGCCCCATCGTTACGCTGATGGAGCTGAGCGATGCCGATGAAGAGTACTGCGTCGGGTTTTCCCAATTCGAGGCGGGCGCGGCGATGACTCGCCAGTTGCTGGAACGTGGGTACCGCAACATCGCTTTTGCCGCTGCGCAGCTCGATCCGCGTACATTGCAACGCGCCGAGGGTTACCGAAGCGTGATGCGGACAGCGTCTCGCTATGACGCTGCGTTGGAAATGCTAACGCCCGAGGTTTCGTCCATCGGTCTGGGCGCCGAACTGCTCGACAGGCTGCTGGCGAAGCATCCGGAAATCGATGCCATCTTCTTCAACAACGACGACCTGGCGCTGGGCGCACTGTTTCGTGCGCGTCAACTGCAGCTCGCCGTGCCACAGCGCTTGGCAATTGCCGGCTTCAACGACCTGCCGGCCGCGGCATGGATGCATCCTGCGCTGACCACCGTACGCACCATCCGCGGTGAAGTTGGCAAGCTGGCCGGGCAGATGCTGCTCAGCCTGATGCGTGGCGAGTCGCCGCCGCAACGGCGAATCGATGTGGGCTTCGAAGTGGTGATGCGCGAGAGCGCATAAAAAACCGGCAAGCGTTGCGCTTGCCGGACCTCTCTTTATTCGGCTTGCTGCGCCGCAGTGACCTGCTGGGCGATCTCGATCATCTGCTCGCGCATCCAGCGATTGGCCGGGTCTTGATCCGTGCTTTCGTGCCAATAGATGTGCGTCTCCAGTGGTGGGATTTCCACCGGTAATGGAATCTGATGCAAGTCATGGCGCCGCGCGAAACGCTCCGGCACTGTCACCGCCATGTCGGTGTGCTGAATTACTTGAGTGGCCATCATGTAATGCTGCGAGCGCAGGGCGATCTTGCGCTGCTGTCCCATCTTGCCCAACGCCAGGTCGACCATCCCCAGACCGCTGCGCCGACTGGAAATGTGAATGTGCGACAGCGACAGGTATTCATCGACGCTGAGTTTCTCCTTCGCCAGCGGATGACCGCGACGCATGGCGCAAACATAACGGTCTTCCAACAGCTTGACGTGACGCACCTGCGGGTCGGTATTTAGCGGGGCGTCCATGGCGAAATCGAGACGGCCAGCAGCCAATTCCTTGGTGGTTTCGCGGCGCTTGGCCAGCATGCTTTCGATTTTCACGCTCGGCGCCAAACGACGCAGACGCTGAAACAATGGCGGTAGCACCACCGCCTCGGTGAGGTCGGTCATGCTGATGCGGAACGTCTTGTTTGCCTGCGCAGGGTTGAAGGTCCGGCTTTCCTGCACCGAGACCCGTAACAGCTGCAGTGCATTGCGCACCGGTCCGATGATGTTTTGCGCCATCGGCGTCGGCACCATGCCTTGTGCTGTTCGCACGAACAGCGGGTCGTTGAAGGTCTCCCGCAAGCGGGCCAGGGCGTTGGAAACGGCGGGCTGAGTGATGCCGACGATCTGCCCAGCGCGGGTCAGGTTCGCCTCGGTGTAGATAGCGTCGAAAACGATGAACAGATTCAGATCGACCTTGTTCAGGTTCATTGTTGTGCTCTCCGGCGTGTATCGGAATTCGCCGATCATATATCGGTGATGAATGTTTATACACGAGGAAAATAGCTTAGATAAATCGTTGGGCGTCCTCTAGCATCTAAAACTACAAAACGTTACCCGCAGAAGGTCTGTCGCCATGGATTTCGCCTATTCCCCCAAGGTTCAAGAGCTACGTGAGCGCGTCCAGGCGTTCATGGATGCGCATGTCTATCCCGCCGAGAAAATCTTTTATCAGCAGGTGAGCGAGGGTGACCGCTGGCAACCCACCGCCATCGTCGAGGAGCTCAAAGCCAAGGCTAAGGCCGAAGGTTTATGGAATCTCTTTCTGCCGGATTCCGAGCTGGGCGCCGGGCTCACCAATACCGAATACGCACCGTTGGCAGAGATCATGGGTAGCTCAGGGCTCGGCCCGGAAGCCTTCAACTGCTCCGCGCCCGATACCGGCAACATGGAGGTGCTTGTGCGTTACGGCAGCGAAGCGCACAAGAAGCAGTGGCTCGAGCCATTGCTGCGCGGCGAGATTCGTTCCGCCTTCGGTATGACCGAGCCGGGCGTGGCTTCGTCCGATGCGACCAACATGCAGGCCCGCGCCGTTCGCGAGGGTGACGAGTGGGTCATCAACGGCCGCAAGTGGTGGACCTCCGGTGCTTGCGACCCACGCTGCAAAGTAATGATCTTCATGGGCCTGACCAACCCGGACGCACCGCGCCACCAGCAGCATTCGATGATCCTAGTACCGATGGACGCGCCGGGCCTGAAAGTACTGCGACCGCTGCCGGTGTTCGGCTATGACGACGCCCCTCATGGTCATGCCGAAGTGCTGCTGGAAAACGTTCGCGTGCCGTACGAAAACGTGCTGCTCGGCGAGGGCCGCGGCTTCGAGATCGCTCAAGGGCGCCTTGGCCCAGGCCGCATTCACCACTGCATGCGCTCCGTGGGTGTCGCCGAGCGTGCGCTGAAGCTGATGTGCGAGCGCTCGGTCAACCGCACCGCGTTCGGCAAGCCTCTGGCGCGTCTCGGCGCCAACCTGGATCACATCGCCGAGTGCCGCATCGAGATCAACATGGCGCGTCTGTTGACGCTAAACGCGGCGTACATGATGGATACCGTGGGCAACAAGATCGCCGCGAGCGAGATTGCCCAGATCAAGGTCGTGGCGCCAAACGTGGCGCTGAAGGTGATCGATCGAGCTATCCAGATTCATGGTGGTGCTGGTGTTTCCGAAGACTTCCCGCTGGCGCACTGGTGGGCCATGCAGCGCACGCTGCGCCTGGCCGACGGCCCGGACGAGGTGCACCGCGCTTCGATCGCCAAACATGAACTGGGTAAGTACTTTCCGCGGGAAATGTTGCGTAGCCGCTAAGGCGTCGCTAACACCGGGCAAGAGGCAAAGCCACGCGAGTGGCTTTTGCTTTGATGGTTGACCGAACGAGGCGGGCCGAGCGACCGTAGGGTGGGCTTCAGCCCACCAGCACAGTCATCGGTGGGCTGAAGCCCACCCTACAGACACTGCAATCTACCAGCAGGCTCGACAGGCGCGTACCAGCCGCTTTCAAGGCGCTACGGAGCTCAGATCCGGTGGCGTTTGCTGACCGAAAGTATCAGCGACCAGTCGCCGATAACGCCGGTAGGCCCGTTCATAGGCATCGAATGCATTGGCGGACGGCTCGACCGCAGTTGCCTCGTCAACACTGACGCAGCGCTGACATAGTGCTTCGAGACTGGCTTCAGGGTCGATCTGTCTCGTATGGCACCAGGCAGCCTGGATTGCGCCACCCAGCGCCGCAGCCTCGCTGTGCTTGGCGCAGATTACCGGTGTATCCATGACGTCCGCGACGATCTGCCGCCACAGCGGATTCTTCGCGCCGCCACCGATCAGTTGAATCCGCTCGCTGCGAATCCCACTCTCACGGAGCAAGTCCAACCCGTAGCGCAAGCCGAAGGTCACACCTTCGATCACTGCACGACATAGGTTCGCTCGGGTCAGGTTATCTGCGGTGAGGCCATGCAGACTGGCAGTGGCCTGGGGCAGGGCGGGTACGCGCTCGCCGTTTAGGAAGGGCAGCATGGTCAAGCCTTCGGCTCCGATCGGCGCTTGCGCTGCCAATGTATTGAACTGTTCCAGATCAAGTTGCAGCAGCTCGCGGATGGCGCCGTTGGCGTTGGTCAGGTTCATGGTGCAAATCAACGGCAGCCAGCCACCACTGGACGAGCAGAAGGTCGCAACGGAGGGCTGTGGACTGATGCTCGGCTCATCAGAATAAGCGTACAGCGTCCCGGATGTGCCCAGGCTCATGGTGATTGCACCGGGGCTGATGTTGCCGGTACCGATCGCTCCCATCATGTTGTCGCCACCGCCGCTCGATACGATGGCCTGTGGGTTCAGGCCCAGCCGCTCCACCAGCTCCGGACGTAGCCGGCCGACCGGTTGATCGGACTTGATCAGCTCCGGCAGCGCGGCTACGAGGCGACCGCTGGGATCAATATGCCGCAGTATTTCGAAGTCCCACCGTCGCGCGCGCACGTTGAAGTAGCCGGTACCCGAGGCGTCGCCGTACTCGCTGCAGCAACGCCCTGTTAGCCAGTAGTTGAGGTAGTCGTGCGGCAGCAAGATATGCGCAATGCGTTCGAACAGCTGCGGATGCTGCTGCTTCATCCAGAGCAACTTGGATACGGTGTAGCCCGGCGCAATGACCACACCGAGCCGTTGCAACGAGCCGCGTTCACCGCCCAGCCAATCCAGCAATCGCCGGTTTTCGTCGGCCGATTCGGTGTCGCACCAAAGCTTGGCCGGGCGGAGCACTCGGCCTTGGCCATCCAGCGTGACCAGGCCATGTTGTTGCCCAGACACACCGATACCGAGCACACGACTGCCATCCACCCCGGCCTCGGATAACGCTGCCGCGGTAGCTCGCTGGAACGCTTCGATCCATTGCGCCGTATCCTGCTCCCGACGACCGTTGGGGCCGCTGATCAGTTCGTGGCTGGCCGAACCCTGACCCAATACCTCGCCGTTATCGGCATCGAGCAACAGCGCCTTGGTGCCCTGGGTTCCGCAGTCGATGCCTAGAAACATTGGCTGGCCTCCATCAGCGGGTCAGCAACAAGTCGAGGGTGCCGCTCACGCCCAGTGTGCGCAGTCGCAGCAGGTTGCGCTCGAAGGCGTCACGGAACGCTAGTGAACGGGGGACCTGCGAGCCAAAAATTTCTTCTCGTCCGAGCAACCGCTCGGTAAGCCCCTCGTCTTCTTCGACCAGCGACTGACAGAGCTCTGCCCGCGGATCGGGAATACTGTATTGGGTTCCGTTCTCGTCCTCTCCTTTGAGGTACATCGCCCATGCGGCCACGACCAGTGCCGCGCGGTCCAGCTCGGCACCATCAGCGATCAGACGATTGAGAGTTGGCACGGTGAACTTGGGAAATTTAGAGGAGCCGTCCGAGCAAACCCGCTCCAGTTGATCGGCGATAGCGCAATTGGAAAAGCGATCGATCAGGGTCTGCTTGTACTGCGTCAGATCGATGCCGGGCACGGGCGCCAGCTGCGGCGTGACGTCGTCATCCATATAGCGGCGGATGTATTCGACGAACAGCGGATCGGCCATGGTTTCATGCACGAAGCGATAGCCGCGTAGGAAGCCCAGGTACGTAAGGGCGAGATGACTGCCGTTGAGCAGCTTTATTTTCATCTCCTCGTAGGGCGCGACGTCATTGGTGAACTGCACGCCGACCTTTTCCCAGGCTGGTCGACCGGCAACAAACCTGTCCTCGAGCACCCACTGCACGAAAGGCTCGCAAACCACCGGCCAGGCATCATCGACGCCGTGTTGCTGCTTCAGCGCTTGGCGGTGGGCAACACTGGTCATCGGAGTAATGCGGTCGACCATGGCGTTAGGGAAGCTGACGTTGCGCTCGATCCAGCCTGCCAGTTCCGCATCGACCAGATTGGCGAAGGCCAGGGCCGCTTTGCGAGTGACATCGCCATTGTGCGGCAGGTTATCGCAGGACATTACGGTAAACGGCCCATCGCCGTTGCCACGACGCTTGGCGAGCGCTGCGCAGATAAGACCGAAGACGCTGATTGGCGAGCACGGATTCTCCAGGTCGTGCTGGATCTGCGGCAGCGAGGCGTTGAACTGGCCGGTGCTGTCATCCAGGCAGTAGCCGCCCTCGGTAATGGTCAGCGAAACGATGCGGATCGCCGGGTCGGCCAGCCGGGCGACCACGGCTTCGGGACCATCCCGTGTAACCAGCAGCATGTCGCGAATGCTACCCACCACTCGAACTTCGGTATCGGGTCGATCGTCGAGTTCGACCAAGGTGTAGAGGTAATCCTGCGAGGCGAGGGCGTCGCGCATGGACAACTCGTTGGCGCGCGTGCCGATACCAAAAATTCCCCAGTCGAGCCCTTCGCCGGTGTTCATCAAGGCATCGGTGTAAGCCGCCTGATGGGCGCGGTGAAAGCCACCAATGCCGATATGGGCGATCCCAGCTGTGACCGATTCGAGTGTGTAAGACGGGCGGGCAACGTGCACCGGTAGCTGCGGCAGATTCTGTTCATTCAATTTCATGTCAGGCCTCGCTGGGCGTGTATTTAGGAAAGCCGTAGCCGAATCGCGGGCGCCAGGCGGCAGCGATTCGCCAGCAAGCTGGCTCCTACGTGGAGCAGCGGGAGTCAGGCCACTTGTTGCAGCGGTTGGCCAATCGCCAGGCCATTACTGTCGAACAGATGGCAATGGGCAGCGTCCAGGGTCAGCTTCAGCGCTTCGCCATAGCGCGGGGTAAAGTCACCGCGGATGCGCATGGTCAAAGGTTCGCCGGTCTGGGTAATGACGTGGCAGTAGGTGTCGCTGCCCAGCCGCTCGCTGACGTCGGCTTTCACTTCCAGCTGGCAGCTACCATCGGTGCTGCGGTTGAGGTGCTCCGGGCGGATGCCCAGCGTGATCGGATCGCCGATGGAAAGCGTCGCGCCGCCCAGCGGTAGATAGAGCCGGCACTGCGCGTCGAGCTCGACCTCGCAACCAGTGGCGTCGACATTTCGGATATGGCCCTTGAGAAAACCCATCTTCGGTGTGCCGAGAAAGCCGGCAACAAACAGATTGGTAGGTTGATGGTAAAGCTCCATGGGCGAACCGACTTGCTCGATGCGTCCGCCGTTGAGCACCACCACCTTGTCGGCCAGGGTCATGGCTTCGACTTGGTCGTGAGTGACGTAGATCATCGTCGCCTGCAATTCCTGATGCAGGCGCGACAGCTCCAGGCGCATCTGCACACGCAGTGCCGCGTCGAGGTTCGACAACGGTTCGTCGAACAGAAATACCTTGGGGTTACGCACGATGGCGCGGCCGATGGCAACGCGCTGGCGCTGGCCGCCGGAGAGCTGGCGCGGTTTGCGTTCCAGCAACGGCTCCAGCTCCAGGGTGCGGGCCGCGGCCTCGATCTTGCGCGCCACTTCCTGCTTGTCGGCGCCGGCCAGGTCGAGGGCGAAGGACATGTTCTTGCGCACTGTCATGTGCGGATACAGTGCATAGGTCTGAAACACCATGGCTAGGTCGCGCTTGGCCGGGCCGAGGTCGGTGATGTCGCGGCCATCGAGTTCAATCCTGCCGCTGCTGACTTCTTCGAGCCCGGCAATCAACCGCAGCAGTGTTGACTTGCCGCAGCCGGACGGGCCGACGAAGACGACGAACTCGCGGTCGCGGATGTCCAGGTCGATGCCCTTGATGATGTCGTTGCCGTCGAAGCTTTTCTTCAGGTTATGGACTTTAAGGTCTGCCATGTTCGAATCCTCTAGTTCTTGTCGATCTGTTGATACGGCGGCGGTTATTTCACGGCACCGAACGACAGGCCGCGGACCAGCTGTTTCTGGCTGATCCAGCCGAATATCAGAATGGGGGCGCAGGCGAGGGTGGAAACGGCCGAGAGCTTGGCCCAGAACAGCCCTTCGGGACTGGAGTAGGAGGCGATCAGCGCAGTCAGCGGGGCGGCATTGGAGGAGGTCAGGTTCAGCGACCAGAACGCCTCGTTCCAGCACAGGATCAGCGATAGCAGCATGGTCGAGGCGAGCCCACCCTTGCTGATTGGCAACAGCACACGAACCATTTCCTGCATCAATGTGGCGCCGTCCATTCGCGCCGCTTCGAGGATGTCGCGGGGAATGTCCTTGAAGTAGGTGTAAATCATCCACACCAGAATCGGCAGGTTGATCAACGTGTAGATGACGATCAGCACCGTGCGGCTGTCGAGCAGGCCGAACTGTTTGGCCAGCAGGTAGATCGGCACCAGCACGCCCACCGGCGGCAGCATCTTGGTCGAGAGCATCCACAGCAGCGTGCCTTTGGTCCGCTTGGTCTCGAAGAAGGCCATGGAGTAGGCGGCGGGTATCGCGATCAGCATGCCCAGCGCAGTGGCGCCGAAGGAGATGGTCACCGAATTCCAGGCGTACTTAAAGTAGCCGCTGCGGTCCTGGATGTGCAGGTAGTTCTCCAGCGTCGGCGTGAAGATGAACTGCGGCGGCGTGGCGAAGGCGTCGATCTCGGTCTTCAGGCTGGTCAGGATCATCCAGAAGATCGGGAAGAACAGCAGCAGCGCCACGGCCCAGGCGAGCAGCCCGACCACCAGGGTATTGAGGCGGCGACTTTGTTTGAGCGTCAGCATCGGTCTGTCCTCAGTATTTTTCGGTGAGATTCTTGCCGAGCATCCGCACCAGGATGATCGCTGCGATATTGGCGATCACCACCGCAATCAGGCCGCCAGCCGATGCCATGCCAACGTCGAACTGCAGCAGCGCCTGGTTGTAGATCAGATAGGCCAGATTGGTGGACGCGTAGCCGGGACCGCCGCTGGTGGTGGTGAATATCTCGGCGAAGACCGACAGCAGGAAGATTGTCTCGATCATCACCACCACGGCGATTGGCCGCGCCAGATGTGGCAGCGTCAGGTGCCAGAAGATGGCGATCGGCCCTGCGCCATCGAGGCGGGCGGCTTCCTTCTGTTCCTGGTCGAGGGACTGCATCGCAGTCATCAGAATCAGGATCGCGAAGGGCAGCCACTGCCAGGACACGATAATGATGATCGACAGCAGCGGGTGCTGGGCCAGCCAGTCGATCGGCTGCGCTCCGAAAAACTTCCAGACCGCGGCGAGGATGCCCGAGACGGGGTGATAGATCAGATTCTTCCAGACCAGCGCGCTGACGGTCGGCATGATGAAAAACGGCGAGATCAGCATGACGCGAACGATTCCACGACCGGCGAAATCCGCCGCCTCCAGCAACGCGGAGATCAGCACGCCGAGCACCACGCTGATCAGCAGCACGCTGCCAACCAGCAGCAAGGTATTGATCATGCCGGGCATGAAGCCGGCATCGGTCAGGAAGTAATGAAAGTTCTCCAGCCCGACGAAGTCGTTCTCACCGGGATAGAGCAGGTTGTAGCGGATGACAGAGAAGTAGACGGTCATGGACAGAGGCACCAGCATCCAAAGCAGCAACAGCGCAACGGACGGGCTGACGAGGAACCAGCTGGGGCCGAATCGGCGTGGCTTGCGCTCGTTCGACTCGCTTGCCGTATCGGTAACAGGCGCCTTGGACAAGGCTGTGGAGGTGGTAGCCATGGGCGTGCTCCGGCTGAAGAAAGGCCGATGAGGACTCAGCGAGCCCTCAGTGGGGAGGTAGCGGCTGCCTACTTGGGCTGCTTACTTTGGATAGCCGGCGCGCTTCATTTCACGCGTGGTCGATTGCTGCACGGCGGTAAGCATCTGCTCGACCGGCATCTGGCCGGTGAGCGCGGCGGAGAACATTTTGCCGACCTGGGTGCCAATGGCCTGGAACTCGGGAATGGTCACCAGCTGAATACCCACATAAGGCACCGGCTTGGCAGTCGGCGACGCCGGATCAGCCTGCTTCAACGATTCCAGGGTGATTTTGGCGAACGGTGCGGCGGCCATGTATTCGTCGCTGTAGGTGGATTCGCGAGTGCCCGGCGGCACGTTGGCGACGCCGTCGGTTTCGGCGACCAGCTTGGCGTAATCCTGCGACGTGGCCCAGGCTGCGAAGGTCTTGGCAGCATCTTTCTTTTGCGAGCTGGTGGGAATGGCCAGTGCCCAGGAGTAAAGCCAGGCTGAACCTTTATCGGTAGTTTGCTGAGGCGCGAAGGTGAAGCCGACTTTGTCCGCAACCTTGCTCTGCGACGTATCGGTGACGAACGAGCCAGCCACGGTCGCATCCACCCACATGGCGCATTTGCCACTGTTGAACAACGCGAGGTTTTCGTTGAAGCCGTTGCTCGATGCCCCCGGCGGGCCGTATTTGCTCAACAGGTCGACATAGAAGTTGGCTGCTTTGGTCCATTCCGGGCCGTTGAATTCCGGCTGCCAATTTTCATCGAACCAGCGTGCGCCAAACGAGTTGGCAACGGTGGTCACCAGCGCCATATTCTCGCCCCAGCCGGCCTTGCCGCGCAGGCACATGCCGTACTGGTCTTTGTCGGGCTTGTGCAGCTTCTCGGCAAACTCGGCCATCTGGGTCCAGGTTGGATGCTTTGGCATTTCCAGCCCGGCCTGATCGAACAAGTCCGTGCGGTAGTAGGTCATCGAGCTTTCGGCGTAAAACGGCAGCGCGTAGAGCGTCCCGTCGACGGACAAACCTTCACGCACAGAAGGAAAGACATCATCAAGATCGTAATCGGCAGGCAAATCGGTCATCGGCGCCAGCCAGCCCTTGTCGCCCCACAGCGAAGCTTCGTACATGCCGATGGTGAGCACATCGAACTGGCCGCCCTGGGTGGCGATGTCCGTAGTCAGGCGTTGGCGCAGGACGTTCTCTTCGAGCACGACCCAGTTGAGCTTCACGTCGGGATGCTGTTCTTCGAAGGTTTTGGAGAGGCGCTGCATGCGGATCATGTCCGCGTTGTTGACCGTAGCGACGGTCAGGGTTTCGGCAGCATGGGCCACGCCGATCATCGCAATACAGGTGGTGCCGAGCAGGAATTTGGCGATTTTCATCTTGGACTCCTCTTCCACTGCCTGTGGCGGCGGAAGCGCTTATTGTTTTTGTTGTTGCTCGCGTACTCCGGTACGAGCGTCTCGCGAGCATTACAACGCCATGGATGGCAGGGTCACAAAGCCCTGACTGCACATCGTCTGATACTTATTTGCACTCCTTTGCTAAGGGTTAAGCCGACGGCCAATCATTCATCCAAGCATTCGCACCGGCCGGCGAGGGCGCCAAGTCCGCGGGAAGCAAACGGCTGGCAGAGTCCTAACCGCGCATGGCGGTACGAGGAATATCATCAGGTGGGAAGATACGATGCGTATCAGCTGGCGAGGTTCTGTTCGGTTAATCGCTGCTCGACCAGGCGGCGGTAGCAGGAGGGGGTCATACCCTTTAGCTGTTGAAAACGGCGGTTGAAGTTGGAGAGATTATTGAAACCCGACTCGAAGCAGACGTCGGTGATCGGTTTGTCATTGTCCAACAGCAGCTCGCAGGATTTGCTGATGCGCAAGCTGTTGACGAACTCGACGTAGCATCGTCCGGTGGCGCGCTTGAAGAAGCGCGAAAAATAGGTGGGCTTCATGCTCAGATGGCCCGCGACTTCCTCGAGCGGCAGCTCGCGCATGTAGTTATCGAAGATGTAGTTGACCGCCATGTTGGTGCGGTCGGCGTGGTGCTCGTCGCCTAGTTGCGCCGAGGTGGCTCCAGAGAGCAGTTGATAATCGTCACAGCCGGCGAGCAGCTCGAGCATGATCAGAAAATAGCCGAGGCGGGTGGCGCCGCGGCTGTCGGCGACCCTTTGCATCAGCCTGCTGGCCTCGGCAATGGTGCGTGGACAGCGGAACTCGATGCCATAGCGCGAACGCTCGAGCATCGGTGTCAGGCTGCGCAATTCGGAGAAAACGCTGTGGCCCGCTTCGAATAGCTCATCGGTAAAGTTGACGAGCATGTCGCGCTTGGCGACCACTTCACCCTCGTCGACCTGGCTGATCCAGTTATGTGGCATGTGTGGGCCGGTGAGGAACAGGCTGTCCGGACCGAAATTGCCTACATAGTCCCCGACGAAGACCTTTCCCGAACTGGCGACGATCAGATGCAGCTCGTATTCCTTGTGGTTGTGCCAGCGCACCAGTGGGCACGGAAAGCCGTGCTCCCGGTAGATCAGCGAATTGCCGTGGTGATCATCCATCAGCTCGTAGGATGGGTCGGAGATCTTCAACGCTTTCATGCAGTGTTCCGTCGTCCTTTTTGTCCCCTTGGGTTATAGACGTTCATGGCGCCGGGGCCAATCGGTCAGGCAATTTCGTATCGGTAGGGCAGGTCGGGACCGCGACGGGAGCAAGTGATTGCGGCTGCCTGAACGGCAAAGGCCAGCAGTGCTTGCAACTGATCGTGCTCAACCTGCGCCAACGCCGCGGCAGTGTCCAACCCCTGCGTATGCAAGTAACTCAGCAGAGCTGCCTGGAAGGTATCGCCGGCTCCTACGGTATCGCGCACGGTGACGGCTTTCGCCGATGCGTAGAGGGCGCCATGACGACGGCTGAATAGCTGTGCACCTGCGCCGCCCCGGGTCAGCACGACCAGCTCGCAGGGGCCCTGCAGCCAGCGCTGGGCAATGGCTTCAGGCGCTTCGCCGGGATAGAGCAGCGCCAAGTCCTCATCGCTGACCTTGATCAGATGAGCAAGCTCGGCGAAGGCCTCGACGCGTTCCCGCCAGCGCAGCAGGTCAGGCTCGACATTGAGACGAATATTCGGGTCCAGGGAAATCAGCCGACGCCCGCTTTCACGGCGCACCAAGGTCAACAAGGTATCCGCAATCGGTGCAGTGACCAGGGAATAGGAGCCGACATGAATGCCGCGAATTCCATTACCCGGCGCAGAGAGGTGTTCCTCGCGCGGTAGGCGGTCGGCACACCCTTCGCCGCGAAAACTGTAAATCGGCGCACCATCAGCGCCGAGCGCGACCATGGCCAGAGTGGTCGGTGCGTCGAACGGCACCAGATAACGCGTATCGACGCCTTCTTCGTCGAGCACCTGCCAAAGTCGTTGGCCCAAGTAGTCCCTGGATATGCCGGCAAATAATGCGGATGGCGTACCCAGCCTCGCCAGCCCGACAGCGACATTGAACGGTGATCCGCCGGCAACCGCTTCCAGATTCAAGCGATTGCTACGGGAACCTGCCGGAGCTGCGAACACGTCGAAAAGGGCTTCGCCACAGACCAGATACATGATGGATTCCTGCCGCTGGGAATCCCCTGAGCTTAACCGTGACGCGCACGGTGTGACAGTACGCCGCAGGCAATCGACCGATACGATCTTGCACTCGAGGCTGATGTTTCAGTAGACCCATACCTCGACTCGTCTGTTCTTTATACGGCCGCTCTCGTTGTTCGACGCGACTGGAAGTTGGTCACCCAACCCATTGATATCCTTAACTAGAATCCCACCTCGTGACAGCTCGCGGCGGACCGCCATCGCGCGCAGTTTGGATAACAACGCAGTGCGCGCCGAGTCACCTTTCGCATCGCCGAAGCCTACCAGCACCGCTGCGTTCATCTGCTTGTCGGTGCTTTGCAGGTAATCGATCAGGCGTCCGACGTCACGCTGTGCCTTGTTATCCAGGCGCGCGCTGCCCTCATCGAAGCGAAAGTTGACCGTTAGCCGCTGCGCCTGGCTTGCGAGATCCTGGTAGAGCTGCGGCATGCTTGTCTCAACCGGCAATTTGATTGCGGTAATTGCCTGCGCGACATAGCCGGACTTGCCTACGATCGATTGGCCAGCGGCACTGTGAACGAAATCGAGAAAAGCTCGGGTCCAGTCTGTTTGTTCGGCAGGGTTGGCATAGAGAAACAGGCGTCGCGACAACGGGTAATCTTCGGTCGCGACGAGCGCAGTGGTGGGCAGCATGGGATGCGAGTCGCCATCGGCAATGGCCAGGGCTTTTGAACTCCCAACCGAGGCAAGCCCGACAAAGCCGATCGCGCCGGGGCGGGTACTGACTATCTCGGATAATTGGTCGTTGGACTCGTACCGCGTGGCGCTGCCAGCCAGCGTCTTGCTCTGCGTGCCGAGCACAAGCTCTTTGAAGGTGTCGTAGGTGCCGGACCGGTCATCGCGTGCATGCAGTTCGACAGCAAGATCATCGCCGCCCAGCTCCCGCCAGTTCTGAATCTCGCCAGCAAATAATCGGGCAACCTGTTCGACGCTGAGCGAAGCAATTCGATTGTTCGGGTGAACGATGATCGCCAGGCCGTCGATAGCGATGACCTGTTCGGCCTGCGCGCTACGCAGATCGCCCAGACTCGCGAGGCTTTCGTGCTCGCTGTCCTTGATCGGTCTCGACGCAGCAGCGAGATCGGCGGAACCGTCTTTTAGCCCCGCAAAGCCGGTACCTGTCCCATGAGCCGCGACCGACGCGTGGAGTGTACGACCGGAGCTGTCGATGGCGCTGATTCGCTGTTCGTTCTCGCGCCCAGCTGAGGCAATCCGTACCGAACCAAAACCCTGCGCCTCGAACATGCCGGCAATCAGCATCGGCGCCAGCTTCGCGCCAACGGTGTTCGACCCATGTATACGCAGCACTGCGCTACCGTCTGCAGGCACCGCCGGCAAGGGGGCGCTTACCGCGAGCGGGCTGGCACCGCACAGACCGAGAAGCGCCAGGCGCAGCGCTCGTTTCCCTGTCGTGCGTACGAACGCTAAAAATGCCATGCAGCAACTCTCCCATGCAAAGAAGCGGGGAGATTAAGAAGGTTTGTTTACCGTTACGTGACGGCGGGCCGAAGCGAGAGTGTGAAATTGCTGCGCTCGGTTAGAACCCACGATGTCTCGCCGCGCGGCGGTCGCACGACGCGGCGGATACGGGGCAGCAACTATCAGTTCAGCTCGATCCAGACCGGGCAATGGTCGGAGGGCTTTTCCATGCTGCGGATGTCGTAGTCGACGCCGCAGTTGGTGACGCAGTCATGCAGGCCGGCGGTGGTCAGGATTAGATCGATGCGCAGACCGCGGCGCGGATCGTCCTCGAAGCCGCGGCTGCGATAGTCGAACCAGCTGAAGCGATCGACCACTTCCGGGTTGAGCGTGCGGAAGCTGTCCTGTAGCCCCCAATTCTTCAACCGCGTCAGCCATTCACGTTCTTCCGGCAGGAAGCTGCACTTGCCGGTGCGCAGCCAGCGCTTGGCATTCACTTCACCGATACCAATGTCGCAGTCTTCCGGCGAAATGTTGAAATCGCCCATGACGGCAACTGACTGATCGGGAGTGAAGCGCTCTTCCAGCAATGTCTGTAAGTCAGCGTAGAACTTCGTCTTGGCGGGAAACTTGGTGGGGTGAATACGACTCTCGCCCTGCGGAAAGTAGCCGTTCATCACGGTAACAGGCTGACCATTGGCATCGGCGAAGCGGCCCCAGATGAAGCGCTTCTGCGATTCTTCACCATCGCCGGGAAACCCCTTATGGATTTCCAGCGGAGCCTGCCGCGATAGCAGTGCGACGCCGTAGTGACCTTTCTGGCCGTGGTAGTGGACGTGATAGCCGAGGGCCTCGATCTCGGCCTGGGGAAACTGCTCGTCGGCCACTTTGGTTTCCTGCAGGCCGATCACATCCGGCTGATGCTTTTCAATAAGTGCAGCCAGTTGATGAGGTCTTGCGCGCAACCCATTGATATTGAAAGAAACAAGCTTCATCGGTGCAGGCTCCGGCAAAACCGGGATTCTAATCGCTTGGGCAGATCGGCGCGAGCCGTGTCACGCGGGTCGGCAATAACCGGCTTGGAGAAGGCACGACCGCCGAGCCGGTGCTAACGTGAAATCAGCGCTCGACAACAATAAGAACATCAACAAGAGAACCGCCATGCCGATGCCTGCCGAAGTACGAATGCTGGACAGTGGTTACGCCAGGGAAGCGCGCTCACTGCTCTATAACGCCTATCGACACGAACCCACATTCGCTTATCTGTTCGAATCCGACCGTCCTGGTTACGACCAGCGCGTGCGTGCAACGGTGCGCGAACTGGTCAACCAACATTTTATGCAGGACCAACCGGCGCTGGGGCTGCTGCTGGACGATCGACTCATCGCCGCCGCCTTGATCGCACCGCCGCAACGACGCCTCGATATTACCGAGAGCTGGGCGTGGCGCATGCGCATGTTGCTGACCACCGGTTTTCGCTGCACCCGGCGCTACCTCGACTATCACGCGGCAGTGCTTGGCTGCCTGCCGCCGGGCACTTTTCATGTGCTGCCGTTGATGGCTGTTCATCCGCAATTCCAAGGGCAGCATTACGGCGAACAGCTGCTCGAGGCCCTGCACAACTGGTGTGCAGCGGACGCGGGCTCACAGGGGTTGATGATCGATACCGGCAACCCGCGCTATCTGCATTTCTATGAACGCCAGGGCTACGAGAACATCGGCCAAGTGGCCATCGGCCCGGTGGTCGAGCATGTGTTTTTCCATCCCGCGCCGCGTCAGGTCGAAGCCAGCAGCGGTTAGTGGCGAATTTTGCTGTTTGCCAACAGTCCAACCATCGGATGTCCGAAGAAGTCTTCCCAATGTCTTGCTTGACGCTGTATGTGCCGTGCTACACGCATCGATGCCATCCCGAGCCTCGGTGTGCGTCGTGCTAGCATCGCTCGTCATGCACTTATCTCTCATTGGCCGAATTGTCGCGTCCGGACTTACGTTGCTTGTAGTTTCATCCGCTACCGCTGCGGAGCTGGACGTCAATGTCGAGCCCTCCAACGCTGAGTTGCGCGAGAACGTCGAAAACTATATTGGCGAGCTGGGCGACCGTAGCGAGCGGGAACTGCTGCGCTACAGCCGTATAGCGCAGCAGCAAGCGCAAAAAGCGCTCCAGGCTCTGGGCTACTACAACGGCCAAATCGAATCCGAAGTCACCGGCGGCGAGAATCCACAGTTGACGCTGCGCATCGAGCCCGGCGAGCCGGTTCGGCTGCGCAACATCACGGTGCGGGTGGAGGGGCCTGCTGCCGAGTTACGCGCCTTTCGCGTCCCGCGCAACACGCTGAACGCTGGCGCCGTGCTCAATCATGGGCAGTACGAGGAAGTAAAGCAGCAGATTCTCAACCAGGCTTCGCGCTATGGATTTTTCGATGGCCGCTTCAAAAGCCAGCGTCTGGCGGTCGACCCTGCCGCGAACGCCGCCGACGTGGAGCTGGTGTTCGACAGCGGCCCCCGCTACGTGCTGGGCGATGTGCGATTCGAGGGCGATTCGCCCTTCGACCCCGATCTGCTGGCGCGCATGGTGCCGTTCGAAGCTGGTACTCCGTATGACTCGGAGCTGGTGGCCGATCTCAATCAGGCGATGCAATCGAGTGGCTACTTCGAAGGCGTGCGGGTCGATGCCAATCCTGCCAATGCCGAACAGCAGCGTATTCCGGTAGCGGTGCAACTGACCACTCGCGAGCCCCGTACCCTGGGTCTCGGTCTCGGTTATTCGACCGACGTCGGGCCGCGTATGCGTTTCGATTTCCTTCGGCATTGGGTCAACCCGCAGGGCCACAGCTACGGCATCGAGTCCGAGCTGTCTGCCCCACGGCAAAATGTCGGGCTCTACTACGACGTGCCGCTTGATCCGCCACTGACGGACAAGCTGCGTTATGCCGCGGGCTATCAATATGAACAGCTGGCCGACAATGACAGCCTCAGCCAGCTATTGACGGTGGGCCCCGAGTGGCACCGCAAGCTATCTAGCGGCTGGCAGCGGGTCTGGTCGCTGAAATGGCGCCACGAACAATACGAGCTTGGCGACGATTCAGGCGTCAGTACGTTGCTGATGCCCGGCGTTGCCTATAGCTACCTGCGCAGCGATAACCGTATCGACCCCAGCCGTGGCTATCGCCTGGAATTCGAGCTGGCCGCCGCGAAGGATGGTGCGTTGTCAGATGCGGACCTGATCCATGCGAACACCACCCTCAAAGGTCTGATCACACTCGCCGAGCGCCATCGCTTCCTGGGCCGCGTTCAGGTCGGCGGAAACTGGACCGACGAATACACCAACGTACCGCCGTCGCTGCGCTATTTCGCCGGTGGCGATCAGAGTGTGCGCGGCTATGACTACCAGAGCCTGTCGCCGACCAACTCCGATGACGACCGAATCGGTGGTCGTTATCAACTGGCGGTCAGTGCCGAATATCAGTACTCGGTAACGGACAAGTGGCGGGTGGCTACGTTTGTCGATCAGGGCAATGCGTTCAATTCGCTGGAGTTGCCATCCCTTAAAAGCAGCGTGGGTCTGGGCGTTCGCTGGGTTTCGCCGGTTGGGCCGATCCGCGTCGACCTGGCGCATCCGCTAGACGACGACGGAGGGGTGCGGCTGCATTTTTCCATGGGGCCGGAGCTTTGAGGCGTACCACGAGGATTATGGGTTGGGCACTGCTGGTCGTGCTTGCAGTGCTGTTGTCGATCGTTCTGGCTGTGGGCGCCGTGCTCGGCACCACGTCGGGCAGTCGCTGGGCCCTGAGCAAGATTCCAGGGGTGCAGGTCGAACAGTTCGAGGGGCGTCTTGGCGGTCGTTGGCAGGCGGAGCGGCTGATTTGGGAACAGGACGGCAGCCGCGTCACGGTAGCGTCACCGCAGATGGATTGGTCACCGGCGTGCCTGCTGCGCATGACCCTCTGTATCGAGCAACTGGTTGCCGGGGATATCGATCTGCAATTTCCGCCCAGCCCTGATGAGGAACCAAGCGAGCCCTTTAGCCTGCCCGAAATCACATTGCCGCTGGAGCTTCGAATCGAGCGAGTCGAGATCGGCCGGCTTCGGCTGAATGACGTCGAACAGTTGCAAAGCCTGCAACTGCGCGCGGACTGGCGTAAGGACGGTCTGGACATCAAGGCTTTACAGGTGCGCCGCGAAGATCTTTCGCTGGATATGGCTGGCCGCGTGCAACCGAACGGCGATTGGCCGCTGGAACTGGCGGGCAATGCAGCCATCCAGTCGCCTAGTCAGCAACCCTGGGCGCTGAAGATCGCGGTGGATGGTGAGCTACGTGAGCACCTGATGCTGAATGTCGAAAGCCAGGGCTACCTCGATGCCAAGCTCAGTGGCCGGGTACGCCCGTTGGAGCCGGAGCTGCCGGCGAATCTGCTGTTGGTGATCGAGCGTTTCAAGGCCACCCCTGAGTTGCCCGATGCGCTGCGCCTGGATAGTTTGGAGCTGACCGCCGAGGGCGATCTAAATCAGGGTTACCGGGTAGTCGGCGAGGGCAGCTTTCAAGGCGAGGGCGGCGCGGTCGGCATCGCCTTGAACGGCTTGATCGACGCCACTCAGGCGCAGGTGGAAGAGCTACAGCTGGAAGCCGACGAGGGTCGGCGGATCAGCTTGAACGGGCAGGTCAATTGGCAGGATGGATTAGCGGGCGAAGCGGAATTGGCCTGGCGCGATTTCCCCTGGCGCAGGCTGTATCCAGGCGTGGAAGAGCCGCCCGTGGCGCTGCGCACGCTAAACGCACAATTGCAGTATGAAGACGGCAATTACCTGGGCAACTTCAATGCGGCGCTGACTGGGCCTTCCGGCGACTTCACCTTGCAAAGCCCTATCAGCGGCGACCTCGAAGTTGTGCACCTGCCACAACTTGAGTTACAGGCCGGGCAGGGCGCGGCCACCGGAAATCTAAGCGTGGGCTTCGCCGACGGTATCGACTGGAATACCACCTTGAATCTGAGCGGGCTCGATCCTTCCTACTGGGTCGCCGAATTGCCAGGCCAACTCGGTGGCATTCTCAGCAGCCGCGGCACCCTGCGCGACGAGCAATTACAAGCCGAAGCGCATCTTGATCTGGACGGCACGCTGCGCAAGCAGCCGCTACATCTACAGCTGGAGGCGAGCGGTCAGGACGACACTTGGAGTGTCCCCCGCATTGATCTACAGCTCGGTGACAACCGGGTCCAGGGCAGCGGCCGCTGGGCCAAGACGTTGCAGGCAAACCTGAGTCTGGATTTGCCGCGTTTGGCGCAACTCTGGCCTGATCTGCAAGGTCAGCTGGCCGGCAACCTGAGCCTGGCGGGCACGCCGCAAGCACCCCAGGGCGAGCTGGCGGTCGAGGGAAACAACGTTGCGTTTCAGGATAACCGCGTGGAACGCCTGCAGCTGGCAGCCAACCTTCAAGAGGGGGAACGCGGTCAACTGCGGCTCACCGCTGACGGGTTACGGGCAGGTGAAACCGATCTCGGCCAATTGCAGGTAAATGCGGACGGCACCCGGCAGGCGCACGAGGTCGAACTGCGGTTGCAGGGCCCGTTGCTGAATCTTTCCCTGGCGCTGGACGGCGGGCTGCACGGCGAGGATTGGCGAGGGCGGTTGGTGCGAGCAGAGTTGGACGCAAAGGGGCAGCAATGGGCGCTTCAGCAACCGGCATCGCTGGAGCGGCTGGCCAGCGGCCGGATCACGTTTGGTGCGCACTGCTGGGGCTCTGGCCCCGCCACGCTGTGTGCCGAGGACCAGCGCCTACTGCCTGATCCACAGCTGCGTTATCACCTGCGTGATTTCCCTCTGGAATCGATCGGTGCCTACTTGCCGAACAATCTGATCTGGCAAGGCGAGGTCAACGCCGACCTGTCGCTGGATCTACCGAGCACCGGTCCCAGCGGGACCATTCGCGTCGATGCAGGTCCAGGCACGCTGCGCATGCGCGACGGCGAGCGGTGGCTGGAATTTCCCTATGCAACCCTGGCGTTGAACAGCGAGTTGACGCCGCAACGAATCGATAGCCGATTGCGCTTCGAAGGCGGCGAACTTGGTGAACTCGATGTGCGCTTGCAAGTTGATCCAAGCACTGATGCGAAAGCCATCTCCGGCAGCTTCCGCCTGAGCGATTTCGATCTCTCCGTGGCCCGACCCTTCGTCGCTCAGGTCGAGCGGCTGGAGGGGCAGCTGAACGGCAATGGCGAGCTGTCCGGAAGCTTGCAGCAGCCGCAGGTCAACGGTGAGCTGATCCTCAGCGGCGGTGAGATTGCTGGCAGCGAGCTACCGGTCAGTTTCGAGCAGTTGCAGATTCACGCCGTCATCAACGGTGAGCGTGTGCGCCTCGATGGCGACTGGCGTAGCGGCGAGCAGGGGCGGGGCGAGATTGCCGGCACGCTGGACTGGCGCGACGCGCTGGACCTGGATATGCGCGTGAGTGGCAGCCGGCTGCCGGTTGTCGTCGAGCCCTATGCCGAATTGGAGGTCGAGCCGGATCTACGGTTGCAACTGACCGATGATCAACTGGCCGTGACCGGCAAGGTCCGCGTGCCCCGCGGCGCTATCACCGTTCGCGAATTGCCGCCGTCGACCGTCAAGGTTTCCGAAGACACGGTGATCATCGGCGAAGAGGCCGAAGAGGCGCAGACGCCGTTGGCAATTCGTATGGATATCGATGTCGAAGTGGGCCAGGACCGGCTGCGGTTTTCAGGTTTCGGCCTGACTGCTGACCTTGCCGGTTATTTGCATATCGGTGACAACCTCGATGCCCGCGGCGAGCTCAATCTCAACAATGGGCGCTACAGGGCCTACGGCCAGCGCCTGACCATACGCCGAGCGCAACTGCTGTTTACCGGCGTACTGTCACAGCCATTCCTGAATATCGAGGCCATTCGGCGGATCGAGGCCGATAACGTCATCGCTGGTTTGCGTATCACCGGCAGCGCCGAACAGCCGCGGGTCAACGTGTTTGCCGAACCCGCGATGAGCCAGGAGCAGGCCTTGTCCTATCTTGTGCTTGGGCGGCCGCTGGGTGCCGATTCTGGCGATAACAATATGCTGGCACAGGCCGCCCTCGGGCTCGGCCTAGCCGGTAGTGCGTCAATAACCGGAGACGTTGCGCAGCGTCTGGGCATCCAGGATTTTCAACTCGATACCGAAGGCAGCGGCGCCGAGACCAGCGTAGTCGCCAGCGGGCGACTGACCGACCGTCTGACACTCCGTTACGGGGTTGGCGTATTCGAATCTGCCAATAATGTTGCTCTGCGTTACCGGCTGACCAAGCGCATTTTTCTCGAAGCCGCTAGCGGGCTGGCCAGTTCGCTTGACGTGTTCTATCGGCGTAATTTTTAAGGCGCTACGGCGTTACATCTACGCTTGAAAAAAACGTAGCGAATCGACTGGCGGCGCTGCTCCCTTGGGCTACTCTGTTGGGCTTACGTAACCGGCAACCGGGGGTGACTGTTCGGTCGATCTGCAAGCCTCTCAGTGTCTTTTCGATGCTGTGCGAACGGCATGTAAAACGGCGTTGCGCCAAGCGCTTGTGGTGGTGGTAGGATCGCTCGGTCGCTCCTTGCGTCGCAGCTATTACAGGGCTCTGGCAAGGGTTCTGCAAGTTGTCGGTAGTAGTACCCAGCACATGAAGTCAGGGTCATTACTGGCCGTTTCGGTAGAGCGGGAGAGGCAGTCAGGCTATAGGCGTTGTGCTTCTACTGCGCTCCGACGCGGGCCGCTCGGGCAAGGATGTCTAACATAATCAATAAGGGTGCCTTGAATGGAATTCCTGCAAAACCTGGTCAATAGCGTTAACGGTCTCGTCTGGGGACCTCCCATGCTGGTGCTGATTCTCGGCACCGGTTTCTTCCTCATGATCTTGCTCAAGTTCATGCCTCTGGTGCGCATCGGCACCGGCTTTGCGCTGATCTGGCGTGGACGCGCAAAGGGCGATGAGTCAACAGGCGAAATCAGCCCGTTCCAGGCGCTGATGACTTGCTTGGCCGCCACCGTCGGTACCGGCAATATCGCCGGCGTCGCCACTGCGATCTTCCTCGGCGGCCCTGGTGCGCTGTTCTGGATGTGGTGCACGGCGCTGGTGGGCATGGCGACCAAGTACTGTGAGGTCGTCCTGGCGGTGCATTACCGTGAGAAGGATGATCGCGGCGAGCATGTCGGTGGCCCGATGTATGCCATCAAGAATGGCCTGGGCAAGCGCTGGTTATGGCTGGGTGGCGCTTTTGCGATCTTCGGCGGGCTGGCCGGTTTCGGAATCGGCAACATGGTGCAGGTGAACAGCATGGCGCTTGCGCTCGAGAGCACCTTCTCGGTGCCGCTGTGGGTCACCGGCCTGGTCACCATGGTGTTCGTCGGGCTGGTTATCCTGGGCGGCATCAAGCGGATCGGTGCAGTAGCCGCCGCGCTGGTTCCGTTCATGTGCGTGGCCTATGTAATCGCAGGTATTGTGGTGCTGGTGGTCCATGCGGCTGAGATCCCGAGGGCATTCGACCTTATCTTTACCCATGCCTTCACGCCAATCGCTGCCACTGGCGGCTTTGCCGGTGCGGCCGTCATGGCCGCGATTCGCTTCGGCGTGGCGCGCGGTATTTTTTCCAACGAGGCAGGACTGGGTACTGCCGGTATCGCGCAGGCAGCCGGCACCACGCAGAGTTCCGTGCGCTCCGGCCTGATCGGCATGATGGGGACGTTCATCGATACCATCATCATCTGTTCCATTACCGGTCTGGCAATCGTCTGCTCGGGCGTCTGGACGGGTGGCGAAAGCGGTGCTGCACTGTCGGCCGCCGCGTTCGAATCGGCCATGCCTGGATTCGGGGCTGCAGTGTTGACGATCGCCCTGGTGGTATTCGCCTTTACAACCATCCTGGGCTGGAGCTATTACGGTGAGCGGTGCTGGGAATTCATGGTCGGCACCAAGGCGATCTGGCCGTTTCGCGTCGTCTGGGTACTGGCGGTACCGTTCGGCGCAATCGCGCAGCTGGATTTCGCCTGGTTGTTTGCCGATACCCTCAACGGGCTGATGGCCATTCCCAACCTGATCTCCCTATTGCTGCTGAGTCCGGTCGTGGTCAAGTTGACCAAGGAATACTTTGCCCGTAACCCGGTAGCCTGATAATCCGGGCCGCGAGAGCCTCTCGCGGCCTATGACCGAAGGAGTTCACATGACTGAAATTACCCACAGAGGCAACCCGATAAAGGTTGTTGGTGCCGTCCCGCAAGTCGGTCAGAAAGCCAAGCCGTTCAGCTTGGTTGGCGGTGACTTGGCTGATGTTGCGCTGAGCAGCTTCTCCGGCAAGCGCAAGGTTCTTAATATCTTCCCGAGTATCGATACACCGACTTGTGCCACGTCGGTGCGCAAGTTCAATGCTCAAGCCAATGGGTTGGATAACACGGTGGTGCTGTGTATCTCCGCCGACCTGCCGTTTGCCCAGAAGCGCTTCTGCGGTGCCGAGGGCCTGGAGAACGTGGTCAATCTTTCGACCATGCGTGGCCGCGAGTTCCTCGAGGATTACGGTGTGCTGATCGCCACTGGCCCGCTCGCTGGCGTATCTGCGCGCGCGGTCGTCGTGCTGGACGAACAGGATCAAGTGCTGCACAGCGAACTGGTCGCCGAAATTGGTTCCGAGCCTGATTACGAAGCTGCCATCGCATCGCTCAAGTAGGCTCAACTGATAGGAAGCGGTGCAACGCCGTTTCCTTCGCTTATTCTAAAATCTGGCGACAGAAATAACGCTTGAGTTATCCATCCCTTTTGTCGTTATCAATTGGCTGAAATCCCCTGTCAGCACTTAGCTTGCATTAGCGCATTCCTACGGATTGCTGCGATCACGATGGCGTTAGGCCAGACTTTATCAATTGCCTACAAAATCTTTTTCTTTCGCCGCGGTCCTAGCATCGTTGCCCATTGAATGGATTCGCTTATGTCTACCTCGCGCGTCAAGAAGATCGGTGTATCCGGCACAGGAATGATCGCCCATTGTTTTGTTCGGTTGATCAAGCAGCACTACCAGGATCTGGAAATCTCCCGAGTATTGACCCGTCGGCCGATAAACTCCTTCACCGATTTCCCACTGACCGATCGCCTCACCAATTCTATCGACCAACTGATCGACAGCGCTGACCTGATCGTCGAGTGCAGCGGTGATGTATTCCATGGCACCGAGGTCATCGAGCGTGCCTTTGAAGCCGGCCTGCCGGTGATAACGATCAATGCCGAATTGCAAGTCACTACCGGCTCCTATCTGGCTGGCAAGGGCTTCATCACCGAGGCTGAAGGCGACCAGCCGGGATCGCTGGCGGCACTCCATGAGGAGGCCCTGATGATGGGCTTCAAGCCGTTGGTATACGGCAACATGAAAGGCTATCTGAATCACGATCCGTCGCCAGAGGACATGGCCTACTGGTCAAAGCGTCAGGGCATCAGCATCGATCAGACGACTTCATTCACCGATGGCACTAAGGTGCAGATCGAGCAGGTAATCGTCGGCAATGGCCTTGGGGCGACCATCACCAAACAGGGGCTGGAAGGGCTCGCTTCGACGAACCTGACTGAAACGGGCAACCTCCTGGGCATGATGGCCGAGCGCCTTGGCCATCCTTTCGTGGATTATGTAATTCCTTCAGGCTATCCGGCCGGCGGCGTGTTCATGGTTTGTCGACACGACGATAGCCAGCGGTCCGCAATTGAATATTTCAAGCTTGGTCCCGGTCCCTATTACACGCTGGTGCGTCCGTTCCACCTGTGTTCGCTGGAGGTCGGCAAAACCGTCCGCCGTGTGCTCAATGGCGGTGGCGTGTTGCTGAATAACTCGACCGAGCCGACGCTAGGCGTAGGTGCAATCGCCAAGCGAGCCATGCGTGCCGGTGAGTTGATTGAGCGTGGTATTGGTGGATTCCAGTTCCGCGGCGAGGCGATCAAGCTCGATCAGAATCCCGATCACGTTCCGATCGGACTGTTGCGCAAGACAGCGCTCAAACGCGCGGTCGAACCAGGGCAGCTGATCACCTTTGATGATGTCGACATTCTGCCAAGTCGCGCGCTGGAGATCGTCCTACAGCAGCGTGCAGAGCGAGTCGCGGCGGTCAGCCATAGCTTGGAGACGAGCCCGACAGGGTCGGTCGGGATGATGGTCATGGGTGGCTGATGGCTGTTATGCAAATCAAACGAAGGCCGCTGATGCGGCCTTCGTTGTTTTTGCCCCTGGATTGAATCCGTAATCGCGTCACATCGGTTGCTTGATCTGCGGCACAACAGCAGCCAAGCAGCTCCGTACGGTCAGACCTTCTTCATTGACCAATAGGCCGGTTTGAACAGGTCCCGCTCGCCCAGCAGTACCACACCTGCCGCAAAGGCACATAACACCAGCGCAATGTACAGGCACAACTGGAGCAGGCCGTGCGGGGCGGGTAGCCAATGCAGCGCCGTGGCGACTGCTGCTCCGGTGGCTACCCAGCGCAAAAGGACGCTCAGCGCCAGACCTTTTGGCGATGCCCGATAGACATAAAGCCCCATGAACAGCGCCTGCAACGCCGCTCCGCTGGAAAACGCAAATGCCAGGCCTTCGGCACCGTATGAACGGTAAAGCAGTGCGTCGAGACCGATTGTCAGCGCGGAACTGACCAGCGTAATCGCCAGAAACAGCCGCGACCGATGTTGAGCAAGAAGGGCGCGCCCCCATAACAGCGCCAGCCCCATCGCAGGGAGACCAAGCGCATACAGGATCACCAGCGATGCCGTGGCGTCGGTTTGCTTGGCACCGAACTGGCCCCGTTCCAGGAGCACCGATACAACCGTCTGCGGGAACGAGCAGAGCACCACCGTGGCCGGGATCAGAAACAGCAGAGTCGCCAGCAATCCCTTGCGTATCACCACGGCGTGGCCGCTGAGGTCATCGTCGTTCCAGCTGGAAACGAAGCGAGGGAAGAGCACCGAAAGCACCGACAGTGCATAAAGCGTGAGCGGAATCGTGACGATGCGGAACGCAAACGACAGCATCGTGATGCTGCCTTCGTCGAGAAAGGAGGCGAACATCCGCTCGGCGAGAATGCAGCCCTGTTGCGCGCCGGCGGCCAGTAGAATCGGGGCGAATGCGAGGCCGAAGCCACCACCGTGACCGGTCGCTTCGACCTCGACACCTCCGCGCAGATAAGCAATACGGCGGTGCTGAACCAAGATCAATGCCAGCTGGGGCAGCAGCATGCCGACAAAGATCACCATCCCGGTGGGTTGAAACAACAGGATGCCGATGATCGCGCCGGCATTGAGTAGCACCGTTCGTGTCATCGGCAGGATGAACACCTCATTCATATTTAGCAGTGCGCCCTGGCAATACAGTACGGCCTGAACAGCGATCAACACAGCGCCCACGCAGAACACCAATTGGCCGGAGGCAACCTGAGCGTCCGACCAGCCTGGCGCCAGGAGGTTGAGGATCCAGTAGCTGCCGACGATGGCGATGGCGCTCACAGCGGCGCCCATAAGCATCACACGCCAGTAAAGCCAGCGGCTCACGGTTTCGAACAGGGCTTCTGATTGGCTGCGCAATTTCTGCAAGTACGGAATCATCGCATCGCGAAGCGCGAGGCCGAGGAAGTTCTCGAAGAACATCGGCAGGATCAGTGCGACGAAGATAAGGTCCGCTTCCCAGCTCAGGCCGAAGGCCTTGGCAATGAACAGGTCGCGCAGAAAGCCGAGAAGAAAGCTGGCGACAGTCAACGCCAGGATGACCAGTGATGCGTTCATTCCTTGATCCTGTACAGGCCATTATCGAGTGGCCTGATGAAGTCGGCATATCGCATCCGATTGAATGGATCGCCAGCGGTAGTTTCGTGAATCGCGCCCGGCAGAACCCTGGCGAACGATACATAGACTGAACGACTGAAACATGGTTCCTGTGCGTTATGAGCGCGCTTGACGGTCCGCAATCGCCGCGGACAAGTGCGGATACGTAAAAATGCCGTAAATCCCCTTTGCGAGCGGGGCGTGACTGCTTATGGTTCACGCTCATTTCCAAGCGAACCCAGTTCATGTCCGAGGCAAACACTTCTTCTACCGGCTCCGCGCGGCGCTGGCTGATCATTGGCGTCGTGGTTACGGCTATTGCGTTGCTGCTTTGGTGGCTATGGCCGACCGCAACCGAGACACCTCAACCACAGCGCGGCGGGCGTGCGGCTTTCGGCGCGCTTGGTGGGCCTACGCCGGTGCGCGTTGCATCGGTCGAACAGGGGAAATTCGAGGTCTATTCCAAAGCGCTCGGCACAGTCACTCCGCTGAATACGGTGAACGTGCGCAGCCGTGTTGCCGGCGAGTTGGTCGACGTGCGTTTCGATGAAGGTCAACGGGTCAGTGCCGGCGATCTGCTTGCGGTAATCGATCCGCGCCCCTACGAGGTGGCGCTGCAACAGGCAGAAGGCACGCTCCAGCAGAACCGCGCGTTGCTGCAGAACGCACAGGTCGATCTCAAGCGTTATCGGGGATTGTTCGCCGAAGACAGTATTGCCAAGCAAACCCTCGATACTCAGCAGGCGTTGGTCAATCAATATCAGGGAACGCTTGCGGCCAACCAGGCGGCGGTCAACGAAGCCAAGTTGAACCTGCAGTTTACACAGATCCGCGCGCCGATAGATGGTCGCGTCGGCCTGCGGCAGCTGGATGCAGGGAACCTTGTCGCTGCCAACGACACCACGCCACTGGTCGTCATCACCCAGACCCAGCCAATGGCGATCAGCTTTACGTTGCCCGAAGGTGAACTGCCACCGGTCATCAGCCGTTTCCGTCGCGGTGATGAATTAACCGTGCAGGCCTGGGACCGTGGCGAGCGAATACTCTTTGGCGAGGGTGTGCTGGAAAGCTTCGACAACCTGATCGATCCGACCACAGGCACCTTGAAAATGAAGGCTCGCTTCGATAACGAGGCGGAGCTGCTGATACCCAATCAGTTCGTCAACGTCCGCCTGCGCGTAGAGACTCTGGATAACGCCATCCTGATCCCTTCGGCAGCGCTGCAATTCGGCTCTCGCGGCAATTACGCCTATGTGGTCGGCGAAGATTCCAAAGTCGAGCTGCGCACTTTGGAAGTAGGACCGAGCAACGGCGAGATGACAGTCATTACCAACGGTCTGAGCGTCGGCGAGCGGATCGTCATGGAGGGCACCGATCGCCTGCGTGACGGCAGCGAAGTGGAAGTGGTAGACCGCAAGAAACTCGCCGAAGAGGCAGCCGAAAATCCCAAGGTCGATCCTAAGAGTGACAAGGAGCGTTCAGCGCGATGAATATCTCGCGGCTGTTCATTCTCCGGCCGGTGGCGACCACACTGACCATGGTCGCCATCCTGCTGGCGGGCTTGATCGCTTACCGCATGCTGCCGATTTCGGCGCTGCCGCAGGTGGACTACCCGACCATCCGCGTACTGACGCTGTATCCCGGCGCCAGCCCTGAAGTCATGACCAGTGCCGTTACCGCGCCGCTGGAACGACAGTTCGGTCAGATGCCGGGGCTGACGCAGATGTCCTCGACCAGCTCCGGTGGCGCTTCGGTGATCACCCTGCGTTTCTCGCTGGAGGTCGAACTGGATGTGGCCGAACAGGAAGTACAAGCGGCCATCAACGCGGCGGACAATCTACTGCCCAACGATCTCCCGGCCCCGCCTGTGTACAACAAGGTCAACCCGGCCGACACCCCGGTGATGACCCTGGCGGTAACGTCGGAAAGCCTCGCGCTGCCGCAACTTCATGATCTGGTCGACACGCGCATGGCGCAGAAACTGGCGCAGGTCAGTGGCGTGGGCATGGTCAGCATCGCCGGTGGCCAGCGCCCCGCGGTACGTATCCAGGTCAATCCCGAAGCCCTTGCGTCCTATGGACTGTCGCTCGCCGACGTCCGCTCTCTGGTGACAAGTTCCAACGTCAATCAACCCAAAGGCAACTTCGACGGACCAACGCGGGTGTCGATGCTCGACGCCAACGATCAATTGAAGACGCCAGAGGAATACGCCGAACTGATCCTGGCGTACGAGGACGGTGCGACGCTGCGTCTGGAGGATGTCGCCGAGATCGTTGATGGCGCCGAGAATGAGCGTCTCGCTGCCTGGGCCAACGAAAGCCAGGCCGTGCTGCTGAACATCCAGCGCCAACCAGGCGCCAACGTTATCGAGGTGGTCGAGCGCATCCAGGCGCTGCTTCCGGAAGTCACCGCCAGCATGCCGGCCGGGCTCGATGTGGTCGTGCTTACCGATCGCACACAGACCATCCGCGCTGCAATAACCGATGTACAGCACGAACTGCTGATGGCCACGTTTCTGGTGGTAATGGTCACCTTCGTCTTTCTCAAACGGCTATCAGCGACGATCATCCCGTCGATCGCCGTACCGCTGTCGCTTGTCGGCACTTTTGCGGTGATGCACCTCGCCGGGTTCTCTCTGAACAATCTGACGCTGATGGCCCTTACCATCGCCACCGGCTTCGTGGTCGACGATGCCATCGTCATGCTCGAAAACATCGCACGCCACGTAGAGGAGGGCGAGACGCCGCTCCAGGCTGCCCTCAAAGGTGCCAAGCAGATCGGTTTCACGCTGATCTCGCTGACGCTTTCGCTGATCGCGGTACTGATTCCGTTGCTGTTCATGCAAGACGTGGTGGGGCGTCTGTTCCGCGAATTCGCCATCACCTTGGCAGTCGCCATCCTGATTTCGCTCGTGGTGTCCCTGACCCTGACGCCGATGATGTGCGCCAAACTGCTCAAACCCGCCACAGCGGAGAAGTCCGGACCGGACTGGGTTGAACGGCTCATCGGCGGGTACGCGCGCTGGCTGACCTGGGTGTTGGGGCACCAGACCCTGACCTTATTGGTTGCCGTGGCTACGCTGGGACTGACCGTCGTGCTTTATCTGGCGGTGCCGAAGGGCTTTTTCCCGGTGCAGGACACGGGTGTGATCCAGGGCATTAGCGAAGCCCCACAATCAATTTCCTTTCGGGAGATGAGTGAGCGCCAGCAGTCGCTGTCGCGCGTCATTCTCGCCGACCCGGCGGTGGCCAGCCTGTCGTCGTACATAGGCGTCGATGGCGACAACGTGACCCTCAATAGTGGTCGCTTGTTGATCAACCTAAAGCCTCACGGTGAGCGGGATGTCACGGCGAGCCAGGTCATTGATCGTCTGCGGCCGGAGTTGGCGAAACTGCCAGGCATCGAGCTGTATATGCAACCGGTGCAGGACCTGTCGATCGAGGACCGGGTCAGCCGTACGCAGTTCCAGTTCAGCCTGGAATCTCCAGATGGCGAACTGTTGCAGGAATGGACGCCGCGCCTGGTGACGGCCTTGCGTGAGCGCCCCGAACTGACCGATGTCGCCAGCGATTTACAAAGCAATGGTCTGCAGATCTACCTGGATATTGATCGCGATGCGGCCGCTCGCCTCGGAATCGAGATATCGGCAATAACCGATGCCTTGTACGACGCCTTCGGCCAGCGGCAGATTTCGACCATCTTCACCCAGGCCAGCCAGTATCGCGTGGTGCTCGAGGCCGAGACGGGCAGCCGTCTTGGTCCGCAGGCGCTTGAGCAGTTGTTCGTGCAAAGCGAGGGCGGCACGCCGGTGCGGCTATCGAGCCTGGCGACGGTGGAACAGCGCAACGCGCCATTGCTGATCAATCACATCGGCCAGTTTCCGGCGGTGACGCTATCGTTCAACCTGGCTGACGGCGTATCGCTGGGCAAAGCGGTGGACGTCATCGAGGGGGTCGAGGCCGAGATCGGATTGCCAGCAGGTATTCAGAGTCGCTTCCAGGGAGCCGCCGAAGCTTTTCAAGCTTCACTGTCGAGCACCTTGCTGCTGATCCTGGCGGCGGTGGTGACCATGTATATCGTGCTTGGCGTGCTTTACGAGAGTTACATTCACCCAGTCACCATCCTGTCCACGCTGCCATCGGCGGCGGTTGGCGCCTTGCTCGCGCTGTTGCTGACCGGTAACGACCTGGGACTGATTGCCATCATCGGCATCATTCTGCTGATTGGCATCGTCAAGAAGAACGCGATCATGATGATCGACTTTGCCCTCGAGGCCGAACGTCAGCAAGGCATGAGCCCGCAGGATGCGATCTACCGGGCCGCGCTGCTGCGTTTCCGCCCGATCCTGATGACGACTCTGGCTGCACTGTTCGGCGCGGTACCGCTGATGCTTGCGTCGGGTTCCGGTGCCGAGCTGCGTCAGCCGCTGGGCCTGGTACTGGTTGGTGGTTTGCTGTTGAGCCAGTTGCTGACGCTGTTCACCACGCCGGTGATCTATCTGTTCTTCGATCGACTGGGCCAACGATTTGCCCGGAAAAACGTGAAAGGGCAAGAGGTAGGTGTATGAGCGGTTCGCGGCCAGCCCGTAGGATGGCAGGGTGGCTAGAGCGCTCGGCGCTGCCGGCTCGTCCAGTCTCCAGCCTTCAGTCTCCAGTGGCTTTTGCGCGATGAACCTGTCCGCACCTTTCATTGCCCGTCCGGTGGCGACCATGTTGCTGAGCCTGGCGATCCTGCTGCTGGGCGGGGTCAGTTTCGGACTGCTGCCGGTATCGCCACTGCCGAACATGGATTTTCCGGTCATTACGGTACAGGCCAGCCTACCCGGCGCCAGCCCCGAGATCATGGCATCCAGCGTGGCGACGCCGCTGGAGCGGTCGCTCGGCAGCATTGCTGGCGTCAACCAGATGAGCAGCCGCAGCAGCCAGGGCCAGACACGGATCATCATCCAGTTCGACCTTGATCGGGACATCAACGGCGCTGCGCGGGAGGTTCAGGCGGCGATCAACGCGGCGCGTAATCTATTGCCCAGCGGTATGCGCAGCATGCCCACCTATCGCAAGGTCAACCCGTCGCAGGCGCCGATCATGGTGCTATCGCTCACTTCCGAAGTGCTCGACAAAGGCCAGCTCTACGACATCGGCTCCACGGTGCTCGCGCAGAAATTGTCGCAGGTGCCAGGAGTCGGTGAAGTGCAGGTAGGCGGGAGCTCACTGCCGGCGGTGCGAGTGGAATTGCAACCGCAACAGCTGGAGCAATACGGCGTATCGCTCGATGAGGTGCGCGAAACCATCGCTTCGGCTAACGTGCGGCGGCCCAAGGGCATGGTCGAGGACGACAATCGCCATTGGCAGGTGCAGGCCAACGATCAGCTGCACGAGGCTGCCGATTACCTGCCCTTGATCATCCGCTACGAGGACGGTGCAGCGTTGCGCTTGAGCGACGTCGCCGAGGTCCGGGACGGCGTCGAGGATCGCTATAACGACGGCTTCTTCAATAATGATCGTGCCGTGCTGCTGGTGATCAACCGACAGGCCGGCGCCAACATCATCGAAACCATCGAAGGCATTCGCAACGAGCTGCCGGCATTGCAGGCAATCGTGCCCGGCAGCGTCAACATGGCGGTGGCGATGGATCGCTCGCCGGTGATCCGCGCGACTTTGCATGAGGCCGAGCGGACATTGCTGATCGCTGTGGGTCTGGTCATCGTGTTGGTGTTTCTCTTTCTTGGCCGATTGCGCACCGCGCTGATACCGGCATTGGTGGTGCCGGTGTCGCTGGTCGGTACCTTCGCGGTCATGTATCTGCTCGGCTTCTCGCTCAACGTGCTCTCGCTGATGGCTCTGATCCTCGCCGCCGGCCTGGTGGTGGATGATGCCATCGTGGTGCTTGAGAACATCGCCCGGCACATCGATGAGGGTATTCCGCCGATGCGTGCTGCTTACATCGGCACCCGTGAAGTCGGCTTCACGCTGTTGTCGATGAACCTCTCGCTGGTGGTGGTGTTCATCTCGATTCTGTTCATGGGCGGCATTGTCGAGCGGTTGTTTCGTGAATTTTCCGTCACCCTCGCGGCGGCCATCCTGGTCTCGCTACTGGTGTCGCTGACGCTGACTCCCATGCTTTGTGCGCGCTGGTTGAGACCGCATCAGCCCGAACATGATGGTCGTCTGCATCGCTGGAGCCACGACGCTCATCAATGGCTTTTGCGTCACTATGATCGTTCCCTGAGTTGGGCGCTGCGCCACCGCCGAATCACCTTGCTGACGCTGCTGGCGACTATCGCCCTCAATGTCGTCCTCTACATTCAAGTGCCCAAGACGTTCCTGCCGCAGCAGGACACCGGCCAGCTGACGGGCTTTATCCGCGGCGACGATGGCCTGTCGTTCCAGGTCATGCAGCCGAAAATGGAAATCTATCGTAAGGCCGTCCTGGCGGATCCGGCTGTAGAAAGCGTGGCGGGTTTCATCGGCGGGCAGGGCGGCATCAACAACGCCTTTATGATCGTCCGGCTCAAGCCGTTGGAGGAGCGCAAGATTTCCGCACAGAAGGTGATCGAGCGCATCCGCAAAAATCAGCCGAAGGTGCCGGGCGGGCGCATGTTCCTGATGGCCGACCAAGACTTGCAGTTCGGCGGTGGCCGGCAGAGCAGCTCGGCGTACTCCTACACCTTGCTGGCCAGCGACCTGGCAGATCTGCGCACATGGTTGCCGCAAGTGACACGGGCGCTGATGGCCTTGCCGGAGCTGACCAGCATCGATGCCAACGAAGGCGAGGGTGCACAGCAGATCAGCCTGAAGGTCGATCGTGATGCGGCCAAGCGGCTTGGTATCGACATGAGCACGGTCACGACCATGCTTAACAACGCCTTCAGCCAAAGGCAGATTTCCACCATCTACGAGTCGCTCAACCAGTATCAGGTGGTGATGGAGATCGATCCGGCCTATGCCCAGCATCCCGAGGTGCTGGAGCAGATCAACGTCATCACCAGCGACGGTCGAAGGGTGCCGCTGGCTGCGTTCGCGCGTTACGAGCGCAGCCTTGAAGAGGATCGGGTCAGCCATGAGGGGCAGTTCGCCGCAGAGAATATCGATTTCGATCTGGCGCCGGGTGTCAGTCTCGATCAGGCGACGCAGGCCATCGAGCGTGCAGTGGCCGCCATTGGCATGCCCAGCGAGGTGCAGGGACGTCTGGGCGGCACCGGCGATGTCTTCCAGTCCGTTCAGCAAGGCCAGCCGTTGATGATTCTGGGTGCCTTGCTACTGGTGTACATCGTGCTCGGCATACTTTACGAAAGTTACATTCATCCATTGACGATTCTTTCCACGCTGCCATCGGCCGGTGTCGGTGCACTGCTGGCGATCATCCTGACGCGCGAGCAGTTCAGTCTGATTTCCCTGCTTGGGTTGTTTCTGCTGATCGGAGTGGTAAAGAAGAACGCGATCCTGATGATCGACCTGGCACTGCAATTCGAGCGTAACGATCGGCTGTCTCCTGAAGAGTCGATCCGCCGCTCCTGTCTGCTGCGTTTCCGCCCGATTCTGATGACCACCATGGCTGCCATTCTCGGCGCGCTGCCGTTGCTGTTGGGCGGAGCCGAAGGAGCCGAGATGCGACAGCCGCTGGGCTTGACCATCATCGGCGGGCTGCTGCTGAGTCAGATCCTTACCCTCTACACCACGCCGGTGGTCTATCTGTACCTGGACCGCGCGCGTCATCGTTTCAACAGCTGGCGCGGTGTGCGCACCGATGCTGCACTGGAAAATCCGCTATGAGTTCGTTGCATTTGAAACACCCCATGCGTCCTCTGGCCCTGGTGGCCATGGCGTTTTCACTGGGCGCCTGTACGCTCGGCCCCGACTATCAGCGGCCAGACTTACCGATGGCCGCTGAATTCAAGCAAGCCGAAGGCTGGAAGGCCGCGGCGCCGGCTGATGTCTTGCAGCGTGGTGACTGGTGGACGCTCTATGGCGATGCCGAGCTCAATGCGCTGGTGGGGCGGCTGAACGTTTCCAATCAGAACCTGGCGGCTGCGGAAGCTCAGTATCGCCAGGCACGAGCGCTGGTGCGTGGCGCGCGATCGCAGCTGTTCCCCATCGTGGGGGCCAGTAGTGGCGTGTCGCGTGGAGGGCAGGGCAGCAGTTCTTCCAATAGCTCGTTTTCAGAGGATTTCGGTAGTAGTAGCGGTGTGAGCGAGAGCTACGAAGTCGGCCTCGACGCCTCTTGGGAGTTGGACATATGGGGGCGTTTGCGGCGCAATCTCGAGGCCAATCGAGCCAACATGCAAGCGAGTGCGGCGGATCTCGCGGCAGTCCGCTTGAGCCTACAGTCCGAGCTGGTTCAGACCTACCTGCAGTTGCGCGTGATGGACGAACAGCAGCGGCTGCTGGATCAGACCGTCGAGGCGTTCGCACGCTCGCTACGCCTGACCGAAAACCAGTACCAGGCCGGCATAGTGCCGAAGTCGGACGTCAGCCAGGCGCTGACCCAGCTCAAAAGCACCCAGGCCCAGGCGATTGATCTGCAATGGCAACGTGCGCAGATGGAACATGCCATCGCGGTGCTGATAGGCGTGCCGCCATCGGAATTGAACATTGCTGAGCGTAGCGATATTCCGCAACTGCCTGAGGTGCCGTTGGCATTGCCATCGCAGTTGCTGGAGCGTAGGCCGGACGTCGCCTCGACCGAACGCCAGGTGATCGCCGCCAATGCCCAGATCGGCGTGGCTGAGGCGGCCTGGTATCCGGACCTGACCCTGAGCGCCAGCGGCGGTTATCGCAACAGCAGCTTCAGCGACCTGATCAGCCTGCCCAACCGCTTCTGGTCGCTGGGTCCGCAACTGGCACTGACGCTGCTCGACTTCGGCAGCCGGCGCGCCGAGCTGGAGCAGGCCGAAGCCAGTTATGACCAGACCGTGGCGAACTATCGTCAGACAGTCCTCGACAGCTTCCGTGAAGTCGAGGACAACCTGGTACAACTGCGGGTTCTGGCCGAGGAGGCGGTCGTACAGCGCGAAGCACTGGAAGCGGCGCAAGAGTCGCTGCGTTTGATCGAAAACCAGTACCGCGCCGGTACCGTCGACTTCCTTAGCGTGGCGACTGTACAAACCACCGCGCTGAACAACGAGCGCACCAATCTCACGCTGCTGGGCGACCGCCTGACTGCCAGCGTGCAACTGATCGCGGCACTGGGTGGTGGCTGGACTATCGAACAGCTCGAGCGCGAGCCGGATCTTTAACAGACAGCGTTATTCAGGAACGAAAAAAACCAGGCCGAGGCCTGGTTTTTTTCTGCTGATGACGGTAACTCAGTGACGCTGTTTGCGATTCACCGTCTGTGCCGCCTTGATGATGTCGGCGCCGATAACCGGCTCGAACTCCTTCCATACCGGTCGCATGGCTTCACGCCAGGCTTCGCGCTCTGCTGGGGTCAGCTCGATGATTTCCGAGGTGCCGGCTTGGCGAATGCGCTCGCGATGGGCTTGGTTGGCTTCTTCGGCCGCACGGTTAACCTCGTAGGTTACCTCGTCGATGATGCCTTCAAGTTCGGTGCGAATTTTGTGTGGGATGCCGTACCAGAAGCGCGTATTGCTCACCAGCATGTAGTCGAGCACGCCATGATTGCTCTCGGTGATGTAAGGCTGCACGGTATGCATCTTCTTGCTGTAGATATTCGACCAGGGGTTTTCCGCGCCTTGGACGGTGCCGTTCTGCAGCGAGGCGAAAACATCGGCAAAAGCGATCTTTTTAGTAGGCGCCCCCACTTGAGCGAATTGTGATTCCAACACCGCAGAAGGCTGAATGCGGAACGCTAGTCCGGTGGCATCGCCTGGTAGGCGCAGCGGCTTGGTTGCCGACAGTTGCTTCATACCGTTGTGCCAGTAGGCCAGGCCGGTAATATTTTCCTTTTCCATCGAGCGCAGCAGCTGACGCCCCTTGGCGCGCTTCTGAAAGCGGTTGACGGCTTCCAGGTCGTCGAACAGGAAAGGCAGGTCGAACACTTGCACCTGTTTGGTGTATTTCTCGAACTTGGCCAGCGAGGGTGCCAGTAGCTGGACTTCGTTGTTGCTCAGAGCTTCCAGTTCGGTGGCATCGCCAAACAGCGTGGAGTTTGGGTAGACCTCGACGATCACCTGGCCCGGCAAGCGTTCTTCGACCAGTTTTTTAAACAACAGGGCGCCCTTGCCCTTTGGGGTTTCTTCGGCGACGACGTGGGAGAACTTTATGACTATCGGCTCTGCTTCGACCGTTGTCGCGGTCAGTGCCAGCATCAGTCCGGCGAGGGTGATGATCGGCTTGATCATTGAAAGGCTCTTTATTTTGGTTGGTTGGCATTGCATCCGTGAACCGGATGCGATTGAGCTTCAACGCGACGTTATGCCAAATAAGCCGAACCACCTAAAGCGCTTTTTCGCAAAATTCATAATTGAAAGAGCAGGAGCGGGAATAGATCACAGTTTGCCAGTATGAATCGCCGCCCTGCGTCGCAAAGCGGCGACGCAGGGCTATCTGATGTCAGCTGTTCGCTAGCTGCCAACCTCCGCCCAAGGCCTTGTAGAGCGCGACGACACCGCGATACAGCTCGACTTCAGCCTGTGCCTGGGCGTCCTCGGCGGCGAGCCGTTCACGTTCGGCGTCCAGTAGCACAAGGAAGTCCACCGTTCCTTCGCGATAGCGGATCTCAGCCTGCTGCGCCGCGGCGCGACTGGCGCTTGATTGGCGTAGCAACGACAGCAACCGTTCCTGGGCGCGGGCGTAGTCGCTGAAGGCATTCTCAGACTCTTCCAGTGCGAGCAATACCTGCTGCTCGTAATTGGCCAACGCACCCTCGGCATCGGCTTCGGCACCGCGCAATCTGGCGCGTACGCTGCCCATGTCGAATGCCGCCCAACTGATGCTCGGTGCGACTCCCCAGGCCTGCGCAGCGCTGGAACCAATCTGCGATCCACGCCCGGCAATGAAGCCGAGGAAACCCGACAGGCTCACCCGCGGAAACAGGTCCGCCGTCGCGACGCCAACATTGGCGGTGGCCGCGGCCAACTGGCGCTCTGCCGCCCGGATGTCTGGACGACGGCGCAGCAATTCGCCGGGGTCGCCAATTGGCAACGCTTTGGCAATCGCCGGCAATTCACGTGGCGAAAGGTTGACGCTGAGCTGATCGGCGCGCTGGCCGAGCAGAGTGGCGATGCGATTGCGCGCACGGCTTTGGGTCGCCTGAAATTGCGGCAGGCTGGCCTCGGTGGCGGCCAAACGAGCATCGGCGCGCAGGACATCGAGCTCGCTCCCCATGCCGGCGTCGCGCAATTGTTCGGTCAGCCGATGCGAGTCGCGCTGATTGGCCAGGTTTTCCCGAGCGATGCGCTCGCGCAGCTGGGCGCCACGAAGCTGTCCATAGGCATCCACCAGTTCGGCGATGAGGCTCACTTGCAGCTGATAGAGCTCGGCTTCGGCGGCTTCGGTCTGGGCTTCGCTGGCTTCGATACGCCGCTGGATGCGCCCGAACAAATCCAGCTCCCAGGCCATGTCCAGACCCAAGTCGTAGCGCTCGATATTGCTGCGCTCTTCACTGAAACCGGGTTGCTGGGCTTCACCGTATTCGGCGGTAGCGCCAGCGGTTACCGTTGGGAAGCGATCGTTGGCATCGTCGTCGCGAATCGAGCGTGCCGCACGTAACCTGGAGAAGGCGATGCGCAGCTCACGGTTTTCAGCCAAAGCCTGACCGACCAACGCATCCAGCGTCGGGTCCTCGAACTGGCGCCACCAGGCGGATTCGAACCGTGAGCGGTCGAAGTCTTGCGCAGTTGCCCGATCGATCTCTGCGGGAGCCGTTTCCGGCGTACGGTAATCGGGACCAACGGCACAGGCGCTGAGGGCCAGCATTGCGGCAAGCAGGAGCGGGGCGGTGATTACAGCCTTCATGCATGGATCTCCTTCAATACAGCCTTTTTCTCCTCGCGCTTTTCGACGAAAGCGCGAATCACCAGATAGAACACCGGGGTTAACAGCAGCCCAAAGAAAGTCACGCCGAGCATCCCGCTGAACACCGCGACGCCCATGGCATGGCGCATCTCGGCACCGGCACCGCTGGACAGCACCAGCGGCACCACACCCATGATGAAGGCGAAGCTGGTCATCAGGATCGGGCGCAGGCGCAGCCGGCAGGCTTCGAGTACCGCGGCCAACCGATCCATGCCTTCTTCCTGCTTGTCCTTGGCGAACTCGACGATGAGGATCGCGTTCTTGCACGCCAGACCCACCAACACGATCAGGCCGATTTGAGTGAACACGTTGTTATCACCACCCGAGAGGATCACGCCGGTGATGGCCGACAGCAGCGTCATCGGCACGATCAGGATTACTGCCAGCGGCAGGCTCCAACTCTCGTATTGCGCCGCCAGTACCAGAAACGCCAGCAGCACGCAGAGCGGGAAGACGAACATCGCGGTGTTGCCGGCCAGAATTTGCTGATAGGTCAGCTCGGTCCACTCGTAGCTCATGCCGTTCGGCAGCTCGGCCTGGAGCAAGCGCTCCATGGCGTCTTCGGCTTGACCGGAGCTGTAGCCCGGCGCAGCTGCTCCATTGATCTCAGCGGTGAGGAAGCCGTTGTAGTGCATAACCCGATCGGGACCTGCGCTGTCGCTGACCTTGACGAAGGTCGACAGCGGAACCATTTCGCCACGGTCGTTGCGTACTTTCAGTTGGCCGATCTGCTCGGGCGTCAGACGAAACTTCTGTTCGGCCTGGACGTTGACCTGATAGGTGCGACCGAAGCGGTTGAAGTCGTTGGCATACAACGAGCCGAGGTAGACCTGCATGGTGTCGAAAATCTGATCGATCGGCACACCATGGGTTTTGGCCTTTTCCCGGTCGATATCGGCATCGATTTGCGGCACATTGACCTGATAACTGGTGAACAACCCGGCCAGCTCCGGATACTCGGCGCTCTTGGCAAGAACGTTCTGGACCTGCTTGTACAGTTCTTCGTAACCGAGATTGCCACGGTCTTGCACCTGCACACGGAAGCCCCCGATAGTGCCCAGGCCTTGTACCGGTGGTGGCGGGAAGATCGCGAGATAGGCTTCCTGGATACCTGAGAACTGACCGTTAAGCTCGGCGGCAATGGCCCCGGCGGACATGTTCTCGTCCTTGCGCTGGTCGAAGTCTTTCAGGGCAACGAAGACGATGCCGCTGTTCGGGCTGTTGGTGAAGCCGTTAATCGACAGCCCAGGGAATGCAATGGTGTTCTCCACGCCAGGGTGTTTGCCGGCGATTTCCGACATCTTCTTGATCACGTCTTCGGTACGGTCCAAGGTCGCAGCGTCCGGCAATTGCGCAAAAGCGACCAGGTACTGCTTGTCTTGCGGCGGCACGAAGCCGGTCGGCGTGCTGGCGAAACCCATGTACCCCAAGCCCACCAAGCCGACATACACCACCAAGGCAATGCCGCTACCGCGCAGGATGCGTTTCACCGCGCCAACATAGCCATGGCTGGCCCGGTCGAACACTCGGTTGAACGGCGCAAACAGCCAGCCGCCAAAGAGCTTGTCCAACAAGCGCGAGAAGCCGTCCTTAGGCGCGTCGTGACTGCGCAGCAGTGCGGCGGCAAGCGCCGGCGACAGGGTCAGCGAGTTAAACGCCGATATCACGGTAGAGATGGCGATGGTCAACGCGAACTGCTGGTAGAACTGCCCGGTGAGACCGGAAATGAACGCAGTCGGAATGAACACCGCGCAGAGCACCAAGGCCGTGGCGATGATGGGACCGGTCACTTCCTTCATGGCTTGCTTGGTGGCTTCGATCGGTGACTTGCCGAGGCCGATGTTGCGTTCAACGTTTTCCACCACGACGATGGCGTCGTCCACCACGATGCCGATGGCCAGCACCAGGCCGAACAGCGACAGCGCATTGAGCGAGAAGCCGAGCATGTGCATGACGGCGAAGGTACCGATCAGCGACACCGGTACTGCAGCCAGCGGAATGATCGAGGCACGCCAGGTCTGCAGAAACAGAATCACCACCAGCACCACTAGCACGATGGCCTCGAGTAGCGTGTGCACCACCGCCTCGATGGAACCGCGAACGAAAATGGTCGGGTCATAGACGATTTCGTAGTCCACGCCCTCAGGGAAATCCTTTTTCAGCTCGGCCATGCGCGCCCGCACCGAGTCGGAGATTTCGATGGCATTGGAGCCGGGGCGCTGGAATACCGGAATGGCAACGGCAGGCTGGTTGTTCAGCAGCGACCGCAGGGCGTACTGACTGGACCCCAGCTCGATGCGCGCGATATCCCTGAGGCGAGTGATCGAGCCGTCTTCGCCGGCGCGAATGATGATGTTCTCGAATTCTTCCTCGGTGACCAGTCGGCCCTGAGTGTTGATCGAAAGCTGAAAATCAGTCGCACCCGGTGCTGGCGGTGCGCCAAGAGAGCCGGCTGCGACCTGACGGTTCTGCTCGCGGATCGCGTTGACCACGTCCGTAGCCGTGAGATTGCGAGAGGCGACCTTGTTTGGGTCAAGCCAGACGCGCAGCGAGTAGTCGCCCATGCCGAATAGTTGCACATCACCGATTCCGTCCAGCCGTGCCAGCTCGTCCTTGACGTTGAGCGCTGCGTAGTTCGACAGATAGAGCATGTCGTAGCGCTCGTCCGGCGAGGTCAGGTGGACCACCATGGTGAGGTCCGGCGAGGCCTTGTCGACCGTCACGCCGAGGCGCTGCACCTCGGTGGGCAGAGTCGGCATGGTACGCGTCACGCGGTTCTGCACCTGCACCTGGGCATTGTCCAGGTCAGTGCCGAGCGCGAAGGTGATGGTCAGGGTCAGCTTGCCGTCGGCGGTGGCCTGCGACGACATGTAGAGCATGCCTTCAACACCAGTGATGGCCTGTTCCAGCGGCGAGGCGACGGTTTCGCCAATCACCTTGGGGTTGGCGCCGGGGAAGTTAGCGCGCACCACGACCGTAGGCGGCACTACTTCCGGGTATTCACTGATGGGCAGCTGGAACAGCGAGATGGCGCCGCCAATCAGGATGATCAACGACAGCACCGCCGCGAAAATCGGCCGCTGGATAAAGAATTGAGAGAAATTCATGACGCACTCCGGGGGAGAGGGTGCGCATCACGCACCCTGACGGAATCGGTTTTCGGGGTGTGCGCCGAGGCGCACTGTCGACTGGCTGCTGCGCTAACTCAGCTGCTATCTGTTTAACTGCTGGGGCGTCGCGGCACGCTGCGATCGACCACCTCGGTCTTGAACGCCGCGGTGATGGCGCGATGCTGTTCTTTGAGAGCGGCGAGGGTATCGGCGTCTGCCATGGGCACGGTTTCTGGCGAAACTGTATTGCCCGGACGGACACGCTGCAGGCCGTTGACGACGATGGTTTCGCCTTCATTGAGACCGCTGCGGACGATGCGCAGCCCTTCGAGTTTCGGTCCCAGTTCGATGGAGCGGTAATTCACCTTGCCGTCCTCGCCAAGCACCAGCACAAACTTCTTGCCCAGATCGGTTCCCACTGCCACGTCCTTGATCAGCACTGCATCGTAGGTGGCGCTGCCAACCAGCTTCATCCGCGCATAAAGACCCGGCGTGAAGCGCCCATCACGGTTGTCGAACACGGCGCGCCCACGGATGGTGCCGGTACGCGGATCGACCTGGTTATCGATGAAATCCATATGGCCGAGGTGCGGGTGACCGTCCTCACTGGAAAGTCCGAGGTAAACGGGCGTCGCCTCGCCGCGTTCGCCTTCGCGGGCCAGTTCGCGGTACTTCAGGTAGGTACGCTCGTCCGCTTCGAAGTAGGCGTAGACCTTTTCGGTGGAAACCAGTGTAGTGAGCAACGCCTCGCCAGCGTTGACCAGGTTGCCGGCGGTGATCATTGCGCGACCTGCACGACCGTTAATCGGTGCGGTGACGCGGGTGAAGCTGAGGTCCAGTTTGGCTGCCTCCAGTTGCGCCTGTATTGCCGCAACTGCGGATTTCGCTTCGCTGGCGGCACTGACGCGAGCGTCGGCCAGTTCAGCGGAAATCGCATTACTGGCCCGTAGCCGCTCGCCGCGCTGGGCTTCACTGGCGGTGCGTTGCTGCGTGGCGCGTGCCTGTTGCAACTCGGCTTGCAGGCGTTTTACCTGAGCCTCGAACGGGCGAGGGTCGATCTGAAACAACAGATCGCCTTTCTTGACCAGTGCGCCTTCCTCGAACGCGACCCTATCGATGAAGCCGGAAACCCGCGGGCGGATCTCGACCGACTCGGGTGCTTCCAGGCGCCCGGTGAGCTCGTCCCATTCGGTGACTTGCTGCTCGATGACTTCAGCGACGCTGACAGCCGGCGCCGGCATCGCCGCTTCGGTGGCTTCAGGTGCTTGCCCGCAGGCGCCAACAAGGGCAGCGACAACCGCAACCAATGGGTAACGCAGGGCTTTGAGTGAACGTTCCATGCCTTGACTCCGCAACTCGTTTTTATCGATGGCGGGAGTGTGCGGGGCAGCCTCTGAATGCAGAAATCGAACGAGGCGAATATGGATATCACTCGCAATGATGTTGCAGATCGTTTCATCAATGGCGAGAGAGTACGGGCGTCGGGCGGCGCTCCCGTTTCAGCTCGGCCTCGGCTGTGGCGGGCTAAAGCCCACCCTACGGAAGAGGAAACGGTGATCCGCCCCGTAGGATGGAAGAAACCCATCGCCATTCGGGTTGTTTCAGAGACTATCCGGATCGCCAACGAACATCTGGATACGCGAGCGCAGCCAACGTTCGGCGGGGTCGTTGTCCTGGGCGCCGCGCCAGGCCATGGACAGCTCGAAGTCCTGGCTGGTCTCGAATGGCAGTGGCTCTGCACGGACCCCACCATTGGCGGCCAGGGCCGCAGCGGCGTAGTCCGGCACGGTGGCAACCAGATCGGTACCCGCCAGCAAGCTCGCCAGCCCGTTGAACTGCGGGACCGCCAGCACCACCTTGCGCTTGCAGCCATGCAGCGCCAGTTCCTCGTCGATGTAACCGTTCAGATCTCCAGCAAAAGAGACCATGGCATGTGGGCGCGAGCAGTAGTCCTCCATGGCCATGCGGCCAGGAATGCTGTCGGCGCGCAGCAGCATCGGTTTCGGCCGGCGCAAGATCTTGCGTTTGGCATTGGCTGGCAGCTCCACGGTGTAGCAGACGCCTACTGAGATTTCCCCGGATGCCAGTAGGCCAGGCATCAATAGATAGTTGGCACGCCGCACGACCAGCACCACACCCGGCGCCTCGGCGCGTATGCGTCGGAGCAACTGAGGCAACAAGGCGAATTCGACCTCGTCCGTCAGGCCAATGCGAAATACCAGTTCGCTTGTGGCTGGATCAAAAGTCGAGGCGCGGCTGACCGCTGTGGAAATCGAATCCAGCGCAGGTGAGAGCAGGCCGGCAATTTCCTGCGCGCGAGCGGTCGGTTCCATGCTGCGGCCGGTGCGCACGAACAGCGGATCGTCGAACAACGTGCGCAGGCGCGCCAGTGCGGCACTGATTGCCGGCTGGCCGAGAAACAGTTTTTCGGCCGCTCGGGTCACGCTGCGCTCGTGCATCAACGTTTCGAAGACGATAAGCAGGTTCAGATCCACGCGGCGAAGGTCGTTGCGATTCATGCCATTCACTTCAAGCTGTGGTCAGACAAAGGGCGTGGCTGACCTTCAAGGTTGCGCCTGCATTCTAGACAGATCGGCGTGACGCCGGCATGTCCATTTCCGCTTTGCAATTACACAAACCTGCAGGTCGTGATTCGGATTTACATACAAAGCATCATCATTCCCGCGCATGGAGACTATCGAGCGGAATGCGGGAATCGCGGCTGGAGTTGTGTCGGCAGTGCAGATAGAGTCACTAATACAGTAGTAACCGAGGGGTCTTTCAATGTCCCGCATCATCCGTTTCCATCAGTTCGGCCCTGCCGAAGTTCTGCGCTACGAGCAGCAGGACGTGCCACGCCCGGGTCCCGGCGAAGTGCTTATCGGCGTGGGCGCTATCGGCATCAGCTGGAACGACGTGCTCTGGCGGCAAGATCTTGCGCCACGCCACGCGCGGCTGCCGGCGGGGCTTGGCAGCGAGATCGCCGGCGAAGTACTGGCCGTCGGCGACGAGGTGGATGGCTTCACGGTGGGTGATCGGGTGGCAAGCTTTCCAGCGCATGACCTCAATCAGTACCCACTCTATGGCGAGCGCGTGCTGCTACCGCACACTTCGCTCGTTCATTATCCCGACATACTCAGTCCGATCGAAGCCTCTATCCACTACACGCCAGCGCTGGTGGCTTACTTTGCGCTGGTTGAACTGGCGCAGCTCGAACCGGGGCAGTATGTCCTTATAACCGAAGCCCGCCATTGCACCGGCCCGACCGCTGTCCAGGTGGCGAAGGCATTGGGTGCGCGGGTGATCGCCACGTGCGATACGGCCGAAGATCGCGATTTCCTGCGTGAGTTGGGTGCCGAAACGGTGATCGCCACCGAAGAGGAAGACTTGGTCGGCCGGCTGCAAAAAATCACCGCTGGCACGGGCGTCGAGGTGGTGCTCGACGCCTGTGGCGGGTCTCAGATGAAGCTCCTGGGCGATGTCATCGCACCGCGCGGTAAGCTGATTCTTTACGGACTGAACGGCGGCAACGAGACAGCTTTTCCGGCGTGTGCGGCGTTCAAGAAAAATTTCAAATTCTTCCTTCATTGTTTGTGCGATTTCACCGGCCAGCCGGAAATGGGTATCGAACAGAATCGTGACGCGGTCCAGCGCGCGCTGTTGCATATCAACCAGCTCACCGCCGACCGGCTGATCACGCCGCAAGTCGACAAGGTGTTCGCATTCGATGAGGTGGTTGCCGCCCACCAGTACGTCGAAAGCGGCGTTCCGCGCGGACGGGTCGTGCTTGGCGTCGAGTGACACAGGCCCGCACAGACCGCATGAAAACTACTACGCTCGGTTAGGCCGCGTTAAAAACACGCTCGGAATGCTCATTTACAACTCGTAAACTCCGCTTCCTCGCCTGTTTTTGCCTTGCCTACCCTTCGCTCGCTACGTTTTCACGCGGTCTGCCGGGGCCTCTCATCGCTTCATAGAAACTTTTCCCTCGCCGTTCAAGTCCTCCGAAGACAGGTAATTCACCTTGACGGAGGAAATCTACATGGCCGAAGAAAAGCAGACGCTGCCGCCTCAGGAACAACCCGAACCCGGCAAGGAAGGCTTGATGAATCCTCGCCCGGAGTTCAAGGGTGAAGACTACAAGGCCGCCGGCAAACTGCAGGGCAAAGTCGCGATCATTACCGGAGGTGACAGCGGCATCGGTCGTTCGGTGGCCGTGCTGTTCGCCCGCGAAGGCGCCGATGTGGCGATTCTCTATCTCGATCAACACCAGGACGCTGACGAAACCCGCCGCGTGGTCGAAAGCCACGGTCGTCAATGCCTGACATTCGCCGGCGACGTCGCCGATCGCGAGGTCTGCCGCAAGGTCGTCGATGAGACGCGGGCGAAGTTCGGCAAGCTCGACATTCTGGTCAATAACGCGGCTGAGCAGCATCCACAGAAAGGCCTGGAAGACATAAGCGAAGAGCAGTGGGAGAAGACCTTCCGCACCAATATCTTCGGCATGTTCCAGATGACCAAGGCCGCGCTGCCGCACCTCAAAGAAGGTGCATCCATCATCAATACGACTTCCGTGACGGCTTACAAAGGCAGTCCGCAGCTGCTCGATTATTCCGCGACCAAGGGCGCCATCACGGCGTTCACCCGCTCGCTGTCGATGAACCTGGCCGAGCGCGGCATCCGCGTGAATGGCGTAGCGCCAGGCCCGATCTGGACGCCTTTGATTCCGTCCACCTTCGATGCGGACAAGGTTGCCGAGTTTGGCGCCAATGTGCCCATGAAGCGCCCCGGCCAGCCGGACGAAGTGGCTCCGGCGTATGTCTATCTCGCCAGCAGCGATTCGTCATACGTCAGCGGCCAGGTGATTCACATCAACGGCGGCTCGGTGGTCAACGGCTAAGCCACGCCATAGGAGTAACGATATGCCTCGCACGATCTGGAAGGGTGCCGTCAGTTTCGGTCTGGTTCATATTCCCGTCGCGCTGGTGCCCGCCACTACCCGCACCGGGATCGACTTCGATTGGCTGGACAAGCGCAGCATGGACCGGGTCGGCTACAAACGAATCAACAAAACCACCGGCGAAGACATCGACAGCGAGAACATCGTCAAAGGCGTCGAGTACGAGAAGGGTCACTACGTCGTGATAAGCGATGAGGAAATCAAGGCAGCGCACCCCAAAGCGACGCAGACGGTGGATATCGTCGCCTTCGTCGACGCCAAGGACATATCGTTCCTCTATATCGACACGCCTTACTACCTGACGCCCGACCGACGTGGCGAGAAGGTTTATGCGCTGTTGCGCGAAACACTGATCCAGACCGGCAAAGTGGGCATCGCCAACGTCGTGCTGCGTAACAAGCAGCATCTGGCGGTGGTGATGCCTCTGGGCAAGGCGCTGGTGATGAACACGCTACGTTGGGCTGAGGAAGTGCGTGGGCTGGAATACCTTGAGATGAAGGACGAAGCGCTCAACGCCGACCTCAACCCGCGCGAGCTGGACATGGCCAAGCGACTGGTCGAGGACATGAGCGACGAATGGAATCCCGACCAGTACAAGGACACGTTTCAGGACCAGATCATGGACCTGGTGGAAACCAAGGCCCGCGAAGGCAAGATCGAAGCCGTGGGCGGGCCGGAGGAGGCGGTCGATCGCCGCAGCGCCGATGTCATCGACCTGACCGAACTGCTCAAGCGCAGCCTGGCAGGAAAGCCCTCCGCGAAAAAGGCGGCACCCCAAGAGGAAGTCGACGATTCGGACGAGGCAGAAGAAGCAGAAGAGGCCGCGCCACGCAAGCGCACAACGAGCAAAACCGCCGCCAGCACCAAGGCCAAGCCTGCTGCCAAGTCGACGGCTAGCAAGGCGTCCGGCAGCAAATCATCGACTACTCGCAAGAGCACCGCGACGAAATCGAGTACCAAGAAAGCCAGCTGATTTCGACGGGAGCTCCGTGTGCCAGAAAAATCCGGCAAAAGCCGCCCCGATGTGGGCGGTATCGGCATCAGCAGCCCGCAGCGGATCATTGATGCGCGCAGTGGCGCCACCAAATTGCAGCTCGCTCAGTACTATCTGGCGGTAGGCGATTGGATAACACCGCATTTGGCCAATCGACCGCTCTCCATCGTTCGCGCTCCCGAAGGTGTGGGCGGCGAGAGCTTTTTCCAACGTCATTGCGGCCGTTTGAAGATGCCGCATATGCGCGTACTGGATAAATCCCTCGACCCTGAACACGCGCGCCTCATCCAGGCGGACAGCGTCACGGCAGTGGTCGAGGCGGCGCAGATGGGCACTATCGAATTTCATACCTGGAATGCTCGCAGCGACCGTATCGATCGCCCGGACCGCATCGTGTTCGACCTGGACCCGGACCCGGAATTGCCGTGGACGCGGATGATTGAAGCGACCCGTATGACGCTGGACCTGCTTGGCGAATTGGGACTCAAGGCATTTCTGAAGACCAGCGGCGGGCGCGGCATGCATGTGGTGGTGCCGATCGAGCGTCGCCAGAGCTGGGATTGCATCAACGAATTCGCCCGCGGCGTGACGCTGCGTCTGGCCACCGAGGCGCCCGAACGGATTGCCGGAAAAATGGGGCCGAAGAACCGGGTCGGCAAGATTTTCGTCGACTACCTGCGTAACCAGCGTGGCGCCAGTACCGTGGCAGCTTATTCAGCTCGCGCACGGCCAGGCTTGCCGGTCTCGGTCCCGATCACGCGCGAGGAACTGGACCAGATTACCGGTGCGGATCAGTGGAGCATCTTGAACCTGCACGAGCGGTTGGATTCGCAAAGCAAGGACCCTTGGTCCGACTATGCATCGACCAGGCAAACGATCTCGGCACGTTTGCTCAAAGATCTCACCGGTCACTGACGCGACAGGTGACCTTTCTAAAAGCCGATCTCCAGCTAGCCTTGCACTAGCAACCATGCGCCGGCCCGCCTGTCCCTCTGCAGGACCTATCGTAGAGCGGCTGAAGTCGATTTTTCAGACGGGCAGACATAACAAATAACAGGAGATACCGATGACCGTGCGAGTATCCCGGCGACAGTTCCTTAAGTTCGGTGCGGCGGGTGTAGGCGCATCGAGCATGGCCATGATGGGGTTTGCGCCTGATGAAGCCGTCGCGTCGATTCGTCACTTCAAACTGACCGGCGCCAAGATCTCTCGCAACATCTGCACCTACTGCTCGGTAGGCTGCGGCATGTTGCTCTATTCGCGCGGCGATGGCGCCGCCAATGTGGTCGACCAGATCTACCACGTCGAAGGCGATCCGGATCATCCGGTCAGCCGCGGTTCGCTGTGCCCGCGTGGTGCCGGCGTGCTTGACTTCATAAACAGCGAATCTCGGGTCAAGTACCCGGAGGTGCGCGAGCCGTTCACCAACGAGTGGAAACGCATCAGCTGGGATGAAGCCTTCACGCGTATCGCGCGGCACATGAAGGATGATCGCGACAAGAATTTCGAGACGCATGACGAGCAGGGGCGGTTGGTCAACCGCTGGATGACGACCTCGATGGTCGCGGCTTCGGCCTGTACCAACGAGACCGCCTATCTCACGCAGAAGATTTCCCGCGCGCTCGGCATCCTCAAGATCGACAACCAGGCGCGCGTCTGACACGGACCAACGGTGGCAGGTCTTGCCCCAACATTTGGTCGCGGTGCCATGACGAACCACTGGGCTGACATTGGCAATGCCAACGTCGTCCTCTCCATGGGTGGCAACTCCGCTGAAGCGCATCCGGTGGGCTTCCGCTGGGTCATGCGTGCCAAAGAGCGCAGCAATGCGATCCTGATTTCGATCGACCCACGCTTCAACCGCACCACAGCGGTGGCGGATTACCACGCTTGGCTCCGTACCGGTACGGACATCGTGTTTCTGGGTGGTTTCATCAACTACCTGATCGAATCCGACCGTTACGCTCACGAATACGTCCGCGAATACACCGATGCCAGTCTGATCGTCAGAGAAGGCTTTGGCTTCGAAGAAGGGTTGTTTGCCGGCTACAACCCAGAGGACAAAACCTACGACCGGGAAACCTGGAATTTCGAGCTGGACGAGCGCGGCTTTGCGCGCTCCGATCCGGGCCTCGAACATCCGCGCTGCGTGTTCCAGCTGATGCGCGAGCATTACAGCCGTTACACCATCGATCAGGTGGAGAACGTCTGCGGCATGCCCAGGGACAAGGTGCAGGAGTTGTGGGATCTGATGGCGCAGACATCCGCGCCCGACAAGACCATGACTATCCTCTACGCCTTGGGCTGGACGCAGCACACCATCGGCTCGCAGATCATTCGTTGCGGTGCGATGGTGCAACTGCTACTTGGCAACATGGGCATGCCTGGCGGCGGCGTGAATGCGCTGCGCGGGCATTCCAATATTCAGGGCCTGACCGACATCGGCCTGCTTTCCAACCTGCTGACGGGTTATCTGAACCTGCCATCGGCAGATTTGCAGACCTACGCCGATTACATGAAAACCCGCATCAAGCCGCCGCTTGTCGAAGGCGAGGTGTCCTACTGGAAATTCTACGAACGCTTCTTCGTCAGCTTGATGAAAGACTGGTACGGAGACGTCGCTACGGTCGAGAACGACTGGTGCTACGACTGGTTGCCAAAGCTCTCCGAGCCGATCTACGACGTGCTCTATGCCATCAACGACATGACCTTGGGCAAGATGACCGGAGCGTTCTGCCAAGGCTTCAATATCCTTGCTGCATTTCCGAACAAGGCCAAGGTCATGGATGGCCTGTCGAAGCTCAAGTACTTCGTGATCATGGACCCGCTGACTGTCGAAACCGGCGAGTTCTGGAAAAACTTCGGTGAATACCACGACGTCGACCCATCGAAGATCGGCACCGAAGTGTTCCGCCTGCCCACCACCTGCTTCGCCGAGGACGACGGCTCCATCACCAACAGCTCGCGCTGGCTGCAATGGCATGAGAAAGCCGCACCGGGGCCCGGCGAGTCGATGACCGATACTGAAATTCTCGGCGAAGTCATGTTGCGGTTGAAGCACCTGTATCAGGAGGAGGGCGGCGCATTTCCAGACCCGATTCTGAATCTCACCTGGAACTACAAGGTCCCGCAGTTTCCGAAAGCCTCGGAGCTGGCCAAGGAATACAACGGCAGGGCATTGGCGGATCTGACCGACGAGGCGGGTAATGTGATCCGCCGCAAGGGCGAACTGCTGAAGGATTTCAGCGAGCTTCGCGCGGACGGTTCGACCGCTTGTGGTTGTTGGATCTATTCCGGCGCCTGGACCGAAGAAGGCAACATGATGGCCCGGCGCGACAACTCCGACCCCTACAACACAGGTAACACGCTGGGGTGGGCCTGGTCATGGCCGATGAACCGTCGACTGCTCTATAACCGTGCTTCAGCGCGGCCAGACGGCACGCCATGGGCACCTAACAAGGCGTTCATCTGGTGGAATGGCGAACGCTGGACAGGCGCGGACGTACCGGATTTCCCGCTGACCTCGCCACCGTCTCAGGGTGTTAAACCATTCATCATCACGCAGACCGGGACCGGGCATTTCTTCGCATCCGAGTGGATGAACGAAGGGCCGTTCCCGGAACACTACGAACCGATGGAAACGCCCATCGACCGTAACCCGATGAGTCCGAATAACCCGTTGGCGCTGCACAACCCGATTGTCCGCGTGTTCGAGCAGGATCGGGATTCGTTCGGCAACAACCAGGACTTCCCTTACGCGGCGACGACTTATCGCCTCACGGAGCACTTCCATTACTGGACGACGCATGCGCGGCTCAATGCGATTGCCCAGCCAGAGAAGTTCATCGAGATGAGTGCTGTACTCGCCGGGGAGTTGGGCATTGCGGCTGGTGATCGAGTACGAGTGACATCCAAGCGCGGTTTCATCACTGCTGTCGCGGTGGTGACCAAGCGACTGGTCCCGCTGCAGATCGACGGGCGTACCGTGCATCAGATCGGCATTCCCATTCACTGGGGCTTCAAAGGCGTGGCGAAGAAGGCGCATCTGACCAACACCCTCACCCCGTTTGTGGGTGACGGGAATACACAGACGCCGGAATTCAAGTCGTTTCTGGTGAACGTGGAGAAGATTGGAGGAGCCGTCTGATGCGTGGTGACCAGATCAACCTGCAAAACATCATCGCCCGCTCGGCGACCACCACGCCCTCGCCGCAAGTGCGGCATGGCGGTGTGGAAAAGGTCACCAAACTGATCGATGTCTCTGTCTGCATCGGCTGCAAAGCCTGCCAGGTGGCTTGTTCGGAATGGAATGACCTGCGCGATGAAGTCGGCGAATGCGATGGGACTTACAACAATCCCCAGGACCTGACGGCGGAATCCTTCGAAGTAATGCGCTTCAGCGAATACGAGGACGAGCAGGGCAACCTCGAATGGCTGATCCGCAAGGACAACTGCATGCACTGCGCCGAGCCGGGCTGCCTCAAGGCCTGCCCGTCGCCTGGCGCTATCGTGCAGTACGCCAATGGCATCGTCGATTTCAACTCGGAACACTGCATCGGTTGCGGCTATTGCGTCGCCGGGTGTCCCTTCGATATCCCACGGATTTCGAAGAAGGACAACAAGGCCTACAAATGCACGCTGTGTTCCGATCGGGTATTCCATGGTCTCGAACCGGCCTGTGTGAAGAGCTGCCCGACCTCGGCCATCATGTTCGGCACCAAGGAGGACATGCTCGATTACGGCGCCCATCGGGTCCAGCACCTGCAGGGGCGCGGCTACGAGAACGCTGGCATCTACGATCCGCCCGGTGTTGGCGGCACCCATGTGGTTTATGTGCTTCAACATGCCGACAAGCCCGAAATCTACAGTGGCCTGCCGAAGGACCCGCATATCAGCCCGACCGTGGAGCTGTGGAAGGGCGTAACCAAACCGATTATGTCCGTAGCGCTAGGCGTGTCGGTGCTGGCCGGGTTCTTCCATTACGTGATGAAGGGGCCGAAGGAAGAACCGGAGGATGACCCCGATCCAGAGCTGGCTGCGGCTGACCGGGAGCTCGATCGTCGCGGGGAGGACCGGTTATGAGCCATTCAAACGTCAAGCACGGCATTCTGCGTTACGGCTGGTGGGCGAGGGTCAATCACTGGTTGATCGCAATCAGTTTCGTGCTGTTGACGCTGAGCGGCCTCGCACTGTTCTATCCGGCGTTTTTCGGGCTGACCTCGCTGTTTGGTGGCCCGGAGCCGACACGCATCGTGCACCCGTACATCGGCGTGTTCATGTCGTTGTTTTTCGTCATTCAGGCGGTGCGCTTCTTCGGCGACAACCTGATCCGAAAACACGATGTGCAGTGGGCCAGGCAGATCGGCGACGTGCTCAGTAACCGCGACGAACGACTGCCTCCGGTCGGCAAGAACAACGCTGGGCAGAAGCTGGTGTACTGGATTTTCCTTGCCACCGTGCCGGTGCTGCTGATTACCGGCATCGTGCTCTGGCGTCCGTGGATCGCGGACGACATGCCGGTCTGGGCGCTGCGCTGGGCCGTGATGATTCATGCGATTACGGCATTTATCGCGATCATCACGTTGGTGATCCACATCTACTCGGCGATCTGGGTCAAAGGCTCGGTACGCGCCATGACTCAGGGGCGCGTCAGCCACGCCTGGGCGCGGCATCACCATGGGCTTTGGTACGAAGACATCATGCGCAACAAGAAATCCGATACCGAGAGCGCCGCACCAAATAGCGAAGTGCAGGACCGCCGTCGATGAAAGAAGAACCAGTGAACCATTCGTACGGAAGCGCACCTTCCGGAATCATGGAGGCGCCTCACGTAGTGTTGCCGGACGCCAAAGTCTTCAGCAAACGGGCGACTCGGCTGCGCGAACTCGTTGTGCAAGTTCCCTCGTTGGACGAGTTTCTCGCATTCATGGCCCGCCTGGTGCAGGCGCAGCACCAGGTACTGATCGAGCGTGAGCCTGCCTGGCGACCGGCGGCGGATGCGTTCGATCAGGCCTTGAAACATGAAATGCCGCCGTTGGGTTTTCGCGCGTTGCGACGTGATGTGCACTGGCAGGATGATTTGTTCGCCATCCTCGACGCGATGGAGTTGCACGTGGGCGAACGTCAGCGACCGTTACTCATAGCGCTACGCGAGATGCCCGCCGAACAGCTCGACGAACTCGCCGACGACGTATTCGAGGCGTGCCCGGGCAACGCGGCGACACGCGCTTTGTTGCCGCTGGTAGCCGCGGCATTACAGGTCGCCTGGATGCGTCTGGCTATAGACCTGCCTAAAGCGCCAGCGCGACCTACCGGTGATGCGCAGGCGCTTTGTCCGAGCTGCGGCGCTGCGCCGGTGGCCAGCGTCGTGCACAACGAGCGCCATCGCAGTGGCGTGCGCTATCTGCACTGTTCGCTATGCGCGACGGAATGGCACCTCGAACGCATCAAGTGCAGCGCGTGCGGCAGCAGCGGCAAGCTGATCTATCTGACGCTGAATGACGAGCAAGGCAAGCCTTTCCTGCCGGTCCAGGCGGAAGCCTGCGATGAATGCCACAGCTACCTGAAGGTGATGCAACGTGAACTTCACGGGCGCGCCGACCCGGTTGCCGACGACCTCGCCAGCCTGGCGCTGGATCTGCTGTTGGCCGAGCAGGGCGTATACGGGCGCAGCGGCTACAACCCTTTGTTGATCGCCGGAGACTGATCAGCACGTCAGAGCGTTTCGTAGGCGAGAGCTTGCTCGCGAATGCGGTTGTCAATACAGCAGCGGCGCCCCGATTCGCCAGCAAGCTGGCTCCTACAAAAGCAGCCGTTTGTCGTTCAGGCTTCTAATGTAAAGCCATCAATATTCAGTTAACCCCTCGCTCTGTTACTCATTCCCGCACCGTCCACTGTAGGAGCGAGCTTGCTCGCGAACGCGCGCCTCATTACGGCCGCAGAGCCCCGTTTCGCCAGCAAGCGGGCTCATACAAAGCAGTCACTGCGATCGCTTATGGGAAGTCATCGGCGTTCGTCTTTTGCCATCAGCTTCGGCAGCGCTATGCACTGGCGATCAACAGGCGTGCCATAGGGCGGTGCGGCGACGTGCAGCGGGCTTTTACGCTGAACTTTTGAGGCCTCCCTTGGCTCGGAAGAACAGAGCCCGTGAAAGCCCGTATGGCGGGTTTTTCCTCCGGTAAATCCAACCCGCTCGATTCCAGATCGTAAGTGGAGGGATTTGCTGTACCGCAACGCCTTGGTCTCAGGAGCCCGTTCGATGAACGATGCACAGCCCCATGTAACGATTCACCCCCGACTTGAACAAGCACTGCAGATGCCGCGTATTGCCATCGAGGCGACTGAGCCGGTTCTCGACGGTGGCCGATTCGCTGCCAAGGCCATCATCGGCCATCCGGTTAATGTCACCAGCAAGATCTTCGCCGACGGCCATGACCAGCTTGCCGCCGCGATCTGCTGGCGTACCAAGGACGAAAGCGCCTGGCGCCGGGCACGCCTCAAGCTGCTCGGCAACGACAGCTGGGAAGGTCAGTTCACGCCGACGCAAGTGGCGGGCCACGAATTCATGATCGAAGCCTGGTGGGACATCTACGAGACCTACCGTTACGAACTGTCGAAGAAGCATGCCGCCGGGGTACCGGTTCAACTCGAATTGGAGGAGGGGCGCCTGCTGCTGGAGCGGGCCAGTCAGCGTGCACACGGAGAAACCAAGGCGATTCTCGACGATTTGCTGCATCGTTTGAGCATGGCGCACCTTGACGATGAGCGCGTCTCGGTGATGCTTGCCAGTGAAACCGCTGCTGCCATGGCCGATGCCGACCCGCGCGAGCATTGCAGCCAGAGCGAAGTGTTCCCCCTCGAGGTCGAGCGACCCCTGGCGCAATTCGCCAGTTGGTACGAGCTGTTTCCACGCTCCGAAACCGACGATCCGAATCGTCACGGCACCTTCCGCGATGTGCACAAACGTCTGCCGTCGATCCGCGACATGGGCTTCGATGTGCTCTATTTCACGCCGATTCATCCCATCGGCCGTCAGCACCGTAAAGGCCGAAACAATACGCTGAACGCCGGCCCGAACGATCCGGGCAGTCCCTATGCCATCGGTAGCGAAGACGGCGGCCACGATGCTGTGCACCCGCAGCTCGGTTCGGTGCAGGATTTCCGTGATCTGGTTGCCGCTGCCCGCGAGCATGGTTTGGAAATCGCGCTCGACTTCGCCATCCAATGCTCCCAAGACCATCCCTGGCTGAAGGAGCATCCAGGCTGGTTCTCGTGGCGGCCGGACGGGACCATTCGCTATGCGGAGAACCCGCCGAAGAAATATCAGGACATCGTCAACGTCGACTTCTACGCCGAAGACGCCATGCCCGACCTGTGGATCGCGTTGCGCGATGTGGTCTGGCATTGGGTCGAGCAGGGCGTGAAGATCTTCCGCGTCGACAACCCCCATACCAAGCCGTTGCCGTTCTGGGAGTGGATGATCGCCGATATTCGTGAGCGCGATCCGGACGTGATGTTCCTCTCTGAAGCGTTCACCCGGCCGGCCATGATGGCGCGCCTGGGCAAGGTCGGTTTCAACCAGAGCTACACCTACTTCACTTGGCGCAACAACAAGGCGGAGCTGAGTGAATATTTCACCGAACTCAACGAGCCTCCGTTGCGCGATTGCTACCGGCCGAACTTCTTCGTCAACACGCCCGATATCAACCCGTTCTTCCTGCATGACTCCGGCCGCCCAGGATTCCTGATCCGCGCCGCGCTGGCGACCATGGGCTCAGGGCTCTGGGGCATGTATTCCGGCTTCGAGCTGTGCGAGTCCGCGGCGATTCCCGGTAAGGAGGAATACCTGGATTCGGAGAAGTACGAGATTCGCCCACGCGACTACCACGCGCCGGGCAACATCATCGCCGAGATTGCGCAGCTCAATCGCATCCGCCGAAAGAACCCGGCGTTGCAAACTCATCTCGGTTTCAAGGCTTACACAGCCTACAACGACAATATTCTCTTCTTCGGCAAGCGCACGCCGGATCGTTCGAATTTCATTCTGGTTGCGATCAGCCTTGACCCGCACAACGCCCAGGAAGCGCATTTCGAATTGCCGTTGTGGGAGCTGGGCTTGCCTGACCATGCCGAGACGCGCGGCGAAGACCTCATGAACGGGCATCGCTGGACCTGGTACGGCAAGACCCAGTGGATGCGAATCGAGCCATGGCACCTGCCGTTCGGCATCTGGCGGCTCGCCGGCGACGCCGTTGATCCGGACTTAAAGTAGATTCTAGAAAAGTTCGCGTAGCTCTAAATATCAATAAGTTATGCGAAGTAGTTAAGAGATAGTCTAGCTAACTAATTTGCTGAATCCACTTTGTAAGCCTCCGTCAGACACCTTGGTGTGTCGGGTCTGGATGCCACAAAAGGAACGAGAATATGGCTAAAGCGCGCAAACCAGCCGCCTTTATCAAAGACCCGCTTTGGTATAAGGATGCGGTGGTCTATCAGGTCCATCTCAAATCCTTTTATGACTCGAATAACGACGGCGTTGGAGATTTCCAGGGGCTGATCGACAAGCTCGATTACGTCGCCGACCTGGGCGTCAATACCGTCTGGCTGCTGCCGTTCTATCCCTCGCCACGCCGCGATGACGGATACGACATCGCCGAGTACCGCGGTGTGCATCCCGACTACGGCACCATGGCCGATGCCAAGCGTTTCATTGCCGAGGCGCACAAGCGGGGTCTTCGAGTGATTACCGAGTTGGTCATCAACCACACCTCGGACCAGCATTCTTGGTTTCAGCGCGCGCGCAAGGCGAAGAAAGGCTCCGCAGCGCGCGACTTCTACGTCTGGTCAGATACGGACCAGAAATACGACGGCACGCGGATCATCTTCCTCGATACCGAAGTGTCGAACTGGACTTGGGACCCGGTCGCCCAGCAGTACTTCTGGCACCGCTTCTATTCGCACCAGCCGGACCTCAACTTCGATAACCCGCAAGTGATGAAGGCCGTGCTGAGCGTGATGCGCTACTGGCTCGACCTGGGCATCGACGGGTTGCGACTGGATGCCATTCCCTATCTTGTGGAGCGCGACGGCACCAACAACGAAAACCTGCCTGAAACCCACGTGGTGCTGAAGCAGATTCGCGCTGAGATCGATGCGAACTACCCCGACCGCATGCTCCTGGCCGAGGCCAACCAGTGGCCGGAAGACACCCAACTTTATTTCGGCGGCGAGGAAGGCGGCCCCGGTGACGAGTGTCATATGGCCTTTCACTTCCCGCTGATGCCGCGTATGTACATGGCGCTGGCCCAGGAAGACCGCTTTCCGATCACCGACATCCTGCGACAAACCCCGGACATTCCGGAGAACTGCCAGTGGGCGATTTTTCTGCGAAACCATGACGAGCTAACGCTGGAAATGGTGACCGACAAGGAGCGCGACTACCTCTGGAACTACTATGCCTCCGATAAGCGCGCGCGGATCAACCTCGGCATTCGTCGGCGCCTGGCGCCGCTGCTCGAGCGGGATCGGCGAAGAATCGAGCTGCTCAACAGTCTGTTGTTGTCAATGCCCGGTACGCCGGTGATTTATTACGGCGACGAGATCGGCATGGGCGACAACATCTTCCTCGGTGACCGCGATGGCGTCCGTACGCCGATGCAGTGGTCGGTGGACCGCAACGGCGGTTTTTCGCGCGCTGATCCGCCGAGCCTGGTCCTGCCGCCCATCATGGACCCGCTGTACGGCTACCAAGCGATCAACGTCGAGGCGCAGCAGCGAGATCCGCACTCGTTGCTGAATTGGACACGGCGTCTGCTCTCGATCCGCAAGCAATTCAAGGCGTTCGGGCGCGGCACGTTGAAAATGCTGGCGCCGAGCAACCGACGGATCCTTGCGTATTTGCGTGAGTACACCGGGCCCAACGGCGAAACCGAGGTCATCTTCTGCGTGGCCAACGTATCGCGCTCGGCTCAGGCCGCAGAACTGGAACTGTCGCATTACGCCGGCATGGTGCCGGTGGAAATGGTCGGCGGCAGTGCCTTCCCGCCGATCGGCCAGTTGCCGTATCTGCTGACATTGCCACCTTACGGCTTCTACTGGTTCCAATTGGCAACCAGTCACCAGATGCCCAGCTGGCACCAGGAACCGGTGGAAACCATGCCCGACTTTCAGACCCTCGTGCTCAAGCGTCTGGATACGCTCAATGCGACGAACAAACGCATCCTGGAAACGGAGTCGCTGCCGGCCTATCTGCCGAAGCGGCGCTGGTTTGCCAGCAAGGATGCCTCCATCGACTCGATCAAAATCTGCTACAGCGTGCCGTTCGGCGATCCGCAGCGGCCGGTTTTGCTGAGCGAGATTGCTGTCGAGTCCGCCGGCCGCACCGATCTGTATCAGTTGCCGCTGGGCTTCCTCGATGAGGGTGATTTCGATATCGCCTTGCCGCAGCAACTGGCTATGGCGCGGGTGCGCCGGGGACCGCAAGTAGGCCTGCTGACCGACGCCTTCGCGCTCAACCAGTTCGTGCTGGGTGTGATTCAAGGGCTGCGTGAAGAGCAGGTGCTGCCCTGCGGTGACGGCGAGATTCGCTTCCAGCCGATGGCGCAGTTGGCCGATATCGAGCTACCGGCCGATGCCGAGGTTCGCTACCTCACGGCTGAGCAGTCCAACAGCTCGGCAATCGTTGGCGGCAGCATGATGATCAAGGTGTTGCGCCGCGTCTCGGCAGGCATGCACCCGGAGTTGGAGATGGGCGGCTTTCTAACCGAGCAGGGTTTCACCCATATTTCGGCGATGCTCGGTCAGGTCAGCCGCTTCGACAAGCGGGGCGAGCCCTATGCGCTGATGGTCGTGCAGCGTTATCTGGACAATCAGGGCGACGCCTGGGAATGGACGCTCAATACTCTCGATCGCGCCGTACGCGACCAGATCGCTGGCGGTGTCTCGCTGCACGAAAATCAGTTCAGCGCGCTTGAAGAACTGGATGCCTTCAATCGCCTGCTTGGCCAGCGTTTGGGTGAAATGCACATGACCCTCGCTGCGAAGACCGACAATCCGGCGTTCGCCAGCGAACCGACCAAACAGGCCGATGCCAAGGAGTGGACCAAAGCCGTATCCGCTCAAGTGGAGCGAGCCCTGGATTTGCTACAGACCCACCGAGGCGATCTGGACCGCAAAGCTGCCGCCCAGGTTGACCAATTGCTCGGTCAACGCAAGCAGCTGACAGCCGAGGTCAAGCGGCTTGCCGACAAGACACTGGGCGGTCTGCGTACGCGCGTGCATGGCGACCTGCACCTCGGTCAGGTATTGGTGGCTCAGGGCGATGCCTACTTCATCGACTTCGAAGGCGAGCCGGCGCGCTCGTTGGAGGAGCGTCGGAGCAAGCTGAGTCCGTTCAAGGATGTCGCCGGAGTGCTGCGGTCCTTTGAATATGCAGCCGCGATGACCAGGCGCAACGCGCAAATCAGCGACAGCTCCGAAACGGCGGATCAGGCCCGGCAAAACATATCCGAAACCTACCAGCAGAGTGCACGCGGCGTGTTTCTCGAGGCCTATCGCGAAGCCACCGCTGAGATGTCACACGCGTGGGCGGATGCCGCTGGGGCCGATGCTGCGCTGGCCTTGTTCAGCCTGGAAAAGACGGCGTATGAGGTGGCCTATGAGGCAGAGAACCGCCCGGCCTGGCTGTCCGTCCCGCTCCAGGGACTGGCGACGCTGGCACAACAGATTTCCGATGGAGGTTCCCTATGAATGATCGTCCGGCCGTGACCATGCCCGGTGAAACCCTGCTACCAACCGATGCTGACGTCGATGCGCTGGTGCGCGCCGAACACGGCAATCCGTTTTCTATCCTCGGTCCGCACTCCGACGGTGACGGGCAGGTGGTGCGCGCTTACCTGCCTAACGCGTTGGGCGTCGAAGTGCTGGAACGTACCAGTGGCCGCTTGTTGGCCGCGATGGAGCAGGGCCAGGTGCCCGGTTTTTACTTCACCCGGCTGACCCATCCGCAACCCTATCTGCTGAAAATTCGCTGGGCGGGGGGTGAGCAGATCACCGAAGACCCGTTCAGTTTCGGACCGCAGCTCGGCGAGATGGACATGTACCTGTTCTCCGAGGGTAATCACCGGGAAATCGGCCGTGTGTTCGGTGCGCAGCCGATGGAAGTCGACGGTGTGCAGGGCGTGCGCTTCGCCGTCTGGGCACCCAACGCCCGCCGGGTGTCGGTGGTCGGCAGCTTCAATGATTGGGATGGCCGTCGGCATCCGATGCGTCTGCGCATACCTTCAGGTGTCTGGGAAATTTTCATCCCGCGGCTGCAACCCGGCGACAAGTACAAATACGAAATCCTTGGGCCTAACGGTGTGTTGCCGCTCAAAGCCGATCCCATCGCGCTTGCGACCGAGCATCCGCCGGGAACCGCTTCGGTGATCTCTCATCCATTGGAATATCAGTGGAAGGATGAAGCCTGGTTGCAACAGCGGGTCGCACGGCAGTCCTACAATGCGCCCATGACCATCTACGAGCTGCACGCAGGCTCCTGGCGTCGGGACGGAGGCGACCACGGTCGTTTGTATGACTGGCACGAGCTGGCCGAACGCCTGATCCCTTATGTCGTGGACATGGGCTTCACACATATCGAGCTGATGCCGATCATGGAGCACCCCTTCGGCGGTTCCTGGGGGTATCAGCTGCTGTCGCAGTTCGCGCCCAGCGCGCGCTATGGCAACGCGCATGACTTCGCAGCCTTCGTCGATGCCTGCCACAACGCCGGCATCGGCGTGATTCTCGACTGGGTGCCTGCGCACTTTCCCACCGACGCCCATGGCCTCGGTGAATTCGATGGCACTGCACTGTACGAATATGCGCACCCCTTCGAGGGCTTCCACCAGGACTGGGACACCTTCATCTACAACCTCGGTCGCACCGAAGTACACGGCTTCATGCTCGCTTCGGCGTTGCATTGGCTGCGTGAATTCCATGTCGACGCATTGCGCGTCGATGCGGTGGCATCGATGCTCTATCGCGACTATTCGCGGGAGGAAGGCGAATGGATACCCAACCGCCATGGCGGCCGGGAAAACCTCGAGGCGATCGACTTTCTTCGTCATCTCAACGACGTGGTGGCGACCGAAACACCTGGCGCCCTGGTCATTGCCGAAGAATCCACGGCATTTCCGGGAGTCAGTAAACCGACGTCGGAGGGCGGGCTGGGCTTTGCCTACAAGTGGAACATGGGCTGGATGCACGACAGCCTGAAGTACATACAGGAAGACCCGATCAACCGGCAGTACCACCACGACCAGATGACTTTCAGCATGGTCTACGCCTACTCGGAGCACTTCGTACTGCCGATCTCCCACGACGAAGTGGTACATGGCAAGGGATCGTTGATCGACAAGATGCCCGGTGACCGCTGGCAGAAATTCGCCAATTTGCGCGCTTATCTGTCATTCATGTGGACGCACCCGGGCAAGAAGCTGTTGTTCATGGGCTGCGAGTTTGGCCAATGGCGCGAATGGAGCCACGACCGCGAGCTGGACTGGCACTTGTTGGAAGAGGCCGACCATCGTGGCGCGCAAAACCTCGTCCGGGATCTCAATCGGCTGTACAGCCAGGAACCGGCATTGCACGAGCTTGATACCGATCCGCAGGGCTTCCAGTGGCTGATCGGCGACGACCGCAGCAACAGCGTGTTCGCCTGGCTGCGCAAGAGCTCGACCGGTCATCCGCTGCTCGTAGTGGGCAATTTCACTCCGGTAGTGCGCGAGGGCTATCGGATCGGTGTTCCGATGGATAGTCGCTGGCTGGAGATCTTCAACAGCGATGCCGAGTGCTACGGTGGTTCCAACGTCGGCAACGGCGGCGGAATGTTGGCCGAGCAAATTCCGGCACATGGTCAGGAGGTTTCTTTGTCGCTAACGCTGCCACCGCTTGGTGTCGTTATTTTGCGACCGCAGGTGTAGATAGCGGCGCCTCGGTATGGGGTGCCAGCAATGAAAAGCCGGGGCGATCTGATCGTCCCGGCTTTTTCGTGCCTCTGGATTCCAGCGCGGAAACGCTTCAGGCCGCGGTGGGCGGATGCTCTTCCGGCTGCGTTTCGGTGGGTTGAGCCTCGTTGCTGGAACGCAGTTTCTTCGCCCGTGCTTCGAGCGCGACATAAACAATGGTGGCGAACATTAGCGGTACCAGGAAATACACCACCCGATAGCCGATGAGCCCTGCGACTACAGCGCCCTTGCTGAGATCGCCCGCCAGCATCGCCACAAATACTGCCTCGATCACGCCCAGGCCCGCCGGGATATGCGTAATCACGCCGGCGATGCTGCTGATCATGAGAATGCCCAGTACCTCGGGGTAAGGTGCCTTCTCCGACAGCATGTAATAGACCACCAGCGCCATCAGCGACCAGTTGGCCGCTCCCAATACCAGCTGCAGTGCCGCGAGGCGCAGCGATGGCAGGTGAACTTCATGGTCGCGTATCGTCCATTGGCGACGCTTGGAGAAGCCACACGCCCAGAGATAGATCACCGTAACCACCAACAGGGCAGCGCCCAGCACGCGCAGAGCCGTATGGCCAATCTCCCAGTCATCTGGCGGGGTGATCCAGCCCATGGAAAAGATCAGGCCGGCCAACCAGATATAGCCAAGCCAGTTGGTCAGTAAGCTCAGGGTGAACACACGAGTGATCTGCGATGCTCGCAGACCGAGCCGTGAGTAGAGGCGATAGCGCAGCGCAATCCCGCCGACCCAGGCGCTCAGGTTGAGGTTGAACGCGTAGCAGACGAAAGTTACCGGGAGAATTTGCCGGACCGGCAGGTTGTGCTGTGCGTAGCGTTTGCCGAGTACGTCGAAGAAGCAATACACGGCATAGCTGGCGAACGCCGCAGCCCCGGCCATCCATAGCGTCTGGGCGCTGTAGTTGCGCAGAGTCTTGTAAACCTCGCCCCAGTCGACGTTACGCGCGAGGCCGATCAGCAGCACGGCAACCAGAATAAAGAAGACGTATGTGAGGATCTTCTTGATCAACGGCCAGCGCCGTCGCCAGCCGCTACGTGGTTCATGGTCTTTGGATTGCCGGGTCATCGGTGATCTCGCTGCAGAGGGGCTGGGTTTGGCTCCAGCGGCTCAGGATCGAGCAGCTGCAGCTTGGGCCGATGCGCGGGAAACAAACCCACCATCTCCGGGAAATGACGTAAAAAGTGGAAGATGAAAAACGCCAACGGCGCACGCCACCAGTAACCGCGGATGATCCGCTCAAGCGGAATACGGCGGCAGTCTTCCTGCAGCAACCGGTCGAGTTTCTCGTGCAATTGACGGTTGAAGTTGTGATCGCGAATGATCAGGTTCGCTTCGAGATTCAGCGAGAGGCTGAGCGGATCGAGATTGCTCGAGCCGACGGTCGACCATTCGTAATCCGCCAGCGCGACCTTGCCATGCAGCGGCCTGCGGCAATATTCGTGAATCTCGACCCCGTCGCTCATCAGATAGTTGTAGAGCATGCGCGCGCCGAACTTGGCGATAGGCATGTCAGGTTGGCCCTGCAGAATCAGCCGAACCCGCACGCCGCGCCGCGCCGCGTTGCGGATTTCGCGCAATACCCGATAGCCAGGAAAAAAGTAGGCGTTTGCAATTAGCAGCCGCGAGCGCGCGTCACGTATCGCCTGCAGATAATGCTGCTCGATATCGTTGCGATGGTTGTGGTTGTCACGAGTGACGAAGAGGGAGCGGGCCTCGCCGCGGCTGACGCCAACGAAACCATTGCTCTGAGTATGTACCCGGCGCTGCCACCAACGTCGTCCGGCCTGAGCGGGAGCGATGGCGTTAAGGGCGAAGCGGTGAATGTCGTGCACCACCGGTCCTTCTACCCGCAAGGCATAGTCTTGCTTGGCCGCCGGGCCGTAGTCGCCGAGGTGGTCTGCGGAAAAGTTGATCCCGCCGATGAAGGCAAGATCGCCATCCGTGACCACGATCTTGCGATGCATGCGGCGAAACACGTTGACGCGCCTGCCGAGCAGACGCTTGCCGGGGTCGAACATGTGAATGCGCACCCCGGCGCGAGTCATCGCAGCGGCGAATTCGCCGTTGAGATCAGCCGATCCATAGCCGTCCACCGTGACATCGACGCTGACGCCACGTTCGGCCGCCGCGATCAGCACTTGCTGAAGCTGCTCGCCAACCTTGTCCTTGAAGAAGATGAAGGTTTCCAGCAGGACTTCCTTTTCGGCGGCCGCAATGGCCTCGAACACGGCAGGAAAGAATTCCTCTCCGTTTTCCAACAACTGAAGACGATTCCCGTCTCTCCAGTGAAAATTCATAGGTGTATCTCCACCGCCAGGGGCAGATGATCGGACAAGTGCGTCCAGGGTTTGTTACCGAGGATTCGCGCTTTATGGCTCGTGGCATTTCGAACATAAATACGGTCCAGACGCAGCATTGGCCAGCGCGCCGGGAAAGTCTTCGCGACCTTGCCCTGCGCAACGGCAAACACCTCGTGCATGCCGGCGCAGCGGTCCAATACCTGAGCGCCCTTCAGTCGCCAATCGTTGAAGTCACCAGCCACCACTACGGGCGCGTCGTGCGGTAGTGAGTCGAGCAGCTCGCAGAGCAATGCCAACTGCTGCTGACGGTGCGATTCGCGCAGGCCGAGATGCACACAGATCGCATGAAATTGATCGTGCCCCGGAACCTGTAACACGCTGTGCAACAGCCCACGTCGTTCCGGGCCGGCGATGGAGATGTCCAAATTTTCGTAGCGCGTGATAGGAAATTTCGAGAGCAGGGCATTGCCGTGGTCGCCGTCGGGGTAGACCGCGTTGCGACCGTAGGCAAAGTCGGTCCAGATGCTGTCGGCGAGAAATTCGTACTGCGACATTTTCGGCCAATCATGGAAGCGCAGGGCGTGCTTCTCATGCGTGCCCAGCACCTCCTGCAGAAACACCACATCGGCCGAAACCGCTCTGACCGCCTCGCGTAGCTCCGGCAGAATGAAGCGTCGATTCAGTGCGGTGAAACCCTTGTGAGTATTGACGGTGAGCAGGCGGATCGAGTTGACCGCCGTGGACATGTGCGCATCCAGATCGCTGCTGTCCAGCGGGTGATTTTTGTCCAGATTCAAACCAGTGCTCCTTCCAGCTGGCCCGGAGTGGTTTCCAGGTCTTCCTCCAGCCCGAGCCGGCGCAACAGCTGTCGCGCATCGTATGGCGCCCGGACCTTCACATCGTTATCGAAATAGCAGTACACCTCGCGCGACTTTCGAACTGGCGGCTCGTCGGAGGTGATGAGTTGAGCGTCATCAGGTTGTTGGCCTTCGCTCCACAGGCTGATGCGTCGACACCAGTTATCCAGTGCCTCTTCGCTATAACCGCTGGTATAGAGTTCTTCAGCGCCATGCAGACGGATATAGACGAAGTCACTGGTGAGATCTTCACGGTAAGGCCATTTGCCCGCCGTATCGGCAACCACCAACGCAACGTTGTACTTACGCAGTAATGCGACGAATGCGGGATCGACGAAGCTTTGATTACGAATTTCCACCGCATGTCGCAGCCGGCGCTTGTGGTCGATTTGCAGATAACTGCGTCCTTCCATGCGCGCTTCACAGCCTTTTGCCGATTCCAGCGCGGCCTCGGTGTCATGAGGCAGCAACTTCAGGAAAGTCTCGAATTGCTCGGGATCAAACTTGAAGGACGGCGGGAACTGCCAGAGCATCGGCCCGAGCTTGTCCTTGAGCGCAAGAACGCCGGATGCAAGAAAGTTGGCGATGGGCTTTTCCACGTCCCGCAACCGCAGGATATGGGTGATGTAACGCGGCGCCTTGACGCTGAAAACGAAGCCTTTGGGTGTTTCGTCGTACCAGCCGGCGTACAGTTCGGGACGTTGCAACGCGTAGAAAGAGCCGTTGATCTCGATGCTGCTTACGGCACGCGAGGCGAACTTCAACTCGTTCTTCTGGGTAAGTCCCTTGGGATAGAAGTCGCCTCGCCAGGGAGCGTAGCGCCAGCCTGAAATTCCGATATGGATGGCTGCCATCGCCTGCTCCTGTTTGCTACCGCGGGTTCTGCATGCTGGTCGGATCGCTGGCCGGGAAGGTATCGGCGATCGCCTTGTCCACCACGTTTTCCTCCGAGCCAGGCCCGGCCGGGCTGCTGCGTTGTGGTTGAAGCTCCACCTTGATCCAGCCACGCTCGCGCCGATCGAACGCCTCGAAGGCGGCTATCACGTCGGTCATTGGTTTGATCTGAGTGAGGATTTTCGCCGGATCGATACGCCGAGCCTGAATCATCTCGATCAGGCGCGGGATATATTTGCGGTGGTGGCAGTTGCCCATGTTCATGGTGATGTTCTTGTTCATCGCCATGCCGATGGGGAAAGTCATGGCATCCGGTGGATACACCCCGATGATGGACAGGGTGCCGGCCTTCGACAGGCACTGCACGGCCCACTCCAACGCTTGCGACGGCGCGTCGCCCGGCTGCCACTGGCCGCTCTGATCCGCTTGCGCGCCGTCGGCCGGTTTGCCGCTGCAGCAGCCATGCTCGGCGTCGATGCCCACCGCATCGATCACCCGATCGACACCGATGCCCGCCGTGAGCCGCTTGAGCGTTTCCACCGGATCTTCGCGGTTGAAGTCGATGATCTCCGCGCCCTGATGCTGGGCCATGCGCAGGCGATCTTCGTACTGGTCGATGGCAAAAACGCGACCGGCACCCAATAGCTTGGCGCTGGCAATAGCGAACTGGCCGACCGGGCCGCAGCCGAATACCGCCACGGTATCGCCGGATTTGATCTCGGCCATCTCAGCGCCGAAATAACCGGTGGGGAAGATGTCGGAAAGCAGGATTGCCTGATCATCGCTGATCTCGGGCGGTAGCTTGACCAGGCCGATGTTGGCAAACGGGATACGGGCTTTTTCCGCCTGCAAGCCATGGAACGGGCCGGTCGCGGATGGACCGCCATAGAACGCTGTGCCCGCTTCCTTGCCGTTAGGGTTGGCCACGTCGCACTGGGCGAAATAGCCCGAGCGGCAATAAGAGCAATTGCCGCAGGCGATCGTCGAAGGAACCACAACACGGTCGCCAACCTGCAGGTTGCGCACGTCGTCGCCAAGTTCTTCGACTATACCCACCGCTTCATGACCGAGAATCGTGCCGGGTTTCATGCCGCTGAAGGTGCCGCGAATGAAGTGCAGATCGGTGCCGCAGATGGCCGAGGCGGTGATGCGCACAATGGCATCGGTAGGGGCTTCAATACGGGGTTCGGCTACATCCTCGAGGCGGATATCGCCGACACCGTGATAAACGACTGCTTTCATGGCTACTCCGTAATGGACCGATCAAGCCGGGCAGGGCTTCATCGTCTGAATGGGCGGTGAACTGCGAGTCGGTCAGCCATCACAGTGCAGACCGGGCGTTCCTGCGAATCGCTGCCAGACCCTGGCAGGTGGAACAAACCAGCAGCATGCGACATCGAGCAGGTGCACCTTCATTCGGACTGATCGCGGCTTTCACGGTTCATCTTTTTTTCAGCCGGGCGTGTGGGCGGGCCTGTCTTGGACGCGGCTAGAACTTGCACCGCAACGACAGCGCTCGATGATTGGCCTGATACCCAATCGAGCCGCGGCGGTGTTATGTGCGGGGTGAGTTCCAGGGTAGATCGCCAGCGAAGGCGTCTGCGAGGTAATCGATCATCGCGCGCACCTTGGCCGGTGGGCGGCGGTCCGGCGGGTACACCACATGAATGCCGCCGAGGCCCAGAGGCGGCTGATCCAGTTCCACCACCACCAGCTCACCCCGGCTCAGCGCCGCGGCGACGATGAACTGTGGCTGATAGATCAAGCCCTGGTCGCCCACCGCGGCAGCGACCAGTGCCGCGCCGTTATTGGCTACCAGATTGCCCTCGATGCGCACGCGAACTTCGGCAGCGGGTCCGAAGGCCCATTCGCGGCCGCCGAGCAGCGCGGACAGGCTATAGCCCAGGCAGTTGTGCTGGGTCAGTTCGCTGACCCGACGCGGCACACCGTGCTCCGCGAGGTAGCCGGGTGAGGCGCAGACCAGCATAGGGCAATCGGCTAAACGCCTTGCCTGCAACGGGCTATCAGTGAGGCGGCCAATCCTTACGGCCAGATCCCAGCGGCCGTCGACCAAGTCGACTTGGCTATCGGTCAGTCCCAACTCGACCTTCACCGCGGGATGGCGTCGGCTGAATCGGGGCATCAGCGGCGCAATGAAACGGGTGCCGAATGACAGGGGTACATTCATGCGCAGCAATCCTGAGGCTTCGACCCGCTGCGAAGCAACGCTGGCTTCGGCCTCGTCGATCTCCGGCAAGATGCGCAGACAGGCCTCCAGGTAGCTGTTGCCAGCTGCGGTCAGGCTCAATCGCCGCGTGCTGCGGTGGAACAGTTTGACACCGAGCCTGGCTTCCAGCGCATCGACATGCTTGGTCGCCATTGCAGGCGAAAGCCCGAAATGACGCGCTGCGGCGGAGAGGCTGCCAGCACTGGCGGCACGGGCGAATACACGCATTCCGGTGATTCTGTCGAGCATCTAAGCTCCTACTCTCAGTTAAAACTGTTGAGGTGTTTTGCCTTGTTCAAGCCAAACGGAGTGTAATCCATACTGCGCTCCCATCAGTGAGGACAAACCATGACTAGTGATCGAGAGCGCGCAACAGATCGGGTGCGGATGCCGACCCTGTTCGTGCCGCATGGCGCCGGCCCCTGTTTCTTCATGGAATGGAACCCTATCGATGCCTGGGACAAGATGGCCGCGTTCCTCAAGGGCATCGCCGCGACCTTGCCACGACGCCCGCGAGCCGTCGTGCTGGTGTCCGGGCATTGGCTGGCACAGCAGGTCAAGGTCACCGCCAACGCCAATCCCGAGCTCATCTACGATTACGGTGGCTTTCCAGCGCACACTTACGAGCTGCGTTACCCGGCGCCAGGTGATCCATCGCTGGCTGCACGTCTGGTCGAATTGCTCGGTCAGGCTGGTATCGAAGCCAGCGAGGACGCACAGCGCGGCTACGATCACGGTGTCTTCATACCGCTCAAGCTGATGTTCCCCGAAGCGGAGGTGCCAGTGGTGCAGCTGTCATTGCGCAGCGATCTCGATGCCCAGGCGCACCTGGCGATTGGCCGTGCCATTGCGCCATTGCGGGACGAAGAGGTGCTGATCGTGGGTAGCGGTATGAGCTTCCACAATATGCGCGGCTATGGCGATCCGCGTTTCGCGCCGATCTCGGATGAGTTCGACTGCTGGTTGAGTGAGGCCGTGGAATCTTCACCCGCGCAGCGTGAAACTGCCCTGCAATATTGGGCCGAGGCGCCCGCCGCACGGCTTTGCCATCCACCGCGCGCCGAGGAACATTTGCTTCCGCTGATGGTTGCCGCCGGCGCCGGTACGACCAGTCCGGGGCGCAAGATTTTCTCCGATCGCGTCATGCACACGACGCTCTCGGCTTACCAGTTCGGCTGATGTTCAGCCCGTCGAAACGAGGATTCATCATGCACAGTTCCACAGTACAGATCGACACATCCAACCCGAGCCGCCTCATCCGCCGCCTCTGCAAGCACTGGAGCCATAAGTTCGAGGTTAGCTTCGATGACCAGCAGGGCAGCATCGCTTTGGGTGCCGGGAAGTGTCAGTTGAAGGCGGGCGAGGGCAGTCTGCGCGCCGAAGTTCAGGCCGAGGACGAGGTGCAGCTGGAGCGATTGGAAACCGTGGTCGCCGATCATCTGCAACGCATGGCATCGGACGAGACGTTCACCTTCGATTGGCGGCGATGACAGCGTTGGTAGCCGTCTGAGCGCTGGCGGCTATTGCTCGTTGCGTGCGAAATTCGGGAGTGAGCTGACCGGCTGAGAGAAGCGGAAGGGGATCGATACCAGGGAATCACCGTAGGGTTTTTGCACCACGAAATGCAGATGCGGTCCGGTGCTGCGTCCGGTATTGCCGGATTTTCCCAGCAGAGAGCCAGCCTTGACCTGCTGGCCTGCTTTCACCTGTACCGAACCACGCTTCAAGTGCAAGTAGGCGCTGTGCGTGCCGTCGTCGTGCAGAATTCGCACATAGTTGCCGGCTGGATCAGGCAGGCGGCCTCCTTGACCATTGCGCACCTTGAGCACAATGCCGGCGCGTGCCGCGGTAATCGGTGTGCCCACCGGCATCGCCACGTCGACGGCGTAGCGGCCCTTTGGTGAGTTGTGGCTGAAGTCTCCGCCGGCTCCTTGGGAGATACGGAACGGCCCGCCTTTCCACGGCAGCGCATAGGCGTGGCCGCCGACGGAGCCTTTCTTGCCCGGCTCGGGCGAATAGATCAGCGCATAGCTGAACGACTGCTGATACATCAACGGATATCCCGACTGGCGTTTGCGCAACGTGGCGATGCGCATGCGGGTACGTGCTGGCACTGTTTTACGAACCACGCCTTTGCCGACGCCCGCGACGTTGACCATGTGTGTCAGGCGCAGCACCACTTCAACCGGCACGTCCGTATCGTTGCGCACATCCATTGCCTTGCCGCTACCGACGCGATTCACGAATAGCCGAACGGTGCCGGGTTTGCCGGCCGGGAGCGTCGCATTGGTGATGGCGCCACCAGCCAGCGTAGGCAAGGCGATGGCGGAGAAAATGATCATCAGGGCAAGAGAAACAATCAGCCGAGTCGAAGCCATAAGGGTGTGATCCGTCACGGAAAGGACAACCCGCCTGCGGCCGGCAGGACGAATCCGTCGGGGTTCAAGAATGCCGCGCTGGGGTTGGGACTAGGGGCAAAATGCGAGGTTCACTACCGCACGTCGAGAACCGCCGAATGGATGAGTAGCCGCGAAATGCGCCGTCGGGCGTGTCCTTGAGAATGTCAAAGCCCACATCGGGCTCTGACACTAGCTGGGCATCGCGGTTGGTTTATTCCTCTTCTTTGATCAACTCGAACAGCAGCAGCGAACGACCGGTCAGTGCGTACTCGTCGCTGAACTCGAAACGCTCGGCCCGGGCGTTGGGGTTGTTAGTGTCGATCAGGCGATTCCAGAAAATGCCCTGCGGCACTTCCGGCAGCGTGAAATTGACCACATCGTGATGGGCGTTGACGATGATCAGCAAGGTTGCGTCGGATCCGGTTCTGCGGATACCGGTCGCTTGTGCGCGGCCATCGAGCAACATGCCCATGCAGCGGTTGTTGCCGTCTTCCCAGTGCTCGATGGTCATTTCTTCTGCATGCGGCGCTAGCCACGTGACGTCCTTGACGCCAAGTTCTTCGTTGTAGGCGCCGACCAGGAAGCGCCCGCGGCGCAGCATCGGGTAGCGTTGGCGCAGACGGATCAGCTTGCGCACGAAGGCCTGCAGGTTGCGACTGTCTTCGGGGATATCCCAATTGACCCACCCGATCTCGCTGTCCTGGCAGTAGGCGTTGTTGTTGCCGTGCTGGGTACGAGCAAACTCGTCTCCAGCGACGATCATCGGTGTGCCCTGAGAAAACAACAGCGTGGCGAAGAAGTTGCGCATCTGACGGAAGCGCAGTTCGTTGATTTCCGGATCGTCGGTCGGTCCTTCGACCCCGTGGTTCCAAGAGATGTTGTTGTCGCTACCATCGCGGTTTTCTTCGTCGTTGTCTTCGTTGTGCTTGTCGTTATAGGACACCAGGTCCTTCAAGGTGAATCCATCGTGCGCCGTAACGAAATTGACCGAGCTGAACGGTCGGCGGCCGCGCTGGTTGTAGAGATCGCCTGAACCGGTAAGGCGCGCGGCGAAGTCGGCGAGCTGGTTGTCGTCGCCTTTCCAGAAGGCGCGTACGGTGTCGCGAAACTGGTCGTTCCACTCTGCCCAGCCTGGCGGAAAGCCACCGACCTGATAGCCACCCGGGCCGCAATCCCATGGTTCGGCGATCAACTTGGTCTTGGCCAATACCGGGTCCTGGCGACAGGCGACGAGGAAGCCGTGGCGCTCGTCGTAACCGTCGTGCTGGCGGCCAAGGATGGTTGCGAGATCGAAGCGGAAGCCATCGACGTGCATCTCTTGCGCCCAGTAGCGCAGCGAGTCGGTGACCATCTGCACGACGCACGGGTGGCTCATGTCCAGCGTGTTGCCGGTCCCGGAATCGTTGATGTAATAGCGCTTCTCATCGGGCATGAGCCGGTAGTACGAGGCGTTGTCGATGCCGCGCATGGACAGGGTCGGGCCCAGCTCGTTGCCTTCGGCGGTATGGTTGTAAACCACGTCGAGAATGACTTCGAGCTCGGCATTGTGCAGATGCGCGACCATTTCCTTGAATTCGCTGATCTTGCCACTGGCCAGATATTTGGGATGCGGCGCGAAGAAGGCGATGCTGTTATAGCCCCAATAGTTGCTCATGCCTTTTTCCAGCAAATGCTGGTCCTGCACGAAGCCATGGATGGGCAGGAACTCGACCGACGACACACCCAGCTTGCGCACGTAATCGATGACGTCCGGCGTTTTGAAGCCGCCGAAGGTACCGCGCATGTCGTCTGGCACCGAGGGGTGCCGCATGGTGAAACCGCGCACGTGGGTTTCATAGATGATGGTGCGATCCCAGGGCACTTGCACCGGGCGGTCATGGCCCCAAGTGAAGGCGGGGTCGATGATTTTTGATTTCGGCACGAAAGGCGCACTGTCGCGCTCGTCGAAGCTGAGATCCGCGTCGGCATGGCCGATGGTGTAACCGAACAAAGCTTCGGACCATTTCAGTTCGCCCACCAGCTGTTTGGCGTACGGGTCGATCAGCAGTTTGTTGGGATTGAAACGATGACCGGCATCGGGCTCGTACGGGCCATGAACGCGGTAGCCGTATATCTGCCCCGGATGAGCATCGGGCAGGTAACCGTGCCAGATCTCATCGGTGTATTCGGGTAGCTCGATTCGCTCGAGCTCGGTTTCGCCATCGGTATCGAACAGGCACAGCTCAACCTTGGTGGCATTCGCGGAAAAGATCGCGAAATTGACCCCTAACCCATCCCAAGTTGCACCAAGCGGGAAGGGCAGGCCTTCGCGAATACGCGACGGGGTAAGAATTTGAGGCGCCGCAGGCTTTTTTCTACTCATGAAATCTCCGATGGCAACTCTTGGTAGATGCTGTGCATGTCAATGGGACGCCGCGGCCGTCCGGACCCCAAATTGGCTCCGGAGCGTGCCGCGATGTTGTTCAGGCTTCTTTCTTGGCTCGCGGGGCGCGGGTTTTCTTCACGCCTGCCGGGGTGCCCTCAGCGGCATCGGTCCCGGCCGCGGCTTTAGGGCGCGCCGTACCTTTGGCCGCAGCGGATGCCTTGGCGGGCTTGACGTCCTTGGGTTCTTTGGCGTCTTTCGTTGGTTTGGCTGCCTTGGCCGATTTGGTCGCAGGTGTCGCATCAGTAGGTTTGGTCGCGGTCTTGCGGGCACGGCTCGCCGGTTTGGCGGTCGACGCTCCGCTTTCTGCCTCGACAAGTTTGCGTGCCATTTCCCAGTGGCGTTCGTCCTGGCCCTCAGGGCGACCCTCCGATACCCAGATGTCGTAAGCGAATTCGCGGATGCGCTGCTCGTCTTTGTTCATCGTTCTGATTCTCCTGTTGAACTGATTGATACCTGTAAAAGTGCCAAGGGCAGATGTTGCAAAACCTCTGTTGCACTCAGACCCGCTTGTTTGGGTGTGACTGTCATTCCGTCAAAAAGTCGCTCCAGCACATGACCGCTCAGCGCATCGGGCAATTGCACGCGGGTGTCGCCCCAGCGTTCCGGCGGAATGTGCGGTGTCTGACTGTCGCCGAGCAGGTCGCTGGCAAGCCGCGCAGCAATGACGATCAGCCAGATTCCGTCCAGTTCTCGCGCGAAGGCGATCAGCTGATCGCCATGCTCGCCTTCGACTTTCAAAGGCAGATAGCGACCCTCGGTGAACAGGCGGGGCTGTGCGCGGCGCAGCTTCAAAGTACGAGCAATCAACCACTGTTTGACGCGGCCGTCCTGCCAGCTCGCCAACAACTCGGCCGGTTGCGCCTGTAAGTTGAACGTGGCGCGACGGCTATCGAAATCCACCGGGCGACGGTTGTCTGGGTCGACCAGACTGAAATCCCAGTAATCGGCTCCTTGATAAAGGTCCGGCACGCCGGGCGTGGTCATGCGTAGCAGCGTCTGGGTCAGGCTGTTCAAAGCGCCGGCTGGCGCTAGCTCATGTGCAGCACCGGCTATATCGGTACGAAGCGTTTTGCACTCGTCGCCGAGCAGTAACGCCCGCAGATATTGTTGGCAGGCGCCTTCGTATTCGCTGTTGGGATCGGTCCAGGTGCTGCGCAGCTTGGCTTCGCGGACAGCCTTTTCCTGCCATTTGATGATCCGCTCGCAGAACACTGTCATGGCTTCTCGGTCGTCCGCCGCAAGACCCAGCGGCCAACTGCTGACCAGGATCTGGAACAGCAACATCTCGTCGCCCGCAGAGGGCGCGGCGCCTTCGGCCAGTTCCTGACGCTGACCGTAAGCGAGTTGTCGCCAATGGCGCACCTTGGCCGCAAACCATTCGGCGCGCTCGCTGATCACGGTCATCCGTGCACGGGTGTCCTCCCCACGCTTGTGGTCGTGGGTTGCGGTGGTCAGCAGGTTACGCGGAAAGTGCTCGGCGCGAGCCAGACACTCGGCATGGAAAGCGTCTATCGGTGCGCTGAACGTTTGCGGATCGAAGCCGACGTCGTTGCGCGACAACAACGCTCCGGAGCGATAGCAAGCGGTGTCTTCCACCGCCTTCGCAGCGGCGGGCGAGGTGAGCTGTTGGAAACGGGTGCAGGCATAACGCCGAATTCGCCGTGCCGGGCCTGGTGGCAGCGAGCGCAGGCTTTCGCCGCCGAGCCAGCGATCGAGCAGGTCGAGCAATGGCCAATCGGCTTCGCCAAGCGTAGTGCGGGCTGCGGCGAGCGCTTGCTGGAAGAAGGGGTCATCGGCTTCGCGCCGCCCGTGTGCACCTATATAGGTGCGATACACCGGGAAATGGACGATCAGCTCCAGCAGTGCCCGACGGATTGCACCGAGGGTAATGTCACGGGTCATCACGTCGTAGCGAGCCACCTGCAGTAGCGCTTGGGCGACCGATTCAAAGTCGCCAGCCAACGGCCCGGTCAGTACCAACTGACGCGCCTGACGGACTTCCTCCATGAAATCAGACGGGCGCTCCGCCGTTTCGCTCCATAGCGAGCAGAGCACCGATTTGCCAGCCGGATCGTGCTGCAGTAGCGAGACCTGATTCATGAATTCATAACCGGTGGTGCCGTCTACGCCCCAGTCGTCATGCAAATGCTCGCCGCCGGCGAGGATCTTCTCGACATAGATTGGCACGTGGTCTTGGGCCGCCTCGGCAGGCCGCGCGGCGTTGAGACGATCGACCCGACGCCGCAGCTGGCGGCAGTAACCGCGTGGGTTTGCAAGGCCATCGACATGGTCGATTCGCAGCCCGTCGACCAAGCCTTCGCTGATCAGCTCGAAAATCTTCTCGTGGGTTTCCTCGAACACCACCGGCCGCTCGACGCGCAGGCCGCCCAGCTCGTTGATATCGAAGAAGCGGCGCCAGTTGATGTCGTCACCCGCAGTGCGCCAGCTGGCGAGACGGTAATTCTGCCGTTCCAGCAGGCCGTGCAAGCGCTTGAAACCTTCAACCGTAGTCGAGTCGTAGTGCTTGAGCGCAGCTTCGAGAGCCTGTCTGGTGGCGTCGTCTTTCAGCGCCTGGGCCAGATCAGCGCGTAACTGGCGCGCAGTCTGATAGGCGGCTGGCTCGGTTTTGAGCGCGTCGAAATGACCCGCCAGAACGCGCAGCTCGGGGTTGTCGGTCAGTCGAAGGATTTCGCCGTAGCTGGGCGGGGTGATCGGAAAGCGATGCTCGTAATGCTCTGCATAGAGCGCGCCGTTTTCAACGTCCAGCTGCAGTGGAATCTTGCCTTCTTGCAGCGCCTCGCCGTAGTCGCTCCCGAGGAAGGGAACCAGCAGCTGGCCTTCAAGCAGCGGATCGGGAGAATGCCACTGAATGTCGAAGAACTGCGCGTAGGGGCTGCGGCGGCCCCACTCGAGCACGTCCAGCCACCAAGTATTGCCCGAACCACCAACCGCCATGTGGTTGGAGACGATATCGAGGATCAGCCCCATGCCCTTGGCGCGCAATGCCTCGACCAGACGGCGCAAGGCGGGCTCGCCGCCCAGTTCGGGATTGATGCGCGTGGGGTCGATGACGTCATAACCGTGCATCGAGCCAGGGCGGGCGGTCAGCAGAGGCGATGCATAGATGTGGCTGATCCCAAGGTCGGCGAAGTAATCGACCAGCGCGGTGGCGTCGTCGAGGGTGAAGTCACGATGGAACTGCAATCGCAGTGTGGCGCTAAGGTCTCTCATCGGTGTTCGCTTCCAATGGCCTGCTTGCGAGCGCCGGCGAGGATTTTCAATCGGCGGGCACAGGCAGGGTCGTCAAGCAGCGTGGCGCTGTCGTCGGGATAGCGGCGTCGCCAATTGGGATGGGTGTCGATGATGCCGGGCATGTTCGGCTGCTCCAGCTGGCACAGCGCATCCTCGACCGGAAACAGCACCAGCGGCGCCGGTGTGCGTCCGAGGAAAGCCGCACAGGCATCGGCCAATACCTCGGGGTCGGTGAGGTCGCCCTGAATGTCCGGCGCGTATTCACGCAGCAGGCGAAGCAGGCCCGTACGTTCGCGTTCGCGTTCTTCCAGCTGCTTGGGACGCTCATGCTCCTGGTGCTGACCGACGCGGATGCGCCAGTCGATGTCGTGGCATTGCCACCAGCCATTGATTGTCGGCAAGTCATGGGTGGTGGAGGTCGCCAGTGCGCTGTGCGGCCACTGCATCGGTGGCTTGAAATTGCCATGGTTGTCGCGCTCGAAGAACAGCACGCGCATTCCCAACAATCCCCGTGCTGCGAGCTTTTCGCGCAAACCTTCGGGCACGGTACCCAGATCTTCACCCAGAACCACCGCGTTGCGCCGCCAGGCTTCCAACGACAGCAGCCGCAACAGATCGTCGAAGGGGTAGTTGAGGTACGCGCCTTCGGTGGGTCCGGCCCCAGAGGGCATCACCCACAGGCGCATCAGGCCCATGACATGGTCGATGCGCATGCCGCCAGCGTGGGCGAGGTTGGCCCGCACCATCTCGATAAAGGCGCGGTAGCCGTTGGCTTTGAGTCCCCAGGGCGAGAAGGCAGAAATGCCCCAACTCTGGCCTTGGCGATTAATGATGTCCGGCGGTGCACCGACACTCAGCGCTGCCAGCACTTCTTCTTGACGGCTCCAGGCCTGGCTGCCACCGCCATCGGCGCCCACCGCCAGGTCACTGATCAGGCCGATCTTCATTCCGGCGCTGCGAGCGGCGGTCTGCGCGCGTTCAAGACCACGCGCAATCAACCACTGGCAGAAGGCGTAGTAGCTGATCTCGTCGGCATGTTCCTGCGCGAATCGTTCGACCGCCGGACCCTGCGGCGTGCGGTATTCCTCAGGCCAGTCACGCCAGTGCTGCGGATAGCCTTCGGGGCCGAGCAGGGCGGCGTGCAGGGCCTCGAAGCGGCAATGGTTTTCCAGTGCTTCGCCGCCCGCCTGGCGGAAGCTGTCGAAGTCCGCCTGTTGGGCGTTGCCGCCCGTGGCGAAGTCATCGTAAAGGGTGCGCAATAAGCACTGGCGGGTTGTAGATACCGCGTCCCAGTCGATCAGCTCCAACTGCTCCAGCCGCTTGAGTTCATCGGCCAGACCACAAGACTCAATGGCGATGCGCAGCGGCGTGTCGCCGAGTATCGCTTCTGGAGCGCTATGAAGGATGTTGTAAAACAGCCGACTCGAAGGCGAGTAGGGGCTGTATTGGCTGCTGTTGCCGGTAAACATCGCATGAACCGGGCTGATGCCCAGCGCATCGGCACCGTGCGCGGCGGCGCTACGCGCCACGGCTTCCAGTGCCAGCGTGTCACCCAGGCCGCCATCACCGGGCCGGCGCAAGCTGTACAGTTGGACCGTAAGGCCCCAGGCGTTGGGCCCGGCCACGTCCTCGACACTAGGGCAGGCACTCGGCGCAACCGCAAGTGTGATTTGCCGCCCAGCGATATTCAGGCGGTGATAGCCCGGTACATCGATTGCAGCAAGGCGCGCCTGATCATCTAGCGTCCCGTCGTGATGGGGTCCATTTTCCAATTCCAGGCTATAGCGCGTGGACGGCTCGAAATATTGGCCCAACTCCAAGGCAGCGCCCTGATCGAGCGTCAGTAACGGAGGCAGGTTGGACACTCCGTCGCCAGCCTCGAGCTTCTCCAGGCTTTGTTCAATTTCAGCGTCGCTCTCAGCATTCAGGCCCAGCCCGTTGAGCACTGCGCGCAAGACGTCGGACGTTACTCGCTGATCGCGGCCGTCGGCATCGACCCAATCGATGGACAGGCCAGCCGCCTGGGCCAGGCGGCTCAGTCGTTCATCGCTCATTCATTCTCTCCAGGTACATCGTTCAGGTACATCCTGGCGGTACGCGCCGGCAACGCGTTCGGGTCGCGTTCGGTCGTGTTTTCGCGGCTGCTGTGCAGGAGTTGCGCTTCAGAAGAAACCGGCATGACGACCACATCGGTGCCGCTCAGGTTGAGCTCCAGACGCAGCTCGCTGCCGTCGCCCAATTGCCAGCGCGCCAGTGCGGCGGCCTCGCCAAGCGCTTCAGCGCCGAGAAAGCGTGAACCTTCCAGGCGCGGCACGATTTCCTCGTGGCGGATCTTCAGCAGTCGGCGGTACAACTCCAGCCACTCGGCGTGTTCGGGCTGATCACGCTTGCTGAAGTCGGGCTTGGACGCTTCGAAGGTTCCCACCGCATTCGGGTCTGGAATGCGTTCGCGGGTGTGTTCGTCAGCGAATTCGGCAAACTCGGCGAACTCCCCGCGGCGACCTTCACGCACGGCATCGGCCAATTCGCCGTGGTGGCTGGTGAAGAACAGGAAGGGCTCGCGCGCGCCCCATTCCTCGCCCATGAACAACAGCGGAATCATCGGTGACAGAAGCAGCACCGTAGTGGCCGCTTTCAGCGCATCGGGATCGGTGAGGCCAATCAGCCGGTCGCCGAACGCGCGATTGCCGGTTTGGTCGTGGTTCTGCAAAAACAGCACGAATGACGTCGGGGAGAGGTGCCCGCTGGGCTCGCCCCGGGATTCACCACGGCGATTCTGGTGGCCTTGATAGATGAAGCCTTCGCCGAGGAAGCGCACCAGCTTGTTGGTCGAGTCCTGATGATAGTCGGCGTAGTAGCCCTGGCTTTCATCAGTCAGCAGCGTATGCAGGATGTTATGGCCGTCGTCGTCCCACTGCGCGGTAAACCCTTGGGTGAGCAGGCTGGAACGGTTGTCTTCATTTTCCAGCACCAAGTGCACATGGCGACCGGATTCCGCTTCGGCGCGCACACGCTCGGCCAGCTCCGTCAGAAAGGTGCGATCGGGAATGGCGTGTACGGCGTCCATACGCAGGCCGTCGAAGCGATATTCCATCAGCCACATCAGTGCGTTATCGATGAAGAAGTCGCGCACCTCGCGGCGGCGGAAGTCGATGGCGTCGCCCCATGGCGTCTGCTGGTCGTGACGGAAGAAGTGCTTGGCGTAACGGTGCAAATAATTGCCGTCCGGCCCGAAATGGTTGTAGACCACGTCGATGAAGACCATCAGACCAAGACCGTGCGCAGTATCAATCAAGTGCTTGAGCTGCTCAGGCGTACCGTAGGAGGCCTCGGGCGCATAGAGCAGGACGCCGTCGTAGCCCCAGTTGCGATCGCCAGGAAATTCGGCGAGCGGCATCAGCTCGATGGCGGTAACGCCGAGCTCGGCCAATGCTTGTAGACGTTGCTCGATCTGCGCATAGCCGCCGTAAGCGCCGACATGCAGTTCGTAGAGAACGGTTTCATGCCAGGGCCGGCCCAGCCAGTCGCGGTTACGCCATTGATAGGCGTCGGGATCGACCACCACGCTGGGGTCATGTATGTCGCCTGACTGTGCGCGTGACGCAGGGTCGGGCACATGCAGTTCGTTGTCTATGAGAAAGCTGTAACGCGTACCGGCTCCAGCCTCCGCCTCGATGCTGTACCAGTCATCTTCACCTTCGTGCATGGGCAGCGCCTCGCTGCCGTCTAGCACCAGGCTTACGCTTTGCGCGTCGGGCGCCCAGAGCCTGAACCGGGTACGGAAATCGCCGAGTAACACCGGTCCGTGTTGCGCCTTGCGGGCAGGCCTGTTTTGCATTGATCGACCTCGTTAAAAATTGGCATTGGCCTCGCGCCGCTCGCTCAGCAGCTGCTGGTACAACCGGTCATAGGGTTCGATCGCATGGCGCCAGAAAAACCCGCCGCTCATTGCTCGGCAGCGCATCGCATTGAGCAGATGTGGCTTCTCGTAAACCGCCAGTGCGCGTTCCACTGCATGGCGATAGCTGTCTAGCGTGGCCTCGTTGAAGAGGAAACCTGTGACGCCGTCGTCGATGCTGTCGGCCAGGCCACCCGTGCGGTGTGCAATCGGCAGCGATGCGAAGCGCTGTGCGTACATTTGGCTCAGCCCGCACGGTTCGTAACGCGAAGGCATGAGCAGGAAATCGCTGCCGGCGAAGAGCCGCCGCGCATCGGTTTCGTTGAAGCCGATATGCGCACCCACCCGGCCGGGAAAGCGGTCGGTGAGCCGTCTTACGTCAGCCTCGATATGTGCGTCGCCGCGTCCGAGAATGGCCAGCTGTCCGCCGCACTGAACGATCGTCTCAGCTACTTCGACGGTCAGGTCGATGCCTTTTTGACTCACTAGACGGGACACCACGGCGAACAGCGGCCCGTTGCCTGGTTCGAGGCCGAACAATTCGCGAATGTGCGCGGCATTGGCGCCTTTACCCGCCCAGTCGTGGGGGCCGAACTGGCTGATCAGATGCGGGCAGCTCTGCGGCTCCCAGCTCTCATCAATACCGTTCAAAAGCCCGCTGAGCAGACCCTGGCGCGCCTTCATGGCAAGGAAGCCTTCCATGCCGCAACCGAACGCCGGCGTAGTGATTTCTTCGGCGTAGGTCGCGCTGACGGTGGTGACGTGGCTGGCGTAGGCAATACCGGCTTTGAGCAGCGACAGCGCGCCGTAAAACTCCATCCGCTCGGGGCCACAGGCCTCCATGGGAATGCCCAGCTTGCGGCGCAGACTCATGTCGATGTTGCCCTGGTAAGCCAGGTTGTGAATGGTGAAGATGCTCGGCGTGCTCAAGCCGCGCCAATGCATGTAGGCGGGAGTCAACCCAGTCGGCCAGTCATGGGCATGGACCAGATCCGGCGTCCAGCGGATGCAGGCCGTACCGGCGGCGATATCCGCTGCGGCCATGCACAAACGGGCGAAGCGTATCGGGTTGTCTGACCAATCTTGCCCCTGTTCATCGCCGTAGGGCAGGCCGTCGCGCTCGTAAAGCTCCGGACAAATCAGCACGTAGATGATCAGCCCATCAGGCATGTCGAGACGACCGATCCGGCACGTCGGCAGGTCGCCATGCGACAGGACGCTGCCAACGATGCGAATCGGCTCGCCACACTGCATCACTTGGGTGTATCCCGGAATCAGGACACGCACGTCATGCAAATCGGCCAAGGCCCTGGGCAGGGCCGCCGAAACATCGGCGAGACCGCCCGTTTTGACCAGATCGGTCAGCTCGGAGGTGACGAATAAAATTTTCTTTTTGTCGTTCTGAGTACTGCGAAGTTGCAGCACGGGCCGCTCGGCAGGCGGCATCAGACGTTCAGTTGTGTTCAAGCGGACAGGCCGGGCGTTCACAGCAGCAATACTCATAAGCATCTTCCCCAATGACCGGCGCCTTCGCCAAGGTCAGTTACGAGCACGTATTTCCAACACAGCGCCAATCTGAGCGCTGTAAACCATGAGCACGGCAATACTGGATTTTTCTTGTTCGGACCCGCTGATTTCGCGGCATAGGGCTACTGTGGCCCTACCTTGAAAAAAGACCGAACGTCCATGAATTAGTTCTCACATTTCGATGGAATGCGCAGCTGGGAACTTTGCCGACGAATGCTGGCTCGGAAAATTGACTCAACACTGTTGTGTTCAAGCCGCCAGCCGGAGCTAAAGCCATGCAAGACCTTGCTGAGATCGTGCGATTTCTGAGCGACAAGCAGCTGAAGTTGACTACTGCCGAATCCTGCACCTGTGGCTTGATGGCTTCACTGTTGGGCGACATTCCAGGTTGCGGCCAAGTGCTGGACAGCGGGTTCGTCGTGTATTCGCCAAAAGCGAAAAACCGTTTGCTCCACGTCAGCTTCGAAACCATCGAAACGTTCGGCCTCACCAGCGAGGAAGTTGCTACCGAAATGGCCATCGGGGCGCTGAATGCGAGCGTCACGGATATCGCCATTGCCAACACCGGAGTCGCCGACGACAGCGAGGAAGATGCCGGCGGAACTCAGTGCTACGCCTTTGCGCTGATACAAGGCGAGCGCCAGGTGAGCATCAGCGAGACGGTTCAGTTCGAAGGGGACCGTGTGGAAATTCGCAAACAGGCGGCACGTTATGGGCTGGAGCAGCTGCCGGAAAAATACGAACAGTTGCTGCGCAAACTTGCAGAACACAGCTGAACGCAGCGCTGGACCACGCACCGGGCTGCAGCTAACGCATCGTGCATTTGTTGCGGCGAAACCTGGCGCCTCGCCACGACCATTACACGGGTGGCTGGCGCTCAGGCTCCACATGCTCCGGCACCGAATGATCGATGCTGGGTTTCTGCCCGACGCTCAGGTCCGCACGCAGCTGTGGCAGGCATTTCGGGAACTGTCGCTGGATGAATCCGATGAGGTTCTCGCGCAGGTGGCAGCGTAAATCCCAGTTGCGGGAAGAGTCCGGCGAGCTGACAAGCACGCGGAGCTGGATCGACTTTTCACTGGTATCGGTCACCTGCAGCACGATGACCCGACCATCCCAGAGCTCCGGCACTTCCTGGCAGAGCCGGCGCAGCTCTTCGCGCAGCGGCTCCAGCGGCAGCGAATAATCGACCCAGAAAAATACCGAGCCGATGATGCTGGAATTGCGTCGCGTCCAGTTCTGAAAGGGCTTCTCGATGAAATATTGCAGCGGAACGACCAGCCGACGATCGTCCCAAATACGCACGATGACATAGGTGCCGGTGATCTCCTCGATGCGTCCCCATTCGTTCTCGACAATCACCACGTCGTCCAGGCGGATCGGCTGGGTAATCGCGATCTGGATCCCGGCAATCAGGTTGGCAAGTACTGGCCGCGCGGCGAAACCCACAGCCAAACCAGCAAGACCTGCAGACGCGAGCAGGCTGGCGCCAAACTGCCGGGCTGCTGGAAAAGTCATCAGCATGCCGGCAGCGCCGATCAGCAGAATGAAAAAACTCAGGGTGCGCAGTAGCACCCGCGATTGGGTCTGGATCTGCCTGGCACGCAGGTTGTCGATCACATCCACCGGATTTTTCAGCCGCACCGCCTGTTCAACGCCACGCAGCAGACGCAGAGCCAGCCAGGTGAAGCAGGCAATGATCAGCAACGTGGTGACGCGTCGCGCGGCGCCTATCAACGCGAGTTCATCGCTGGCGGTGGAGAGCACAGTTTGTAAGCCGAGCAGCGGCAGCAGGACCCGGATGGGTTTTTCGAGCTGTTCGGAGACTGCCTTGGTAAACAGGAAACCGCGAGCCAATCGCAGCATTACAGCTGTCAGCACACGGCTGAACACGCTCAGCAGGACCACGACAAAAGATGCAGCCAACAGCGTGCGCAGTGCCGGCTCGGTTATGTAGTTCTCCCATTGCAGGAAAAAGTCGAGGATTTCGATAAGCCAACTCCGCTCCAAAGGTTGCATCAGTGACTGGCAGCCTCTGTGCAAAGTTCAGGGTCGGCGTGCAGCCAGTCGGATGGGCGGAACTCCCCGCAATGGCTCCTCTCACATATTCAACAAGGGGGCGAGAAGCCCTGCTCGCATCCAATCCATCGGGAGAACCGACATGCAAAGTGCACAGACCGGAAACGACGTCCGCATCGAACGCTTGATCGAATGGCTGCGTGATGCCCACGCGATGGAAGCGCAAGCCGAATCCATGCTCAGCAAGCAGGCCAGCCGAATCGAACACTATCCCGAGTTGAAGGCGCGCATCGAGCAGCACATTACCGAAACCCAGAACCAGGCCAAGCTGATCGAAACCTGCCTGCAGCGCTACGACAAATCCTACTCGGGCTTCAAGGACCTGGGCGGCAAGATGATGGCGATGGGCCAGGCCATGGGCGGCATGATGGTCAGCGATGAGATCGTCAAAGGCGCCCAGATGGGTTACGTCTTCGAAAACCTGGAAATCGCCTCCTACGAAATCCTGATTGCGGCCGCAGAAGCGGTTGGCGATACCCAGACGAAGGAAATCTGCACTCGCATTCTGGCTGAAGAGGTCGCGATGGCTGATTGGATGCGCAGTCACCTTGCCGAACTGACCCAGGCTTATCTAACCCGCGCGCAAACGCCGAATGTGGAAGCCAAGCGCTGATTGTGAAATGCGTCGTCAGAAAGGACCGCTAGCGCTCGGCAGCTTTGGCGCAACCCGCAGCGGAGGCCATGCCGCTGCGGGTTGCGTAGAGTTCGAAGCGCAGTTCCTGAGCGAGCCGTACCAGGTTAGCGGCATCGCGGCACTGCTCGTCGGTGATGCCGAAAACCGTCAGCTCTTCACCGTCGTGATGTTCTTCGTAGAGCCGCACGGTGACGCGGCTGTCTTGCTGGGCATGACAGTCACAACGAAAGGGCTGAAGGTAGTTACGAAGGATGTTCTCTATCGTCAGCAGAGGTAGACGTGAACTCATGACCGTTCCTCCTATCGTGCGTCCAGACTCGGCGAGATTACTCGCACCCATATTCCGCCGCTTTGAGTTCGCGGCATCTTTCAACGCTAGCAGGACCTGCCCGGTTGTAAATACCGTTTTGTCGCCGCTCGGCAGAAGAACCTCCCGCGGCCAAACCTGCGCCGTTGCGCTTCGCAGCTCAGTTTCGACGAGTGGACGTGGCGGCAGTATTCAACCGTAACGGCCCGACCGTGAATGCATCGCGACGGGTGACAGCCACAGAGGAACCAACGATGAAAAAAATAACGACACTGGTATTCGCGAGCCTCATGGCGACATCGGCGTTCGCTCAATGGCCCGCCGGTACACCCGAAGACGAGCGGGGCGCCCGTCCTAGCCCGATGGGTAATCCTACGCCGCAGGAAACCTTGGATACCCACATGGACAGTCAGGGCCGCACGGTTACCGAAGACGGCGACCCGGTTGCCACCCCGCCGCAGACCGAAGGCGAATCCGATCCTGACGCGCAGGACCCTTCAGTGAGTCCGGGCCGCCACTCCAGCCACGGCGGCCCGACTGATCCGGCATCCGATCCGGGCAACCTGGAATAACCCCGTCGGGAATTCAGGAGCGTCACCATGGCCCTCGACGAATACAACCGAAAGCGTGATTTCGCCGCAACGCCCGAGCCGGGCGGTAAGTCTCAGACGAGACCCAAGCGAGCCAAGAGCAGCGCGTTGCAATACTGCATTCAGAAGCACGATGCGACGCGGCTGCACTACGATTTTCGACTGGAGCTCGACGGCACGCTGAAGAGCTGGGCTGTTCCCAAGGGCCCATCGCTGGATCCGAAGTCCCGTCGTTTGGCGGTACACGTCGAGGACCACCCGCTGGAATACGCCACCTTCGAGGGCAGCATTCCGGCAGGCCATTACGGCGCTGGCGATGTGATCGTCTGGGATCGTGGCGTGTGGATTCCTCAAGGTGATCCGCAGGAGGGCTATAGCAAGGGCAAGCTCAAATTCACTTTGGAAGGTGAAAAGCTCAGCGGCACCTGGAACCTGGTGCGCACCCGAATGGACGGCGGCAAGGAGCAGTGGTTTCTAATCAAGTCGAACGACGAGGCGGCGCGTCCCGAGCAGGAATACGACATCGTCGAGGCGCTGCCAGACAGCGTACTCAGCGATCGCACATTGATTCCGCGCAAACGCGGCAAGGCGAAAATCGAAGTCGCCGCCAAGCCGGTCAAGACGCCCGTCAAAAAGCAGAGCCGCAAGCAGGAGCCGCGGGCGACGCTATCGGGAGCCAAACCCGCGCCGTTGCCCGACAGCATCAAACCGCAGCTGGCCACCTTGGTCGAATCGGTGCCCGACGGCGATTGGTACTACGAGGTCAAATTCGACGGTTACCGGATCATGGCGCGCATCGAGTCCGGCAAGGTGCAACTCTTTACCCGCAACGGCCACGACTGGACGGCCAAGATGCCGCAGCAAGCCGAGGCGCTCGCGGCGCTTGGGTTGGAATCAGCTTGGCTCGACGGTGAAGTGGTCGTGCCAAACGAGGAGGGCACGCCAGACTTCCAGGCGTTGCAAAACGCCTTTGAGATCGGGCGCAGTGGCAGCATCGTCTATTACCTGTTCGACATGCCTTATCTGAACGGTATGGACCTGCGCGAGGTCCCGCTGGAAGAACGCCGCGCGGCCTTGAGTCAGGCTTTGGAAAGTAACGACAGCGAACTGCTGCGGTTTTCCGCCGACTTCACCGAGCAACCGGAAAGCGTCCTGGAAAGCGCCTGCCAGATGAAACTGGAAGGGCTGATTGGTAAGCGTGCCGGCAGCACATACGTCTCCAAACGCAGCAGTAGCTGGGTGAAGATCAAATGCAAGAATCGGCAGGAATTCATCATTGTCGGCTTCACCGATCCCAAGGGCGCGCGCAGTGGTTTTGGGGCGTTGCTATTGGGGCTGCATAACGACAAGGGCGAACTGCACTACGCCGGCAAAGTTGGCACGGGCTTTAACCAGATCACCTTGAAAAGTTTGCATGCCAAGCTGAAAAAACTAGAAGCCGACAAAAGCCCGCTGGCCAAGGCGCCGCCGGCTGCGGATGTCCGAGGTGCGCACTGGCTCAAGCCTGAACTGATGTGTGAAGTCGCCTATGCCGAGATGACCCGGCAGGGTGTGATTCGCCATTCGGTGTTTCACGGCCTGCGTTCGGATAAACCCGCGCAGGCGATCACCCATGAGCGGCCGGCGAAGGCAACAAAGGCAGCGGCCGCCCGCAAATCCACGGCCAGTGCGTCGAACAGCGCTGGCAAGATCAAGATCTCCAACCCCGAGCGCATCATCGACAAGTCGATCGGCGCCACCAAAATGGAGCTGGCCCGGTTCTACGCCGAAGTTGCGCCTTGGGCCTTACCACATTTGCGTCAGCGCCCACTGGCGTTGGTCCGTGCGCCAGAAGGCATCGAAGGGGAGCTGTTTTTTCAGAAGCACACTGAGAAGCTGAGCATTCCGCATATCACTCAGCTGGACACGGCGCTGTTTCCCAAGCATGCGGCGCTGATGACCATCGACAGCGTAGAGGCGCTGGTCAGCGCGGCGCAGATGGGCACCATTGAGCTGCACACCTGGAATGCCGTGGCGCCCGTGCTCGATCATCCCGACCGATTCGTGCTGGATCTCGACCCGGACCCTGCGTTGCCGTGGAAGCGCATGGTCGAAGCGACTCAGCTGACCCAGACGTTGCTCGATGAAATCGGCTTGCAGTCCTACCTCAAAACCAGCGGTGGTAAGGGTCTGCACATACTGGTGCCACTCGAGCCGGTTCACAGCTGGACCGAAGTCAAGGCGTTCAGCCAGGCCATCGCGCAATACATGGCGAAGCTGCTGCCACAGCATTTCTCGGCAGTGAGCGGCCCGAAGAATCGAGTCGGCAAAATCTTCATCGACTACCTACGCAATAGCCAGGGCGCCAGCACCGTTGCCGCCTACTCGGTCCGAGCGCGCGAAGGGCTCTCGGTGTCAGTGCCAATCCACCGTGATGAGCTGGCCGACCTCAAGGGCGCAAACATCTGGACGATCCGAAACCTGATGCCGCGACTGGAAGAGCAGGGTGACGACGACCCTTGGGCCGGTATCGATGAGACGGGACAAACAATCACAGAGGAAATGCGCGAGCGACTCGGGATGAAATAATCGCTCCAGTGGTGGGTGATCAGTAATCGCTGCAATCCGCGCCTTGACGCAGGTAGCTCATCACGTGGGTTTCGCCTTTGGAATCCAGGTAAGTCATCTTGGCTTCGACCACGGCACAACCGCCATTCGGCACTTCCATCGAGATAATCTTAGCGACGTCCAAATCATCACCGTATTGGTACGGCACCGCCTGCGGCGCGGCATTGGCCAGTTGAGCGAACAGGGAAATACCGGCAATCCAGAATAGATTTTTCATAGTGGCCTCTTCGTGAGTTGAGGCACGCCAGAGGCATCGGGCGTGCACTCGGAATAAAACGGGCTGCCAACGAGGGAGGCAGCCGAAAGGGACAAGCGTCGAACGACCCAAAGGAGCAATCATCGAACGACGGGCGGCGGGATGGTGATCAACCGCCGTCATGCCTCTGAAACAAATAGTAAAGTTTGGTGGGTGCCGGAAAAATAGCGACTGGCGAGAGGAACTCTTACCGAATCGGTAACAATGCTCAGGCCCAGTATTCAGGGTTCTGCAGCACCTCGTGATAGCCAAAAAATGCTTGCGGCAGTTCTTGCTTGAGAAACTCCACCCAGGTCTTCACCTTGGCATCGAGGAACCGCCGCGAAGGGTAGAGCGCATAGATGGATTTTTCCTGCAGGCGGAACTGCGGCAGCAACCGCACTAACGAGCCCCGTTGCAGCGCCGGGACAGCCACATAGTCCGGCAGAAGACAAATGCCCATTCCCGCCTCGGCAGCGCTGCTCATCGCCTCGGCGACGTTTACCTTGAAGGTTTCGCCCGGCCGAATCGTCTGTTCCACGTCATCGCCGACGAAACTCCAACTATCGCTGAACACCGGATCGGCGAGGCGCAGGCACCGATGGTGTTCGAGATCGGCCGGCACCTGTGGCGCACCATGCTGCTTGAGATAGATTGGCGACGCGCAGACCACATGGAACACCGTGCCCAACCGCTGGGCGATCAGCTCGGAATCCGGCAGTTCGCGCGACAGGGTGATGATCACGTCGAGGTTGTCTTCCAACGGATCGGGCTGCCGCTGGGACAGCAGCAGATCCAGATTCACATCCGGATAGATTTCGTTGTAGCGCCCAGCCAGCGTCGCCAGCAACTGAATCCCCAAGCCGATAGTGGAATGCACCCGCAGCCGCCCCTTGGGCACCAGATGCGCGCCGCCGGCTTCGACGCGTGCCTGTTCGACCTGTTCGATAATTGCTCGACATTGTTCAAGGAAGCGTTCGCCTGTTTCGGTCAGCGCCAAACGCCGCGTGGTGCGGTGTAAAAGACGCGCTTGCAGATGGTTCTCCAGCTCCGACACCAGCCGGGAAACCTGAGCGGTCGACGTATCGGACTGCAGCGCCGCCGCCGTGAAGCTGCCGGCGTCGGCTACCCGTACAAAGACTCGCATCGCATGGAGCATGTCCATCAATCATTACCCTGTGCGCATGTAAGCCTTGCCATGATGCTCGTCTGGTGGCGGGGAAAGAAGTTAGAAATCAGTTTGGGCTGGTGGTAGTTCAGCGAATGACTGGAAGCGGGCCGACTACTGCCTGTCGCTGGTCGGATAGGCAAACTAAAGCCTCATGGGGGATTTCGCGCCCCAATCCACCCGTTAGTCTCTGGATGCCTTCGCTTGTCCCAGAATCCTTCCAGCATCCCTGGCAGGAGGAAGGCCAAATACCCGGGCATAATCCCGGCTAAATTGCGTCGGGCTTTCATAGCCTACCTCGAATGCCGCGGCCGTGACGCTTTTGCCGCTCGCCACCATTAACATCCGCGCCTGGAGCAAGCGAACACGTTTTTGATACTGCAACGGACTCAAGGTAGTTACTGCCTTGAAGTGGCGGTGAAAGGCCGAGACGCTCATCGCCGCCCTCTGCGCCAGGCTTTCTACCCTGATGGGCTCCGCAAAATCTCGACGGATCCACTGGATGGCCGTATTCACGCGGGCCATGGCGGTATCCGGTGCTGCAATCTCCCGCAGCATCCAGCCATGGGGGCCTTGCAGTACGCGAAACAGAATCTCGCGTTCGTACGCAGGGGCGAGGGCTGCGATGGCATCAGGGTTGCCCATCAATCGCAACATGCGCACCCAGGCGTCCATCAGCTCGGGCGTGACGGCGGCTACTGAGAAACCAGGGTCGCTTTCATGACGATCGACAGGTTTGGGCAAGTCGGTGAGCAGCGTGGATAACACGGTTGGATCGAGTGTCAGGCTGACGGCCAGGTAGGGTTCGCCTGATGCTGCTGGATGCACCATGCCCACTGCGGGCAGCTCAATGGACATGACGAAATAGGTCGCCGGGTCATACCGCAGCGTGCGGTCGCCCACGGTCATGGTTTTGCTGCCTTGCAGGATCAGGTTGATCATCGGGTCATAAACCGCCGCCAGCATATGCTCGGGAATCTTGCCTTGGACCATGGCGACGCGCGGAATGCCCGTCTCTGTGCGGCGGTTTTCGGCCTTGGCGGCGAGGGTGCGGATTTCTGTCAGTTGATCGTTCATGCTGGCCATGCTGAATGGCGGAACATGAGCAGTGCAAGCAAAAAGCAGAAACAGGCAGGTTTCGTGTAGGAACGGCTGCGTTCGCGATGACGAGGCCCCTTAATGTGGTGGCTCATGCAATCAGCCAAGGAGCACGTCATGGGCGTTATCGTCATTACCGGAGGCAGTCGAGGAATTGGTGCCAGTGCTGCGGAACACGCCGCCCGCCACGGCATGGGTGTCATCCTTACCTACAACCATCATCCAGACGCCGCAAATGAGGTAGTGCGACGCATCGAACAAGCGGGCGGCAAGGCCGTTGCGCTCAAGCTTGATGTGGCGGATGTCGGAAGTTTCGAAGCGTTCCGAGAGGCGGTCCTCGCTGCGCTCCAAGAGATTTGGGGTACACGCACGCTCACAGGTTTAGTGAATAACGCCGGTTACGGCCTGTTCAACCCGTTGGCATCGGTCAGCGAGGCGCAGTTCGATGGTTTGTTCAGTGTTCATCTCAAGGGCCCATTCTTTCTGACGCAGGCCTTGCTGCCGCTACTGGAAGAAAACGCCAGCATCGTCAACCTGACCAGCGCTACAACGCGCGTGGCCACCGACGGGGTGGCGCCATATGCGGCGTTCAAAGGTGGGCTGGAAGTGCTCACGCGCTATATGGCCAAGGAATTCGGCGATCGGCGTATACGTGCCAATGCGGTTTCACCCGGGGCGATTCGAACCGAGTTGGGTGGCGGGCTCAATGACGAGTTCGAGGCGATACTGGCTGCGCAAACGGCGCTTGGCAGAGTCGGTGAGCCAGAAGATGTAGCCCGGATCATCGTCATGTTGCTGTCGGAAGAGGGGGCTTGGATCAACGCCCAGAGCATTGAAGTCGCGGGCGGCTACATCATCTGAGCAATCGAGGACCTGTCATGCTGGATCATATTTTTCTGTCTGTGAGCGACATTGAGCGCTCTATCCGTTTCTACGAAGCGGCCTTGATGCCCCTCGGTATCACCGCGCGCCTGGACTACGACGGCAAGGACGGCCCACCCGGGCACCCGGACCTGAAAGGCTTCGGCGCAAACGGCCGGATGTTCTTCTGGCTGCGCCAGGGTGAAGTCGAAGGCCGAGCGGTGCATGTCGGTTTTGTAGCAAACAGCAAAGCCCAAGTTGAATTTGCTTATGCGGCCGCGTTGGCCCAGGGCGCGGTCGATAACGGCGCACCGGGCGCACGTCTGCACTATGACCCGAACTACTACGCCGCTAACGTCCTGGACCTTGACGGCTACAGCCTTGAGTTCGTCTACAAGAACTGGCAGCACGTCCGATGAAGACGTTACTGATCTATGGCGCAACCGGCTACGTGGGGCGCATGGCGGCCGAATATGCCGTTGCGCAGGGAATGGACATCGTCATTGCCGGGCGCAGTCACGACAAATTGAGCGTTCTGTCTGCACAGCTGGACGTACCTTATCGCGTGTTCATGCCCGATGCCCGGGCGGCCGAATCCCTTGAAGGCGTCGGCATGCTGGTGAACCTTGCCGGGCCCTTCGCGCAAACCGCCGATGCCTTGATGCGGGCCTGCATCAAGGTGGGTGTCGACTATCTGGATATCACGGCCGAGATCAATGTGTACCGGTTGGCTGAGCGATTGGGCGCTGAGGCGGCCGAGTCAGGCGTCATGCTTTTGCCTGGCGTTGGCTGGGACGTGGTGCCGACAGACTGCCTCGCAGTGCATGTTGCCCGCCGTGTGCAGGATCCGCAGTCACTTAGCATTGCACTTCAGGTTGCGGGTTCCATGTCACGCGGATCGGCCCTGAGCGTCAGCGAGATCATTGGAGCGGGGCTGCTGGCCCGGATTGACGGACAGCTCGTGCTAACTCCCGATGCGCAACCGCGACACTTCGATTTTGGCGACGGCCTGGAACTGTGTGCTCCACTGTCTTTCGGTGATCTGGTCACCGGCTGGCACTCCACCGGTATTCCCAACATTGCCATGTTCGTGCACTTCTCCGGCGATCCGTTCCAAGGAGACCTTTCGCAGCTTCCCGAGGGCCCGGACGCGCAACAGCGTGAAGCTCATCGCGCCCGAGCTGTGGCTGAAGTGACCGGCGCTGACGGCACAGTTGCCCGTTCAGTAATCGAGACCGTCAACGGCTACACCTACACGCCAATCGCTGCCGTAGAGGCGGCGCGCCGGGTATTGAGCGGCGAGCGGCGGCCGGGTTTCGAGACGCCGGCGAAGCTGCTGGGAGTCGGATTCGCCGAGCGCATCGCCGGTACGACGATCACTGATCGCTGAGTCGCCCGGGCGATAGCGGCAATGCTGTTTACTCAGGCGTCCGTAGCGCTGTCGCTTGCCTCGAACGCTTGGGAAATAAGCTTGCCGGCAGTTTGCGCCACCTCCACCAGGCGCTCGCAGGACATGCCGCTGCACGCTGCCGCAGACAGTCCCCGCAGGGTGACCAGCAGGTAGTCAGCCAGCGCCTGCGCAGCGTCCGGGCGGACCTGATCCAAATAACAGCGGATCGCCTGGACTCCAGCGTCGCCTAGTTTCTCTGCCATATCGCGGGCAATCGGATCGTCAGCGCGCATACCCTCGGTGATTAGGCAGCCACGCAAAGCCCTGTCACGCCCGTACTGCTTCGCAGCGGCAACCAGCAGCGCGGTCAGCGCTTCGGCGGGTGGTCGGTCCGGCGCCAGTAGCGTGTCCATCGGCAGCGCATTTTCATTGGCATAGCGATGCATTGCCCGCTCGAACAGCGCGGCCTTGCTGCCATAGGCGGCGTAGAAGCTTGGCGGCTTGATATTCATGGCCTCGGTCAGGTCGGACAAGCTGACCGCGTCAAAACCGTGCTGGTGAAACAGTGCCTGTGCGATGGCTATCCCTTGCTCGCGGTCGAAGGCGGGGCGGCGTCGCCGGGGTTTTTCGTTCATGGAAATCTCTCACGGTCGATACGACGACTGTAGCGATCGCTACAGCCATGTTCAATGCAATACCGGGTCTATTTCTTTAGTGATCACTAAATAACTTGCGAACAGTTATCGACGCATGTAGTGTCCGCTACATATTCACGCATTGAGGTATTCCCCATGCAGTTCAAAAACAAGGTTGTGCTGGTCACCGGCGGTTCTTCGGGCCTCGGCTTCGCGATCGCCGAAGCGTTTGCCCAAGAGGGCGCCGACGTGATCATCACCGGGCGCCGCCAATCTCAACTAGACGAAGCCGTGAGCCGCCTAGGTGGGAACGCCTCCGCCGTGCGGACCGACATCTCGAACCCGGGCGACCTTACCGAGCTGTTCACGCACATAAGCGCGGTCCATGGCCGTATCGATGTGCTGATCGCTAACGCCGGGATTGGTCAAATCGAGCCTTTGGGATCGATTACCGAAGCAGTCTTTGATCGGGTCTTCACGACCAATGTCAAGGGCACGACTTTCACAGTGCAGGGCGCGTTGCCGTTGATGGGCCAGGACGGCAGTGTCGTCGTCATCGGCTCGACCGCTTCGATCAACCCCGGCCCCGGTCTGAGCGTCTACGGAGCCACCAAGGCTGCGCTACGGGCGCTGGTGCGCAGCTGGATTCTGGACATCAAAGGTTCTGGTGTGCGCATCAACCTGCTCAGCCCTGGGCCAGTGGACACCCAGTCTCTGCGCGACGTCCTTGGCGATAACGCGCAGCAGGTGATTGATGCCCTTAGCGAAAAAAGCACGCTCGGCCGGATCGGTCAGGCGCACGAGATCGGCCAAGCCGCGCTCTTTCTGGCGAGCAATGCGTCGAGCTATGTCAACGGCGCCGAGCTGTTCGCCGACGGCGGGGCTTCCCAGGTCTGAACGGGCACGGGGCGACTGCTTTGCCTTCGCTGATCTTCCTTTGAATCCCAAGAATGCCTAGCGGCTCCTGACGCGACCGCGCAAGTTGGCAACAATGAACAATGCCCGCTGTTGTTAGCGAGCCTACTAAGTTGTTAGCGAGCCTACTAACCTGCCGAGCGATCGGCGTCTTATGGAGTTTTCTGATGAACAACTTCACTGGTTCGGCAATTGACCATGTTGGCATCGGTGTTTCGGACATTTCGCATGCGCGCGCCTTCTACGAGCAGGCGCTCAAGCCACTAGGGATTACCTTGGTTGTGAGCATTGAGGCCAATCCACCTCAATCGACGCCTCGGCGCCTGGGATTCGGTTCTGGAGGAAAGCCATTTCTCTGGTTGCATGACTCTCCCGTCCCCAGCCAGGGCGTACACATAGCGCTGATCGCGCAGAGTCATGAGGCGGTTGACGCGTTCCATGCGGCTGCCATGGCCGCTGGCGGACAGGACAACGGGGCACCGGGGCTCAGGCCCCATTACCACTCCGGTTACTATGCGGCTTATGTACGGGCCCCTGACAGAGTGAATCTGGAAGCCGTTTGTCAAGTAACGGCTGAGTTTTAGCCAGGGTTCGCATCAGCTTCATCCGGGCACCCGCTATGACAATCTCCTTGCTGTGCTGCCGCCTATGCGCAGAACAGAACAACAGGGACAGATACGGTAATCTAAGCAGCCAATTAGATAATGCGGCTACCGCCGCTTTTGGCCGAGTTCTCTCGACTCTTAACGGCCGCAATGTGTCGAAAGCGGTCACTTTGCGATCGTTGGCTTGAATTCCACACGCTTAAGGTTTCGACCCTTAGCCCTGACTGCTTGCAGGGGTGCTGGGTATCGCTGCGCTCATCCAAGCCAGTCTTGTCTCGCCAAAGGCTCGCCGCTGCCGGTTCCCGGCGAGCCATCCAGACGCATCTATACCACTCGGTGCAATGGCCGGTTGTAGTCTCGCGTTTATCTTCCTGCTTGTCGGATCGGTCGGCCCGGATCGACGCTTTCCCAGCCGCCGCCCAATGCCAGAAAAAGGTTGACCTGATCCAACGACAACTGTGCTTCTGATTTAGCCAATGCGGCTTCGGCAGAGGCGAGGGTACGCTCGGTATCGAGGCTGTCGATATAGGCCAAACGGCCTTCCTGATATAGCCGGCGAGTGTGATCGGCGGCGCGGCTGGCGGCGTTTCGGGAATCGCGCAGGGCATGGTTGCGTTCCAGATCATGGGCATATTGCGTCAGCAGCGTCTGCGTCTCGCGCAGGGCGTTGAGCACCGTGCCGTCGAAGCGGGCCAGGGCGGCGTCGGCGCCGGCTTCCATGGCGCGCACCCGGGCGCGATCGACCTGAGTCGGGAAATGCCATGAAATTGCTGGTCCGAATTCCCAGCGGCGAGTGATCGGATCGGCCATGTGTTCGAGCATGCCGGTGTAGCCGGCCGAGACGCCAAGGTTGATTTCCGGGTACATCATCGCGGTCGCGACGCCGATATCTGCAGTGGCCGCGGCGAGCGTGCGTTCTGCCGCGCGAACGTCCGGACGACGTTTGAGCAGCGCGGCACCATCGCCAACCGGAATCGGCTGGCCCAGTTGCGGCGCATGGCTGCAGGCGGCCACCGTCTCAGGCAAGTCACCGGGCGTACGGCCGAGCAGGGCGGCGATCTGGTACAGCGCGGCGGATTTCTTCGATTCGAATGGCGGCAGTTCGGCGCGCAGTGCTTCGACCTGAGCGCGTGCTCGGGCGACGTCCACCTCGTTGCCGCGTCCGCCGACCAACAGACGCGTGGCCACGTCCAGTTGCCGCCGCTGAATATCCAGCGAATGCTCGGCGATGGTCAGTTCTTCGCTCGCGTGGCAAGCCTCGACATAGTTGCGCACGACTTGCGCCACGACGGTGATGCGGGCGGTGTCCAGCGCCGCTGCGCTGGCGTCGGCACTGGCGCCGGCCGATTCGGCGGCGCGTTTGAGCTTGCCGAACAGATCGAGCTGATAGCCGATCGAAAGCCCCACATCGGCGAGGTTCATCACCGGGATTTTTTCCTGCAGCGCCAGTGATTCGCTTGATATCTGACCACGCGCGAGCGAACCGGCGCCGCCAATCTCGACTTCCTGCGCGTGTTGGGCCATCTGGAAGCCTTCATAGGCGCGCCGGAGCGTGTGGTAGGCGAGGCGAACATCGGTGCTGCGGTCCAGCGCCTCGGTCACGAGCTGGTCAAGGAGTGGGTCGTCATAGAGTTTCCACCAGTCCGCCGACAACTCGGCTTGGATCACCTTCGCATTGCCGGCCAGATCGAACGGCGCCTGAGCCTCGACGCGTTGAATCGCGGCGTCGTCAGGCAGCCGGTAGTCGGGACCTACGGTGGTGCAGGCGCTAAGCGTAGTGAAGACCGCGAGCAGAGCGATCAGGTAATGGCGGCTCATGGCGCGGCCGGCTCCGTTGTGGCGTTTTTCGTCCAGGGCAGCACGGAGAGCGTCGCTGTTCGGCCGATGACAAGTCGAATCCCGGTTTCCTGCCCCTCATCCAGCACTACGCGCACCGGAATCCGCTGGGCGAGGCGGACCCAGTTGAAGCTCGGGTCGATGTTGGGCAGCAGCGAGCTGCCACGTGCGCGATCACGGTCTTCGATGCCTGCGGCGATGCTCTGAACGTGGCCGTGCAGGTGCTGGGATTCGCCCATGATCTGAATATCCACCGGCTGGCCAATTTCGATGGCGTGGAGCTTGGTTTCTTCGAAGTAGCCTTCGACGCGCAGCGAGTGGGTATCGACAATTGAAAGCACCGGCGTACCGGTTCTGACGTAGTCGCCGACGCGCATGGTCTGGTCGCTGAGGTGGCCGTCCACAGGGCTGCGCACGGTGGTGCGTTTGAGATCGAGGCGGGCCACGCCGAGCGTTGCTTCGGCGGTCTTTAGTGCGGCTTCGGCGCGCTTGACCTGAGTGTTGCCGATTTCCACGGTTTCCGCCGCGATCAGGTCCTTTAGCACGCGGTTGCGCTTGGCTTCCCGGCGCGCCTGGTCAAGCTGGGCACGACGCTCAAGAACGGTGGCTTCGGCTTCATCGACGGCAAGTTCGAAGCGGGCCTGGTCGATGACGAACAGCACTTGGCCACGACTGACTTTCTGGTTGTCACGCACCCGCAGTTCGGTAACCAGGCCGGAGACGTCGGGCGCAACCTGAATGATGTCGGCATGCACATGGCCATCCCGGGTCCAGGGCGCTTCCATGTAGTAATCCCACAGGTGCAGGCTGACAGCGATGGCGATGCCTACGGCCAGCAGAGTCAGCACCACGGAGCCGGTGGCAGGTATCCATTTCTTCACGATTCGAGTCCCGGTGTGAGGGTGAACAGGGCGCCAAGGACCATTACGTACAGGGCGAGATTGAACAGCGGTGGGTGCCAGATCCAGCGATACAAACCCAGGCGCGCCAGGGTCATGGCGAGAAGACTTTTGAGCAAATAGGTGCCGAGCATCAGTACCAGCAGCATCGGCACGTAGACGCCATAGATATTCAGATGACCGATCATGCGGACGCTCCGAGGGAGTCGAATTCAGAATTTTCGTGCGGCGACGGTACGACCGGCGCATCGGGAAACAGAGCCAGGCGCAAGCCATGCAAGGCCTGGCAGGCCTCGCGCGTCACTTGGCCGGGCAGCGGCAGCAACCGCTGCAGAGCCTCGTCCAATAGCAGGCGCAGGCTGTCCGGTGCGGGCGCTGGGTGATGGGTTTTTGCGCAGCGCTGGAAGTAGGCGCGCGCGGCGATCAAGATCGGCTGAAGCTGCTGCTGGATCGCTACGGGCAGCTGTAGTTGTTTGAGCTCCAGTAGACGGAAGCAGATCCGCAACTCCCGGGTGGCGTCATGCAGCGCCAAGCCATGGTCATCCAATTGGCCGAGACGCGGCAGCAGCTGTGCGGTGCGATCGATGACTTCTGAGGCGACGCTGTCGTAATCCTGCTTCTGCTTTGCCAGTGTTAGGCGCGACAGGCTGATCCAACCGCTACGCGCGAGCCTTCGCGCCGCCCATTGTGTGCCGAATGGCCTGGTCAGGCGCGCCCAGATCAGCGCCAGGACGACGCCCAAAGCGGTGGATAGCGCGATGTCGGCGAACAACGCAAAGTCAGCCTTGTAGCTGTCCTGAATGGTGATGGTGGAGATGGTCTGCACCGCCAGCAGGATCACCGTGCCGGTGTACTGCGGACGGCCGGCGAGGGTGCCAAGCAACAACAGCGGCACCGCGAGCAGGGCGGCCAGGCTGCCGAAGTCATGCACGTTGGGAATCAAGGCGAACAGATAAATCGTCGCCGTTGCGATGGAAGCCAGCGTCGCCATCAGGAACGACTTGATGAAGGGCGCCGGGTTGTCCTGGCTGGCAAAAAAGCAGCTGGCGACGGCAGCGATGAACACGCCGGTGTAACCGTGCTGCCAGCCCGACAAGTACCACAACAGGCTGATGAGCAGCACGAGCAGGCCGACCGATATCGCGGAGAACGCCAGCAACACGTAATCGTAATGACGCGGCGCGCCGATCAGCTGACGCACCCGGTAGCGCAACACCGGCGGTTGCGTTGGATTATTGTCAGCAAAGCATTGGCGCAGGATCAGGGCGTCCTGCCAAAGCTCGACCAGGGCTCGCAGCTGGCCGAGGGCGCTGGCGAGCGCTAGCCGGTGTGCCGGACGGCTGTCACCCAGCTCGGTTTCCAATTGCAGGCTGCGCGCACCGAGCTGTTGCGCAGTGACTTGGGCATCGTCGCCCTGCATCCAGCAGGCAACTCGCTGTAAATGGTCTTCGAGTTCGGGCAGCGGTTCTTGCAAATGCCGGCGAAGATGGCGCAGCGCATCGCCCAAGGAGATCAGCTGCGGTGTGAGCATGGCCATCCGGGCGCGAAAATCGCGCGCATACCTGGCTGGCAGATGGCTGCTGCTGTCGTACTCGAGGTGGACGATCATGCCGTCGAGCCCCATCACGTCGATCATCAGGCGGTGCAACGCATGCTGATCGAAGGCGTCTGGCTCTGTTGTGTTCAACATCTGACGTGTCGCCGCCCGTGCGTCGTCGAGCAGAAGCGTCATGCGGGCATTCAGCACCGGTGCGATGCGGCTCGGAAACAAGACGGCATTGACCAGACTGGCGCAGACGATGCCCAGCAGAATCTCCTCGGAACGGGCCAAGGCGACATGGAAGATGCTCTCCGGATGGTTGACCTCGGCCAGGCTGATCAGCGGCACGGTATAAGCGGCTAGCAAAAAGATGTAGCTGCGTGGAGAACGGTCGAGCAGTGACAAATAGAGCAGGGTGGTGATCCACAGCGCCATCACCAGGCTCAGCATCACTGGTTGCTGGGCGAATATCGGCAAGATGACTACCGATGCCGCCGCGCCGAGCAGCGTGCCCAGCGCACGGTAGATCGCCTTCGAGCGCGTAGCGCCGGACAATGGGTGCGAGACCACGTAGACCGAGGCCATCGCCCAGTAGGGGTTGTCCAGCGGAATGGCGAGCGCGATATACAGCGCGAGCAGGGCAGCGATCAGCGCCTTGGCTGAAAACAGCCATTCGCGCCAAGCAGGCATATTCATAGGAGTCTGATTATTTCGAGGCCGTGGCAGCGTTGATGAACAGCAGAGCGCTACGGCGAATTGCACAACTTGTTACATTTAACGCCATCGAGATGTGACAAATCGAACAACCAACCGGACAATCGCATCACTTTCAAGTCCGCGATCTGTCGGGCACTGTATTTGTGATTACGACCGTCCGTAACCAGAGGCACGATGAAGCGCATCCCCAATTACGGCCTGTATGGCGAAACCGCCCAGCCAGCCTGGCGCGACATGCTGCACTGCGAATGGATCAACGAACGCAGCGAGCAGTACCAGTGGGAGATCAAGCCTCATCAGCACGACGCCTTGCTGCAGCTGTTCTATATCCGCAGCGGTGGCGGCGAGGTTTCTCTGGAGAACCAGCGTCTGTCTTTCGCCGGGCCGAGCATCCTGGTCCTGCCGAGCCGCACGGTGCACGCGTTCAGTTATCACCGCGACACCGACGGGCCGGTCTTTACCGCGGCGCAACGGCCGCTGGAATCGATGGCGCGGATCGTCGCGCCCGGTTTGCTGGGCTTTCTGCAACGCCCCAGCGTCGTGCCTTTGCCCTGGCAAGCGGACGGCTGCGAACCAATCTGGCCTTTGATTCAGCTGATCGAGGCGGAGGCGAGAAGCGACGCCCGGGGCAACATTGCGGCGGGACACTCGTTATTGCTGGCCTTGCTAATCCACGCCGCACGGCTGGACGCGTCCATCAACACGGCGCCGCGGCCGGGAAAGAGTCGGCGGGCCGCTGTGCTGCGGCAGTTTCGCGAACTGGTAGAGCAACATTTCCGTAGTCATTGGACACTTGGGCGTTATAGCGAGGCCTTGGGAATGACGACGACCACGTTGGGCCGTGTATGTCGGGAAGAGGCTGGTGTTGCGCCCAGCGCGATCGTTAGCGAACGCATCGTTCGGGAGGCCCAGCGCCAACTGGCTTACACGAGCCTCGATATCCAACAGGTCGCGCGTGACCTTGGTTTCGCAGATACCGCATATTTCAGCCGTTTCTTTCGCAAACAGGCCGGTCTCAAGCCCAGCGAGTTTCGGGGCGCATTCAAGCGAGATGATTGAGCGGTCACAGGCATTGCTTTTAAGTAAGACTGTTACGTATGCGGTAATAGTGCTTCATGCCTGGTCACCTGTTTCCGATCGAGAGTGGGTCCTAAGCTTGCGCTCAAGTTCCACGCCATAGCGCACTTTGAGGTACTCCATATGACTCGCAATACTCTATCCGCCGCAGCGCTCGCCGCTTGCGCCCTGATCCTTTCGCCCATGTCCTTTGCTGAAGAATCGCCTGCGTTCGCCGCTCGTTTTGCCGCGCTACAAGAACAGGCCCGTAACGCCACCTCCGAACAGACCGTAGCCGGCCAGTCCGCAACCGAATCACAGGCGATTCACACGGCCGTGGTTTCCGAGTAAAGCAAGGACAGCTGAACCCAGCCTGATCACCATCACGGTGATCGATGCGCAACGCTCCGCTGAAAATGTCGCCGATACAAACCGACGACGCTCGGATACCTGCCGGCCTGGATTTGCCAATAGAGCTTGGAGGAAGGCAATCGAAATCCCAACGGAGAACTCGGCTGCTATGCCTTGGCTAATGAGTAATTCGCATAATCTATATTATGTTAAATGCGATGTTATGTTGTGAATGTCCGATCTGCTACTTCCACGACTGAGACCTCAATCGTGCTCCAGATGTGAGTGTTGAAACCAAAACGGAATCCTGTCGCATCACCGGAAATAATTCCTCTCAATATGTTGCCCCCGACAGCTCATGTGACACCCGAGATGCAAGCCAATCAATGTCGGAACGAAAACGGAACGTTTAGGACGTTTGGGCGACGCATTCCTTATTTTTTCCGTCCTGAACTGTCGAAACCAAAACGGAAAAATATTCCGACCCAAATCTCCGCCGCACCCAACCCCCTGAAATCCCTGCTTTACTTTAAAGCGCATTTTCGGCGTCTTGACGCCGCTGTCGGAACCAAAACGGAAAAATACTGTGATTCGCCATGCGCTCGTCCTCCAGGATTGCCAAACCTGCTGATTTAGCTAGATTGGTGCCGGTGCATCGTTCCAATCGGCCCCATCAAGGACGTAAAAGGTGTTCCCGAGATCAGTCCTCACAGACCGTGGTGAAACCGCACACCGTGTCGAAGCCAACGGCAACGTCGAAGCCGATGAGCGCTCCACATCCCAATCGACCCTAATCTTGGGCTACTTTGCCTCGTTCCCATCCGAAATAGGCGCAGTCGAAACCTACGAGCATTTTTGCCGCTACTCCGATAGCCTTTCTTCTTCTATACGAAGTAAATTTCGAACCGTGGTGTTCCTTGAAAAATTCGTCCTCTGGGCAATTTGCATCGCAAGGAAGCCACTGAGCGAATTTGCGGCATCGGATCTCAGGGCCTTCAGCGCCTTCTGCGCGCGGCCACCGGAGGCCTGGGTTGGCGCTCGGAAGGCAAGATTTGTCATCAATAAAGGCACCGAACGTCATAACGAAGACTGGAAGCCATTCGCACAGTCGATCGCAGATCCTGCACTCGGATACATAACTAACCGATTTTTCGAGTTTTTAGGCACGGACTTGGGTGTACAGCCCAGGCTGTCGAGCTCCGATTTGTACAGAGCACCGCGAGCGCCGTTCAGTGACCAGGATGACCTCCAAGCTCAGCAATACCTTAAATACCTCGCAAACCTGACGCCAGCCACCAAGGTTTCTGAGCGTGGTTTGCTTGTGTTTTCGGCCTGCTATCACCTTCGCCTCAGCTTTAAAGAGTGGCGCTCAGAGCGCAGTCACTTTTCAATGGCGTGCTTTTCATCGATAGGTTCCAGCGATCCGCACTTCATCATGCGAGGTCATCTGCGAGACTACAACATCCCCGTCCCCCAGGCCCTCATAGACTCGATGTCCAGATACAGGCACAGTCTGGGGTTGAGCGCTATTCCATCTCCGGACGAAGGCAATCCAATACTTACGGAAGCCTTGCTCAACAAGCTAATGTGGAGACTTCCCAAAATGCCTGGGTTGGGGTGTTCTCCTAGCGAGCTGCTTGAGCGAGCCGTGGGTTTTCGTATTAGTCAGCTTGATACGCCAGCACCCGTTCGTCCATCACGAAGCGAAAGCTCGCGCCAGTATCGATTGAGTTGGAATCGTAAGCAGGTTTCGAAAGCACGTGGGGCCGTCCACCAACAAGACTCTGCGGATCTGGACGCCGGTTATCACACTCAGGAGCACCCGCCTCCATTATTTGGTATGCAACAGAGAGAAGTGCTCGTTCTTTCAAAGACTCAAGGACAAGCCTATGTCGCAAGCTGTTTTCCAAGAAACCGCTTAAAAATTGCGCTGGAGTCGTTAGAGGTACTTCGGGTATACCGTTCATGCAGTGCGGATCGGTTAAAGCTGGTAGCACTTGAAAAACTGCTCCTCTGGTCAGTTTATATCAAGCATAAAAGTTTCTACTCGTTGACCCCGCTTGATGCTCGGGAATTTTACGAGTTTTGTCTTGCACCGCCTACGAGCTGGGCTGCCAATCATGCTCAGGCAAGGCTGAGCGTCCGAATTACGGGCGTGCTGCCAAATCCAAATTGGACTCCATTTGTCCGCATCTCGGGCAGCGATGAAGAAAAAATTGTTCGGGCAGGCCGAATCATGGGCTGGTGCGAGAACGTTTGTAATTCACTATTGGTGATCGAATCGGTCAAAATTAACATTTTTTCGGGCATGCTGGACTAGCCATCGCGAGATGTGTAACGAGACGCGCGTGACTAGACCAGCAGCGGAAAACAACCGCCCTCCTCGGCCCGAAAAATCACTCCGCCAAGCCAATAAGAGCCTCAAGCCTAGAGCGAGCTTCTTCAATAATTCCGTATATGAGTATATTAGGGACATGGGGCGTCAGTCTCAAGGTGGCCGCCCGTTTGCCCCTTGCCTTCGGTGGTTTTAATATTTGATGAGACAGCTAGGCATGCTTATGCATTTGTTCGATGTATGTGAGTTCAATCTACAAGCGCAGGTTACAAGTCAACAACAAGTCGCCATTGCCTCAGACCACGCTAAATTAAGAGAGGGCCCATTGGATGCGCTATTAATGTTTGCCCCTGAGCTCGTCCAGTAGAGAAATCGGTAACCCCAGCCTGTTGACGCCAACAGAGCTGGGATAGGATCACTCGATGATCGTGTTGATGGCGCCGCAGTCACCTGAGCCTACCCCGCTGGTTTGATAGACAGGGCGAAAGAAAAAATGGAAGCAGACCGCTTGATGGTTGGATCAGCAGAGGATGAGGCTCGCGAGATCATTGGACGGCTGGAGAAGGCCGAAGGCAGCGCCGAGTTGCAGCGCCTACTACTGGGAATCGGCAAAGACGAATTCGCCCTGATCGGTGAACTCGTCCAGATGTACTGCATTGCTGACGCCTTGTGCCGTGAGCTTATCGCCACACTCAAGGAGAAAAGGATCGGTACCGCCAGTGATTCGGCCTACTCCCTGAACGATACCGACGTACTGATTCACACCAAGAAAGAGGCCTGTGAGACTGCCCTGAATATCCACAAGGCCGGCGTCATCTCAGCGGTAGAGACGCTTGAGATGCACAGGGAGTTTCGACATACCTTCTCCCACTGGGTCATCAAACGGTACGCGGATGGAAGGCACCTGGTGGCTCTTTCGAAAAGCGCGCCGGATGCGAAAAAGCGCGATGGTATTGCGCTGGAAGGTGGCCGAGCGAAGCTGATGGTGTTCCGGCTTGGTCTTTTAATGGAAGAGTTGACCAAGATCAAAGGTCACTGCATGTTCTTGGCGGAGCTTCAAGCGTACTTGGATAGCCTCCCCCCGTGCCCCGCCCTTCACACCGGGGGGGAGGATCTGTAGTGGTCAACAATTCCCGGACACAGAATTAAGTCTTTCTTCCGCAACCGCTGGTGGCACGAAACCGTTGTGCTGATGCGGCCTTGCCCAGTTGTAGCGCTGCATGAGATAGCGGCCAATGTCCTGCTCAGCCAGCGCTGTCGTCATGTAGCCCACCGTTAATACCCACTCCGTCTTCAAGTTACGAAACAGCCGCTCCATGGGTGCGTTGTCGTAGCAATTTCCCCGTCGGCTCATGCTTTGCGTCATCCGATAGCGCCAGAGCCGCTGACGGAAACTACGGCTGCCATATTGGCTGCCCTGGTCGCTATGAAACAGGACACCCTGCGGCCTGCCACGCATCTCGTAAGCTCTGTCGAGCGCCTTGATGACCAATTCGGAATCAGGCTTGGCAGACATTGCCCAGCCCACCACTCTACGGCTGTACAAGTCCAGGACGACGGCTAGGTAACTCCATCGACCCTGCGTCCAGATATAGGTGATATCGCTGCACCAGACCCTGTTTGGCGCTGCAACGGTGAACTGCCGGTCGAGGATATTGGGAATATCAGGACGTTCGACGGTGGCCTTTTTGTAAACATGAGAGCCTGGCTGCTTGCTGATCAATCCCTGTTCCTTCATCAAGCCTCTGACCTTGAAGCGTCCGACCTCGGTGCCTTCGTCTTTGAGCATGGCAACGATACTGCGACTACCAGCTGAGCTACGGCTTTGGCTGAACAGCTCGTTTACGCGACTGCGCAGACTCACTCGGCGTACATCGATGCGACGCCGTCGTGCCAGATAGGCGTAGTAACACGATCGGGGCAGCTCGAAAAGCGAGCACAACAGCTGAACAGGATAGTGCTTGGCCAACTGCCGAATCGACTTCAACGTCTGCGCCCGTGCTCCTCGGCCATCAAGAGCGCAGTGGCCTCCTTTAAGATTTTCTCTAACTCCAGCCTGTTGATACGTGCCTGAAGTTCCTGGATCGTCTGCTGCTCAGGCGTGAGCGCTTTGGCAGAAGGCGTGACGCCTCCACGCTCTAGTTGCAACTGAGCGACCCAGCGGCGCAATGCGGTCTCACCCACGTCGAGGGATTTGGCGGCCTCGGGGCAGCTGTAGCCTTGGTCGAGCACCAGGCTGGCAGCCTCACGCTCGAAGGCAGGAGTGAAAGTACGTCGTTGTCTGCTCATCGACACCTCTACATGGCGATCATCTTCGCCTAAAAAGGTGTCCGGGGTTGGTAGACCACTACAAGCGGGCGTAGGGCGTCAGATGGGGATACCAAATGCATTCAGTTGAGTTGAACGGGATCTGAGGAAAACGCGATGCTTGAGCGAGTCTTGGCCCCTCAGGCCAGGACAGCCTTCCAACAGGAGTTGCTATGACCCGTTTCCACCCCATCCCCACCTGGCTGTTGCACTATCCCCCCACCAACCACGCACTCTTCGTCATTGCCCTATGGCCTGTGTTGTTCGCAGTCGGCTGCTGGCAAACGCCACAAATCGCTCAGTTTCTGACGTCTCAGGGCCTTGAGATCAGCGTGCTGCATGTCTTTCTGGCGGGCTTTGGCACCTACTTGTTTTTGCTCGGCAAGCACCGCGCATTCAACCGCCGCTACTTTGAGCGCCACGCAGTCGATATTACCTGGCATCGCCGACTGTGCGAGGTTGACCAAGACTTGATTGCAGCAGGCATGGCTGGCACCGAGACCCATAGCGCCGTGACAAGCGAGATGGCACAGCTCCGCAAGCAGCTGGGGTTCTTGGCCGACGCGGATAACTTCTATCGCAAGCTGAAAATTTTGATTCACGTAATGAGCTGGCTGCGCAGCAAGCTCAAGTAACAAGGCTCATTCGTCATATACAAAGCACAGTCCTTTCGCCCATCTAAATTCCACGATCAACTAACTCTATACCTGAGGCTGCTTCCGGCAATTTATAGCTATGATTCATCCTGCCGCCTGCTCGTAATCTGAAGATTAGAGAATAAATGCCTTGTGAACTGGCGCGTGCCCTTACGGGACGACTGTTGTGAACCGCGCCTCGGCTTCCGCCTCGTCACGTTCCATCCTCACGCCTGCGCGCTCCGCTTGCCGTGCAAACCAGCACCGGGCTACGGAGCGGCAGTTTCAATATCAGCGTCAGGACGCGAGCTTGCGCCCCATCCTGAACAGTACATCGTCCACCCACCGGTTATACGACGCTTGTGATGCAGGGATCAGCAACTGACGTTCAATCACATGCTCTTCCTGGCCATGTGGCATAGAAAGGCTATTCGAAGGTAATGATGGTGGCTCTTGGAACAGTCTGTATGACAGGTCAAATAGGGCAAGTTGAAACCACCCTCCTCGGCCATGCGTGATCAGTCCGAACGCAGCCTCGGCGATGTTTCGCACGCGGCTGGGGGATATGTAATGGCCGGCAAAAGAATCATGGCTGGACGTGGAAGCCGTGAGCGCTGCGGAGAACCAAGCCATCCCGGAATCGTGATGACGCCACGATACGGTGTCTGCGTCGATACCGGTTAGGTCACCCTGGTCGTAATCCTGGTATCCATCCTTTAACTTGCTCAGACCTGCTTGGCACAGCTTGAGGAAGAACGCTTCGTGCTCTGTGTGCACCTGCCGAAGTGTGCCGAATAGCTCGGGCTGTGGAAGAAAGGCAATTTCGACTCGGGTATCACGACTGTGATCGCCCCGATATCCCTGGCATTGCTGGAGTCGCTCAACAAAGTCCTGCTCTGAAACTGCGCCTCTCACGACATTGAGCTGATTCAGCGCGTGGACTATGGCGTCTGAGAGCTCGTGTTCATTGGTGAACGTCACCCGGAACAATCCATCGACGTAGTCAGACACTTCCCACCGGAAAGCTTCTTGAGGCCCTTCAACCGGTACGTCTTGGAGAAAGGCAAGCACCCTCTTCCCGCCAGCTCTAGCACGTCGGAACTCCTGCTGTGTGACGGACTCACCACTGGCTGTTTTGAAACCAAAGTCAGCCCCAAGGATCAAGACCACCACGTCAGCCTGGTCGACCTCTGTCATGCATGCGACTTGAGACGAGTCAGGCCGTGCACCGAAGTCTTCGCACATGATTGGCTGATGCTGAAGGAGCCCAACAGCTTTCCGGGCGGCGGCGCGGTAAGTCTCAAAACCACGGACAACGGAACTGATAAATACCTTCAAATCTGACCCCCCACATTGCTATATGCCAGGCGCGATACGGATACTCCAGCCTTAATCAAACAGACACCATCCTTGCCAACCTGTTACCACATTTGGTGTGTCGCTGAATTGGCAGTATTTGGTTACTGCAACCGTATAGTGACCGGTAGCGCCGGTAAGAAAAGCGGATGATGTTTTGTCTGGCAAGCCCGCTTCCTACTACATTCAGCTAGGTGCTCAGACAGTCAGAGCTGTCGCCTCGTCAGGCCGTCAAGCTTCCGCTTGACCCCGATCTTCGGATTCAGCCTCAACGCCTCCTCGTAACACCCGATAGCCTCGGAAGCCTGACCAAGCGCCTCATGGGCCAATCCTTGCACCTTCAATGCTGCGGGCTTCCACGCGGGATCATCGTCGGCGCCTAGACCACGAGCCCGGATCAGTGCCGCCGAAATAGACTCCAACTCCTCAGTATCCGGGTTACCTTTGAGCATGGATTCAGCGGTGAGGATAACCGCTGTGTAGTCCGCCGATCTCAGCAGCGCGACATCTGCTGCGCCCTCATCCACGAGGTCACCATCCGCCCCGTAGCGGTATTCACCTCCCCCTGCAACCTTTGCCACAAGCTGTTGAGCAGCCTCATCAAGTTCGAACCGCTCGCAGGCGCGGCCTGGGGTGACAGCGAAGAGCTGGCGGCCTTCTTTGAGGTCAAACAGGAACAGCTTATGCCCATCCTCTGTGGGGCTATTGGCTGTCGTGCAGAACGCCAGGCGTCCAGATCGCGAGATCCCGCTGTCCAGTATGTTGGCGGAAAGCTCTTTGGTGATGATCGGCTTTCCCTGAGCACTGAAGACATGGAATGTGCCGGACAAGGCGTTCCCGAAATGCCAGTCTTCAAGACAAAAGGTGCCGTTGTCGGCTACCGCACCATTGTTTGGACGCGCCATGCGGGCATCTACTCGAACCGCGTTCCCCTCTACGTCGACAAGGACGTACCTGCCCTCGCCTGCTTCCCGGCTCCCGTCCCGAATACCATCTGGCGTTGAGTCTTTCCAGGAGAGCACCCATGTTTTTGCCGGCGAACGCGTTACAAGTCCGTGGTAGCCAATGGAATGTATCGTGATGAATCTGTTGCTGAGCTTGAAAAGCTGACCTGCGTCGGGCTTTGCTGGTTTTAGTTTGGACTGCTGGGTGGTGCGCCGTCGGAACAACCAGTCGAACATGCCCAATTATCTCGCTCCATGCTGGCTTAGCTTTCGGGATATGACGGCATGCTGTCCTGGGTATGGATTAGGTACGGATATTCGTACCCCGCACGTGGCTCTCTGGGTACATGACGTCGCGGTTGCTCATATGTTTCTGCGGGCTGTATGACCTTTCGCTCCGCTGGCAGTTTGGCGTTAAAGGGTATCGTATAAAATGCGAACAACACGACACCTAGAGCCCATACCGCCAATACACAAACACCCCAGATAGCCGTCAGCTTGAAGAGCGTCTCCGCGCGATTGACAGGGTCAATCACCATATTTTTATAGTCATTGGACGAGAGAAAGCGATACAGCTTGGTTTGCCACTGCTTCCGTAGTTCACGCTGTCCGAGGATAAAATGCCACCCGGAATAGGCAATGCTCGCGACATATAGCCAGACCATGATCATCACCAGCAGGATAACCCAAGGGTTGATCGCGATGCTCATTCGGGCTACCGCTAGTCCGATACCGACCCCAGCAGCGGTTGTGATTGCCGTTACTGTTTGGCGCGTTGCGTCAGTGGCCTTGGATGTTTCCTCGGTGACGGCTTTACGTAAATCCCCCAACGACTTCAGTGTGTCCTTGGTGACTTCTGAAATCGCCATTTGGTAAGCAATTTTTGCGCAATCCAGCGCTGACTCGAGATTTTCTCGGAAATAGGTGATCACCTCACCATCTGACCGTCCTGAACGCGCGATCTCCGTAGAAAGAAGGACGTACTTCATCTCCGCTTCTCGGGCGTTTTCGTAGACCCACACTGCGGCGTCCTGCAAACCTTGGAAGTCCTTGAAAGCCAACACGTCATCAGTGCCATGATCACGATCATGGTATTCCAGGCTCAGCTTCGGTGGCCCCTTGAAAATGAGCCTTCGATCAGATGCGCTGACCTCGTTAGCGATGCAGCGGATCAACGAGTCGAATGCGTGTGAAACCCATATGCCATGGAGAGGATCTGCTGGGTTCAAGGTAGATTCGTAAAGCAAGTAGGGTCTGATGTCTTCAGGAACAATTCGGGTGTCAGTTGCTTCTTTGACGAGCATTCGTGGAGACTTGGTCGGCGCGACTTCAGGCGCAGTTATTGGCTCCTCCCAGTTTCCGAACACTCTTGCCTGGCAGCGAAAGGAGGACTCTAAGCCTGTAATTCTCCATACATTTGATTCGTTCCCCTTACGTAGGAAGTCCGAGAAGCCACTGGCAGTGAGGATATAAAGATCCGCATCCTCAGCTGGTCTCTCGGGCTTTGTGATAGTTAGGCGAAACTGGCCCATATCATCATGAATGTCTTCCTCGTCACAGTGCGAGTACTCGTCATCATATGCCAAGCATACGACTCCAGCGGTCTTACAGAGCTTGATTAAACGCAGCGTCAAATCAGCTGAAAGCTTGGCGATGGATACGTCGATTTCGCTCTCGGAAATAAACGCTCGTCCTGATCTGGCTTCGCTATTAAGTAGGCTTGCCAAGTCGTTCAGCGACAAGACCGTTCTCCGTGATTTCCTTGGTTTCTATGACAATTCTTTTCCCCCCGCCGTCGATATTATTGATGACTACGTTAGGATTGGTCTGAATGTCTGGGAAGGTGACAGTGACCCCTTCAATAGTACGAAGCTTGCGGATTGCTGGTTGTCGTAGCACTGAACGATCAGGCTTAAATTCCAAATGATGGAGCTTGCTCTCGCGCACTCGCTTGCGTGTCTCGCGCTCAAGCCGCTGTACGGTTTTGTCATCTGTCGGGTCGCCGGCTGAAGACAGCACCGCCTCGATAATGGCATCCTCATCAACCTTAAGCCGTTTGCCTAAAATACCTTTAGCATGCCGGAAGGCTTTTGCAACATCCTTATCCGGGAGTAGATCCTTGCAAGTCTGGAGCGTCCGGCGGAGCAGTTTGCTGGCCATGTGGCTCAGCTCCTGCTCAGATATCGTCCGAGTGACGCCTAGGAACTCCTCGAAGTAGTCGGCAAGGTCAGGGGCCTGTTTTTTCCGGTCGCGGGCCGAGACGCTTGTTTCTGCAACACCGTTTACGACTCGAATCAACGCTGTCTTCTGTACAGCTTTTTTGTCCTCAATCAAGGCCGTCACAATGCGGCGTAACGCATCTCCAGGTTTGGCGCCGTTCTGTACCAAAGCCACCTTGTAGTCGTACTTGATAAAGCTATACACAACGGTGTCAGCGACACCGACGTCCAGTTCGAAAATGCAAAGTACACCATCGGCGCTTCCGCCCCTATGCAGTGTATTGAATGCTCTCGAAAGGCTCTGCGCTCCTCTCTGGAATGTCGTCGAACCCTGTGCAATGGACTCCAGCGCGAGCCTTGTAGTTGAGTTGGTTTTGAAACTGAAAACGGAGTCTGCTGCGTGCTCCAGGATTTTGGTCTGGAAAAAATCAGTATGCTCGGGTTTTCGCTCTCGCATTGCCTCGAACGTTTTAGCGCCGACGACATGCAAGATCATCCGACGAATAGCGAGTGAATCTTCTTCTGCTTGAGTAAAAAAGCTCATTGATTGCCTACTTGCGTCCATGCACGCGGGGAAGGTGCGCGATAGATGATGATGTCTGCGCCAGCGCCACATCCTAGAGCTAATATTGCTTAGCTCCCCTGGATGGCAACAATCGCTTTACTGAAGAGTATGCCCCTGCCCTTTATGATGGCAAGTAGACATGTGCCAACGTCAGAGTCGTGGCATGCTCGCCGAGCCCCTTTTCACTTGAATGATCAGGTGCTCATCGAGTTTGATCTCAACCAGAACTTCAAACGCGCGCACGCCGACATCATGCTACCCGCCAGACACAAACGCTCAGGTTATCGGCCGACTACCAAGGATCCCTCGCCCATCAAAAATTAGTTGAGCTGCTTTTTCTTGACCGCAAAAATCGTCAGGCGGTTGAGGTCATCAATCTCAAGCCTGTAGCTTTTACCGGTGTCAGAAAGCACAAGACGTCCCAGACCGAAAACGCGGAAATAGTCAGCGTCATCTTGGGCAAGGATGTCATTAAAGAAACCTCGGAACCGGTAATCATCCATTTCTTGGTTGGTGACCTTCAGGTAAACGCCCTTTCCATCGACACGATCGATGAACCAGAACATGAACCCACTACTCTTGCGCGGCTCCAGCCGAGCCCCGCCATGGATAACCCGATTGGGTGAGTCGGGTGCCGCTTTCGATATGTTTGGAAAGTAGGAGATAAGCGGCATCTCCCCTTCACCGGTAACCCTCAGCTGCAGGCCGAAGAACTCGTTGCTCGGAAGATCCTTGTGCGCGTTGCGATAATACTCGACGAGCCGCTCGAAACTGCTAGTCCGGTTTCTGGTTGAGAAGGAACTGCCCTTCGCAACACCGCTGCGGCCTGGCCCGCGACCGTGGGCAGGTTTTGATCCAGCACTCCCCGAGACCCCCTCTTCATCCTTCGGTTTGACGGCGGTGGGATCGAACTCATCGATGAAATCATGGAGCTTACGTTTGGCCTCTCGATCCTTATGGACAGCCTCTCCACCCTGGTCTTGATCGCTTACAGCGGCTTCCTCACCCTGCCAGTGGCAACTAGGCGCATGACCCACGCCGGGGTCGCGAAAATGCGCTGCCCGATAGGTGTCCTGAGGCAGGCTTGCATAGTTCACCGCCGTGATTGTGGGTCGCTTTGTCAACGCCATGCAGTCAGCATAAGAACACTGAAACGTGAAGCGAGCTCTGGGCTCAGGCTGCGAGAAGTAGGCCCTGCGGGCATCAGTAATGGAAACGACCTCCCCAAGCTCTACGCAGTAAGCTTCCGAGACCTGAATCTTTGCGGGCATTCCCTGACTCCTATCTTGACGGCGAAGCCCTAATGCGTCGCAGATAATTTCGTCTTGGGGCCAGGCCCCACGGAAGGTACGTTTATAATCGGGATGAAAGCGGTCTGTAAACCGGTTAAAGCCCCCAAGCTTGACGGGTTCGGATAGCGCCGTGCTGTGGGGAAATGAGCGGTGATATTCACCGGATTACGCTGACGATAGATCGTGTTGCTGCGCACCTATGCCATGGTTTGAAGGCTGAAGCATTTCAATACGTCGTCAACCAATCCATCAGTCACGCCTCTTGACGTCCACCGCTTGAACCACGCCCTGGCCCAAAATGCATACTGAATGAGCCACGCTCACTCATCCTGCTTTCCTACTCCGCTCCCCTTGGCGGAAACGCTTCACTGCCTCGGCGCTCATTAACTTTTCGGGGCCAAGATCCAGAACGCAGCTGAGCAAGGACGCTAGGGCAGAGTCAGACAATCTAAAGGTGTCTGGAATCAAACCACCCTGCTTCATCGAACGCTCATCAAGCTTCGAATAGTAAGCTCTCAGGAAATCCGTGAGCCCGGGCTTCCGGCTCTCTGTCGCAGCGGCCGTCACGGGGTTGTCTGCGACGACAATGGCATCGCGTGCATCGGCAGCAAGCGCCTCTGCGAAATCGCTCAGAGTTGGCCAGTACTTGAGATCGTACTGGTTATAAAGGCCATCTAATTCATCCTCAACATAAAAGCCGAAATGATGGTTGTGCTCCGCAGCATCCTTCATAACGTTGAGAATGTGATAGTGCGTTTCGCTGCTAAAGCCAGACGTTTCTTCAATTTCGGTGCGCCGGGAAAGCAGCCCGCCAAGCTGAGTCGCCAACGAGGCAATCCGGCTATTCACCGAGACGAGTTCTTCTCGATCCTGTCGGGCCTTGATAGCCTTTTCGGGACTCCAGCCTATTGGCAAATAAACGAGCATGTCGAGGAACGAATCCAGTGCTCGCTCATGGCTATGCAGCTGTTTATATAGCTCTTGGTAAGCCTTACCGAGATCATGACGCATGCCAAGCATGCGCTCGATGACACGGTTGGTGCTTGGCCAGATTCCGTGTTCCTTGTTGTACGTCAAATCGGCCCGCAGGACAGATTCACACTCGGCCACTGCCTTCTCGATTGCTCTCACTGGGTCACCTTTACTGTCGGCTGTTGCGACAAGGTTAGAGTCAGGTAATGCGGGCGTCGGCACCTATAAAAAAATACTGGGCACCTTTATAGGTACCTGCTGCAGGAGCCGCTTGCACATGCATTGAATTTAAACTCGCAACTGAGTAAGGATGCCTAGGCATCGTTAGACGACCTGAAGGTACACGCAATCAGGCCTAATCCAGTAGCATGGAAGTGATTGCGTTAGCGGCGAGCGCGCCCTGCCACCACATCCTGTACTGGACTTCCCCCATGCTGCATCACTACACGACGGTAAGCACCCTCGCCTTAATTCTCAGGCATCAGACGCTGCGATTCACCAGGTTGGATCAGTTTGATGATGTTACGGAGGGCCGTTCGATTGGCCACTTCCCGCTTGGGGCACGAACGTTCGCGAGCTGTTGGTCGGCAGCGCGTGAAGAGAGCATTCCACAATGGGCAATGTACGGCGATGGGATGAAGGGCATTCGACTCTCCCTGAGACCCGATCCTTTCATCTGGCATCCCATCGACATCAGGTGGCACGAGAATTTTCAATTCATTGACCTGCAAGCCCCGTATAGCCTGGAGGAGATGCTTGCCTCGAACATTACGCTCGCGCCCACTCCAGAGATGAAAGCAATGTTTGGTCAACGGGTTCGCTACGTACCGGACGTGCAGGCAGCGATTGAGCACCTGTACAGCAACCCCACCCCTGATGAGCTCACACTTTTCGGAGAAGGGACTGAGATCGCTTATTTCAAGCCAAGCGCGTGGGCATTTCAGGAGGAGTATAGGTTTGTGCTTGCGGCGTCGCCTGGCCCCGAAACTCCCTATCAGGGGGATTCTGCAGCATACATCCGAGCCAGAGGAGATTGGCACAGAACGGGGGTGGATATCGTAAGGGATATTCCAAACCGTACCCATGTTGATATCCGCCTCGACTCCGAGGCACTGAGGTCTGCGGAAATTTTAGTGGGGCCTCTGGCACCCGCAGGTACGTTTGAGATCGTCGAATCCCTAGTATCGAAGTTTGCCAAAGGGGCAAGAATAAAGATGAGCAGCTTGAGCAATACAATCCGTCCAAGGTAGTTAATGCAGACACGAGTGCCTGAAATAGTGACACTCAGCAGATAGTCAATAGCGGCCTTGCCAAGAAGCGCTGAATCCTAGCGCAAGCTTGCGTACGATATGCCGCCCTGACCTTTCAGTTACGCGCATCAATGACCCGCCTAATCTTCGCAGTTTCGCTTCTCCTCCTCAGTGCCATCTCCTCCGCCTCCCCTCCCTCAACATTCACTGAAGCCAAAGCCATCGCTAGGCAAAAGGTGTTCTACGACCAAAACACCAGCGTGCTAGGTGACCTCTACTGCGGCTGCCAGTGGCGGTGGGTCGGAAGATCAGGAGGACGAATCGATACTGCCTCTTGCGGGTACGAGGTTCGAAAGCAGCAAGTACGAGGTGAACGTAGCGAGTGGGAGCACATCGTCCCCGCCTGGACGTTTGGGCATCAGCGCAAGTGCTGGCAGAACGGCGGTCGCAAGAACTGTGTCGCCAGTGATCCGGTGTTCAGGGAGATGGAGGCCGATCTCTTTAACCTTTACCCATCAGTGGGTGAGCTGAATAGCGACCGTGCAAACTTTAATTTTGGGATGATTTCAGGTACTAGCCAGCAATACGGCCAATGCAGCACCAAGGTCGATTTCAGAGGTCGAGTAGCGGAGCCGCGTGACGAAGTCAAAGGCTTGGTCGCAAGGTCGACCTTCTACATGTTCGACCGTTATGCATTGAGGATGTCCAGACAGCAACAGCAACTGTTAATCGCCTGGAACAATCAGCATGCGGTTACCCCTTGGGAGGTCGAGCGGAACGAACGCATCAGAGCCATCGTCGGCCATGGCAATCCGTTCGTGACGGGCGAACGTCGATGGTCACTTGGCCACAAGCCCAGGGGCGAAGGGCTAACGGCCGAAGCGACATCAGATAACCATGGCCACAGGCCTCTCAATGATTACCCAATCGAGCACAGCTCGAACGGTGCGATCATCGGCAACCGAAACAGCCGTGTTTATCATCTGTCAACTGGATGCCCGAGCTACGACAAGGTCGCGCCAAAGAACCAGGTTCATTTTGTATCCGAGCACGATGCAATGACAGCGGGATATCGCAAGGCAGGAAACTGCAGCTAGTCGATGTCTGGACTTCAGGAAGCAAGGTGGCGTTGAACGGTTCGCACGGATATACCCAAACGCTTCGCGATTTCGCTATTGGGATGTCCATCGCGTGCCAGCTCTTTGACCTGAGCCTGCAACTGGGCTTTGCGAAGAGCTTTTAAACCCTGTTCAACGCCGGCCTCGCTCATCCGATCAAACCTACCAGCGGCAACCGATGCCATCAGCTCCTCACAGGTTTTGGCTACATTCTCGCGAAGGCCGCCCCGTTTGGAGCGCGCCTCAGCAACGGCAATGACGTGGCTTGCAGACACCCCATACATCCGACACAGCTCTCTGAGAGCGCTTAGGCCTACTTGAGCTGCGCCTGATTCAATATGATGTAAATTCGCCCGCGTTACGACTCGCACCACGTCATCACCCGCAAGCCCGCATTTAAGTCGCAGATCCCTGAGCACTCCGCCAAGCGCGATATTGAACGGATCGAGCTCTTCCCTTTCGCTAGTCATGACATGTGCACTGAAAAGCGAGCATAAAGCCATCTTTGACGCGACACGTCTTTATTGTCTACGATACGCTTGTGTCGCATACGGCAGCGTGTGCGCTTTGTCAATATATTGGAAAATCGTTTTATGCGCCTGCTGGTGATGTCTGATCTACATCTTGAGTTCAGCCCACTTTCACTAAGTGAGCTGCCTCATCCTGACGCTTACGACATCGTCGTGCTCGCCGGTGACACTAACGTCAAAGGTCGGTCAGCTGGATGGGCGAGTACTCAATTCGTGAAGCCCGTGGTGATGATTGCGGGCAACCACGAGTCCTACGACGTCACGCTTCAGAAAGCATTGCGTACCATGAAGGAGGAAGCAGCGCCCCACGTTAACGTACTTGAGCAGCAGACGCTTGAGCACGAAGGGGTTCGTTTTCTGGGATGCACAGCCTGGTCGGACTTTTCCGCAACTGGAAATGCGCCCCTTGCTGCAGTCCAGGCTAATGCTCTGTTGAATGACTATAGGTGCATTCGACTGGAACCAACATATCGCCGCTTGCGCCCGCAGGACACCCAGCTAATTGCACGGCAGTCAAGAAAATGGTTAAACAGTGAGTTAAGCCAGCCATTTTCAGGCAAAACAGTAGTCGTAACTCATCATCCACCCTTGCTGGAACTCATCCCGAATTGGGATACCTCTCCCCACTCCCAATCAATATTTGGAAATGATTGGCGCGAGCTGCTCAAACTAAAAATAGATCTATGGATATTTGGCCATACCCATCAACCTGTAGATAGGGTAATTGAACATACGCGCTTTCTCTCTAACCCAAGAGGCTATCCAAACGAGGAGATCAACTTCAAACCTGACCTCGTAATCACTATATAAACCACCCCACGATTTAATACTTCGGCGATACGGAGCGATAACACTCGCCCGAAAAAAGGTGCGACATGAAACTACCAAGGCTTGTCCAAGATGCAAAAAAATTCGAATACCCGTTCCCTATCACCGGCTTCCTTGTAAACGCAGAGCTACACGCGAATGAGGTAATTCATGGCTACGTTTATAGCGACGCAAAAGGAAGATTTGATGACGGCACATATATATCCACAGCGCCGGTGGTTTATATTCAAGTCGAGCTAGAGCGGCATGTCGCACACACCGAGTCCGGAAGTAGCTACGTCATTTGTAATTACAACTTTCCCTCCGGCTATTTAAACGAGAGTGGAGTTTCTGTTGAGTTTACTGACACAATCATTGTGCGCCATTGACCTGCCACGGGAAGAGATACCATGCTGGATGTAATTGCTTCACTAGAACATCTCGTCGAGGTCAATTTCAGCGGTGCCGTTACGGCAATTTTAAGCGATTCGTACCTTTTGAACGGATGCCTTTCCGGTGAAATTTTTGCAGACAAACAAAAACGGTTCGGTAATGGCAAACGAATAATGACCTCGCCACTGAATTTTGCGTTTGAAGTTACGGGTTACCAATTCGCTCTCACCCAAAGCGGAAATCTATATCTCATCGCCAGCTGGCGTCAGTTTGATGATGCATGGGCACACCTCAATTTCAATGGTGACGGACTTCATGCCACTGATTTTTTATTTAGAACAGATCCCGAGCGGCCAATAGATTTCGACAATGAGACTGATGCGGTGGCTGCGCCAGAAACGGATCTTATAAAGTTTGAAATTCCGAATAGGCGATCCAAACGGAGCATTGTAGCTGAAGCTGAACCCAGCACTAGCGACCCTATTACTGCCGATAAAAGAAATTCGGAAATTTTTCAGCTTGCTTTACAAAATTTAGATAAAGGTCAGCTACATGCTGCTTTTGATAGCGCACAATCGCGTTTCGTTACCGACGAAAGGCGCGAAGTGATGATCGAATATACAAAGCGCGAACCAGACGCCTTTTTGCTTCCTATGATTGCACTTGGTTATGTACCTCGGTGGCAGGCCGTGCTGGTTTTAGATGGGCAGTTTAATGTTTCTAGGAAAGCGTCCGAATATCTAGCGGACGAGCTGGTGGCCAAGCTGCCAATGCCAATACTTCCAGAACATCTGAGGGATCGCAGATTCCAAGCTGATCTTGGCCTGTGATGAGTATGGAACCTGATCTCTGCGCTTTGGCGTTGAAGAGTAAGGCACAAGCGATCGGAGGAAGCATCGCATGGCGAAAGTAGTGATCTTCGATGTTTTCGGCACGCTGGTTCAGATCCAAAATCGGAGAAGCCCTTACCTACGACTGCTGAAGTTAGCGCGACTACAGGGTCGTCGACCGTTGCCCGACGATGCGCTTCAACTAATGACCCTTGATATGACGCTTGCGAGCGCGGCACGGCATTTTGGGATCAAAATAAACGACACGCAATTACTGGAGCTGGAGCAACGCTTAGCAGAAGAATTAGAGAGCATGGCGCTCTTTTCGGACGCGCCTGAAGCTATCGACGTTCTTAAAAATGCCGGCATCCGAGTTGGCGTTTGTTCTAATCTTGCCTCCAGCTACGGACTGTCGGTAAAACGCTTGCTTCCGATGCTCGACGCGTACACCTTCAGCTACGAAGTTGGCCATGTAAAACCTGACCCTGAGATCTACATGGCCGCCTGCGCATCGCTTGGTATCGAGGCCGGACATTGGTTTGATAGTCATGGTCGCGTGTTGATGCTGGGTGACTCTCGACAGTGCGATCGGGACGGCCCAAGAGAAGTGGGAGTAATGGGTTACTTCCTTAGCCGCGCCGGCAACGGCGACTTCAACAACTTACTAGAGTTCGCGAAGGCGGTCGCTTCTGATGCGCTCTCAACAGGCTAGTGACCTGGCTCGGCATGAGCTGGTTTGGACGAAAGCTGAAATTCTATGAGGCACCCTGCCGACGGCAAGTTTCGATGTCACCTGTTATGCGGCTCGGCCACCTGACTGTCCGACACCTGAGAGCAATGTATGGCTACTACATCCAATCGTTGGCTTGTTGTATGCCAAGATCCTGGAGATGGCTCAGGAGACTTGGTCGTGGAACTTCCTTCGGATCTTCTCGAAGCGCTAGGCTGGGCGCTGGGTGATGAATTGACTATCAAGGAAGATCAGGACTGTATCTCCTTGGAACTAAAGCGGAAGGTGGGTCTAATTGTCCCTTAGCTAGAGCGCTCTCAGCAGCAGCCACTTAGTGTGAGCCGATCTAGCAAAGACGGCGGTCGGCCACCAGCGGAAAGTGCGTATCTACCTGCTCAGCCTCCGCTAAGAGGGAAAAGTTCGAGCTGAAAGGAGTGATTAGCTGGAACTGCCTGAAAGATTTCTGCATGTGGGTACAAGCGACTAATAGCTGATGACAGAGCACTTTTTTGTTCAGAGGGCATGCGGCAGCCAAATACTGCGCCCGTTAGTTCTCTAGCGCCAAACCTTTTATCCTCATAAGGAGCATACTTATCGCGTCCGTCCCCGGCGAAAATCCTCCACTCATCTTCATGCTTCCACGCGTCAGACTTCGTATAAATTAACGAATTTATGCGTTTAGTCGGTTCAAAAACTAGTAACCCGGCCAGGAAGTCAGAAAGCTCGTCCTCCTCAAATAGCGGCGGTATTTCAGGCATGTATGAAATTGGTTTAGCCATTCGAAAAGGACTGTCTGCCCCAGGCTCATCTTCAAACCGAAATACGACGCCTTTATTGCTGTCGCCATAATATGCCCACATAAGCTGATTAGTAGGAGATGCCGTCAAGCATAGTATTTTAGTAGTGGAGAGCTGTTCCCTTGTTGCCTCGTATGTTTTTTGAATATTATTATCTAATGCTGCAAATGAATCTTTTATACCCGCTGCCATTCTCGTAAAAAAATGCTCCTTTGGCATCCCTTGAAGATACGGCCGCAGCACATTCATGGCAACTGACATCCGGCTATCTGGATGGCCTGCCAGGTCGCCATTAAAAACCAACCATAATTTCTCTAGCGACTGACGGAGTACCGTATCACGGTCAAAGCTTATACTAAGATCGAACTGAATATCATAAGGATCATTTAAAGTCCCTGGAGTGCTCCAGCGTAGCGTTTGATTTTTAAGTACAATTAAGGCAGTGTTATAAGTCATGTACTTATAAAAACATCTAGGCATTGTTTCGCGCTCAGAACGGTAATAGGTTAATGCGAGCATTTCTCTCTAGATGAGTCAACCTTCTAGAGGGGGTGTGCCGAGAAGCTATGTTGGCTCTCCGCACGGACTCATGGCAGCCCCTCATGCTTCGCAGGTAGCACGAAGATCTAGCGAACCGGTACATGCATTGCGCCAGCTCGCTTGGTGTCGTATGGGCTAGGACGTCGACGGCAATTTTCAACCCGTCGCCAAGTTTTGTAGAAACCGGCTGCAATCGGCCAAGAGCAGGCATTCACCATGTGATACCTCTCTCATAGCCTTCACTAGGCCGAATATATCGGCTTTGATTACCAATCTGGTTCCATCGACGCTATGGGTCTGCGCTATGTGCGCTCATACGATTTCGCACTAGGCAATGGTGCCTGATTGTGGAGTTTGTCATGGATGCACTAAATCTACCGCAGCGTCTTAAGATGCTCGGCGTAATCGGGGTTATGGCTGTCGCATCGCAGGCTGCACTCGCAGCTCCGACCGACCAGTACCGGCAGGCAGCCGGCTTTTACCGGCATATGGTTGGCAACACCGTGGTTACTGCCGTTTACGACGGCTATATCGATCTAGATCCGAAGCACCTCGCGGGCATACCGCATGAGGAGATCCAGGAGAACATCCTGCATGAGTATCAAAAGGCGGCTCCGTTCGTACAGACGGCGGTCAATGCCTTTCTTGTCGATGACGGTAAGCAACTGGTGCTAATCGACTCGGGCTCGTCTGATTGCTTCGGCCCTACCATGGGGCGGATGGTCGACAACATCCGTGCTGCCGGTTATACCCCTGAAGAGGTCGATGCAGTGCTGCTAACGCACCTGCACCCTGACCATGCCTGCGGCGTGACCCAACCAGGCGGCAAACGAGCCTTTACTAATGCAACCGTCTGGGCCGCAGACCGAGATGCGAATTACTGGCTCGACGTGAAGCAGGAGGGCTCACTGCCTGAAGACCAGCGACCGTTCTTCAAGATGGCGCGTGATGCAATTGCACCGTACTCAGACGTAGGCAAATTCAGAACCTTCAATGAAGGTGACTCCATCACCTCTGGCATTCAGGTCGTGCCGTCAAATGGTCATACCCCCGGCCACACGTCTTACCTGCTCAGTTCGGGGGGCGAAAAACTACTGCTTTGGGGTGACATTGTGCACGTGCACTCTGTGCAATTACCGCGTCCGGAGGTAACCATCGCGGTGGATGTTGATCCTAAAGCCGCCGTTGCATCTCGCATTCGGCTGTTCGCTGAGGCTGCCAGTGAGCGTTGGTTGGTGGCTGCGGCGCACTTGCCCTTCCCTGGCATTGGGCATCTGCGTAAAGAAGAAAAGGGCTACAGCTGGGTGCCTGTTGAATACCGAAACCCTGCTAATTCTGAACGCTAAATAGCGCCAGCGGAGTGAATAAGACCACGGCTACTCCGTGGTCTTTTTTTATTTGCCCGTCAGCCGGGGATTGGTTCTTCTTGAGTACCAATCTATGAGCCGATCAGTGCTCTATTACAGGCAAGAGGGTCAGTAGCATCGGTACAACTTTCCAGAAGTAACCGTTGTCTCTTGCCGTTAATGAGGTGTGCCATGCCCAAGGTTGTCCACTTTCACCGTACCGGTGACGCTGATGTTCTCACTCTTGATGAAATCGCCGTACCTGCGCCGAAGAGCGGCGAGGTTCAGATCGAAGTAAAAGCCATCGGCCTGAACCGTGCTGAAATCATGTACCGCACTGGGCAGTACGTGATCGATCCCCAGTTCCCGGCGAAGCTTGGCTATGAAGCGGCCGGGATTGTTCGCGCGGTTGGCAGTGACGTCAGCGACGTTGCGCCTGGTGACGTAGTAAGCGTCGTGCCGGCGTTCTCCTTTGCCGATTACGGCATGTATGGCGAGGTGGTCAATGCGCCTATGCATGCTGTCGTCAAGCATCCGTCCAACCTCAGCTTCGTGGAGGCAGCGGCCAGCTGGATGATGTTTGTCACTGCATATGGCGCACTGGTTGAGTACGGCAATCTACAGGCTGGCGAAACGGTGCTCATCCCGGCTGCGTCGAGCAGTGTCGGCCTGGCGGCGATCCAGATCGCCAACATGCAGGGCGCCATCCCGGTGGCCCTTACCCGCACAAGTGCCAAACGTCAGGCATTGCTGGACGCTGGGGCAAAATATGTTATCGCCACTCAGGAAGAGGATCTGATTGCCGAGGTGGCAGCGATCACCGAGGGCAAGGGTGCTCGTATTGTTTTTGATCCCGTTGGTGGCCCCGAAGCGACCAAGCTGATCAAGTCCATGGCCAGCACCGGAATCTTCTTTCAGTACGGCGCTCTCGATCATCGCGATATTCCAGTTCCGGTTTTCGATATTCTCGGCAAACATCTGACCGTGCGCGGTTACGAGCTTTTTGAAATCACCACGGATATGCAGAAACTGGCCAATGCCAAGGCATTCGTCACCAAAGGCTTGGCAAGTGGTCAGCTCAAGCCTGTCATCGACCAAGTCTTCTCACTCAAGGACATCGCGGCAGCACACCGCCGAATGGAGTCGAACGCGCAGATCGGCAAGATTGTCGTCGTGGTTGACTGAGTAGCTCCCCTGCGGCAGTTAATTTGACTGCTGTATGCCATCGCTGCTCGGGAGCAGCGATGGCATTTTCCTTTTTTGATGCCTGAGAGAGGTAGCCCAGCTTCGCTATCATCCTCTTTGCAGAGTACTTCTGGCCCGTGCAGGTAGGTAGAGGATGGCGATGAACCTGATTGAAGCCATGCAAATGTTCGTGGCAGTGGTTGAGCATGGCAGCTACACCAAAGCTGCCGAGGCGCTCAATGTGCATCGACCGGCACTATCAAAGCTTATTCGAAATCTTGAGCACGAACTGGGCGTGCAGCTGCTGCACCGCACCACACGCAGAGTGAACACCACACCCGCCGGAGATGAGTTCTATGAACGCAGCCTGACGTTACTCTCCGACCTTGCAGACACACTTGACTGGTTTTCGCCGACTCGTCCGCCGCGAGGAAAACTCAGAATAGACATGCAGACCGTACTCGGTCACGCCGTAGTCATCCCACGACTGCCCGAGTTCATGGAGCGCTACCCCGGCCTGGAAATATCTCTGGGCGCCTCCGACAACCTGAACGACCTCATCGCGGGAGGCATCGATTGCTCTGTGCGGCTAGGCGATCTGGATGATTCGAGCCTGGTTGCCAAGCGTATCGGCGAGGTTGCTCTGGTGACCTGCGCGGCACCTTCCTACGTTAAGAAGTATGGCTTACCAGGCTCGCTGGATGATTTGCAGGCGCATGTGGCGGTCAACTTCATGGTTGAGCAGCGTCGCCAGATCATGCCCTGGCGGTTCAGGGGCAACGGTAAAACTATCAGTGTGAAGATGCGCAGCGGCATAGTTGTCGATAATGCCGAGGCGTTGCTTTACTGCGCGTTGGCAGGGATTGGGATGGTGCAGGGGCTGCGCCCAGCGTTGCAGCGATACATCGATAGCGGACGCTTGGTAGAGGTGCTGCCGGATGTTCCAGTCGAGCCGAAGGCCGTTTCCGTATTGTTCCCAGATCGACGTCATCTCTCACCCAATGTGCGGGTATTTGTTGAGTGGGTGAGCGCGCTTTTCCAAGAGAAAAGGCGTTAGACCGGATCAATTGGTAACCCAGAGACCAGTTCAGTTGAGATCACAGAGCAAACAAGGACGGCTCTCGAAACTTGGATCCACTTGGCACAGCTCTGCAGCGAGGACTACCTGTTCCCGAGCCTGCTGCACGCCTCTGAACACCTATCCACTCGGCAATACGCTCGAATCGTTAAAACTTGGGTGAAGGTCATTGATCTTGATCCTGCCATATATGGCACTCAGACAATGAGACGTACCAAGGCTTCCCTGATCTATCGCACGACGAAAAACTTGAGAGCGGTTCAACTGCTGCTCGGTCATACGAAGCTGGAAAGCACTGTCGGATACCTCGGGATCGAGATAGACGACGCCTTGGAGACGGCGGAACAGAACGAAGTTTGACCGTGCGATGCATAGCGACGGCCACGGCCAACCCGTCGCTAACCGGACAAAAGCAGTCATTTTGAGTACGGGCAATAATTCCATGCAATTTTTAGCCTTTTACCCACGGTGCTTTATGATGGGGAAGATGATTGTATTCGGTCGATAGGAGATCCGTATGAAATGGAAGATCACAGCTATTATCGCTGTCGTACTCGGATTCCCTGCTGTATTTACTGCGGGAGTTGTCACAGCCTTATCTGTTGCCGCGGAAAAGGATCCTGCTGAGACGTTAAAAACTGCCCTGGGTTCTGCCGGTGATTGGGTATCCGGGCTTGGCGGACTCGCAGCCGCAACAATTGCCATTTATCTAGCGGATAAGCAACGGCGAGATAACTCAGCGAGGATGGAAATCAATCAATATTTCACCAGAGATAATTTCACTATTGAACTAATCTCGGTAGGGGAAAAAACCGCGACCGTCAGAGGTATTTACATTCGGTCTCCGCGCCTTCGGAAGCAGGCAATGGTAAGCAGGCCACCTATTTTGAAATCAGATGCAATTCCAGCGCGGTTTGAGTACGGCGACGTACAGCGTCTGACTATCGACAAATCCCTCTATTTGGATGTCGCTCTCGAGATAGAGCATGAGCTTGGTCAGAAGGAGTTCAGAGGGTTGCAGTTGGTGATTGGCACTAGCACCAAAGAGTTTAAACTTGACCTAGACCCTCAATTCGCTGCTGAGCTCGAACGTGAATCAGTAGACGACTAAGCCCTGCAGAAATGCGATTTTTTTTTGGGGCCAGCGGTTTGGATTCGACATAGCCAGTCAGCGAAGAGCAGGGCTACGCCTGTTCAGCAGAATTTACAGGTAGCCCCTCCTCAATTACTAAATGCCCTTCATTTCGCTGCCACCTTGCGCGGCTGCTTCTCGTCGGTTTCTACAGGTCGTCACTCACATGGGGCGTTCGCTGCTGGTCGCGAATGAACGAAATCGGCCAGAAGCAGCCAGTCACGTCAGGCTTCTCTCGACCCATCGCGGACGGTCACTAGTCAAACCACTTTATGGAACATTTTACGCGCCACATTCCGTAAATTGAATCATTAGCTTTTTATAGACGCCATGAATTGATTCTGGCAGATCATTCTCAAAATAATAAACCATAAAGCCTCGCGCGATGGCGTGAGACAAACCAATTTTCTTTTGAGTCGGTGACAAATTTGGTGTTCCAGGGCGGTATTTAAATGAATCGAAATTGTCAGGAACGCGATTGTCGGCCTGATCTCCTTGCTTCACATCCAACAAATCCCAGCCTGCGCTTATCTCTTCAAGTAGGGTTCGACTATAGGAGATGAAGGTCGATATATTCCTAGTAACAAATGGGTCATCCAAATTAGCGAGGCCTATTGTCGATAACTGCTCAATATTTTTTTCAAATAACGACATGCTTCTTCGTATGTCTGAGGCCTTCCAGCCATAATCAGACCAACTGCTCTTGTTACTTCCAAGTTTAGGAGGGAATAGCGCTGCTGAGCCATATTTATCAAGCCCGCCCTTAGCGTGGTCACGAACATAAACTAGGTAGGAGTACGTTTCCTCAATCAAACTTTTCAGGTTAGAGAGAACGCGCACATGCTCTGCGGCCTGCCTTGCGGCCTGAGCTTTGATGTTCATACGATGAGTACCGACCGCAATGAGAGCGGCAGCAATGATCGCCTCCACACTCCCAACCGCCTGAATCCAAGCCGTCCAGTCTTCCTTTTCTGCCCAAACAAAAATCGCAATTACTGGCGCCATAAATAAGCAAGCGATGATAAAGCAAAGCGCAAAGATATCAACTATTCCCACTTCATCGGTGTTTTTCTTAATCGCCAATCTTACTAGATTTTTAGAAGACATTATTTCTACGCCCAGCAAAAAAATAGTTTTGAAAACAGGCTGGCTACGCTACCGTTGCTTCGCTATTTCCATCCACACCTTGATGTTCAGCGGTGCAGAGCTTTATATGAGATCGAAAGGTATGGTTTTGACACCCATCCACGAAAGCATGTCTCGACATCGATGGCACAGATGCTCCTCAACTGCCCAAGCCTAATGGAAAAATTGATCAGGCGCAAAGCCATCGTACGGCCAATAGTGGATACAACACAGTGAGCGGAGGAAGACCAGCATGCCAACTGATTTTATTCATCCGTGTTTGAAATGGAGCGTTCTAGTTTGAGGATCAGTCTTAAACGCAAAATCATCTCCATCCATGAACTTCATTTGATCATTAGTCACATGTTCGCCATTTACCATGACCGTCCAGAAATAAAGATCGTAGAGATCAAGATATGTTCCACTTTCCGACTCAGTGCTTTGCAGTACTACCGCCCCCGTTCGTACATCTCGATAGCGCACTTCTAGTTTGTTGTCTTGTATCAGCGTCGCCTCAATAGTTATGACGTGAGTGGTGCATAACAACTTTGTCTCGCCAACTGACATGCCCTCAGAAGATACTTTTTTCACCTTGGTATCCAGATCAGCCAACGCTGCCTGAGCCTCCCGACTCTCGCGCTCAATTATTTCGTCCCCATGTGCTTTGAAAGCTTGGAATAAGGCATGGATCTCGTCACGCGTATTTACGAGGAATGTGGATGCTAAAGACAGGCATATTGACGTGTAGCCCTCCTCTACAGGGGTAGGCAAGCCTCTCCCGCGTTCTTCGCCGATACGAAAGAAAGACATTGGCAAGGCATGGACATGGGACGACAAGAGAACATACAGCCACCTAAATTGGGTTTTCGCAACACCGGCTTTTTCAGCTATATCTTCAAGCGGAAAAAGATAGGCTGCCTGTCCATGCAGCGCATTTTTTTTCTTTTTATCTGGCAAAGTCTCAAAGAAAAGATTCGCTCTAAGCCGATCACGTATTTCCTCTGCAGACTGCGTCAGCCTCTCTACTTCCTCATGGTTCTCAATCGCCGTGAACATGCGAATCCGAGCAACACAGTCATGAAGATTTAGTATATTCCATCGACACTCCCACTCGGCCTCTCCACACTCATCGCTACATAAGTAATAAAACGCAATTCGTAGCTCTAACATTGTTCGCACTAAGCCAGCTGTAGAAGCATAGTCCCAGTGCTCAATCTTTTTTTCCACCCATGGTGTAAATGGCATTAGCTGAGCTAGAGTTACCCCCTTGGTTACAAGGGCAGTAAATAATACTGATGCGTAGTAGTGCTTTGTGCTTGGGGATGGTATTCCACCATAGCTCCGAGATACATACATGCACTCCCGAACCACATTGTCCAACATCTCAACAACGCGCATGTAGTCATCACTTGGATTTCCGCCCAGCCTGGAAAAATCAGCTATCTCATCGTGCGTTAGGACTTCGTGTGTCTCGACTTCCATCTGTGTTCCATCCGTACTGAATTGCCCCAGATATCGTAGACGTTTCCACGCCTCAACTGGAGCCTGCTAAGCCTGCGGCCAGTCCGCTTTTGGCCGAAAGTGGCCTGACGTTAGCTACGCAGATCGCGGGCAGTTATACTGCGGACGAGGCATCACCACCATAGCTCCGCGAGTAGGATTACCTCATTAAAGGCTCGCCCAAAACCATGCGAACAGAATCGCGAGCGAACTCGGAACAGGTACAAGATCGCTTATATCTGGTGATGTTCCAGTAGGAAGTCCACGAACACTCGTACTCGCGCCGGCATTGCTGAGCCTCCTACAAACACTGCATGGATCGGTTCCCGGTCGCCGGGGTTGTACGCTTCCAGCAGTGGCACCAAATCACCGCGCTGAAGATCCTCGGCCACACTGAATTCGCCAATACGCGCAATGCCGGCGCCTACCCGTGCCAGTTGTGCCAGCGCTTCACCACTGCTGCATTCGATGTTGCCGCTAACTTTTAGGGAAACCGCTTTCCCGTTGCGGATGAACGGCCAGTTGGGTTCGGCACGTCGGAAGTTGAAGCGCAGGCAGTTGTGCCGTAACAGATCTTCCGGTTCCTGGGGTATGCCATGGCGCTGCAGATACTCGGGCGAAGCCACCAGCACTTGCCCGGTGTCTCCAATCCTGCGAGCGGTCAGTGGGCTGTCAGGCAGATAGCCAAATCGCACCGCCACATCGGCCTCGCCGCCGAGAATGTCGACAACCTCATCGCCGAGGGTGAGGTCGACGACGATGTTCGGGTAGTAGGAACTGAATGCTGCCACCAATGGAACGATGGCTTGCCGTCCATGACCGAGGGCGGCGCTGACACGTAAGCGGCCCCTCGGAACGCCCTGGTCGGCGATAGCCTCTTCAACCTCTGCCATGTCGGCCAAGATACGCCGGGCGCCGCGCAGATAAGCCTCGCCCTCGACGGTGAGAGTGATCGCTCGGGTAGTGCGTAACAGCAGGCGGGTTCCAAGTCGTAGTTCGGTACGCGCGATGATTCTACTGACCGCCGAGGGCGTCAGCCCCAAGGCACGCGCGGCGGCAGACAGGCTGCCTTCTTGTGCCACCGTGGCGAACACGGCCATTTCGCCTGACCTGCCGCTGAAGTCCATCTGTGCCCCGAAAGCAAAGGTGCTTGCCAGAAATGCTATCTACCGCCTGAAAAGTTTAGATCGTAGCATTTGCGGCATAGATAAGGAGCCGTTCATGCATATCAATCTACCCCTAGTAGCACTCGCCATTGGTGCGTTCGGAATTGGCGTTACCGAGTTCGCCCCTATGGGCATGTTGCCAGGCATCGCTGCGGATCTCGGCGTATCCATTCCCGCCGCTGGCCTGCTCGTCAGTGCTTACGCCATGGGCGTATTGCTCGGCGCTCCGTTGATGACATTGACCACTGGCAGGATTCCACGGCGCTATTTGCTGATCGGCCTCATGGCTATTTTCACCCTGGGTAACCTCATGTCAGCCTTAGCTACCGATTACTACAGCCTCATGTTCGCCAGGGTGGTGACCTCACTAAATCACGGTGCGTTCTTCGGCGTTGGCTCCATCGTCGCCGCCAGCGTGGTCGCCCCGGATAAGCGTGCTGGCGCGGTTGCAGCAATGTTCATGGGCCTAACTCTGGCGACTATTGGCGGTGTGCCACTGGCCGCCTGGTTTGGCGATCTGTTCGGCTGGCGCACTGCATTTTGGGGGATTACCGGGCTCGGCATTGTAGCTATGGCCGCGTTGTGGTTTGCCCTGCCCAACCTACCGGCGCCGAAAAGCATCGGCGTACTGGCCGAGATTCGAGTACTGGGTCGTGGCCGGGTGCTCGGGGCGTTGGCCCTGACCGTAATCGGCTCTGGAGCCATGTTTACCGTATTCACTTATATCGCACCGATTCTGGGTAGCGAGACCAATGCGTCTACTTCCTTCATCACCGCCATGCTGGTGCTGTTCGGTGTGGGGCTGACGCTGGGCAACATGTGGGGCGGCAAAGCTGCCGACCGCTCGATTGACCGCACCCTGATCGTCTCGCTGAGCGTGCTGATTCTCGTCTTGCTAGCGTTCACGGTATTAATGCGCTGGCCGCTGCCGGCAGCAGTTGCCATCTTGATCTGGGGTATCGCCAGCTTCGCCTTGGTACCTCCGCTGCAGATGCGCGTGATGGAAGCCGCCAAGGATGCGCCGAATCTAGCATCGGCGGTGAACATCGGCGCCTTCAACTTCGGCAACGCAATAGGTGCGGCGCTGGGCGGCGCAGTGATCAATGCCGGGCTGGGCTACCCAGCGATATCCCTGGCCGGAGCGGCAATGGCGGCGCTGGGGTTGTTGATGGTGCTGGCTTTTGCCTGGCGCTCTAAAGCTGTTGCGGCTGCGGTGGCATGACCGTGTAGCGTGCTGAGCAAGACACCTTAGGTACTAGACCGGTTTGATGTACTGCTTACGCATGGGGTTGAGCAGCAAAACGAAAACCGCAGCATTTCCGGTGTTGTTGGTTATTGCTTCATTCCCTCCTACATCTGGGCAGGTTTCAGCTCACACAAGTGCACCGTCAGCTGCGTCAAGTCGGCGAGCCGGATATGACGATTGCAGTCTCACGCGGACTGCGTTCGTTGGCAGCTCGCTCATCTTCGGGCAATGGGTACCCACCCTTGTTCCGACTCAGGACATTTGCGCTCGGATAGTCGGCCCAGCTCACACCCTGAGTCAAAATCTCGTGACGCTCAATATGTCGCACGTCGTAAAAATGCGTGTCGTATTCAACCACGACCTTCGCTTCAGGATCCTGCGTCGAGAGAATCTCAATCAGTTCGCGGACGTTCACGTGTGGCTCCGTTGCTGTCAGATAAGGGCTGGCTCAACTACCGGGTCGGATAACTACGATGCCCATTAAAGTCCAAGATCGCCAGACAACCGAATCTCAGAGAGCCGAGGCGTAAGCAGGTTCATGGGAATACGCATCAGCACATGACCCGCAATTGCATACCTCAGCTGTAGCAAAACCCGAAGGTGCTCCCGGTATAGCGATCGTTGACCTAGTAGAATTGGAGTATGCCCATGTGCGACATCTTCCAGCATCAACCCTGCTATCTCAGCAAGACCCTCGTGGCTCACGAGCCTGGGAACAGCGCCGTCTGGCATGCCTTGCATCATACTGCGCAGTCCCTCTAACACCCATGTAGCAAGCACTTGGGGCGAGAACAGCGCCAATGCGGCACTCCATATCAGTCGCTCCTCGTTACGAGTCATCGCCTCTCCCTGAAGAATCACTGTCCTGAGCGCGAGATGTCGGCACCAATGACACGTCCAGGTAGCGATCACCAGCGCAGTCGATTGACCGAAAGATTCGCGCGTGTCTCGCGGCTAAGCATACGGAATGCGCGGATCGACCCTCACTTGCGTGATCACGCAGGAGTAACAGGGATGGCCCGTCATTACGGACATTCCCCACATCTTGGCTAACGGGGTACCAAACGAACTCATCTGCTGGCAAAGCCTGCTCGTCCAGTAGGTTACGGGCGTATACCAGGGCTATGTCAGACAACCACTCTCGGGCGACCTCCTTTGTGAAAACGATCAGACGGCGATCGTGGACATCGACCATGCCACCTTCCGCATCCGCAGTGACAATCCGAAATCCGTCCGTATCTTTGGGCTCCTCATCAGGCGCCGAAAAATGCCCTACCGCCGCCATGAAAAGCGGTTCATTCGTAGCATGCCGAATGTAGTAAGGCTGTTTGCGCTTTGCGCGAGGAACTGCGCGCCATTCATACTAGCCGTCCACAGCAACGATCGCCCGGTTCGGCCAGATAGCTCGGTAGTACGCGCTAGTCGATACCTTCTCGCGTGCTGCATTGATTATGTTGCGAACCCTGCGTGATGCCCAGGAAGGCTCCCATCCCCAACGTTCGGCTTTCCAAATCAACCCGTTTTCACTCGGCCTGATTAAATCAACGCGCGTGGTTGGAGCAACATTGAAACGATGGATCTCCTCTCCCCCGTTACGACCGATCAGCATGGCCTGCTGCAAATCAAGAGATGCTAGGTACTTTTCCGCCGCTCGGTGTTGAGCAAGCCTTCCGCACATTTGTTTTCCTCCTGTCGCCAGGTGATTGACCAGATCAACGAGCCAGCTGACACTGTATGTTCATACAGTATAGCTATCTTATGCCGTGACTTCTTCTCCTTCCGACCAGCCTCGCTATGCTGAGCTTCACTGCCTAAGCAATTTCAGCTTTCAGCGTGGTGCGTCCAGCTCTGACGAGCTATTCAAACGTGCAGCAGAGCTAGGGTATGAGGCGCTTGCGGTGACCGATGAGGCATCGTTAGCCGGCATCGTCCGCGCCTGGCAATCGTCGAAGAAAACAGGCGTCCGCTTGATCGTCGGCACCGAAATTCGGCTAGCGGATGGCCCGACTTTGGTTTTGCTTGCAAAAAACCTAGCCGGGTATCAGCACATATGTCAGTTGATCACTAAGGCAAGAAGGCGTGCCAAAAAAGGAAGTTATGAGCTTCGCAAGGATGACCTAAACAGCGAGATTCCCGGCGTGGTAGTGCTGTGGATTCCTGGGAGATCGTCATTTGACTCCGAGGCAAAGTGGGTAGCGGAGACGTTCCCATCCCAAGCGTGGATAGCGGTCGAGCTTCATCATGAATCCGACGATCATCTAAAGCATCAACACCTTGTCGAATTGGCTGCGAGATTTGGCTTACCTCTGTTAGCAAGCGGCGACGTACACATGCACGCACGCGGGCGCCGGGCACTTCAGGACACGATTACTGCCATCAAGCATAAGTGCACACTGGCGGAGGCGGGCTTCAGACTTTTCCAGAACGGGGAGCGCCATTTAAGGACGATTGGAGCAATCGTACGAACCTATCCTCGCGAGCTCTTGGACGAGTCAGTGAGGGTCGCTTCCCTCTGCCAATTCAAACTTGAAGAGCTTAGATATGAGTACCCACGTGAAGTGGTACCTCCTAGCAAAACCCCATCACGCTGGCTCCGTGAATTGACTTACAGAGGGGTAAAATGGCGTTGGCCTGAAGGTGCCTCGGACAAGGCCATTTCGCAGATTGGAGCCGAACTCGGCCTCATCGAAGAGCTCCAGTACGAAAGCTACTTTCTCACCGTCCACGACATCGTCCAGTTTGCACGTCGTCAAAACATTCTCTGCCAAGGCCGTGGCTCGGCGGCTAACTCAGCGGTTTGCTTTGCGCTCGGAATTACTGAACTGGATCCCACGCGGATGAGCATGCTGTTCGAGCGTTTCATCTCAAAAGAGAGGAACGAGCCCCCGGACATCGATGTTGATTTTGAGCACGAGCGCCGTGAAGAGGTCATTCAGTACATCTTCACTCGCTACGGGCGCGAGCGCGCAGCGCTAACCTGCGTAGCCTCAACATATCACTTTGCTGGCGCCATCCGGGATGTATCAAAAGCCGTTGGCCTTCCGCCTAACCAAGTTGATGCTCTTGCTAAATGCTGTGGTGCCTGGAGCGACCGCATGCCGCCTCCGGAAAGGCTTCGAGAAGCGGGCTTTGATCCAGACAATCAGACCATTCGGATGGTGCTCATCCTGACTGACCTCCTTGTTGGTTTTCCTCGCCATCTGTCTCAGCACCCTGGGGGGTTCGTTATTTCGGAGCATCCGTTGTCCACACTGGTACCGGTAGAAAATGCTGCCATGGCTGATCGCACGGTAATCCAATGGGACAAGGACGATATCGATGCTCTGGGCCTAATGAAGGTAGATGTACTGGCGCTCGGCATGCTCAGCGCGATCCGACGATGCCTAGATTTGCTGCGCCGCCATGAGCGAAGAGATCTGACGCTGGCTACGATCCCCCCAGAGGATCCCGATACCTACGCCATGATCAGTCGTGCCGATACTCTTGGTGTATTCCAAATCGAATCACGTGCGCAGATGGCTATGCTGCCACGCCTGAAGCCAAAGACCTTCTACGATTTAGTGATAGAGGTCGCGATCGTGCGGCCAGGCCCAATTGTCGGCGACATGGTTCACCCCTATCTCAGGCGCCGCAATGGCGAAGAGAAAGTGGCTTATCCATCAGATGAGCTGCGTGATGTCTTCGAGCGCACACTTGGCGTGCCACTGTTTCAGGAGCAAGTCATGCGACTAGCCATCGTGGCTGCTGGCTACTCCCCCGGTGAGGCAGATCAGCTACGGCGCTCTATGGCGGCCTGGAAACGCCATGGAGGTCTGGAGCCTCACCAAGTGCGCCTGCGACAAGGCATGCTTGAAAGGGGCTACTCCGAAGAATTTGCCGAGCGGATCTTCGAGCAGATCAAAGGCTTTGGAAGCTACGGTTTCCCTGAGTCACATGCCGCCAGCTTCGCGCTGCTGACCTATGCCAGTTGTTGGCTCAAATGTCATGAGCCAGCGGCATACGCATGTGCGCTCATTAATAGTTGGCCGATGGGTTTTTACAGTCCAGATCAAGTATTGCAAGACGCCCGACGCCACAAGATCGAAGTACGTGAAGTCGACGTCATGAAGAGTGATTGGGATTGCTCGTTAGAAGCATCGGATGGGCCTCAACCTGCCATTAGATTGGGCTTTCGTATGATTCGTGGCCTAGCGGAAAACGTCGGCAGGCGGATCGAGGTCGTCCGAGCTGAACAGGCGTTCAGTAACGTTGCGGATTTGTGCAAACGCGCTGAGCTAGATCGTAAAGCACAAGATTTGTTAGCCGATGCTAATGCCCTGGCCCACCTTGCAGGAGATAGGCATTCAGCACGATGGGAAGTCGCCGGCCTGCAGAAATCGCTGCCCCTCTTTGATGAGATCGTTATTGCGGAGGCGGAAGCCGAGCTCCCTACCCCGACAGTTGTCGAGAACATGAAGGCCGACTATGCGCTTACTGGCACGACGCTCGGTGCACACCCTATGTCTCTGCTACGTCCAGAGCTCATAGCGATTCGCGCAAAAAGCTCGCGCGACTTTGCAGACCTACGCCATGGGCAACACATAAAGGTAGTAGGAATCGTAACCGGCAGGCAGCGTCCTTCAACAGCTGCAGGGGTGACCTTCGTCACCCTTGAGGACGAGCATGGAATGATCAATGTGGTCGTCTGGCGCGACCTCGCAGAGCGGCAACGCTCAGCGCTGATGCATTCGCGACTTCTGCAGGTAAAGGGAACATTTGAGGACAAAGCGGGTGTGCGGTATTTGATTGCGGGGCATCTACAGGATGTGAGCGGGATGCTGGACGGACTTGATATCCGGAGCCGGGATTTCCACTAAGGATTACGCGAACTACCCCAGAGGGCGAGCCTTTCATTTAGCTCTTCCAAGAGCGGCATTGCCCACAACGCCATGCACTGATTTGTTGTGGTGTGTTCGCTCAACCGCAATGGTAGGGCGTGGACGAGCCCCGAGGGTCGCGTTTTGGGCATCTAGACGCATATTGCTTTGGTGGTTAACGTGCGCGTTAGGAAGCCATAGCCGCTTCGGCGTAAACTATCTGCATCGTATTCTTGATACTCAAAGTATGAAGGCGTTCAGCGCGCTGAGTGCTTACAAACGAAGAGCTACGACAACTTTTTCCAGCCAATTTTTTCCGCTTGAACTGACTGCTCAATCACCCAACCATGAGCAATCTGTATCCATATTTTGAACGAGAGATAGGTCATGTCAAAAATCGCAGAATTCAAAGCCCTCGAAGCCCAAATCGCGGAGCATCAAAAACGCCTCGAAGCACTTCAGGGGGACGAAGGCCTGAAACAAGAAATTGAGTTTGAAAGCAAACTGCGCAAGCTTTTGGGCGAATACAACTACTCCCTCCGCGATGTTATCTCGCTGCTGGATCCTTCGGCTGGGAAAGGTCGTCAGGCGGTTGCTGAGAAGCCAGCACGCCGCGAGCGGTCACTGAAGCGCTACAAGAACCCGAATACGGGTGAAGTGGTCGAGACTAGAGGCGGCAACCATAAAGTTTTGAAGGCGTGGAAGCAGGAGCATGGTGCCGAGGCCGTTGAGGGTTGGCTCCAGTAAGATTTTTGAAAAGGGTCGCATAGCGGCCTTTTACTTTCAGGGCGAACTCTGCTCCTGATGAAACGGGGGATCAATGAAGTGAGGCTCTTCCTCGATTGCGAATTCACTCAGCTAACTGCTCAAGCGAAGCTGATCTCTCTGGCTCTCGTTGCAGAAGATGGGCGGGAATTCTACGTCGAACTACTCGACACCTGGCAGGTAGACGATTGTAGTGACTTTGTTGTCGAGATCGTCCTTCCACAGCTCTGGCGTAGCGAGTACGTCAAGACAGCCGCAAACGCGCGGAGCGAACTGCTGGGTTTCCTGGGTACTTTTGACGAGATCCTAGAGGTCGTGACCGACGCGCCGCAGTTTGACTGGGAACTGCTTTGCGACCTCATATACGAGGATGGGCACTGGCCAAGTAATGTGCGGAATTTCCCAACTGACGCAACGATGCTTGAAGCCTACAAAGATGGCAGCGCCCTTCCTCATCATGCTCTGCTGGATGCTCGGATTATTGCGGAGATGTTTGCCTGCATAACCTAAAGCGGAAGCCGGAGGCCGCCCGAGTGATAGTAGCTCGTGGACGTATCGACAACGCCGAATGTTTCTAGTCGTTAACTCCAGCTAGATGGCGGTGCTCATAGGCGGCGTCGCACATATCGCGCTGTACCACTTTGCAGGTTCGCTGGTCTTCGCTGCCATACCTGTCTGGGGATGCCTAGTCGGCAGTCAATCGCTGACGGCATCAACAGTGGGGCCCGTCCGTTCAGGCCCCCATTGCAGCCTGTTACAGCGCTGTTTTAGCCTAAGGAGCGGGTCACTTCAACGCAGCATTGATCGCATTGATAAGGTTCGTACAACCCTCCACCTCATGAGCGGCTAGGTCAGTTATCGAGTGGTCGCGCGACCACCGGAGAAAGGCTTTCGCCAGTCTGTATTTGGTGAAGTCTTTGCCTATGGTTTTCTGAAAAATGTCGATGATAGGTTTGTCGGCCGTACTGGCGATAGCAGCGGTGATATCCCAGCCAAGGCCGGACTTGGCAACCTCGACTAATGTGTCGCGTAACAGATCCTCTATCTCCGCGTGGTCAATCTTGGGCACTGTATAGTCAGATGTACGAAGGATTCGTTTGTTGCCCAAACGATGAACCAGGATTTCCTGTTTGGCGGCCTGGTCACCTGCGTTGTCCGAGTCGAGCAGCGCTGCGACCTTAAGATTATGTGACGTTAGGATAGTCGCGAAATAGACTATCTTACTGGCGGTGTTTGCTGGTACTAGCGCAATCTTGTCATGCAGCGCCCCTTTGCCTCCATCCTTGAGCAGGTTGGATATGGCTTCGATGTACCAGTAATCTGTCAGACCTTCGAGAATAAGATTTCTCTGACTGGCAAATAGACTCTGAGCAAGGTCGTAACCCAGCGCCTCTTGGAGCGGCAGCAGCGCCGCCGGATCGCTAGAGGACACAGTCGTGTGAACCTTGGTGCCGACAGCCCTATCAGTCAGCTCGACTACCCTGACCAAGTCGAGCTCATCCGGGCCTACAAGGAACGGTGAGTGCGTCGAATACAGGGTCTGATTTTCATCGGCAAGCATTGAGATGGTTTTTCTGAATTCCCTTTGTTTGAGGGCATGAAGGCTTACCCCTGGCTCGTCCAAAAGCAAGACAGTGTTCTTGTGCTTACCTTTCGCCTCAGCGAAAAACACGATGAAAAACGAGACCAGCCATTGGAATCCCTCAGAGCGCTGGTCAAGCTCCACCTCTACCCCAATATTGTCCTCTACGACAACCTTCAGATACTGACCATCTGCAGTCAGCTTTAGCCTGCTGGCCTCGGCTTTAGAATCGTCCGGATTCCAGACTTTGATTATCTGCTGAGTCAGTTCAACGCTAGCTGCATTCAGCTCGTAGCTCCGCTGATCGAGCTTTGCTCGGAAATTTTCAAGGTCAGCGTTGGTGTGGCTTGGATCAGATGCTTTACCGAGATCAGAAAGCTCTCGGGCTGTAAACCCAAGCAGCTTAAGCAAGCAGATGTTCCCGTAATCGTAAGCATCGTCATCTAGGGTATTGGCCTCCAAACGCTTCGCTAAATTTCCAAGATGGATGATCGGCTTGACGCGGAAGTAGTTGCTGTAAAGGACAAAAACTGGCCGATTTTTGTGAAGATGCAGTCGGAACTGGTTTACTTCAACATCATCATCCAGAGCGGCAACGATGGCTTCCCAGCGGGCGACCTCTTTCTCGTTTTCTTCATCTACATACGGAAGCATTTGTTCAAGCCAGGGCTTCAAAATTTCAGCCGCAGACCACAAGTATCTATATTGGTTAAAATCACTAACTAGTTTGTTAAGACTCTCAGTGCGTGGCTTGGACGATCCTTCAGGAACTTCTCGATCGAGGTGTGCAGCTAGCCTAAGTAGGTCATTTTTGATGTCTTTGTAGAAAGGGGTTGCGACTCCGACTAATGAATGGCGCCATGTGTTGCTCAAGTACCGAGTGAAGGTGTAGCCAATTGGCTGCCCTTTTATCTTTGCAGGGGCAATGTCCAAATCGGCTTTATCCAAAGCGAATGTTGCCGTTACTACTTCGATATCGTCGGGCTTTAGTTCGCCTCTACTGATCTGTGTGTATTTTGCTCTTGGATAATCACGTAGAGGATTGAAGCCTTTGACCCCCTCTGGCGCGTTAATCTGCTGAATCGCCTGCAGAATTGCAGTTTTCCCTGCTTCGTTCGGGCCAACCAATATCGTTTTGAATTGTTCTATCTCAAACTCGCCGGTATCTATGATGCTTCGATAATTTTGAACTCGTACCGTACTCAAGCGCATGGTCAATTCCTTTGTAACTCATGGATGTAGGCTGGCCTGAACGATAGCCTAGCGCTATACGGAAAGATAGAGGCCCGATCGCGGCGCTTTGACAGACTAACTTTGAGCGTTTAAGTGGGCCGGCTTTACCCAGCCCAGCGATTGAGTCGTCAGGATAGAAGCCGCTGCGACTTGCGAATTTGGATTTGACGCGGGTTCCGATTTGGATGCGTGTGGATCATTGAAGGCTGGGCACATAGTCGATTAGACTGAACATCGGCTTTTAGCAGAAGCCTGCCACCCGCTTAGCGAATCCTTATAGGAACTGCCTTCTCTGAATTTCATACGTTGACTGAGTGCTACAGCAGCCGTCGACATTTGCGGGTGATGTCCTTTTTACGCTGCGTCAGCACGAAGGAATCGTATGAACCACTATCGCAGCACCCTCACTCGTCACCTCAAAAACCAGTCGAAGCTGATTGCCTTAGAAAGCACTCTTCGTCATAGCGCATGTCTTGATCAAGCCAGCCAAGAATACGGCTTCTCGAATTGGAAGCAGGCTACCAAGCACATGGCCTACGTGGATGAACTCGTCAAACAGGCACGTACAACGTTTGCTATGCAGTTGGAGATTCGGGCCTTCGAGCTGAGTAAGCGGCGCGGGTATCCGTTTCTGGTCGACGAGCAGACCGCGATGAGGTACGCCCCCAAAGTACCCATACAGGCGGAGTCAGTTGCACGCAACGGGCTTGTGTTGGAGCTATTCGAGAAGATCCACGCCCCGATCAACCTCAATAAGTCCAATGCCGCACAACTATGGTTTCGGCCCTTACTTTCGCCTATCGAAGTGCAAGATCTAATCACGATGGGCCGCTGGAGAATCAAGCACCTCGCAACGGCGATAGCTGCTGCCGAGGGAGCCGACGTGATCGTCAGGGACGGCTATCCCAACTTGACGCGCAGCGCAGTCCAGGACGAGCTGGTCGGCTACCTCCACGCGCTCTATTCTCAATCGGTGCGCCTCGCTTTAGGGGGCGGGATTGATGAGGTAATGGAGCATCCAGGCTTTAAGGAATTTGCCGGCTGCGCACTGCATGCTCTTCGAGAAAATATTGTTCCTGGTACCGCTCTGACTGTCGTTCTCGAACACGCATATGTCGAACACTGGGTTCGTAGCAACAGTGGTTCTCTAGACGAGCATCTAGTGTGGAGCGCTCGACAGCAGCACCCAGCGTTTATGAGGCAGTCGTTGCTCACACTCACGGAGCGACCCAGCTTTGATGTGAGCTCTCACCTTCCAGTAAATGAGCTTTCCCTTGCGCAATACACGCAACTGGCAGCGCTGGTGAACCGCATCGCAAAGCACTGCCCGGATACGAGGCCCGTACAGCGCGTGCTAGTACTAATAGGAGAGCTGTTATCTGGGTGGATGAGTAAGCATTTCGGCGACGAGCGCCAAGCCCGGGCAATATTCCAACTGTCAGTAACGCCTCACGCAGTGGCCTTCCTAGCACCTGCACTGGCACGCAGGATGCGATCAGACCTCGCCAGCTTACAAAGTATGATTGAAGGCATTCTGCAAGAGTGTCTGGCAAGAAAAGAGCTACTCAAAGCTGTCAGAAAGCTGGAAAAGGTAGTGCATGCCTGGATACACCGCACCCAGCACGACTGGTCGAAAAAGTCGGTGAGGTTGGAAATGGACTCGATCGGTCTCGTAGCCCTCGATCCCAAGTTCGAGCCATATCTGGAACCAGATACCCCGTGGCGCCGGGCAGAACTTATTGGCACACACAAGGAGAGAAATCTCCTAGACGCGCTCCGCCCGCACCTGTTTCCCATATGGAAGCAAGAAGACGAGCAAGAAGGTTATGACTTCAATATCGAGGACATGGACTGCGAAGAATCCCTATCTGAGCACCTGCACGGACTGGTGTTCTATCGATACGTCGGCCCTGCCAACACCGTGAAGCAGTTCTGGAAAGAGGTAGCGAAGTTGGCTTTCTTCAGACCGCAGCATGTGTGGTTCAAACAGAAACTCATTGACTAAGCATCAAGGCCAGCCGGGAGGCATGATTAGGCCAGTCCGGCTGGCTATCTTAGTCAACCTATAGCTACCTAGGCGGATCGGCGGCATCAGCTGGCTTACGGAGCTGATTTGCCCTGAGGCGCTCATCAAAGATCAGTACAATGCCAGGGAAATACCGATGCTCATCAACGTAATTGGTGCTTCCCACCTTTGGGAAGATGTAGGCGAACTGGGTGGGCTTGAGTGACCGCCCAGGGAAGTCGGGTTCATCAGTAAGCCAACGATTTAGCGATGCCTTGACCTTGTCAGGGCAGATCTGAACCCGCCTACCCGTTCCGATCCGAATCTCGCTCAAGGGCATGGTTGGCACAACGAAAGTCACTGCGAATCGGCGATTGGCCTCCCAATGCCCGAGATCACCTGTGTCATCCCATGCCGCTTTCAGGGCCTTGTTCATATAGGTCACGCCATCGGCCCTAACGCCTATCCGCTGTACGGCCTGCTTAGCCTCGATCGCGATACTTTCATTCGGGTTGCGGATGAACAGGTCACACCGGCCATTGCGAAGGTGACCCTCATCCACACCAGGCGTGAGCGTCCGCATGCGCTTGATGGTGCTGAACTCCTCGAGCGCGAACCAGTCCTTCAGTGTCCAAGCAGCTCCTGCCAAAACGCTCAGTGAGGCACGCTCGTTATACCACCAAGGGTTATCCTTAAACGCGTTGGTGTACCGCTCGACTGCCTTGATCCAAGCGTTCAGTAACTTGCGTACTGACTCGTCGTCATCATGGGTATGGACGTGCTTGAGGGTCTTCAATTGCTGCACAGCTCGCTCCTTGCGAAAGGCGCGAAGCTACCACATAGCAGACAAGCCTCTGCAATTTTCAGTGTGGTAGTAGCCCTCAGGGGTAAGGGGCAAGGGGCAAGCCCGACGTTTACCGGACTTCCATGCTGTTCGCAGAATTGACCAGAAGCAAAATCGCGGAGGCAGCCATGTCCCGGCTATAAGACCCACCTCTAGATCTGCACATCGGAACATAGCTCAACAACCACAAGCGAGCGCTCACATTTGGCTCAATGACAAAGAGGTCGACCAAAAAGCTTTTTAAGATCGCCTACCGCCCTAGCTGTGCTTGGCGGCTAGACGACTGGCTTAAAAGGTTGATGGGGCTATTTACTAGCTTGGCCCTCGCGAGAGCCGTCACGAAGTCCAGCTGCATCAGTAGGTCTCGACGCGGCTTGCACTCAACGTCCCCGTTCATAATGATCCCGCGAATAAGCTTCAATGCCGAGACTTGATCTGCCGCCGTGCGGTACACAGAAGGTTACTGGAGACAGCAACCCCCTTTCTGACAAACAGCGCGGGTTAGATGTTTGCCTCTAAGCACTCGTCGGTTTTCTCCACGAGCAGCTTGATGAAGCGAATAGCCTTCTCCAGGTCATCTCGTTTGACCAGATGAGCAGCAGGTGCACCTGTGTTCTGAACCTTGGATCGATGCACTGCTTGCCCCCGCTTGCTAATCAAAGCATCAAGCGCCTTACGGTTCCCAGCCGCATCAGTGCTCATACCGGCCCAGTTGGCGGTGACGTCGACACCGAGGTAGTCCAGGAATAGCTGCTTGGTCTTAGCCGAATCAGGGTTGTGAAAGCGCTTGAGCTCGTTCTCAAGCTTGTCGGCCATAAAGTCGCCACATCGGCTTCCCTTGATCAGCTTGAGCTGGATCGCCAGCGCTTCGGTGACACGATCCTCAACATAGGTTTCCCAGGCTGTTAGGGCCATTACCAGCCCCGCTCGCTTGAGCACCTCAGCATTTGCAGGGGGGGGATTACCGTTGATTGAATCGAAGTGTTCTAGGAGCTCCTCAGCGTCCTTGATCGAGTACTGAAAGGCCTGCTCTGCTTTTGACATCAAAAATCCCTTTCATAAATAACACGATTCTCAGCGTCACTAATGCTCTAGCTATCGTTTAGGTGACTGCAAGTAGGCCACGAAGCCGGCCCAATCATGCGCACCATACTTTTCGAGCAGACAACTATCGTCAAAGCGACGTAACTGTAAGCGATCATGCACCACGTCACGTCTAGTTTTGTGGAAAGCACCCTCTGGACGATCAACCCGCCACCGAAGTGAGCGATTTCGTTCATCCGCATGCCGAGTAACTATGCCGCCTTCAGTTGCCTGCAGTCACTACTGGGCCGAGGTGTTCCTCGTCACCTTCCTGATCATCCGGTTCAGTCGAATCAAAGTATTCTTCGTCCATGCTGTCGAACTCGAAATCGCTGTCGATCTCGGCATCCGAGTCGAAATCTACGGCCTGCGCTGCGCCCACCCTGACCTGGAATAAAGCGGGCAGTCGGGCTGTCTCGTCGTAAAAACTGACACCGGCGTTTAGCAGCGCTTTAAAGCAGGGGTCGGCTTGAATGAAAGTGAGGTTTGAGTTCCCGAGCCACCGCCGGCGGCCTCCTTCATAGGCCAGCAACCAGTTATTCCCTTTAAGCGCCAGTGTCGTAACAGGTAGGCCCGGTAACGTCGCAAGACTCACCTCTCCGTCGACCAAACCTGAGTGAATGAGATCGAGAGCAATGAGTGAGCAAACGGAGTTCTCCATGTGAAGCACCTGAAGGATCAGAGGTGCATCAAGATGGATCCTGAGTTCTTTGCACAGCCAAAGGAGCCAGGCCGTCTCACTGTGATGATTCGCTGCGGCAGCTGATCCCAACAAATTCCGGCTGAATGCACTTAGCGCGCTCATGTTTAGCGGGTAGTCGTATCGATGGTAAGTCGCAAGAATTTGGGTTATGACCTGCAGGGTGTTGGGAAATCCATACCCGCATTTGAGAATGTAAGCTTCGACGATCGCCCAATTGGATTTCTTGACGATGGTTGAAGACAGCTGCTTCAGGCCGTACTTGACCAGACTCTCGTCCTTGAACCTTGATTCAAGCGAGAACAACATCTCGAAATAGTGGTGAATATCGTCTTTCTGCTGCCGCCTTTCCGCTGAGACCGTCAGCTTCTTCAGGCTGTATTTCCAAGACTCCTGGACGAGCTCTCGTACCTCGACGATTTTCGTCTTGGAGGCGTTGATCTGAAGCTCGTAAGCACTGACGCATTTGATGATGATAGCTAGTGCCTTCTCAGCTTCCTCTCGCTTGTTGAAAAAGAAAGTGAAGTCGTCAACATAGCGAAACCCCTTCGGCCATTCACCCAATTCGGCGCGGATGGCCTCATCAATCGACACTCCGATGATCTCCGCGATGATGTGGGAGGTGTCGGGGCCAATGGGTAAGCCAATGGTTTGGCCATCCTGTGTTCCCATGCATCGGTTATCAAGGATGTTCCCAAAAAACTCAGCAGTTTTTTTGGTCTTGTTCGCTTTAGCAACCTGCTTAGTGTGCAACGCCCACGGGATGGTGTGAGTGTAAACAGTAGGAAAATAGCTCGATATGTCGGTGATAAGCGCATAACGCGCCCCTGCAGATTGGCACACGCGCGCCTCATACAATTCGCTGAACTTTGTCAGCTCGATCGCTCTGAGGCTGCCGCCAGTGCTGGGGATGCTATGAGATATTTCGCTTTTTTCGTAATGTGCTTGGATCTGAGGCCAATACTCACAGATTTCCTTGGCCAGAGCATAGAAGCTGACGGGATTGGGGATCGAGGTCGTGCGCCTGCTGTAGGAAGATCTCGCGACCGAGAATTTCTCAGCCTGAGATGCCCCACCCCCTGGCGCGCCATCCCATACAGCCTTGATCTGCTCAATACTTTCGGCGAGTCGCTTCGTACCAAATCCAATCGGTAGCTGAATCGGGAAATATCCTTTAGTAAGCAGATCCTGTAGCTGCATAACGCTCCTTATTGCTGTTCAGGAGACTAAATAGGTCGGGGACGTCTTTTATCTCGTCTACGCCGGGTCGTGGAACCAGTCTGGGACTAGTTTCTTGTCCCTCCACTCCTCCGTCAGCACCACGCCTGGAATCTCACCCCATACACCGACGTCAGCGTGGTCGAGCACGATGATCTGCAACCGGCCATGGGCTGTGTTGACGGCATCCGCGAACGCTTGGAAGACCTTGCGAACAGCAATGCGGTCTTCATCGTTGAGCTCGTGTTCCTCCTCGACCTGCGCGGCCCGCTTAACTGGAAAATAGACCTGGCTGGGCTGATCGAATACGAGAAAATGCGGTACAGGGTGCTCGACGGTTTTCTTGGACATGAATAGCTTCTGCAGGGCCAGGAGCATTGCGACGTGATACGCCAGCCAGTTGGCGCCGCTGCCAATTTCCCAGAGGAAATCGTCGCGCCCATCATGGCGTACCTTAATCGCAAGATCAGTGATCGAAAGACCGATCCTTGCGTCCTTCCATTCAGCATCCAGGGACGGTGTGATCTTGGCGCAGTGCTCACTCAGTGAGTTGAGGATCTTTCGCGTGTTGTCGCGTACCACGTCGACAGAAACCAGAGGAGATAGCTCAGCCATCCGATCCTCGACCTCTTTCAACTCTTTGGCCAGGCTGTTATCGAACTGGGCTTCCTTGTAGTTCTTAACCGCTTCCTCAAGCCTGCCCAAGTAACGATCAATATCTGCTTCTCTTAGGGCCTGCCCCTTGGCCTGAGCATCGATCAACTCGATGGCCCTGATTTCTTTTCGGATCGCTTCCAGCTCTTCTGCATCTGCACGTACTGCGTTTTTCAGTCGCACCAGTTCGCTCTCAACCGACGCAGAAACTGCCGGTGTAGCCCGGGCGGTGTTTTCGATACCAATCAGCGCTTCACACAATGCGTCTAGCTCTCCGGATGCTGAATCCGTTGCGCCGCCCAGTGCATGGGATGAGGCATCGTCTTTACTGGCCAGGCTTTTCAACCAAGTCGACAGCGACAGGCGTTCCTTCATCGTCTCCAGCGCGGACAGATAGGCGTCCGCGTCCCTTTGGATGCCGCTGAGCAGATTTAGCTTTTGACGCCCAGAGAACAGGTTGGCCGCAATTACGTCCTCCCTCGCCTTCAGCTCTCCGATGGTTTTAATCGACGCTTGGAAGGTTTCGAGCTTTGGCCGGGCATCTTGCGAAGTTTTCTGCAGGATGGAGTTGAGCTGCTCGACGGCAACGGGCCACTCCTCTGACAGCACTGAGTCAATGGCGACAAGCCCATACTCACGCGCCCGGAAATACCAACTGTTTGCTTCGCCTCGCAACCGGGCGGAGGCGACAGCCAGCGCCTTGAGCGCTGTCTTGAGCTCCTTCTGCTTGCGCTCCAGATCCTTCATTTCCCAGGAGGCTATCAAAGTCTGCGGGGTTACCGCGCCCAGGATGAACGGAAAAATGTCCTTGAGCTTCTCTCGATGCCCCGTGGTATCGGCCTTGTAGAAAAGTACGTCCGGGTTGGCGACGATGTTCTGTGGCTGAAAGGTAAAAGCCATCAGGTCTCGAAAGCTGGGGCGGCTTTTAAAACCGTAACGGACATCGTCACCGAAACCGATATTCGGCAGCCCTGAGAGCCTGTTCAGAATGTCCTTCACGATCGCGCGATTGGAGTTTTTGCCCTCGATCCTGGCTGGAATCGAAATAGAGTCACCTTCCAGAACGAACATATCGTCAGTGGAGCGCTGTTTGCCCGGCTCTAGCCTAGCGAACAGTTTCAGGCCCTCATCAGTGTCCACGAGTAGCCCGAACCACTCACAGGTGTTGCGGATGGTGCCGACTGGAATCCCGCATTTTTCAGAAGCCAAGCAATAGTCAATGATCGGGATAACAGCAGATTTTCCCGCTTTGGATGATCCGCTGATGACATTCACTGCACCTGCTGTGAACGTCACCTCGCGGTATCGGCTTCCATTCTTTGGCCACAAAATAAGCTTTTCAATTTGCAGTTTCATCAAAAACCTATCCGTAGGGCTGCCTGGACTTCCTGTATAGAGAGTGCTCCACACCAGCCGCCGAGCTTATCCGCATGTTTACCCAACTCCCTCACCGTTTGAGGGACGTTAGGCGGGTACCGTTTGTACGTGCAGTCAACCAAAGCGGTCGCGCAGTCAAGCGTCAATAGCCCACTGTCCAGAGCAATGCGCAGGCTGGACAGTGATGTGTGTCGAAGAGCGAGCATCCTTCGCTGAATGGCGAATAGCAGTTCCTGCTCTTTGGAAAATTTGGCCGTGAACAGCCTCAACCCGGACGACTGATTGGTCTTGCCGATGGCGGTACGCAACGACTCGCTGAAGAGAATTGGGAGTACGATAAAAAGCAGGGGTAAAGCCGTCGAAGCATTAGCGCTTTGTCGCTTGAACCCCTTGACAAACTCCCATTGCAAAATCGCCCCAAGGGCAGGGTTCTGTACTAAATAGATCTCGTCGTAGGTACGAGCGGACGCTGTAAATTCAGGTGTTTCCATCCTGGCCAACCTGTAAATGGCCTAACGACCTAGCCACTGAATGGCGGCAGGATGCTGGGCGGTTTTGACTGCAATTGAGACCTGTGATGGAACATCAAGGCGATGCGGCTTCACTTGTCCAATAGATCCGTAAATCGAGGGTGCCACCCGATCCGCATGAGATTTGAAAACTGGTGATAGGTGCCACGCACGAAAAACCTTGGTGATTCTGTCCCATCAAGATTTTCAGTAACGTCCATGCACTCCATGTGGAGTAACTGGCCCCTGTCCAGCTCTGATGCACCAGAAAAGCTCATGCTTGTTTTCTTGTTCAGAAGCGTCCACTTGTTCAGCAGCGTTTTCCCGAACTCTTGAAAATCTTGCTCGCAGACCAGCCCTTTCTCGCCCCACCGCACCTTGTTCGTGATCGACTGAAGATAATCAGACATGGCGTCAAAACCTTCAGATGTCCTGTCGATAAGATCAAGCTGGCGTAGCAAGGTCAGAGCCTGGGGGCGATTATCTTCGATCTGAGACTCTGTGGGCGGCGGTAAGGTGTATGTGAGCAAGTGATTCAGGGGCCGACGACTATTGAAGGTTGACATGTAGTCGCGGAAAGCAGTTTGCGGCAGCGCAGGGAACTGCTTGCTAGCGATCAACTGGTCGGAATGGTTCTTGACCCACCCAATTGCTACGTTGCAGACATCTTCCAACCTGTCGTCAGAAACGGTGAGTGAAAAATAGCCCTGGATTCTGCCGAGCAGGTCATCGTTCCCTGTTTCCAACTCGAACGCCATCACCAGGCTTGCACGCTTGGCCGCATCGTAGTTGAGGAATTTCTCGATGTAGGGTTTGCACTGCTGGGGCCCCTCAGCGAGGTACGCGGCATTGATCTCACCCACTACACGCTCGACCAGTTTGGGTGTATGTGCGAAATGCAGTTGGTTGGCAAATTCACCTTCCTTTTGCTGCAGGACATAGAGTCGAAAGCGCGTTTTGCTCAGGTCTACAAGGCCAGCCTCGATCACATCAATCCAGTTGGCAAATGTCTTCCAGAGATCCACCGAAAAATTGCTGATGGGGTTAGTCACGAGGCCGCTTTTGGCCTGCTCCAACAGCACTGAATCGTCGGGAGATCTAACATCGGTGTCGTCGAAAACTTCGAGCGCGACGTAAGAGCCACGAGGTGCCTCGCATAGGTGAAGGCACATTCGGGTGGACTGGAGCGAATACCCAAGGTAGGAGCCAGGTCGGCTGGATTTGAGCGGCGGTTTTTGCAACGCTGGTGGCGTGGATTCCGGCGCCATTGATCTATTCATCCCTGCTGAGCCCTGAGAGCACACGTCGTGCAGATCAAGCAATTGCGTCGAGAGTGCCATGAAAGCCTCAGTCTTCCGCATCAAGGCTTCTCGGACTCTTGCGCTTGATGTTCAACGGCCTAGCGAGCTGTTATGCACTGAGGAATTGCATATAGCCATCATTGCTGGCCGAATGGTAACCCACTTGGTTCTTCAGTGAAACATGCGATCAAACTGGCCGGCAGTATGCCCTACCGCCTGCCTACTAAAGCAATCGTAGTTCCACGCGAGCTACTACTCTGTAGACTTTTTCTTTCGCCGCCGCAGCTCCTTCGGGGAGCTAGGCTCTGAAGCCCTACCTGGTGCTTCTTTTTCAAATTCCTCTTCCTTAGCTGAAGCCATTGCGGCCTCCAGATGTAGCACCTCGATCGTTTGGTGGGCGATTGCTAGCTGGTGCTCTACTCCGGACGCTTTGCGAATGGCTTCACCCTGATGCTTGATCTCTTGTCTCAGTGCGCCCACTAGATCGTCAAGCTGCTCCCTGGCACCAATAGCCTTCGCCTCTGAAAGCTTCAAGGCCTGAATCTCAATTCCCTGCCGCGCGATCTGATCCTCCTGGCTGGCAATCGTCTTGCCGCGTTGCCTTGCCTCGCTCAGCAGTCGCTCGTTATCCCTGTTCAACCTCCCCAGCTCATCCTGCTTAACGATCAGTGTCTGTTGGAGCTGGCGTAGCTCAGTGTGAACCTGATGCAACTGGGTCTCGTGCCGGCGTTGATCCTGCTCGCGCTGCTCTTTCACTGCCGTTCGGTAATGCTCCAGGGCGTTACGAGCGTGGACGTGCTTCTCCTCCAATGACTGGATGTGTGCGTCCTTCTCCTGGACACGCAGTTCAAGGTCAGTGCAGCTCTGAGATATGCGGGCGTTGCGGGTGATCTCGGTTTGGAGAGACGAGTGACAGGTCTGTAGCTCCTGCGCTTGTAGCTGAAGCGCAGCGTTCATAGTGCTGACTTGCTGGGCGAGATTCTCCAGCTCCGCCTGGCGAGCGACGGCCTCCTTCTCAAGGGTGAGACGCTGCTCATCGAACTCAGCCTGCGCCTGCACGAGCGTTTCTGTGCCCTCCTCCTGTACCCGGCTAACAAGACTTTCCACTAAGGCTGAAAGCTCCTTGCTGAGGCTCTGGCTATTCGTATCCGGTTTTGGATCACGCGCCTCGATTTCTTTCAGATACCGGGAAATGGTCGTCTTAGAGCCCGTATTGCCCAACGCGGTACGTACAGCATCAATGCTGGGATTGATTCCTTTGGCCAACAGGCTTTGCCGGGCTTTTTGAACGACGGCCTTGTTGATGCCTGCGCGCGCCATGGCTGCCTCCTACTATTTCGTACCGTATTACGTAATATGTATTTACGTGCGACCAGCTTACCACTTCTGAGCTTTTATCTGCTTTTTCTAAGATAGAATAATAGGAATTTATGTCCTCTCAGCGTTGTAATATGGCATTTTCAGTGCGTATCGCCCCCGCCAGAGCGCGACGTGGCTACGATGAGGTCAACCATGAGCAAGGCCGAGATCTACCTTAGGGCCGGGACACGAGAGAACACCCGCAGGAGCTACCGGGCGGCGGTTGAGCATTTCGAGATCACTTGGGGCGGGTACCTTCCTGCCACTGGAGATGCCATCGTCCGGTACCTGGCCGAGTACGCTAGCCAGCACTCCATAAGTACTCTGAAGCAGCGCCTGGCGGCTCTGGCTCAATGGCACATCTCCCAAGGGTTTCCAGATCCGACAAAGACGCCCGATGTCAGGCGCGTCCTCAAAGGCATTCGTGCTGTTCACCCTGCCCAGGTCAAACAGGCTGTGCCCCTCCTCCTCCAGCATTTGGAGCAGGCCATCGGATGGCTGGAGAGTGAGGCGACGGCCGCGTACGCCGCAGGCAACCACAAAGCGGTCATGCGGTACCGGCGCGACATCGCGCTTGTCTTGATCGGATTCTGGAGGGGGTTCCGGAGTGATGAGCTTGCGCGGTTACAGGTTGAACACATCCAAGCCCAACCCGGCGAAGGAATGACCCTCTTCCTCCCACAAAGCAAAGGCGATCGTGAATACTTGGGCACGACATTTCAGACGCCGGCGCTGAACAAACTCTGCCCTGTCGAAGCTTATGTGAGCTGGATCTCCGCTGCGGGGCTCGTCAGAGGCCCGGTCTTTCGAGGGATAGATCGGTGGGGAAACCTTTCAGACACAGCCATCAACTCCAGGAGCTTGATCCCTATGCTTCGGAGAATCTTCAGTGAGGCGGACCTGCCTGCAGACCTCTACAGCAGTCATTCGTTGCGTCGCGGGTTTGCGACTTGGGCTTTCGCCAATGGTTGGGATATCAAGGGTCTGATGAGTTACGTCGGCTGGAAGGATATGAAATCCGCTCTCCGCTACGTGGATTCCATGGTTTCCTTCGGGGGGCTTGCCGTCAAGAAGATCCCGAACTCCATTTAGCATGGTGTTTAACCTACTCGCGCTTCCCTCTTCCCTGTTGCGTGGTCAGACACCTGGCCCGGGAGTGCTGAGTCTCACCTGCGCCACCTGTGGTGACGCGCACACTCCGCATGCGGGGTTCCAAGCGGAGCCCGCCCGAGACAGTCCAGCCCGTGCCCGATCATGACGATCGTGCCTCGACATCGCACTCAACCTTGCTTAGCTATATTGGTGGCTGGCTACCGCTCAGGTAAGGTTCAATGTAGTGGGCAACGCACTACGGCCCTCCCTCCAATTCTTCAAGGATGAGTCTATGCGTATCCAGCACCTGGAAATCGCGATTTTCGTAAGCTGAAGTCCGTCAGAATCGATTTGGCCGCCGAAACGACGCTCCTGGTGGGCGCCAACAATAGCGGCAAATCTTCGGCGATGTTGGCGCTGCGCAAGTTCTTAGTGAAGCCCACCACATTCAGACTGCAGGACTTAACTCTTTGCCATATAGCCACGCTTGATGCCATCGGACGTGAGTGGGAGCAGGCAGGCGAAGACTTTGCGATTCCAGATGCTAATAGTTGGGCCGCGTGGCTGGCGACACTCGACGTATGGATACAGGCGGCTCAGGGGGAGCACCATCACATTCGCGATCTGATTCCGAACTTTTCCTGGCCCGGGGGAATGGTAGGGATGCGCTTTCGATTGGAACCGGACGATCTACCAACGCTTTATACCGATTACCGAAAGGAGCGTACGCGCGTGGCCACGCTTCTTCAGGAGATCCGCAATCAGGCTGAACAAGGGCAAGTGCGCCCTTCCCTGCAGCTGTGGCCACAGAGTCTTCACGACTATCTAAACCGGCGTTTGATCAAGTCGTTCAAAGTGCGTTGGTACCGGCTTAACCCAGATAGGCTTTCTCCTCCTTGTGCCGAAAGCAGGACAGCGACCCTGCAAGCGCTGGCCGACACTGCAGTGCCACTTGAGCGCAATCCACTCCTCAATCTTATCCGGGTTCATGAGATCAATGCTCAGCGCGGTTTCGGCGACAGCGCCGATGAGGGGCAAGACGAGAGCAAAACGGGAAGTGGCAGGAAATTGTCTGAGCAGCTGCGCACGTACTATCGTAGCCACCTTGATCCAGGCGACAGCCCGGATGTATCGGATCTTGAAGCGCTGAGGGCGATTGAAGCTGCCCAAAGCGCTTTTGACACCAGGCTGACAACGAGCTTTGCGCCGGCGCTTAGGGAGGTTGCGGGCCTCGGTTACCCTAACAACAGCGATCCCAGCATCAAGGTGGCAACTCGCCTCGCTCCATCCGATGGCTTAGATGATGAGGCCGCAGTACTGTTTGTACTGGACTCGGTTGCCGGCGCGCCTGGTGAACCGCGTTTAACGCTTCCAGAGACATCGAACGGGTTGGGTTACCAGCACCTGATCTCCATGATCTTGTGTCCATCCTGCGGCTTCGCTCGGCGTCTTTTGAGAAAGGGCCAAGAGCGCAGCGATACGGCGCTTTGCGACGCTAGATGTCTGGATACAAGCGGCGCAGGGCGAGCTTCATCATATCCGCGATTTGATCCCGAATTTTTCCTGGTCGGGCGGAATGGTGGGGATGCGTTTTCAGCTGGAGCCTGATCATTTTCCTACGCGTTACTCGGACTATCGAAAAGAGCGGGCACGGGTGGCACCCTTTTGGAAAAAATTCAGAACCAGGCTGGTGATGGCCAGGTGCAGCCACCTGCAACTATGGCCACCTGCACGACTACCTCAACGACGCCTGCATAAAGCGCTCAAAGTGCGGTGGTATCGCCTCGACCCGGGCAAGCTTTCAGCTCCTAACGCGGAGACTCGGATTGCGAACCTTCAAGCGCTAGCTGACGCGGCTGTTCCATTGGAACGTAATTCTCTATCGAATCAGATCCGAGTTCACGAGATCAATGCGCAGCGCGGTTTCGGTGACAGTGCCGATGAGGGTCAAGACGAAAGCAAGCCTAGCAGCGGTAAAAGGCTCGCTGAGCAGCTGCGCACCTACTACCGTCGCCACCGATAGCCCAGACGTGCGGGATCTGGAGGCCCTTAGGGCAATTGAAGCTGCTCAAAGCGCTTTCGGCTGGCGATCAGCTTTGCGCCGGCTCTCAGCGAAGTAGCGGGCCTCGGTTACCCTAACAACAGCGATCCGAGCATCAAAGAGGCATCTCGCCTCGCGCTAACGGACGGAATGGATCACGAGACGGCTGTGCTGTTCGAGCTGGATTCCGTCATGCGCCAGCGCCGGTGATCAGTAATCAACGACTGTCGTTCTCCACGACCCGCCTCCCCTCCGATCAAGGTGATGCCCAATGATGCCCACGGCCTTTAAGCCCATCGCGATCGCATCGGATGGAATCACCGATGATGGGAGGAAGCACTCAAGGCGTTTTGGAAACTCACTCCGGAAGATCACGGGAAATATAATAACACCCCCTGCATCGATGCAACGGTGATTTTTGCTTGTTCGGAAATTAAAGCGAAAGAACTTTTGAAAACTTCAGATCGGTTGCTATACATCTCTGCCGGCCATTGAAAAAACCTGCATAAAAAAAAGTCGCAAAAATTACGAGCGTGATCGAACTCCTTCCCCACTGGCCAGGGTGAGTACAAAGTTGTGTAGGTAAAACTGATTCGACACTGCTTAACGGTTGGCGTGACTTTTACCAAGGGGCCTGCGTGGAGAGCGGATGCAAAAGTGCTTCGTTCTGCGCTTTGACGTACTGAGTATCGAAGTACGCGCACCTGTGGCATGGCCACCAAGAAGTCAATCCATACACCAGCACCGCCATATAGGTCGTCTAGGCAGATTGGGCCTAAGGGTAGCGAGATTTCGGTGATTAAAGAAAACCTAGCATTCATTCGATCTCACCACTCCCACGCCCTTACATTTTGAGGGCAAGTCAACCATCCTTCACTTAACAGTAGAAGCAACGAATCCCTCGACAAACTGTAGTGTCCTGCTGGAGACTACTGGAGGTTGCCATTGGAGAAGTCGCCGTGCGATGACCGCAGCGTGTTCTGCCGTGAAGCCATTGCAGGATGATCCCAAACTATAGGCTTCTGAAAACCCAATCCCGCCTCCTACTGCGTTCAACAGAGCATCAATCACGCTTGACTCGTCTGTTGGCAAAACTTCGTAGAGCCAACCGAGGATAAGCAGAGCGGCCCTTCGGTGAGCGATACTGGCTATCAGCGGGCCGTGAGTAAAAGTCTGCTGAAATACCGGGAGCTGGAGGTAAGCGGCGTCGTTTCGCATATGGCGATTGATAAGGCCAAACCTGGGATAGAGCATCAAGCAGATCAGAAATTTTGAGAATGCCCACTCACTATTTTGGTGAGCATCGCTGCTCAGGTTGCCTGGCAGGGCATTAACCTCGAAGCGATTGAGCATGTCCTGTACCAAGATCAAAGACTTAATCGACCGCATCCCAGCCTGAAAGCGTGATGCTGAAATGTACCTGTCCTTGTGTAAATAATGCATCTGAAAAAATTTCATAGCCATGCTCAGCTTAGGCGCGAATACCTCTGTAGCATCGACTAGCGGCAAATTATGAAACTCGCATACTACGACGCCTACAGCGCACCATTTCTTCAGCGAGGTAGGAAATGCAAGTGTTCGAAAATTTTCAGCCAAACACTGATAGCAGAACGTGCGCCTGTAAAAGCGTGGTATTAGCCAACTGCTAGGTGGCTGAATGAAAAAAGCCCTTAGATCACTACTCATGCCTACGGCATCACAAGCCGCGTTCGTAAAATGGGAGCTTCGCGAGAAATCCGGATCGAAATCTAGCGCCGGGCCCGAGGCCAACCACAGCTGGCTGAGCTCCTCGCGGCCAAGCGGCGTGTTTTTAGAAACCATACTTTGCCTATATAGCCAACACGACAAAAGCTCCCCCTCGATCGGTAAGCTATCGATAAAAACCGTCATTACTTCTAACCTTTGTAAAGGTACGCGGGGTGAAACAACCGGAGAAATGTATCGCCAAGGTTACCTTTCGTATCGAGATAAAGCGCTTTCAGCGATACGTCCGTTAACTTAGTTTTTGAGTTTTCAGCGAGAATCGAATCAAAAAAAACCTTGTATTCATTAAAATCTTGAAAGCCATCTAAGCTGAAGGCCTCAACACAGTGCGGTGAGCACTCGAATAGTTCGAACATCTCCCATGCCTCTTCATGACGCCCAGAGATTACAATATTTACTGTCGGTAGAGCAGTTAAGATACACTTTAGCTGCTGCACAGTGCGGCGCTTCGCACTTTCACCACAGAGAAACATATCTATATCGTCGACAAAAATTGTCGAAATCTCTCTTAAGGAAACAATTTCGGCTGCAAAACCTGGCAATTTATTTTTAGCTTGGAACTCTAAATCAATATTTAGGTGATGGTAGAGCTGGGCAAACATATCCAACCCGGCAAGTTCAGGGTGGTCTGCGATAGTGAACATCGGATTACTCAGACGTGACTTGATATTTTCTATGCAGGTCGTCAAACCAAAGCCAGGCTGGGATGAGACAAAGCAAAATGCGCGCCCACGTGTCAAAGCAGCTAAGACACTATTAGCGGTGGCAAACTGTGAGGGCGAGAGCTTGATCATTTCTTTTTGGGCTTGCCGGGATGGTGGATTTTGAAGCCATACTTCATCGCCAGAGCATCAATGTTAGGGATTTGATCTTGGGTAATCCGCTCAGTACCCTGCTCGATAGCATCCATAGCCGCGCTTTTAAGAATCTTTACGATATTATCAAGAATGCCATGTGAGTTTGAATGTATGAGCGTCCGCAGCTTCGGGGATGCAACATTCGACGCGAGCTTCAGGGGCAAATGGGTTTCATACGTAGCAATGAAGTCCACAAAGTGCTGATCTAATTTCCAAGGCTGAAGCTCCCATTGTACAAATCGCCGATCCAGAACACGGTCAAGTATCATGGCTTCGTTGGCAACTGAGTTGCCAAAAGCAATAACGCACAGCTTAAGTTTACCTTCTGCGAGGCTACGCAGCAGTGATAATATTATTCGCTTGTTGGTGCTCCCCTCAAGCATTGCATCTGACAACTCATCGATGACAATTGCACCAATGCCCCCCGAATGTATTTTTTTCTCTATAATATCAAGCCTATTGGCCGCAGTTGTTCTCTTGCCGATCTGCACGCTGAATTGCTCACAAATCGCATCATGGAGTTTGTAACGGTTCAAATTCTCGGTCAGGGTGATGAACACCATTTTCTTTCCCGAAAGCTCGCCCAGCGCCTGCAACCGATGGAATAATGCGGACTTACCGTCACCGCCTCCACCATGGATGAATATGCTAGACGCCTGGATCTGGTTGTCTGTGTATACCATGTGGTTTAGGCAGTTCAGCAATGGCTTCAAACGTGGCGTATCGATCCAAATATCATGGCGGCAGATCTGAATCCTTTGTTCTGCCGGCAAGTCAACAAGGTGCCTTATGTCCGCTTTGACGTGAGCGTATTTTAGAGCTTCATCCCGATTACTCATAACTCAACCCTCCTTAGGGTCAACGATTAAAACCGGAACAAGCAGATCGATTTCATCGGTGTCTAAGATAATTCGTGGCCGGAGAATTTCGTCTTCCTCCCAGATAACGTCATCGGTTTGGACATAGAATTTGCTGTCATCAATGGGGTGCACCTCCACTTCATCCAGCGCCACCCCTTCGGCTGAAGGTGGAAGGGGTGGAGGCAAAGCCGGTTGTTTTGGCGCATTCATGAAAGCCGTTTTCATGGCTGCAGCCTCTTGAAGAATTTCTTCCTGGCGATCCATGGCGGAGGGTGCGAACTCGTCATCGATGGTACCGCTAGCCTTGTTGATTAAACCTGGCATACGCTTCGATAACTGCTTGTGGTTCGAGTAGGATTCCCAATGCATCGCTAGCCCGTCACGGGTATATGAACAACTAATCTTTAAGAAGCCATGAGGCACCTTGACCCAAATATAGCTAAGGTCATATTGCAAGTACTTAACATCGATGTTTTGGCCTACATATTCCTCCAGGGCATCGCTTGCGTACCTGCGACCGGCGAAATTAATCCCATATGAGTGAACTTTGTGACCGAAGGAAGTCGGGCAAAAATCGATCAGAAATCTCGTCTCATCTTCTTTACTAATAACCCTCGACGAATCATACTTTCCTTGACTCTTATAATGGGTGAAAGCTTGCCTAGGGGTGCACCGAAGGGAAGCGTGAATTTTTCCGTGATAAACAGTTATTTCTTTCAGCATCCACTCCGCAAATTGCTCGAAGTCCAATTTGGCATTTAGCTCGCTTTCAAACCCCTGCCGCTCTACGACGTTGCTCCCAGTTGAACCGGGAAGAAAGTGCACTGATGTTGTCATGAATGAGCCAATTACACGCTCTATGATCCCGCCATACCACTTTTTCCCAATGGGACGATGATCCCACTCCATCCCCCATTCTTGACACTGCTGGATAAATGCATCGCTCGTGAATTCAGCGGCGTTATCTGTATAAATGACAGACGGAATACCAAAGAAGGGGTATTCCTCTGGGTAAGTTACGAAACCGAACAGGCTGCTATCTTTATTCATCACCGCAAACGCTAGAGCTGCGGCAACAGTGTTTAGACTTGGGGTTTCCATACTAAGATAAAAACCTAGGATCACCCGAGACCTGTCACAGATGATCATAGTTATCCAGGGACGACCGATAATCAAATCTCTGTTGAACTCATCGACGAGCAGTATATCCACGCGCGTATGATCCATTGACACGCGACGCAGCAAACCATCGATGATTAATTTTTTTGGTTTAAATCCATATTTTTGATTGAACTGCTCATTAGTGAGCGTTTTCCGGTCACGGTCTTTTTCTGGTATTGCATAGAGATATCTTCTCGCTGTATGGCGACTTACCGCCTTTTCACCAGACCTCTCACAATAACGGCGGGCCCACGTCAATAACTCACTGATAGAAGCCTTTGGGCCAACGTAGTGCTTGTCGTACGCTTTGCCTAGTGCGGCCACCTGGCCCGATGTTGTTCGACTGCCTCCTTTAGGCGTTCCCTTGTGATTGCGAACGATGTTCTTTCCGTTGCGATGATCGTCGAGCAACTTATAGAAATGAGATTTTTTTAACCCAAGAAGCTCCATGCCTCTACTGGCACGCAGTCCTTGATCGACCTGTTCGAATACAGATCTACGTTCATCTGCGAGCTGTTCCTCCCGCTGATCAATTGTCCTGACCTGAGATGGAATGACTTCATCGCTGGGTGGAACACCAGATTCTTTCCAGTCTCTGGGGACACCATCGTACGGGTTCCTGGCTGGTGCCAACGCCATGGTGTTTTCAAGCGGATGCGCTTCTTCCTCCGAATGTTTGTTATCCATGACCAACTCTGAGTTTCGATTGTTAGTTGAGGTTCATAAGGCTCGGGTCATAATAGCCATCCATCGCGAACACGCAACCACGCAAAAAGCTCAATAGCTTAGGCGATTCGAAGGCGAAGGTTTCTTTATACGAATATTGAACTTTCAGCAACGGAGGATAATACACTTGGTTTACTGTTTAATTTGTCAGCTATTTCAGTGATTTACCTTGATATATCTTTCACTGGGATGCTTAATTAATTAAAATATATATAAAAGAGAATTTCTTTTTTTATTACTGCAAAGTATTGATCTGACTCGTTCTAGTAATAAAAAAGTTTGCTCTTGCTGTTTAGCTGTGGAGAATTGGCCGGCCGAAAGCCTATCCTCATGTCCGTGGAATGCGGTTTAGGGAAAGCGGCGTCTCTGTGCGATGGGGCTCGTGCGATGGAGGCCGTCACTTCAGGGGCGGGGTCTGCAAGCCTGAGTTTGACTTGAGCGACTCCCTAATGTTGGTGGAGGGAGGTTGGACAGGGATCTGGTCATCTCGTCGGAGCGTGACTTACATAAACCATTTGTACGTTTCATTGGCGGAAAAACGAATGAGTACCGTTTCATTACCGGAATAACGATCTAAGTTTTCCGGCAATGGAGCGACATCGCCACTAACTAACGGTAATATAAGGCGATTTGGCTTTCCGTTTTACTTTCAACGTTCACACCAGATCGGATTTGTTCTGTTCCGCATGATTGCCCCCCTTGCCATTTAGCAGATGGCTCAGCACCGAGCGCAGCTTTCCGGCCTTGACCGGTTTATTCAGCACCGGCACACCGACACCCTGCAACTGGCGGCGGCACTGGTCGCTGCGGTCTGCGGTAATCATCACCACTGGGATCGGCGTTCGGAAATATGTCTGCATGGCCTGCGCCACGTCCCAGCCGGTCACGCCCTGATCCAAATGGTAGTCGGCGAGAATCAACTCGGGCGGTGATTCATTCAGAGCCGCCATTGCGGCCGCCTCGTCGGTGGCGGTTAGCACCTCGCAGCCCCATTGCTCGAGTAGCGCGGCCATGCTGTGCAAAATGCTCAGCTCGTTATCCAGTACCAGCAATCGGCGCCCTGGCAGCGGATCGCCCAGCATCGGCATCATCAAAGGCGCTTCGCTGGCTGATACTAACGGCGCCTCGGCCAGCGGCACGTCGATGCTGAATACCGAGCCACGACCCGGTTGCGAGCGAACATGTATGTGGTAGTCGAGCATGGTCGCGATCCGCTCGACGATGGCCAGTCCCAGGCCGACCCCCGCGCGTTCAGCGGCGCGCTGAACGCCCAGTTGGTTGAATTCCAGAAAGATTGACTGCATCTGGTCCGCCTCGATGCCGCAGCCGGTATCCCAGACCTCGATCCGTAGAAACTCGCCACGCTTGCGCGCACCCAGCAGCACCCGGCCCTTATCCGTATAACGACAGGCATTGCTAAGAAAATTACGCAGAATGCGCGTCAACAGCCGGAAGTCACTGCGCAGCGCATACGCTGGAATGTAATGGTCGAAGCCAAGACCTTCCGCTTGCGCCACCGATTGGAATTCGGAGACCAGTGGCAGCAGCACTTCATCCAGACGGTACACCTCGATATCCGGCTTGATCGCTCGTTGATCGAGCTTGGAAATGTCCAGCAAGTCGGTGAGCAAATCTTCCGCACCTTCCAGCGCCAGATGCGCGCGCTCGACGAGATTCTGCTCCGCGCCGGGTAAGCCCCGCTCGCGCAAGGTTGAGATCAACAGGCGCGCCGCGTTGAGCGGCTGCAGCAGATCATGGCTGGCCGCTGCGAGATATTTGTCTTTGCTGTGGTTGGCCGCTTCGGCCGCATCACGTGCCTTGCGCAGTTCGACAGTCCGTTCAGTGACGCGCTGTTCCAACTGCTCGTTGAGCTGCAACAACCGCAACTGCGCCAGCTTGCGCTCGGTGATGTCGGCAACGAAGCCCTCGACCAGGCCGTCCTCCTCCGGTTTGAGCAGCAGGTTCATTATTACGTCAATCGCACTGCCATCCTTGCGACGCAAGCGGGTCTCATAGCCGAACAGGCCCCGTTGAGTGCTGAGAACGTGACGAATGCGTTTCAGCTCTTCCTCGCCGCCAATGAACAAGTGGTGGGAAAGATCAGTCAGTCCCCAGAGCGCGTCCGAGGGGCTGTCGTAGCCGAGCATACCCGCCAAGGCAGGGTTGGCCGCGCGGATGCCCTCCTGCAGGCTGGCCTGAAAAATCCCGTGTACCGCATGTTCAAATAGCCACTTGTAGCGATTGCGCTCGGCTTCCAGTTCTTCGAGGCGCGCAACCAGTTCGGGATAGTGGCTTTTGCGTGCCGAAAGCGTTCCTAGCCCAAGCAGGCCAGCGAGAGCGTTGTCCTGCTCAGAGTGCTTCGGCATATACAACTTCGACGTCGCGCTGGGTCGACGAGCGAGGGTTAGTCAAAATGCAGGGGTCCTGCATGGCGTGCCGCGACAGGAATGGAATGTCGGAAAGATTTACGCCATGCAATCCCAGCGTTTCGTTGAAACCAATGGCCTGCTTGAGCTGAACCAGATGGGTGACCAAACCATCGCGAATCTGTGTATGGGTCATACCGCGCGTATCGATGCCGAACGTTTGCGCCACGACCTTGAAGCGCTCGGGCGCAGCGCTGTAATTGAATGCCACTACATGCTCGACCAGCACCGCGTTGCACAAGCCATGCGGGAGATCGAGATAACCGCCCAGACTATGGGACATCGCGTGCACTGCACCCAGAATAGCGTTGGAAAAGGCCAGGCCGGCTTGCATGCTGCCGAGCATGATTTTTTCGCGTAGCTCTATATCTGCCGGATTGGCAATCATCTGCACTAGATGACCGTTGATCAGGCGCATCGCCTCCAGCGCGTGCGGGTCGGTCAGTGGCCCGTTGCCGGTCGAGACGAAGGCTTCTATTGCATGTACCAGTGCGTCTATGCCGGTGCATGCCGAGAGGAACGGATCCATGCTCAGGGTGGTTTCCGGATCGATCAGCGAGACGTCTGGGACCGCGCCCTTGCTGACGATGGAAAACTTCATCCGCTCGTCCTGATTGGAGATGATTACGAACTGCGACACATCTGCAGAGGTCCCGGCCGTCGTTGGAATCAGAATCAGCGGCGGGCTTGGTACGCGCAGCGTGTCGACGCCCTCGAACTCGATAATATTTCGCCCGTGAGCCACTGCAATACCGATGCCCTTGGCGCAGTCCATCGGACTACCGCCGCCCACGGCGACGATGACATTACAGCCCTCGTTGCGATACACCTCTGCGCCGAGCATTACTTCTTCGGAACGGGGATTGGCTGAGACTTGGGTAAACAGATGGTAGTCGATGTCCTGGTGGGTCAGGCTTGCCTGAACGTCGCCGACCCAACTGGCGGCGACTACGCCCGGGTCGGAAACCAGCAGCACCTTGCGCGCGCCAAAGTTCTTCGCGTAGTTGCCGACACTGTGCCGGCAACCCGCACCAAACACGATCTCGGGGGAAACGAATTTGCGCTGCAGGCTAAGATTGGGGCTCATACAACGGCCTATAGTTATTATTTGTTACGTCCGGCAAGCCTACTGTTTTCTATGATCAAAGCAATCCGCAAAAGCTCCATACAGCCTTAATGTGTCCTTCAGCCGCCTCAGCAAAGCAGACACTGATAGAAGCGGCATCCCCTCCCCCTTTTTTTACACACAGCGAAGTTCGAAACGCACGATAGCTGGTCATCGAGCAAAAAAAACGCGGCCAGAAGGCCGCGTTGCGTTGATGGACCATTTGTGACTTATAAAGCCAGAGTAGCCCCCGCACGTTCAGTGCAAGCAAGTTAAGCCGGCGCGTAGGAGCGACGCACCGGGTCCTCCGAGGTCAGAAGAATCCGAGCGGATTGATGTCGTAGCTGATCAGCAGGTTCTTGGTCTGCTGGTAATGGTCGAGCATCATTTTGTGCGTCTCGCGACCAACACCGGACTTCTTGTAGCCGCCGAACGCGGCGTGTGCCGGGTACAGGTGATAGCAGTTAGTCCAGACGCGCCCAGCCTTGATGCCGCGGCCCATGCGATACGCTCGATTGATGTCACGGGTCCAAACGCCAGCACCCAAACCGAACTCGGTGTCGTTGGCGATCGCCAGCGCTTCCGCTTCGTCTTTGAAAGTGGCGACACCGACCACCGGTCCGAAGATCTCTTCCTGGAAAACGCGCATCTTGTTGTGCCCCTTGATCAGGGTTGGCTGCACGTAATAACCAGTGGCCAGGCCACCTTCGAGCTTCTCAGCCGCGCCGCCCGTGAGAATCTGCGCGCCTTCCTGCTGGGCGATTTCCATGTAAGAGAGGATTTTGTCGAACTGTTGCTCGGACGCCTGGGCACCGACCATGGTGTCGGTATCCAGCGGGTTACCGCGCTTGATGGCCTTGATCTTCTTCATCACCACTTCCATGAAGGGTTCGAAGATGGACTCTTGAATCAGCGCGCGCGACGGGCAGGTGCAGACTTCCCCCTGGTTGAAAAATGCCAGCACCAAGCCTTCTGCGGCCTTCTCGATGAAAGCCGGCTCGGCGTTCATGATGTCTTCGAAGAAGATGTTTGGCGACTTGCCGCCTAGCTCCACGGTGCTCGGAATGATGCTCTCTGCGGCGCAACGCATGATGTGCGAGCCGACCGGGGTGGAACCGGTGAAGGCGATCTTGGCGATACGGGTGCTGGTGGCCAGCGCCTGGCCCGCCTCTTTACCGAAGCCCTGCACGATGTTGAAAACGCCTGCAGGCAGCAGATCGCCGATCAGCTCGGCGAATACCATGATCGATAGCGGCGTCTGCTCGGCTGGCTTGAGCACCACACAGTTTCCTGCAGCCAGGGCTGGAGCCAGCTTCCACGCTGCCATTAGCAGCGGAAAATTCCACGGAATGATTTGACCGACCACACCCAGCGGCTCGTGAAAATGGTACGCAGCGGTGTGCTCGTTGATCTCGGCAGCGCTGCCTTCCTGGGCGCGAATACAACCGGCGAAGTAGCGGAAATGGTCGGCGGCCAGCGGCACGTCGGCATTCAGGGTTTCGCGAACGGCCTTGCCGTTGTCCCAGGTTTCGGCGATGGCGAGCTTTTCCAGGTTGGCTTCGATACGGTCGGCAATTTTCAGCAGAATCAGCGCGCGATCCTGAACCGAGGTCTTGCCCCAGGCATCGGCAGCGGCGTGAGCGGCATCCAGGGCGAGGTTGACGTCTTCCGTTCCGGAGCGCGGGAACTCGGCGATCATTTCGCCGTTGACCGGCGAGGTGTTGACGAAGTATTCGCCTTTCACCGGCGGAACGAACTCGCCGCCGATGAAGTTGCCGTAACGTGGCTTGAACGAAATGACAGCGCCTGCAGTACCGGGTTGGGCGTAGATCATGAGCGGCCTCTCTAATTTCTGCTTGTCGGAGCCTGACCGGGAGGTGGACAGGACATGGAGCGATCTTAGGCAGCGCGGGCCGCCTGCCGGAATTCACCCAAGGGACAGAAGCCGTCCTCATTTGGTAGTAGACGCGAAGGCTTTAACAGGCACTGGCAGAGCGTCGTGGTGCTGGCCCCGATGCAGCGCAGGCTCCAATGGATTGATGGGTTGCATCTGCGCGCCCCACCCTCCCCTGTAGCCGACCGTCCGCCATGTGCAGATGGAGCGAACGAAAAGGCCGGCGTAAGCCGGCCTTCCATGTTTACCGCAGCGCCATCAACGCTTGGCGACGGTCTGATCCTTCGGCAGCTTGAACGTCCAGACCATACCGCCCTGGTTGAAGTCCTTGATGCGCTTGGCAACTTCCCCGCCCCACAGCGGAACCGCCCCGCCCCAGCCGGAGAGCACGGAAACGTATTGTTCGCCGTCCATTTCCCAGGTGACCGGCGAGCCGATCACGCCGGAACCGGTGTTGAATTCATACACTTTCTTGCCGGTTTTGGCGTTGAAAGCCATCAGATAACCTTCCGGGTTACCGGTGAACACCAGGTTGCCCTTGGTCGCCAGCACGCCGCCCCACAGCGGCGCGTAGTTCTCGTAGCGCCAGACTTCCTTGCCGGTCTTCGGATCGATCGCGCGCAGTACGCCGATGTACTCCTCGTTCAGCGGATGGATGGTGAAACCGGCCCCCAGATAGGCGGCACCCTTCTTATAAGCAACGCCCTCGTTCCAGATGTCCATGCCCCACTCGTTCGATGGCACGTAGAACAGTCCGGTGTCCTGGCTGTAAGCCATTGGCATCCAGTTCTTGCCACCTAGGAACGACGGCGCAACGAAGACCGACTTGCCCTTGTCCGCACCCGGCGCGCCGGGACGGTTAGCGTCGTCGTAGATCGGACGGCCATTTTTGTCGAGGCCTTTGGCCCAGGTGATCTTATCCAAGAAGGGGAAGCCACGGATGAACTTGCCGTTGGTACGATCGAGCACATAGAAGAAGCCGTTTCGGTCGGCTGTGCCGGCGGCCTTGATGATCTTGTCACCCTCCTTGTAATCGAAGGAGATCAGCTCGTTCACACCGTCATAATCCCAGCCGTCATGCGGCGTCGACTGGAAGTGCCATTTGATCGAACCATCGTCCGGGTCCAGAGCCAGACGCGAGGAAGAAAACAAGTTGTCGCCCGGCCGCAGGTGTGAGTTCCAAGGCGACGGGTTGCCGGTACCGAACAACAGCGAATCGGTATCCGCATCGTAATAGCCGCCCAACCAAGGCGCTGCGCCGCCGGTCTTCCAGAGATCGCCTGGCCACGTCTTGCCAGCTTCCCCGCCGGAGATGCCGTTTTCGACCTTCTTTCCGTCCTTCATCACATAGCCCATATGGCCTTCGACGGTCGGGCGGGTCCACAGCAGCTCGCCATTCTTCGGATCAAAGGCTTCGATCTTGCCCACCACGCCGAACTCGCCACCGGCAACGCCCGTGATCAGCTTGCCTTTGACGATCATCGGCGCGGCAGAAATGGAATAACCGGCCTTGTAGTCTGCAACGGTCTTTTTCCAGACGACTTTGCCGGTGTCCTTGTTCAGAGCGACCAGCTTGGCGTCGAGGGTGCCGAAGATCACCATGTCGTCATATAGCGCAACGCCGCGATTGATCACGTCGCAGCAGGGCATGATGCCGTCGGGCAAACGCGCATCGTACTGCCACAGCTCTTTACCGGTGCGCGCATCGACAGCAAAGACCCGCGAATAGGAGCCGGTGAGGTACATCACGCCGTCCTTGATCAGCGGTTGTGCTTCCTGGCCGCGCTGTTTTTCTCCCCCCAAGGAGAAACCCCAGACGGGACGGAGTTGGCTGACGTTTTCGGTGTTCAGCTTCTCCAATTGGCTGTAGCGCTGCCCTTGCAGCCCCAGGCCGTTGGTAACGATCTGATCTGTGGACTTGGCGTCATCGAGGATTTCCTGATCAGTGACTGCCCATGCCGACACGCTGGACATCGCCATGGCGACGCAGAGCGCTGTCAAGGCGAAGGGCTTGCGAAGACCGGTGTGCTTCATTGCGGCTACCTCTACGGGTTCATTGTTATCGTCGCCGGGAAATTTTCCCGGTCTAGTGCCGATTCTTCGTCCAAGGCCCTTTGCCAACAATTGCACCCAGTACCGATTTCACTCATCCCTTGGTAGCAATACCGCGCTGCAGGGCACGCTGGTCCACGATTGCAATGGCTTGGCCGGCTGAACGCGCCCATCTCTCGAGTGAATAAGTGCAGACGAAAAAACGCCGCAGATGCATGAGCACTTGCGGCGTGTCTGGTCCTTGCTGTCAGTTGCCGCTCAGTCAGCCTGATACAGCTCCGGCAGCTCGTAACGCAGTCCGTAGCTGGCGTATATCTTCTCGAGTTCATCTTCCTTGATCAGCCCTTCCAGTACGCCTTCGATGGCATAGGCCAATTGACGGTTGGATTCATGCACGGCCATGCCCAGCTCCCAGGCCTGCTTGCCCATGTTCGGGTAGGCGTTCTCGGCCAGCTTCAGATGACTGTCGTTGGCTTGGTGCAACATCCAATCGATTTCACCGCGCATCGCCATGGTGGCGTCTACTTCGCCAGCCTGCATGGCCGTGAAGGCCGCCTGTGCCGTTGGATAGTGATGAAGCATTTTGGCGATGCTGCCGTTGAACACGGACGACAAATAGAAGGACGGCACACTTTCCACTTCGACTCCGACCGGGTGGAAGCGGAACACACCCACGCTCGAAACCTCATCGATGCGCCGATCATCGTAGGCGGACTGCCAGCGTTCGCGCTGATAGGGACCGAACATCACTACCAGTTCGTTGATCAACTCGCCCAGCTCGTTCTGCTTGTAGGAGAACTCGCGGTCATAAGGCACGCGCATCATCACGTCGGCCAACACGTTCGGCCGCAAATAATGCCCTTTCCAGATGAAGTTGCGTAGGTCATCGTCGAGCGTCTCGTCCGGCGTGACCCACAGCACTTCGACTTTCAGGTTCAGCCCCGCTGCCAGTTTGCGCGCAAGGTCGGCGTCGACCCCGCGCACCTCGCCATCGACCATGTAGCTGTAGGGCGGGAAGTTTTCATACATCGCCACCTTGAGCACGCCCGAATCGATGATGTCGTCGAATGCACGCACCTTTACCACGTCCGCCTGGACCAGCGCGCACGAAAGTAACAGGCAGAGGCCCCCGAGCAACTGGCGCATGGTAATCACCGCTTGGCAGCTTCGCTTTCGATGTAAGTACGGATCGCCCAGAGCGCTTCCTGGCTGAGGTAATCGGCCATGCGTGGCATGTAGACGGCACCATCGCGAACCGCACCGTTGATCACCCGCTCCTTGTACCACTCGTCGCCGTCGTAGCTGGCTTCAAGGTCGCGCAGGTCCGGGGCTATACCACCAGAAATCGCCTCAAGGCCATGACAGCGGGCGCAGTTCTGATTGTATGCGGAGGCGCCGATTTCAATAGCTTTGGCGTTGTCTTCGTTCGGCGCACGATAGGGATTTTCTTCGACCCACTCTTCGCCTAAAGGGGCCAGCCCTTTGGTCTCGACTTTTTGTGGTGTGACGTCGCCATGAGCCATCGCCAACCCGGCAAAGCCGAAAAGTCCGACAGCGAAGAGAGCGCGCAATGAGGTTTTGTTATTCATGACTACCACCGTTGTTTTCGAGTACCTGAGCGAAGCAGCCCCGTTCGGAGCGCATGTCGGTCATCTTGGCGGTGGCGCTGTGATGGCAGAATCCTGCTTTGGTTGTCTGCACCTCCTCCCTTGGTAGTAGGGCCTCGTGCGGCTATTACGCGGCACCGAGGTAGCAAGGCGAAAACACAGGCCGGCTGGAAGTTTCCCTGCATCAGAGAGGCAAGCTCAACGACGCAAACCTCGCGAACGCGACCCTGGCTGGCGCGCGCCGATACTATGCAACCTTTCAAGGCACCTATATGGACGGTTGTCTCGGCTGTCCGGTGGACTGGGAAAAGTAATACCGGCGGATGCATCGAACCGGAGCGCCATGAGCTTTAATGAGGGATACGCGCTCCGTTTCCCAGGGCCGAAGATTACAGCGGCTTGAAGTGGAGGCCCTATCATCATACGTATCCCCCAGCTGACCGACCTCGATAGCCTGCCCCGCTTCGACGGCCTCGCGCTCGACCGAATTTTCACGCCTTCGACCCCAGCGGAATTCTCTCAGGCTGTCGACGACATCCTGGATTTCGCACAGATCGGCTTCGATACCGAATCCAAACCCACCTTCAAGGTTGGGGAAATTTCCAGCGGGCCACACCTCATTCAGTTCGCAACGTCGGAAAGGGCCTATCTGTTTCGGGTCGGGACACCTGATTGCGCCGAAGCCGCCAAGCGGGTGCTGGAAACGGACCGAGTATTGAAAGTCGGATTCGGGCTGGCGTCCGACCGCAGCCGTCTACGCACCCGGTTGGAAATCGAATTGCGGCACAGCGTCGATCTGGGGTCGGCTTTGAGATATCACGGCAAGAAGGGTCAGGTCGGGCTTCGCGGTGCAGTCGCGGCGCTGCTGGGTGCCGGTATTGGCAAGTCGCGCAGCGTATCGACATCCAACTGGGCGAACAAAAAACTGACCGAAGCGCAGCAGCGTTATGCCGCTAACGATGCCTATGCCGCGTTGATGGTATTTCTAGCGCTGGATGCGCAGTCGCAAGCGTCATTAATGGATCGGACGACTTCAGCATCTGGAAAGCAGCGGTAAGAAGGCGTTGCGGCCTGATAGCCTCCGGCCTCTATACCGCGTGGCTGTATGACAACAAAGGGAGCCGGGTGGCTAACCGCCCGGTGGGACTGCCGCGCAGGCCTGGGTTCAAGGCGAGCGCGTCACTTCACCACGAACCGGCCTTCCATCCCTTTGTTTTGCAGGCCCTTACAGTAGAACGCGTAGGTGCCCGACTTGACCGGCAAGAAGAAGATCTCCGCCTCGCCTGCCTCTTCGAACTCCAGCTCGACCAGCGTGATCGCCTTGATTTCCACACCACCGGCCTCGACCTTGCGCAGGAAAATCGACTTGGCGAACTCCGGCGCCTGGAACGCGCACTCCTTCTGCCCGTCGGTGATGACCTTGAGCTGGTAGGCAACGCCGGTTTCCAGCTGGTATTCCTTCTGCGAGACCGCGTAATCGGTCTCCTCGGAGCCGAACTTGAGGTCAGGCAGCGACTGGGTTCGCAACGTCAAATCACCCGTCGCGTGAGCATGATCGAAGCCGATCAGGCTGCCGATGAATAGCAAATTGAGCGCCAGGGCTTTGAATGGAGGCATAGGGGTCTGCTCGTTATTGTTATCGGTGGGCCTATCCTATGAGCGGCCGCGGGACGCTTGTTTACTACCTTGGTACACAGCGACTGGTACTTTCTGCATATTTCCCCACCCCGCCATGGTTCCTATGCTGGCCGCAACGCCATAGGAGCTGCCCATGCGCCATTTCGTACAACGAGCCGGCTACCTCATCGCCCTCGCCTGCGCCCCGCTTGTTGCCACCGCTGCGCCGACGCCCGGCGAGACGTTGTCGGTGCGGATCGGGTATCTGGGTTACCGCCCGGATCCGGGACCGCTGCTCTCCAACGTGATTCCCGAGCCAACCGATGCCGGGCAGCGTGGCGCCGAGTTGGCCATCATCGACAGCAACACCACCGGACGTTTTCTTAAGCACAGCTACACGCTGAAAATCACCAACAGCGATACCCCCGAGCAACTCCTCGAAGACGCACGTCAGCTGCATCGGGACGGCTTGCGTTTATTCGTAGTAAACGCACCGGCCGGGAGCTTGCGCCAGCTCGCCGAGGCAATGCCCGACAGCCTGCTCATCAATGCAGGCAGCGCCAGCGACGAACTGCGCACTACGAGCTGTCTCGCCAACGTGCTGCATACCCTGCCCAGCCGCAGCATGCTGGCGGATGCCTTGGCTCAGTTTCTCGCCGTACGCCGCTGGAACCGCTGGCTTTTGATCAGCGGCCCGACGCCAGAGGATCAGGCCTATGCAGAGGCACTGCGGCGCGCAGCCAAGCGCTTCGGTCACAAAATCATCGAAGAGAAGCCTTGGTCCTTCGATAACGATCAGCGCCGTACTGCCCAGGCGGACATGCCGCTGTTCACCCAAGCCGACGACTACGACGTGGTGGTGGTTGCGGATGAGCGCGGCGATTTCGGCGAGTACGTGCCCTATCACACTTGGCTGCCGCGCCCGGTAGTCGGCACGCAAGGCATGACCCCGACCGGCTGGCACAAGACGGTCGAGACCTATGGCGCCGCGCAGCTGCAAAAGCGTTTCGAAGCGCACGCCAATCGCTGGATGAATGACCGCGACTTTGCCGCCTGGATTGGCGTGCGCAGCCTGGCCACCGCGATCACCAAACTCGGCGTGACCGACCCGCATGCTATTCGTCAGGTCTCGTTGAGCGACACCCTGCCGGTGGATGGCTTCAAGGGCCGCAAACTCACCTTCCGCCCCTGGAATGGCCAGCTGCGTCAGCCGATTCCACTGGTGCATCCGCGCGGGCTGGTTTCCAACTCGCCGCAGGATGGTTTCCTGCATCCCACAAGCGAGCTGGACACGCTCGGCTTCGACCGACCGGAAAGTGAATGCCGGCTGAGCGAGGCGAAATCATGATCACCTTCCGCCGCCTCACAGCGGTGCTGTCCGCGGCGATCAGGACGCATATGCCGATGAGTTGGCGTTGCGCTGAATCACGCTACCGAGCCTGCACAACAACAAGAGAACCTCAGAATGCCCAGAACACTTCTTGCCGCCGCCATCTCCTGTGGTTTGACTTGCGTGAGCGTTTCCGCGTTGTCCGCCACCGCGTACGTCTCCAATGAAAAGGACGACACCATCAGCGTGATCGACCTGAACAGCCTGGAAACGGTCGAGACGCTTGAAGTCGGCCAGCGGCCGCGCGGCCTGACGCTGTCCCACGACAACAAGCTGCTCTACATCTGCGCCAGCGACTCGGACACGGTTCAGGTCATGGACCTGGCGACACGCCGAATCATCAAGCAACTACCATCTGGGGCCGACCCTGAGCAGTTCGCGCTGCACCCGAACAATAAATGGCTGTACATCTCCAACGAGGACGATGCCCTGGTCACCGTGGTCGACGTCGACAATGAGGAAGTGCTGGCGCAGATCGACGTAGGCGTCGAGCCCGAGGGCATGGCCGTGAGCCCGGATGGCAAATGGGCGGTGAACACCAGTGAAACCACGAACATGCTGCACTGGATCGACACGTCCACGAATGCGCTGGTGGACAACACGCTGGTCGATCAACGCCCGCGTCACGTCGAGTTCAGCAAAGACAGCAAGGTCCTTTGGTCGTCATCGGAAATCGGCGGCACGGTCAGCGTGGTCGACGTCGAGCAGCGACAGATCCTCAAGACGCTGGACTTTCAGATCAAGGGTGTGCATCGGGACAAGGTCCAGCCGGTCGGAGTCAAGCTCAGCTCAGACGGCAAGTACGCCTTCATCGCTCTCGGCCCCGCTAACCACATTGCTGTTGTCGATGCGAAAACCTACGAGGTGCTCGATTACCTGCTGGTTGGCCGGCGTGTCTGGCACATGGCATTCAACCTCGACGAGAGCCATCTGCTGACGACCAATGGTGTGAGCGGCGACGTCTCGGTCATCGACGTGGGTACGCTCAAGGTGGTCAAGTCGATCAAGGTCGGCCGCTATCCTTGGGGTGTGGTGGTTGCGCCATGACTGCCCTGCTGCTTGATAACGTCAGCTTCGCCTATGGTCCGCGTCAGGCCTTGCAGGATGTCAGTTTCAGCGCCGCAGCAGGATGTTTCACCGCCCTGCTAGGCCCGAACGGCGCAGGTAAATCCACGCTGATTGCGCTCCTCACGCGACTTTACGATCTGCAGCAGGGACATATCCAAGTTGCCGGATATAGCCTGCGCGATCAGCCGCGCAAAGCGCTTCGCCGCCTCGGCGTGGTATTCCAGCAGAGCACGTTGGATTTGGACCTCAGCGTCGAACAGAACCTGCGCTACCACGCTGCGCTGCATGGGATGCCACGAAAGCTAGCGAACGACCGTATCGAGCTGGAACTGGACCGCCAGCAACTCGGTGAGCGACGCAAGAGCAAAGTCCGCGAGCTCAACGGCGGTCACCGTCGACGTGTCGAGATCGCCCGCGCGCTGCTGCACGAGCCCAGCCTGCTACTCCTCGACGAAGCCAGTGCCGGACTCGATCCGGCCAGCCGCCAAGCGCTTAATGACCACGTCCGCCAGCTTTGTCGCAATGAAGGCATGAGCGTGCTCTGGACAACGCACCTGCTCGATGAAGTCCGCGCCGACGACGATCTGCTGATCCTCAATCGTGGAAACCTGGCCGCCCAGGGCCGTGCCGATGTGTTGTCCGCCGTGGATGGCAGCCTGGAACAGACGTTTAGCCGCCTGACCCACCAGCCGGCCGCAGCCTGATGCGCCTGCGCCCTGCCCCTCAGCCACTCTTGGAGCATGACTCATGACTGCCTATTGGGAATGCCTGTGTGCCATCGTCTGGCGCGAGTGGCTGCGTTTCGTCCAGCAACGCTCACGGTTCTTCAGCGCATTGGTGCGGCCGCTGTTGTGGCTGGTGGTGTTTGCGGCCGGTTTCCGCGCGGCGCTGGGCATCGCGATCATCGAGCCGTACGACACATACATCACTTACGAAACCTACATCGTGCCTGGCCTGGCCTGCATGATCCTGTTGTTCAACGGGATGCAAGGTTCGCTCTCGATGGTCTATGACCGCGAAATGGGCAGCATGCGCGTGCTGCTGACCAGCCCGTTGCCGCGCGGTTTCCTGCTCGCCAGCAAGCTCTTGGCGACCGCGCTGATTTCACTCCTGCAGGTCTATGCGTTTCTTCTTGTGGCCTGGCTCTACGGAGTGCAGCCACCCGCAGCGGGCCTGCTTGCGGTATTGCCTGCATTGCTGTTGGTGGCGCTGTTGCTCAGCGCGTTGGGACTGTTGCTCTCAAACGGTATCCGTCAGCTGGAGAATTTTGCCGGGGTGATGAATTTCGTCATCTTCCCCATGTTCTTCTTGTCCTCGGCGCTATATCCGCTGTGGAAAATGCGTGACGCCAATGAATGGCTGTACTGGATCTGCTCGTTCAACCCCTTCACCTTTGCGGTCGAACTGGTGCGCTATGCGCTGTACGAGCGATTTAATCCGATGGCGCTAGCGATCTGCTTCGGCCTGACCCTGCTGTTCAGCTTGCTCGCCGTGCTGAGCTTCAATCCGCAACACGCCGCGTTGCGGCGAACGGCCTGAGCGAGTCTCTACTACTTTGGTACTGGTTTTCCTGTCGATTGTAGGATTTCAAAACAGCGCTCATTGCTCTGTAATGTGGCCGACCGAAGTACTGGAAAGCGGAAGATGACAAGTCTGCCGGTGTTGTTGCTGATTGCAGCCAAGTGGGAGGCACCTAAGGGCGTATCCCATCGTTTCGGCATTGAACGTTACCGATGCAGCATTCTGCGCGCCGCCGTGACCTACCCGCCTGAAACTGGTTCGACGCAACGCGCCACCGATCATCCGCTGTCGCACAGGACGAAGCGCTACCCGATCCACCCCACCATAATCACAACAATGAGGTGACCGGCCATGCACAAGATATTGATCGCTGATGACCATCCGCTGTTTCGCGAAGCCATCCACAACGTCATTCAGGATGGCTTTCCGGGCAGTGAAATTCTTGAAACTGCCGACCTCGACAGCGCATTGGCGATGACGCTGGAACACGACGATCTGGATCTGGTGCTGCTGGACCTGAACATGCCCGGCATGCATGGGCTCAACGGCCTGATCAACCTGCGCAACGAGGCGCCGACCATTCCGGTAGTGATCGTCTCCGCCGAGCAGGATAAGCAGATCGTGTTACAGGCAATCACCTATGGCGCTTGCGGTTTCATCACCAAATCTTCGCCGCGCACGCAGATGACCGAGGCCATTGAGCAGATTCTCAACGGCAGCGTCTATCTGCCCTCGGATATTATCCGCAGCCAAAACGCCAATACTCGCCGCTCTCAGCATCACGAACAGAGCATCCCGCCGGAGCTGCTACAGGCGCTGACGCGCAAGCAGTTGCTAGTGCTGGAACGGATGACCAAAGGCGAATCGAACAAGCAGATCGCTTACAACCTCGACATTGCCGAAACCACGGTCAAGGCCCATGTCTCGGCGATCCTGCGCAAGCTCAACGTGCACAACCGCGTGCAGGCGATCCTGTCTGCTGGCGATATCGACTTCGCGGCCTATCTGCGTCGTTGATCCTCACCCCGTAAAAGCATTCGCGAGCAAGCTCGCTCCTACAAGGGCAACGTAGGTCGTAGGAGCAAGCTTGCTCGCGAACAGCGCTGGGCGGACCGGCTCAAGCGTGCCCCTGTTCCATCATGTGACACATGGCCGTTTTCAGCTTCATGGGGCGCACCGGCTTATGCATCAGCATGTGGCCCAGCTCCCTGACCTTTTGCTTGAGTTCGTTGCTGTAGTTGGCGGTGATCATTAGCGCCGGTAGTGGGCTGGCGCGACGGGCATTGACCGTGGCGACCACATCGACCCCATTGCAGCCGTTATCCAGATGGTAATCGGCGATGATCAGGTCGGCGTCAGCGTGGAAGTTGTCGACCTGGCCGGCCAGGTCTTCTTCGGACAGGGCGGTGGTCACGGCGCAACCCCAGCCTTCGAGCAAGGTGCGCATACCGGCACAGATCGCAGTGTCGTTGTCGAGCACCCAGACCCGCGCGCCCTTGAGCTTTTCCAGCAAGAGATCGGTGGTTGCGGGCTCCACCTGGGCTTTCGGTGCGCGCTTGGACAATGGGACCTCGATGGCAAATACCGAACCACGCCCCGGTTGCGAGCGCACCATAATGCGGTGGCCGAGCATGCGGGCGATCTTTTCGACGATGGCCAGCCCCAACCCAAGCCCTCGGTCCTGGTTGGGCCGCACGCCCTCGCCTCGCTTGAATTCCTGGAACACCTCCTCCAGCTTGTCTTCGGCGATCCCCACGCCGGTGTCCCAAACCTCGATCGACAGGCTTTGACGTCGACGGCGGCAACCGAGCAGCACACGGCCTTCGGGCGTATAGCGAATCGCATTGGTGAGCAGATTGCGCAATATCCGGGCGAGCAGCTGGATGTCGCTGCGCACCAGCGCCGAGCACGGGATGAAGTCCAGTTGCAGCCGCTCGCTGCCTGCAATCTGCCGGAACTCTACGGCAAGATTTTCCAGCAGCTCGCTGACGGCAAAGGGCGCGATATCCGGCTTGATCACGCCCGCGTCGAGCTTGGAAATATCCACCAAGGTGCCGAGCAGATTCTCCACGTCTTCCAGGGAATTGCTGATATTGCGGATCAGCCCGCCGCTAGGTGCCGCAGGCTGTTCCATTAGCGCACTGGTAAATAGCCGCGCCGCGTTGAGCGGCTGTAGCAGGTCGTGGCTCACCGCGGCGAGAAACTTGGTCTTCGACAGATTGGCCAGTTCGGCCTCGCGCTTGGCTTCGCGCAGTCGCGCCTCGGCGTGCGCGCGCTCGTCGATTTCGCAGAGCAGCTGTTCGTTCAGGCTGGTCAGCTCCGCGGTCCGTTCGCGCACCCGCTGTTCGAGATTCTGATAGGCCTGATGCAGCGCTTCGGCGGTGCGCCGACGGTCGGTGATGTCCTGAATCAGCACGAAGATGCCCGCCGCTTCGCCGTTAGGCTGCCGATTCGGCACGTAGGAGCGCAGCATGTAGCGCTGCTGACCGGCATGGTTGTGCTCGGCCATTTCGAAACTGACGCTTTCTCCAGACATGGCCCGGTCGATATAGGGCTCGAGCTGCTGCCAGTGCTCACCACTGTGGATCTCGGGCAGGCACTGGCCGAGCATGCCGTCGCTGGGCCAGCGATACCATTCCTCGTACACCTTGTTGGTGAATTCGTAGGTCAGGTCTGCCGACACATAGGCGATCAACGCCGGCACGTGGTCGGTGATCAGGCGTATCCAGCGTTCGCTTTCACGCAGCGCCTCAGCGTGCCGGTAGCGCTCGGTGATGTCGGTGAATGTGTTGACGAAGCCGCCGGTGGGCAACGGATGGGTGCGTATCTCCAGCGTACGGCCGTCGAATAGATGTTGTTCGAGTTCGGCCAGCGGCAGGCCGTCGGTGTCGCGTGTGTTGGGCGTCAGCAGCTTGAGCTCGCTGTCGGCCATGACCTCTTCGAACGGCCTATGCGCCTCGATCGGCGCCAGGCCGCAAAGCTCAAGAAAGCGACGATTCCAGAGCTCCAGCCCTCCGTCGGCGCTGACCATGGCGACGCCCTGGGACAGGTTGTCCACGGCGCGCTGCAGCAATCGGGACTTCTGCGCCAACGCCTGTTCGCGGCGCATGGTTTCGCTGACCTTGACCTCGGTAATGTCGGTGTAGAGCATCACCAGCCCGCCTTCGCGGGTCGCGCGTTCGCTGACCTGCACCCAGCGGCCGTTGTGCAGACGGTAAACGGTGGGCTCTTTGCCCTTGCCGCGATGCTCCTCCGCGATCAGGCCGCTGCTTTCGGCCAACCGCCGCACTTCGGCTAGCCGGGTGCCGCTGTTGATACGTACGCGAGTGCGGCTCCAGAGGGATTTGAAGCGCTTGTTGAACAGCACGATGCGCTGGTCTTTGTCGAACAGGACAAAGGCGTCGGAGATGCTTTCGATGGCATCGACCAAGTGCTGATGCGCGGTTTCGGCCCGTAATCGCGCGTCGCTGAGCAGTCGATTGCTGGCTTTCAGTTCGGCCATCGCCTGGTTCAACGCGTCGGTGCGCTCGCGCACCTGCTCGGCCAGTTCGACCGAATGCTGAAACGCGGCATAAGAGGCATCGCGCCCCGTGCCGCTGGATTCGATGCGCTCGATGAGCGCTGCGTTGATACGGCGCAGCTTGTCGTTCTCGCGCTCGAGTTCGATCTGCCGCTCCAGCAGTTCAGCGAGCACTCTTTTCTCCAGCCCGCCCTCCAGGCCGACCGATGGCGACACCGGTGAAGGTCTGGTTGATGTGCATGCCATTGAACTGCTCTCCGTAGGTGTTGAAACCGATCACCTGTTGGCGTCGGAGAAAGGCGGACGTCTGCTCGGTAGTCCCCTCGGTCTCGATTTCCAGCCGTCGCAAGAAGCAATCGCACCCTATGGTCAGCAAAGGCGCGCCCAACCGCTGTTCGAGGCGTTCGAACAGCGTTTCAAGATTGGGCATCAGCGGTCCGGGGCGCATGGCCGTAAGAACAATGCCGTTCTCCACCGCGCAATAGAACGTCAGGCTGAGGTCGTCATTGACCTTCTGAATCGAACGCACGTAGTACTGCTCGTTAATGCGCACAGCGAGCGGGTGTGCGGCGAACAACCGGTGGTCAAGGTCACTGACATTCACGCCGATCAGCCGGGCGTATTCCTCGGCAGCGGGTTCTGCGTTCAGTTCGTAGACGCGACGAGCGTTGCTGTCGGCGTGTGTCACCACCAGTTTGTCGTTGCGCGGCAGCATGTGGTGGGTGGTGAACACCTCGAAATCCAGCCAGGTATTGACCAGCACCACGATGGCCGCGCCGCTGTGGAACCTGCCGTCGTAATAGACGTGGGTATCGGTCAGATGGTTGTCATCGCCGGCCGAGCCGCCGAAATGCGGAATGCTGCCAAACGCAGCGCTCAACGCCGCCAGGACGATTTCCTCGCGGCTCGATAAGCCATCGAGCAGGGTCATCGCGAAACTGTGGCCCTTGATCGGCGCCAACGAGTTGCTGCGACAAACATTGCCCAGACGTTCCACCAACTGCTGGGCGTCGATCAGGCTGAAGCGATCCATCTCGACGATCAGTTCGCTGGCAATGGAGAAACTGCGGTGATCGAAGCCAATGGCTGTCACGCAGCTGCGGCCATAGCCTTGCGAGGTGATTTCTCCCGCCGAGGTGCAGCCCACCACACGCACGCCGCCGAAGTACTGCTGCAGCGCATCGCCCAGCGCCGGAAGGTCGTATTCGGCCGAACAGAAGAACAGCACGAATCCGAGATGCGGATGGATCAGCTGGCGCGCCAGATCCTGCGCCACCGTTTCGACGTTACGGGCCTCTGACATCGCTGTGCGTATCACTTCGGATTCTTGCTCGACCACGCACCGCACCCCATCAACCGTTTCGTATGTCCTCATTCTTAGTCAGGGCATAGGGCTCGGAAATGCTACTTCAGTACCGGCGGCGACCTGCCAAGGTAGCAAAGCGGCGAAAGAGTGCAGGCTCGGCGCGCCTAGCTTCATCGAACCAAAAAAGCGGACGCCCGAAGAGGCGTCCGCCTGGATGTTGCAGGCTGCGCTTAGAAGCTCAGCGCGGCGCCTATGGCGTAGGTACGGGTGTCCTCGTCGAGGGCGTCGGTGTCCCGCCCCCTCAGCTCGAACTGGTTCAATTCGGCAACCAACTTCAGGTTGTCGTTGATGGTACGGAAGTAGGCGATACCACGGGTTTCGTAATCGGCAGCGGTGCCCAGACCATTGCCATCATCTTTGGTCTTGCCGGTAGACAGGGCAATGCGGTTCTTGCCAAAGGTGTAGGAGCCCTGAAGCAGGTAGCCGTCGCTATCCACGTCACGAAGCTGCGCTTCGCCAGCGTTGTTGGTATAGAACGGGTTGATGCCTTCGGCCTGGAAACCCGAGGCGGTGACGGAGAATGCGCCCATTTTCGCCTGGATACCGTAGCCGATGCCCTTGGAGTCGACTTCATCGACACTGCTGTCGGTGTTCTTGGATGTCTGCTGCATGCCGTTGACCCAGGAGTAAATCTTGGCCCCGGCGAGATCGAACTGGTAAGTGATCTCGGTCTCGAAGCGTGGACTGTCCTGGTAGGCCTCATCCAGTGCGCTGCTGGCGTCATCCGTGGTGTCGACCGGATCCATGATGCCGGCGGCAATACGTAGGCCGCTCATGACCGGCGAGCGATAGGTGATCTGCGAGGTCGGGAACGGGTACGGATAGCCTGTGCCGATATTGCCGAACGAAACACCGCCGAAATCGACCAGCCCCAGAGTGTCGCTGACCTGGCCATATCCGGTGAGCATTTCGTCCAGAAAAATGTTCGATCGACCAAAAAGACCGAAGTCTTTACCGAAGAGCACCTCGCCCCATTGGCCGCTGGACGCCGTACCGTAGAATTGGCGAACGTCGATGCCAGTCTCGGTGGCATTGGTGTCGCTGTCGTTGATCGTTACCCAGAAGGACGAGCGACCACCGACCTTCAGGTCATCGAGCTGCTTGCTGAAGTTGAAGCCGATGTAATTGGGTAGAAAGCCCATTTTCACACGGGACTGGTCCCGGTCGAATTGCTCCCCGGCACGATCCACGTCGCTGCTGACATAAAACGTGTTGAAATAGCCGTCGACAGCGAACGTGGTGTCATCCTTTTCGTAAAGCATGATTTCGGCGACAGCCGACTGGCTCAGGGTCATCGCAATCGCGCTGGCCAGGGCCAACGGCATTAGGGTGGTAACTGCTTTCTTCTTGTTGTGCATGGCGCTCTCCGCTGATGTGACGACGGGCAGTCGTGTCGAGGCGGATTATCGAAAGCACAGCGGGTCGGCCATACACTGCGATGGCGGCGATTGGCTACTGCTTTGGCTGCGATTGCCGTCTTGCGCTGTAAGCAGGTGACAGTCGAGCCGGAAGGAGCAGCGCTTAGGTAGTACGCCGTCGCGCTTTGGATGTAATAAGCATCACGTCATACCTGGTCCGCATGACGGCCGTGCCAGCGTGGCTAGCAGACGAGGTTATTAGACTGAAGTGCTGCCATTTCAATCATCAAGTCGCATGGCGGCGGGGCAAGCGCTGGATAGCATGGGCGTATAAGAATACGTCTAGAGGCATCTATGAAACGCAGCGCCGACCGCCTATCGCGCTTGCTACTGATGGTATGCGTGCTCGCCAGCCCGGCGCTTTTCGCCCAAGCGCTGGATACGCAAATCCGGGAGCTGTTTCCCAAGGCCACTCGTATCGAGCCGAAGCAGGACAACCCGCCGGTGCACAGCGTCTATCAGCTCGACGAATTGCTTGGCTACGCCTTCGAGTCCACTGACTACTCCAACCTGCAGGGGTTCTCCGGTAAGCCGATACGGCTGTTGATCGGCATGGACACCGAGGGCGTCCTCGCCGGCGTCACGGTGCTGGAACACCATGAACCGGTCTTCTTGCATGGACTTGGCGAGCAGTCGCTGTTCGATTTCGTCGAGCAATACCGGAAGACGTCGATCGGCAAACCAATCGTGGTGGGCGGGCAGAGTGCGGCGGGCGCAAGCGATTCGGTGACCCGCATCGACGGAGTGAGCAAGGCAACCGTGTCAGTGGTGATTCTCAACGAAACCGTCCTGCTGTCAGCCTTGGGCGTCGCGCGCAAGCTGCTCGAAGGCTTCGCCAGTGGTCCCTTGGCCACTGCAAAAACCGACCTCTATGAACCGCTCGACTGGTCGCAGCTACTCGAAAGCGGATATCTCCAGCACTGGACCATCAGTCGCGACGAGGTAGAACAGGCCCTTGGGCCACTCGATCGTTATCTGGAGATCAAGGCTGGAAACGACGCGCCGTTCAGCGACCTCTATTTCGCTTACCTGAATGCACCGAGCATCGGCCGCAACCTGCTCGGCGAGGCCGGTTTCGCCAAGCTCAACGAAGAATTGAAGCCCAACGAACAGGCCGTGCTGGTGCTGTCTTCGGGTATGTACCTCCATGTGCCGGACGACTTCGTGCCCGCCACAGCACCGAGTCGCCTGGTACTGATGCAGAACGACCACGCCATCGAACTGCACGACATGAATTTCAACAATGGCGCGGTGATGGAGATGCTCGACATCCCGCTCGATGGTTTCGAGGCGAACGTCTTCCGCATCAAGGCGCATAACGCCTTCAACCCCGCAGAGCCTGCCGGGTTACGTTTGAACGTGAACCTGCGGCGCAACCCTCTTGTGGAAAGCAACACGCATTTCATGCGGCATTTCCAGCTCGACCGCGACCTTTTCGATATCGAAAAAGCGCAGATCGCGGCCGAGCCGACGCCCATCTGGCTACGCATGTGGCAGGAGCGCTGGTGGCAGACCAGCCTGCTTGGCCTGTCGCTGCTTGTGCTGACCTGCGTATTCATCTGGCAACATCGCGTCAGCAGGCATAGCCGTGGCTTTCACCTATTTCGGGCCGGCTTTCTCTTGTTCACTCTGGCGTTCGTTGGCCTTTACGCCCAGGGTCAGCTGTCGGTGGTAAATATCTTCACCATGTTCCTGGCGCTGGGGAAGGATTTCGATATCCGTGTGTTTCTAATGGATCCGGTGATCTTCGTCCTCTGGAGCTTCACTTTTGTCAGCCTGTTCATCTGGGGCCGCGGGGTGTTCTGCGGCTGGCTCTGTCCGTTCGGCGCGCTACAGGAAATGTTCGGTTGGGTGGCCAAGCGTCTACGCATCCGTCAGTGGAAAGTGTCCGATCGCCTTCATCTGCGCCTGCAATGGCTGAAATACTTGATCCTCATCGGGCTGGTGCCGGTGGCCTTCTACTCGCTGACGCTGGCCGAGCGGCTCGCTGAGGTGGAGCCGTTCAAGACCAGCATCACGCTGTTCTTCGTGCGGTCCTGGCCGTTCGTGCTTTACGCGGTGATCCTGCTCGGGCTCGGCCTGTTCGTGCATAAATTCTACTGCCGATACGTCTGCCCGCTGGGCGCCGGGCTAGCAATGCTCGGCAGATTTCATCTGTTTTCATGGCTCAAGCGCATCGACGCCTGTGGCCAGCCCTGCCAGTATTGCAAGAATCATTGCGAGATCGGGGCGATCAAGCGCGACGGGGGCATCGACTATGACGAATGCATCCAGTGCCTGGAGTGCATCGTCATTCTTAATAACGATGACCAGTGTGTCGCGACCATCAGTGCGCGAAAAAAGGCGGAGAAGGCCGGGCGGCATCCTGGCAGCGAGCTGATCGCCACTGACGCCATGGAGCCCACCCCAGCGTCCTCAGCAGACCTTGTAGAGGGAACAGGAATACACGTTCAATAGCATCAACAAGGTTGACCTTTTCAGCGACAAGCACGGCGTCTGCTCAGCTCCTATTTGTTCTGCATCACGACGCTGCGTATGTCATCAGCCAATTGGCGAACACGCTCTTCACTGGTATCCCATGAGCACATGAAGCGCGCGCCACCGACACCGATAAATGTGTAGAACATCCAACCGCGACTTCTGAGCGCTTCCAGCGCCAACGGCGGAATGCTCACAAAAACGCCGTTTGCCTGCACCGGAAACATCAGCTCCACATCCGGAACGTCGCTGATCAACTTGGCGAGCAGCTGTGCGCAATTGTTGGCGTGCTGTGCGTATTTCATCCAGGCGTTGTTTTCCAGCAGCCCGACCCATGGCGCGGATAGAAAGCGCATCTTGGATGCCAACTGGCCGGCTTGTTTGCAACGGTATTCGAAGTCTTCGGCCAGCTCCCGGTTGAAGAACAGGATCGCTTCGCCCACGGCCATGCCATTCTTGGTTCCGCCGAAACAAAGCACGTCCACACCGGCCTTCCAGCTCAGCTCCGCCGGAGACAGGCCGAGAAACGCACAGGCATTGGCGAAACGTGCGCCGTCCATGTGTAGGTGCAATCCCAGCTCTTTACAGGTATCACTGATCGCTCGAAGTTCGTCAGGCTGGTAGACAGTGCCGATTTCGGTGGCCTGGGTGATGCTGACAACGCGCGGCTTGGGGTAATGAATGTCCTTGCGCTTCAGAGCGATTTCGTGGATCGCCGTCGGGGTCAACTTACCCTGCTCGGTGCGTGCAACCAGCAGCTTGGAGCCGTTGGAAAAGAACTCCGGCGCGCCGCATTCGTCAGTCTCGATATGCGCAATGTCACCGCAGATAACGCTGTGATAGCTCTGACAAAGGGACGACAACGCCAGGGAGTTGGCTGCGGTACCGTTGAATGCGAAGAACACTTCACAATCGGTTTCGAACAACTGGCGGAAGTGATCGGCCGCACGCGCGGTCCACTGGTCGTCGCCATAGGCGCGGTCGTGTCCCTGATTCGCCCTGGCCATGGCCTCCCAGGCCTCTGGACAAATACCCGAGTAGTTGTCGCTGGCAAATTGCTGATTGGCGGTGCTCATCTAAACCTCTTTATAGGTTGCTGCTTCAGCTACTGATCGGCAGAAAAATCACAGTGTAGAGCCCCAGCGCGCCGAGCACCGACACCGAGGCGCCCAGCCATAGAACTGAGAGCGCATCGGCATGGATTCTTCCACTTTTAACTCCGCTGGCGCTGCGTGCATAACGCCGCTGTTGAGTCGTCCAGATGCCCAGCGCGGTGATCAATGAAACCGCCACGAGCGCACCTACGAAAAAACCGTGGTACGGCATCCAACGTAGAAAAAGCGCGCTTACGGTGATCATCGTAAGCAGCGTGCGCCCCCAGGCCAGCGTGGTGCGTTCTGGTTGCAGGCCAGGGTCTTCATGCAGCGGTGGTCGCGGTGGTTTGGACTCCAATCGACGGCGAAAGGAAATGTGCATGGTTAGCTACGCAGCGCGACAAAACTGATCAGAACCAAGGTCACCAAGGTGCCACCGATCGACAGAATCGGGATCAGCAGTGGAAACGGCAGCGGGCCGCTGTGACGCATGGCACGTTCGATCGTCAGCCAGCGAATGCAAGCTGTGGAGCTGATGAACATGGCCAGCAGCAGCAGCGAAATCGAAAGCGCTTTGCGGACCTCCAGAACAAAGATGTCGCCGGCAAAGGCCTCCACTGCGACGCCTCCGGCCAGCAACGCCAGTGACGTACGGATCCAGGCGAGAAAGGTTCTTTCGTTGGCCAAGGTAAACCGAGGATCGGGCTCCTTTCCGCCAGATAACAACCGGTGACTCCAGCGACTGCGTTCCATTGTGGTCATGCATCTCCGATCGAATTGGTGCGAAACCTCATTCAAACAGAAACGCAGCCGCCATGCAGGTTCCATTGCGCCAATACGAGCAAGCCACGTGCTAATGTCTGACGCTCAAATCGCACTGGAGATGTTCATGTTGCTTCGCCTGGTAACCGCCCTCGCCCTCGGAACTGCCACGCTCATTGCCGTTGCAGACGACCACACCCATGCGCACCACCAGACGGCTGGCCCGACGGCGCCGGCTGTTACGCAGGTTTGGTCTCGCGCCATGCCGCCGAGCGCTCCTACCGGCGCGGTGTATTTCACGCTGAACAACCCCAGCGACAAGCAGGATCGCTTGGTCGGCGTGCAGACATCACGCGCAAAAAAAGCCGAGCTGCACACCCACGTACACGAAGGCGAGATCATGCGCATGCAGCAGATCGACTCGGTCGAAGTCCCGGCCGGCGGTCATGTGGAGTTCAAGCCTGGCGGTAGCCACGTGATGCTCTTCGAACTCAGCGAGCCGCTGGTGGCTGGGGAGCATTTCCCTGTGACACTGATTTTTGAGAACGCCGGTGAGGTGACCGTCGATGTCTCTATTCAGGAGCAGGCGCCGGAATCGAACGGACACGCCCACAAGCATCATTGAGGATTGGTAGCTTCGGACTGCGGCTGGCTAGCTTGCGCTTCCGGGCCAAAAAGCTACCGATTCGCAAAACCACCTGGGCCGGGTCGACTACCGGCCCTCCTCGATGGCTCTGTTTTTCTTGCAGATGCCCCGATGACTGGGGCATCGGTCCGCTCATTACCTGTGCGTCATTCAAATGCCCGTTGGCGTGCGCATGGTGACGAACTCTTCAGCAGCGGTCGGGTGAATGCCCACCGTGTCGTCGAAGATTCGCTTGGTCGCGCCCGCCTTCAATGCCACAGCCATGCCTTGCATGATCTCGCCGGCCTCCGGCCCTGCCATATGGCAGCCCAGCACCTTGTCGGTTTCGGCATCGACCACCAGCTTCATCAGGCTGCGCTCGAGGCTGTCGGTCATGGTCAGCTTCATCGGCCGGAAGCGACTCTCGAATAGCATCACCTTGTGTCCCTGCTTGCGCGCCTCTTCTTCGGTCAGCCCGACCGTAGCCAGATTCGGCAGGCTGAACACCGCCGTGGCGATGGTGTTGTAGTCAACCGGGCGATGTTCCTCCGGCTTGAATAGCTGACGCGCAACCGCCATGCCTTCCGCAAGCGCAACCGGAGTCAATTGCACACGTCCGATCACGTCGCCAATGGCCAGAACTGACGGCACCGACGTGTGGAATTGGTCATCGACGGCAATGAACCCGCGATCATCCAATGCAATATCAATATTTTCGAGTCCCAATCCGTCGAACATCGGCCGCCGACCGGTGGCGTAGAAGATGCAGTCGGCTTCCAGCGTACGGCCATCTTCCAGCGTAGCCAGCAAGGTGTCGTCGTCCTGCTTTTCTATTTGGACGATGTCGGCATTGAACTGTAGATCGACGCCCTTCTTGATCATCTCGTCCTTGAGATGGTCACGCAGCGAACCATCGAAGCCGCGCATGAACAACTCGCCGCGATACAGCAGCTTGGTATCGGCACCGCAGCCATGGAAAATTGAGGCGAACTCGACGGCAATGTAGCCGCCACCCACCACCAGCACGCGGCGTGGCAGCTTATCGAGATAGAAGGCCTCGTTGGACGTAATGGCATGCTCGCGGCCAGGGATTTCCGGAACGAAAGGCCAGCCACCGGTGGCGATTAGAATGTGCTCAGCAGTGTAATGCTTGCCTTCGACTTCGACGGTATGCGCATCAACCAGGCGCGCATGCGCCTGCAGCAAAGTCACGCCGCTATCGATCAAGAGGTTTTTGTAAATGCCGTTGAGGCGCTGGATCTCGCGATCCTTGTTGGCGATCAGGGTCTTCCAATCGAACGTCGCGCCATCGATGGTCCAGCCATAGCCTTGGGCTTGGCCAATGTCTTCGGCATAGTGCGCGCCGTAGACCAGCAGCTTCTTCGGCACGCAGCCGACATTCACGCAGGTGCCGCCCAGGTAACGGCTTTCGGCTACCGCCACGCGGGCGCCATAGCTTGCGGCGAAACGGGCAGCACGGACACCACCGGAACCCGCGCCGATGACGAATAGATCGAAGTCGTAAGCCATGTACTGTTGTCTCCCTTGTAGAACACACAGCATAACCCAGGCTTTTCGCCTGTTCACCGAAGGAGTGCCGCATGCGCCCTACCCTGACCCATCTCGCCTTGCATGTGCCCGACCTGGACGCCTGCATCACGTTCTATGAGCAGTTTTGCGGCATGCATGTGTTTCACGAGCGTGCCGGTAAAGGCTCGCGCATCGTCTGGATGGCCGAACCCGGCAAGGAGCGAGAATTCATCTTCGTCATCATGCCGGGCGGTCAGGATCGGGCCCTGGCTGACAACGATTACAGCCATTTTGGTTTTGCACTTGCGAGTCGTGGTGAAGTCGATGCGATCGCGGTGCGTGCTCGCCAGACTGGGTGCCTGATATGGGAGCCGCGCGACGAACCCTACCCGGTCGGCTATTACTGTGGCGTACGGGATCCAGCGGGCAATTACGTCGAGTTCAGCTATGGCCAGCCGCTGGGACCGGGCGCCGAAGAAATGCCGGCTCCCTAAACGAACAAAGCCACCTTTACAGGCTGTGTGAAAACTACTGCGCTCGGCCATGCTGCGTTAAAAACACGCTCAAAACGCTCATTTACAGCTCGTAAACTGCGCTTTTTCGCCTGTTTTGACTCGCTGCGCTCGCCCTTCGGGCCAGCCTTTGGCTGTTACTCCCGTTGGTCGTTGCGCCTTGTCTGACCTTCGCTCGCTACGTTTTCACACGGCCTGTAAAGGTGGCTTTGTGATCGACGCGGCGTGAATCAGAATGCCTTGCCGGTCAGATAGAAGTTCTCATAGCAGAAATTGGTCGCCGCAATATAGCCCTCGGCACTACCGCAATCGAAACGTTGCCCCTTGAACTTGTAAGCCAGCACGCAGCCATCCTGCGCCTGACGCATCAAGGCGTCGGTAATCTGGATCTCACCACCCTTGCCCGGTTCGGTCTGCTCGATAAGGTCGAAGATATCCGGAGTGAGGATGTAGCGGCCAATGATCGCCAGGTTAGAAGGTGCATCTTCCGGCTTGGGTTTTTCCACCATGTGGCTGACCCGGAAGATGTCGTCACGGATCATTTCGCCAGCGATCACACCGTACTTACTAGTTTCTTCCGGCGGCACTTCCTGAATCGCTACGATCGAGCAGCGGAACTGGTTGTACAGCTTGACCATCTGCGCCAGCACTGGGTCACCGTCGAGATTTATGCAAAGGTCATCGGCCAGGACTACGGCGAAGGGTTCGTCGCCAATGAGCGGGCGCCCGCTCAGAATCGCGTGGCCCAAGCCCTTCATTTCCACCTGGCGGGTATAAGAGAAACTGCACTCGTCGATCAGCTTGCGGATACCGACCAGATATTTTTCTTTATCGGTATTGCGGATCTGGTGCTCGAGCTCGTAGCTGATATCGAAGTGATCTTCGAGGGAACGCTTGCCGCGACCGGTAACGATCGAGATCTGGCTCAGCCCAGCGGCAAGTGCCTCTTCAACCCCGTACTGAATCAGGGGTTTGTTCACCACCGGCAACATCTCCTTGGGCATGGCCTTGGTCGCAGGAAGGAAGCGCGTGCCATATCCGGCCGCAGGAAAAAGGCATTTCTTGATCATGTGAGTCCTTGAAAAGAATGTTCCAGTTGATGCACTGCGCCTGATCGGTCAACAGCCATACCCTGCATGTCCCGCCGACAGCGGCTGACTAGAGGCTACGACCATCGAAACGACAATGGGTTCGCACGCTATCGCAGCGAATCCACGCCTTCTTCGTTGGCTGACTAAACGACCGATGGTCGTTGACTTCCGCGATGTGCATAGCCTGATCTGAGCGGGGCTACTTGCCAAGTAGGCGAGCTAAATAAGTGTCGGTTCATGAGCTGCTGTCGTTCGTTGCTAATACCGAGCGTCATGCCATTGATCGACCCGTCGTTGCCAAACCAGCCATCAGCTGTATAAATACACAGCCCTACGAGCGACTACGCTCGCGTACTACCGAACCGGATGTTCGATGCGCCAGGCCTTGGAAAACCCCTTCTACTACCTCGAAAACTTTCGACAGGTGCTCGCCTGGGTCGGTGAGCGCCATGGTGATCTGCTGGATGACAGTGAGCGATCATTTCTGCAGAGCTTCAAAGCGGTACCGCAGACATCCCAGGCGTTGCTGGTTCGTATGGTGATGCGCAAGGGATCCTTGTTCCGGGCCAGTAAGTTGCGTTATGCCGAGATCGGCTGCCCGCTGGCTGCCGCGGCGGCGCTTGTCGAGCAAGGCTGGATCGACGCCAACCCGACTCTGGATTTAGCCCAGGTGTTCGGCCTGCTAAAGAAGGACGAACTGGTCAAAGTGTTCGGACATGCCGCATTCAGCAGCCAGCGAAAAAGCGACCTGCTACAGCTCCTGATGACCGAACATGCGCAGCCCAAAACCTTCGCCACCTGGTGCGAGGCGCTCGGCGAAGCGGCTTTTAGCCTGAACATCAGCGACTTTTGCGATCGGCTGCGGCTGATGTTCTTCGGCAATATCCGTCAGGACTGGACCGAGTTCGTACTCGCCGATCTGGGTATTTTTCGCTACGAGCAGGTGAGCTTCTCTTCTGCGTCCCGCGCCTTTCATAGCCGCGACGATGTTAACGCCTACCTATATATGCATCGTTGTCGCGAACGTTTCGAGGCAGGTGAGAGGCTGGACGAGATCCTAGCCGATATACCGCGCACGCCTTACGCCAACGAATGGCTGGAAAACCGACGCGGCAAGCTGCTGCTGAACATCGGTCGCCAATACGAGCGCATCGGTGATCTGCAACAAGCACTGCGTCTACACGCCGCCAACCGTTATCCCGGTGCGCGCGAACGTGCCATCAGAGTGCTCGAACGGTGCGGCCAGCCTGAGGCCGCTTTGCATCTGGCGAGTGAGGCGCAAACCGCGCCGGAAAGCGAACATGAAGCTCAGCAGCTACAGCGCATCCTCCCACGCCTGCGGCGTGTCCTCGGCGCGCCGGCTACACGCCGTAGCGCCGTGGCCGAAGCGGAGCGCATCGATCTGGTTTTGCCCCGCCAGGTTGGCATGAGTGTCGAGCAGGCAGTGCGGGAACACCTGTCTGGTAGCGAAGCGCCGGTCTACTACGTTGAAAATGCTTTGATCAATTCTCTTCTTGGCCTGCTGTGCTGGGAGGCGATTTTCGCGCCGCTTTCGGGGGCCTTCTTCCATCCATTCCATGCGGCACCGGCGGATCTCGCCCACCCGGATTTCTACAGCCGGCGTGCCGGGTTGTTCGATGCATGCCTGGCCAAGTTGGGAACGGGAGAATACCGCGACTGCATTCGCCGGAGGTTTCAGGAAAAATTCGGCGTTCAGTCGCAATTCGTCAGCTGGGGGCTGTTCGACGGCCAATTGCTGGAGCAGGCGCTCGACTGTTTATCCGCCGCGCATCTACAGGCTTGTTTCCAGCGAATCCTGCTGGACGTGCCCAACCATCGCAGCGGTTTGCCGGACTTGATTCAATTCTGGCCCGGCGAGCAGCGCTACCGGATGATCGAGGTAAAAGGCCCCGGTGATCGCTTGCAAGACAACCAAAAGCGCTGGATCGACTTCGCGCTGCGTCATGACATGCCCATCGCCGTCTGCTACGTGCAGTGGGCCGAGGATGCGCCTTGAAGTATCGGGTCGCGGTACGCGCCCTGTGCGAGTTCACCGCCAAAGAAGGCGATCTGGACCTGCGCTTCACGCCTGCACCCACCGCGCTGGAAGGTATCGCCGGGCATTCCACAGTTACCGCTCGCCGAGCCGAAGGCTATGAGCGCGAGGTGTCGCTGGAAGGGCAGTACCTCGATCTGCTGGTGCGCGGCCGCGCCGACGGCTATGACTCGGCGCAGAATCGCCTGGAAGAGATCAAGACCCATCGCGGCGACCTCTCACGGCAACCGGTCAACCATCGCCACTTGCATTGGGCCCAGGCCAAGGTCTACGGCTGGCTGCTTTGTGAGTCGCGCGGATTGGCATCGCTGAACGTGGCCTTGGTGTACTTCGATGTCGTCAGCCAAAAGGAAACCCTGCTGACCGAAACCTTCGCCGCCGCGGAGCTGCAAGCCTTCTTCGAAGACCAATGTCAGCGCTTTATCGCCTGGTCCGAGCAGGAACTGGCGCACCGGGCTGAGCGCGACGAGGCGCTCATCAATCTGAAGTTTCCTTATGGCGAGTTTCGCAGCGGTCAGCGGCAACTCGCAGAGGCGGTATACAAGGCCGCCTGTACCGGCACGCACTTGATGGCGCAGGCGCCAACCGGCATCGGCAAAACGCTCGCCACACTGTTTCCCCAGCTGAAAGCGTTCCCGGGCCAGCAGCTGGACAAACTGTTCTTTCTCGCCGCGAAGACGTCCGGCCGCCAGCTGGCACTGGATGCGCTGGCCAGCCTGAAGAATGACACCCAGACGCCATCGGTACGGGTGCTGGAACTGATCGCTCGCGATAAGGCGTGTGAGCATCCGGACAAAGCCTGTCATGGCGAGTCCTGCCCACTCGCCCGCGGCTTCTACGACCGGCTCCCGGCTGCCCGTGCAGAAGCCGTCACCCGCCAACTTCTCGACCAGGCGACGCTGCGCGAAGTGGCGTTGGCGCACCAGGTCTGTCCTTATTACCTCAGCCAGGAACTCGCGCGCTGGGCCGATGTGGTGGTTGGCGACTACAACTACTACTTCGATCTTAGCGCCCTGCTCTACAGCCTCACGTTGGTCAATCAGTGGCGTGTCAGTGTGCTGGTAGATGAAGCGCACAATCTGCTCGAACGTGGCCGAAGCATGTACACCGCGGAACTAGATATCAGGAATTTCAGAGGTTTACGGACGACAGCTCCAACAGCTCTGAAGAAGACGATCGAACGTATCCTGCGCAGCTGGAACGATCTGCATCGGCTGCAGGAAGATACCTATCAGGTTCAGCCGGAGCTACCACACAAACTCATCGGTGCGTTACAGCAAGCCATCAGCGCGATCACCGATTACCTCGGTGAAAACCCGACAGGTCTCGATCCAGCGCTGCAGTCGGCGTATTTCGATGCGATGCACTTTTGCCGGCTGGCTGAACTGTTCGGCGCGCATTCGCTGTTCGATTGCACGCTGTTGCCGTCACGGAATCGACAGAACGGGCGCAGCTCGGTGCTCTGCCTGCGCAATGTTTTGCCTGCGCCGTTTCTTGCGCCCCGCTTCCTCGAGGCGAGATCTTGCGTGCTGTTCTCCGCCACGCTCAACCCACAGCGGTTCTATTCCGACACCTTGGGCGTACCGCCAAACCACGTCTGGGTCGATGTGGAATCGCCGTTCCGTGCAGAGCAGTTGCAGGTCCGCCTGGCGCGGCACATCTCCACGCGCTATCAGGATCGTGCGGCCTCGCTGCAGGCGATCGTCGACCTGCTTGCACAGCAGTATCACCAGCGTCGCGGCAACTACTTGGCATTCTTCAGCAGCTTCGATTATCTGCAGCAAGTGACCGCTCTGCTGGCGGCTCAGCATCCCGAGTTGCCCTTCTGGGAGCAGACGCGAGGCATGCATGAAACGGCTCGCAGTGCTTTTCTTACGCGCTTCACTTGCGAGGGTCATGGCATCGGTTTTGCCGTGCTGGGCGGCGCTTTTTCCGAGGGCATTGACTTGCCCGGTGACCGGCTGATTGGCGCCTTCATCGCCACCTTGGGTCTGCCGCAGGTCAATCCTGTCAACGAGCAAATGAAAGCGCGTATGGATGAGCTATTTGGCACTGGCTACGACTACACCTATCTCTACCCAGGCTTGCAGAAAGTCGTACAGGCTGCCGGGCGGGTAATCCGCACCACGGACGATCACGGCGTGGTTCATCTGATTGACGACCGCTTCGCGCGCCCACAGGTCAGGCGTCTCTTGCCGAGTTGGTGGAATAATGTGGTAACCACTGGCTCGCAGTCATCACATCTCCCCGTTTCCCTTGGTCGACGTTAGCCAAATAACGAAACATCTTTCGATTCCGTTTCATCGAGCTGCAATCTGCGAGTTAGACGAAAGTCTGACTCCTGACATTTCTTTACAAATTGCATTGACAAGACCTTACGCGCGGCCATAATCCGTGATGTCGTATGACGACTGATAACAGATATCGGCGGCTTCGACACGCGCCGCCTGCGGGCTGCCGCGCTACACCCCGCTTCGTTTTTTAGCCAATGGCAACACGTAGCGGACTACTTAAAAAAAGGGAGCACAACAACAATGACCCCACGCAACCCCCTATCTGCCGCCGTATTCGCAGGCACCCTGTCGTTGGCGCTTGGCATTCCTGCTGTGGCTCATGCGGCGGATGGCTTCGTTGAAGGCACCAAGGTCACTCTTGGTGCGCGTAACTTCTACATCAACCGTAACTTCGTCGATCCGGCCTATCCGAACGCACTGAATCCGCAGAACAGGGCGGAGGAATGGACCCAGAGCTTTATCCTCAACGTTCAGTCCGGTTACACGCCCGGCCCGATCGGCTTTGGCGTAGACGCGCTGGGCATGCTAGCGGTCAAACTCGACGGCGGTGGCGGTACCTACGGCACCGGTCTGCTGCCGCGACACAGCGATGGCAAGCCTGCCGATGATTACGGCCGGCTGGCGCTCGCCGCTAAAGCGAAATTTTCCGAGACGGAACTACGTGTCGGTGAATGGATGGTCGTGTTGCCCATCCTTCGTTCGGACGACGGCCGGTCGCTGCCGCAGACTTTCCAGGGCGGGATGATCACGTCCAAGGAAATCAGCAACCTGGCCCTGTACGGCGGCCAGATGCGCCAGAACAGCACCCGTGACGATGCCAGCATGGAAGACATGTTCTACGGCGGCGTCGGTTCGGATCGCTTCAACTTCGCTGGCGGTGAATATTCCTTCACTGACAAAACCAAGGTTGGCGTCTGGCACGCTCGCCTGGAAGACATCTACCAGCAGAACTACTTCCAGATTCTACATACCCAGCCTCTGGGCGACGACTTGGCGCTGACCGCGAATCTTGGCTACTTCACCGGTAAGGAAGAAGGCAGCGCCCTTGCTGGCGACCTGGACAACAAGACCTACTCGGGCCTGTTCGGGCTGCAGTTCGGTGCCAACACTTTCTACGTCGGTCTCCAAAAGGTAAGCGGGGACAATGGCTGGATGCGCGTCAACGGCACCAGTGGCGGCACCTTGGCGAACGATAGCTTCAACTCCAGCTACGACAATGCCAACGAACGCTCCTGGCAGCTGCGCCATGACTACAACTTCGCTGGTGTTGGCATCCCTGGGCTTACCCTGATGAACCGCTATATCAGCGGTGACAACATCGAAGCCGGTGGTGTAGACGACGGCAAGGAATGGGGTCGCGAGTCCGAGCTGGCTTATACCGTACAGAGCGGTGTGCTGAAAAACCTGAACGTCAAATGGCGTAACTCCAGCATTCGTCGTGACTTCAGTGCCAGCGAGTTCGACGAGAACCGTCTGATCTTCAACTACCCGATCTCGATTCTGTAAGCGTCACCACGCTGGACGCAACACTCCTCGCTCCTGTTGCGGAAACTTTCGCCCGTCCTTGTGACGGGCTTTTTTTTGCCCGGGCGGATGTGCTTTTAACGCGCCAGAAACGTTTCGTCTCCTACGGTCCGGGACGAGTCGAACGTTCGATGCTAATTCGGCAATTGGCCGTCATGGCCTCGCCGGGCGCCAAGATGCGTATTCCGTTCGTCATCGGGTCGTGCATGCCGAGCGCGTTGTTGGCGTGAGAGACCGGTTCCACTGCGAAAAACCCCATCTCCGCTGGCGGCGTAAATACCACCAAATGCTGGAGCGCACTGGTCATAGTCAGCGCGATTCCCTTCTCTGGCCAGTGAATCCATGCCCGCCCGTCCCAGCCGACGAAGCAATTGTCCAGGCCGGGTTCTGCCAGGCGCTGTGGCTGCCGGAAATCCCACTGAGCCGGAACCCTCACCAACTCAGCGGGTAGATTTCGTTCATCGTTGAGCCACACCGATTGCGCGGCGAATTGCAGCACGCAGTCGTCGTGACGGGCTAAATAGGGGTGCCAACCGAGCCCTGCGGGCATCGATCGCGTGTCGGTGTTGCGCAGATTCAGGCTCAACTCGACGCCCTGCTCGTTCAAGCGCAGTTCGTGTTCGAGTTCGAAGGCGAACGGCCAGTCCGACGTGCCCTCACCTTCCGGCTGATGAGTCAGCCGCAGCGTCAGTTCGGTTTCACTCTGTGCAGTCAACATCCAACTGCGCTTCCAGGCGACACCATGAATCGGCAGAGGGTGATCAGGCGACAGGTTGCGCAACGAATAGCGCTCGCCTTCAAACTCGAAGCCGCCGTTGCCAACTCGATTGGAGAACGGCGCCAGAACGAAGCAGCCGGTACGACGCACGCTGTCGGAGCCGTCCCATGGGCGCAGCAGATCGATACCGTCGAACGTCAGGCGAGTAATCGCTCCGCCAAGTGCCGGGCAGATCGACAGCCGAAGCGGGCCTTTTTGCAGATGCGTTTCAGACAGATCTGACGGCTGGTGTTGCATGCGGAATCCTCAGGCAAGTTGGGCTTGCGAATACACGGAAGCGAATGAGGTCCCGCGCAAACGCGCTTGTGGCTCGCTGCGCGGGTGTGACGCCTGGGTATGCAAGGAAACAGAACCAGAGCTTGTGGCCATGGTTCCAGAACGGCCGAAGCCGAAATTTGAACGCGCCGGTAAGCGCACTCAAACAGCCGTCACCAACTCCCCGCGCTCGAGAAACGCGCGCAGATTGGCTAACAGCAATTCTTCCATCGCCAGCCGGGTTTCTTCCGTGGCGCTAGCGATGTGGGGTAGCAGAACGACGTTCGGAAGATCGAGCAAGGCTTGAGGCACGCTTGGCTCCCGGGCGTAGACGTCAAGGCCGGCGCCGCCCAGACGCCTCTCAAGCAATGCTTCGACCAATGCCGGTTCGTCCACCACCGAGCCGCGCGAGACGTTGATCAACATGCCTTTCGAGCCAAGCGCATCCAGCACTGCGCGGTTGATCAGGTTGCGGGTGCTTTCCCCGCCTGGGCAGGTCAGCACCAGAAAATCACTCCAGCGCGCCAATTCGATCAGGTCGGATTCATAACCATACTCACAACCTTTGACCGGCCGACGATTGTGATAGCGCACCTGCATGTCGAAACCGCTGGAGCGCTTGGCGACGGCCTCACCGATGCGGCCAAGACCGACGATGCCCAGTCGCTTGCCGTAAACCTTGCTCGCCAGCGGGAGGCCGCCTAAGGGCCATTCGCCGTTGCGAACAAAGCGGTCGGCACGCGACATCTGTCGAGCGCAGTCGATAACCAGACCGAAGGCAAGGTCCGCGACGCAGTCGTTGAGCACGTCTGGCGTATTGCTCACTGGAATGCCCCGTGCCCGCGCCGCCCTTACGGCGATGGAGTCGTAACCAACACCGGAACTGATGATCGCTCTAAGGTTAGGCAGCCGCCCGATCAATTCCGCCGTGCAGCCGAAGCGCGCCGAGGTCACCACGATTTCGATGCGCTGGGCGTGCTGGTCGAGCAAGGCATCGGCGTCCTGGTCCCAGATGCGCAGTACCTCATGCTCCGCAGCCAGGCCGCGGTTGAAACGGTCGGTAAGGGGACCGAGCTGGAGAATGCAGGTCACAGGATTACCTCGATTGAGTGAGCGATTCGGTTAAAGCACCTTGCCGGGATTCATCAGTCCTTTGGGGTCGAATGTTGCCTTGAGCGCGCGCATCAGCTCGAGTTCCAGCGGGTCCTTGTAGCGCAGGGCTGCGGCGCGCTTGGCCTGACCGAGTCCGTGCTCAGCGCTGATGCTGCCCTTGAAACTGACGGCGGCGTCGTAGATGACCCGCATGATCGCCTCCTGCTGCGCCTTGAACGCAGCATCTTCGGAGCCGATTGGCTTGCTGATGTTGTAATGCAAATTGCCGTCGCCGACATGGCCATAGGCGACGATGCGCACGCCGGGGAATTGCGCGAGCAAGCGCTGATCGGTGGTTTCGATGAACTCTGGAATGCGGCTCACCGGCACGCTGATATCGTGTTTGAGGCTCGGCCCCTCATGGTTCTGCGCCTCGGAAATGCTCTCGCGCATGGCCCACAGCGCCGCTACCTGGGCTTCGCTACTGGCGAGTACGGCGTCGATCACCCATTCACGCTCCAGCGCCTCGCCGATGCCGGCTTCCAGCAAGTCGTTGAGCGGCGCCTCAGGTTGGGTGTCGCTGAGTTCGATCAGTGCGTACCAGGGATGCACTTCGGTGAAGGGGTCGTTGCAGCCAGCCACGTGGCGCAGCACGAACTCCACGCTCTGCCGCGACATCAACTCGAAACCGGTCAGGCGATCACCACACAGCCCGCGGATCAGACCGATCAATTCGACTGCCGCTTGCGCGCTGGGCAAGGCGACCCAGGCGGTCGTCACGCTGCGGACCGCCGGATACAGTTTGAGCACCGCCGCGGTGATGATGCCGAGGGTGCCTTCTGAACCGATGAACAGGTGCTTGAGGTCGTAGCCGGTGTTGTCCTTGCGCAATCCGCGCAGGCCATTCCAGATCTGCCCATCCGGCAGCACGACTTCCAGGCCAAGGGCTAGATCGCGCATGTTGCCGTAGCGCAGCACCGCGGTGCCACCAGCGTTGGTGGCGAGGTTGCCGCCAACGGTGCAACTTCCCTCCGCCCCCAGAGACAATGGAAACAGCCGCCCGACCTTCACTGCCGCCTCCTGCAGCATCTGCAGAACCACCCCAGCCTCGACGGTGATGGTCTCGTTCGCAGGGTCGACTTCGCGGATCCGCGTCATGCGGGTCAGTGACAGCACCACCTGGGTTCCGCTGCCGTCCGGGATCGAGCCGCCGCACAGGCCAGTGTTGCCGCCCTGCGGAACCAGCGCAACCTGGTGTTCATTGCACAGCCGCACCACCGCCGCAACCTCATCGGTACTGGCCGGGCGCACCACCAGAGCAGCCTTGCCACGGTAGGCGTTGCGCCAGTCGCTCAGGTAGCTCTGCATTCGTTCTGCATCGCGAACGATGCCGGATGCCCCGACGATGGTCTCGATTTCGCGAATGAATTCGTCCGGCAGCGCACTCATCACATCCTCCTGCAATTGATCATCGTGCAGCGCATCGCGGTCAGGTGATCGGTGCCGGATTGAACAAGGTGATGTCGTTGTGAATCCTGTGCTGTTCGGCCCAGGTCTTTTTGCGGCCGCTGGCAACGTCCAGGTAGTAATGGAACAGCTCCCAGCCCAGCTCCTCGATGCTGGAGCGGCCGGTGGCGATGCGCCCGGCGTCCACGTCGATCAGATCGGGCCAGCGCTCGGCCAGCTCGGTACGGGTCGACACTTTGACCACCGGTGCCATGGCCAGGCCGTAAGGCGTACCGCGTCCGGTGGTGAACACGTGCAGGTTCATACCCGCCGCGAGTTGCAGCGTGCCGCAGACGAAATCGCTGGCAGGCGTTGCGCAATAGATCAGGCCCTTGCCGCTGAAGCGCTCGCCAGGGCCGAGTACGCCATTGATAGCGCTGCTGCCGGATTTGACGATGGAACCGAGGGATTTTTCGACGATGTTCGACAGGCCACCCTTTTTGTTGCCTGGCGTAGTGTTGGCGCTGCGGTCAGCCGCACCGCGCTCCAGATACTGGTCGTACCAGTCCATCTCGCGCACCAGCGCCTCGGCCACTTCCGTCGTTTCAGCGCGGGAGGTGAGCATGTAGATGGCGTCGCGAACCTCGGTGACCTCGGAGAACATCACCGTAGCACCGGCGCGAATCAACAGGTCCGAGGCATAGCCCAGCGCCGGATTGGCAGTGATGCCGGAGAAGGCGTCGCTGCCACCGCATTGCATGCCGAGTATCAGCTCGGAAGCCGGAACGGTCTCGCGCCGGCGGCGGTTGAGCTTTTCTAGGCGAGTCTCTGCCAGTGCCATGATCTGTTCGATCATCTCGCCAAAGCCGGTGTTGGACTCCTGCAGCCGGTAGAGCCAGGGCTCGCTGAGATCGACCGATGCATCGCCTTCATGCATTACCTGTTCGGCTTGCAACTTTTCGCAACCGAGGCTGATGACCAGCGCTTCGCCGCCAAGATTGGGATTGCGCGCCAGATTACGCACGGTGCGAATCGGGATATAGGCGTCCTTGGCGTTGATCGCCACGCCGCAGCCATAGCTGTGAGTCAACGCCACCACGTCATCGACGCTGGGATATTTAGGCAGGAGCTCTTTGCGGATGCGCGCGACCGCATGATCGAGCACGCCGGTGACGCACTGCACCGTGGTGGTGATACCGAGCACATTGCGCGTACCCACCGTGCCGTCGGCGTTGCGATAACCCTCGAAGGTGAAGCCTTCGAGCGGCTCGAGCCGTTGTGGCACGGCGTCGGCCATGGGCAGGCTGTCGAGCGGCGGCGCCGAAGGCATGCGCAGTTGGGTTTCCTTCACCCAGGAACCGCGTGCGATGGGTTCGAGCGCGTAACCGATGATCTGGCCATAACGGCGTACCGGCTGATCGACGGCGATGTCCACCAGCGCGACCTTGTGACTCTGTGGCACCGATTCGACTGTGACCAAACCGTCTTCGAAGCGGGCACCGGTCGGCACACCACCGTCGTTGACCACCACTGCTACGTTGTCCGCCTCGTTCAAGCGGATGTAACGAGGCGAATCTTGATGCTGAATCAGTTCCACGGTTTCGTTCATCTTGGTCTCCGGTATGGCCCGGTTGGTTTTGTTATTCGTATCAGCGAGCTTGCTTGTAGGGTGGGCTTCCGCCCACCATTTGTGCGCGCCGCTGGTGGGCTGAAGCCCGCCCTACGATCCTGAAGTCCACCCCTACGACCTATAACGCCCCGCAGGCAGGCATCACCGTGAACGGGCGAATCAACGCACCATGCATGGCCGCTTGTTGTTGAAGGTCCACTCGGGAATCAGGTACTGCATGGCGATGGCGTCGTCGCGCGCGCCCAGGCCTTTTTCCAGATACAGCTCGTGGGCCTTTTGCAGCGCATCCCGATCCAGATCGATACCAAGACCAGCCTTGGCCGGTACGGTGACCTTGCCACCAACGATCTGCAGCGGCTCGCGGGTCAGGTACTGACCGTCCTGCCAGATCCAGTGGGTGTCGATAGCGGTGATCTTGCCCGGCGCCGCTGCGGCCACATGGGTAAACATCGCCAGCGAAATATCGAAATGGTTGTTGGAGTGCGAGCCCCAGGTCAGACCCCAGTCATTGCACATTTGAGCCACGCGCACCGAACCGCTCATCGTCCAGAAATGTGGATCGGCGAGCGGAATGTCAACGGACTGCAGTTGGACCGTGTGGCCCATTTGCCGCCAGTCGGTAGCGATCATGTTGGTGGCGGTCGGTAGACCCGTGGCGCGGCGGAACTCTGCCATCACTTCGCGGCCGGAGTAACCATTCTCTGCGCCGCAGGGATCTTCAGCGTAGGCCAGCACGCCGTGCAGGTCCTTGCATAGGTCAATGGCTTCGGCCAGCGACCAGGCTCCGTTGGGATCGAGAGTGATACGTGCGTCTGGGAAACGCTCGGCCAGCGCGCGGATTGCTTTGACCTCTTCGCCGCCCGGCAACACGCCGCCCTTGAGTTTGAAGTCTTTGAAGCCGTAACGCGCGTAAGCCGCTTCGGCCTGGCGAACAACCGTTTCGGGCGTCAATGCTTCTTCGTTGCGCACGCGGAACCAGGCATCGCTGGCATCCGATTCGTCGCGATAGCCAAGGTCGGTCTTGTTGCGGTCGGCGATGTAGAAGAGGTAGCCGAGCATCTCGACTTCGTCGCGCTGCTGGCCGTCACCGAGCAGGGCCGCAACCGGCACGCCGAGGTGCTGGCCGAGCAGATCGAGCATGGCCGATTCGAGCGCAGTTATGGCGTGGATGGCAATGCGCAGATCGAAGGTCTGCAGCCCGCGGCCGGCAACATCGCGGCCAGCAAAGGCTTTGCGCGCCTGGTTCAACAGGCCGTTGTAGTTGCCGACCGACTGGCCGACAAGAATGGCGCGAGCGTCTTCAAGCGTCTGACGAATCGCCTCGCCACCGGGGACTTCGCCAACACCTGTATTGCCGGCGCTGTCCTTGAGAATAAGGATGTTGCGAGTGAAATACGGACCATGTGCGCCACTCAGATTGAGCAGCATGCTGTCCTGACCGGCGACCGGCACCACTTGTAGTTCGGTAATTACCGGAGCGCCTTGATGCACTGGGTTGTTCATACGCATCTCTCTATTGTTTTTATGGTCCGACTTGCGGAAAAACGTAACGAGTCGGCAGTAGGCACGACCCGGTTATTCCGGATCGTGCCGCATGCCGAGCGCAGCCCTATTAGCCGATGTAGGTGGTCTTCACCGTGGTGTAGAACTCCTGCGCATAGCGCCCCTGTTCGCGTGGGCCGTAGGACGAGCCTTTGCGACCACCGAACGGCACGTGGTAATCGACGCCTGCGGTCGGCAGGTTGATCATCACCATGCCTGCCTGGGAATGACGCTTGAAGTGATTGGCGTACTTCAACGACGTGGTGCAGATGCCAGCGGAAAGGCCGAACTCGGTGTCGTTGGCCATGGCAAGCGCTTCGTCATAGTCCTTGACGCGAACCACGTTGGCCACCGGGCCGAAGATCTCTTCACGACTGATGCGCATATCGGCTGTACTGTCGACGAACAGGGTCGGCGCCAAGTAGTAACCTTCGGTGCCACAGCTGACACGCTCGCCGCCGCACGCCAGGCGTGCGCCCTCTTCCTTGCCGAGCGCGATGTAGCTCAGATCCTGATCCAGCTGCGCCTGAGAAACCACAGGGCCAACATCGACGCCCTTCTCCAGTGCCGAACCGACCTTGATCTTCTTGACGCGCTCGATCATGGCTTCGACGAAACGATCGTAGATGCCTTCAGTCACGATGATGCGGCTGGATGCGGTGCAACGCTGGCCAGTCGAATAAAAGGCGCTCTGGGTAGCCAGCTCGACAGCGGTGTTGAGGTCAGCGTCATCGAGGATGATCTGCGGATTCTTGCCGCCCATCTCCAATTGAACTTTGGCACCACGGTTGACGCACGTGTTGGCGATGCCGCGACCAACGCCTACCGAGCCGGTGAAGCTGACGCCGTCGACACGCTTGTCGTTGACGATGACTTCGCCGACTTCGCGCCCCTTGCCCATCACCAGATTGAACACGCCGGCCGGGAAGCCGGAGCGCGAGATGATCTCGGCAATGGCCCAGGCACAGCCGGGAACCAGATCAGCAGGCTTGATCACCACACAGTTGCCGTAGGCCAGAGCCGGAGCGATCTTCCAGGCGGGAATTGCGATCGGGAAGTTCCACGGGGTGATCAGGCCAATTACGCCCAGCGGCTCGCGGGTGACTTCCACGCTCACACCCGGACGCACCGATTGCAAGGTTTCGCCTGCTTGGCGCAAGCATTCACCCGCAAAGAACTTAAAGATGTTGCCGGCGCGTGCGACTTCGCCGATTGCCTCGGGAAGGGTCTTGCCCTCTTCACGGGCCAACAGCGCGCCGAGCTCTTCGCGGCGGGCAAGGATTTCCAGACCGACCTTTTCCAGCGCATCGGCGCGAGCCTGAATACCGGAAGTCGACCAAGCGGGAAATGCCTTGCGGGCTGCAGCGATGGCGGATTCGACCTGGGCAGCGTTCGCCTGGGCATATTCGCCGATGACATCCGACAAATCGGACGGATTGATGTTGGCCTGGTAGTTGTTACCAGCTACCCACTGGCCATCGATGTAATTGTCGTAACGCTTTACGTCTGCCACGGAACGCTCTCCTTGGTGATGTCCGCTAACAGGGGCAAGCCCGAACAGGCTGCCACTGTTGGCGGGTGGGGCGAGTGATAGGTCGGGCGGGCCGTTATTGAGCGCCTTGCTTCTTGATCAGCGCTGCGAGCGCTTCGTACTCGTCTGGCAGCAGATCGGTCAGCGGCGCGCGGACCGGGCCGGCGTCATAGCCAGCGATACGCGCACCAGCCTTGACAATGCTCACGGCGTAACCTTTGCGACGGTTGCGGATATCAAGGTACGGCAGGAAGAAATCGTCAATCAGCTTGCCGACAGTTTCATGATCATCTCGGGAGATGGCCTTGTAGAAATCTATCGCCATCTTCGGAACGAAATTGAATACGGCCGAGGAATAAACCGGGACGCCTAGGGCCTTATAGGCAGCAGCGTAAACTTCGGCGGTAGGCAGGCCGCCCAGGTAGGTCAGGCGCTCGCCGAGGCGACGGCGGATCGAGACCATCAATTCGATGTCACCCAGACCGTCCTTGTAGCCGATCAGATTCGGGCAGCGCTCGGCCAGTTGCTCAAGCAGCGGCGCGGTCAGACGGCAGACGTTGCGGTTGTAGACCACGACGCCGATATTGACCGATTTGCACACTTCCTCAACGTGCTTGGCAACGCCTTCCTGACTGGCTTCGGTCAAGTAATGCGGCAGAAGCAGCAGGCCCTTCGCACCCAGACGCTCGGCTTCTTGTGCGTAGGCGATGGCCTGACGAGTCGGGCCGCCGACGCCTGCGAGGATCGGTACCTGGCCTGCACAGGTATCTACGGCGGTCTTGATGACATCCGGATATTCCTGAGGTGTCAGCGAGAAGAACTCGCCAGTGCCGCCCGCGGCGAAAAGCGCCGTTGCGCCATAAGGCGCCAACCATTCCAGTCGCTTGATATAGCCGGCACGGCTGAAGTCGCCCTGTTGATCGAAATCGGTAACCGGAAAGGACAGCAGACCAGAAGAGAGGATGGCCTTCAGTTCTTGTGGATTCATTGTTCGAGCATCCTGTGAAGCTATCGGTATGTGAGGTAGGGCCGCAGCCTTGGAGATACGTTATCGTACAACATCGAGAGATGCTACCTGTTTGTTCAAGATCTCTCGTCATTGGATTGGCCAAATATCTACGAACGTTCAAGCAACTATCTAGTGAATTCCGACGAATTCATTTTTTGACGTCGTTCACGAGCAAGAAGCGAAACGGGAGCACGGTCAGAGGGTCACACAAGGCGATTTTTAATTACCTCAGTGATTTGACATCCAACATTGGCGCTGATAAAAATCCCAACAAGTCATACGACAACGTATGACAACAAAAACAACCAGAGCTCAAAAAGCCATGATGTTTCCGCACCTTACTTGCGCCCCGCAGCGCCAGCCCTATGCCGCTCTACGCAGACTGCTACGGCCTGTGCAGGTGGGCAATCATGCGTTTGCACCCATCTCGAAGAAGCTCTGTCATCCGTGCAGACATTGCCAAGGCTACATAAGCCGCACTCTCAGATCAGAAACGCGCCTTCTGCATCCAGGCTCAAGGCAGTCCTTTATTCCACTAGCTCGGCAAAAAGGAAGGACGCTGACCGCCCTTTCTATGCCGCGCTACTGACAACCCCTCGCTCACAACAATAAGCAGGAGCAAGACAGCAGATGCTAGATGCAAAGATGGCGACACCGGTAGTAAAGGAGATGCAAGTCATACCGGTAGCGGGCTATGACAGCATGCTGCTCAACCTCTGCGGCGCTCATTCCCCTTACTTCACCCGCAATCTGGTTATTCTGAAGGACAGCGCCGGTCGCACCGGCATTGGTGAAGTACCCGGCGGCGAAGGCATTCGCCAAGCGCTCGAACGTACCAAGGGCCTGGTAATAGGCCAGCAGATCGGTCGCTACAACGGTGTGCTGAATGCGTTGCGCCGTGCCATCGCCGGCGGTTCGGCCGGCGGTCCGCAGACCACTCAGCATCAAGTGACCTCTGAAGCAGAAGCCGCGGTGTTGAAACAACCGCACGAGATCAATCTGCGGCTGGATAACGTCATCACCGCGGTCGAAGCCGCCCTCCTCGATCTGCTCGGCCAGCATCTCGACGTGCCTGTGGCAGAGCTACTCGGCAGCGGCCAGCAACGCGACAGCGTGCCAATGCTGGCGTACCTCTTCTATATAGGTGATCGCAACCGTACCGACCTGCCCTACCTCGCCGGCACCGGCTCGGCCGATGACTGGTACCACCTCCGTCATCAGCAGGCGGTGACGCCCGAATCCATCGTTCGACTGGCCGAGGCCGCCACGGCGCGCTATGGCTTCAAGGATTTCAAGCTCAAGGGCGGTGTGATGCGCGGTAGCGAGGAGATGCAGGCGATTGCCGGCATCAAGGCGCGCTTCCCTGATTCGCGCGTCACTCTCGACCCCAACGGCGCCTGGTCATTGGCCGAGGCCATCGAGCTGTGCAAAGGCCAAGGCCATATCCTGGCCTATGCGGAAGACCCCTGCGGACCGGAAAACGGCTACTCCGGCCGCGAGATCATGGCTGAATTCAAGCGCGCTACCGGCATTCCGACCGCCACCAACATGGTCGCCACTGATTGGCGGCAGATGGGCCACTCGTTCCGCCTGGACGCCGTCGATATCCCGCTGGCCGATCCGCATTTCTGGACGATGCAGGGTTCGGTGCGACTGGCTCAGCTGTGCGAGCAGTTCGGCCTGACCTGGGGTTCGCACTCCAACAATCACTTCGATGTATCCCTCGCGATGTTTACCCACGCAGCCGCGGCCGCGCCGGGCAACATCACCGCGATCGATACCCATTGGATCTGGCAAGAAGGCCAGGAACGCCTGACCCGCGACCCGCTGCAGATCGTTGGCGGCGAGGTGCAAGTACCGAACAAGCCCGGCCTCGGCATCGAGCCGGACATGGATCGGATCATGGCGGCCCACGAGCTATACAACAAGGTCGCCACGGGTGCCCGTGACGATGCCATGGCCATGCAGTATCTGGTCCCTGGCTGGAAGTACGACCCCAAGCAACCGAGCCTGGGACGTCAATAGAAGAAAGAGAAAACACCACCCAAGAAGAAAACCAAGCGCCGCAACCTGAACTACTGGAGAGACAGATAATGAAAAAAATGATCAGCGCCTCCCTCGTTTCCGCCCTACTGGCAACCGCAGTCAGCGGTGCTTATGCCGCCGAGACCGAATGGCCCACTCGCCCGGTACAAGTCGTGGTTATCGCCAACGCTGGCGGTGATACCGACTTCAATGCCCGTGCCATGGCCAAGTACTTCACCAAGATCACCGGCGAAGCGATGGTCATCACCAACGTTGCCGGTGGCGGCGGCACCCTTGCTGCCGAGCAGGTCAAGCAGGCCGACCCTGACGGCAACACCATCCTTTTCACCCACACAGGGCAGTTGATCGTCAATGAAGTGGCGGGCCTGACCGAAGACAGCCTGGATGCCTTCGATATCTGCTGCATCGCCGGCGTGGACAAGGGCACCGTGTTCGTCGCGTCGAAGGAATCGGGACTTACTTCGTTGAAAGACCTGATCTCAAAATCCAAGGCTGAACCAAGCAGTGTGACCTACGGCACCGAAATGGGTAGCTACTCGCATCTGCAGGGCCTGATGTTCGAAGGGCTGACTGACACCAAGCTGAAGATGGTCGATGCCGGCACCGTATCCGAGAAAGTCGTCGCGCTATTGGGCAATCGTATCGACCTTGCCGCGATCAGCTACGGGTCGGTCCAGGACTATGTAACCAGCGGTGAGATGGTCGCCCTTGGGCAGCCCAACGACGAGCGCAATCCGTTGCTCGGCGAAGTGCCGACGTTCAAGGAACAAGGCGTCGATTTTGTCATGGAGAAGCCGTACGTGGTGGCGTTCCCGGACGGCACCGATCCGGCCATCATCGAAAAGATGGCAGGTATCGTGAAGCAGATTACCGAGATGCCGGAATACGGCGAAGAGCTGCGCAAGACCTTCAAGCAGCCGGTCAGCTACTTCGGCACTGAAGCGTCCGTCGAACGCCTGAAGAACACCCGCGAAGACTTCATGGAATACAAGGACGAGTTGCGCCAAAACAAATAAGCACCGCAACACGATGCCGGGCGCGCGCCCCCTGCGCCCGGCAATCTTTCTTCCTTCAAATACGAGTGCCGCCCATGGATACCTATAAGAGAAAGGAGCTACTGGTCGGAGCCTTGATGCTGGGCGCCGGCCTGTTCTACCTGTTCCTGACCATCAACCTTCCGCGCAAAGGCACCATTGACGCCTCCACCGTTCCCTACGTCTTGTCGTTCGGGCTATGCCTGCTCGGCGTGCTGCAGCTGCTGGCGGCAAGGAAGGCTACGCCAGCGGCGGCCGACCCCGACGAAGACGCCGGGCCTGGCAACGATATTCCGCCGGACTACCCCACCGTGTTCAAAACCCTAGGGCTGATCGCGGTGTATGTAGCCCTGCTGCAAAAGGTCGGCTTTCCCATCATGACGGCGTTGTACCTGTACGTGCAGTTCATCGTGATCACGCCGCGAGAGCAAAAGATCAACCACATCAGTTACGTCGTTATCGCGGTCATTACTTCTACGATCATCTATTACCTCTTCCGGCAGGGCTTCGATCTGATGCTTCCCACCGGCTTTCTGAAAATCTAGGAGGCGGCCATGATCGATCTACTGCAGGCCGGCTTTGGCGCGGTCTTCTCACCCTACATCTTTATTCTGATCACCCTTGGTGTTGCCGTCGGCATCGTCTTCGGCGCCGTGCCGGGCCTTTCGGCCACCATGGCAATCGCGCTCTGTCTGCCACTGACATACACAATGGGTCCCGCTGCCGGGCTTTCATTGCTCGTAGCGCTGTTCGTCGGGGCGACATCAGGCGGACTGATATCGGCAATTCTTTTGAAGATTCCCGGCACGCCCGCATCCATCGCCACCGTCTTCGACGGCGGACCGCTGATGGAGAAAGGCGAAGGCATGAAGGCGCTGGGCGTCGGCGTGGTGTTCTCCTTTCTCGGCACGATCTTCAGCATCGTTGCGCTGATGTCGATTGCACCGTCGCTGGCCAAGGTAGCCCTGCGCTTCGGGCCGCACGAATACTTTTCCATTGCGATCTTCTCGCTGACGCTTATCGCTACCCTGTCCACCGGCTCCCTGGTCAAGGGCATTTACGCCGGCGCTTTGGGTTTCGCGTTTTCCACCGTTGGTATCGCACCCGTCGACGCGATCCGCCGCTTCACCTTCGATTCACCGAACCTCAATGGCGGCTTCGCCATGCTGACGGTAATGATCGGTATGTTCGCTGTGGCGGAAGTGATCAAGATCGCCGAAACCGGTCGCTCCATGCACAAGAGCAAGATCGCCACGGTCAGCATGAAGGGCGTCAAGGGCTTCGGTTTTTCAATCAAGGAGTTCGTCGGGCAGCTGCCCAACGCCTTCCGTTCGTCATTGATCGGTATCGGCATCGGGATACTGCCGGGCATTGGGGCCGGCACATCGAACATCGTTTCCTACATCATCGCCAAGAAACGCTCCAAGTACCCTGAGAAGTTCGGCAAGGGTGTGATTGACGGCGTGGTGGCCAGTGAGACTGCCAACAACGCCGGTATCGGCAGCGCCATGATTCCGTTGATGACGCTCGGTATTCCGGGCGATACGGTCACTGCAATCATGCTTGGCGGCTTTATGATCCACGGCATTCAGCCTGGCCCGCTGCTGTTCATCAGCCAGGGCGGGCTCGTTTACACCATCTTCGCCGCGCTGATTCTCGCCTCGGTGATCATGCTGGTGATGGAGTTCTACGGGCTGCGCATTTTCATCAAGCTATTGGCGGTGCCCAAGCACATTCTGCTGCCGATCATTCTTGTGCTCTGTGTAGTGGGTGCGTTCGGCCTCAGCAGCAGGGTGTTCGATGTCTGGACTATTCTGCTGTTCGGCTTCATCGGCTACGGCTTCGTCAAAGGTGGAATGCCCGCGGCGCCGTTCATCATTGGCTTCATCCTCGGGCCGATGGCTGAAACCAACCTGCGCCGCGGCTTGATGCTGTCCGATGGCAGCTTCATGGGCTTTCTCACCGACCCAATCTCGGCGGTTTTTCTGCTGATGGCAGTGGCTTCGGTTGGTTGGCATTTTTACAGCTCGCTACGCAGCCGCAAGGGGGCGGCCAGCAAGCTGCAAGAAACCTGAGGTCGTCAAAACCAGCCCGCTTAGGCGGGCTGGTGGTTCTAAGAGCAAACAAGACCGTGCCCGCTTTGGCGCGGTTTTTCGTTCAGGCGCGTTTACCGATTTCGATCTGCGCCTGTGTCCATCCAGATACCTTCTCGCTCAGGCTGAGGCCCAGCCCTGGCCGATCCGGGACAATCATCTGACCGTCGCGTATTTCCAGCCGCTCGTTGAACGCTGGCTCCAGCCATTCGAAGTGTTCAACCCACGTCTGGTGCTCATAAGCGGCAGCCAGATGCAGATGAATCTCCATGACGAAGTGCGGCGCCATGATCATTCCGCGCTGCTCCGCTGCATTCGCAACCTTGAGGAACGGCGTGATGCCGCCCAGACGCGGCGCATCGTGCATGATCACGTCCACCGCGCCGCTATCGACATAGCCCAGCGCTTCGGCGGCGCTTGTAAGCATTTCACCGGTGCCCACCGGCGTGTCCAGCTGAGCGGCGAGCGCGGCGTGTCCGGCCACATCATGTGCATCCAGCGGCTCCTCGATCCACTCCAGTTGGTACTGCTCCAGCTCTCGCCCCATGCGCAGCGCGGTGATCCGATCCCATTGCTGATTGACGTCGACCATCAGCGGCACCTGTTCCCCCAGGTGCTTGCGCAAGGCTTCGACGCGTTGCAGGTCCGTTCGCCGATCGGGCTGACCGACCTTCATCTTGATGCCGCCAATACCGAGCTCCCGCGATTGGGTGGCCTTGTCCACAATCTCCTCGATAGACGCCTGAAGGTAACCACCCGACGTGTTGTAGCAAGGTACCGCGCTGCGGCGTGCCCCAAGCAGTTTGGATAGCGGCAGAGCGGCACGCCGTGCCTTGAGATCCCATAGCGCCGTGTCGATGGACGCGATTGCCTGCGCGGCCACCCCACCGCGCCCTACCGACGCACTCGCCCAGACCATTTTGCTCCAGAGTCGACTAATGTCGTTGGGATCTTCCCCAATCAGCAGCGGCGCAATCTCTTGGGCATGAGCGTATTGCGCCGGCCCACCCGTACGCAGGCCGTAACTGAAGCCAAGGCCGGAATGACCCTGGCTGGTTTCGATTTCTGCAAACAATAGGCTGACCGACTCGAGCGGTTTCTGTCGTCCGGTCGCCACCTTGGCGTCGCTCACCGCCTGCGACAGCGGCAGCTCTACCGAGCGCAAGCCAATCCAGGTGATGCGATCGGGAATGTACGGATTCATCATGTGCTGCTCCAAAGCAGGCGCTGTAAAGGCCGGAGCGGCATGATGGACGGCAAGATTGATACAGGTCTAATCTAATCAGCCACTCGATTGATACCGGAAATGGATCAATGTTCGACTTAGCCCAACTGCGCTGCTTCACCGCACTGGCCGCAGAACTCAATTTCCGTCGCGCCGCAGAGCGTCTGCACATGACCCAGCCGCCGCTGAGCCGGCAGATCCAGTTGTTGGAGCATCAGCTGGGCGTCGCCCTGTTCACCCGCAGTACTCGCGCGGTGGCCTTGACTGCCGCGGGCCGCGCCTTCTTTGTCGACGCGCAGGCGTTGCTCGAACAGGCTCACCGTGCAGCCCAGGCCGCCCGCCTGGCCGCTCAGGGGGAAAGCGGGACGGTGAGCATCGGCTTCGTCGCCAGCGCGGTGTACGATTTCCTGCCTCGAGTGGTGGCACAGGCCAGGCGCGACCGCCCCGGTGTGCAGATTGCCTTGCAGGAAATGACGACCTTTGACCAATTTCAAGCCCTGCACACCCGACGTATCGACCTGGCCATCGTACGTGCACCACTGAACCAGCCAGGGTTGACCAACGAATGTCTGGTGCGCGAACCCTTCATTCTGGCCGTGCCCTGCGAGCATCCGCTGGCGACGCAGGAACCGCTTGGGCTTGCTGATTTGCATGGCCAGCCGTTCATCATTTACTCGCATGCGGCCTGGCAGCCTTTCAACGAGCTGCTTACCGGCATGTTTCGCTCCTGTGGTGTGCAACCGGACTATGTTCAGTCGCTCGGCAATACATTGACCATTCTGTCGCTGGTCAACGCCGGCATGGGCGTGGCGTTGGTGCCGCGCAGCGCCAGCGCGGTGAGCTTCGAGCATGTGCGTTGGAGGGTAATCGAGCTGCCCACAGGGGTGCATAGCGAGCTGCATCTGGCCTGGCGCGACGACAACGACAACCCCGCCGTTGCCGCGCTTCGCGAAGCGGTGCGCCACTCCGCCAGCGAAACTGCTCAGGCGCGCTGACCCACCTCGGCCTGCTGCACGGTCCAACCGGCCACCCGTTCGCTCAGGCTCAAGCCGAGACCTGGCCGATTGGGCACCAGCATGCGCCCGTCGCGAATTTCCAGACGTTCCTCGAACAATGGCTCCAGCCACTCGAAGTGCTCGACCCAGGGCTCGCGGATATGGGTCGCCGCCAAGTGGACGTGCAGCTCCATGGCGAAGTGAGGTGCTAGGGTCATGCCGGCCTGCTCGGCCAAAGTCTGCACCCGCAAGTACGGCGTGATACCGCCGACGCGCGGAGCATCCGGCATCAGGAAATCGGCAGCACGCTGACGTATGAACTCCCAGTGTTCGGCCGGGCTGGTAAGCATCTCGCCGGTGGCGATCGGCGTGTCGAACTGGCGCACCAGCTCGGCGTGCCCCTCCGCGTCGTAACAGTCCAACGGCTCCTCGATCCACACCAAATCGAAGGGTTCCAGGCGCCGGCACATACGTCGGGCCGTCGGTCGGTCCCATTGCTGGTTGGCATCGACCATTAGTGGGAAGGCTTCACCCAAGTGCTGGCGCACCGTACCGACCCGATGCAAGTCCAACGCCCAGTCCGGCTGACCGACCTTAAGCTTGATACCACCGATGCCTTTGTCTCGCGAAAGATCGGTGTTCTTCAACAGCTGATCCAGCGGCGTGTGCAGAAAGCCGCCGGAGGTGTTGTAGCAGCGTACCGAATCGCGCTGAGCCCCGAGCAAACGCGCCAGTGACAACCCGGCACGGCGTGCTTTGAGATCCCATAGAGCCACGTCGAAGGCACCGATAGCCTGGGTGGCCAGGCCGCTGCGACCCACCGAGGCGCCAGCCCAGCATAGTTTGTCCCACAGCTTGGCGATGTCGCTGGGGTTCTCACCGATCAGGTTGGGTGCGACTTCCAGGGCATGAGCAAACTGCCCAGCACCACCGGCGCGCTTGGAATAGCTGAAACCCAGCCCTTGTTGGCCATCGCGGGTTTCGATTTCGGCTATCAGGATGGCGATCTCCGTCATCGGCTTTTGCCGGCCGGTAAGCACCTTTGCATCGCTGATAGGGTTGGCTAGTGGCAGTGCCACCGATCGCAATCGCAGCCAGGCGATACGGTCGTCGTCAGCACAGATCATAGCGGGCTTGTCGTTCATAGAATCTCCTGATGATGGAACCCGACGGCTTGCTCGAGCGAAACATGGCTGCGCAATCGATGGTTGGCGAAGATCGCTACCAGTCGGCTGCGACTGCTAGCCAACGTTCCAGCGCCAAATCGGCACATAGCCGCTGACCGTCACGTAGTGCCAAGCCGCCTGGAACTTGTGTTTATGGCACGCTTGACAAGCGTTCTACGCACGGACTAGTCATCATACAACCATGAACACGTCGCCTGTCACACCCATCCTTTCATCATGCAAGGATCCCACTCGACTTTAGTGGAATGTAATTGCCAAGCTCCGCCCGCTAGCGTGGTGCTTTGGGAGCACCTCTGAACGCGCTAACGCCAGACAGAATGCTGCATACAGAGGGATGAAAAGGCTTTTCTGATCGTTGATAAGCTACTTGAGCAGCAGCAAGAAAATCGCCTCGCGGGTTGACAAAGTTGAAGGGCGGCAGAAATAATCGACTCAAGTCATCCGACAACCGATGACATCAAAACAATAAGCGACGGGCAGACCAAAATGACAAGCACGACGACCACTCCCACACCCTTCAATCGCCTCCTGCTGACAGGCGCGGCAGGAGGATTGGGCAAGGTGTTACGCGAAACGCTTCGCCCTTACGCCAACATCCTTCGCCTTTCCGATATTGCCTCGATGGAGCCCGCCGCCGGACCGCACGAAGAGGTGATGCCTTGCGATCTCTCCGATAAAGCAGCCGTACACGCACTCTGCGAAGGCGTCGACGCCATTGCGCATTTTGGCGGGGTATCAGTCGAGCGGCCTTTCGAAGAGATTCTCGAAGCTAATATCCGTGGCGTGTTCCATATCTACGAGGCGGCACGTAAGCACGGCATCAAACGCATAATCTTTGCCAGCTCCAATCACGTCATCGGTTTCCACAAGCAGACCGAGACCATCGACGCCAACGCCCCACGCCGCCCGGATAGCTATTACGGCCTGTCGAAATCCTACGGCGAAGACATGGCGAGCTTCTATTTCGACCGTTACGGCATCGAAACCGTCAGCATCCGCATCGGCTCTTCCTTCCCCGAGCCACTCAACCGTCGGATGATGGCCACCTACCTCAGCTATCGCGACCTGACCAACCTGATCGAGCGTTCGCTGTTCACCCCGAATGTGGGGCACACCGTTGTCTACGGCGCCTCGGCAAACCGTGACCAGTGGTGGGACAACCACATGGCGGCGCACCTGGGATTCAAGCCCAAGGACACCTCCGAAGTCTTCCGCGACAAGATCGAAACCCAGCCGCCCTACGCGCCCAATGACCCAGCTTTGATTTATCAGGGCGGAGCCTTCTGCGAAGCAGGTCCGTTCGACGACTGACCACCTCCCGCCACGCCGCGAACAACTACAAGAGAATCGCCATGGCAAACCAAGCAGAACTGATAGTCGATGCGCAGAACGCAACTGGAGAAAGCCCGGTCTGGGTCCCCTCCGAGCAGGCGTTGTACTGGGTCGACATTCCCAATCGTCAGCTGCTGCGCTGGAAGGCAGCTGACGCTTCTGTGACCCGCTGGACAGGCGATCAAATGATCGCCTGTATCGCGCGCCGCGAGGGAGGCGCAAATCGCTGGGTCGCCGGCATGGAAGACGGCATCTTCGATATCGTCCCGCAGGATGACGGCACGCTCAGCGCAACCCGCCTCGCAGACGCGCGACATGCCCACGCCGGCATGCGGTTCAATGATGGGCGCTGTGACCGCCAGGGACGCTTTTGGGCCGGCACCATGGTCATGGACATGGCAGCCGGTATTCCGGCTGGTGCGTTGTATCGGCTCGACGAATCGGCCAGCGATGAATCGCTCGGTGCCCATCTGAAGGACTTCGTCGTCCCCAATGGTCTGGGCTTCAGCCCGGACGGTCGCACGATGTATCTGTCGGATTCGCACCCCAGCGTGCAATGCATCTGGTCCTTCGATTACGACATCGACAGCGGCACACCAAGCAATCGTCGTGTATTCGTCGACATGAACCAGCACCCAGGCCGTCCTGATGGCGCCGCGGTGGATATCGATGGCTGCTATTGGATTTGCGGCAACGACGCTGGACTGATCCACCGTTTCACCCCGGACGGGCGCCTTGATCGCTCGCTCCAGGTCCCGGTGAAAAAGCCAGCCATGTGCGCTTTTGGTGGCTCCGGCCTGGATACCCTGTTCGTCACATCCATTCGCCCTGGCGGCGATCTATCCGATCAGCCGCTGGCTGGTGGCGTGTTCGCCCTACAACCTGGCGTCGCCGGGCTGGAGGAACCTCGCTTTCACTGACGCTTCACCCACCAAGGACAGGCTCGCATTTGCCCGGCCTTGAAGCTCCAACGCTGCACACCAACAACAACAAGATGGAGATACACATGAACTTCAAACGCAAGTTGCTCATCGCCGCACTTCCCTTCGCCTTTTGCCTGTCCGGCGTTGCACACGCAGCAATGACGCTGAAAATTGCCGAAATTCATCCAGCCGGTTACCCAACCGTGGTGGCTCAGGAGAACATGGGCAAGAAAATCGAAGAGGCCACCGACGGTGAGCTCAAGTTCCGCATGTTCTCGGGCGGCGTGCTTGGCTCGGAGAAAGAAGTCGTCGAGCAAGTTCAGATCGGCGCAGTCCAGATGACCCGCGTCAGCCTGGGCACACTCGGCCCGGTCGTTCCGGACGTGAACGCCTTCAATATGCCCTTCGTGTTCCGTGACCATGAGCATATGCGCAAGGTCATCGATGGCGAGATCGGCCAAGAGATCCTAGACAAGATCACTAACTCCGAATTCAACATGGTCGGCCTGGCATGGATGGACGGCGGCGTGCGCAACCTCTATACCAAAGAGCCAGTGCACAACCTTGAAGACCTCAAGGGCATGAAAATTCGTGTAATGGGCAATCCGCTGTTCATCGACACCTTGAACGCCATGGGTGCACAGGGCGTGGCGATGAATACCGGCGAGATCTTCAGTGCGCTGCAAACCGGTGTGGTCGACGGTGCCGAGAACAACCCGCCAACGATGCTCGAACACAACCACTTCCGCGAGGCCAAGAACTACTCCTTGACTGGCCACCTGATCCTGCCCGAGCCCATCGTGATGTCCAAGGCGACGTGGAACAAACTGACGCCCGAGCAGCAGGAAATCGTCAAGAAGTACGCCAAGGAAGCGCAGATGGAAGAGCGCAAGCTGTGGGACGAGAAGACCGCCAGCAGCGAAGCCAAGCTCAAGGCTGAAGGCGTCACCTTTATCGAAGTGGACAAGAAGCCCTTCTACGATGCCACTGCTCCGGTTCGCGAGAAGTACGGCGCACCTTACGCCGAGCTGATCAAGCGTATCGAAGCCGTCCAGTAATTCGTTCCCTCTGAAAAACCTCGCAGCGGCGGGCCTTCGCCCGTCGCCGCGCTTGTGGTGGAGCCAGATGAAAAACACGCTGCTGCGCGTCAACGACGCGATCTACATGAGCTGTATATGGATCGCGGGCATGGCCATCGTGGTCATGTCCCTGATCATCCCCTGGGGGATCTTCGCGCGCTACGTGCTAGGCACCGGAGCCGGCTGGCCTGAACCCGTGGCCATTCTGTTGATGGTGATCTTTACCTTTCTCGGCGCTGCGGCGAGCTATAGAGCCGCAGCGCATATGGCGGTGACCATGTTCACCGACCGTCTGCCTGAGTACCTGCACCGGCACGTTGAGCTGCTGGTGCAAATCCTGATGGGCATCATCTGTCTGTTCATGACTATCTGGGGCACAAAGCTGTGCATGGCGACCTGGAACCAGTTCATGAGCACGCTGCCAACCTTACGTGTCGGCATTACCTATTCACCCATCCCGATCGGTGGCGCAGTCACGATGCTGTTCGTTATTGAACGACTGATATTCGGCGACCAAAGCCAAAGACGCGTGGTCAATTACGAGCTGATCGAAGACAGCAAGGAGGCCGTGTAAATGGAAGCTCTGGTTCTGCTCGGCAGCTTTGCCGTCCTGTTTCTACTGCGTATGCCGGTTGCCTATGCCCTCGGTCTATCGGCGCTGATCGGTGCCTGGTGGATCGAGATACCGTTCGATGCGGTGATGATTCAGGTCGCGGGCGGTGTCAACAAGTTTTCCCTGCTGGCGATTCCCTTCTTCGTATTGGCTGGCGCCATCATGGCTGAAGGCGGCATGTCGCGACGGCTGGTCGCCTTCGCTGGCGTGCTGGTCGGTTTCGTCCGTGGTGGACTGTCGCTGGTCAACATCATGGCCTCCACTTTCTTTGGTGCCATCTCCGGTTCGTCACTGGCGGACACCGCTTCGGTGGGTTCGGTGCTGATTCCGGAAATGGAGAAAAAAGGCTATCCGCGCGAGTTCTCTACGGCGGTTACGGTCAGTGGTTCGGTACAGGCACTCCTGACGCCGCCCAGCCATAACTCGGTGCTGTATTCGCTGGCGGCCGGCGGTACTGTCTCGATTTCGTCGCTGTTCATTGCCGGCATCGGTCCGGGGCTGCTGCTGAGCGCGGTGATGATGACCATGTGTTTGATCTTCGCCCGAGTACGCAACTACCCCAAGGGGGAAGTGGTCCCGCTCAAGCAGGCGCTGAAGATCTGTGTCGATGCACTCTGGGGTCTGATGACGATGGTCATCATTCTTGGCGGTATTCTCTCGGGCGTGTTCACAGCCACTGAGTCCGCCTCGATCGCCGTCGTCTGGGCCTTCTTCGTGACCATGTTCATTTACCGCGATTACAAATGGCGCGAGCTGCCTAAATTGCTGCATCGGACAGTCCGCACGCTATCGGTGGTAATGATTCTAATCGCCTTCGCCGGAAGCTTCGGCTATATCATGACGCTGATGCAGATCCCGTCGAAGATCACCACGATGTTTCTGACTCTGTCGGACAACCGCTACGTGATCCTCATGTGCATCAACATGATGCTGCTAGCGTTGGGCACGTTGATGGATATGGCGCCGCTGATATTGATCCTGACGCCAATTCTGATGCCGGTAATCACCGACATTGGCGTCGATCCGGTGCATTTCGGCATGATCATGCTGGTCAATCTCGGCATCGGCTTGATTACTCCTCCGGTAGGCGCCGTGTTGTTCGTCGGCGCGGCAATCGGCAAGGTAACGATCGAGAATACCGTCAAGGCGCTGCTGCCCTTCTACGGCGCTTTGTTCCTGGTGCTGCTGGCCGTAACCTACATCCCAGCGATCTCGCTCTGGTTGCCAAGCATGGTGCTCTGACAGTCCTCAGCGCACGAACGAGGACGCCGCCCACCCGGGCGGCGTTTTACTTTGCAAGCCAACATACAATTCGCCAACCGTAGACATTAAAAGCCACCAGTGCCGTAGGTACACGGCCAAACGGAACGGATTCCGCCCAGGACAGGACTGACCCTATGCAAGCTGCCGCTCCATTCCCACGCCATATCGCCGTACTGATTCTGGCCACCCTTGCCTGCTCGTTCGCAGGCAATCATATCGCTGCCCGGATTGCTTTCGATCATGACACCGGACTGCTACTGGCCATGCTCTGCCGTGCCGGAGTGACCCTGTTGGCATTGGGCGCGCTGGTCTTCTGGCGACGCGAATCCCTGCGCCTGAGCGGCGCCACCTGGCGCTGGCAGACCCTGCTCGGCCTGCTGATCGCGGTACAGAGCTTCTGCATCTATTCGGCGGTGGCGCGCATTCCGGTGGCGCTGGCCCTACTGGTGGTGAATCTATCGCCCATCATGCTGGCGCTGCTGACCTGGTTGCTAGGCGGCCCAAGGCCGACCCACCAGGCGCTGGCGATCATGGGCGTGATCCTGTTCGGCCTGGTGCTGGTGCTGGACGTCCCGGCACGCCTGATCAGCAGCGAGGCGCCGGATGGCCAGTGGATCGCCGGCATCCTGTTCGGCCTGACCGCAGCTGCGGTATTCGCGATCGCACTGTGGATCACCGAGCACAAGCTATCGAATATGGCGGGCTCGGTGCGCAGCATGCTGACGCTGATCGTCGTATTCGGCACCTCTGCCCTGCTTGGCGCCAGCGACCTGATACCGGGTGGCCTGGGCTTGCCCAGCGCGAGCGCCGGCTGGATCGCCCTGGGATGCTTGGTATTACTCTATGGGGCGGCTTTTTCGACGCTGTTCATCTGCATGCCGCGCCTGAATATCGCACGCAATGCGCCTGTAATGAACGTGGAACCTGTCGCTGGCATGCTCTTGGGCTGGCTGGTGCTCGGCCAGTTGCTCGGACCCTGGCAGGTGCTGGGCGGCCTGATCGTGGTCAGCGGCATCGTTCTGCTGGCTTACCGCAAGCATTGAGGCGAGAGGAACAAACGGCCTGGCGCTCTGCCCGCTGAGAATAGTGGGCTTGGCGCACCACCCTTCAGCCAAGTCGCTACATGACGGAACGCTTGAGCTGCCGGACGGGGCTAGCAAAGCGTGTGTTTGACATTCGGGGAGCAGCTGATTACCGACTCGGCACCTACCATGAACCTCGGCACAGCGCGCCACTACACCACGAGCCGTTCGCCGCAGTATGCTTCCCAGCGCAGATACTCACTCGACCTTGTCGGTTTCAGCCTCTTCATGCGCCTGGCGCAGACGCTCGCGACTGTTGGTCAGATGCAGGCGCATAGCCGCCCGGGCAGACTCAGCATCCTGGCGGGCGATGGCGTCATAAATTTGCTCGTGTTCGCGACCGAGGCGCTGCTGATAATGCGGCTGGTCGTCGTGTGCCAAACGCGCCGAGTTGAGCCGACTGCGAGGAATGATCGCCGTGCCCAGGTGATTCATGATGTCGGTGAAATAGCGATTGCCGGTCGCCTCGGCGATCTGCAGATGGAACTGGAAGTCCGATACGGCGGCCTCGCTGGAAAGCGCTGTGCTCTGCTGCAGCGAATCCAGAAAGGCTCGCATCGCCGCTAGCTGCTCTGCGGAGCGACGCATCGCTGCTAGCCCGGCCGACTCGACTTCAAGGCTGATGCGCAATTCAAGTATCGACAACACGTCGCGCAGCGTACCGATGGTCGCCGGGTCGATGCGAAGGCCCGTAGTACTAGGTGTGTCGAGCACGAACGTGCCAATACCGTGGCGCGTTTCGACCAATCCGGACGCCTGCAGTCGTGAAATTGCTTCGCGCACAACCGTCCTGCTCACGCCTTGCGCCTGCATGATTGCCGACTCGGTCGGCAGCTTGTCGCCGCGCTTGATAACGCCGTCGCGTATCTGCTGAGACAGCTCTGTCACCAGCTCCTGGGCAAGGCTGCGATGCTTTCGGCGGACACGAGGCTGGACGCTCTGGTTTTCCATGGGCAGATCGATCTCTATGAAGCGAAGTAACCCGTATCATAGCCCAGCGGTTGTACGATAACTATCCGCAGCCTCATCGTTTGGCTGTCCGGCGACCTTGTGTCCGAAATCCGCACGGCTTCCAGATGCTTCCTATACTGATGAAGCCATCTAATCGGGAGACTAGTATCATGCGCCGCACATTGCTATTTCTCGCAACTGTTGCCGTCAGCACGCCACTTTGGGCAATGCATTGCCCGCAAGACATGGCCAGGATCGACGAACAGCTGCAAGCCAACCCACCAAGCGATCCGGCAATCCTGACCAGAGTGAAAGAGCTCCGCGCAGAAGGCGAGAAACTGCACAAGGCCGGCGATCACGAACAGTCTCTTGAAGTATTGGGTCAGGCACAGGAACTGCTCGACGCCGAGCAATAGACTTATCGTTCCTCCAGTTACCGAGTAATTGCCGTGTTGGTGGCCGTTACTCGGTGGGCTGGCAATCAAGTGTCTTCGCTAGAGCCACCTTATTTCGAGCAACGGACGCGCAGTTCCTTGCGGTCGAAATCTTCTTCGCTGCTAACGGTTTCGTAACCCTCAGGACAGACTTCACGCGCCTGGGTCTCGCAAACAGGCTGTCCGGTATCCTTCGTACATGCAAACACGTATTCATCGATTCCGTCTGCAGGCGGCACCGTTTCTATGCCGCTGCAACTGGTTAGAAGTCCCGTTAGTCCGGCGATAGCGCCACATTGTACGAATAGCAGTCTGACTCGACGCATAAACGAGGCCCCCTTGCAGCCTTGATTCTCGCAACGCTGACACGAGCTAACGGCAACTTGATGTCCAACTACGCAGGACAAGTGCAACTGCCGGTACGATAGTTGAGTACTGAGTTGGTACGTGTCGGGTTTGGGTGCGCCTGGCTCTAGCGCGGGTTCGGTGCGTCGTCCATTTCGGCATTGTCGACGTCCATATCCGGCGTCTCACGCTCGATTGGATTGTCGTTCCCATTAACCCGCGGTACCCCAAGGCCATCTCCCGGTAATTCATCGACGCCCGGTTGATCATCTGGATTCACGTCAGTGCGCCCTGGGCTTAACGGCGGTGCAGAGCCGGGAATCAGAATTCCATCGTCATCGCTGACCTCAGCGCTGCTGCGAGTTTCGCCCAACGGTTGCCGATCTTCGCTCTGGATGCTCATCGTCCACCTCCGTTCAGTTGCCTTGTACCGATAAGAGGATTGAGGAGCCACTGCGTTCAGGTAGATGGGCTGCCATTGGTCATGTGGCAACCAACGCGTTCAATTATCGTAAATACGAAAAAAACCGACGCTGAGGTCGGTTTTAAGGTACAGCAAACAATAGCCAAAATACGTCCATGGTGCCCGGAGCGGGAATCGAACCCGCATACCCTTTCGGATGAGGGATTTTAAGTCCCTTGCGTCTACCAGTTTCGCCATCCGGGCAAGGACGGAAATGCGCGATGCTCGATCGCGGCGCAGGACTATAACCAGCCGCCCGCCGAGGTGCAACCCGAACGGCCGCCACGTATGACCGAAAGCCGAATCGCAGGCATAAAAAAACCGCAAGCTTGCGCCTGCGGTTTCTTCATACTGGAGGCCGATGTCGGAATCGAACCGGCGTACACGGATTTGCAATCCGCTGCATAACCACTCTGCCAACCGGCCTCAAAACGAAGACGCCGCATACCGCGGCGCCATCGTCAACAAATTGGAGCGGGAAACGAGACTCGAACTCGCGACCCCGACCTTGGCAAGGTCGTGCTCTACCAACTGAGCTATTCCCGCGTCGTCTTGATGACGGGCGCCATTTTATAACTTCAGCACGCCCCGTCAAGCCTTTGATTAAAAAAGTCTTATTTCTTTTCCGTAGGGCTGAGATGGGGCCAGGCAGCCATCAGGTAATTGACCATCGACCACAATGTCAGCGCCGCGGCGATGATCAGCAATGCATAGCCGAGCCCTACCCAGAAAGTTGCTAGGGGTGGGTTGGCCAGCAAGATGACAAGCGCCACCATTTGTGCAGCCGTCTTCCACTTGCCCAGGTTGGATACCGCTACCTGCGCCCGTGCACCCAGTTCCGCCATCCACTCGCGCAGGGCCGACACCACTATTTCCCGCCCAATAATGATGGTAGCCGGCAAGGTCAGCCAAAGGTTCGAATGTTCTTCAACCAGCAGCACCAACGCCACCGCCACCATCAGTTTGTCCGCGACCGGATCGAGGAAGGCGCCGAAAGGCGTGCTTTGCTGAAGCTTGCGAGCGAGGTAGCCATCCAGCCAATCGGTGATCGCGGCGATGGCAAACACCGCACTGGCTGCCAAATAGCTCCATTGAAAGGGAAGATAAAACAACAGGACGATGATCGGTATCAGCAGTACGCGCAGCACGGTGAGAATGTTTGGAATGTTCATCGATACCACTGATCCGCGGATTTAGGAGGTGATTCTACTCACTGTGCAGAGCGGCATAAATCGCCTCGGCAAGCTTTTTACTGATCCCGGGAGCCTTGGCGATTTCCTCAAGGCTGGCGCGGCACAGTTCCTGAAGACCACCAAAATGCTTGAGCAGTTCGCGACGACGCTTCGGTCCGATGCCGGGCACGCCCTCCAGTGTCGAGGTGGTCCGAGCTTTCCCGCGCCGAGCACGGTGGCCCGTGATAGCGAAACGGTGCGCTTCGTCGCGCACCTGTTGGATCAAGTGCAACGCTGGCGAATCCCCCGGCAAGGTGAACTCATGCGCCGCATCGTTTAGGTAAAGCGTTTCCAGACCCGGCTTGCGCGTCACGCCCTTGGCGACGCCAAGCAGGATCAGCTCGGGCACGGCAAGCTCCTGTAGCACCTCACGGGCCATGTTGAGCTGCCCTTTTCCGCCATCCACCAGCAAGATGTCCGGTAGCTTGCCCTCCCCTTCGGCAGCCCTTTTGAACCGTCGAGAAAGTGCCTGATGCATTGCTGCATAGTCATCACCGGCGGTGACGCCTTCGATGTTGTAACGGCGATAATCGGACTTCAGCGGTCCTTCCGGACCGAATACCACACAGGAAGCGACTGTGGCTTCGCCGCTGGAATGGCTGATATCGAAACATTCCAGCCGTGTCGGTGGCTCGTCCAGGTCCAGCGCCTCGGCCAAGGCTTGGAAGCGCGCGGCCAGGTGCTGACGATTTGCCAGGCGTGCCCCAAGCGCCTGTTCGGCATTGGTCAGCGCCAGCTGCTGCCAGCGCGCACGAGTGCCACGTACGCGATGGGTTATGGTCAGTTCCACGTTGCGCAGCTCGACAATCGCACTGATCAGCGTCTCAAAGTCTTCATGGACGGTATTGACGATCAGCTCGGACGGCAGATCGCGCTCCATGGAGCCGAGGTAGTACTGTTCGAGAAACGCCTGCAGTACCTCGCTGACGCTTTCCTCAATGGCCACTTGCGGGAAGAAATTCTTGCTGCCCAGCACCCGTCCACCGCGCACGCTGATCAGATGCACGCAGGCGCCGCCTGGGCTCACCACGGCCGCGACAATATCGACGTTGCCACTGCCGCCTTCCATGCTCTGCTGATCCTGGACCCGGCGAAGGATTCCAATCTGGTCGCGAATTTCCGCGGCGCGCTCAAAATCAAGCGCCATCGCAGCTTTTTCCATATTTTTCGACAGTTCCTCGGCCAAGGCATTGCTGCGCCCCTCAAGAAACATCACCGAGTGCCGAACGTCTTCAGCGTACTCCTCTGGGTCTACCAGTTTTACGCAGGGCGCCTTGCAGCGCTTGATTTGATATTGCAGGCAAGGCCGGGTGCGATTGCGGTAATAGCTGTCTTCGCACTGGCGGACGAAGAAAGCCTTTTGCAACAGGCTAAGGCTTTCACGAATCGCCCCAGCGCTCGGATACGGACCAAAGTAGCGACCGGATTCTTTCTTTGCGCCGCGATGAATGCTCAATCGCGGAAAGTCCCCGCCGGAGAGAAAGACGTAGGGGTACGACTTGTCGTCGCGCAGCAGGATGTTGTAGGGCGGGCGCCACTGTTTAATCAGCGTCTGCTCGAGCAGCAGCGCTTCAGTTTCGTTCGCTGTGATGGTCGTTTCGACTTGGGCAATCTTTGCGACCAGCGCGGCGGTTTTAGGCGCCTGTCCGGTTTTGCGGAAATAACTCGCCAGGCGCTTCTTGAGATTCTTCGCCTTGCCGACGTAAAGCAGCTTGGCGTCAGCATCGAACATCCGGTAGACGCCGGGACGCCCGCTGCACGATGCCAGGAACGCAGAGGAATCGAAGCCGCTCATCAATTGATGGTATCGACCATGCCGTGACGGACCGCTAGCAACGCCAACTCGACATCGCTCGTGATGTCGAGCTTTTCGTATATGCGGTACCGATAAGTATTGACGGTCTTGGGCGACAGGCAAAGCTTGTCAGAGATGGTTTGAACCTTCTGACAATTGGCAATCATCAAAGCAATCTGGATTTCCCGCTCGGACAAAAGATCGAAAGGCGAACCGTTGACCTTCGGCTGGAACGACTTCAGGGCGAGCTGTTGAGCAATCTGAGGGCTGATGTAGCGCTGGCCTGCGAACACCATGCGAATCGCCTGAATCATTTCCTCGAGCGCCGCGCCCTTGGTCAGGTAACCGGCGGCGCCTGCCTGCAGAAGGCGCGTCGGGAAAGGATCTTCTTCGCAAATGGTTACGGCGATGACCTTAATGTCCGGATGGCTACGCAGGAGTTTACGGGTAGCTTCAAGGCCACCGATTCCGGGCATCTTTACATCCATCAAAACCACGTCCGGCTTGAGTTCACGCGACTTCTTTATCGCGGTCTCGCCGGATTCCGCCTGACCAATCACCTGCAAGCCGTCTATGTCGGCGAGCATGCGGGAAATGCCTGTGCGCACCAGATCGTGGTCGTCAACCACCAGCACTCTAATCAAGCAGACACCTCTTTCAGTGCAAATTCAAAGCTGGCTGGCTGCTCGCTTCACAAGCGGAGAACTCTAACAAAAACTGGCCGGGTTACCCAGACCGCACGTCATTTATGGCTAGGTGACAGCACCCCACGCGCCCGGCTTATGGGCAGTTTGGCTGAACCTGAACGCGCATACGAACGTCTGACTCATCAACCAAATTGAATCCTACTCGCCGGTATCACTTTTGACAGCAAGTCTCATTGCAGCTCTCGTTCTAGCCGCCGTCCACCTGTTTGCGGCGCGCCTGCGTATGCTCAACCGCTTACCCCGCAGCCGCTGGCTTTCTATGGCTGGCGGTGTTTCGGTGGCTTACGTATTTGTCCATCTGCTTCCCGAACTGGCCCGTGGTCAAGAGGTGATAGGCGGTAGCGATATTCAATTGCTCAGCTACCTCGAGCACCATGCTTATCTGCTCGCGTTGCTTGGCCTCGCCATCTTTTATGGCCTGGAGCGCCTCATCAAGCAACGCCCGCGCGAGCTGCGGGAGCACGAAGAACCTCATTCCGGCGTGTTCTGGCTGCACATCACGGCGTTCGCCATATACAACGGGCTGATTGGCTACCTGCTGGTCCACGGCGAAAACAACAATACGACCACTTTGGTGCTCTATTGCATCGCGATGGGCCTGCACTTTTTGGTTAATGACTTCGCGCTTCAGAGCGACCATAAGGACCTATTCGGCCGCCGCGGTCGCTGGCTACTTTCGGTAATGCCCGTGGTTGGCTGGGCCCTCGGTACCACCACCGAAATTTCCGAGCTGGCGGTTTCAGCGGTGACGGCTTTCGTTGGTGGCTCGATCATCTTGAACGTCCTCAAGGAGGAACTACCGGAAGAGCGTAACAGCCGTTTCGGCGCGTTCCTGCTGGGCTCGATCGGCTATTCGATGCTGCTACTCAGTGTCCAAGGCGGATAGCCATTTGTGCCGTGGCAGATTCCATGCTTACGGCAAGGCCCGGTTCTACTCGCCGCGGCTGCGCCGATCTGATATCGAATCCGTATTTCAAGCCGGGTAGCTAAGTTCCCGCAAGAAATCGCTCACCTTTATCAATCCAACCCTCCCTGCGCGCTCGATCTTGCGCTTTACTTCATATGCGGAGGGCAATATATTCGCCAAACCATATGTCTAAGCTTGCCGCCCCGCCATGACCGAGCACCTGACTCCCGCCACAGTTTTCAAATGCCTATCTGACGAGACCCGCGCTCGAATGACGCTGCTGATCGCTCACGAAGGCGAGCTGTGCGTTTGCGAGTTGACTTGTGCGCTCGACGAGATCCAACCGAAAGTATCGCGACATCTCGCTCAACTGCGCAGTTGCGGGTTGCTGGAAGACCGTCGGCAGGGCCAATGGGTTTATTACCGTCTGCACCCTCATCTGCCCGACTGGATTCACCAGATACTGCAGGCCGCTCTCAACGCCAACCAGCAATGGCTCGCACCCAATAGCCGGCGGTTGGAAAACATGCGCAACCGCCCTGAACGCAACGCCCGCTGCGATTGACCAACAAGGAGAGTTCCGCCATGTCCGATGACCAAGCCATCCCGCTCGACCTGCCCAACATCGATGAGCAGTTGCTTGTACGGCCCGACATCGAGCGGTTGAGTGGCCCTGGCGACGCGACCCATGCGCCGCGCATTCTGTTGCTCTACGGCTCCAATCGCGAACGTTCGTTCAGCCGCTTGATGACTGAAGAAGCCGAGCGGCTTCTGCAACAGCTCGGCGCCGAGACCCGGGTATTCAACCCGTCGGGCCTTCCGCTTCCAGACGACCAGCCAGACAGCCACCCGAAAGTGCAGGAGCTCCGTGAGCTGATGCAATGGTCAGAAGGTCAGGTCTGGTGCTCGCCAGAACGTCACGGGTCCATGAGCGCGGTATTCAAAGCGCAAATCGACTGGGTGCCGCTGGCCATGGGCGCAATCCGCCCGACTCAGGGCAAGACCCTAGCGGTCATGCAGGTCTGCGGCGGCTCGCAGTCGTTCAACGTGGTCAACCAGCTGCGAGTACTGGGTCGCTGGATGCGCATGTTCACCATCCCCAACCAGTCTTCGGTGCCCAAGGCCTTTCTCGAATTCGACGAGGCCGGGCGCATGAAGCCCTCGGCATTCTATGACCGTTTGGTGGACGTCATGGAAGAGCTGATGAAGTTCACGCTGCTGCTGCGTGATCGTCAGGATTACCTCGTCGATCGTTATTCCGAGCGCAAGGAATCCGCGGAATTGCTATCCCGACGGGTCAACCAGCACTCCATTTGATCAGCCCAAAGACGCGCGGCGTGGCGCCTCCCTACCGCGCAACGCTGAAGACAGCCCAACTCGATTGAAGGCCGACCACTCCATGCTCAAGACTTTCACCTTGTTCGCACTGACCGCCGTCGCGGAAATCGTCGGCTGTTACCTGCCCTATCTCTGGCTGCGACAGGGCAAGAGCGCCTGGCTACTGCTGCCGGCCGCGTTGTCGCTGGCGCTGTTTGCCTGGTTGCTTTCGCTGCACCCGACCGCCGCTGGACGCGTCTATGCCGCGTACGGCGGCGTTTATATCGGCACGGCAATCCTCTGGCTGTGGTTGGTGGACAAAATCCGACCGACCGGCTGGGACCTGCTTGGATCCGCAATAGCCCTACTGGGCATGGCGATCATCATGTTCGCACCACGCAGTAGCTGACCTGTCCTTCATTCTTTACGGAAATAATGGCATGACCATCAAAGTTGGCATTAACGGCTTCGGCCGCATCGGACGTCTGGCTCTGCGCGCGGCCTGGGATTGGCCGGAGCTGGAGTTCGTACAAATCAACGACCCGGCAGGCGACGCGGCGACCCATGCACACCTGCTCAACTTCGATTCGGTCCATGGCCGCTGGCAGCACGAGGCCGGTCATGACGACGAACAGTTCGTCATCAATGGCAAGCGCATCAAGATCACCGCCAACAAGGCCATTGCCGATACCGACTGGTCCGGCTGCGATCTGGTGATCGAAGCCAGCGGCAAGATGAAGACCGTTGCAGTGCTGCAGGGCTATCTGGAACAACGTGTGAAACGCGTGGTAGTCAGCGCGCCGGTCAAGGAAGCTGGCGCGCTGAATGTGGTGATGGGCGTAAACGATCAGCTGTTCGATCCGGCGCAGCACCGCATCGTCACCGCTGCCTCCTGCACAACCAACTGCCTGGCGCCGGTGGTCAAGGTGATCCATGAGCATCTGGGCATCCGCCACGGCTCAATCACCACCATTCACGACCTCACCAACACCCAGAGCATTCTCGATCAGCCGCACAAGGATTTGCGCCGAGCACGGGCGTCGGGCATGAGCCTGATACCGACCAACACCGGCTCGGCCACCGCTATCGCAGAAATCTTTCCAGAGCTGCGAGGCAAGCTCAACGGCCATGCCGTACGTGTGCCGCTGGCGAACGCTTCGCTGACGGACTGCGTATTCGAGGTGGAGCGCGCCACTAGCGTCGACGAAGTCAATCAACTGCTGAAAAGCGCCGCCACGCACGGTCCGTTGAAAAACATTCTGGGTTACGAGGAAAGGCCATTGGTATCCATCGACTACCGCACCGATCCGCGCTCATCGATCATCGACGCCCTCTCGACCATGGTCGTCAACGGCACCCAGGTGAAGCTATACGCCTGGTATGACAACGAATGGGGATATGCCAATCGCACCGTGGAGCTGGCAAGAAAGGTTGGCCTGGCCTGATTTGGTCGAACTCCGTGGCGGGTTCTGAAGATGTTCTGCGGCCAGTATGTCGTGCGTCGCACAACCTCGCGATACCCACCACCATTCACATCCAGGGCCCACCATGCCGCCGCTTTCCCCCGCCATCCGTCAGTATCTGATCGTCACTGGCAATTACTGGGCTTTTACCCTTACTGATGGCGCGTTGCGCATGCTCGTGGTGCTGCATTTCCACACGCTGGGCTATACGCCGCTGCAGATCGCCGCGCTATTTCTCTTTTACGAGATTTTTGGCGTCGTCACCAATCTGGTTGGTGGATATCTGGGCGCCCGGCTGGGCCTGAACCGCACCATGAACATTGGACTGGCGCTGCAAGTGGTGGCGCTGCTGATGCTGACGGTGCCCGCTACGTGGCTGACGATTCCCTGGGTGATGGGCGCACAGGCGCTGTCCGGCATCGCCAAGGACTTGAACAAGATGAGCGCCAAGAGCTCAATCAAGCTGCTGGTGCCGGGTGATCAGCAAGGCACGCTGTACAAATGGGTGGCGATTCTTACCGGCTCGAAGAACGCGCTCAAGGGTGTTGGCTTTTTCATCGGTGGCGCCCTGCTCGCCGTGACCGGCTTCCGCGGCTCACTGCTGGCGATGGCCGGCGCGCTCGCCGTTATCTGGGTTGCCAGCCTGTTCTTGCTAAAGAAAGATCTGGGCAAAGCCAAGGCAAAGCCGAAATTCCGCGACCTGCTTTCCAAGAGTCGAGCGATTAATGTGCTCTCCGCCGCGCGGCTGTTCCTGTTCGGTGCCCGTGATGTCTGGTTCGTGGTGGCGCTGCCGGTGTATCTCTCCGCAGTTTTTGGCTGGGATTTCTGGCAAGTCGGCGGCTTTCTCGCCGCCTGGGTAATAGGCTACGGGACCGTACAATCAGTGGCCCCGTCGTTGACCGGCAAGACGCGCGGCCATGTTCCGGATGGGCGCGCCGCGTTCATTTGGGCGCTGCTCCTCGCCGGCCTCCCCGCACTGATCGCGCTTGGCCTGTATACCGGGCATTCGCAGCAGCTAGTGCTGATCGGCGGGCTGACGCTGTTTGGCGCTCTGTTCGCCGTCAACTCTTCGCTGCACAGCTACCTGATCGTTTCCTACGCGAAGGAGGACGGGGTGTCGCTGGATGTGGGCTTCTACTACATGTCCAACGCGCTGGGCCGGCTGGTTGGTACGTTGCTGTCGGGCTGGGTTTATCAGGCGCATGGCCTTGAAGCTTGCCTATGGATTTCCAGCGCCTTCGTGCTGTTGGCAGCCTTGATATCGCTTGGCCTGCCCCGGCACGTCGGGGCACACCTTTGAACTGCATGGAATTGTTGCAGCACCAATAAAGTCTGCAAACGCTTCAGCGAAGCAGACGCTGATAGAAACGGCATTCCCGTTCCAGCGCATCGGCCAGGTTGGCCGCCTGCCGGAAGCCGTGGCGCTCTTGCGGATAGAGACAATATTCGACCGCCACGCCACGTTCGCGCAGAGCTGCGACCATGGACTCGGTCTGCTCAGGTAGCACGACCGCGTCTTGCCCGCCTTGAAAAAAGATCACCGGCACCCGAATCAGCCCCGCATTGAGTAGCGGCGTTCGCTGTCGATAGCGCTCGGCGTCGACCGCCGGATCGCCTATCAACCAATCCAGATAATCGGCCTCGAACTTGTGTGTAACCCGGCGCAACGCTAATGGATCACTCACGCCGTAGAGGCTGGCACCGCCGCTGAAATCAGCATTAGCAGCAAGTGCGCAGAGCGCGCTGTAACCGCCCGCGCTCGATCCTCGGATAAAGGTTCGCGCTGGGTCGATCTGGCCGTTTGTTGCAAGCGCCTGCACTGCCGCGCAGGCATCTTCCACATCAACCACGCCCCATTCGCCACGCAACCGTTGCCGATAGGCCCGCCCGAAGCCGCTGCTGCCTCGATAGTTGATATCGGCAACGGCGAAACCGCGTTGGGTCCAGTATTGAATACGTGGATCGAAAACCGGATAGCTAGCAGACGTAGGCCCGCCATGCATGAACACCACCAATGGTGGCTTTTCCTGCGGGAGGCTTTGGCACTGCGCATTGCTCGGCGGGTAGAAAAAAGCGTGCGCCACCTCGCCGTGCCCGGTAGAGAAGCTGAACGGCTGTGGGCGCGACAACTGGTCGGCTGCCAAAGGCTGTTCACCTCCGGCAAGAATTTCGACGACGCCAGTGACCCTATCGAGCGCCAGCACGGCAGACGTCTTATCAGAAGACCCGGCAATGCAATAGAACTGCCGCTCATCGACAGCAAGTTGGCGACAGCGACTGAACGCCATTGCAAGCTGACGCTCGTTGCCTTGGCTGTCTTGCTCGAACAACAGTCCGTAGCCATCCACCATGCGCGTCATCAGCAAGGCGCCATCCGCTAGGGGCAGATAGCTCACCGTGCCCAGCTGCCAAGGCGCCGGAGCATGATCACAACGTGCTTGGGCGAACCCAGCCGTGTCCGTTACCGGAACAAGGCTGTCACCTTGCATTCTCCAGGGTTGCCACCAGCCTTCGCGGTCACTCAGGCAATACAAGGCGCCATCCGCAGCGAAGCGCGGCTGTTGCAGCGATTCATTTCCCGCTGCGCCGGCCAGACACCGCGGTGCTCCCCAGCAATCACTTTCGGTGCGTTCGGCGGTCCAGAGACGCGTAGCGGTCCATGGCTGTTCGGGGCGTTGCCATTCGATCCAGGCCAGGCGTTGCCCGGTCGTATCCAAGGTCGGTGACGAGTAGAAATCGCTTCCCTCGGCCAATACGCTGCGGCTGCCGTCCATCAGCGAAACACTGACCAGACGATGTTCTGAGCGAGCTTCTTCAGCGGTTTCTTCCACGGCGAGAACGGCCCGGTGGCGCGTGTCGAACTGCAGATCACCGTACCGGCAAGCGTCATTAGCAGTAAGCGCAATGGGCGGCGCCGCTGCGTCCGTAGATAGGTCCTGCAGGTAGATCTGCTGATCCTGCTCGTTGACGAAGGCAATCCCATCATCGGTCAGGCAGAAGGCACCACCGCCGTACTCATATACGCGACTGCGAAGCGAGAATCCGGACGGCGTCAAACAGCGCAAGACGTCGGCGCGCCAGTACCACAACGTCGAACGCGCATCAGCCGGATCGTATTGAATCCAGAACAGACCATCATGACCGGCGCGAAGCTCGGCGAAATCACAACTGGCAGAAGCGGCGTCGGCTGCCATCCAGTCGCTGGGCCAGAAGCCATAGGGGATTGCGGTCTTGGTCATCCAATCGACTCCGGTCCATCAGGTTTGAGCCGACCTTACACCCTGAGGATCAGCTTCGAGGCCTTCTCGTTGCGGAAGGTCAGTTCATCCAGCCCGCGCGGCGCCTGCTCGGCCTCGGTGCGCGCCGCAAGAATCTTGCCGTGATGCGCGGACTTGCTACACACCGGATCGGCATTGGCCGCATCGCCAGTGAGCATGAAAGCCTGGCAGCGGCAGCCGCCGAAGTCCTTTTCCTTCTCGTCGCAGGATTGGCAAGGCTCGGGCATCCAATCGAAACCGCGAAACTTGTTGAAGCCAAAAGAATGCTTCCAGATCTGCTCGATGCTCTGCTCACGCACGTTAGGGAAGCTGATCGGCAACTGCCGCGCGCTGTGGCAAGGCAGCGCCGTGCCGTCGGGCGTGATGTCGAGAAACAGATTGCCCCAGCCGTTCATGCAGCCCTTGGGACGCTCTTCGTAATAATCGGGCGTGACGAAGATCAGCTTGCAGGGATGGTTCTCGGCGGCGAGTTTGTCGCGCCACTGGTTGGTGATGCGCTCGGCACGCACCAGCTGTTCCTTGCTTGGCAGCAGCCCGGCGCGGTTGAGCTCCGCCCAGCCATAAAACTGGCAGGTGGCAAGCTCCACGAAGTCGGCTTCCAATTCCAGACACAGCTGAATGATGCGTTCGATATTGTCGATGTTGTGCCGGTGAGTGACGAAGTTCAGCACCATCGGATAACCATGGGCTTTCACCGCCCGGGCCATGGCAAGCTTCTGCGCGAAGGCCTTCTTCGAGCCGGCGAGCAGGTTGTTTACCTCTTCATCGGCGGCCTGGAAGCTGATCTGGATATGATCAAGACCGGCATCCGCGAACGAGGCGATTTTCGCCTCCGTCAGGCCGATACCCGACGTGATCAGATTGGTGTAATAGCCCAGATCCCGCGCCGCCTTGATCAGCTCAGCCAGATCCTGCCGGACTAGCGGCTCGCCGCCGGAAAAGCCCAACTGCGCCGCACCCATCTCGCGCGCCTGGCGAAATACGTCGATCCATTGCGCAGTGCTCAGTTCATCGTGACTGCGAGCGAAGTCCAGCGGATTGGAACAGTAGGGGCATTGCAGTGGACAACGATAGGTCAGCTCCGCCAGCAACCAAAGCGGCGGACCGGGTTCGAAGCCGGGCTTAGCGAAGCTCGATCCAGAACCGTTCAACGGCCACCTCCAGAAACGCGACGATATCTTCCTCGATCCCTTCTGCATCCGGGAAGCGTGCCTGCAGATCGGCGACGATGGTGCCGACGGTGCGAGCGCCATCCACTTCACTCAGTACGGCCGAAGCGCTCTCGTTGAGCTTGATCATGCCTTCCGGATAGAGCAGTACATGGCAGTTTTGCGCCGGTTCCCACTGAAAGCGAAAGCCGCGGCGGAAGGCAGGGATATGGGTCAGTTGGATGTTGCTCATGGTCCTTTTGTCTCGCCGATTATCAGGTTGGGGCGGTGGGCTGAAGCGGAGCGCCGCCCGGCCCACCCTACGAACCGCAACCCTCCGCGGTCCAGGCGTTCTTCCAACAGGTCAGAACGTGATCCCTTTATGCCAAACACGCTGGCGGGTCACCGTGTGGTAGGGCGGGCGGTCCAGCTCGTAGGCCATGCTCATGGCGTCCAGCATGCTCCACAAAACATCGAGTTTAAATTGAAGAATGTTCAGCATGCGCTCCTGGCTTTCACGGGTCGTGTAATGCTCGAGTGTGATGCGCAGGCCGTGCTCCACATCACGGCGCGCTTCTTTCAGGCGCTTGCGGAAATAGTCGTAGCCGGACACATCGATCCAACTGTAATGCTGCGGCCATGCCTCCAGTCGCGACTGGTGAATGGTCGGCGCAAACAGCTCGGTCAGCGAGCTGCTGGCCGCCTCCTGCCAAACGGCACGGCGGGCGAAATTGACGTAGGCATCGACCGCGAAGCGCACGCCGGGCAGAACCAGTTCCTGTGAAAGCACCTGCTCGCGATCCAGCCCCACCGCCTCGGCCAGTCGCAGCCAGGCCTCGATACCGCCCTCCTCGCCCGGCGCACCGTCATGATCGATGATGCGCTGGACCCATTCGCGCCGTGCTTCACGGTCCGGGCAGTTGGCCATAATCGCTGCATCCTTCAGCGGAATGCTGACCTGATAGTAGAAACGATTCGCCACCCAACCCTGGATCTGCTCGCGCGTGGCACGCCCCTCGTACATGGCCCGATGGAAAGGATGATGGATGTGGTAATAGTCGCCCTTGGCGCGCAGCGCCTGCTCGAACTCGGCGGGAGACATGGCTGGCAGGGTCATAACGGCTTCCTTGGGTTACATATCGGGCGCGGTTCATTGGCGTGCTTCGAAGTGGCTGGCCACCGATGATTTCGAAACACGAGGTGCACGGCGCCGCTAAAGTTCGATGCTCATGCCATCGAATGCCACTTCGATGCCGTGCTCGCCGAGAATTCCGCGCTCGGTCGAGTCTTCATCGAGGATGGGGTTTGTATTGTTGATGTGGATCAGGATTTTGCGAGCCGCAGGTAGGCCGTCCAGCACCTCGATCATGCCGCCAGGTCCGCTCTGCGAAAGATGGCCCATCTCTGAACCAAGCTTGGTCCCGACTTCCCGCACACGCATTTCGTCATCACGCCAGAGCGTGCCGTCGACCAACAGGCAGTCGGCGCCGCGCATGAGTTCAAGGAGCTCCGGACTGACCTTGCCCAGGCCCGGCGCATAGAACAGTTTGCCGCCGGTTTTTTGATCCTCGATCAACAAACCAATGTTATCGCCCGGATGCGGATCGTTGCGGTGCGGCGAATACGGGGGTGCCGAGCTACGCAACGGGATCGGCGTGATGTTCAGGTTCGGACAAGCCGGGATCGTGAAACTGCCTTCCAGCGCAATCGGGTTCCAGCGCAGGCCACCATTCCAGTGCTTGAGCATGTTGAACAGTGGGAAGCCGGTAGTGAGATCTTGGTGAACCATCTCAGTGCACCAAACCTCATGCGGGCAACCTTCACGCAGGGTCAGCAGCCCGGTGGTGTGGTCGATCTGGCTGTCGAGCAAAATGATGGCGCCAATCGCGGTATCGCGCGGTCCGCGAGCTGGCTGCAACTTCGGAAAGGACTCCAGCTGGGCACGGATATCCGGCGACGCGTTGCACAGAATCCAATCCTCGCCGTTGTCACTGATGGCGATGGACGACTGAGTGCGTGGTTGAGCGCGCAGCGTGCCGGCACGTAGCCCGGCGCAGTTGGCGCAATTACAGTTCCACTGAGGGAAGCCGCCGCCAGCAGCCGAACCGAGAATCTGGATGAACATGGGCAGCTCCGTAAAAAAACGAAACCCCGACCGGGGCCGGGGCAGATCAATCAGCGATTGGCAAAGTACATGGTGACTTCGAAACCAATGCGCAGGTCGGTAAAAGCGGGTTTAGTCCACATGGATAAATTCCTCTCTCTATATGGCGACGGAAATATTCCGACGTCCCATTAAGCACCCTGATCCGCCAAAAGCGGAATGGTACTTTGGAAGGAGACAGCGTCCTGCGTTAGTAGTGCCTTGTCCGTAAAGCGTTGCAGCCCGCATAACAGAGCCTTGCGACCATCTGTCAGGGTTGCCGGGTAGCCGAACGGCCATGGGTGCCACGCCAGCCCAGCTCGTTGGTGAGCGTCGCCATCGGCGAGAACATGTCGTAATTGAATTCTGTCAACGCCACGCCTTCTTGAATACGGATCGGCCAATCGTGGTTGGCAAGCGCTGCCTTGCCGATCACCAACAGATCTGCCTCGCCGTTATCCAGCAACGCTCGAGCCTGCGCCTCGGTACCGATGCCGCCGTTGACCATGACCGGAATGGTCACGCTGCTCTTCGCGATGGCAGCCAGGCTCGGCCCCTCCTCGAAAGCAGGTGCGCTGGCGTCGTATTCAGTGACGTGGAGGTAATCCAGGCCGGCCGACGCCAGCGTAGCGAGCCGATAACGCGCCGCATCGATGCCACCGTCCCACTTCAGTCGGCTGTCAGTGACCATTCCTTGCGACATCCGCATGCCGACGACGAAATTAGTTCCGACGGCTTCTCGCACGACGCGAATGACTTCCAGCGGCAAGGCCAGTCGGGCTTTGAAATCGCCACCCCAACGATCGGTGCGTTTGTTGAATTCGGCAGTGATGAATTCGTGCAACAGATAGCCATTGGCGGCGTGCAGTTCGACGCCGTCGAACCCGGCATCACTCGCGTGTCGCGCGGCCTGTACGAACCCGGCAATGGCTTCCTGGATTTCGGTCTCGGTCATTTCCGCCGGTGTGGCATAAGGCCCCTCTCCGCCATAAAAACTCAGCTGCCGACCGTCGGGCTGCACAGCGGAAGGTCCGACATGGCGCGCATGTTGGATGTTGCCCTGAGTCTGTGCACCGCCGTGCATGAGCTGCGCGATGATCGCGGCGCCCTCTTCGTGTACGGCGCTGACAATGGGCACCCAGCTGTCGCGCTGGCCTTCTGTCGCCAGCCCCGGCTGGTTGAAATAGCCCTGGCTGTATGCCGTATCGGTGTAGGTACCTTCGGTGATCAGCAGCCCGAAGCCACCCTTTGCGAACGCCTGGTAGTAGTCGCGCATCAGCTCGTTGGCGCAGCCGTCCGGCTCGGCGCTGACACGGGTCATCGGGGCCAGCACAGCGCGGTTGCGCAAGCGCAGCTGATTCAATTGAACGGGTTCGAACAATACGGGCATCAGTGATTCCTCGTCAGGCCAGGTTGTGCTGAATCTGAGGACCTTACACACAGCGGAGTTCGAAACGCACGATAGTTGGTCGTTAGGGCGGCATAAAAAAGGCGCCGATCACCGGCGCCTTGGCTGTGCTGACGAGCGCTTCAGACGAGGCGGAATCGACCGACCTGCGACTGCAATTCACTGCCCAACCGCGCAAGGTCGGCGCTGGCCGCGGAGGTCTGCTCAGTGGCAGCAGCTGATTGATCGGCCACGTCGCGGATGTTCGAAACGCTGCGATTGATTTCCTCCGCGACGGCGCTCTGCTGTTCCGAAGCGGTCGCAATCTGCTGGTTCATCTGCTGAATGCTCGATACCGCGGCATTGATCGCACTGAGCGCTTCTCCAGCCAATTGGGCCGCCTCGACCGTTTGGTCTGCCAGACCGCAGCTCTTGCCCATGACTTCAACCGCGCTTTCGGCGCCACTCTGCAGCGCCCCGATCAGCTGCTCGATTTCCAATGTGGACTCCTGGGTGCGGCGCGCCAGCGCGCGTACTTCTTCAGCCACGACTGCGAAGCCTCGGCCCGCCTCGCCTGCACGGGCCGCCTCGATTGCGGCGTTGAGTGCGAGCAGGTTGGTCTGGTCGGCGATGCTTTTGATTACATCCAGCACGCTACCGATGCCGCTGCTGTCGTTTTTCAACCGCTCGATAGACTCGGCCGACTCCTCGATGGAACGGGCCAGTTCTTCGATGCGCTCAATGGTCTGCCGAACCACCGAGTGCCCCTGTTGTGCCTGGACGTCAGCCGAGGCTGCCGAATGCGCTGCCGCCTCGGCATTGCGCGCAACGTCCTGGACGGTAGCTGTCATTTCGTTCATTGCCGTAGCCACCTGATCGGTCTCGAGCTTTTGCTGCCCGACGCCAACATTGGTCTGTTCGGTCACCGCAGACATTTCTTCCGCAGCAGTGGCAAGCTGGGCAATGCCGTTGGAAAACCGGGTCATCAGCGCGCGCAGGTTCTCGGTCATTTGCTGCATGGCCTGCATCAACTGACCCAGCTCGTCACGGCGATCAACCGTAAGATCCTCCGACAGATCTCCGTCAGCCACGCGGCGGGCAAGGGAAACCACGCGCTGCAGCGGGCCGACGATCATCTGAGTGATCAGCACGGCACACAGCAAGCTCATGACGAGCGCCACCACCGTTGCGCCAATCAAGACCATGCGCACCTGGCGCTGCTCGACACGCAACTCATCTAGCTGACTGGTATAGGCGCTTTGCGCAACACTGACCATTTGACGCGCACGCTCGGTCAGCTCCACCTCACTGGCGACGCGAATCGAATGCGCCTTGCGGTAGTTGAGAAATTCCTGTCGGTACTGAGCCAGCCTTGGCAACGCCTGCTCCAGCGCACGCCGGCTGTCACCCTCAGGCAAGCTGTCGCGCAGTGCAACACCCGCCGCGGCAGACGCCTCCAGTTGAGCCAGCAAGGTATCGGCTTTGCCCTCGTCGCCACCGATAACGAAGTTTTTCTCCAGCCTGCGAGCGTCCAGCAACTGCTTGGCCAGACGGGTCGCCTGATCGTAACGATCCAGAGTCTGAATGCTCTCGGCGTCGCCCGTCTGCTGAATCTGCTCCTCGGCACGCCTGCGCAGTTCGGATTCCGTCGTGGCGAAACCCTTGAGCGCGTCGCGCGCAGCCTGCTCCATGTTGTCTTCGGCAATCTGGCTCTGCTGCATCGCCTGGCTGAATTCACCTAGCTCGGTCTGGTAGCCCTTTCCGTCCTGTTTGAGCTGGTCCATTTGTGCAATTTTTTCGGGGTTCCGTGAGTCGGCCCGGGTATCAGCAGCGATTCGCAGGGTCGTATCGATTGCCTGTCGGGCTTCGTCCAGGAAGGTCGTTTCTCGGCGTAACAGGTAGTTTTTCTCGTTCTGCCGAGCTTCGGCCACCAACCCCTTGATTTCAGCCACCTGGCTTAGTTTGGCGAACCGTTCCAGAACCGTATCCAAGGCTTGGTAACTGATCCAGGCGATCACCAATGTGATCATCAAGACCAGACCGAACCCCAACAGCAATTTGCGCCTGACGCTGATGTCGAGCAAAAGACTTCGGAACCTGTTCATGCGCCACCTCAAAAGTTGTACAACAAAAATATCAACCGGCGCACCTTGTACAATTTGCGTCGAAAGTCGTCAATGATCAGGCGTCAAGCAATTACCGCTACAGCGGAAGCAGAGCAGGTATTACGGCGCAATGTGCAATGCATGCCATGCGTTGAGCCGATACAGTAGGCAGCTATCGGCTAAGGCTTCATTGAAGCTGTAAAACCTATTTCAGTGCAGGCGTTTGAAATGAAAGAAACGTGGTCCCCGTTTCCCTGGGTGTGTTTCGCCATGTGCGTCGGCGTGATGGGCACGGCCCTGATATCGCCGTTGTATCCGCTCTACCAGCAAGCCTGGCAGCTTCGTACCAGTGACATTTCGATGATCTACGTCGTTTATATGCTTGGGGCGCTGTTCGGGTTGCTGTTCATGGGGCGCCTGTCGGATACGCTGGGTTTTCGTCCCGTGATGATGGCGGGGTTGCTGCTCGGCTGGGGCGGCACGCTGCTGACGATGATCGCTTGGAGCCTGCCGAGCCTGAACATCGGTCGCTTTGCTGTGGGTCTGTCTTCCAGCCTGATCGTCACCAGCGCCTCGGTGGGGTTGGTGCACATCTCCCGCGACGGGGCTTCACAGCGCATTGCGATGATCACCAGCTTTCTGCTCGCCTTCGGTTTCGGCCTTGGGCCCATCACTGGCGGCATCACCGGCCAGTGGCTGCCCTATCCGCTGATCACCACTTATATACCGTCGCTGGTACTGGGTGTGCTGGCCGTTTATGCCCTGATGCGAGCCGAGGTAAAGCCCCACGCCGGCAAAGTACCGCTGGGCTGGCGCGCGTTCGTTCCGCGTCTGGCCTGGGCCGCCCGCCACGATTCGCTGGCGTTCGCCCTTACCTGTGCCTGCCCGTTCTTCGCGTTTGGCGTCTTTGGGATCTACGCCTCGATGGCCCCGTTGTTCCTCGACAAAATGGTGCCCTGGCACGGACCGATCGTGAGCGGCACGGCGATCGGCGTCATCTTGATGGCTTCGGCGATGGTGCAGCTGCTGTCCGCAAAAATGAGTGCGCGCTGGTGCGGCTTTTTCGGCCTACTGGCGGTTGTCCTGAGCAACGCCATGTTGGTTTTCAACTTCAAGGTTGGCTCGTCAGTCATCTTCATGATCGGCGTCTGCGCGGCGGCGGCGAGTCATGGCATGTGCCTGTTGGCGGGCATCAGCATGGTCAATCGCATCGCCGGCCCAACAGAACGCTCGGGGCTGATCTCGACTTATCTGGTATGCGGTTATGTCGGCAGCATTCTTCCTCTGATCGCCGTCGGTTGGATCGCTGACCATTACGGATTGCCCACCGCAATAACGATACTGGGCCTATGCGTGATCGCCGTCGCCTCGCCGGTGGCCGTGTGGTTCTTCTTGCATCCCAGGATGCGAGAGGCTTGAAAGGAAGCGGACGTTCTATGGATGGATGAGGCCGAAGCTTCATACATCCTATTCAGCAGCCTTCGCACCCGCATACGCCACTTGCGCGGCCTCGCTCCGATGGGCCCCGTGGACTCCAACCGCACCAATGCATCGGTCGTCCACGTAGAGGGGTATGGCTTCTGTGGACGCTTGCGGATGTTGGGAGTGAGTCGTCAGTAGCGCATCGTCCATCAGGCCGCATTGCTCGACAGCCGTCGCTTGTTGAGCCTTTTTGATCGCGCATCGAGCACTGTCTGGCGGGCTGCCGTCCAGTTTGACAAGCCCGAGCGGTTCTCCCGTGGAATCGACGATAGCAATCGATACCGCCCAGCCATTACGTTCAGCCTCAGCGCGCGCCGCGCTCAACACGGCTTCCGTCCCATGCGCACCGAGCTGGTAACGATCTTCCACGGGAGGAGGCCCAGCGTAAATGGCGGCTTCTACGTCCCACAGTCCTGACAGGAATCCGCGTCCCATAAGCCCTCCGATACGATCTAACTTTTATTTTTGTTATTCACCAGGCAGTGCTTGGTAACGTCCTCGATCCGCGTCAGGCCTAGCAGCGCCATATCACGTTGCAACTCGGCACCTAACAGCTCGATCGCATGCGATACGCCCGCTTCGCCCGCATACGCCGCGGCGTAATTGAACGGCCGACCAATGAACACCATGCGCGCGCCGAGCGCCAGTGCCTTCAATACATCCGTACCGCGACGAAAACCGCTATCGACCATCACTGGCAGATCGTTGACCGCCTCGACAACACCGGGCAACGCTTCCAGCGCTGACAGAGTGCCGTCGAGTTGACGCCCGCCGTGGTTGGACACAATGAGTGCATCGGCTCCACAGTCACGGGCCTTGCGGGCATCGTCCGGATGGAGAATCCCTTTGACCACCAGCTTGCCCGGCCAAAGCTTCCGGACCAGTTCAAGATAGCTCCAGTTGAGATGAGTGCGGCCAGAAAAATCACGCTTCACGTTGCGCGAGATCACTGCGATGCCGCGGGTGGCGTAGTTGTTTTCGAAGTGCGGCATGCCGTGGTTCAGCAGCGTGCGCAGAAAGGTTCCGAACAGCCAGCGAGGCCGCATCAACCCGTCAAAGGCGAGACGCAAATTGGGGCGCAGCGGCGAATAAAAGCCCGAACGGGTGTTGTTGTCGCTGTTCGGCGGTACGGGGTAATCGACGGTGATCACCAGCTTGTCGAAGCCGGCTGTGCGGACCCGTTCGATCAGCGCCTCGATACCGGCGTGATCACCGGGCAGGTAGGCCTGAAACCAGTCGGTCTGGCCGTTATTGAGCACGTCTTCCATGCGGATCAACGAGCTGCCGCTGAGAATCATCGGAATGCCGGCCTTGGCCGCCGCCTGCGCCTGGACCAGGTCGCCGCGATAGGCCGACAGCGCACTGATGCCCATCGGCGCGATGCCGATCGGCAAGGCGTAGCGCTGGCCGAACAGTTCGGTTTCCAGCGAAATGTTCGAGACGTCTACCAGCGCCCGCGGCAGGAATGAATAGGCCTCGAAGGCGCTGCGATTGGCGCGAGCGGTGTGCCCGTCCTCGGCCACGTTGGCGATATAGCCATAGATCGGCCGGGGCAGATGGCGCTTCGCAGCGCGATCGAGATCGTGCAGGTTCAGAATCGACGCCAAGCGTCGCGAGTGGCTACTTGGCATCTACAGACTGTCCTGCGGTGGTTGTATAAATCCGCTCGGGCGGGCCTGCGGATTGACCAGATCCCGTGGGCGTTCGCCCTGTAAGGCCTGACAGATATTCTCCACCGCGCAGCTGGCCATGGCTTCACGGGTCTCGTGCGTAGCCGAGCCGATGTGCGGCAAGGTCACCACGTTATCCATGCGCAGCAGCGGTGAATCCTGCAGCGGTTCACGCTCGAAGACGTCCAGCCCCGCCCCGGCGATCAGGCCATCGTTCAGCGCGCGAATCAGACCGGCCTCATCGACTACTCGTCCTCGGGCAATGTTGATCAGAAAGGCCGAACGCTTCATTGCCCTGCACTGCTCGTAGCCAATCAAGTGTTCGGTCTGCTCGGTCAGCGGCACGGTCAGGCAGACGAAGTCCGACTCGGCTAACAACTGCTCGAAGGTACGGTGCTCCAGCCCCCACTCCGCCTCAAGCTCGGGCTTGGACGAGGCATTGCTGTAAAGCACGCGCATGTTGAACCCCAGTGCACGGCGGGCAATGGCTCGACCGATGCGTCCGAGCCCGACCATGCCGAGGGTTTTGCCGTGCACATCGTGACCGAACTGAGGCTCGCCTACATGCTGCGTCCAGCGGCCTTCGCGGACCATGTTGGCCAGCTCGACCAGGCGCCGACTGCTGGCCATGATGAGCATAAAGCCGGTGTCGGCAGTGGTTTCGGTGAGCACGTCCGGAGTATTTGTAAGCAGGATGCCACGACGGCTCAGCTCGTCCACCGGGAGGTTGTCGTAACCCACCGAAATGGTGGCTATGGCTTCCAGTCCTGGCGCTTCGTCCAACATCGCAGAGGTAACCTGCAATTTTCCGCCAATCAGCCCATGCGCCTGGCGCAGCGCGACGGCTACTGCCTCTGGCTGCCGCTCCGGCTCCTCGAAGTACGTAACTTCGAAGTGTTCGCGCAGGCGTTGCAGATGCGACGCCTTCAACCGGCGCAGGGCAACGACTCGTTTCATCTCCCTCTCCATCTCCACACTCCCCTATCAGTCGGGCGCGAGGCCGGGCATATCGAAACCCGCCTCGTCGAGCAGGACAAAAAGTTCACCGCGCTGCTGCTCGTTGAGTTCCAGCAATGGCGGTCGCACCCGAGACCAATGCTCGATGTCGCTGTAGCGGGCGGTAGCGGCCTTGAGAGCCGGGATCATCGGGAAGCGCTCGAACAGCTTTCGCGTACCCGTCAACGCGGCTTGCTGGTCGTCGGCATCCGCCGCGTGCCAGGTCTTTGCAAGCGTGGCGATCGGCCCTGGATTGACGTTGGCAGTGGCACTGATACACCCGGCGCCGCCGGCACGCAGGGTCTGTAGCAGAAAATGCTCGCTCCCGGCGTAGACCTGGAAACCGTCGGCGCTGAAGCTGTCGATCATCGCCAATGTGTTGGCCAAATCACCGGAACTGTCCTTCACCCCTACTATGTTGTTCGGATAGGCCTTGAGCAGGCGCTCTATCAATGCCAGCGAGAGCGGCACCTGGGAGACCGGCGGGATGTGATAGAGGTAGATGCGCAGACGGTCATCGCCGACTCGCTCGATCACCTCACTGAAATAGCGGAACAGGCCCTCATCAGACACGCCCTTGTAGTAGAACGGCGGCAGCATCAGCACGCCCTCCACGCCTTTGGATACTGCGTGACGGGTCTGCGCCACGGTATCGGGCAGCGCGCAAGCACCCGTGCCGGGCATCAACCGCTCGGCCGGAATACCGGCTTCGATCAGAAAATCGAGTAACCGAATCTTCTCTTCGACCGAGAGCGAGTTGGCCTCCGAGTTAGTGCCGAACACCGCCAGCCCGACGTCGTTGGCGAGCAGCCAGCGGCACTGAGCAACTAAGCGTTCCCGGTCAGGCGCGAGCTCCGCGGTGAAGGGTGTGATTACTGGGGACCAGACTCGACCCATGGTTTGGCTCATGGTTTTTCCTTTCTGTACTGATAATCCAGCAACCCAAGCGGGCTGCCGGTGTTTGATTTCAGGCCAGCCGGGTGCGCCGGCGCAGGGGCGCCAGTAACCAGCGGAATATCGGAGTCGCCTGCAAGATCGAGAGCAACGCGATGGACAGCAGTACCACGGCGATCGGGCTGGTCAGGAAGATGCGGTAATCGTCGTTGCCGATCAGCATCGACTGGTGGAAGGCGTTTTCCATAACTGGGCCGAGAATCAGACCGATAACCATCGGCGCCGGTGATACGCCGGCCTTGGCCAGCCAATAGCCGAACAGGCCGAAGCCGAGCATCAGTCCTACTTCGAACAGGCTGTTGTTGAGCGCGTAGGAGCCGATGATGCACAGCGCGATGATTGCGCAGGCGACGAACCCGTCCGGGATACGGGTGACCGCCACGCTGGCTTTGGTGAACATCAGGCCAACGCCGAGCAAGCCGATATTGGCGAAGATCACCGCCCAGATCAGCGTGTAGGTGACGTCGCCGTATTCGCTCAGCAAATTCGGGCCAGGCAGAATGCCCTGCACCATCAGCGCCCCAAGCAGGATCGCGGTAGCGGAACTGCCTGGAATACCAAGGGCGATGGTAGGAATCAGCGCACCGCCAACCACGGCGTTGTTCGCCGACTCGGGCGCCGCGACGCCGGCTGGGTCGCCTTTGCCGAAGCCACTCTTATCCTTGGCGAAGCGCTTGGCCTCGTTGTAGGCGAACCAGCTCGCAGTATCACCGCCAGTGCCTGGGATCAGGCCGACCACGATGCCGATTCCACTGGAACGGAGGATGTTGGGCATCAACGTCTTCAGTTCGGAAAGCTTGGGAATCAACCGGTCAGTGATGCGGCTGGCGACCTTGGCGGCGTCGTGCGAGTTCTCGATCAACGACAGCGCCTGAGGAATCGAGAACAAGCCGATCAACGCCACGGTAAAGCTGATGCCGGAGAACAGATTGATGTTGCCGAATGCCATGCGCGGCGTGCCGGTCATCAAGTCCATCCCCACGGTACTCACCAGCAACCCGACAGCACCGGAAAACAGCCCGTTGATCACCGACCCCTGCGCCAGCGAGCCGATGATGGTGATGCCAAGCACGGCGATGGAGAACAGCTCGATCGGGCCAAACTCGACCACGATGCTGCCGAGCAACGGAGCCGCCATTAATAACGCGATGCCGCTGATGGTACCGCCGATGAAGGAGGCGAACAGGGAGATCCCCAGCGCCTTCCCCGCCTGCCCCTTCTGCGACATCGGGTAGCCGTCGAGCACCGTCGCGGCAGCCGACGGGGTGCCCGGCGTGCGCAACAGGATCGCGGCGATCGAGCCGCCGTAGGAGGCACCGACATAGAGCGAGGCGAGCATGCTCAGGCCGGTCGCGGTGTCCATGCTGAAGGTCAGCGGCAATAACAGGGCCAGCGCCATGGTGGCGGAGAGTCCCGGCATGGCGCCGACAAACAGTCCCAGCAGGATGCCGCCGAAAATGGCAGCGAAGTTAGCCAGGGTCAGTACGTTGACCAACCCTGTCATGACGATCGAACTTTCCACGGAAAAAGCCTCGTCGAAAATGGAAGGGAGCGATCAGGCGAGCGCCGATGGCAACAGCGGTATGGGAAGGCCCAGAAACTGCACGAAAACCAGACATACCACCGCCACCAGCACCACCGTGCCGATCACTGCAAAACGCACCGAAACGGTTCGGATCAGCAACAGCGCCACGGCCATGAACAGCACGGTCGACAACACATAACCGAGCGTGGTGATGGCTGCGACGTAGGCAATCGCCAGGACAAAAACGAGGGCCGTCACCGCGTAGCGCGGCGGGGCCGTCACTTCATCGACAGGCTCCGGCGGTAACGCCTCGGCCTGCCTCGTCGCACGCCAGCGCAGCAGTTCCGAACACACGATCGCCAGCGAGAGCAGACCCACCGTCACGGAGTAGATCAACGGCATCTGCGCAGCGGCCTCTGGATAGTCCTGCGCGTTGGTAAAAAACGCCGCCGCCAGGGCCATACCAAAGAGCCCGAGTACCAACCTGTTCTTGTTCATGGGCACCTACCCTCGTTCAGTTCGGCGGATGGCTTCACTGTTGCTTGTCGCCGACTTCACTCCAGATGCCCTGGAACTCGTTCTCCATGCTTTCGAACATCTGGCCGTAGTCCTCGCCGGTAACGATGTCGATGTTGAGCGCGCGCTTCTTGGCATCTTCGAGGAACGCCTTGTCGGTCTTCAGCGATTCGAACGCGGCGATCAGCTGATCACGGGCTTCATCCGGAATCCCGGCCGGTGCGCTGTAGCCGCGCGAAGAGCCGGCGACAACATTGATGCCTTTTTCTTTAAGGGTCGGCACGTCAGGCAGGCTCTCGAAACGCTTGTCCGCGAACACCGCCAGTGCCTTGAGGTTGCCGCTCTTGATCTGGCTGTAGACGTTGCCGACGTTGTTGAAGCTGACATCGATCTTGTTGCCCATGGCCGCGGTGGCTGAGGGGCCGTCGCCCTGGAACGGCACCTTCTTGAAGGAGAGCCCGGTGGCCTTCTCGATCACCAGCGTGGTGAAGAAATCATCACCGCCCACACCGGAGTTGCCGACGGTGATTCGGCCGGGCTTTTCCTTGGCTGCCGCGAGCAAGTCTTCGATGGTGTTATAGGGGCTGTCCTTGGCCACGACCGCAATGCCCGAGTCGGTTACCACATTGGCGATCGGGGTCAGGTCATCGATGTTGTAGGTGATCGCGTCGTTCATGATGTAGTTGGTCATCAGCATGGGCGTGTTGGTGATGCTGATCACCGTGCCGTCCTTCTTCGACTGCTTGGCCAGGCGCGTCCAGGCGATCGCACCGGTGGCGCCCGGGATGTACTCGTTGACGAAATTGGCATCCAGTTTCTTGGTGAGGTATGGCTGCACCAGCTGCGCCAGCACATCGCTACCACCGCCTGGCTTGAAACCTTGCAATACGGCGACTTCATCACCGGCAACGTATTCCGCCTGGGCAGCGAAGGGAACGGAAAGCGCCGTAACGGCAGTCAGGACGGCAGCGGACAGTTTCTGGTTGATCTTCATTTCGCTCACTCCACATTTCTTGTTGGATTTATCGTGTTGGGCCACTCAAGCCCAGACGTGGTCAGGGGCGGCAACCGTGCGCCGCCGCCCCTACTGCGGGTGATTCTTTTCGTTGCTCAACGGTTGTTTTCGAGTGTCATCCAGGGTTGGTTGTCAGCGCCGATCGAATAGCGCGCAATAGCCTGCTCGTCGAAGTTGAAACCGAGCCCTGGGGTTTGGTGCAGCTTGATGTAACCATCCTCCTGCTGCAGTTGCCGGTCGATCAGGCGACGGAAGTTAAGGACCTGGTCGTCCCAGAAGAACTCCACGTAGCCGGCGTTCGGGGTCGCCGCCACCAGCGGTGCGTGTACGTCGTGGAACCAGTGCGGGTACATCGGTACGCCGTAACCGGCGGCCATCGCGGCGATGCGGCGCCATTCGGTGATGCCGCCGCAGACCACCGCATCGGTCTGCAGGATGGCCGCGCCGCCCTTGTCGAGCAGCTCCTTGTGACGCCAGCGGCCAACCTCCACCTCTCCGGTGGCGATGGGAATCGGTGTGGCCCGTGCCAGCCGTGCGTGGCTGTCAATGTCGTCGACCAGGAAAGGCTCCTCGACGAAGCTCGGGGTATAGCGCTCGAACCGACGGACGTATTGCAGCGCTTGGGTGACGTCGCTCCAGCCGTTGTTGACGTCCAGCATCAGCTCGACGTCGGGGCCGATGGCCTCGCGCGCCGCCGCGACTCGCGCTTCTTCTTCCTTCGGCGAGAGGCGGCCGGTTTTCATTTTCACCGCCTTGAAGCCGAGCGACACGTAGTGCGCCATCTCCTCGCCAAGCAATTCGGGAGTTTTGCCGTCGAGGTAGTAACCACCGCTGGCGTAGGCCGGCACCCGGTCGGCACTGGCCGCACCGAGGTAACGGTGCAGCGGCAGGCCGGCGCTGCGCGCATTAAGATCCCAGAGGGCGGTGTCGAGAATGCTGATGGCACGCATGACGACGCCAGCCCGGCCCTGCAGCAGTGCCTCTTGGTACATCTCCCGCCACAGCGCCTCGACGTCCAGCGAATCGCGGCCGAGCAGCACTGGCGCCAGCAGCTTTTCCACCGCTATCGGCAGCAGCTCGCCCCCGGCACTGCCGACGTAGCAGAAGCCGATGCCGGTCACACCGTCGACGGATGTCACTTTCACCAGACCGTAGTCCCGGGCGTGAACCGTGCGATTGGAAAATGAAGTGACCCGATCCAGCGGCACGCGGGCTGCACAAACAGAGATGGAGCTGATTATTGCCATTGTTGTTCCTCATCTCGGAGTCCGATGTAAGCGCTTTCATTCCCTGTCTCAACTGCCCTGATTACTTACTGCTAAAGGCGTTTTAGGGGAATTAAAGCAGCTATGTAATCGCTTACATTTGCAAAATAATACGATGTAAGCGTTTACAAAAACTTAGTTTCGGTTTTTCCTAATGTCAAACAACATTTGCTCAGCGACAATCAGAAGGACACAGAAATGGCTGATTCGGTACCTGGCTTCTCGTCATTGCTGTCACGTGCCAGCCTGCAAGACGTTGCCCGACTGGCAGGTGTGTCGACGGCTACCGTATCGCGGGTTATCAATGGTAGCGCGACGGTCAGCGACGACAAGCGCCACGCTGTTCAGCGCGCCTGCGATGAGCTCGGCTATGTGCTTAACGCGGCGGCGAGGACATTGGCTTCACGGCGCAGCATGACCATCGGAGCAGTCGTCCCCACACTCGCAACAGAAACGTTTTCCCGCCCGCTCGCAGCCTTCCAGCAGACGGTGCATGAGGCCGGCTACACCCTGCTGGTCGCCAGTTTCGGCTTCGATTCGCAAGTCGAGCTGAAGGAAGTGCAGACCATGCTGGAGCATGGCGTGGACGCCCTGATGGTGGTTGGCCGCACCCACGATCCGAAGATGTGGGATCTGATCGACCGCAAGCGGATTCCCTGCGTCCAGGCCTGGTCGCAGGACAGCGATCGCCCCAGCGTCGGCTTCGACAACGTCGTCGTCGCGCGGCAGATGGTCGAACATCTGCTTTCCCTGGGGCACCGCAAGTTCGCCATGATCGTCAACGAACGGTCGTTCAACGACCGTGTCGGTGACCGGATCGCAGGCACCCAGGCGCGCCTCGCCGAAGAGGGGCTGGACCTACCCGCCCAATGGCGCGTGGCGGCTGACCTTACGCTTGAAAGCGCGATCGTGGCCATGCAGCGTCTGCTGCGAGGCCCGGAGCGGCCGACAGCTGTCATTTGCGCCAATGACCTGCTGGCGTTCGGCGCACTGCTGGCCGCCAAGAACCTGGGCGTCCGTGTGCCCGAAGACATTTCGGTAGTCGGCTTCAACGACTTCGATTACGCCAAATACATGTCCCCACCGTTAACCACCATTCGCGTGGATCTTGCGCAGATAGGTGCTTATGCCGGCGCTTATCTGCTCGAAGCCCTTGCGGGCAAGAGGCCCATCGGCCTGATCGAGACAACTACCGAACTTGTAGCACGGGGAAGCTCCGGCCCAGCTCCGACCAGGCCCGAGTAAGCCCACCCTGCCGCGTCGTCACTGTGTGCCGAGCGCTGCGGCATCGTTCCAACCCATCGAGAGGAAACGCCATGACCGAAAACAATGACAACAAGGCCAAGCATCCCGCGCAAGGCATGAGCAAGGGATTGACTAACTACGGCGATGCGGAATTTTCACTGTTTCTGCGCAAAGCCTTCATCAAAGGCGCCGGCTATTCCGACGACGCCCTGTCGCGGCCCATCGTCGGCATCACCAACACAGGCAGCGGCTTCAACCCCTGCCACGGCAACGCGCCGCAGCTGATCGAAGCGGTCAAGCGCGGGGTGATGCTGGCCGGCGGGCTGCCGGTGGATTTTCCGACGATTTCGATACACGAAAGCTTCGCCCACCCCAACAGCATGTTCCTGCGCAATCTCATGTCGATGGACACCGAGGAAATGATCCGCGCCCTGCCAATCGATGCGGTAGTGCTGATCGGCGGCTGCGACAAGACCGTCCCGGCTCAATTGATGGGTGCCGCGAGCGCTGGCGTGCCGGCCATCCAACTTGTCAGCGGATCGATGTTGACCGGCTCCCATCGCGGCGTGCGCGTCGGTGCCTGTACTGACTGCCGACGCTTCTGGGGCATGTACCGCGGCGAGGAAATCGACCAACAGGAAATCACAGAGGTCAACGACCAGTTGGTAGCCAGCGTCGGCACCTGCTCAGTGATGGGCACCGCCAGCACCATGGCTTGCGTTACCGAGGCGCTGGGGATGATGCTGCCAGGCGGCGCCACGCCACCAGCGGTCACCGCCGATCGCATCCGCATCGCCGAGCGCACCGGCACGCAGGCGGTGAAGATGATCCAGTCGCGAATGACGCCTGATCGGATTCTCACCAAAAAAGCCTTCGAGAACGCGCTGATGGTGCTGCTCGCCATTGGCGGTTCGACCAACGGCATCGTGCATCTGGCGGCGATCGCCGGCCGTTGCGGCATTCGCATCGACATGGATCAGGTCGACGCGCTCGGTCGCAACATTCCGGTCCTGGTCAATCTCAAACCGTCCGGTACGTATTACATGGAAGACCTGCACAAGGCCGGCGGGCTGGCGCCCATACTGCGCGAACTGCGGCCCTTCCTGCACCTCGACGCGCTGACAGTGACCGGGCGCACGCTGGGCGAAGAGCTCGACGAAATCGCCGCCTTTCCGCAGGAGGTTGTGCGCCCGCTGGACAACCCCATCTATCCGCAGGGTGGCATCGCTTTTCTGCGCGGTAACCTTGCGCCGGACGGGGCGATCATCAAGCAATCGGCGGCGAGTGCCGAGCTGATGGAGCACGAAGGTCGCGTGGTGGTATTCGATGGCCTGGAGGATCTCGCTCAGCGTGTCGACGACCCGGGCCTCGACGTCAACGCCGACGACATTCTGGTACTCAAAAACATCGGCCCGAAAGGCGCGCCTGGGATGCCCGAAGCCGGATATATCCCGATCCCGCGCAAGCTGGCGCGCGCCGGTGTGAAGGACATGGTGCGGATTTCCGACGGACGCATGAGCGGCACGGCGGGTGGCACCATCATTCTGCATGTCACGCCGGAGGCGGCCGTTGGCGGGCCACTGGCATTGATCGAGAGTGGCGACCGCCTGCGCCTGAGCGTAAGCGAACGCAAACTCGAGTTGCTGGTGAGCGATGAAGAAATGGCCCGGCGCCGTCAGTCCCTCACGCTGCCAGAGCCGCGGGAAGGCGATGAGCGCGGCTATCGCAAGCTGTTTCTGGACACCGTCACGCAAGCCGATCAAGGCTGCGATTTCGATTTTCTACGCAGCCTGGACGAATCCGGCAGCATTCCCTCACCCAAGTGACATCCCTTATCGCGCCGCAGCCAACGGCTGCGGTTATTACATCCATAGCCAGGAGTTTTAAATGACCTCGACAGAGCATGCGGATTATCTGTTCACCCCTGCTATTCCCAGTCTCGCCGTAGCCGGCACCGAGCAGCGTTTCCCGGTGCGGCGCATCTACTGTGTCGGGCGCAACTACGCCGACCATGCGCGCGAAATGGGCCACGATCCGGATCGCGAACCGCCGTTCTTCTTTACCAAGCACCCCGACAGCCTGTTGCCAGATGGCAATGTCTTCCCCTATCCACCGGGAAGCGAGAACGTGCATCACGAGATCGAGCTCGTGGTGGCCATTCACCGCGGTGGCGCAGACATTGCCGCCGAGACGGCACTGGACCACGTGTTCGGTTACGCGGTCGGGCTGGACATGACGCGTCGAGATCTGCAGGCCGAAGCCAAGAAGCTGGGCCGTCCCTGGTGCGTGGCCAAGGCGTTCGACCAGGCGACGCCTTGCTCGGCGTTGATGCCGGCCAACGATATCGGTCACCCGGAGTCTGGCCGCATCTGGCTCGATATCAACGGCGAGACGCGCCAGGAAGGCGACCTGGCTTCCCAGATTTGGCGGGTATCGGAAGTGATCGCCTACCTGTCGCGCCTGTTCGTACTCGAGCCGGGCGACCTGATCATGACCGGTACCCCAGCCGGCGTCGGGCCCGTGCAGCGCGGCGATCGACTGAGCGGCGGCGTACAGGGCATTGGCACGCTCGATATTGAAATTGGTTGATAACGACTGAGCGCTACCAGGTCCGCTGTTGCATTCGTTAATGCCCCGCCGCGCAGCAGCGGGGCGAAACGACGATCAGGACCAGCATGCACCCGGCGCAGCCGCATTGGTAACGACGACCCAACCACCGGCGGCGGCGCGCAGGGCTTCTAACGCAGCAGCCAGGTCCGCACGGCGCAGGGCGCGCATGGCTGTGGCGACTTGTGTTGGACGGGTGATGTCATGACCGGCCAGACAGTTTTGCCAGGCTTGTTCGGCCCGAGCGCGCAGGTCTGCCGGGCCGGCAACATGCTGATCGCTCAGTTCATCGGCGGCGCACTCGATCACCTCGGCGGACTGATCGACCAGTCTCATCGCGAATTCATCTAGGAAAACCTGGATGTAGCCGAGAATTTGCGCAGCCGAGGCCGTTGGGGATTGCACCGCGAAGAGCATGCCCGGGTAGCTGCCAAACTGGCTGAAGCGGCTAAAGACCGCGTAGCCCAGCTGTAGCTCGCTGCGCAGACGGCGAAAGAAATCACCTTCGATCAACCGTCCCAGCAGCCGCCAGGACGCCTCGCATTCGGGATCGCGTTCCGGCAAGGGGCAGAACAGCAGAAATGCCGTTTCGGCCATGACCGACCCACCACTGACATCGTGCCAGCGGTAGCCCATCGATCGTGAAAGCGAATCGAGCACAGCCGGCGCGGGCGCGCCCGGCAACGTACTGATCGCATCGCCCAGCATGCCACCCAAGCTCGACGGAAAACCGATCGCCAACCCCTGCCACTGTGCTGATTGCCAATGCCGAGACACCGCCGAGCGCTCCAGCGCCGCTTGCTCGTCCACTTCAGGCGTCACATCTGCGAGCAGGCGCGGCAGGCGCTTGATCAATTGACGAATCAGCATGTCGTCCCCACTGAGCGTTCCGGCGCGCTCGGCCATCTGCACGCCCTGAACGAAGGAAGCGACTGGCGGCTCAACGAGCAGTTGGGAAATGTCGCCAAGAATCGTGGGTATCGCCTCAGCGAAACCGCTCAGACCAAGCGTCCAGCTATCGCCCAGATCATCGAAACGCAGCTCGACACCGGCCTGCTGCGCCGCCCATATACGTGACCGCAACGCATCCCACAACACATGCCAGAGTCCCACCGGAGGCTGACCGGCAATGAATTGCCAGCGCACGAAAAGCGCACCCTGCCCGTTCGTAGCTTCCGGCCCAAGCCAGCGCAGCGCGGGATCGAGGCGGCTCTTCTCTCGCCGCATGGTGTTCGTCCGCAACCACGGATTGGGCGACGGCTGCTGCCAGCTCCACGCTAGCGACTCTGCTCTTGGCTGCGGCTCGAATGCCAGACGCAGCGGGAAGCCGCCGGTCTCTACGGGCCCGCATTCGGAGGGATCGGAAGTCATAACCAGCGGGCCCGATGCGATCATCTGCCCCAACAGCACGCCCAGCGCATGACGAATCGCCGTTTCGTCACTGTTATCGCTCCAGGCCAGCGGCTCCACCCAATGGCGCAGTCGCGTCAGCGGCTCGGAGCCCTGCAGGCTTCGCCGTCGGATACGCAAATATTCGTCACGGCACGGCTGCCAGCATGCCTCATCGGAAAAGAAGCGCAGCCAGTCGAGCACCGCATCGACAACTACCGCACGTTCTTTCAACCCTCGTTCGGTAAGCGTCAGTTCGATAATCACGACGCCCTGCCCTGCATACCAATAAGGCGCGCGCGCCTTTACTGTCAGGCACAGCTCTTCGTCGCACAGCCGCTGAGCAAGCCCAGCGGGCGCTTCGGAGGCGAGCCAGGTGAAAAGATGGTCCAGCGCCGGCACGCAATGCTCGGGCATGTCCTCAAGGGCGAAGGCCAGATGCAGGCGCGGCTGGGTATTGTCCAGCTGCAGGCGAAGCCAGAAATCGCGGCTACAGCGCAATGACGGTGCCTTGCGAGCGATAGCAGGGCCAGCAGCGAGCGCGCCATCAGCCAGCATAGCGAGATGCTGCAACTCGTCAGCCTGTTGCGGGCCGGCCAATAGCAACTCGATCTGCCCGCAATGGTAGAACCGCCGGTGATAATCACGCAGCGCCTGCTGAAATTGCGCCTCATCTACCGGCAGCGTGTCGCGGTTGCCGGCATGAAAATCGGTGAACGGATGTACCTGATCGAACGCCTTGGCCAACGCAGCGTCGCACAGTGTTTCGGCGTCCTGCGCGCGGGCGAGGTATTCAGCGTGCAGCACCTCACGCTCGCGTAACTGCGCGGCCGGGTCGAGCAGCGGACTGGCGAGCATATCCAGCAGGCGAAGCAAGCCTTCTTCCAGCCTGTCGGGCGGAAGTTGAAAGAAGTAGTCGGTATGTCGCTCGCGAGTCGAGGCGTTCAGCTGCCCGCCGCAACGCTGAACGAACGGCATCAGGCTGTGCGTGGCGTAATAGTTGCGGCTACCAAGAAACAAAAGATGCTCGAGAAAATGAGCCAGACCGGGATAGGCCTTTGGGACGTCATGGGAACCCGCATGAATGCGCACCAGCGCCGCAGCGTGAGAGCTCTCTGGCAGCGACAACAGGCGCACCCGCAAACCGCTAGTCAAGATCAATTGCGGCGGGCGCTGGGCAGGATCGGTTAGCTGGTGCATGGCGGCATCGTGGTTCCGACTGGGGGTCCAACAGCATCGCGCCAAGCCGTGCCCGACACAATGGTGCTAAAGCATGACCCAGGCAGCCGGCAAGCGCGCGATCGCGACAGCCGGTTCAGGTATCCAAATGCCCGTCGAGGAACTGCAACAGGCGGCGCTGCATCAGCTTGCCCGAGTTGCCCAGGCAAGCGATCGGCGAGCCACGCAGGCTCTGCTCTGAAAATTCGGCCGCTTCACCCGCCATCGCCAGTGGACAATCGAGGCCCAGCGTGAGCTTGGCCAGCTGGCGCAGTAACACAGCGTTTGGCGGAAGATTGGAATAGAGCACCAGGGCGCGGGGTCGGACCTTTTCGCAGACCAGCGTGAGCTCATCCAACGGCTGACCGATCGCCAATACGTTGACCGCCACAGCCTCGCTGGAAAGCAGCAGGCCAGCAATCAGCAATTCCAATTCTCGGCATTGTCCAGGTACCGCTGCCAACAATACTCGGTCCTCCGCCTGGCCACGCGCTAACTGCAAACGCTGCAGCACACGGGCCCGCAGGAACGTATCGAGGAACAACCATTCGCTGGTCCGGCCAAATTCGTCCTGACGCAGCAACAATTGTTGCCACAGCGGCAGCAGCACGTCCTGAAAGACGATCGGCAATGGATAAGTGGAAAAAATCTGCCCGTAGACCTGGTCCAGTCGGGACTCGTCGAAGCGGCTCACTGCACGCTGCACGAGCGCCTGCCATTCGCCCCACTCGCCGACTACCGCTTCCTGCTGCTCCGGTAGAACAGCGGCCTTGGTGGTGGCGCTACGTGAAAGAATGCTGCCAACCTTGCTCACCGCAACGCCACGTTCGGTCCAGACCAGAATGCTGCGTACCGCTTCGATATCGGCCATGGAATAAAGACGATGGCCGCTTTCGGTGCGAGTGGGTTGTATCAGACCGTAGCGCCGCTCCCAGGCGCGCAGCGTGACCGGATTGACACCGGTCAGGCGCGACACTTCGCGAATGGGGAACAGCTCTTCCCGCTTGAGCGAATCAGAAGAAAGCAGCTTGGAAGCACGGGCGGATTCGGTCATGACGCGGCGAGGCTCATGCAGATGGATTGGCGCATTGTAACCCAGGGTCTGCAGACATAGACCGCGCAGCCAAGGCACCGATCACATCTTGGCGCGCTAAGGCACCGTGCCGCCCCTTTCGAACTTGTTCTAAAATGCCGCGACCATGAACAAGAGACACCCAGATGATCAATGCCAAGCTACTGCAATTGGTAATCGAAGCCTCCAACGACGGAATCGTGGTAGCCGAGCAGGAAGGCGACGACAATATCCTCATCTATGCCAACCCCGCATTCCAGCGCCTGACTGGTTATGACGTGGACGAAATTCTCTACCAGGATTGCCGCTTTCTACAGGCGGATGACCGAAACCAGACTGGCATCGCGGCCATTCGCGAAGCCGTCAAGAACAACAAGCCGTGTCGCCAGATCATCCGCAACTACCGCAAGGATGGCAGCGCTTTTTGGAACGAGCTTTCGATTACGCCAGTGTTCAACGAAGCGGACCAGTTGACCTACTTCGTCGGTATCCAAAAGGATGTCAGCCCCGAAGTCGAGGCCAAGCAGCGAGTCCGCGAGCTGGAAGCCGAAGTCCGGCGACTCAAGGACCAGCTCGCCGCCCTGAAGAACTGACCTTGCGCGCCTGATTCTGCATAAACGTCCGCGAGTTATAACGCCTGCGGGGCCCGACGACACAGCGCAACCAGTGCCTGTACCCAGCTTTCGTGCGTGTTCAGACAAGGAATTAGCTGCAGCTCTTGACCACCGGCGGCGATGAATTGTTCGCGGCCGCGGTCGCCGATTTCCTCCAGGGTCTCGATGCAATCGGCGACGAATGCCGGGCACATTACCAGCAACTTTTTCACCCCCTTCGCCGCCAGTACTTCCAGGTGTGCTTCGGTATAGGGCTCGATCCACTTGGCGCGGCCCAGGCGCGATTGGAAAGACATCGACCACTGCTCCGGGCGCAATCCGGCGCGCCCTGCAAAGGCGGTGCTGCTCTGCAGACATTGGGCGCGGTAGCAACTGGCGAGCACCGCGCCTTCGGCACGCTGGCAACAGTCGACGGTATTCAAGCAATGCGAGCCCGTCGGGTCGGTTTTGTGCAGATGGCGTTCGGGCAAACCGTGAAAGCTCAACAGCAGATGATCGAATTCCTGTGCTAGGTGCGGCTTCACGCTGTCGACCAGCGCGTCGAGGTATCCAGGCTGGTCGTAAAAGGGCTGCAGAATCGAAAGCTTGATGTCGAGGTGCTTATCGCGGATAACCCGGCGCGCCTCTTCGATCGCAGTTGTCGTAGTGCTGTCGGCGAATTGCGGATATAACGGCGCGAATGTCACCTGCTTGATGCCCTGCCCCGCCAGTTTGAGCAGCGCACGCTCGATGGACGGCTCGCCATAACGCATCGCCAGTTCCACCGGCCCTTCCTTCCAATAGGGCCGTACCGCTTCGGTCAAGCGTTGGCTAAGCACCACCAGCGGCGAACCCTCCGGCCACCAGATCGAGGCATAGGCGTGCGCCGATTGCGCCGGACGTTTGATCAGGATCAGCGACACCAGCAGCCGGCGAATCGGCCACGGCAGGTCGACGACGTACGGATCCATCAGAAACTGGTTGAGATAGCTGCGAACGTCGTCCACCTCGGTAGACGCCGGTGAACCCAGGTTGACCAACAACAACGCCTGCTCAGTCATGCACATTCCTGACTACTTATTTAAGGATCAGCCGCAACCTATTGGCCAGCAGCGTATTTTCACACAGCGACTACGGCTTGCGCAGGTCCGCCAGTGCCGCATCCAGCTCGACAAAACGAAACCGAAAACCGGCAGCTTGCAATCGCATCGGCACGGCCTTCTGCCCACCTAGGATCAGCCCGGACAGCTCGCCCAGACCGACCTTCAAGGCTAGCGCCGGGACCGGCAATACTGCCTGTCGCCCAAGGCTGCGCCCCAGCGCTTTGGCGAACTCGGCATTGCGTACCGGCTGTGGCGCGCAGGCATTGTATGGGCCGCTCGCCTCGGGCTGCTGTAACAGAAAATCTATCAGGGCGATCTGATCATTAATGTGAACCCATGGCATCCATTGGCGACCGTTGCCTTGACGCCCGCCCAACCCAAGCCGAAACAATGGCATCAGACGCTGCAGGAATCCGCCCTCGCGAGCCAGAACCAGGCCAGTACGCACCAGCACGACACGGACCCCAAGCCTCTGCGCACGAGCGGCGCTTTCTTCCCATGCGTTGCATAGCTGACTAGCGAAATCGTTCGTGACGGGCGGGTGGTCTTCGGTCAGCTCGCGCTCACCTCCATCTCCATACCAGCCGACCGCCGAGCCGGAGATCAAAACCTGCGGTTTCTGCTCGCGGCCCGACAACCACTCGATCAACTGCTCGGTGAGATTGATGCGACTGTTCCACAGCAACAGGCGTCGCGACTTGGTCCACGGACGATCGGCGATCGGTGCGCCAGCCAGATTGATCACAGCATCTATGGGTGTCGGACCGATTTCATCCAGTTCACCGATGCCCTTTACCCGTTCGCCACAACGCTCGGCGACCTGATCAGGTGAACGGCTCCACACCCAGATATCGTGCCCTTGGGCCAGCCAGTGCCTGCACAGCTGTCGCCCGATCAGGCCGGTCCCTCCGGTCAGCAAAATGTTCATGGCGGTCACCTCGTAACGTCGTCGCGGATGGCTGGGTCAGGCGATGCACTGCGCAGGTCTAGATGCTTTGATCTACGTCTATACAGACGCCCAACGCTGTATAGCTTATTGACTAAAAGCGTAGCCTACAGACCCCGGCAACAAGGAACCCCTGATCGCTTCCTTCCGCTTCGCCTGGATGCCGTGGCGACAGTGCCGTGCATGCGAGCGCAGCGAAACCGATAAAGACGGAGGACCAACCCCAACGCGGCGCGCTAGCGAACGAACGAACGAACGAACGCTGAGCGTACACAGATTCCCCCGCTGACTTCTACAGTTTTATTGACTTGTATAACCGCACGATTATGATGGCCCCATTGTTGTACGGACACTACAGTTTGTACAAGTCTCGCAGAGGTCGATCTATGACCACCGTCTCACGCTCCATCATCAAAATCGGTATCAGCGCCTGCCTGCTTGGCCAACCGGTGCGCTTTAACGGCGGGCACAAGGAGTCACGTCTGTGCAGCGAAACCTTGGCTCGCCATTTCGAATTCGTACCGATCTGCCCGGAAGTAGCTATAGGCCTGGGCACGCCGCGCGAACCGATCCGGCTGGTTGGTAATCCGGCTAGCCCTCGCGCCGTCGGCACCGTGCATCCCGAACTGGATGTCAGCGACGCTTTGACCGCCTACGGCAAACACATCGCCGTCGAACTGGACGACATCAGCGGCTACATCCTCATGCAGAAATCTCCTTCCTGCGGCATGGAGCGGGTCAAGGTTTACCAGGCCAACGGTCACCCGACCGAGGGTGGCGGCTCGGGTCTGTTCGCCCGTGCCTTGATGGAGGCACGGCCAGATCTGCCGATCGAAGAGGATGGCAGGCTCAACGACCCAGTGTTGCGAGAAAATTTTCTTACTCGAATTTTTGCCTACGCCGAATGGCAGCGCCTATTGAAGGAGGGCCTGACTCGAAAGGCCGTGGTCGATTTCCACTCGCGCTATAAATATCAGTTGATGGCGACCGATCCGCTGCAATACAAGGCACTCGGCCGGTTGGTAGCAACCATCGGCAACGCGCCATTGGATGAATTCGCCCCGCCCTACTTCAGCCAATTGATGGCTGCGCTCAAAAAAACTGCATCGCGCGGCACTCATAGCAATGTACTTCAGCACCTGAGCGGCTATCTCAAGAACGACCTCGGCAGCGAAGACAAGCAGGAGCTTCAGCGCCTGATTACTCAGTACCGCAAAGGCACCGTGCCGCTGGTGGTGCCGCTGACGCTGCTCAAACATCATTTCCGCCGGCATCCGGATCACTATGTAGCCAACCAGGCCTATCTGCAGCCGCACCCGGAAGACCTCAGCCTGCGCAACGGCATCTGAAATGACCAAGGTTTCCGATAGCGACATCAATGCAAGCGCTACCGAAGGTTGGGCTCCGATCAGGGAAGTGGCGCGCCTTACAGGCGTCAACCCGGTGACCCTGCGCGCCTGGGAACGGCGCTATGGGCTGATCGTCCCGCGGCGCACGGCCAAGGGTCATCGCCTTTATGACGACAGCCATGTACAGCGCATCCTGAACATCGTCGGTTGGCTCAATCGCGGCGTTGCGGTGGGCCAGGTCAAGCGATTGCTTGATACGCGCCAGCCTCCTAGCGGAGCCGAGCCTAACCAGTGGAGTGGAATGCACGACGAGATGCTTCGCGCGATCAGCATGCTGGCCGAGCGACAGCTCGACGAAAGCTTCAACCGGGCACTGGCGGTCTATCCGCCGCGCACGCTCTGTAAACATTTGCTGCTGCCGTTGCTAATGAGCCTCGAGCTGCGCTGGAACAAAAGGTTCGGTGCGGAACTCGAGCGCGCGCTGTTTCATTCGTGGTTGCGCACCAAACTTGGTACGCGGCTCTATCACAGCAATCGTCAGCACAGCGGCGCACCATTGTTGGCGGTAGGACTGTGCGACCAGCGCTTCGAGCCGGGTCTTTGGCTCTGCGCCTGGCTCGTCTCCAATGCCGGTTGTCCGGTTGAAATTATCGAATGGCCGGTACCACTCGCCGAACTGCCCTTGGCACTTGAGCAGATCGCACCGCGCGGCTTGTTGCTGTATGCCAGCCAAACGCTGGACAGCAATCGTCTGCAACGGCAGCTGCCGCGGCTGGCCGACAAAAAGAAAATCATGCCGGTCATGCTCGCGGGCCCGGCAGCCAGTATTCACCAGGCCGAATTACGCAACCTGCCCGGCCTGATGCTCGCCGACGATCCATTGACCGCGCTCGATGCGCTGCAGGCAAGCCCGCTGTTCGATGGCCCAGAAGGATATATGGAATGAACCAACTGCTCTGGCTGCGCACTGATCTGCGCGTCACCGACAACTCCGCTCTGGTGGCCGCGATGAATGGCGGGCCGACCATTGCGCTTTTCCTGATCACGCCCGGTCAATGGCTTGCCCATGACGACGCGGCGTGCAAGGTGGATTTCTGGCTGCGCAATCTCAACGAAGTCTCGGCGCGACTGGCCGAGCTGAACGTGCCGCTGCTGGTTCGCATCGTCCACGATTGGCAGGACGTTCCCGCGCTGATCGCCGATCTATGCCGCGAACATGCAATCGGCAGCGTCCATGTCAACGATGAGTATGGGGTGAACGAGCAACGCCGTGACGCCGCCGTGGCGCGGGCGCTCCACGGTACGCAAGCGAGCCTGTACCGCCATCTCGATCAACTGCTCTTTGCGCCGGGCAGCGTACATACTCTGTCGGGCGGTTGCTTCAAGGTCTTCAGCCAGTTTCGCAAGGTTTGCTATTCCCGCCTGAGCCAGTCGCTGCCGCCCTGCCTGCCCGTGCCTGCACGACAAACGCCGTTGCCCCTGAACAGCGATCCGGTACCGACCGCGGTCGATGGTTTCGCAGTACCCAGCGACTACCTGCGCTCGCTCTGGCCTGCTGGCGAAAAGTTTGCCCGGGAGCGCCTGGCTATATTCGCCGAAGACGATCTGGCCGAGTACCAACTGCGCCGGGACCTCCCCGCCGAACCCGGTACCAGTCAGCTTTCGGCCTACCTGGCAGCCGGCGTCATCTCGCCGCGCCAGTGCCTGCACGCTGCGCTGAGGACGAACCAGGCCGAACTGGACAGCGGCAACCCTGGGGCAGTTACCTGGATCAACGAGCTGCTCTGGCGAGAGTTCTACAAACATATCCTGGTTGGCTATCCGCAGGTCTCCATGGGTCGCGCATTCCGCCGCGAAACCGAGGCGCTGCCCTGGCGCCATGCGCCGGATGAGCTGGCCGCCTGGCAGCAAGGCCGCACCGGCTTTCCAATCATCGACGCCGCCATGCGTCAGCTACTCGCGACCGGCTGGATGCATAACCGTCTGCGCATGATCGTTGCCATGTTCCTGACCAAGAACCTGTTGATCGACTGGCGCGAAGGCGAACGCTGGTTCATGCGCCACCTGATCGACGGCGATCTCGCCGCGAATAATGGTGGCTGGCAATGGAGCTCATCCACGGGGACCGACTCGGTGCCGTACTTCCGCCTGTTCAATCCGCTCAGTCAGTCGGCGAAGTTTGACCCTGAGGGCCGCTTCCTGCGGCAATGGCTGCCCGAACTCGCACAGCTGGACAACCGCGACATTCATAACCCAGCCACCAAGGCCGGCCTGTTTGGCACCGCCGAATACCCGCCGCCGATCACCGACCTGGCGATGAGCCGTGAGCGAGCGCTATCCACTTTCAAAAACCTGGGCGAACCAGTTTGAGCGGCCTTCGCGTCGCGCGCGGTTAGTTTCATACAGCAGGAGCGCGCCGTGGTATTCACTGACGCGGGCGTCTCGGCCGAAAGCACTGGTGAACGAGCTACTTGAGGCCCGCAATCCCGGCCACGATCAGCCCCACCGACAGCAGCTTGACCGGCGTCAGCGCCTCGCCCAACAACAAGGCGCCCAGCAACACCGTGCCGAGCGTGCCGATACCGGTCCAGATCGGATAAGCGACGCTTACCGGCAGCTCGCGCAATGCCAAGGTCAGAAAGTAGATGCCGGCGCTGGCCGCGACGATCACCAGCCCGCTGGGGGCGAGCCGGGTGAAGCCGTCGGCATATTTCATCGCCAGTGCAAACAGCACTTCAAACCCTGCCGCCAACAACAGGAACAACCAGGCGCTGGCCATCAGAAGTCCATCGCCAGCTCTGCCAGGCGTCGTTGCGCCATTGCATAGGACGCTTCGAACGCCATTCCGCCGAACTCATCATTTTCTACCGCGACGACTTCGACATCGGTGATGCCGATCAACCCGAGCACATCGCGCAGGTGGGTATCGGCATGATTGAGCCGTGCATTCGCGCCATCCGGGCCGTACCCGCGATCTCCGCGAGTGGTGATGATTAAACCGCGCTTGCCAAGCACCCGTGGCTTGTACTGGCTCGCCGGATCTTCAGGGGTGAAATCGAAGGTGCGGCCGATACGGACAATCTGATCGATCCAGGCTTTCACTCCGCTGGGAACGCCGAAGTTGTACATGGGCGCTGCGATGACCAGACGATCCGTGGCTAACAACTCATCGACCAACTCGTCACTGAGGGCGAGGTCTGCGCGCATCGCCTCCGAGCGTTCACAGGGATCGTGAAAGGCGGCCGCAACCCAGCCCTCGGTAACGGGCGGCAGAACGATGCGACCCACCTCCCGGCGCGAGATATCACTGTCGCGCTGCTCGGCTGCCAGGGCCTGAAGAAAATGATCGAGCAAGCGCCGCGAATGTGAGCGTTCGCCCCGCGGGCTGCCTTGTATGGCTAGAATTTTTTTCATCGGTTATCTCCATGAGCCGCACCGATGCGGCCGTCGGAGCTAAATTACTGGCCGCTGCGAATGGCCACAAATGAGCAATACTCTTCCCGAATGAGCTGAATTCATCTGGGGCTTCTGATGTTTGCAAACTTGCCACTCACCGCGTTGCGTACTTTCGAATCCGCAGCGCGACTGCAAAGCTTCAAGGCGGCGGCCGAGGAGCTTGCCGTAACGCCAACGGCGGTGTCGCATCAGATCAAGGCGCTCGAAGGCTGGCTGGGCGTACCGCTGTTTCAGCGGATGGCCCGCGGCGTGCGCCTGACCGATTGCGGTGAGCGGCTGTTTCGCAGCCTGCATGGCGCTCTGCTGGAGGTCGTGCAAGCGGTCGACCAGTTGCGCCCCCAGCCGAGCACCGGGAACCTGACCCTATCTGTTACGCCGGCCTTTGCCGCGCTCTGGTTGATTCCGCGCCTCGGGCGCTTTTATCAGGCGCACCCCGGCATCAAAGTGCGTGTCGAGACCAGCACCGAACTGCTCGATCTGCATCAGGACGCCAGCATCGATTTGGTAATCCGCTATGGCTATGGCAATCACCCCACCCTGCACAGCCAGTGCCTGCTCGACGAATGCTTCGGTGTTTATGGCGCACCGGATCTGCTCGCCGCGCTCGACCCGGCTCGGCTGACGCTGATTACCGTACGCTGGCGCAACCCACAGCTTTACGATCGCAGCTGGAAAGCCTGGTGCGGAGCCGCTGCCGAAGCATGGCTGGAAAGCGCCGAGCTGCGCGAATACGACGACGAACACTACGCGTTGCAGGCCGCCATCGCCGGGCAAGGTCTGGTGCTGGCGAGCAATGTGCTGGTATCGCAGAGCCTGGCGATGGGACTGCTGCAGCCCTATCGCGCCGAGGTCACGGTGCCCGGTGCATCCTACACGGCGCTCTGCGTGCCCGGCCGCGAGCGCCATCCGCCGGTGAAGGCTTTCTTCGACTGGCTGAACAACGAATCCTGCAGTCACTGAGACGCCCGTCAGGTCAGCGGCGTGACCACCGCGGCCTGATACGCCGCACGCTGTTGCAGTCGCTCGTACCAGTCACGCAGGTGCGGCAGGTCTGGTCGCTCGATGGGCATCTCGAACCAGGCGTAGGCGAAACAACCCAGCGGAATATCACCCATCCCGAACGAGGCGCCGGACAGATAAGGCTGCTCGGCCAGGGTTTGGTCCGCGATAGCCATGAGCTTGCCGCATTCCGCCACCGCGGCCTGTACGGCCGGCATGTCGCGTTGGTCCGGCGCTGTGCGAACGATGTTCCAGAACACCGTGCGAAAGGGAGCGGCCAGTGACGAGGTAACCCAGTCCATCCACTTGTCCGCCTGAGCGCGTTGACTTGGGTCGGGGTTCCATAGCGCGCCTTCGCCGTACTGCGCAGCCAGATACCGCACGATGGCATTGGATTCCCACAAGACCAGCTCGCCGTCTTCCAGGCACGGCACCAGCTGATTCGGATTCTTCGCGATGTAATTGGCCTCGCCGACGACCCCGAAGGCGCCACCGGCATCGATGCGGGCATAGGGAACACCCAGCTCTTCCAGGCACCAAAGCGCCTTTTTTACGTTGGTCGAATTGATCCGACCCCAGAGTTTCAACATGCGATTGCGCTCCTGCCCGCCGACGTTTGACGTCAAAGCCGCAACCCTAGCCGTAAACCGATGTCAGCCGCTAGCGATACGCCGCACCACGGTTAGCGAGTCTTTCCTCTGTCGGCCAGCAGCCGTGTGGCACCTTGGGCTTTCTGCGTGTACCAGAACACGCGGCTGACGCCACGGGTGATCGCCACGTAGGCCAGGCGCAGACTCTCGTCGGCCATGGCCTGGTCGTAGCTGTTGCGAAAGAAACCGCAATAGGCATATAGCGCGTTGCGCAACGGATGGCGTTCCGCTGGCAGGCAGTCATCGACGATGATCGCGACCTCGGCCTGCAGCCCCTTGGCGCGGTGAATGGTGTAGGTCTTGACCGGTAGCTTGCGATCCAGCTGTGCCTCGATGGCACGCAAGGGTTCGTTGCGCCGGCTGAGCACCAGGACCGCATTGCGGTCCGCATTCGGGCGACCGGCGACGTGCTCGCACTGGGCCTGGATGTCGCGGATCAGCTCTGGCAGCCGCGTCTTCACATCGAAGCGGGTAACCAGTTTCACCCCGTGATCGCCCTGCTGTATTGCCTTGGCCGCCTGGCTGGCCTTTGCCTGCTTGAACGCAACTGCGCTCAATACCGCCTCACCATCTCGGACAATCGGCTCGATCGAGCGGTAGTTGGTTTCGAGCATCAACACCCTGCTCTTCTTCGAGGCACCTCGGCTGGGGAAGTACTTGTCGAAATCCATGAACAGTTCCGGCGAACTGCCGCGCCAGCCGTAGATCGACTGCCAGTCATCGCCGATGGCCATCAGACTCACGGCCTCGCCCTGTCGCGACAATGCATGATGTAGCGCCTGCAGCCACTGCACGATCTGCGGTGAGATGTCCTGGAACTCATCGATCAGCAGATGGCTGAACGGCGCCAACGCGGCGGTCGACACACCGTGGTCGGACGCCGCCAAACGCTGGGTCAACGATTGAAAGGCACCATTGAAAGTAGTCAGCCCCTGGCTCTCCAAGAGCGCCTGAAAGTGCTTCCAGAACAGCATCAGCGCTTCGATGAAAGCGCGCTCACGTGGCGAGCAGTCCATTCGGGCAGGCTGCATGTGTTCGATCCGGATGCCGATGCTCTCGATGAAACCGGCTTGCGCATAGAACGCTTCGAACAGCGGCATCGGGGTGAACTCACCGGCCAGCTTGAACCCGTCCAATGGCGCCTTGGGTACGCGTTTGCCTTTCGACTCGCCAGGCTGCGGCAACTGCAGCAATTCATGCACCCGCACGCGGAAAGCGTCTTCTTCGACGTAGCAGGTTTGATAGGCCTGCTTCAGCAGCCGCTGCTGTGCCGGACGCAAGCGCGAGGAAGTCAATGGGTTATCCAGTTCGGTGGGCGATGCGCCCTTTTCGTCCAGCTGCTCGAACCAGACCTGTTTGCCCAGTACGTTCTTGGCCAGCACCGCCATTGCCGAATGAAAGGTTCGTACGCACTGGCGCGCGCTGGCTGGATCGAAATCGAAATTCCAGAAACCCAGCACCTTGATCAGTTGCTCACGCAGTTGCGAGCAGGAAGCATTGGTGAAGGAAATGACCGTCAGCCTTTCCGGCGCGATGCCCATATGGCACAGCATGAACACGACGCGCAGTACCAACGTGGTGGACTTCCCCGAGCCGGCACCGGCGAAGATGCGCGTCACCGGGCTGTCGCTGAGGATCATCGCCCACTGCTCGTCCGAGGGCGCGCAAATCACGCCTGCCTCTACAGCACGGCCGACGCGCAAGCGCATCGCTTGGACCTGCTGGTCCTCGACCGATAGTTTCGCTGGGCCATAAATACCTTCACTGGCGGACTTGCGGGGCTTCGCCCGAGGCTTGATGGGTTTCTCGGCAAGTGGGGGCTTCTTCGGATGGCGACCGGCCTTGGCAGATTGTTTGGCAACGCGCTTGGCCGTTGGTGTCGAAACCGCGCTCGGCCAGCGGCGCAATACCAATTCTTCCTCCGATCGCATATAGGCCGATGTACGAGGGAAACAACGCGCCAGAGCTCCTGACAGAAGCAGTTTGTAGCGCTTGACGGCAGACAGCATTGGATACCAACCAGACCATGAATAGGTGATTGATATGGTAAAGGTTTTTCGCATATGACTGATGCTGAGGCGAGGAGCGGCTACCGGCGCCAGTGCCGTTCAGCGTCTCGGTAAGCATGCTGAAGCGCAGGAACTGCAGCGCTTTCGGGGCTTGTCATCGACGTGCTGCGGCTTCCAGCGATGCATCAGTCGCTCTTCACGTTCGTCGGTTGCGTGGCACCCTGCTCGCGGGTTGACCACTAACCTGTACCGCCATCTCGAATGCTTGCTGATCCTTATCCATTACGCCGCAATCGACAGGATCTTATGTACAGAATCGGTTTCGCCTGCATGTATCGTCATCCCGGTCATAGCGAGTCGCTGAAGGAATTGGAGGCGATCGAGCGATCATTCAATCCACGTTCGACCACATTGCGCTGGCTCAACAGCGTGTCGCAGGAGGTTGCGCGGGAAAAGCTGAGCGGCATCATCGAACACAATCTGGCAGCACAGCTGCGCCTGCTCGAATACGTCGGCACATTGCCTGAGTCCATGCGCATGCTCCGCCTGAGCAGCGATCTGCTGCCCTTCTATAGCCATCCCGAGGCGGCCGAGTTTTATCGCCAGACCGAAGTTCGCAACAGTATCGAGGCGGGCTTTGCAAAGATCGGCGAGCATGCCAGAGCTCTGGCTATCCGCCTGTCGCTGCATCCCGGCCAGTACTGCGTGCTGGGCTCGGACAAACCACAGGTAGTTGAAAACAGCTTGGCGGAATTCGAGTATCACGCCGACATGATTCGGATGATGGGCTTCGGCCGGCAGTTTCAAGACTTCAAATGCAACGTGCATATCGCCGGACGGTTGGGTATCGAAGGTATCCGCGCAGTGTGGCCGCGCCTTTCGCAAGAAGCGAGAAACAGCATCACCTTCGAGAACGAAGAAAAGACCTATGGCGTCGACGACTGCCTGCAACTCGCTGATCTGGCGCCGGTGGTGCTGGATATTCACCACTGCTGGATCAACGAGGACCATTACATCGATCCGCACGACTCACGCGTGGCGCAAATCATCGACAGCTGGCACGGCGTGCGACCGACAATGCATTACTCGCAGCCACCCGAAAGCCTGATGGAGATAGGTTTTTCCGCCAACGAAAAGCTGGAAATGCCGATTCTGCTGGAGAAAGTCAGCAAGCGTGACCTCTACAGCCACAGCAAGCGCATGTGGAACCACTGGACCAATCTATACGCGAGGGAATTCCTCGACCGTTTCGACATCATGTTCGAGGCCAAGGACAAGAATCTCGCGACACGGGATTACTACCGCGACTATCTCGTCTAGTCAGATACTCACGGTGGATTTAGTCAGGCGCCAGGGATCATCGGCTAGATAAAGCGGAGCGAGGCGAAGTTCGGTATAACGGCGCTGCATTTGCAACTGCATTGAATGTTCATCCTGCGCGAACCCCGTGACGGTTTGCGCAGGATGGCAGAGCGTCAAAAATTCCTTAGTCGAATTTCCTGCTCTCGCCGTCTGGCCAGCGCATCAGCGGCGATCAATGCCAGCAACGGCAGCACGCCGACCTTCAGCCCCAGTTCCCATGATCCAAGGAACCCAATCAGTACCGCTCCTACAACAACGATGGCAGCAATGCAGTGAGCGCAGAAGCGCCACAACTCGAGTGCAACGACCTGAGCATTCTGGTTGTTGATCATGGTGAGCCCCTCTTTCTTGTTGTAATCGCTTTGTACACTTTGAGCGTAGTCAGCCTGCGTGCGAGCGCAAACACATTTTTGTTTCAAAGATGTGTCTATCTCGCCGGTTTCAGGGTTTTTTTGAAGTGGTTGAGGTCAGCTTACATAGGGGTCAGTCATAGCAAGATCGGCAGACAGAAGGATTCGCTCGACTGGGGTGGTCATACCTCAATCCGAATAATCAGGCCGCTCCGTCGTGGACAATTTTGCCCAGTGCGCACCGCAAGATCTCGATGGTGCGGTCTACGTGTTTCAGCTTCTCCAGCCCAAAAAGGCCGATACGGAAGGTCTGAAAGTCAGCCGGCTCATCACATTGCAGCGGTACGCCTGCCGCGATCTGCAAGCCTTGCGCGGCGAATTTCCTGCCGTTCTTGATATCGCTATCGTTGGTGTAACACACCACCACACCCGGCGCCTCGAAGCCGCCGGCCGCGACGCTCGCAAATCCCTCTTCGGCCAGCAGCGTTCGGACGCGCTGTCCCAACTCCAACTGTTGGGCGCGAACGGTCTCGAAGCCATAGGCTTTCGTTTCCAGCATGACATCGCGAAAACGCGCCAGGGCATCGCTCGGCATGGTCGCGTGATAGGCATGTCCACCCTGCTCGTACGCCTGCATGATCTGTAGCCACTTCTTCAGGTCGCAGGCAAAACTGCTGCTCTGGGTTGCTTCGACGCGCGCCTGGGCGGCCTGGCTTAGCATCACCAAGGCGCAGCAAGGCGACGCGCTCCAGCCCTTTTGCGGAGCGCTGATCAACACATCGACGCCGCATGCCTGCATGTCTACCCACAGCGCGCCGGAAGCGATGCAATCCAGAACGAACAGACCGCCAACCGCATGCACCGCATCCCCCACGGCACGTAGATAATCGTCAGGGAGGATCATCCCGGACGAGGTCTCGACATGCGGCGCGAAGACCAAGTCCGGCTTTTGCGCCGCGATGGTTGCGATGACTTCATCGATGGGAGGGGGAGCAAATGCAGCCTGAGGCTTTTGGCTTTCCGGTCGCGCCTTGAGCACGGTGGAATGCGCCGGGATCGAGCCCATCTCGAAAATCTGCGTCCAGCGATAACTGAACCATCCGTTACGGATCACCAGACACTTGCGGTCATGGGCCAGCTGACGCGCAACCGCCTCCATGCCGAAGGTGCCACTGCCGGGCACCACGACGACAGCATGAGCGTTGTAGACAGTCTTGAGCGTGGAGGAGATATCGTTCATTACGGTCTGGAACGACCGGGACATGTGATTCAAAGATCGATCGGTGTACACCACCGAATACTCGATCAGTCCATCGGGATCGACACTGGGAAAGAGGTCCGACATGGAAAACTCCACAGGCAAGAGCTAGCCCTCGACCCTGCCCGAAGCTGATTCGCTTTACAAGGTTTACGCACTGTCCTGTTAGCGATTGATGACCCCGCCGCGATACAGCCTGCCGGCTTCTGCCGCATGCCCCAACATCAGCAAAGATAAGCGGCGCTATTCAGCACGTGCACTCAAAACTCCCTGCCCGTTAAGTTCAATTACTAGATTACCGTTTGTCGGATTATCGATATTGGAAAGCTGGTAACTGCGTAACGGCAAGTTCAAAAAAATGACGTCAACATAGTTCGGAGACTGTTGTTTTCAGTGTTCTAAAACACCCCTGCATTAATACCAATGCGTACAGGCAATATCAAATTAATATCAAACAGTTTGATCGCCGAATTATTGGCGCCTATAAACAGGCGATATATATTCTCTCCATTTTAAAAACGAATTATAAAGGCGCTCCTAAGACGCCGAAGCCGCCCCCATCGCCGTCTCGCAAACCAGAGTTCGTTCTGCGGCTGTTTGCGTAACCGGGTCGCTTGTTGATCAACCTGCCATCCCCCGGCGCGCTGCGGTGCGCGATTGGATGTGCGTACTCACGGTGAGATAAATGTCTGTCATCACGTTTTCGAGTGTTCGTAAGGCACTCATTTCCACGATCACCCTAACTGCGCTGCTGCTGCCGATTGACAGTCCCGCGTTTGCGGCGACCGCGAGCAGCACCCGCGTCTCGGGTATTTCTTACGCGGCGCTGATAAACAAGTACACCAATACGCTGTGGCAGAACGGTTCGTGGCGCGCCTCGGCAGGCGTTTCCATTCGCGCTAGCGCAGCCAACATGGCCGCATTCAAGGCAGGCGGTTATGCGAAAACGGCAGATGGGCAGGTCCGCAAGATCACCTCGGTGAAGGTAGCTGGCGCAGACCTCAGGGTATTCATGGAAGGTCCGGCGTTTGATGGCAGCCTCGTGGGCTATCCAAAAAAGCTCAGCGTCAGCAATGCGGCCAGCGCGACGCCATTCAAATCGCAGCCCGCTATCGTTGAAGCGCCTGCGGCAAGCTATGCGGCACTGATCAACAAGTTCACCAACAGCTACTGGTCCAACGGCTCGTGGCGAGCTTCGGCGGGTGTTTCGGTTGCCGCCACTTCACAGAACCTCGATGCGTTCGAAGTCGGCACTCGAGTTCGATTGGCTGACGGGCAGGAACGCACCGTCACATCGGTAAAAGCTGCAAGCGGTGCGCTGACCATATTCATGAATGGTGCCGTCCTGGATGGCTCGCTGGTTGGCTACCCGAACAAGCTCCGGGTGGCCGCTGCTCCGGCTTCATCCGCGCTAGCCGAAGCCCCGGCTGTGCAACTGGTTGGCGTGGCGTTGTCCGGCGCGGCGTTCGGGCCATCGGTCCTGCCCGGCAAGCACGGCACCAACTACATTTATCCGGCCGAGTCGTATTACAAGAAGTACGCGGAGCAAGGGTTGAAGCTGGTTCGCCTGCCTTTTCTTTGGGAACGGCTACAGCCACAGCTAAACACGGAACTCGACGCGGCGCAGTTGAAGCTGCTCACGCAGTCTCTCGACTTCGCACAGAAGCATGGCGTCAAGGTCGTCCTCGACATGCATAACTACTACCGCTACTACAAGCAGCCGATCGGCTCGGAAACCGTACCGATCAAGTCATTTGCCGATACCTGGAAGCGCATCGCGCAGAAGATCGGCAACCATCCGGCACTCAGCGGTTACGGCCTGATGAACGAGCCGAACACCAAGGGGCTTTGGCCTGAGGCAGCATTGGCTGCGGCCAAGGCGATTCGTCAGGTAGACCAGACCAACTGGATCTATGTCGCTGGCGACCGGTTCTCCAGCGCCTGGCACTGGCCTCAGTCCAATACCCAACTTATCGCTGACCCCTGGATGCGCGATCCGGCGAACAACCTGATCTTCGAAGCCCATATGTACCTCGATCGCGACACGTCCGGCATGTACAAGGACAAGACCGAAACCTTCGCGCCGGACCTGGGTATCGCTCGCGCCAAGCCTTTCGTCGATTGGCTGCGGTCAAACAAGCTGCGCGGTTTCATCGGTGAAATGGGCGTTCCGAACTATGCGCCCGATGCAATCCTGGCGATGGATAACCTGCTCGGTTACTTGCGTGACAACTGTGTTCCACTCACCTACTGGGCCGGCGGCCCCTGGTGGGGTAATTACATCCTCGCCCTGGACGTATCGGGCGGCGCAGAACAGCCACAACTGCCGGTCCTGAGGAAACACGCCGCCACACCGAATAGCTGCGCGGCCATAGGCGAACCGATGTAAGCCATTCGCCATACATTGCTTAACGGAAGGCCTGACATGCGCTGCGTGTCAGGCCTTTTTTTCACCCTCGATTTCCTACACGTACCAGAGGTTTACCTTGGCCTGCTCCGCGCCACCCTGCTCTCAAGCAAGCGGAACCAATCACCGAATCGGCGGGACGAACCCTTTGTGTCTGAATCCAGTACCTAAACGGCTGACATAGACTTGCGCCGAACGCTCCGAGGACGAAAATGAAGGAAGGAATCTTGCTGGCCGCCACCGGCCTGCTGGTTGTACTGACCTGTTTGCCGCTCTGGAAAAACCCGGCCTGGTGGGTACGCGACCTGGATTTCCCCCGATTACAACTGTGCGTACTGGCGCTCGTGCTGCTGTTTGCCCAGGCGCTGCTTTTGTCCTACTCCGAACCGCTGCAAATATTTATTTCAGCCCTTTCGGTTGGCTGTCTGGCGTATCAGGCTTGGTGGATCATCCCCTATACCAGGCTATGGCATCGTGAAGTGAAATCCGCCGATACGAGCCAGTACAAACCTCGTATTCGCGTCATGGCGGCCAATGTCCTGACCCCAAACCGACAGGCTGACAAGCTCAAGGCGCTGGTTCGCGAGCATCGCCCCGATGTGCTGGTTACGCTCGAAACCGATCATTGGTGGGAGACGCAGTTGGAAGAGCTGACTGACCAATATCCGTACAGCATCCGTTGCCCGCTGGACAATCTCTATGGCATGCATGTCTGGTCACGGCTTGCGCTGGAAAATGCCGAAACCCGCTTTCTGGTCGAAGACGACGTGCCGTCAATGCACGCCAATGTCCGGCTGAACGACCAGCTGGCGATCCGCATGCATTTTCTTCACCCGGCCCCGCCCAGCCCCACCGAAAACGATGAATCGACCGAGCGCGACGTCGAACTGCTGGTGGTTGCGAAAAGCGTGCAGGACGACGAGGACACGATTCCGATCATCGTCACCGGCGACCTCAACGACGTCGCCTGGTCAGCCAATACGCGGCTGTTTCGCAAGATAAGTGGGCTGCTCGATCCGCGTGTCGGGCGCTGCATGGTCAACAGCTTCCACGCTCAGCACTGGTTTTTACGCTGGCCGCTGGATCACCTCTTCCATAGCCACCACTTCCAGCTGGTACGCATTCAACGGCTGCCGAAGTTCGGTTCCGACCATTTTCCCGTACTGGTCGAACTGCAATACGACCCTGCTCCCGAACAGCAGAGCTTACAAGGCGAAGCGCAGGACGACCGTGAGGCTGCGAAAAAGCTTGGCGAGGAAGGCGTTAGCGAATCTGAGGTGCCAGAGCCGGACAAGCATTAAAGCCGAGCCCCGCCTCTCGACCTTACCGCATCAAACGCGAATGCGGCAGTCGTTACGCCGGTTGCATATCGAAGCCGACACCGAAGCGATTCCAGGCATTGATGGTGGCGATTGCCAGCGTCAAGTTGACGCGCTCTGCCTCGCTGAACTGCTCGCAGAGCTGCTCGTATTCAGTGCTACCTGGGTGACCGCCGGACAGCTGCGGAAGGCTTTCGGTCCAGGCCAGCACCGCCCGCTCGCGTTGGGTAAAAAAGCGCATCGCCGACAGGACCGCAAGCATCGGTGAGCTAACTAACCGCACAGATCATTGACAACCCTTGGATATCGCCGGTCGATGAGGTCGTTCGATCTTCATTCCTGTTCTCTGCAAATCAGTTCATGGGAACAGAGCGTCCTGCTGACGAGTCTTCAGCAGTATTACCATCTCCATATGCATGTCGCTCTGTCTGAATTGCAGCGGGTCGCTTCGGTGCCGGGTGGCTCTCCGGCACCTGGTCGAGGGTCTACGCTCATTTCAGGCAGTTCGACATGAGATGACCGGCGCTGCGTTCGAGGCGACTGGTCTTGCGGCGACTTTGCTGCTGGTTCACCCGCGATGCATCACGACAGAGGACAGGCAACATGAAGGCCACCACGCTCGGCATCAGACTCGATGAGGCAACCTGTAATCGAATCGAGGCAGTTGCTCGACGGATCGACCGCACGCCGCAGTGGCTGATCAAGCAGGCGACGCTGAACTACCTCGAACAGCTCGAAAGCGGCACAGAGCCTGTCAGCGCTTTAATGATCGAGCACACCGAGGCCGATCTGGCGGTGGCCATCGAGTCGCGTAATCAACCGTTCCTCGAATTTGCCGAAAGCGTCCTGCCCCAGTCGGTGTTACGCGCCGCCATCACCGCAGCCTATCGCCGCCCCGAACCGGAGGCGCTGCCGGTGTTGTTGGAACAGGCTCGGCTTTCGCCGGAAAAGGCCGAAGCCACGCACAAGCTTGCGCTGCGGATCGCCGAGAAGCTGCGCAACCAGAAAAGCGCGGGCGGTCGTCAGGGACTGGTGCAGGGCCTGCTGCAGGAATTCTCGTTGTCATCCCAGGAAGGCGTGGCATTGATGTGTCTGGCCGAAGCGCTGTTGCGCGTACCGGACAAGGGCACCCGTGATGCGCTAATCCGCGACAAGATCAGCACTGGCAATTGGCAGCCGCACTTGGGCAACAGCCAGTCGGTGTTCGTCAACGCGGCGACCTGGGGCCTGATGCTGACCGGCCGGCTGGTGGCTACGCACAATGAACAGAACCTCTCGTCGTCGCTCAATCGACTGCTCGGCAAGGGTGGCGAGCCACTGATCCGCAAAGGTGTGGACATGGCCATGCGGCTGATGGGCGAGCAGTTCGTCACCGGCGAAACCATCAGCGAAGCCCTGGCCAATGCGCAGACCATGGAAGCCAAGGGCTTCCGCTATTCGTACGACATGCTCGGCGAAGCGGCACTGACCGCAGGCGATGCGCGACGCTATTTGGCCTCGTACGAGCAAGCGATTCACTCGATCGGCATGGCGTCGCGCGGTCGCGGCATCTACGAGGGGCCGGGCATCTCGATCAAGCTATCGGCGCTGCATCCACGCTACAGCCGTGCGCAGTTCGAACGGGTGATGGACGAGCTCTACCCGACCCTGCTTTCCCTGACCCAGTTGGCCAAGCGCTACGACATCGGGATCAACATCGATGCCGAGGAAGCAGACCGCCTGGAACTGTCGCTGGAATTGCTCGAACGGCTATGCCTCGATCCATCGCTGAACGGCTGGAACGGCATCGGCTTCGTCATCCAGGCCTACCAGAAGCGCTGCCCCTATGTGGTGGATTTTCTGATCGACCTCGCCAAACGCAGCCGCCACCGCCTGATGATCCGCCTGGTGAAAGGTGCTTATTGGGACAGCGAGATCAAGCTGGCGCAGATCAATGGGCTGGAGGGCTATCCGGTCTTTACCCGCAAGGCCTACACCGATGTCTCATTCATCGCCTGCGCACGCAAGCTGCTCGCCGCGCCTGAAGCGATCTATCCGCAGTTCGCCACCCACAACGCACACACGCTGGCGGCGGTCTATCACCTCGCCGGCCAGAACTATTATCCCGGCCAGTACGAGTTTCAGTGCCTTCATGGCATGGGTGAGCCACTTTACGAGCAGGTCGTCGGCCAGGATCGCCTCAACCGGCCCTGCCGCATCTATGCACCTGTTGGTAGCCACGAAACCCTGCTGGCGTATCTGGTGCGCCGCCTGCTGGAAAACGGAGCCAATACGTCTTTCGTCAACCGTATCGCCGACAAAAGCATTTCCCTCGAGGAACTGGTGGCCGACCCGGTGGTTACTGTGGAAAAGATGCTGGCCGAAGAAGGCACGCTCGGTTTGCCACATCCACGCATTCCGTTGCCACGCCACCTCTACGGCGACGTCCGGCTCAATTCCTGCGGCATCGATCTGTCCAACGAGCACCGTCTGGCCTCGCTGTCGTCCGCACTGCTCGCCAGCGCGCATCAGGTCTACAGCGCAAAGCCGCTGCTCGGCTGCGACAGCGCATCGACGATGCAGACCGAACCGTTACTAAACCCAGCCGAACACCGCGACGTGGTTGGCCAGGTGCAGGAAGCCAATGAAGGGGATGTCGACAACGCCCTGCGCTGCGCCGTGGAAGCCGCGCCGATCTGGCAGGCAACGCCGCCGCAAGAACGCGCTATGGCTCTGGAAAGAGCCGCCGATCTAATGGAACAGCGCATTCAGCAGTTGATGGGCGTACTGGTGCGCGAGGCCGGAAAATCTTTCATCAACGCCATCGCCGAAGTCCGGGAGGCGGTGGACTTCTTGCGGTTTTACGGTGCCGAAGTGCGCAGCAATTTCGACAACGACACGCATCGCCCACTCGGCCCGGTGGTATGTATCAGCCCGTGGAATTTCCCGTTGGCAATCTTCACCGGCCAGGTCTGCGCCGCGCTGGGTGCCGGCAATACGGTGCTAGCCAAGCCGGCCGAGCAGACCCCTCTGATTGCCACGCTGGGCGTGCAGATTCTGCATGAAGCCGGCGTGCCGGCTGGCGCATTGCAGCTATTGCCGGGACGGGGCGAAACCGTAGGCGCGCGCCTGGTGGCGGACGAGCGCGTGCGCGGCGTGATGTTTACCGGCTCCACCGCAGTCGCCTCGATTCTGCAGCGCAGCATTGCCGGGCGGCTGGATACGCGTGGCAGGAGCATTCCGCTGATTGCCGAAACTGGTGGGCAGAACGCGATGATCGTCGATTCCTCCGCCTTGGCCGAACAAGTGGTGATGGATGTGATGAACTCGGCCTTCGACAGCGCCGGTCAGCGTTGCTCGGCGCTACGGGTACTGTGCGTGCAAGAAGACGTCGCCGAGCGGGTCATCGACATGCTCAAGGGCGCCATGGCCGAAGCACGCATGGGCAATCCGCAACGGCTTGCAGTAGATGTCGGGCCGGTGATTGATGCCGAGGCGCGCGACAACATAGAACGGCATCTACAGGCCATGCGCGACAAGGGTCGTCGGGTGCATCAGATGGCGCGAGTCGAAGAGGAGGAAATCGCTCGCGGCACCTATGTGATGCCGACGCTGATCGAGCTGGAGCGCCTCGACGAGCTGCAGCAGGAAATCTTCGGCCCGGTGCTGCACGTGTTGCGCTATCGCCGCGCCGAATTGGATCAGTTGCTCGATCAGATCAACGCCGCCGGTTACGGGCTGACCCTGGGCGTGCACACCCGTATCGACGAAACCATCGCCAAGGTCATCGACCGAGCCAAGGTCGGCAATCTTTACGTCAACCGCAACATCGTCGGCGCGGTGGTCGGCGTGCAGCCCTTCGGTGGTGAAGGCCTCTCCGGCACGGGACCCAAGGCCGGCGGCCCGTTGTACCTGTATCGCCTGCTCTCGGCACGACCGCATGACGCACTGCTGCGAGCGCTGAATTTCGGCGGCATGCAAACGCCGGCCGAGGTGCGCAGGCCGGCTGAACAAACCAAAGCCGCCAAGTTGTTCAGAGAATGGGCGCAGAAAAACGGTCGGACCGAAATATCGGCGCTGTGCGACCGCTACGCCGAACAATCTCAAAGCGGTAGTACACGGCTGCTCAATGGCCCTACTGGCGAGCGCAACAGTTATAACCTGTTGCCTCGCGAATACGTGCTGTGCCTGGCCAAGGACGAACATGATTTGCTTACGCAGCTTGCGGCGGTGCTGGCTATCGGCAGCGAAGCGGTGATAGCGGAAACGCCGCTCAGCAAAACGCTGGTCGACAAGCTGCCGCAAGAGGTACGGGCGCGGATCACTCTCGTCACGGACTGGACCCACGACGAGGTACGTTTCGATGTGGTGCTACACCATGGCGACGCCGACCAATTACGCGAGATCAACCAGCAACTGTCGCGCCGCAGCGGGCCTATTGTCGGCATAGAAGGCTTGGCCAAAGGCGAGACAGATATACCGCTGGAACGCCTGCTGATCGAGCGCGCCCTGAGCATTAACACCGCCGCGGCCGGCGGCAACGCCAGTTTGATGACCATCGGTTGATCGGAGGCGCTATGGCCTATCCAGGTTGTGGCAGCCCAATCGAGACACAAATAATCCCAACGTCAAGCCGAGCGAATGATAAAAAAACCGACTCCGCTTCGGGAACTGCCACTGCATCCGTTCGCACTAAAGTTGTCTTCAAACAGGTCGATAAAAAGAGACAATCAGTGACATCCAGATGCAAGTCAACAGACGGCGCGTTTAGATAAATCGAGGAATAAGTTCAAGCAAGTCAAATACCCGACGAATCTCTTTTCCATAGATAGTTTTCTGACCTTTCGGATAAGGCAAATTAACGCCGAGCAGCCTGTTGCGCCCCGATAAATGTTTGTTCTAAATGCAAATGGCGGCACTCCGCCATATATCCTCAACCGCTCAGGAGCGCGATTGATGAATCCATTTGATTTATTTGGCTCTCTGGTCGAGAAAATCGACTTGGGGGTAATCGTGCTCGATTCCGACTTGTGCGTGCAGCGTTGGAATTCTTTTATTGCGCAGCGCAGCGGAAAAGATCTTACGCAAGCACTCGGAAGAAGATTCCTCGATGTTTTTCCGGAGGCCGGTTCGCCACGTTTCGAGCGGATGGTGGAGTTAGCCCGTGGCCAGGCCAGGCATATCTACAATCATTGGCTGGAAACCCCTCCTCTGGTGCATCTGATGCACGCCGACAATGATAAAAATGGTTTCCTTCAAAGCACCTTGTTCTTTTTATTTGAAACACCGGACGGCGAGAGCCATTTTGCATTGGTCATGTATGACACGAGCGCTGTCGCCCGCTCGAACGAGCAGCTAGAAGCTGCTTTAAGCGCGCTGCGCAAGAAACAAGATGAACAAGACCAGCTATTAAGAAAGCTGGAAACCGCCAACAGCCAGTTACTTCAATCCGAGAAGCTCGCAGCTATCGGCCAGTTGGCCGCCGGTGTCGCGCATGAAATCAACAACCCCATCGGCTATGTCAATTCCAACCTCAAGACCTTGGGCGGCTATGTGCGCGACATGCTGCGGATCATTAACGCAATGGACGGAGCCGCAAATCTGGACGAGCTTCGTCAGCTCAAGGCCAACCTGGAATATGACTATATTCGCGAGGATGCCGAGGCGCTGATCGCTGAGTCCGAGGACGGCATCGATAGGGTCAAACGCATCATCGGAGCGCTCAAGGATTTCTCTCATATAGAGGAAGAGGAGTTCCGTCCCGCCGATCTGCACCGCGGCCTCGATACTACGCTCAACGTGGTTAACAATGAGCTCAAGTACAAAGCCGAAGTCGTCAAGGAATACGGCGAACTGCCGGATATCGAGTGCATCCCATCGCAGATCAATCAGGTTGTGATGAACCTGCTGGTCAACGCAGCGCACGCCATTGAGCAGTTCGGCAGGATCACGTTGCGCACCGCCTGTGATGGCGACTGGGCCTGGATCGAGGTTGAGGACACCGGCCAGGGCATCGACCCTAAGCTGCTGAATCGTATCTACGAGCCATTCTTCACCACCAAACCGGTCGGCAAGGGCACCGGCCTTGGGCTGGCCCTTTCTTATAGCATCGTGCAAAAGCACCATGGGCGCATCGAAGTTCATAGCGAACTCGGCAAAGGCACGCGCTTTCGCGTCTGGCTGCCGGTCGTTCAGCCGACTGCACTGGGCCAGAAGGATTAATAGCATTTATGGCCATGCCTGAGAGCGGACCGATTGCAACCCTATTGCTGGTCGACGATGAAGAAAACATCCTCAACAGCCTGCGCCGCGTATTACGCAACGAGCCCTATCGGCTGCTAACGGCTAATTGTGGAGAACAGGGGCTGGAAGTATTCGGACAGCAGACAATCGATCTGGTCATATCGGATGCGCGTATGCCGGGCATGGATGGTGCGAGCCTGCTTGCGGAAATCCAGAAGCGCCGACCGGAGTGCTTGCGCATTCTGCTGACGGGGTATGCGGATATCGGCACGACCGTCAAAGCCATCAACGAAGGGCAGATCTACCGCTACATCAGCAAGCCCTGGGATGACGAAGAGCTGCGCCTGGTCATTCGCCAGGCGCTGGCGTTTCAGCATTCCGAGCGTGAGCGCCAGCGCCTCGAACAACTGACGCAGCAGCAGAATGCGGCGCTACAGGAGCTCAACGCCACCCTCGAACAGCGCATATCCGCACGCACGGCGGAACTCAAAGAAACCGCCGACATGCTCGACCTGGCCTATGCCGAGCTGCGTCGCAGCTACGTCACTGCCACTGAGGTATTTGCCAACCTGCTCAATCAACGCCTGAACAAGGAGCGCCAGACCAACACTCAGGTTATCGCCCTGGTCAAAGGCTATGCCGAGCACTACGGGCTCGACGAGCGCACCACCAACGATCTAGCGATGTCTGCGGCGCTCTACAATCTAGGCAAGCTGACCTGGGAAGACCGCCTGCTCGGCATGCCCTCCGATCAGTTGTACAAACAGGATCGGGCGCGCTATCGAGAATATCCAGGGCTCGGAGAAAGTCTGTTGATGGCTTTGGAGCCGGTCCAGAACGCCGGCACGCTTATCCGTCATCACCAGGAACGCTGGGACGGCAACGGCTTCCCGGATCGTTTGGAGGGCGAAGCCATCCCCTTCGGCGCACGCTTGCTAAAGCTCGCCGTAGACTTCATCGAACTGCAGCGCGGCATGATTCTGGAACGCCGGCTGAATCGTGACGAAGCCTTGCTGCTACAAAAGAAGTTCGCCGGACGGCTCTATGATCCGGATCTCTGCGCACGCTTCATCGAGGTATGCACCACCCTGGCCCCAGATCTGGCGTTGGCCGATGCCAGCATTCTCATCCTCGATACCCGGCGAGTGGAGCCGGGGATGATCCTGGCGCGCAATCTTCACGCCGAGAACGGGATGCTGCTCCTAAACGAGGGCAAGGAACTCACCCGGCCATTGATCGACAAGCTGATCGCCTTCGAATCCTCCGAGGGTGCCCGCTACACTCTGTTCGTACGCAAGCCCGACCCTGCTGTGCAAGATGGAAACCTCCAATGATCAAGATTCAGCTGGTTGATGACGAGCCGAACATCCTCTCGGCATTGAAGCGCATATTACGCCCGCATGGCTGGGAGGTGCACACCTTCACGGATGCCCAGTCGGCTCTGGATGCCCTCTCCGAGCATGAATACGCCGTGATAGTTTCCGACTACCAGATGCCGGACGTGGACGGTGTTAACTATCTACAGTTCGCCAAACAGCGCCAGCCCAATGCCATGCGCATGATCCTCAGCGCTTACGGCGATCGCCAGGCGATGATGCAGGCAATCAACCGCGCGGAGATCTACCGTTACCTGTCCAAACCATGGGAAGACTACGAGATCGAAACCGCGCTACGTACAGCCATCGACCTGTATCTATTAAGGATCCAGAACCAGCGCCTACTATCCCAGGTGAAAGACCAGCAGACGGCATTGGAGCGCCAGCAACATGAATTGCTCCGCCTGGAGGCTCAGTATCCCGGCATCACCCGAGTCAAGCGCGACGCCGATGGCGCCGTACTGATGGACTCCGACGAGCAGCCGGAATATGGCTGATTACGTGCCCCATGAGCGCAAGCTCACGCTCAAGGTGGTCTATTACGGCCCGGCATTGAGCGGCAAAACCACCAATCTGATGCAACTGCATACGCTGCTGCGGCCGCAACGCAAGGGCGAGCTGATGGTGCTCGAGACCCGTGACGACCGCACGCTGTTCTTCGATGTGCTACCGATCGGCCTGCGTAGCGAACAGGGTCTGGATCTGCGGCTCAAGCTTTATACCGTCCCTGGGCAGGTACAGCACGACAGCACCCGCAAGGCCGTGCTGTCGCGCGCCGACGGCGTTATCTTCGTCGCCGATTCGCAGCAGGCGCAGCAAGACAACAACGCCAACGCCTTCGACAATCTCGCCGACAGCCTGCAAAAGCTCGGCATGGATATCGAGCAGCTGCCTATCGTGGTGCAGTTCAACAAGCGCGACGTGCCGGGTGCAATCGAGGAAACCGAGCTGCAAACGCGTTGGCGCAATACGCCTTGGGCGCCGCTATGCATGGCTGCGGCCATAAACGGTCAAGGCGTGGTGGAAAGCTTCCGGGTACTACTCAAGCGCCTTTATCCGACTCTTGATCAAGAGTTCCGGCTGGCCGCTGACGAAGGTATCAGCGAGACCGATTTCATCCACCGACTGAGTGCGTTGGAAGTGCCCCATGCGTAGTTTCGAGGACGATCCGACCCTCGCTGACCTGCTCCCTGATGAGCGTCAACAGCAGTTACTGCAGCTGGTACAGGTCTTGGCCGACCGGCCGATAGCCCTGAGCGAAACGCCGCTGGCGGGTGCCGAAGCCGTCGAATTCAACCTGGAGACCCTTGGCTGGCTGCACTGCCCCGAAGATATCCAAGTGCAACAAGCCGGTGCCCGCTTGCTGGAGTTCGTGTTGTTCTATGTCGGCAAGTACCGCCTGGCCGCCAATCTGCACCACGACAGCACAGAAGCAAGCTTCGCCGAACTCCAGCGCCAACATGCCGCGTTGCAGGAATCTGAGGCCCGTTACAAGTCCCTTTCCGAGCAGTTGCAGACACGCGTCGAAGAACAGGTGCAGATCATCGAAAAGGCCCAGCAGCAACTCTACGAAACCGCGCGGTTACGTTCGATCGGTCAGTTGGCCGCCGGTGTCGCTCACGAAATCAACAACCCGATCGGTTTCATCGCTAGCAATTTGCGTGTCGCTGGCGACTATCTCGACGAACTGGAGCAACAGCTCCCGACCGATCAGCACACCCGCTTTCTCATAGAAGACTTCCGAGCCCTGCTCCAAGAATCGACGAGCGGCACCCGACGAATTGCTGCCATCGTTGCCGACCTGAAGACGTTTTCCAATATCGACCAAGCCGATTTCGTCCCCTGCGACCTGAATGCACTTCTCGGCACCACCTGCCATCTGTTGCAGGCCGAGGGCAACCAGACGCTGGATATTCAGCTCAGTCTGGGCGAGCTGCCGCGGCTGGCCGGCTATCCGGCCAAGCTGTCGCAGGCCTTCTATAACGTGCTCGATAACGCTGCCAAATCGCTGCGTGAAGATGGACGGATTCTTATCAGCACGCACCAAGACGAGTATGGCGCGCTGGAAGTGATCATCGAAGACAACGGCTGCGGTATTGCCGATTCAGACTTGCCGCGCGTGTTCGACCCGTTCTTCACCACCCGTCCAGTCGGCTCCGGTACCGGGTTGGGCCTGACCGTGGCGCGTGACATTCTGGTTGCGCATCAAGGCGAGATATTACTGAGCAGCCACCAAGATACGGGCACGCGAGTGACCCTGCGCTTTCTCTGTCGGTAAGGAGCCATCGTGGCGAAACGTTACGCATCGTTGTTCGTAGGGGATGAACCGATAGGAGTTAAGGCCGAAGAGCCACCCAGCACGCCCTATCGCCTGCTGCTAGTAGATGACGAGCCGGGCATCCTCGCTGCACTGCGGCGGGTGCTACAGCGGGAAAACTACGAGGTGCATTTCGCTCGAAATGGCGTCGAAGCGCTGAAAATCCTGGAAGCGAAACCGATAAATCTGATCATCAGTGATTTCATGATGCCCGGTATGAACGGCAGCGAGCTGCTTGCCAAGGCGCGTGAACGGTGGCCGGACACTATCCGCATCATGCTCACCGGGCATGCCAACACCGAGGCAGTGATGGGCTCGGTCAAAGACGGTGCGGTGTATCGCTTCATACTCAAGCCCTGGAACGACGATGATCTGCGTCTGACGATTGCCCTGGCGCTGGAGCAATACGCCCTTTTGCAACGCACCCGCGCGCTTGAGCAGGAAAACCGCAAGCAGCATCGCGACCTGGATACCCTGGCCAAGTTAGGCGTTACCAACCGCAGTCAGCTCGCGATCATGTTGTACAAGAAGGGATTACTCAACGCGCAGCAAATTCAGCTTTTGCACAAGGAGATGCAGGCTCACAAGACCCCGGTCATGCGGCAGCTGATGCAACATGACTGGGTCGAAAGCGGGAAGATCTTCGAGTTGTTGCGCACAGACTTGATGTTCGAAGAAATCGACCTGCGCGAGTTCCAGCTCGATCCGGAACTACTGGCCCTGATTCCGCAATCGGTTTGCATCCGCCAGTTGGTGATGCCACTGCGGCTAATTGGCAAACGCCTCCGTTTGGCCATGGCCGATCCGATGGACATGGGGCTGATCGAAGAGCTCGGCTTTATGACCGGCTACAGCATTCATCCATTGCTTTGTCCGCTGGAGCAGCTCCAGAGCAAACTTAACGAATTCTTCGGCGAGCCCAGCCAGCAGCTTGAAGACCTAGCCACGGTAGTGGGTAACAGCGACCCCTACGAAGGCATCGAGATCGTTCTCGACGATGACGGCGGCAACGAAAGCCTCGAACAGCTACTCGGCAGCTCCGAAGAGCCGCCGGCGATCAGGCTAGTCAATGCGATCATTCTCGAGGCATTACGGCTAGGTGCGAGCGACATCCATATCCACCCGCGGACCAAGCATGTGGTGGTGCGTTACCGTATTGACGGCGTGTTGCAGGACAAGATCCAGATCCCCAATACCCAATTGATGTCGCTGGTGTCGCGGATCAAGGTAATGGCCGAGCTGGACATCACCGAACGGCGCCGCCCGCAGGACGGCCGGATCACCGTCAAAACCCCGATGCGCATCGTCGATTTGCGCATCTCTACGCTACCGACCATCAATGGCGAAAAGGTCGTGATGCGGGTACTGGAGCGCCAATCCGCGGCACAGTCGCTGGAGGATCTGGGGCTGTCCGCGAACAATCTGCAGCGACTCCTGTACGTAGTGAACAAGCCGCAGGGCATCATTCTCGCTACCGGCCCGACCGGCAGCGGAAAAACCACTACCCTGTTCGCCCTGCTCCAGCATGAGGCGTCGTCCGAAAAGAACTACATCACCATCGAAGACCCGGTGGAATTCCATGTGGATCTCGCCGGCCAGGTCCCGGTGCGTGAGCGCATCGGCCTGAGTTTCGCCAGCGTGCTGCGGGCCATCCTGCGACAGGACCCGGACGTGATTCTGCTCGGCGAAATCCGCGATGAGGAAACCGCCGACGTGGCCTTCCATGCCGCACTCACCGGCCACTTGGTGTTTTCCACGCTGCACACCAATTCGGCGGCCGCGACCATTGCCCGGCTGTTCGATCTAGGTCTGAAACCCTATGTGCTGGCGTCGGCGCTCGAGGCGATCATCGCCCAGCGTCTGGTACGGCGCATTTGCATGAATTGCCGAGAACCGGTCAAGCCGCCCGACGAGCGCTTGCGTAGCCTGGGACCGAGCTTTCTCGACCCGAACCTCAAGTTTTACCAGGGCCGCGGCTGCAACCAATGCCATCAGGGCTACAAAGGCCGTGTCGGCGTGCATGAAGTCCTGACCGTGAGCGATGCGCTACGCGACGCCATTTCTCAGGGTGCCAGCGCCATGCAGCTGCAGAATATTGCCCGTAAGGAAGGAATGACCACCTTGCTCGACGATGCCAGGGAGAAGATAGGTCTTGGACTAACCACAATTGAAGAAGTCCTTCGCCTGCTCGGGCCGCAGGATCTGCAGCAGTAACCATGAAGACACGTTATGTAGTTTATCGGTCGTACCTTTACGTACTGGCTTTCGCGTTGGTGAGCATAGGCGTGATCAGCCTTGTCTGTTCGTTGCGTATTCAGCACCCAGTTCCGCATGCAGTGGCGCTGAATACAAACAGCATGCTGCTCTGTCTCTTTCTCGGGGTCGCGCTGCTTGCCGCAGTGCGGCGCTACATCGTGGCGCTGCGTATCGTCGCTGCCATACTTCTGGCGATAACGCTGTATGGCCTTTTACGCAACTTTCTGACTGGCAATACGGAGATAGACGCCTCCCGATTCAGCAGCTTCCTGAATATGCCCAGCACGCTGGCGCTCACTGCCCTGTTGTTGATGCTCGGGATTCTTCTGGCGATCAGCCCGCCCCGCATCAGGCGATTTGGGCAGGCAACCGGCGTTATTGCAGTGTTGCTCCACATCATTTTCCAAACGATTGATTGGACGACTACATTCGAGACCTCCGACCTCGGCGCCAACTACTGGCCGTCCAGCCTGACGAGCTTGTTCACAGTACTGCTCGGCATTGCGGTAGTTCTACTCGGGTGGCTGCCGCATAGGCGCGAGCGCAAGCTGGACCGGCTGGCCGTTCTGGCGGGGGGCATCGGCGTTCTGCTCACTTGCCTGAGTTGGGATGTGCTTAGCCTGAAGGTGATCGAATCGATCAACCGCGAGAGCGATCTGCTGCTGGCCAGGATGCAGAGCACTGTCGAGCGCAACCTGCATGATCATCTCGCACTCATGCAACGTATGGCCGAGCGCTGGCAGGTCCTTGGCCAGCTGCCCAGCCCTGATTTCTGGCAGCAAGAAGCCAGAAGTTATCTACGCGACTACCCGCCCCTGGATGCGCTGGCCGTGCTCGACGAGAGTCTGCGGCCGCTCTGGCTGGAGGCACGTGACGATGAGCATGGTGAATGGCTCGAACAGTCGCTCAGCGGAGCGGAGCGCAGGGACTGGTTCAGACATGTGCAAGAAGATCGGCGCGCGCATATAAGCGATGCGCCTCGCTATGCCGAAAAATATAACCACACGCTGATTGTTGTCCCTATTCGACTACCGACGCTGCAAAACGGGTTTGTGGTTGCCAGCCTCGATATCCAGAAATCCTTATCCGAAGCGCTCGGATCGGATCTCAGCGGCTTTGGCATTCGCGCTTATGAGAGCGGCACCCTGATTTTCGACTCCGAGGGTCAGGGACACGCAGGTGTATCCATAGGTTCACGCGAGATCGCCTTTCATCATGATCTGCATCTCCAGCTGCAATCCTACGTAGCGAATCCCAGGGAGCTTTACGCCTCTACTCATTTCCCCACACTGGTCATGCTGTTCGGCCTGAGCCTCAGCTTCCTGCTGATGCTCAGTCAACGACTGGCCTCGCTGGCCAGAGTTCGAGCCGGGCATTTGGAGGCGGCCAATAGCGAGCTCGGAAGAAGCCTCGATCGTCAGATGCGCCTGCAGGCGCTGAACCAGCGGATCATGGATTTCTCTCTCGATGTGCTGTGCTCCGTCGATCGACAGGGGTGCTTTCGCGAGCTCAGTCCATCCTGCGAAACTGTCTTTGGTTACAAGCCCGAGGAAATGATCGGACGTCCGTTCATGGACTACGTGCTACCCGATGATCGCTCCCGCACCCACGAGGAAGCAGCCGCGATCATGAGTGGTCGGGCGACTCGCAGCTTTCATAACCGCTACCGTCATCGTGACGGGAGAATTATCCATATCCTTTGGTCGTCCGACTGGTCGGAAGAAGACGATGTCATGTTCGCGGTCGCGCACGACATTACACATCTGATGCAGTACGAGATGTTCGCCGAAGCCCAGCGTGACATTCTCGGGATGGTGACCAGCGACCGTCCATTGACCGAAACACTTGAGGCCATCTGCCTGATGGTTCAGGCGCAGGAGCCCACCGTTCTGGCTTCGGTGCTTCTCACCGATCCCAAGGGCCAGCGTCTGGTGACCGGTGCGGCGCCAAGCCTGCCCGAAGGCTACAGCCAGGCCATCAATGGCCTGGTGATCGGCGAGGATGCTCGCGCTTGCGCTGCTGCGACTTTTCATCGCCAACTGATGGTGGCTGAGGACCTCGCCCAGGACCCGCTCTGGCACGATTTCCGCGATCTGACGCTGGAACATGGCCTGCGTGCCTGTTGGTCCTTGCCGATCTCACATGGCGGCGCGGTGCTGGGCACGCTCGCGCTTTACGGTCGAGAGGTTCAGACGCCGAATGAAGAGCAGATCGAATTGATGGACACCGCCGCTCAGCTGGCGGCTGTCGTCATCGTGCGAGCACGGGACCGGCAGCGCTTGCAGGAAAGCGAGCAACGCTTCCGGTCACTCTTCACGTTCAACCCCGACCCGGTATTTTCCTTTGACCTGGAAGGCAAATTTCAGAGCATCAATGCCGCCGGATCGGCGCTTACCGGCTACAGTCAGAACGAACTCCTCGGCCAGCACTTTGCCAATTTCATCAGTACCGACGACCTAGATAGGGTCCAGAGCCATTTCGCAGCCGCCTGCGCCGGAGAGCCGCAACGCTATGAGCTGCAGGGGCAGGACCGGCATGACAATCCATTGATGCTGGATGTGACCAACCTACCGATGGTTGTGGATGGGCGAATCGTCGGCGTGTTCGGGATCGCCAAAGACATCAGCGAACGCCAGCGGATGACTGACGCATTGCAGCAGTCCTTGCAACGTACCGAAGACAAAGCCGAACAGCTGCGTGGTCTCAGTGCCGCAGCAATCGTGACTGCAAGCCTGCGCGATGACCAACAGCTGATCGACTACCTAGTCGAACAGGCGCGCGGGTTAATTGGGGCGCATCAGTCGATGATCGTACTCAAACAGGGTGACGGCACTCCAGGCCTTAAGGGCCTGTCGCTCTCGGAAAAATACGCGACCTGGCAACCAGACTGCATTGCAAAGAGCCTGGTTTTCATCCGCACACTGGCCGGCGACACGAGTCAACCTTTCAGGCTCAGCCAGGCGGAGCTGGAAGCCAATCCGCGCTGGGCTGGCTTCAGCAGCCAGTTCGCCGATAATCCGCCAATCCACGGCTGTTTGGCGATACCCCTGCTTGATAAGCAAGGACGCGGCCTTGGCATGCTGCAGCTTTCGGACAAGTATCAGGGCGAATTTGACGAGGACGATCAGGCGATTGCCCGGCAATTCGTGCAGATGGCCGTGGCCGTGCTGGACAACAATCGTCTGCTCAAGGAAGTGCGGGCTGGCGAGGAACGCTTGCAGGCGCAGCTGGATCTGACCTCGACCATTACCAACAGCATGGTCGAAGGACTGCTGGCGACCGATACGAACGGGCGCCTTTCCTTCGTCAACCCTGCAGCCCAGGCGCTGATTCGCTTACCTGCCAAACAGCTGGTGGGAGCGCCGCTGAGTAATTTTCTGCCATTGGACGCTGGGGACTGGCAGGTCACCTCGGATGCCGCCTGCAGTGAGCGAGGTGAATTCTGTCTACTGGATGGAGACGAATCGACATTCGAATATGATGCGCGCCCGATGTTTGCCGCGAACGGCCATCGCGGCTGGGTGATCGCGCTGCGCGATGTCAGCGCCGAGCGCCGCGCCAGCCAGGTGCTACGCGAACGCAAGCAGTTCTTCACTCTCTCCCTTGAAATGTTCTGCATGGTCGATATGCGGGGCTGCTTCGTCCAGGTCAATCCGGCCTTCGCCACGGTGTTGAATTACTCCATCGCAGAATTGGTCGAGCGCCCCTACCTGGAAATAGTCCATCCGGATGATCACCTCGAAGTCGAAATGGCCGTGCAACAACTGTCTCGCGGCGAGCTCATTCAGGACTTGGAAATACGTGCATTCGACGCTTTAAATCGCGAACATTGGCTGCAGTTGAGCGCAGCCATGGGCGACGACCGCTTGATCTACTGTGTGGCCCGCGACATCACCGAGCGACGGGCCATCGAACAGCAGATACGTCAGAACAACTTACTGCTTGGCATGGCTGGCCGTACTGCGAAGCTTGGAGGTTGGGATCTCGAACTGCCGAGCATGACGCTGGTGTGGTCCGACGAGATGCGTGAACTCCTCGGTTATCCACCCCACGCGCTACCTTCTCTAGAACATGGCTTGGCGCTTTGTGCCGAGCAGGACCGTGCCGAGTTGAAAGCAGCGATACGCGACTGCATCGAGCACGGCCAAGGCTTCGATCTGGACCTCGGATTCCACCTCGCTAACGGCCTGTTAATTGACGCCCGCGTCACCGGCCAGCCGATCAGGGACGATCATGGTCGTATCGTGCGCCTCGTCGGGGCTTTCCAGAACATCTCCGAGCGCAAGCAGGCCCAGCGCGAAACTCATCGCCTGGCCGAGAGCCTGACCAACACGCTGGAGAGTATCAGCGACGCCTTCCATACCTTCGACAATGACTGGCGTTTTACTTACATCAACAGCGAGTCCGCGCGCCTACTCGGTATGCGCGTAGAAGACATGCTTGGTGCAGTGGTCTGGTCGGCCTTCCCTGGCTTACGGGATAGTGAGGTCGGCACGCGCTTTCTGCGGGCGGTCGAAAGCCTGGAGGCCGAGCACTTCGATACCTTCTACGAGCCGCTAGGACTTTGGCTAGAAGTGCATGCCTACCCATCTGAGGAAGGGCTGGCCGTGTACTTCCAGGATATTTCCGAACGCAAGCACACCGAGCAGGAACTGCAGTCCACACTCCAAGAGCTCGAGCGCAGCAACCGCGAGCTTGAAGAGTTCGCCTTCGCCGCGTCCCATGATCTGCAGGAGCCGTTGCGCAAGATTCAGGCATTCTCGGAGCGCCTCGAAACCCGCGCGACTGGGCTCGACGACGATGGCCGCGACTACCTCAAACGCATGACATCCGCAGCCGCACGCATGCAGGCGCTGATCATCGATCTGCTCGACTATTCGCGCGTCAACACACGCGGCCAGCCGTTCCAGCGGTTGCATCTCGGTGAAATCGTGAGCGAGGTGTTGCAGGACATGGAAACCACACTGGAACAGACTCAAGCCCAGGTCGAATACGGCGAGCTACCCAGCGTTATGGGCGACGCCTCGCAGTTGCGAAGGGTGATCCAGAATCTGCTGAGCAACGCCGTGAAGTTCCAGAGCCCCGACAGCCACCCACTGATCCATATCTATGTCGAGCCTGCGAGTAACGATGCTTATACGCTTTGCTTCACCGACAACGGCATCGGTTTCGACGAGAAATACCTCGACCGTATCTTCAATCCCTTCCAGCGGCTGCATGGACGTGGCGTCTATGCCGGCACGGGAATCGGCCTGGCGATCGTGAAGAAGATTGCCGAGCGGCATGGCGCCCGTATTACCGCAACCAGTTCTCCTGGGAAAGGCAGCACTTTTCGCATCACCTTCCCGCACATTGACGAGGCTTCTGCATGACCGAACGACAGCTCATGCACATTCTGGTTGCAGACGACGATCCGGATGATTGCTTATTGGCCCGCGAAGCATTCAACGAATGCGGGATTACCAACCCCGTGCATTTCGTGCACAACGGTCAAGAGCTGATGGATTACCTCCGGCAATGTCCGCCCTATACGGACAGCAAGCAGTACCCGCTGCCCGGCCTGATTCTGCTGGACCTCAACATGCCGCTCAAAGACGGACGCGAGGCCTTGATGGAAATCAAATCTGACGAGCGGCTACGAACCATACCAGTGGTAGTTCTCACCACGTCGTCGGCCAGCGATGACATCGTCGATAGCTATCGAATCGGCGGCAACTCTTTCGTGACCAAGCCGCCCAGCTTCAAGGGACTGATAGACGTGGTGAAGGTGCTCAACCGGTACTGGCTGCAAACCGTCGAATTGCCGCAGAACAGGAGCCAATCATGAGCCAACCGACGCGCCCTTTGCGGCTCCTGCTGATCGACGATGACGAGGACGATTTCCTCATCACCCGCGACCTGCTGCGCCAAGCCAGTGATCAGGCTTTCGAGCTAGAGTGGCAGAGCGACTATACGCAGGCACTGGACTCGATCATTGACCAACGCCACGATCTGTATCTGGTCGATTACCGGCTGGGGGTCGAGTCGGGGCTTGAGCTGATCAGCGAGGCGCTTAGAAAAGGCATAAATAAGCCCTTCATTCTGCTTACCGGTCAGGGCGACGCCCGGCTGGATGCCAGCGCGATAGAGTTGGGCGCAGCCGATTATCTCGCCAAAGGACAATTCGACGGCCAACAGCTTGCGCGCAGCATTCGATACGCCATCGACCGTTGCCAGGCCACCCTGCGGCTGGCCGACAGCGAAATGCGTTACCGGCTGTTGTTCGAAACAAATCCTGAACCAATGTGGGTATTCAGCAAGGCGACAATGCGGTTCCTGGCAGTAAATGAGTCAGCCATTCGCTTTTTCGGGTATCCAAGAGACGAGCTTCTTGCCAAGACAATTGTCGAGATGCGCAGGCCAGACGAACAAGCACGCTTTCTCGATTACTTGGCTCAACGGGAGAAGAGTTCTGAACCCAATGCGGGTATATGGACTTATCTTCACAAACAGGGCCATGAGGTCTGCGCCGAGGTCATAGGTCATGATTTCGAATTTGATAACCAGCCCAGCCGACTCGTACTAGCCATCGATGCGACGGAGAAAGAAAAGGCCCGAACAGAGGCCAGGCAGCGCGAACAAAGCTTTCGCAAGCTGCTTGACGACACCCGTGACGCTTTGCTGGTAGTGGATGAGGCAGGCACGGTTCGCTATGCCAACCCGGCCGCCGAAGGGCTCTTCGGCGCCTCCCTGCAGGAATTGCAACAGCAGCGCTTCGAGCTTTCACATGAGAGCGGTCGCCTGTACGAGCGGAGTATCCCGACGCCCGGCGGCGGGAAGGTACAAGTGGAGATCCATCGTTCGGAGACTGACTGGGAAGGCAGCCCGGTCAGCCTGCTGTCGTTGCGCGACATCACCGAGCGCAAGGAGTCGGAGCAGCGGATGCGACTGCTCCAGCGCAGCCTGGAATCGAGCTTCAACGGCGTAGTGATCACCGACGCCCTGGCAGACGATCAACCGATCATCTATACCAATCCGGCATTCGAGCGAATCACCGGTTACTCCGAAGCGGAGTCCCATGGCCGCAACTGCCGTTTCCTGCAGGGAACGGACCGTGAGCAGAGGGGGCTCGAGGAGATACGCCAGAGCCTGCCACAGGCGCGGGAAGTGCATCTGGTGCTGCTTAACTACCGCAAAGACGGCACGCCCTTCTGGAACGACCTGTACATTTCACCGGTTTTCGGCGAAGAGGGCCAGGTCACCCATTTCGTCGGCGTTCTGAATGACATCAGCGAACAAAAACGCTACGAGAGCGAACTCAGCTTCAACGCGAGCCATGACACACTGACCGGCCTGCCCAACCGCTCTCTACTCAAGGACCGCCTGGTCCAGGGTTGTCAGATAAGCCAGCGTTACAACCGCAGCCTGGCGGTGATGTATATCGACCTCGACGGGTTCAAGCCGATCAACGATTCGATTGACCACCACTTCGGCGATCAATTACTGATCGAGGTGGCACGCCGCATGACCGAACAGGTGCGCCCTGGTGACACCGTCGCGCGCATGGGCGGCGACGAATTCGTCGTGGTACTGCCTGACTTGGCACGCGAGGCGGACGTATTGCAGGTGGCCGAGCGGTTGATCATCAGCATCGCCCGGCCCTACCGCGTCCAGGGAGTCGATCTTCACCTCACGGCGAGCATCGGCATCACCCTCAGCGACGGTCATATCGAGCAACCGATGCAACTCATCCAGCAGGCGGATCTGGCTATGTACAAGGCCAAGCAGGAGGGTCGCAATAACTATCAGTGGTACACCAAGGACCTTAATCGGCGTGTCAGCGAGAGCGTCACGCTGCGCAACGAGCTTCAGAAAGCTATCGAGAACCAAGCTTTTAATCTTCATTACCAGCCGCAGATCGACGGCCGCAGCGGACGCATCGTCGGGCTCGAAGCGCTGCTGCGCTGGGACCATCCGGAACATGGAATGATCCCGCCAGCCAAGTTCGTGCCGGTGGCCGAGGACACAGGACAAATCATTCCGCTCAGTCTGTGGGTGCTCGACACCGCCTGCCGGGACATCCGCCAGCTCGGTGAGCAAGGTATGAGCGGCCCGATTGTGGCAGTGAACATTTCGCCAATGCACTTTCAGCGCAGCAATTTCATCGAAACCATCCAGGCGGTCTTGCACAAACACCAAATCAGCGCCCAGACGCTCGAGCTCGAACTTACCGAAACGGTGCTGGTGAACAATCCTGAGCGAGCTATCGAAACCATACAACAGCTCAAGCAGCTGGGCGTTCGGATCGCAATCGATGATTTCGGGACCGGCTTTTCCAGCCTCAACTACCTCAAGCGCCTGCCAATCGACAAGGTGAAGATCGACCGCTCCTTTATTCAGGAGATCATCAGCGATCAGCACGATGCTGCTATAACCCAGGGAATCATCTCCATGGCGCATCACCTAAAGCTCAAGGTCATTGCCGAAGGTGTTGAGACGGAACCGCAGTTTGCGTTTCTGAAGAAAAGCCATTGCGACGAATTTCAAGGGTATTACTTCGCCAAACCGATGCCCTATGCCGACCTGGAGAGGTTTCTACGTGCGCGCTTGCTTGTCTGCGAACCGGCAGTAGCGAAGCTCGGCGAAGAGGAGCAGGTCCAGACGCTCCTGCTGCTCGATGACGAGGAGAATATTCTTCGCGCCCTTGCCCGCTTACTGCGCCGCGATGGCTACAGAATTCTGATCGCCACTCGCGCCCAGGACGCCTTCGAGTTGCTCGCCAAGCACGATGTGCAGGTCATTATCTCCGACCAGCGAATGCCGGAGATGAACGGCACCGAGTTCCTCAGCCGCGTGAAGGACCTCTATCCCGATACCGTCCGCATGGTGTTGTCCGGTTACACCGATTTGAAATCGGTTACCAACGCGATTAATGAAGGCTCGATATACAAGTTCCTGACCAAACCGTGGGACGATGAACAGCTCAAGCAGCACGTCGCCCAAGCTTTCCGTGAGTACGTTTTGGCACAGAGCAGAGAGATGGGCGGGTATGTGAGCAAATAATAGCCATTAAGCCGCCACCCCAGCGAAACCGACCTAGCTGGATGTACGGCTGAGCGACTCCGCGTTGCCATTGGTCAATTGGCTTTGCGGCAGGCCAGAATTTCCAGCGCAGTTGGATGCGCAAGCCCTGCTCCTGCGCCAGTCTGAATAAGCGACGTAAAAGATCGCTTCGGCGCTCTCCAGAGAAATCCATGCCCAAATGCTGATGCACTTTCTGGTCAGGACATCAGACACTCTCATCGCTGGTCCCGATGTTTTTCGCCAAAGCTTCGGCAAGACGCTGCTCATCAGCCGAGGAAAGTAGTCGCTCGACGTCCTGAATCAGCAGCATGCCTTCGGCGCTACGCGCCACCCCGCGCAACAGATCGGAAGGCACGCTCGGGTCCGGCGCCGAGAAAAATTCGTTCGGTTCCAATTCCAGGACGACTGCGACCGACTCGACCGTCAGGATTAGTTCACTCAGGCTAGTACGTAGCCAAATCATTGGCCGCCATAGGGATCGTTGTGGTGACTCGCAACTGAAAAGGCCCGCGAGATCAACCACCGGAAGAATCTGGCCCCGCAGGTTGATCAGCCCAGACGGCTTCAGGGGCGCCGGGAAGTGGCGTGCTGACAAGTGCTGGCGAAACCTTGACAACGTTCTCAAGACGCACCGCGCACCGAAGCTTACCAATCGTGGAAGGTAATACCGACAATCCCTCCATAGCTGCTCACGAAGGTTCTTATTCAGAATAGGACTAAAAGTTTGATGCAGCATAGCAATGGAAACGGTCTACGCCAGTCCTTTGAGGACCATAATAACTCTTTGACGTCAAACCAATGACAAGAGCTTCGACCTAGAGTTCGGTCCGCTTCTAAGACTGTTCCGCATTTACGCGGCGTAAAGGATTTAGATTGGAAGTGATGCAGCGCATGCGGAAACCAGTAACGTCCATTGCCCTAAGACGTGGCCTAACAGACTGCTATGACTTCATATGTCTGGCGGCGCCCGTCCACCAGCACTTCAACCTCATCCCCGTCGCAACGACCTAGCAACGCCTGGCCCAGCGGTGAGCGTGGCGATATGACCAGCACATTCACGTCTTCATCGATCACCCGCAACCCGGCGGCGTCCGGGCCGAGGAACACCCAGAGGGATACACCTGCCTGCTCCAGCGAGACCAGCGCACCAAGTTTGATCGTCTCATCGAGCTGCGCGCGCACTGGCAAATTGCGGTAGCTGGTCAGCGCAGTCTCGATCTCATGCACGCGGCGGCGTTGACCGTCGGCCAGATAGGCAGCTTCCAGACCGCGGGTGTCGTATTTATTCTCCGCCTTGCTCTCGGCGTGGGTCGCTGCCTCGTGAGAAGCCTTGAGGGCGTTTTGGGCGATGACGAGGTCGGCTTGTAGCTTTTCGATGATCAGCGTTTGGATGCGGGTCTTGTTCATGCGGGCTCGAATAAAGCAGTCATGACCTCTAGCATCGCATCGGCGCGAACCGAGAGCCACGACGTTTCGCCGCGCTGCGCCCGACATCTTTGTCGTGCCGGTGGGCGACATCCTGGCCAGTGGTCGGCTGATCAATGAACTGAGGGCTGAAACGGGCTGTCCAGAGCTGAAGCGTCCGGATCAGTCGAATCAACTGCCAATATGCACCTTCGAGGCAATATTTTTTAAAGAAACCGGAAATTTGCCGCAGGCGATGAAGCAAGACGCTGCTTATACTGACCTCCCTATTCCAACCTGGAGCCACCCCCGTGAATAAAGCCGAGTTGATTGAAGCGATCGCCACCTCCGCCGACGTCCCAAAGAGCACCGCTATTCGCGTACTGGATGCTTTCACCGAAAGCGTTACCAACACACTGCAGAACGGTGACAGCGTGACGCTAGTCGGCTTCGGCACTTTCGCCGTCAAAGAGCGCGCCGCCCGCGACGGTCGCAACCCGCAGACGGGGGCGACTATCAAAATTTCCGCGGCCAAGCTGCCAGGCTTCAAGCCAGGCAAGTCACTGAAAGACGCAGTGAACTAAGCACCTCGTATACCGGGCCGCTGACGTCCAGCTGGACGCAGCGCCTGTTCAAGACGCCTCGCTCCTCCCTTCTTTGTCTACCCCTCGCAAGCTCGCTCCTCCTGAGCACTGTTGCCCTTTGATTCCGATCAACCGCCGCCCCTGCATCTCCGTGCCTGCGCCATTATAGGAGGCTTGCGCGGTGCCCCAGACAGTAGGGTGGGCTTCAGCCCACCGCTTGCTCTGGCACCGCCCTCATACACGCCTCGTCTGGCCTGTGCCACTGGCGCCTATGCCTTGGTGGGCTGAAGCCCACCCTACAAAACTGAATCTCATTGCCTGCCGTTGCGGGAGGCTTGCGCTGTGCCCCCAGACAAGTAGGGTGGGCTTCAGCCCACCGCCGACTCTGCCCAGGCAGCTGGATCACTTATCCCGATCGATGGCAAAACCCGACCACGCCTGACGCGACGGCATGATTTCCAGCCGGTTGATGTTGATATGCGCCGGCAGCGTAGCGACATAGAAAATTTGCTCGGCGATATCTTCGGCGCTCAACGGTGTGGTGGTGCTGTAAAGCGCGTCAGACGCGGCCTGATTGCCCTTGGTACGAACCAGGGTGAACTCGGTCTCGGCCATGCCCGGAGCGATATCGGTGACCCGCACGCCCGTAGCAATCAGATCGCAACGCAAGTTGTAGCTGAACTGCTGCACGAAGGCCTTGCTGGCGCCATAGACGTGGCTGCCTGGGTATGGCCACTGACCGGCGACCGAGCCGATGTTGACGATGCTGGCGCCTTTGCCGGTCTCGATCAGCGTGGGCAGCAGTGCGTGGGTGACATTGACCAGGCCGGTGATATTGGTGTCGATCATGGTATGCCAATCGTTCAGATCGGTCTTCTGCGCCGGCTCCGGGGCCAGTGCCAGGCCGGCGTTGTTGACCAGACAGGTCACGGCTCGGAAGCCCTCGGGCAGCTTCGCGACCACCTCACTCACCGCTTCGGCCTTGCGCACGTCGAGCGTGGCGACATGCACCGGCACCCTGACGCCAAGCTCCTCTTTCAACGCATCCAAGCGCTCGGAACGACGCCCGGTGAGTACCAGAGACCAGCCCGCCTCGGCAAAACGACGAGCAGTTGCGCGCCCGAACCCAGAAGTTGCACCGGTGATGAAAACGACCTTGCTGTTCATGCTTTTCCTCTTCGATTGGCGATGCTCGTAGAAGCACCGCGATGGGTATCGGCTGTCTATAGTCCTTCGGCAGCCTGAAAATTTCGAGCAGTTTTCCGACCTGTGCGGTAACCGAGGCGGTGGCAAACGTCGTGGATAGGCAACCCTTTGAACCATTGGGGTTTTCGTTTCGGCAACACTTTAAACCGCAGGCCATCAGTGTATTTCTGCAGAGTTGCTATGCGGCAACCCGCATTGATATAGACAAATTTGCATTCTAGGATCAGGGCAGCTTGATCAATTATTTACTCGATAAGAACAACTAACAGGACCCGTCATGACCCAGCCAATTGCCATCCCAACAGTCAAACTCCTGATCGGCGGTGAGCTGGTCGAGTCCTCTACCACCGAATGGCGTGACATCGTCAATCCGGCTACCCAGGAAGTCCTGGCGCGGGTGCCCTTCGCCACCGAAGCGGAGATGAACGCCGCCGTTGCCAGCGCCAAGGAAGCTTTCAAGACCTGGCGCAAGACGCCGATCGGCGCGCGCTCGCGGATCTTTCTCAAGTATCAGCAGCTGATCCGGGAAAACATGAAGGAGCTCGCCGCAATCCTCACCGCCGAACAGGGTAAGACCCTGCCCGACGCCGAGGGCGATGTGTTCCGCGGCCTGGAAGTGGTCGAACATGCCGCCGGCATCGGCAACCTGCAGCTGGGCGAGTTGGCCAACAACGTCGCCACTGGCGTCGACACCTATACGCTGCTGCAACCGCTAGGCGTTTGTGCCGGCATCACCCCGTTCAACTTCCCGGCGATGATTCCGCTGTGGATGTTCCCGATGGCCATCGCTACCGGGAACACCTTCGTGCTCAAGCCATCCGAGCAAGACCCGATGGTGACCATGCGTCTGGCCGAGTTGGCGATGGAAGCGGGCGTGCCGCCGGGAGTATTGAACGTCATTCACGGTGGCGCCGATGCGGTGAACATGATCTGCGATCACCCAGACATCAAAGCCGTTTCCTTCGTTGGTTCGACCAAGGTCGGCACCCACGTCTACAACCGCGCCAGCCAGGCCGGCAAGCGTGTGCAATGCATGATGGGCGCCAAGAACCACGGCATCATCATGCCCGACGCGCACAAGGAGCAGACGCTCAACAACCTGCTTGGCGCAGCGTTCGGCGCGGCGGGTCAACGTTGCATGGCATTGTCGGTGCTGATTCTGGTCGGCGAGGCGCAGAACTGGTTGCCGGATCTGGTGGCCAAGGCCAAGACGCTGAAAGTCAACGCGGGTGCCGAAAACGACACCGATCTCGGTCCGGTTGTCTCTTGCGCAGCGCTGGATCGCATCAGCTCGTTGATCGAGCGCGGCGTTTCGGAAGGTGCCGAGTTGGTACTCGATGGGCGCAATCCACAGATCGCCGGTTACGACAAAGGCAACTTCGTTGCGCCGACCATCTTCTCTGCAGTGAAGCCTGATATGAGCATCTACCGCGAGGAAATCTTCGGCCCGGTGCTCTGCGTGATGCAGGTCGACACCCTCGACGAGGCCATTGAACTGATCAATGCCAACCCCAACGGCAACGGCACCGCCCTCTTCACCCGTTCCGGCGCCGCAGCCCGGCATTTCCAGGAAGAGATCGACGTTGGTCAGGTCGGCATCAACGTACCGATTCCGGTGCCGGTGCCAATGTTCTCCTTTACCGGCTCGCGTGCCTCGAAGCTTGGCGACCTCGGCCCGTATGGCAAGCAGGTGGTGCAGTTCTACACTCAGACCAAAACCGTCATTCAACGCTGGTTCGACGAGAACGAAGTTGGCGGGCCGGTGAACACCACCATCAACCTCAAGTAACGCAATCGGCGCCGCGCATCAGCGGCGCCGCCTTTTCGCCACCCACAACCAGTCGCCACTAACAAGAAGAAGGAAACGGCCATGCATATCGGTTTTCTCGGACTTGGCAACATGGGCGGGCCCATGGCCCACAACCTGCTCAAGGCCGGCCATCAGGTCAGCGTTTTCGATCTATCCGCCGCGGCGGTTTCCGGGCTGGTGGAAGCCGGCGGGAAGGAAGCGACCTCGCCCGCTGCGATAGCAAAGTCGGGTGTCGAGATCATCATCACCATGTTGCCCGCGGCCGCGCATGTGCGTCAGGTCTATCTTGGCGACGATGGGCTATTGGCCCACGTACCGGCCGGCGTATTGCTGATCGACTCCTCCACTATCGACCCGATGAGTGCGCGTGAAGTTGCCGCAGCGGCAGCCAATAATGGCAATCCCATGCTCGACGCGCCGGTTTCCGGCGGCACTGTCGGCGCGGCAGCCGGCACCCTGACCTTCATGGTCGGAGGTAGCGAAACGGACTTTCAAAAGGCTCAGCCGATCCTCGCGGTAATGGGCAAGAACATCGTCCACTGCGGCGGCAGCGGCAACGGCCAGGTGGCCAAGGTTGCCAATAACCTGTTGCTCGGCATCTCCATGATCGGCGCCGCGGAAGCCATGTCTCTGGGCGTCGCGCTGGGAATGGATGCCAAGGTGCTGGCTGGCGTGATCAATTCCTCCAGCGGACGCTGCTGGAGTTCCGAAATCTACAACCCGTTCCCCGGTGTGGTGGAAAACAGCCCGGCCTCGCGCGACTACAGCGGCGGCTTCGGCACCGATTTGATGCTCAAGGATCTCGGTCTTGCCAGTGAAGCGGCCAAGCAGGTGCGCCAGCCGGTTATCCTCGGTGGTCTCGCGCAGCAGCTGTACCAAGCTTTCAGCATGCAGGGCAACGGTGCGCTGGACTTCTCCGCGATCATCAAACTCTACCGTCAAGAGGATCGAACATGACCCAGGCAGAAGCGCCGGTACTGATCGAGGTTCGCAACCGCGTCGGCTATCTCACGCTCAATCGTCCAGCCGGCCTGAATGCCCTGACGCTACCCATGGTGCGCAGCCTTCATCGTCAGCTGCAGGATTGGGCCGACGATCAAAATGTGGTCGCCGTCGTATTGCGCGGTGCTGGGGAAAAAGCGTTCTGTGCCGGTGGCGATATCCGCTCGCTGTATGACAGTTACCAGAACGGCGAAAATCTGCACCGTGAGTTTTTCGAGGAAGAGTACGCCCTCGACCAATACATCCACGCCTACAGCAAGCCACTGCTGGCGCTGATGAACGGCTTCGTCCTCGGCGGCGGCATGGGCCTGGTCCAGGGCGCCTCGCTGCGAGTGATTTCCGAACGTACACGCATGGGCATGCCGGAAGTGGGCATCGGCTATTTCCCTGATGTCGGTGGCAGTTACTTCTTGCCGCGTCTGCCCGGCAATCTCGGCATTTATATGGGCGTGACCGGCAATCACATTGGATCGGCCGATGCGCTCTACGCGGGGCTTGCCGATTATTGCGTGCCGCATGAGCGCTTTGCAGAACTGGAGCAGCGCCTCGATGAGCGGGACTGGAGCACGGCACCTCGTGCAGAACTGACCGCCCTGCTCGCTTCCATGGGAAGTACCGAGCTGCCTGATGCGCCGTTCAAGATGCTTTTCCCAGCCATCGAAAAGCATTTCAGCCACGACAGCATCGCTGCCATCCGCGAATCGCTGGCTGGCGAAACCCGCGCCGAGTACCGCGACTGGGCCGCCGAAACGCTGAAGCTGATCGAAAGCCGCTCGCCGCTGTCCGTCAGCGTCACCCTGGAAATGCTGCGTCGCGGCCGGAAGCTTTCCCTGGCCGAGTGCTTTCGCATGGAGCTGCATCTGGACCGGCAGTGGTTCGACAAAGGGGACATCATCGAAGGCGTGCGCGCACTGATCGTCGACAAGGACAAGAGTCCGCGCTGGAGCCCGCCTACGCTCAATGAAGTGACACCGCAACGTGTTGCTGATTTCTTCGCGGGTGCCTGAGGAGGATCAATGCAAGACATCGAACTGAGCGAAGAACAGAGGATGATCCGTGACATGGCGCGCGACTTCGCCCGCGCCGAGATTGCCCCCAAAGCTCAGGCCTGGGAACAGGCCGGCTGGATCGGCGACGAGACGGTAACCCAGCTGGGCGACCTCGGCCTTCTCGGCATGATCGTCCCCGAGCAATGGGGCGGCACCTATATCGATTACGTCGCCTACGCGCTGGCCGTCGAGGAAATATCGGCGGGTGACGGCGCTATCGGCGCGCTGATGAGCATTCACAGCTCGGTCGGCTGCGGCCCCATCCTGAAATACGGCACACCGGAACAACAGGACGAATGGCTGCCGGATCTGGCCGCTGGCCGTGCCATCGGCTGCTTCGCTCTCACCGAACCCCAGGCCGGCTCCGAAGCACACAACCTGCGCACCCGCGCCGTGCTGGAAAACGGCGAATGGGTGATCAACGGCGCCAAGCAGTTCGTCAGCAACGGCAAGCGCGCCAAGATCGCCATCGTTTTCGCGGTCACCGATCCGGAGCTGGGCAAGAAAGGTTTGTCGGCGTTTCTGGTGCCTACCGACAATTCGGGCTTCGTCGTCGACCGCCTGGAAAGCAAGATGGGTATTCGCGCTTCGGATACCTGCGGCGTGATCCTACGTGACTGCCGCATTCCCGAAGCCAATCTGCTCGGCCCGCGCGGCAAAGGCCTGGCAATTGCCCTGTCGAATCTCGAAGGCGGCCGTATCGGCATCGGCGCACAGGCGCTCGGAATCGCTCGCGCGGCGTTCGAAGCGGCGTTGGGTTATGCCCGTGAACGCATCCAGTTCGACAAGCCGATCATCGAGCACCAGAGCGTGGCGAATATGCTCGCCGACATGCATACCCGGCTCAACGCGGCGCGCCTGCTGATTCTGCATGCGGCGCGCCTGCGCAGCGCCAATTTGCCGTGCCTCTCGGAGGCGTCCCAGGCCAAGCTGTTTGCCTCGGAAGTGGCCGAGTACGTCTGTTCCAAGGCCATGCAAATCCATGGTGGCTACGGCTACCTTGAGGACTATCCGGTCGAGCGCTACTACCGCGACGCGCGCATCACCCAGATTTACGAAGGCTCCAGTGAGATCCAGCGGCTGTTGATTGCGCGGGAGTTGAATAGCTATGGGTTGTAATTGAATCCCGTGAAGCGAGTCGGATTCCCAGGACTAAACATAAAGTCAGTGCGGTAGAGGATCGCCAGCAAGCTGGCTCCTACAAACGCGTGGCGAGTCAACGAGACCTGTAGGAGCCAGCTTGCTGGCGATCAAAGGCCGGCACGCAGACGGCCACAACAAACAGTATTCCGAGCGGCAGATGCCGGCCACCGCGGACCGACATCAAGACAACAATAAAAAGGATACGAACATGCTCAAAGGTACGATGCAGCAGACCCCGCTGATGATCAGCGGCATCCTGACCCACGCGGCCGCGGCCCATGGTGACCGGGAAATCGTTTCGCGACTGGTCGACGAGCCTCAATGGCGCTACGACTACACAGGTCTGGCGAGGCGTGCCGGCCAGGCCGCCGCGATGCTGCAAAGCCTTGGCGTCAAATCTGGCGACCTGGTGTCATCAATGGCCTGGAACACCCATCGTCATTTCGAGTTGTTCTTTGCGGTGCCAGGCATCGGCGCCGTCTTGCACACTGCCAATCCGCGCCTATCGGACGAGCAAATTATTTACACGCTGAACCACGCCGGTAGCGGGGTGTTGCTGTTCGACCGGAGCTTTCTCACCGTGGTCGAACGCGTACGACCGCGGCTGGAGCACATCCACACCTTCGTAATGCTCTCCGATGCGCAACGCACCGAGCCGGGAGAAGTGGGTGCGCTCAGCTACGAAACGCTGCTCGCCAAGGAGCAACCGATCACCGACTGGCCGCAATTCGACGAAAATGCGGGCGCCATGCTCTGCTACACCTCCGGCACCACCGGCAACCCGAAGGGCGTGGTGTATAGCCACCGCTCCGTCGTGCTGCATGCCATGGCCGCTGGCCTCACTGGCGCCTTCGGCTTCTCCGCGTTCGACTGCATCATGCCCTGCTCCTCGCTCTACCACGCCACTGCCTGGGGCGTGCCCTTCACCGCCGCCATCAACGGCTGCAAGTTCGTCCTGCCCTGCGACAAGATGGACGGCGCCAGTTTGCAGGAGCTGATCCAGACCGAAGGCGTCACCTTCTCCGGTGGCGTACCGACCATCTGGACCATGTACCTCAACTATCTGGAACGCACCGGGGAAAGCACCGGCAATCTCAAGTGCCTGGTAATCGCCGGCTCGGCCGTGCCCAGGGCGCTGGCCGAGAAATTCGAAACGAAATATGGCGTCAGTGTCCGCCAGCTTTGGGGCATGACCGAAACCAGCCCGCTTGGTGTGGTCGCCACCCCGACGCCCAAGCTCGCAGCCCTGGGCGAAGCCGCCACCAACGAGGCCATCTGGACCCGCCAGGGCCGCCTGCAGTTTGGCATCGAGTTGAAGATCGTCGACGAAGCAGGCAACGAGTTGCCACACGACGGAATCAGCTCCGGCGCACTGCTGGTGCGCGGCCCCTGGACGGTCGAGCGTTACTTCCGCAGCGAAACCACTGCGCTGGACGAGAACGGCTGGTTCGACACCGGCGACATCGCCACCCTCGACCCCAACGGCTACATGCGCATCACCGACCGCAGCAAGGACGTGATCAAGTCCGGCGGCGAATGGATCAGCTCCATCGATATCGAAAACATCGCCGTGGGTTGCCCCGGCGTACGCATCGCTGCGGTCGTCGGCGTGACGCATGAGAAATGGGAAGAACGCCCAGTCCTCATCATCGAACCGCACGATGACGCCGATATCTGCGCCGAGGCGGTGCTCGCCTACCTCGAACCACAGATCGTCAAATGGTGGATGCCCGACGCGGTAATCATCGCCGCCGTGCCGCTCACCGCCACCGGCAAGATCGACAAGAAAACTCTGCGCGACCGCTACCGTAACCATTTGCTGGAGATGAGCACGAGCGCGGTAAGCATCTAGGCCATGCCATCCGCCCAACGACCTCCAGCAAAGGACGTAGGGTGGATCGCGCTTTACCGATCCACCGGCTGACATCGTCGGTGGATGCGGGAAGCGACCTCTATCGTGGCGATTAGCGGACTTGACGCCACTCTCTGATGGCTGCAACGACGGGCTGGCGTCCGGACTGATGAATCCAAGACCCAAACGGGTGCCCAACCTACGAACCATGCCTATTACCAACGCGCCTCGTCCGCTACGCCTCGGGAGCTAACAATGTCGATAGAAGAAGCCCAACCCCGCCGAGGCCCGCTGGTTGGCCTGCGCGTGCTGGAATTCGCCAGCATCGGCCCCGGTCCGCATTGCGCGATGCTGCTGGCCGATCTTGGCGCCGAGGTGCTGCGTATCGAGCGTGAAGGCGGCAACGGCTGGCCCAATCCTGTAGCGGATCGCGGTCGCAATCGGTTGACACTGGATATCCGCAGCGATGCCGGGCGCGAGCGTTGTCTGGCGTTGGCGGAAAGCACCGACGTACTGATCGAGGGCTTTCGCCCCGGCGTGATGGAGCGTCTGGGTCTCGGCCCGGAACAGGTTCACGCCCGCAATCCGCGTCTGGTCTACGGCCGCATGACTGGCTGGGGCCAGACCGGGCCGTTGGCGAAAAGCGCCGGGCACGACATCAACTATCTGGCGATCACCGGTGCACTAGCCGCTATTGGCGGCCGCGAAGGCCCGGCCATTCCTCCGCTCAATCTGGTCGGCGATTTCGGCGGCGGCTCGCTGTACCTCGCGTTCGGCATCATGGCCGCGCTGTGGGAAAGAGAACGTTCAGGCGAAGGCCAGGTAGTCGACGCGGCCATTGTCGACGGCGTGTCCTCGATGATGAGTTTCTTTGCAGGACTCTTGCCCAGCGGCGCAATTTCCCTTGAGCGCGACCGTAATTTGCTGTCCGGTGCCGCTCCGCATTACCGCTGCTACACCTGTGCCGATGGCCGCGACATCTCCATCGGGCCACTGGAACCGCAGTTTCTTCAGGAATTGATGCAACGAATCGATGCTCCGGCAAGCCTGCGCCAAGGTTGCGCCGATCGCGCCGACTGGCAGGAACAAAGCGAACAGCTCGCCACGCTGTTTGCCAGCAAAACCCAGGCCGACTGGTGCGCCCTGCTCGAAGGCAGCGACGCCTGCTTCGCGCCGGTGCTCACGCTGGAAGAAGCCGCGCAGCACCCGCACATGCAACAGCGCGGCGTCTATCGCGACATCGACGGCGCTCTGCACGCCGCACCAGCTCCGCGTTTTTCGCGAACGCCGGGCGCAATTAGGGATTCGGAAGAGGATGCGACAGGCTGGGATTGATGGGCACCAGAATCACTCGATTGCGGTGGGCTAAAGCCCACCCTACCTAAGCGACGCGGATCATCCATGGCGCCCCGCACCCACGCAGAAACTGTAGGGTGGGCCGGGCGGCGCTCTGCTTCAGCCCACCAAAGACGGCAGTATCACTCCGTTGCGGTGGGCTAAAGCCCACCCTACGCGAGACCCGGAGCAGCCCGGACGCCGGTATACCGACACAACCCCGTAGGGTGGGCTTCAGCCCACCAGGATTTCATTACGCGCATAGTAGTGAGTTAAAGCGGAACGCCATCCGGCTCACCCGAAGAAACACGGAACGGCCCGATGGCCCTAACGACGCCAGAACCGTTTCTCGCGCTCACTCCCCCAAGTTACGCGCAATCACCAACCGCTGAATGTCGCTCGTGCCTTCATAAATCTGGCAGACCCGCACGTCGCGGTAGATGCGTTCCACCGGGAAATCCTGCAAGTAGCCATATCCACCCAGCGTCTGGATCGCCGCCGAGCAGACCTTCTCCGCCATTTCCGAGGCGAACAGCTTGGCCATGGATGCTTCGACGAGTGCGGGCTGGCCGGCCTCGCGCAGTGCGGCGGCGTGCAGCACCATCTGCCGGGCGACGGCGATTTGGGTCGCCATGTCGGCCAGGCGGAAGGCAACGGCCTGGTGTTCGGTGAGCGCTTTGCCGAACGCCTCACGCTCACGTGCGTAATCGCGGGCCGCTTCGAACGCCGCGCGTGCCATGCCTACAGATTGCGCGGCGATGCCGATGCGCCCGCCTTCCAGATTCGCCAAAGCGATGCGGTAGCCCTCGCCCTCCTCACCCAGGCGTTGGGACTCGTGCACTCGCATGTCCTCGAACGCCAGTTGGCAGGTATCCGAGGCGTGCTGGCCGAGCTTGTCCTCGACGCGCACCACCTGATAGCCGGGCGTGTCGGTGGGCACGATAAAGGCGCTGATGCCACGCTTGCCGGCGTCCGGATCGGTCACGGCGAAGACGATCACCGTGCCGGCGTGCTGGCCCGAGGTGATGAATTGCTTGGCGCCATTGATCACGTACCCATCGCCGTCACGCCGGGCGCGGGTGCGCAAGCTACTGGCATCGGAGCCCGCGTGCGGTTCGGTCAGGGCGAAGGCGGCGATCTGCGCGCCGCTGGCCAATGGCGTCAGGTAGCGCTGCTTTTGCTCCTCATTGCCGAAACGCAGGATCGGCACGCAACCCACCGAGTTGTGCACGCTCATGATGGTCGAGCAGGCACCGTCACCGGCCGCGATCTCTTCCAGCGCCAGCGCATAGGCGATATAGCCGGTGTCACTGCCGCCCCACTGTTCTGGGCAGAGCATGCCGAAGAAGCCGAGCTCGGCCATTTCGCCAATCGCCTCGGCCGGGTAACGATGTTCACGGTCCCAGTCGGCAGCGAAGGGTTTCAGCCGCTCCTGGGCGAACTGCTGGGCCATGTCGCGAATGCTGGTTTGTTCGTCGTTGAGCAGCATGGCAGATCCTCAGTCGAGCAGTTCGACGGCCATGGCTGTCGCTTCGCCACCGCCGATGCAGATCGCCGCGATGCCTTTGCGCAAGCCGCGGTCGCGCAGTGCGGCGATCAGGGTGACCAGAATGCGTGCACCAGAAGCACCGATTGGATGGCCCAATGCGCAGGCGCCGCCGTTGACGTTGACCTTGGCGTGATCGAGCCCAAGCTCGCGCATGGTGACCATGCTGACCACGGCGAACGCCTCGTTGATCTCGAACAGATCCACCTCGTCGAGGCGCCAGCCAGTGCGCTCTAGCAGCTTGTGAATGGCGCCGATGGGCGCCGTCGGGAACAGGTTAGGCGCATCGGCGAACACCGCGTGGCCGTGGATTACCGCTTGAGGTTTCAGCCCACGGCGCTCGGCTTCGGAGCGACGAGTAAGCACCAGTGCGGCAGCACCGTCGGAGATGGAGCTGGAATTGGCGGCCGTCACGGTGCCGCCTTCGCGGAACGCCGGTTTGAGCGATGGAATCTTCTCCGGCATCGCCTTGGGTGGCTGCTCATCGTCGCGGATGGTGCGTTGCTCGCGTCCCTGGGTGACGTCGAGCGGGACGATCTCACTGGCGAAGCGACCGCTGGAGATCGCATCTCGGGCGCGCTGTAGCGAGGTCAGCGCATAGGCGTCCTGTTCTTCGCGGCTGAAGCGGTGGTTCTGTGCGCAGTCTTCGGCGAAGGTGCCCATCAGCCGGCCCTTGTCGTAGGCGTCCTCGAGACCATCGAGGAACATGTGGTCGAGCACCTTGCCGTGACCCATGCGATAGCCACCGCGCGCTTTTTCCAGCAGATAAGGCGCGTTGGACATGCTCTCCATGCCGCCCGCAACGACCAGATCGACACTGCCCGCGCGCAATGCATCGTGCGCGAGGATGGCGGCCTGCATGCCCGAGCCGCACATCTTGTTCAGTGTGGTGGACGCGGTCGCCTTGCCCAACCCGGCGCCTAGCGCCGCCTGACGTGCCGGGGCCTGCCCAAGACCGGCCGGGAGCACGCAGCCCATCAGCACTTCCTGCACTTGTTCGGCGGCAACGCCGCTGCGTTCGACTGCCGCGCGAATCGCAGCCGCGCCAAGCTCCGACGCGCTGACGTTTTTAAGATCGCCCTGAAAGCCGCCCATGGGTGTACGGGCGCTGCCCAGAATCACGATTGGATCGTTGTTCATCATGTGTCTCCTGATTATTTCGCGGCCATGCGCAGCGCGCCGTCGAGGCGGATCACTTCGCCGTTGAGCATGTCGTTTTCGATAATGTGGCGCACCAACGCCGCGTACTCATTCGCTCGCCCCAGACGCGGCGGGAATGGCACGCCGGCGGCCAGCGAGTCGCGCACTTCTTGCGGCATACCGGCCATCATCGGCGTCTCGAACACACCCGGTGCGATAGTCATCACGCGGATACCGTGACGCGCCAGTTCGCGCGCAACCGGCAATGTCATGGCGACCACGCCACCCTTGGACGCCGCGTAGGCGGCCTGACCTATTTGCCCATCGTAGGCAGCGATGGAGGCCGTGTTGATGATCACGCCACGATTGCCATGCACATCCGGCTCCCCGCGCGACATCGCCTCGGCAGCCAGGCGCAGCATGTTGAAGCTACCGATCAAGTTGAGGCCGATGACCCGGCTGAAACTGTCCAGCCCATGCGGCCCCTGACGGCCCAGAACCTTTTCGCCGCTTGCAACGCCGGCGCAGTTCACCAGCCCATGCAGGCCGCCGAAGTGCTCCAGCGCCGCACTCACCGCCGCCTGTGCTGCGGCCTCGTCACACACGTTGGTGACCACACCGTGGGCGCTCGCGCCCAGCGTGTCGCTGCGCTCGTTCAGCAGCTCGGCATTGATGTCTGCCAATACCACTTTGGCGCCGGCTGCGACCAGCGTTTCGGCAGCCGCCGCACCCAGGCCGGAAGCGCCTCCAGTGATCAGGAAAACCTTGTCTTGAATATCCACAGCATGACCTCGCGAAGATTTTAAGGACACAGCAGGCACGCGCCGGCGGTTCCCGCTGGGCTCATCTTCATCAGACCGATCAGACTGAACAATGGTCGTTGCACGCAATCGGGCTGACTGTTTTGGCCAATCTGTGGATCGTAGGAGCTTGCTCGCGAACCGTTCTCAAAAAGCGTCGCCAGCAGATTGGCTGAGCATGTAGGAGCGAGCTGTAGGGTGGGCTTCAGCCCACCGCAATGGAGCGCCCCTAGTTTCCGCCGAGAATCAATCCGCGGTACTGACCCGGATTGGTCCCGGTCCACTTGCGGAACGCCTTGTAGAACGAGCTGACATCGGCAAAACCGAGACGCTCGGCGATTTCGGCGTAAGTGATCGCGGCGTCTGCGAGCCACAGCGTAGCCATTTCCTGGCGCACCTGATCCTTGATCGCCTGGTATGGCTGCCCGGCTTCGGCCAGTCGCCGACGCAGCGTCGAGGGCGAGACGCATAGTGTCTGCGCGAGCTGTTCGCTGGTCGGCCATTGTTCCGGTGGTAACTGGCGCAGCTGCGCCTTGATGCGGCTGGCAAGGCTGGTGGTGTCGCGATATCTGACCAGGATGTTGGCTGGCGCATGAGCCAGAAAGTCGTGTAGCTCCTGCTCGCTACGCCGTACCGGCAGGTCGAGCACCTCGGCGGCAAAGATAATCCGCGTGCTGGGCCGGGCGAAGCGCAGGTTGTCGGAGAACATCACCCGGTAGTCATCGGTATAAACCGGTTCGTCGCAGCGCAGCTCCATAGCCAGTAACGGGATGCGCCGGCCGATCAACCAGCACGCCAGACCATGCACCAACATCCAGAACGTGAAATAAGTGAAAGCCCGAAGCGGCCGTGCATCCGTGCGTTCCAGCAAAACGACCTCGGCCAGGCTCTCGCTACGGTGCAGCTCGCCGCGGAAATGCTCAAAAGTCAGCCCGAAGAAATCCAGTGCCAGCCGCATCGCGCTATCCAGCGTCGGCTGTGCCAGGGCCGCTCGAGAGACGAAGGCGAAGCTGCCCGCGCGCATCCGCCGTGCATCCATACCGAAGAATTCGTCATCGAAGCGCCGAGCCAATCGACGCCAGAGCTTGCTGTATTCGGCCACATCGATACGCGCCTCGGTCTCGGCGAGATCGAGAGCGGTCAGCCCAAGCTGGCGCAGCAGGTGCTCGGGTGGCAGCGAGGGCGAGGTCATGGCCAGCAATGCCTCCTCCACCAATCGCACGGAAATGGTGCCCTTGCCCTCGCGAGTCATACGCGCCCCATCATCACGTCGTGGCTGTTGGCGGCCACATCACGCAGAAAATCCCAGCACACGCGCATGCGCGCCAAATCCTTGTTTTCCACCGGCATCAGCATCCAGAAGGTGCGGGTGAATTCGATTTCGTCTACCAGCACTTCTCTGAGCAAGGGCTCCTTGCGCGCCGCGAACGCCGGTAATATCGCCAGCCCGGCGCCCGCCGCGACGGCTTCCTGTTGCGCAAGAATGCTTGTGCTGCGTAGCGAGTGCTGGCGCGGCCGCATGATTTCATCGAGAAAGTTCAGCTCCTTGCTATAGAGCAGGTCCTCGATATAGCTGACAAATACATGGCCGCTCAGATCTTCGCGGCTGCGAATCGGTGAATGCGCCGCCAAGTAGGCTTCCGAAGCATAGAGCCGCAGGACGTAGTCGGTCAGCTTGGTGATCACATAGGGACCGCGCTCGGGGCGCTCCAGGGTGACGACGATATCCGCTTCGTGACGCGCCAGCCGCACCGAACGCGGCACCGCGAGCAAGTCCACACCCAGATGCGGATAGTCTCGCGTCAGGCTGGCCAACTGACCGGCCAGCATTACCGTGCCGTAGCCTTCGGTAGCGCCGATACGCACCTGGCCTGAAAGTTTGTCAGCGGTGAGGCTCGGCTGCTCGATGGAGGTAATCGCGCTTTCCATTGCCTCGGCCTGGGCGAGCAATTCACGCCCCGCCTCGGACAGGCGATAGCCCGCTTTGGCGCGGATGAACAACTGGCGATCCAGCGTCTTTTCCAACGCCTGGACGCGTCGTGCAACAGTCGTGTGATCGACGCCCAGACGCCGCGCGGCAACGGTCAGCTTGCCCGCACGGGACAGTTCGAGAAAAAAACGCAGGTTATCCCAATCCACTGCAAACTCCAGATCCGTTGAGCTTCAGCACGCCCGCCTGCGGCCCGCTGTGCAAAAACACAGAATACCTCTGCATTTCGCACCATGGGTTTACTATTTTTACGCTGCTAGGCTCGTTCATCGAACCCTGTTTCGCCTCACTACATTCGCAATCAGTTCAACAAGAAGAAGGAATCGACATGAGCCAGAAGATTCAGCTCGAAATGCGCGGCCATACTGCTCTGCTGACCATCGCCAATCCGCCGGCCAATACGTGGGACCGCGAATCCCTGGGAGCACTGGAACAGATGATCGGCCAGCTCAACGACAATCCGGACGTTTACGCGCTGGTCATTACCGGTCAGGGCGAGAAGTTTTTCTCAGCTGGCGCCGATCTCAAGCAGTTCGCCGATGGCGACAAGGTTGCGGCCCGCGAAGTTGCTGAGTTGTTCGGTCGCGCCTTTGATGCGCTGAGCCATTTCCGCGGTGTGTCCATTGCCGCTATTAACGGCTACGCCATGGGTGGCGGCCTGGAATGTGCGCTGGCATGTGATATCCGTATCGCCGAAGAGCAGGCGCAAATGGCGCTGCCGGAAGCCAGCGTCGGCCTGCTGCCCTGTGCAGGCGGCACCCAGAACCTGCCATGGCTGGTGGGCGAAGGCTGGGCCAAGCGGATGATCCTCTGCGGCGAGCGCGTCAATGCACAGCGCGCCGAGAAGATCGGCCTGGTCGAGGAAGTGGTGCCGCGCGGCCAATCTCTGGAAGCTGCGCTTAAGCTGGCCGAAGGCGTCAATGCACAAAGCCCCTCGTCCGTCAGCCGTTGCAAGCGCTTGGTGATGAATGCCCGCAGCGGTAGCCATGCAGAAGGCTGGGCTGGCGAGCGCGACCTGTTCGTCGAGCTGTTCGATACCCTGGACCAGAAGGAAGGCGTTAATGCCTTTCTGGAGAAACGCAACGCTAAATGGCAGAACGCCTGAGGATGTTCCGGCGAGGCGGTCGGACATAGCTCATCGCATTCATCGTCTCTACCTTGGAATACCGTAGTCGCAGAGTCGTAGTCATAACGAACCTGCCAGTACGCTCATCTTGATTATTGATCTACAACGCATTGCCACCCACCAGAATGCAGGTAAGCCAGGTGTCGCCATGCGCTCAAGCTGCCGAGGTGGCATGTGAGCACATTGGCTTCCTTGGTGTGCGACTTCCTTGCTTTTGCAGCCAGGCGGCACGCTAGGCCTTGGGCACGCGGCCCAGCAAATAGAACTCGTCGTTCGGCGGCGTCCGCGCCATCGACACCAGACGATTGGAAAGACCGAACAGCGCGGCAATCGCGCCGATGTCCCAGATGTCGCCAAGCGAGAAGCCGACTGCCTCCAGCCGCGCCTGCCCTGCGTCATCCAGCACGCCGCGCTGGGCAGCCAAATGCAAGGCGAAATCAAGCATGACCCGCTGACGTTCGCTGATCGGCGCGGTGCGATAGTTGACCGCGATCTGATCGGCGATCAGCGGGTCCTTTGCGAGGATTCGCAGAATCGCACCATGGGCGACGACGCAGTACAAACAGCCGTGATCGGCACTGACTGCCACGACGATCATCTCCTTTTCGGCCTTGGTCAGGCTGTCGGACTCTCGTTCCATGAGCGCATCGTGGTAGCTGAAAAAAGCCCGAAACTCATCGGGTCGGTGAGCCAACATCAGGAACACGTTGGGCACGAAACCGGCCTTTTCCTGTACCGCAAGGATTCGCTCGCGCACATCATCTGGCAGCGAAGCGATATCTTGTATTAGGGGAAAACGACTGATGGGCTGTGTCATTGCGGACTCCGTATCGTTCAAAAGTGCAGTACCGGTTCGAGCCGGCCCGATGCCGTTCTTCATTCACCGAGGCCGAGCTCAGCGACGCTGACTTCACGCATACGGAATTTCTGCACCTTGCCGCTGATGGTCATGGGGAAGTCGCCGACGAACTTGATATGCCGCGGAGCCTTGAAGTGCGCGATCCGCCCCTTGCAGAAATCACGCAGGTCATCGGCGCTGACTTCATGCCCCGGATGCAGCTTGACCCAGGCAACGATCTCCTCTCCATAGGTCTTGTCCGGCACCCCGATCACCTGCACGTCCGCCACCCCGGGATGGGTAAACAGAAATTCCTCGACCTCGCGCGGATACACGTTTTCACCGCCACGGATGATCATGTCCTTGTTGCGCCCGACGATCTTGAGATAGCCCTCGTCGTCCATGATTGCCAGGTCGCCGGTGTGCATCCAGCGCGCGCCATCGATGGCTCCCGCCGTGGCTTCCGGGTTGTTCCAGTAGCCGAGCATGACGCTGTAGCCGCGGGTACAGAGTTCACCAATCTGCCCGCGCGGGACGATGCGGTTGTGTTCGTCGACCACTTTGCTTTCCAGGTGCGGCTGGGTGCGGCCGACGCTGGTTACGCGACGATCCAGATCATCATCCGGGCCGGTCTGGGTGGAGACAGGGCTTGTTTCGGTCATGCCGTAGGCGATCTGCATCTCGGCCAGGTGCATGTCGTCGATCACCCGCTTCATCACTTCAATCGGGCAAGTGGAACCAGCCATGATGCCCGTGCGCAGGTTGCTCAGATCCAGCGATTGGCGCTCCGGATGGTCGAGCATGGCGATGAACATCGTCGGCACGCCGTACATGCCCGTGGCCTTTTCTTCGGCAGCGGCCTGCAGCGCTGCGAGCGGCTCGAATGCGGCGCTCGGATAGATCATCGTGGTGCCGTGGGTCACGCAGCCGAGGTTGCCCATAACCATGCCGAAGCAGTGATACAGCGGCACCGGAATCACCAGCCGGTCATGCTCGGTGAGTTTCAGGCTTTCGCCGACCATGTAGCCGTTGTTGAGGATGTTGTAGTGACTGAGCGTGGCGCCCTTGGGGAAGCCCGTGGTGCCGGAGGTGTACTGAATATTGATGGGGTCATCGAACTGCAGTTGCTCGCCGCATTGACGCAGCTGCTCAGGGCCGACGCCTTCGGCCATGTCCATCAGGCCTTTCCACAGCAGCATGCCATCCACCGGTTTGTCGCACAGGCTGACCACGCCGCGAAGCTCCGGCAGCAAGTGGCTTTGCAGGGTTCCCACGGCCGAGCGTTCCAGCTCCGGCAGCAACTCATGAAGCATCGCGTGATAGTCGGAAGTCTTGAAGGCATCGGCGCAGATCAGCCAGCGGCAGCCAGACTGTTTGAGCGCGTATTCGAGTTCGTTCAGGCGGTAGGCAGGGTTGATGTTCACCAGCACCACGCCGACTTTGGCAGTAGCGAACTGAGCAATGCACCACTGCGCATTGTTCGGCGACCAGATGCCCACCCGCTCGCCAGGTTTGAGGCCGAGCGCCAACAAGCCCCGTGCGCAGCGGTCCACTTCCTCGGCCAGCTGCGCCCAGGTGTAGCGCAGATTCTGATGACGCACGACCAGGGCCTCACGGTCGGGGAAACGCTCGACTGCCCGGTCGAACGCTGCGCCGATGGTCATGGCCAACAAGGGTTTGGTCTGCGGTCCGCAGGTGTAGCTCGGAAGACTCATGTCGAATTCCTCAGTCTTATGTTTTTTATGAGGCTTTGGCGCCCGTCGTGCTGGAGTTGACAGTCCTTCCGGGCATGATTACGTTAACGTAAAGGTAACAACGCAACAACCCATCGCGCCCCGACGCCTAAAGCCGGTACTGGAACGCGACAAACAACAGGCTGGACCGCAATTGGAATCAACGTTTTCCGGCGTCCAGTAGTCGAATCAGAACAATTACAAGACAGGTGGCACATGAACTACTCCGGCCTCAACTTTGCCCTCGGTGAAACCGTCGACATGCTGCGCGATCAGGTACGCGGATTCGTTGCCGATGAACTGGCGCCCCGCGCCGAGTCCATCGACCGTGACAACCTGTTCCCCAGCGACATGTGGCGCAAGTTCGGCGACATGGGCCTGCTCGGTATCACCATAGACGAGGAATATGGCGGCGCCGGCATGGGCTACCTGGCGCACGTCATCGCTCTCGAGGAAATCAGCCGCGGATCGGCCTCAGTGGGGCTGTCCTATGGCGCGCATTCCAACCTCTGCGTCAACCAGATCAACCGCAACGGCACGCCGGAGCAGAAGGCGAATTACCTGCCCAAACTGGTTTCTGGCGAGCACGTCGGCGCGCTGGCGATGAGCGAGCCGAACGCCGGCTCCGATGTGGTTTCGATGAAGCTGCGCGCCGATCGCAAGGGCGACCGCTTCGTGCTCAACGGCAGCAAGACCTGGATCACCAACGGCCCGGACGCCAACACCTACGTGATCTACGCCAAGACCGACCTGGACAAGGGCGCGCACGGCATCACCGCCTTCATCGTCGAGCGCGACTGGAAGGGTTTCTCGCGCGGCAACAAATTCGACAAGCTCGGCATGCGCGGCTCTAACACCTGTGAGCTCTTCTTCGATGACGTCGAGGTGCCGGAAGAGAACGTGCTGGGTGTCGAGAACGGCGGCGTCAAGGTGCTGATGAGCGGTCTGGATTACGAGCGCGTGGTACTTGCCGGCGGCCCGGTTGGGATCATGCAGGCCTGCCTGGACGTGGTGGTGCCCTACATCCACGACCGCAAGCAGTTCGGTCAAAGCATCGGCGAGTTCCAGTTCATCCAGGGCAAGGTCGCCGACATGTACACCCAGCTCAACGCCAGCCGCGCCTATCTTTACACCGTGGCCCAAGCCTGCGACCGCGGCGAAACCACCCGCAAGGACGCCGCCGGCGTGATTCTCTATACCGCCGAAGCGGCGACACAGATGGCACTGCAGGCGATCCAGATCTTGGGCGGCAACGGCTACATCAACGAATTCCCGACCGGCCGTTTGCTGCGCGACGCCAAGCTCTACGAGATCGGCGCCGGCACCAGTGAGATCCGCCGCATGCTGATTGGCCGCGAGTTGTTTAACGAGACCAAATAAAGACAAACAAGGCGTTGAGACGAGACGCGGTAGGGTGGGCTTCAGCCCACCGTTGCGGACTTGCGGTGGGCTGAAGCCCACCCTACGGGCTGTATCGTCCAGCGCATTTCGAGGGCTCCACATGGCCATCCTGAACACCCAAATCAACCCCCGCTCGCCGGAATTCGCTGCCAACCGCGACGCGATGCTGGAACAGGTCGAAAACCTGCGCGCCTTGCTCGGCAAGGTCAGCGAAGGCGGTGGCGAGAAGGCCCAGCAACGCCATGTTGCACGCGGCAAACTGCTGGTGCGTGACCGCATCAACGCTCTCCTCGACTCCGGTTCGGCCTTTCTCGAAGTTGCGCCGCTGGCCGCTTACGAGGTTTACGGTGAAGACGTCGCCGCCGCGGGCGTAGTCGCCGGCATTGGCCGGGTCGAAGGCGTCGAATGCATGATCATCGCCAACGATGCGACGGTAAAAGGCGGCAGCTACTACCCGCTCAGCGTGAAAAAGCACCTGCGCGCCCAGGCCATCGCCCAGCAGAATCGTCTGCCATGCATTTACCTGGTGGATTCCGGTGGCGCCAACCTGCCGCGTCAGGACGAGGTCTTCCCGGACCGTGAGCACTTCGGCCGCATCTTCTTCAACCAGGCCAACATGAGCGCCATGGGCATCCCGCAGCTGGCCGTGGTGATGGGCTCCTGCACTGCCGGCGGGGCCTATGTACCGGCGATGGCGGATGAAACCATCATGGTGCGCAACCAGGCGACCATCTTTCTCGCCGGCCCGCCGCTGGTCAAAGCCGCCACCGGCGAAGTGGTGACCGCCGAGGACCTGGGCGGCGCCGACGTGCACTGCAAGACCTCCGGCGTTGCCGACCATTACGCCGAAAACGACGAACACGCGCTGGCCATCGCCCGCCGCTGCGTGGCCAACCTCAATTGGCAAAAACTCGGCCAATTGCAGGCTCGTCAGCCGCGGGCACCGCTATATGCCGCGGACGAGCTCTACGGCGTGATCCCTGCGCAATCCAAGCAGCCCTATGACGTACGCGAAGTGATCGCGCGGCTGGTGGATGGCAGCGAATTCGATGAATTCAAGGCCCTGTTCGGCACCACGCTGGTTTGCGGCTTCGCCACATTGCATGGCTACCCGATCGCGATCCTGGCGAACAACGGCATCCTCTTCGCCGAGGCTGCACAAAAAGGCGCGCACTTTATCGAACTGGCCTGCCAGCGCGGCATTCCGCTGTTGTTCCTGCAAAACATCACCGGTTTCATGGTCGGGCAGAAGTACGAGACCGGTGGCATCGCCAAACACGGCGCCAAGCTGGTCACTGCCGTGGCCTGCGCTCAGGTGCCGAAGTTCACGGTGGTCATCGGCGGCAGTTTTGGCGCGGGCAACTACGGCATGTGCGGTCGCGCCTACGACCCGCGTTTTCTGTGGATGTGGCCCAACGCGCGCATCGGCGTGATGGGCGGCGAGCAGGCCGCTGGCGTGCTGGTGCAAGTAAAGCGCGAACAGGCCGAGCGCAGCGGGCATTCTTTTTCCGATGAAGCGGAAGCAGAGCTTAAGCAGCCGATTCTCGAACAGTACGAGCGCCAGGGGCATCCCTACTATTCCAGTGCACGGCTGTGGGACGACGGCGTGATTGATCCGGCACAGACGCGTGACGTGCTGGGCCTGGCGATCTCGGCCAGCCTCAACGCACCGATCGAGCCGACCCGATTTGGCGTATTCCGGATGTGAGCGGCGCTCACGCCCCTAGTGATCGAGGATTTTGCCGCCATGACCGATTTCACCACCGTACAACTGGAAAAAGACCCGCGCGGCTTCGCCACTCTCTGGCTCAACCGCCCGGAAAAGAACAATGCCTTTAACGCCGAGATGATTCGCGAGCTGGTGCTCGCCATAGATCAGGTACAGGCGGACAAAAGCCTGCGCTTCCTATTATTGCGCGGTCGCGGCAAGCACTTCTCGGCGGGCGCCGACCTCGCCTGGATGCAGCAGTCGGCCAAGCTGGACTTTGAGGCCAATCTCACCGATGCCCGTGAGCTGGCTGAGATGATGTACAGCCTCTACCACTTGAAGCTGCCGACACTTGCGGTCGTGCAAGGCGCGGCCTTCGGCGGCGCTGTCGGGTTGATCGCCTGCTGTGACATGGCGATCGGCGCCGCTGATGCGCAAATCTCATTGTCCGAAGTGCGCATCGGCTTGGCGCCGGCGGTGATCAGCCCCTTCGTGGTCAAGGCCATCGGCGAACGCGCCACGCGCCGTTATGCCATGACGGGTGAGCGTTTCAGCGGCGAGCGGGCGCGTGAGCTTGGCCTGCTGTCCGAAACTTATGCCGCGGCCGAGCTGGACGACAGCCTCAACAGCTGGATCGGCAACCTTCTGCTCAACAGCCCACAGGCCATGCGTGCCAGCAAGGATCTGCTGCGTGAAGCCAGCAGCGGCTCGCTCAGCCCTGCCCTGCGCCGCTACTCCGAAAACACCATTGCGCGTATCCGCGTCAGCCCAGAGGGCCAGGAAGGGCTGAACGCCTTTCTGGAAAAGCGCAAACCGGCTTGGTTGGGGGACGCTTGATGTCCGGGTTCGTCTGGAATTCCGCCCCCTCTCCCCAGCCATCTCCCCAAGGAGGAGAGGGGGTTGTTTCGTACAGCGTCTGGGCCACGACGCTAGCTCGCAGCTACGGCAACCATGCTCGCCTTGCCACGTCAATCAGGCGAGCCACCGTCTGCCAAACCACACCACTCCCTCGCCTCACCCCGTCATCCCCTCGCCCCTTTGGGGAGAGGGCTAGGGTGAGGGGAAACATGCTCAAGGCCACGCAGGAGCCACAACAATGATAACCACCCTCCTCGTCGCCAACCGCGGCGAGATCGCTTGTCGCGTGATGCGCACCGCCAGGGCCATGGGCCTGACCACCGTCGCCGTGCACAGCGCCATCGACCGCGACGCACGGCACTCCCGCGAAGCCGACATCCGCATCGATCTCGGCGGCGCCAAGCCGGCTGAAAGCTACCTGCGAATCGACAAACTGATCGCCGCCGCCAAGGCCAGCGGTGCTCAGGCAATCCACCCTGGCTATGGCTTCCTTTCCGAGAACGCTGAGTTCGCCCGAGCCATCGAAGACGCCGGACTGATCTTCCTCGGCCCGCCCGCATCGGCCATTGACGCCATGGGCAGCAAATCCGCAGCCAAGGCGCTGATGGAAACAGCCGGCGTGCCATTGGTGCCCGGCTATCACGGCGAAGCCCAGGACGTGGAAACTTTTCGCGCTGCTGCGCAGCGGATCGGCTACCCGGTACTGCTCAAGGCCACCGCAGGCGGCGGCGGTAAGGGCATGAAGGTCGTCGAGCGCGAAGCCGAGCTGGCCGAAGCGCTGCAATCGGCCCAACGTGAAGCGCAGTCCTCGTTCGGCGACTCACGCATGTTGGTCGAGAAGTACGTGCTCAAGCCTCGCCACGTGGAGATCCAGGTATTCGCCGACCAGCATGGCAACTGCCTGTATCTCAACGAGCGTGATTGCTCGATCCAGCGGCGCCATCAGAAAGTCGTCGAAGAAGCGCCGGCACCGGGCCTCTCGCCGGAGCTGCGCCGCGCCATGGGCGAAGCGGCGGTCAAGGCCGCGCAGGCCATCGGTTATGTCGGCGCAGGCACCGTGGAATTTCTGCTCGACGCCCGCGGCGAATTCTTCTTCATGGAGATGAACACGCGCCTGCAGGTCGAGCATCCGGTCACCGAATCCATCACCGGCCTCGATCTGGTCGCCTGGCAGATCCGCGTCGCCCGTGGCGAACCGCTGCCGATCACCCAACAGCAGGTGCCGCTGAACGGCCACGCCATCGAGGTGCGGCTGTATGCCGAAGACCCGGATAACGACTTCCTGCCCGCTACCGGCACCCTCGATTTGTACCGCGAATCCGCTTCAGGTCCGGGTCGCCGTGTCGACAGCGGCGTGGCCGAAGGCGATGTGGTGTCGCCCTTCTACGATCCGATGCTGGGCAAGCTGATCGCCTGGGGCGAGAACCGCGAGGAAGCGCGGCTGCGCCTGTTATCCATGCTCGATGAAACCTACATTGGCGGCGTGCGCACCAACCTCGCCTTCCTGCGTCGCGTGGTCGGCCACCCTGCCTTCGCGGCGGCGGAGCTGGACACCGGTTTCATCCCCCGTCACGAAGCCGAGCTGATGCGCAAACCTGGCGAACTGGCCGATGAATTCTGGCAGCTGGCTGGCGAGCTGTTCGTGCAGAGCGAACCGGCCAAGGTCCGTGAAGACGACCTGCACTCGCCTTGGGCAAAGCGTGATGGACTGCGTTTCGGCATGCCGGCACGGATTGGCGTGCATCTGCAATGCAATGGCGAAAGCCGCCTGGTACACATTAATGCTGATGCCCGTAGGAGCGAGCTTGCTCGCGAATCAACCTCCTCGGAAACCGCCTTCGCGAGCAAGCTCGCTCCTACAAAAGCAGAAGCCCTGCGCAGGCCGAAGGCGATTCGTCAGGGCCAAACTCTTTATCTGGAATGGAACGGCGAGCTGCAAGCCGTGACGGCGTTCGACCCCATCGCCGAAGCCGAGGCCAACCACCAGCATCATGGCGGCCTGACCGCACCCATGAACGGCAGCATCGTTCGGGTGTTGGTCGAGGCCGGGCAGAGCGTCGAGGCTGGTGCCACACTGGTCGTGCTGGAAGCGATGAAGATGGAGCACAGCATCAGAAGCCAGCAGGCCGGTGTGGTTAAAAGCCTGTTCTGCGCTGAAGGCGATATGGTCAATGAGGGAACGGTGTTGCTGGAGATGGAAGAGGCCTGACGCTTTCGGATTGGTGGGCTGAAGCGGAACGCCGCCCGGCGCACCCTCATAGCTGTGACACGGCACGTATTGCCCGGCAATTGGTGGGCTAAAGCCCACCCTACGGAAGACAGCACCGTAGAGTGGTACCGGAGGTATTCCGCTTGGGTCCACCGGACGCGTAGGGTGGGCTTCAGCCCACCAGAAAACTAACAAAACAGGTGAAGACGCTACGACGCCCGCCCCCATGGAGCATTTATGAACCTGCCCAAACACGTCCGCTTGGTAGAAGTCGGCCCCCGCGACGGCCTGCAGAACGAAAAGCAGCCCATCAGCATCGCCGACAAGGTGCGGCTGGTGGACGATCTCAGCGCTGCCGGCTTGCAATACATCGAGGTCGGCAGCTTCGTGTCGCCCAAATGGGTGCCGCAGATGGCCGGCTCGGCCGAAGTCTTCGGGCAGATCAGGCAGAAGCCCGGCGTGACCTATGCGGCGCTGACGCCGAATCTGAAAGGCCTCGAAGCGGCCATTGCAGCAGGGGTCAGCGAAGTCGCGGTATTCGGCGCCGCCTCCGAAGCCTTTTCGCAGAAGAACATCAATTGTTCCATCGATGAGAGCTTGGCGCGCTTCGCCCCGCTGATGGCGGCGGCGCGCGAAAACGGCATCCAGGTGCGTGGCTATGTGTCCTGCGTGCTCGGCTGCCCCTATGAAGGCGAAATCGATCCGCGGCGCGTCGCCCACGTCACACGCGAATTGTTCGCCATGGGCTGCTACGAGGTTTCCCTGGGTGACACCATCGGAACCGGCACGCCTGGCAAGACCCGCCAGTTGTTCGAGATCGTCAGTCGTGAAGTCCCGCGCGACAAGCTCGCCGGACACTTTCACGATACCTACGGCCAGGCATTGGCGAATATCTATGCCAGCCTGCTCGAAGGCATCTGCACGTTCGACAGCTCAGTCGCCGGACTCGGTGGCTGCCCTTACGCCAAAGGCGCCAGCGGCAACGTTGCCAGCGAAGACGTGCTTTACATGCTCAACGGGCTGGGCATCCATACCGGCATCGATCTGGATGCGCTGGTTGCCGCGGGGCAACGCATCAGTGACGTACTGGGTCGACGCAACGGCTCCCGGGTTGCAGGGGCGCGTTTGAGTGCAGAGTGATGGCAAACCTGATCGAACAAGTAGCCATATGAAAAACAAGAGGCCTACATGAACAAGATCTATCCTAACGCCCCGCAGGCGCTCGACGGTTTGGTCGAGGATGGCATGACCCTCGCCGTCGGCGGCTTCGGTCTGTGTGGCATTCCCGAGGCGCTGATCGCGGCGCTGCGCGACACCGGAAAGAAAGACCTAACGGTGATCAGCAACAACGCGGGCGTGGACGGTTTCGGCCTCGGCCTACTGCTGGAGTCGCGGCAGGTGCGCAAGATGATTTCTTCCTACGTGGGCGAAAACAAGGAGTTCGAGCGCCAGTACCTCGCCGGAGAGCTGGAGCTCGAATTTACCCCGCAAGGCACCCTCGCCGAAAAGCTGCGCGCTGCCGGCTCCGGCATTCCCGCGTTCTATACCCGCACCGGCTACGGCACGTTGATCGCCGAAGGCAAGGAAACCCGCCAGTTCAATGGTGACTGGTACGTGATGGAAGAGTCGCTCCCCGCCGACATCGCCCTGGTCAAGGCCTACAAAGCCGACAAGGCCGGCAATCTGGTATTCAACAAGACCGCGCGCAACTTCAATCCGCTCGCGGCAATGGCTGGAAAGGTCTGCGTGGTGGAAGTCGACGAACTGGTCGAAACCGGTGAGCTGGACCCTGACCAGATCCATCTGCCGGGCATCTACGTGCAGCGCATCATCCACAACCCGAACGCCGAGAAACGCATCGAAAAACGTACGGTGAGGAGCTGATCATGGCCTGGACACGCGAACAGATGGCGCAGCGCGCTGCGCAGGAATTGCAGGACGGCTTCTACGTCAACCTCGGCATCGGCCTGCCGACTCTCGTGGCCAACTACATTCCGGACGGCATGGACGTATGGCTGCAGAGCGAGAACGGTCTGCTCGGTATTGGCCCGTTTCCGACCGAAGACGAGATCGACCCGGACCTGATCAACGCCGGCAAGCAGACCGTCACCGCCCTGCCCGGCAGCGCCTTTTTCGATAACGCGATGAGTTTCGGCATGATCCGCGGCGGTCACATCAACCTCGCGATTCTTGGCGCCATGCAGGTGTCCGAGGCGGGCGATCTGGCTAATTGGATGATCCCCGGCAAGATGGTCAAGGGCATGGGCGGCGCGATGGATCTGGTGGCCGGGGTCAAGCGCGTCGTCGTGCTGATGGAGCACACCGCAAAGGGCGCTCATAAGATCATCAAACAGTGCGACCTGCCGCTGACCGGCGTCGGCGTGGTCGACCGGATCATCACCGACCTGGGCGTGCTGGACGTGACCGAGCAGGGCTTGAAACTCGTGGAGCTCGCCGATGGGGTGAGTTTCGAGGCGCTACAGGAAGCCACCGGTTGCCCGATTCGCCGCTGAGCCGGCTAGACGCTGGCCCGACGCCACTGTGCATAGCGTCCGGCCGCGTGTAGCCTTGCTCAACAACTACAGAACGACAAACCCCGGCTCGCCACGAGCCGCGATGAACACGCAAGACTGGATACTTAATGGCAAAGCAGACCTTCAGCATTTCCGATCTGGCCAACGAGCTCGACATCACCACCCGAGCCATTCGCTTTTATGAAGAACAGGGCATGCTCTCGCCGACGCGACGCGGCCAAGAGCGCGTCTATACCCCCAAGGATCGCGTCGCCCTCAAGCTCATCCTGCGTGGCAAGCGTCTGGGTTTTTCGCTCGCCGAATGCAAAACCCTGATCGAACTCTACGATCCCAAGGCCGGCAACCAGAAGCAGCTGAATATCATGCTCGGCATGATCACCGAACGCCGTCAGCAGCTCGAGCAGCAGCAGTTGGATATCCAGCAAATGCAGCTGGAGCTGGATACTGCCGAAGAGCGCTGCCTCACCGCTCTGAAGGCGACCATGGACAAAGAAGCAAGCTGACCCCGACCATGCCAACAGCCCCGCACGCACTTTCGTAGGCTCTTACACGCCGCCGGTTCGCGAGCAAGCTCGCTCCTGCAATCCTGTGCGGCATGGTTACTGGATGCATACAAACACAGCCAACAAACGCGAACGTCGCTTGGCCTTTCGCAGGAGCGAGGTTGCTTGCAATTCGGGCCGCTCGCAGCAACCTCGCCGACACCAGCACGCCGGCTTCTGACCAACCTCCGCGCCTATCCCATCTTAATCGTCCAAAAAGCCAGACAGGTTTCCAGCGTTCTGGACATTGCTAAAGACAACCCATACGAGTGTCCATCGAGCTGGACACCGGCGTCTCGGCCAATTAGCCGAAACGCCTCTAAAACGCGGGTTGCAGCATTTTTTTAGAGTCAGGCACAGAACCTGCTAAGCGATAAGGGCTAGAGGCCAGAAACACCTGGCGGACACGACCGGATGTCGTTCTTCCGCCTTCCGGCTGCGTCACCGCACCGGGCCGCAACTCTTCTGGTTACCAAAACAACAAAAACAAGGAAACCTGCAATGTCTGTAAAGAAAAAGCTATCCCGTCTCGCTTGCGCCATCGGCGCAACCACCCTCCTCAGCGCCACGCTGGTTAGCGGTAACGCGATGGCGACCGAGAAGATCCGCTGGCAGGTGCCGCTGGCGTTCCCTTCGCACCTCGTTGGCCTGACCACGCCGGTCAAGCATCTATCCGAATCGCTAAAAGCCATTTCCGGCGGCGATATCCAGTTGCGCTACTACGAGCCCGGTGAGCTGGTACCGCCATTCGAAATCATGGATGCGGTGAGCAATGGCAAGTATCCGGCAGGCTACACCTGGATCGGTTACGACCAAGGCACCATCGCATCGCTTCCGTTGTATTCCGGGGCTCCGTTCAACATGGAACCGCCGGCCTACCTGGCCTGGTATTACGAAGGCGACGGCAAGAAGCTGCTCGAAGAAATCTACGCCGAACGCAACATTCATCCGATGCTGTGCAGCATCATCGGCCCAGAGGGCGCCGGTTGGTTCGCCAAGCCGATCGAGAAGCTGGAGGACATCGACGGCCTGCGCATCCGCTTTGCCGGCATCGGCGGCAAGGTACTCGAGAAGCTTGGCGCCTCGGTCACGATGATCCCCGGTGGCGAGATCTATCAGGCGCTGGAACGCAAAATCATCGACGCCACCGAGTTCTCGCAACCCGCGATCGACAAGATGCTGGGCCTCGACCAGATCATCAAGAACTACATCATGCCCGGCTGGCACCAGACCCTGACCACGTCGCACCTGCTGGTCAACAAAGGGGTTTGGGACAAACTGGAGCCGCAAAGCCGCGCGCTGATCGAGATGGGTTGCGAATCCGCCACGCTTAAAGGCTTCGCCGAAAGCGAATGGGCCCAGCCAACAGCTCTGCGCGAGTACGAAAAGCAAGGCGTAAAAGCCCAGGTACTGCCGGAAGAAGTACTGCGTGAGCTGGAGCGCGTGACCAATGAAGTGCTCGACGAAATCGCCGCCGGGGACGAAATGTTCAACCGCGTCCTGACCAGCCAGCGCGCCTTCATGAAGCACCACTCCATTTGGCACGGCAAGGGTTACCTACCGCGCGACTACTACCAGTACGACTGATAGCTCCGCTGAGCCTAGTGGCCTGTGTGGCTAGTTCAGTTAGTCAAATTCGGATGCCTACGTTTGAACGTAAACGCAGCAGGCAAAGCCGTATCAGCCTGCGGGCGCGAACTTGAAAAGCAGCTAACCACACAGGCCATCAGGGGCACGGCGACGGCCGTGCCCCTCTTTTCCCTAGTACCGGATTGCCGAGGTGGCCGTGTCCGTTCATTCCGTTTCCCCCAACGACGCAGTGCCCGCCGCTAACGCGGATGGGCTGCCGCACAACAAACTTTCCTGGTGGCTGGACAAGACCATGATCACCATCGGCGAACTCAGCGCCTGGCTCTGGGTGCTGTGCCTGCTGGTGGTGCTGACCAATGTGTTCAGCCGCTTCGTGCTGGCGCGCGGCTCCATTGCGCTAGAAGAGCTGTCCTGGCACCTGTTTGGCGCCGCGGTGTTGCTCGCCCTGGCATACGCCGTGGTGCGCGACGATCACGTGCGGGTCGATGTGCTGAGCGAGAAATTCACCCTGCGCAGCCGGACCATCATCGAGTTGCTGGGCATCGTGTTCCTTGCCTTGCCAATCGTTGTGCTGATGGTCGACGCGCTGATTCCCTTCGCTTATCACGCGTTCGTCTATAGCGAGCGCTCGCAAGCGCCGAGCGGTCTGCCGCATCGCTTCATCTTCAAGAGCGTATTGCCGCTGGGCTTGATGCTGCTGGCTCTGGCTTTGTTCTCCAAGGCCACGCGCTGCAGCACGCTGCTGTTCAATTTCCCACGGGCCATTACGGCCCCCACGAATAACCGCGATCGCGGTCATTCGCAGCCCTGATGGAGAAGCCGTAATCATGGGTCTGGAACAAATTCTCGTCATCAGCATGTTCGCTACGTTCATGGTGCTTCTGCTGCTTGGCTTTCCGGTGGCCTGGTCGTTGGCCGGCATCGGGTTGCTGTTTGCCGTGCTCGGCCATGTGATGGTCGAACACTACGATGCCGATCTCTGGTTTACCTGGGATGGCACCATCGGCGTGCTGGATGCACGCATCTACGGCATTGTCGCCAACGAGTTGATGGTGGCGCTGCCGCTGTTCATCTTCATGGGCATCATGCTCGACCGGTCCGGCATCGCTGAGCGCTTGATGCACAGTCTGGTGCGGGTCCTCGGGCCATTGCGCGGCGGATACGCAATCACCGTGGTGCTGGTGGGCATTCTGCTTGCCGCCTCCACCGGTATCGTCGGCGCCTCGGTAGCGCTGCTGGGCATGCTTTCGATCGGACCGATGCTGCAAGCCAAGTACAACAAGAGCCTCGCGGTCGGCACCGCCTGCTCGGTCGGCACGCTGGGCATCATCATTCCGCCGAGCATCATGCTGGTACTAATGGCCGATCGTCTCGGTACTTCCGAGGCCTCCGTGGGCAAGCTGTTCATGGGCGCGCTGATTCCAGGCCTCATGCTGGCGCTGATGTACGTTCTCTATATCGTCGTCATAGCCTGGGTGAAGAAAGACTTCGCACCCGCGCCGGCCAACCGTCAAAAGCTCGATGCACGTGCGCTGCTCGACGTATTCTGGGCCGTGGTTCCGCCGTTCGCGCTGATCCTTGCGGTACTCGGCTCGATTTTCTTCGGCATCGCCACCACCACCGAAGCGTCCGCCGTCGGCGCGTTCGGCGCGATATTGATGGCTGCCTGCAGTCGCAAGCTGAACATGAGCGTTTTCAAGGATGCGCTCTACCAGACCAGCCGCACCTCGGCCTTCATCTTCGGCATCTTCATCGGCGCCACGGTGTTCGCCGCCGTGCTGCGCGGTCTGGGTGGAGACGATGTGATCCGCGATGCGCTCACCGGATTACCGTTCGGCCAGACCGGCGTATTGCTCACGGTGCTGTTCATCACCTTCCTGCTGGGATTCTTCCTGGACTGGGTGGAAATCACTCTGATCGTCCTGCCGCTGGTAGCGCCGGTACTGTTCTCCATGGGCGTCGATCCGCTGTGGTTCGCGATTCTCTTCGCAATGTGCCTGCAGACCTCCTTCCTGACACCTCCGGTAGGCTTCTCGCTGTTCTACATCAAAGGTGTCTGCCCACCGGGTGTGACCACTTCGGATATCTACCTTGGCGTGCTGCCGTACATCCTGATCCAGCTGCTCGCCCTGGCTCTGGTGTTTTTCTTCGCGCCGCTGGCGACGTGGTTGCCCAATGAAATCTACGCGCGCTAAAACCAGCTGATCGCGTCCCCGCCCGGCTGCCTTGCCCGAGGCAGCCGGTGCCTTCCATAATCGGCCGAACCCAATCGGATTGCTCTGCCCATGGCGATAGCACGCAACGACCTCGACCACAACGGCCTGACCATCGGCGTTTCTCCGGAGCGCTTTCGCGCCGTGGCGATGCCGCTGTTGTTCGATCACCTCAACGCTCAATGCGAAGGGACCATCGCGGTCAACCGCCAGGCCCGCATCGTCTGGATCAACGACAAGTACGCCGAGAAGATCGGCATCAGCGATCCACGCAGCGTGCTCGGCAAGGAAGTCGAAGAAGTCCTCCCGGCCAGCCGCCTTCGCGAGGTGATGGAAAACGGCCAGCCGAGCATGCTCGACCTCATGGCTTTTGGTGACGAGCATTTCGTCGTCACTCGCATTCCGCTACGAGACGAGGACGGCACGCTGGTCGGTGCATTGGGTTTCGTTCTGTTCGATCGCGCACGACATCTCAAGCCGTTGATGAGCAAATTCACAACGCTGCAAAACCAGTTGCTCGCCACTCAGAATGAATTGGCCAAGGCCCGCCGTGCTCGCTACACCATTGCCGGCTTCATCGGCACCAGCCCAGCCGCCAGCGAGGTCAAGCGCCAGGCGCGTCGTGCCGCCCAGCTCGACGCCACGGTATTGATTCGCGGCGAAACCGGCACCGGTAAGGAACTGTTGGCCCAAGGCATCCACAACCTGTCGCCACGCGCCAATGGTCCCTTCGTCGCGGTGAACGTCGCAGCGATTCCGGAAACCCTGGTCGAAGCCGAACTGTTCGGCACCGCACCAGGCGCCTTCACTGGCGCGGATCGCAAGGCACGCATCGGCAAGTTCGAAGTCGCCAATGGCGGCACCCTGTTCCTCGATGAGATCGGCGATCTGCCATTGCCTCTGCAGGCCAAGCTTCTGCGTGTGCTGCAGGAGCAGGAGATCGAGCCGCTGGGTTCCAACCAGGTCAAGCCGCTCAATGTGCGGGTCATCGCCGCCACGCATATAGATCTGGAAGCCAAAGTCGCCGCCGGACAGTTTCGCGACGACCTCTACTACCGCCTCAACGTGCTCGCGCTCAAGGTGCCGCCATTGCGCGAGCGCGCAAGCGATATTCCCGCCGTGCTCGAGCACCTGCTTGACGATATCGCCAATCGCTCCGGCCAAGCGCCGATGGAACTCGCCCCCGCCGCCGTGGCGCTGCTTTGCAACCAACCCTGGCGCGGCAACGTTCGTGAGCTGAGCAATCTGCTTGAGCGCGCCCAGCTAAATGCCGATGGCCCGGCGCTGGATGCACAGCACCTGTTGCCGTTGCTCGGAGAACAGAACGCTAGCGCCACGCCACCCGCACAAGCCATGCCCGCCACCATCGAACCACTGCCCGCCCAGGAAGCGACGCCATTGCAGCGGCTTGCCGAAAGCGTTGCCCAGGCCGAACGCCGTGCGCTGCAACACGCCCTGCTCGCCTGCAAAGGCAACCGCCGCCGCGCCGCGACAGAGCTGGGTATTTCCCGCGCAAGCCTGTATTCGAAGCTGCAATTGCATGGTTTGAGCGAGCGATAATCGAAGCGAAGCACCTCCAATGACACCACCACAACCGGAGGCTTCCGCGGCCGAGCTTCGGCCGCGGCCCATTCTCCGTCAGGCCTTCAGGCGCTCCATGTGACCGCCAAGCGCCTGTGCCAATTGGCGCAGTTCAGCGCTGGCGCCACGGGTACTCGTTACCGTCTGCCCGCCCGATATGACTGTGTCGCGGATGCCACTCACGCTGCGGTTGATTTCTTCGGCGGTGGCGCTCTGTTGTTCTGCTGCCGTGGCGATCTGCAGGTTCATGTCGTTTATCGAGGAAACCGCCAGAGTAATCGCGTTGAGCGACTCGCCAGCATGGGCAGCCTGTTCCACAGCCAGCTGCGCCTTGTCGGCATTGCGAACCATGCACTCGGCTGCCATCACTGCGCCCGATTGCAGACGCTCGATGATCGCGTGAATCTCACGGGTCGACGACTGGGTACGCTGCGCCAGCGAACGCACCTCGTCCGCTACCACGGCAAAGCCGCGTCCATGCTCGCCCGCACGCGCCGCTTCGATCGCGGCATTCAGCGCGAGCAAGTTGGTCTGTTCGGCCACTCCGGTGATCACGTCGACTACCGTGCCGATGTCCTGCGAATCCTTGGCGAGCTTCTCGACCACCGCGCGTGACTGAGCAAGATCACTTGTCAGCGCCTCGATTGCGCGCATGCTCTGCTCAACGACACGACGCCCGTCGGCCGCCTCCATTTCGGTCTGGCGAGTCGATTCAGCGGCGAGACCGGCGTTGCGAGACACCTCCTGCACGGTCGCGACCATCTGGTTCATGGCCGCCGCAAGACTGGCCGTCTCCAGTTCCTGTGATTCGGCATCGCGCTGAGCGCTATCGGTTATCTCGGCAAGATGATCGCTGGCGGCGACCAGCTTCAGGTTGGCCTCGGTAACCTGAGCGACGACATCGTTCGCCGCTTCGACCAGGGTATTGAAGCTTCGCGCCAGCAGCGCAAGCTCGTCGCGCCCTTCGACCGGCAAACGCACCGTCAGATCGGTTCGGCCATTCGAAGCCTCTTCGAGAGCGGCAACAGTGCGACGCAACGGCCCGGTGATGCTGCGGATCAGCAGCGTGCTGAATCCAGTCAACGCCAGAAGAATCAGCGCGCCGATGATCAGCGGCCCCTTCACCTCGCGGTTCACCGCTGCATCGATGTCGGCCGGATGGATGCCACTGGCTACCATCCAACCCCAGGGCTTGAAACCGCGCGCCTCGGTCAGCTTCGGTTCCGCTTCGCTGGCGCCCGGACGCGGCCAGAGGTATTCCAGTCGCATCGAGCCATTGCTACGCACACCCTCGACCAGTTGCTGCACGAAGGGCTTTCCCGCCTTGTCCTTGAGATCGCGCAGGTTTCGTCCGACCAGCTGAGGGCTGACCGGATGCATCAGCCAAACGTAGTCCAGATTGTTGATCCATAAATAATGGTCGCCCAGGTAACGGATGGTACCGATCACATCCATCGCGCCTGTCTGCGCTTGCTCCAGGGTGAGCTCACCGGTACGCGCGCGCTCCTCGTAGTGTTCCATGACACGTATGGCGGTCGTGAGAGCGGCATCTACTGCTGCCAATTTCTCCTCGGTAAGGCCGCGCTGCAGGCTCGTCACCATCCACAACGTGAACAGCACGACCACCAGGCCAAGACCGAACGTAAGCACCCAGACGCGCTGGGCAATACGGAACTGACGGAAGAATTTATTCATGACGGAATCCTTTTTGATTGCCGCGAGGCGACCATTCGCCTGACCACGGCCGGCTGGCCGGCTGGCCGGCACAGTCATAAGGCATCGTTCCATTTCATAAGGTGTGGCGCTGACCGGCGTCTGGCGTGGCCGGCTGGAATCGCAGGGTCGGAGGCCGGCTATTGCGCCAGCCAACCGCCGTCGACGTTCCAGGCGGCCCCGCGCACCTGTTTGGCCGCATCGCTGCAGAGAAACAGCACCAGCTCGCCCAGTTGCTCAGGCGTCACGAAGTCCAGCGATGGCTGTTTTTCCATCAACAAATCCCGTGTCGCTCGCGTCGGGTCGCCATGAACTTGCGCCTTGCTGTCGATCTGCTGTTGCACCAAAGGCGTCAGCACCCAGCCGGGACAGAGCGCATTACAGGTAATGCCGGTGGTGGCGGTTTCCAGCGCAACGGTCTTGGTCAGCCCGACCACGCCGTGTTTGGCGGCCACATAGGCGGCTTTCTGCGCCGAGGCGACCAGTCCATGCACCGAAGAGACATTGATGATTCGTCCCCAGTTGCGCTGTCGCATGCCCGGTAACGCCAAACGCGTGGTGTGGAATACCGAGGACAGATTGATCGCGATGATGCTGTTCCACCGCTCCACCGGAAAGTCTTCGACAGGCGCCACGTGTTGGATGCCGGCATTGTTGACCAGTACGTCCAACGCGCCGAATTCACGCTCGACCTGGCTAATCATGTCAGCGATCTGCTCAGCACTGGACACGTCGGCCGGATGATGCAGAACGCGCGTACCGTACGCCGCTACCTGGGCAACGGCGGCATCCACGTCGCCGAAGCCGTTGAGCATGATGTTCGCCCCCGCCTCGGCCAGCTTGCAGGCGATGCCCAGACCGATACCGCTGGTAGAACCGGTGACGAGGGCGGCTTTGCCTTTGAGAATCATGGCTGGCTCCGATTGCGACAGTTGGCGGTCGAGGGGGCGCTGCCAAAAGCGGCGAGCTGACTGTCAGCATAGCGGTTGCTACGGAAGGCGCTGGTTGCGGCAACAGTAAAGCGGGACGGCACAAAACCAGATGCTGGCGCGCCGGATAGCTCGAGAAGGGAATTCATCTGCGATTTTCCTTATTGTTCTTGTTATCTCGTTCGGCTAGCCCTATCGGGCCCGAGGCATCTGATTAATGCATCAGAAACAAGCGAGACCCTGAAGCTAGAGCGAAAGCCATGCCAGACCGGAATGCAAAGCAGCAGAAAGGTTGGCAAACCATTGCAAACCACGCACAGCAAGGCTGTTCAAGCACAGCCGGCTGCTAGGCGGACAGGGCCTGCCTGGAGGTAGCATGTCCAGCATCCTGTACATGCTCGCCATGCAATACACATCATGACGGCGCATGTCCTATTAGCTGGACTGCGCTGCCTCGCCGCATCGACTGCTCTCCGCTTGCAAACCGGTAGCTTGGAAAGAGAGCTTGTGCAGGTCACTTCCAGCCACGTCTAAACGGCGGTGAGGAAATATAGGCGATGGGTTTTACCCAGCCTGCGGTGCGCGACGGATCGTTATCTGACGAATGCCGGCCTGGTAATCTCGCCGGGCCTGGTTGTTATCGCAGCACGCCAGCAGGACTTGCCGAGAGCTGGACGCTCCACTTCCCGTTCGGACGCGGCTTCAGTCCATCGTCAGTAGATATTCGGTCAGCGTCCGGCCGCATGCTTCTATCCCATCGTTGGTAATCAGCTCGTAACCATGGGTGTTTTCCGTCGGGATTGCCAGGCAGCCGGCTCGCGCCGACGATCCCGAGCCAAGCACCGCGCTTGCATCAGACGCAAAACCTGGCATCAGGGCTGGCTGCGGTGCATAGCCGCAGCGCTCCGCCGCGCTGATTAGGTCGTCAGCGACCGACCTCGAATACAAGCCCTTCTCATCCCCGGTAAGAATGATCGGATCGGCACATAGCCGCGTGGCGTATTCGTCAGCAATCGGACCGACTTCCAGAGCGACCGATATGGCTCCCGGTAGTGTGCGTGCGGCATATTGCGCGCCCGAATTGGTTTCCTCTTCGTTTGTCGTCATCACAAAATAGACGTCCCGCTTGAGCTCGCCCTTGCGTGCAGCCAGCTGCTCGGCACTGCGAAGCGCCGCAACCACAGGCGCCCGGTCATCAAGGAAATGCGCGGCAATCGCATCGTGGACCCGGAAAGGACGTCGCCAATGCTGGCTCAGAACCACGCGGCTTCCGGGCCTGACGCCCATTTGCGTCAGATCCGCCTTGCTGCGTCGAGTGATGACATGCACGTCGGACCACTGCACGTTGCCACTGAGAATATGAGTCGATTGAGGCGACTCGGACGTGCCATGCATCGTCCCGAAAGACAGTACGCCGGGCAAGTTTTGCGACTCGCCCATGATGTCTACCGGGCACATGCCGAAGTTGACCGGAAATGCGCCGCCCAGCGCGACAATGTGAAGCCGGCCGTCTTCGGCGATGCGCTTTACCAGCATGGCGATTTCGTCCTGGTGAGCCATCACCCGTATCGCCTCACGCTGTGCGGCTTCGCGAGATACGCCCGGCGCACGGATCAATCCGATGAGGTTGTTGGCCGGGTCGAGCCAGACTTCGTCACAGCTCGACTCCAGTTCTCTACGACAAATCGTCCGCACTTCCTCTTCTTGACCACCCGGCCCGCGAGCAATCAGAAGTTCTTCAAGCAGGGCAAAATCCGCCTCAATCGACATGTGGTCTCCATTGGTTATCTCTCCATCGCTGTGACATCAAGCGGCCGGGAGCGTGCCACGTGCATCTGAAGGCAGTGATCGTCGATCTACAGCTAGGTGTGACTCGCTTTTATTACCGCGAGCAGGCGAAGATTCGCTGGTCTATGTTAGTAAGACATCGATGCCAGAGCCCTGGCGCCAGAGAGGACGAGACAAGCCATGACTGACGACACTGGAAAGTTGGTACTGCGGGTATCGGTAGGTGTGTTGATGCTGTTGCACGGCATCTTCAAGTTGCAAAACGGGGTCGGTGGGATTGCGGGAATGCTGGGCGGACACGGACTGCCCGCGTTTCTCGCGTACGGCGTGTATCTGGGCGAGGTGGTCGGGCCTTTATTGGTGATCATCGGCCTGTTTACACGCGTGGGTGCAGTGCTGATGGTCGGCAACATGCTGGTCGCCTTCGCCCTGGCACATATGTCGGAGCTATTCTCGCTCGGCAAGATGGGCGGCTGGGCGCTGGAGCTGCAGGGGATGTTCCTCTTCGGTGCCATCACCATTGCCCTGCTCGGTGCCGGTAGGTTCAGCGTGGGCGGGATCAACGGGCGATACAACTAGCACCACGGCGCCGGTTGCCAGTAAGGCCGGGCAGCGATCCGCACAAGCCCGGAACCCGCGGCCGCGCGGATCGTTACCAGTCACGGGATCAGCTTGCGCGCTCGCAGGCTGGCGAACACGTCGAAGAAGGCTTGATCGCTGGCCTGGTAATCGAGAAATCCAAGCCGGCGGCTCTTCGACATATCGGTCACCACCTCGATCGGACGCCCGAGGTCTGCGTCGGTATGCCAGGGCGATATGAGCTGGCTGATGTCTGTCTCGGCGAGCCCGAAGCGTTCAGCCATCTCCTGCCAGACGCCGGCATCCGTCGCCATCTGCTGCTCCAGGGGCGCCGGCTCTCTTTCAAAAGGTGCTGCTTCGATGCCGAACCACTCGGCGATGCGTTGCCACATCCAGCTCCAGCGAAACACATCCCCGTTGACCACGTTGAACGCCTCATTGGCTGCTGCAGGCGTCGTTGATGCCCAGTGCAGATGCTTGGCGAGCTGACGCGCATCGGTCATATCGGTAAGGCTGTTCCACTGCACCTCGGAACCGGGGAAACGGAACGGCCGACCAGTGAATCGGCAGATCGATGCATAGACTGCGAGGGTCGTCGCCAAGTTCATGGCATTGCCTACCGCGACGCCGGTGATCGTGTGCGGCCGATGCACGCTCCAGTTGAAGCCGTCACGCGCTGCAGCAGCGAAAAGCTCGTCTTCCTGGGCATAGTAGAAGTTCTCGACATTCAGACGTCCCTGTTCTTCGCGAAACGGCGTCTGCGGCAGAGCGCCCTTGCCGTACGCCTCGAATGGTCCGAGGTAATGCTTGAGCCCGGTCACCAACGCCACATGGCGCACTGTCGACGACGAGCGAACGGCTTCCAGAACGTTGCGGATCATCTGTGCGTTGACGCGAATGTTCTCCGCTTCGCTGGCCTGGCGCGCCCAAGTGGTGAGGTAGACATGGGTCGGCGCCAGGCCGCTCAGCGCGGCGCCGAGTGCTGACGGCTCCAGCAGATCTGCGCTAATCTGCGTCACGCCCGCTTCGGCGAGCGGTCGGCGCGCAAGCCCCGCCACTGGCCATTTTTCATCGGCAAGCAGGCGCGCAACTGCACTCCCTACGATTCCGCTCGCCCCGACTACCAGCGCATGATTTGCCATGGTTCGTGCCTCCAACTAAGAACAGGTGGGGCACCTTAACTGCGGCAAAATCGCAATCCAAGTCGGCACCAAAAGGTGACCACCCCCATGCAGCCTGGCTCTGACGAAGAACAATGGCGCGAAGATTGCGCACCAAGACGTGTGCTCGAACTCTTCGCGACCAAATGGACCAGCATGATTCTGCACACGTTGCATGCCCGGCATGGCGGACTCGCCCGCACCGGTGTGCTGCACCGAAGTTTGCCCGGCATCTCGAAGAAAATGCTGATCCAGATCCTGCGCGAGCTGGAGGCAAGCGGGCTGGTGGAACGCCATGCTCACGACACGGTACCGCCCGCAGTCGACTATGGCCTATCGCCGCTGGGCAAACTTATGGTCCAGCCGATCGAGCTGGTCTACGAATGGGCCCGCATCAATGCAACAGCCCTCGATAGCCTGCAACCCAGGCGAACCTCCCGACGCCGCTGAGCATGCCGAGGGCCAGAACCAACTGTCCGCGGGCGCACCCGCCGAATGGCATGGGCAATTCCGAACGCGCATCGCTATGATCTGAGCCCATGACCTCCTCAGCCCCAATCCGCCAACCCTGCCCGCCCGGCGCCTGCGTCTGCGGGCGTGAAGAATTGCTGGAAGCCCCTGACAGCGATTTGCGCATCCTGCGCCTGACCCGTCAGGAGGAGAACCGGTTGCTGGACCGACTGGAGAACCTGGCGAGCCTGGCCGACCTGGAGCGCATGCAGCAACGGATCCTTGAGCAGCTCGGCATTCGCCTGGAAATCGCACCGGGTTTCAACGAAGTGCGCAGCATGCGCGGCATCCGCATTGATATCGCAGAGCTGCCCGGCCTCTGCCGCAAGACCCGCCAATCGATCCCCGCCGCGATTCGGCGAGGGCTGGAGAAGCGGCCTGAAATCGCCTACAGCCTGCTCAACGCCCACGACCTGTTTCGCGATATTTGAAGTTGTCCGACAGCAACGCGGATCTCCGACAATAGCGCTCGCTGGCACCTTCTGCGATAGTTGCCCGAGTCAGCCGCACTGCGGTTGATACGCCGCTCACCCACAAGGTTTTCGGCGGTCGTGACGCATTGCGAGCCATGCTGCACCTACCATCCGCAGCCTGCAGCGTCCTTTCGCGCTACCCGCGCGTCCTGATGGCCGATCCGCCATCACCACAGCCGTCGCTGTTCGTCAGCGCCTGGCCGTTCGCCAATAAAACCAAGACTGATCCGAACAAGGACGCCTCATGAAACTGACCCGCTGCTTTACCGCGCTGGCCGCCGCCGCTGCCTTATCTGCCACCTTTGCCGCCTCAGCCCGCGAATACTCCGTCTCCACCGTGCTTTCCGACGCCTTCCCCTGGGGTCAGGCTGCGCAGAAGTGGGCTGATCTGGTCGAAGAGCGCTCCAAGGGCGAAATCACCCTGCGTGTTTATCCCAATGCGCAACTGGTCGCTGGAGACCAGACCAAGGAATTCTCAGCTATGCGCTCCGGCTTGATCGACATGGCCGTCGGCTCGACCATCAACTGGTCGCCACAGGTGCCGGAGCTGAACCTGTTCTCCCTGCCCTTCCTCATGGCCGACAACGCGGACCTCGACGCCATTACCCAGGGCGAGGCCGGCAAGCTCGCTTTCGCCGCCATTGAAAATCGCGGCATCGTCCCGCTGGCCTGGGGTGAGAACGGCTTTCGCGAAATATCCAACTCGGTGAAGCCCGTGAAGGCCCCGGCAGACCTAGCTGGCTTGAAAATCCGCGTAGTCGGCTCGCCACTGTTCCAGGACACCTTCAGCGCCTTGGGCGCCAACCCCACCCAGATGAGCTGGGCCGATGCCAAACCGGCGCTGACCACCGGTGCGGTGGATGGCCAGGAGAACCCCCTGTCAGTGTTCGATGTGGCGCGTGTCGATCAGGTCGGCCAGAAGTACCTGACGCTCTGGCACTACATGGCCGACCCGCTGATCTTCGCCGTCAACCAGCGCGTGTGGAAGCAGCTGCCTGAGGCCGACCGCGAGCTGCTGCGCCAGGCTGCGATCGACGCCGGCAAGTGGGAGATCGAGTTGTCACGCAGCGGCGAAGCCAAGCGTCTGGAAGACATCCGCGCGCGTGGAGTCGAGGTAACCGAGCTGAGCGATGCAGAGCATCAGGCTTTCGCCGAGGCGACCCGTAGCGTGCATGAAGCGTGGGCGCCAAAGATCGGCGCTGAACTGGTCGAAGCAGCCCGCGCAGCGATCGCAGAGTAAAACCGTTTTACCCGGCGGTGCGACGCCGCCGGGATTCGAGGAATTCCATGAACAATCGACAGGACGCGCGCCTTGAGCGCGTGCTGGCTACCCTGGCGCTGGTGATCATCAGCCTGATCAGCCTGGCCAATGTGGTGGTGCGCTATTTCACCGACGCCTCTTTTGCATTCACCGAAGAGTTTTCGGTCTTTCTTCTGGTCATCCTGACCTTTGCCGGCGCCTCGGTGGCGATGCGCAGCAACCGGCATATACGCATCGGCTTCGCCGAGCGGCTATTTCCGCAGCTGCGCGTGCCGCTGATTCTCCTGCAGTGGCTGGCCAGTGTGCTGGTGCTGGGCCTGGTGGTCTGGTTTGGCGGGCAATTCGCGCTGGAAGAATATCAGTGGGAATCGCAGTCACCCGGCCTCGGGCTGCCGAACTGGTGGTACGTGGTCTGGTTGCCGCTGCTGGCGCTGATGATGATCGTGCGTCTGAGCCAGATGACGCTGGATCGTCTGCGCGGGAGGCTTACCGATGAGCCCTGATTTGTGGATGCTCGCCAGCTTTCTGCTGTTGCTGCTGATCGGCGTGCCGGTGGCGTTTTCCCTGGCCCTGTCCGGCGCTATCGGCATTCTCACCGGCCTCTCGCCGGATATGCTCGCGACCCTCGGCACCAACACCTACAACGGCGTCGCCAAATACCCGTTGATTGCCATTCCGCTGTTCATCCTTACCGGCCTCGTTTTCGAGAAATCCGGCGTGGCGCTACGCCTGGTGCGCTTTGCCCAGGCGCTGATCGGACCGCGCCATGGTGGCCTGGCGATGGTTGCGATTCTGGTCTGCCTGATCATGGGCGGCATGAGTGGCTCAGGCCCGGCGGATGCCGCCGCAGTGGCAATGGTGATGCTGCCGAGCATGACCCGCGCCGGTTACCCGAAGCCGTTTTCAGCGACGTTGATTGCCGCTTCGGCATCCACAGCCATCCTGATTCCGCCATCCATCGCGCTGATCCTCTATTCGATCGTCGTGCCGGGCGTGGATTTGCGTGCGCTGTTTGCCGCAGGGCTGTTCCCGGGAATCATCGCCGGCCTGGTCCTGTTGCTACCGGCCTGGCTGTTGGCCCGCCGTTACGGCTGGGAAAACCCGGAAGGTGCCGAACGCCCACCCATAGGCGAAAGCTTCCGTCAGGCGCTGCCGGCGCTTTTCGCACCCGTGCTCATTCTCGGTGGCCTGCGCAGCGGCCTGTTCACTCCGACCGAAGCCGCCGTGGCGGGCGTTACCTATGGCGTGGTGATCGGCCTGTTCGTCACACGTGAGCTGGATTGGCGCAATCTCTGGAAGCTTTGCGGTGAAGCTGCAGTGATCTCAGGCGTGGTGATGCTGATCATCGCCCTGGCTGGCATCTTTGCTTGGGCCGGTACCATGCTCGGCACCTTCCGCCACTTGGCCGAGTGGCTGATCTCGCTGTCGGACAACGGCACGGTGCTGCTGATTCTGGTGATGATCGCTGTGCTGCTGGCCGGCATGCTGCTCGACGCGATTTCCATCTACCTGATCCTGATGCCCATCCTGATTCCAGTGATGCAGCACTTCGGCTGGAACCCGGTATGGTTCGGCATCCTGCTGGCGATGAACATCGCCATCGGCCAGTTCACCCCACCGGTCGCGATCAATCTGATGGTCACCACCGAGGTCGCCAAGATCCGCCTGGAACAGACGGTCGGCTGGGCCCTGCTGTTCGTGTTGGTGATGGGTAGTGCGCTGGTGCTGGTCGCGATCTTCCCGGAAATCGCGCTGTGGCTGCCGCGGGTGCTGGGTTACGAGGTCTGAAGGTAGTGCGCAGGGCGGTCCTTGGCTGCCCTGCGTGCGGCTTTTCAGAAGCAGCAAACAAAACAAGCGAGACAGCCACGTGCGCAGCAGTTATGCCTCGTTTGCTAGTGCGTAGCGCGTCCAGCCGCTCGCTTCGCCCAGGTAAACCAGCCCCTTTGGGGCTGCGCTATCTATACCCGTGCTGAGCCATGACCATTTGCACCAGGCAGTGGTCTATGACCGCAACAGAACCAAAACCCCGATTCCCTGGAGGAAAGATGGTCGAACGACTCTTCGTTTACGGGACCTTGGGGCCGGGCCGGCCGAATGAGCACATGCTTGGCGACATCGGCGGCTCCTGGGAAGCCGCGAGCGTGACCGGAACGCTCCGAGAAGAAGGCTGGGGTGCGGCCATGGGTTATCCGGGGATCGTGCTGGACAAACATGGCGACGTGATTCGGGGATTTCTGTTTACTTCGGACAAGCTTGCCGATCACTGGGCCACGCTGGACGAATTCGAAGGCGAAGCTTACGCACGCGTATTGACCGAAGTAAGGCTCGACGGCAATCGAACAGCCGACGCCTATATCTACACGTTGAAAACGAATTAGTGCTCGCCTCTCTTGCTCGCTTCGCCGGCCGGCTTTTCCAGTAATCAAGCATCATCGATAACGACCTGTAGGAGCGAGCTTGCTCGCGAATGGGCGCTATCGAAACGCTTCGCGAGCAAGCTCGCTCCTACGACAGCCTCCGATGCGAAGTTCTCCGCAGGTTCGCCCAGCCGGTGAAGCGCTCAGACCTGAACACCCACTTGGGGAGATCCTCAGCAGGCTGACAAGACCGGAACCCAATCCTTTCTCCCGGTCACGGCGACAGCTGGGCTCGGTCGATCACAGACGCATGCTGTGCCATCAGTTCAGCGACCCAATCGATGAACACGCGGAGTTTGGCACTGACGTGGCGGTTTGGCGGAAAGGCGACGTACATCGGCATCGGGTCGAGTCGCCAGTTCTCGAACAGTGGCACCAGCTCGCCGCGCGCCACATGGCCTTTAGACATGTAGTCAGGCAGCCAAAGCACCCCCAGCCCTGCCAGGCCGGCTGCAAGATAAGCGTTGCCGTCATCCACGGAAAGTACGTAACGACCAAGTACGCTGACGCGCTCGCCGTTGCAGTGCATGGCATAGGGAAAGACCTTCCCGGTGCGCGCCCACAAAAAGCCGACGATGCGGTGATGTGTATCTTCCAGATCTCGGGGATGTGACGGCATGCCGGCACGCTCAAGGTAGCTCGGCGCCGCGTACACCCCCAGTTGGAGATCACCTATGTGGCGAGCCATCAGCGACAGATCGGTGAGCTCGCCCCCGCGCACGACGCAGTCCACGTTTTCATCGATCAGATCCACCATGCGATCGCTCACACCCAAGTCCAACTGAATCTCGGGGTACTTCGCATGAAAGGCCGGCAGTGCTGGTATCAGAATCATGCGCGCGAACGGGCTGGGCACATCCACTCTGAGGCGACCCCTGGGCGCTGCCGAGGCGTTGGACAGACTGGTTTCAGCATCGTCCAGATCCGCCAGCAACCGCAGCACCCGTTCGTAATAGGCGGCGCCATCTGCCGTGACGTTGACCTTGCGCGTCGTGCGGTTGAGAAGCCTGACGCGAAGCCGAGCCTCCAGTTGCTGCACCATCTGCGTCACGCTGGTTTTGCTCAAGTGCAATGTGTCGGCGGCTTTAGTGAAGCTGCCGGTTTCAACCACACGGGCGAATGCCTGCATCGCGGCAAAGCGGTCCATCTAATCTCCGGGCGTTGGGATTGTTTGGGATTCAAGAACAGTGCTGATCAGACTTGCGAGTTTATCCGTCCAGCGGGCAGCTCTACAGTCTCTTCGTCAACTACTTCCACTCGATATCAATAGACAGAAGAGACATCCATGAACACACGTGACGTCGTTTTCCCAGCCGGGCGCCAGGCGCTTTATGAGCGTAACCATTACTCGCCAGCCGTTCGATCCAACGGAATGCTATTCGTGTCCGGACAAGTGGGCAGTCGCGACGACGGATCGCCTGAGCCTGACCTCGAAGCGCAGGTCAGGCTGGCCTTCAAAAATCTCAACGCTGTTCTCGAAGCCGCCAATTGCACGTTTGATGATGTCGTCGACGTGACCATTTTCATCGTCGACCCCCAAACGCATTTCGAGAAGATCTGGAGTGTTGTCGTGCCGGAATACTGGGGAAGCGCGCCTCATCCTACTGTGACCGCTGTAGGCGTGACCTGGCTTTACGGCTTCCAGTTCGAGATCAAGGTGATCGCGAAACTGCCCGAACCCTCTGCCGGCTGACCGTTCCTGCCTCCGCGAATAAAAAAGCCGCCACCGATAACCGGTGGCGGCTTGTCTGTATGTTGCGCCTTAGCTGTTGAGCACGCCGTCGACCAGCGCCTTGGCTTCTTCCTGGATGCGCTTGAGGTGCGCATCGCCCTCGAAGCTTTCGGCGTAGATCTTGTAAACGTCTTCGGTGCCCGACGGGCGTGCGGCGAACCAGCCGTTGTCGGTCACGACTTTGAGCCCGCCGATGGCCGCGCCGTTGCCTGGGGCTTCGGTGAGGATCTGGGTGATCGGCTGGCCGGCCAGTTCGCCCGCGGTGACCTGTGAGGCGGAGAGTTTGCCGAGTTTGGCTTTCTGCTCGCGGTTGGCCGGGGCGTCGATACGCTGGTACACAGGTGCGCCGAAGCGCTCGGTCAGTGCCTGGTAGCGTTCGCCCGGGTCTTTGCCGGTCACCGCGGTGATTTCGGCCGCCAGCAGGCCGAGAATCAGGCCGTCCTTGTCGGTCGACCAGGCGCCGCCCTGCTTGCGCAGGAAAGACGCACCTGCCGATTCCTCTCCGCCGAAGCCCAGACTGCCATCCATCAAGCCATCGACGAACCACTTGAAGCCCACCGGCACTTCCACGACTTTGCGGTCGATGCCCTTGGCGACGCGGTCGATCATCGAGGAAGACACCAGCGTTTTGCCGATACCCGCCCCAGCGCTCCATTCGGGGCGGTGGGTAAACAGGTATTCGATGGCGACGGCCAGGTAGTGGTTGGGATTGAGCAGTCCGACCGAGCGCGCGACGATGCCGTGGCGGTCATGGTCTGTGTCGCAGGCGAAGGACACGTCGAAGCGGTCCTTGTTTTCGATCAGCCCGGCCATGGCGTGTGGCGAGCTGCAGTCCATGCGGATCTTGCCGTCCCAATCCAGGCGCATGAAGCGGAAGGTTGGGTCGACTCGGGCGGAGAGCACTTCGAGCGGCAGACCATAGCGCTCGGCGATACGCGTCCAGTAATGCACACCGGCGCCGCCGAGCGGATCGACGCCGAATTTCAGGCCGGAATTTCGAATCGCTTCGAGGTCGATCACTTGGTCCAAGCCGCCCACGTAGCTCTCGATGAAATCGAAGCGCTGGGTGGTCGGAGCCTTGAGTGCTTGCGCGTAATCCATTCGCTGCACGCCCTTGAGCCCGGCGACCAGCAGCGCGTTGGCGCGTTCCTGAATCCACTTGGTCACACCCGTATCGGCCGGGCCGCCGTTGGTGGGGTTGTACTTGAAGCCGCCGTCGGCTGGTGGGTTATGCGACGGTGTGATGACGATGCCATCGGCCAGGCCGCTGCTGCGGCCGGCGTTGTATTCCAATATCGCATTGGAGATGGCAGGAGTCGGCGTGTAGCCCGGCTCGCCGTTGGTTTCGCTGCAGCCGGCGTCGATGCGCGTCTCGACGCCGTTGGCCGCCAGCACTTCCAAAGCCGAAACGAAAGCCGGCTCGGACAGCCCATGGGTGTCCATCCCGACGAAGATCGGCCCGTCGATGCCCTGCTCTCGACGGTAATCGCAGATTGCCTGAGTGGTAGCGAGGATGTGCCATTCGTTGAAGCTGTTCTTCAGCGATGAACCACGATGACCAGACGTCCCGAACGAGACCTGCTGCGTCGGATCCGAGGGATCAGGGCGCTCGCTGTAATAACGCGAAATCAGGCGCGGAATGTTGGTCAGCGTGTGTTCTTCGGGTAGGCGTCCTGCGTTGAGGTCGAGACTCATCTAGCGTTCCTTTGGAAAAATAAAAAACGTGGCCTCAGGCAAACCGTGGGCCGCACGGAGCAAATCAAAGATTGGTCGATGTCATTTATCTACGCGCTAAGACCATTCGTTCAGGGGCTTTGGTTCCCCATACCGTACGCGGAATGTTCTGGCTGAATCGGACGCGCAAGATAGCGCCAATCCTCACCGCGCCGAAGCCCGCTTCCTTTCATGCCAGCAGGCTTGCCCAGGCCGAAACGAGCAACAACAGCGCCATGCCCTGATTGAAGCGCCGTAACGCGCGCCCCGAACGCAGGACTCGTGCGGCACCCCGGCCGAGCACGGCCCATGCAACCAGGCAAGGCACAGCGACAAAAAAGAAGATCAGTGCGTAAACGCCGTATTGAGTCGAGCCGGCATCCGCTCCGGTAAAGACGCTGATGACCGCGAGCGCCATCATCCAGGTCTTCGGGTTGATCAGCTGCAACGCGGCGCCACCGCAGGCGCCCATGCGTTTGCTGTTGGGATCCGTTGCGAGCCCGGTTGCCGGACTGCGGAACAGCTGCCAGGCCAACACGCTGATCCACGCCACACCGAGCCAGGCCATGCCCTGCTGCACCAGGGGATAACGCAGCAACACCCCTCCCAATCCCCATCCAACCAGTAGCACGATCATCGCGGCCCCGGCACAGGCACCCAGCACAATGGGCATCGCGGCGCGCAAACCATAAAGAGTGCTGTTGCTGAGGACGAGGATGTTGGTCGGCCCAGGGGTGATCGATGCCACGAAAGCAAACAGAACGAAGGGCAGGAACTGGCTCATCGCGCCAACTCCCAACGAATCCGGGATTTGGAAAGAATAGAAAACATGAGCAGAAACTCCGAGTGGGTGTTTCTGCCCATGTTCCTTCGGGGCGCGTCAGCGGTCTGGAAGGTTTGAGCAGCGCTTGCGATACACCGCCGGGCTCAAACCATAGGCACGACGGAACCAGCGGCCGAGATGGCTTTGATCGGCGAAACCCAGCTGGACCGCGACGCTCGCCGGGGCCAGCCCCTGACGCAACAGCTTGCGCGCCAGACTGAGGCGCAGCTGCACCAGATAGGCATGCGGCGCCAGACCGAATGCAGCCTTGAACGCTCTGGACAGCCGGAAGCGATCCACCTCGGTGATCTGCGCCAGGTCATCCAGACCGACATCCTGATCCAAGTGAGCATGCAAAAACTCCCGCGCCCTGATCGCCACCGCAGGCAACCGCGGGTTCAGCTCCGTCTTCTGCCGCCAGTGAACGTGGCTAGACAGTTTTTCCAACAGCGCATCCAGCGCCGCGTGCCGGACGATTCGCAGATCAGAGCCGTGCAATGCCTGGAATGCTCGGGCGATGTGATTGACCAAATCCGGCTCACTCGCCAAGGTTTCGGCGAAGCTTGGCAGGCAATGCTCAGGCGCCTCCTCGAATAGCGCCCCCAGCTGCCTTTCGAGCCATTGCGGCTGCAGGTAGAGCATCGAATAGGTGAAGCCGTCAGGCGCTGGAGCATGACCGTCATGAATCTCACCGGGCTCCAGCAAAAACGCCTGCCCCGCCGTGCTGCTATGCAACACCTTGCGGCAGTGAAACTGCTGCACGCCCTGCTCGGTAAAGCCGACGAGATAGCTGTCATGCCAATGCGGATCGTAGGCATGACCTTCGAAATGAGCACGAATGGTCTCGATGCCCGTTTCGGCATCCAGCTTCAAATCGACCCAGCTGTTGGCACCCATGGTTGGCTCTTCGATGACGAAATGACTACAGGCGAAGGCCTGCTAACCTGCATTCTGTTAGGAGATGGACGTCAGTCATAGAAGATTTGTGCAAATGTTGGGGCTGCCATCGGACCGCATCCATCCAGTCGTGACGCTGGGCCCTAGCGTCGCAATGCGTTCGCCGGTTCGGATACGCCGGTCATGATGACCGGCGTTTGATCCATTCAAGCCACTTTAGCAGCCGTCTCGAGCCCTGCCGGCCGTTGCTCGCGAAATGCGAATAGGAACGTCAGGAAGACGCCCAATGCGAACACCGCCGGGAACAGCCAGATGCTCTGCCAATCGTGGCCGTCCATGGTCGCGAAGTGATCGGTGACCTTTCCGGCTACCCAGAAACCGATGAGCATGCCGACGCCGTAAGTGGCCAGCGTGATCAAGCCTTGTGCTGAACCCTTGTACGTCTCGCCGGCCTTGGCATCGGTATAGATCTGGCCAGAGACGAAGAAAAAGTCATAGCAGATCCCGTGCAAGGCGATGCCGGCAACCAACATAAAGAGCAGGTCGCCGTTGTTACCGTAGGCGAACAGTGCATAGCGCAACGTCCAGGCGAGCATGCCCAGCAGCAGCGTCTTCTTGATGCCGAAACGCTGGATGAACAGCGGCAGCAGCAACATGAACAGCACCTCGGATATCTGTCCCAGAGTCATCTTGCCGGTCGGATTGTCCACGCCGATTTCCGCGAGGAATGGGTTGGCGTTCTGGTAGTAGAAGGCCAGTGGAATGCAGATCAGCACCGAGGCGAGGAAGAAGATGGCGAAGCTGCGGTCCTTCAACAGTTTGAGTGCATCCAGGCCCAGCGCTTCCTTGAGCCCGCCCTGCTCGCGCCGGGCCAGCGGCGGCGTACTCGGCAGGCTGAAGCTGTACACCCCAAGCAACGCCGACGCGATGGCGCACATCAGGAAGGTATTGCGTAGCGCACCGGCAGCGATGGCTTGCTGAGAATCCCAGCCGAACAAAAAGCTGATCACCAGCCCGGCGATGATCCAGCCCACCGTGCCCCACACCCGAATCTTCGAGAACTCCTGAGCGGGGTCACGCATCTGCCGGAAAGCCACGGCATTCACCAGGGCCAATGTGGGCATGTAAACGATCATGTAACCCAGCACGAACGGGTAGAACGCACCGAAGTCGCTGGCCCGGTAAAGCTGGAACAACAGCACCGCGCCGACTAGGTGGAGGATGGCGAGTAGGCGCTCGGCATTGAAGTAACGATCGGCGATCAGCCCGATCACGAACGGCGCCAGGATCGCGCCCCAGGATTGAGTCGAGAACGCCATGCCAATCTGGCCGCCAGTGGCACTCAGGTTGTTGGCCAGGAAGGTGCCGAGGGTGACGAACCAGCCGCCCCAGATGAAGAACTGCAGAAACATCATCAGGCTCAGCCGTGCATTGAGTGTGCTCATGGTCTTGTCCTTGTTGTAGTGCACGTCGTGTCAGTTAAATTCGCCTTAATCGAGGCCCAACAGCCGGCGGTTTTTCGAGGCGCTGCTCGCAACGCCAGCGAAATCGTCGAAAGCTCGCGTGGCGCGGTTGATCAGCTGCTGTCGAATGAAAGGAGCGCCTTCCTCGGCCCCCTGCGCGGCGTTCTTTAAGCAGCATTCCCATTCGAGAACTGCCCAGCCCTCGTAGCCGTACTGCGTCAGCTTGCTGAATATCTGCTTGAAATCGATCTGGCCGTCGCCCAGCGAGCGGAAGCGCCCGGGACGATCGATCCAGCCCTGATAACCGCCGTAGACACCGGAACGAGCGTCCGGGCGGAATTCGGCGTCCTTGACGTGAAACATGCCAATGCGTTCGTGATAGCGATCGATGAAGCCGAGGTAATCCAGTTGCTGCAGCAGCAGGTGGCTCGGGTCGTAGAGAATCTTCGCGCGTGGATGGTGGTCGACCGCGCCGAGGAAGCGCTCGAAGGAAGCACCGTCGTGCAGGTCCTCGCCGGGATGAATCTCGAAGCACAGGTCGACTCCGGCTTCCTCGAACGCATCGAGGATAGGTCGCCAGCGCCGCGCCAGTTCGGCGAAGCCCTCCTCGACCAGACCGCTCGGACGCTGTGGCCAGGGATACATGTAGGGCCATAACAGCGCACCGGAAAACGTTGCATGGGCGGTCAGGCCCAAACGGCGACTGGCCTTGGCTGCGAGGTGCAATTGATCGACGGCCCACTCGGTACGGGCCTTTGGCTTGCCACGCAGCTCGGCCGGGGCAAAGTCGTCGAACAGGCCGTCGAACGCCGGGTGCACCGCCACTAGCTGGCCCTGCAGATGGGTCGACAGCTCGCTGATCTCCACGCCTGCTTCTGCGCAAATTCCCTTGAGCTCGTCGCAGTAGGTCTGGCTTTCGGCGGCGCGTTGCAGATCCAGGCACTGCGTTCCGAGCGTTGGAAGCTGAACCCCGCAATAGCCGAGCGAAGCCGCCCAGCGCGTAAGGTTTGGCAGGTTTTCGAATGGCGCTTCCGGCCCGAGGAACTGCGCCAGGAAAATGGCCGGGCCGCGAATACCGCTGGTTGTCATGGGTTGCTGCATCTTGAGTTCCTATCGTTCGGTAGCGGCGAAGGGCGTCCACTTGGCATCGCTGTGATGGCTGGCGATGACCGTCTCGATGAAGGCCATGCCACGCAGGCCAGCATCGATACCCGGAATTTCGGGCGCGCGTTCCAGGCGGATGGAGGTGGCGAAATCGGTATAGAGATTGGCCATCGCTTCGAGATACCCCTCGGGATGCCCCGCGGGCAGGCGCAAACGCCGAAGCGCGTCGTCGCACAGCCAACACTGATCGACACCCGCACGCAGCACTCGCAGCGCCTCGCCGAGGGGGCGATGAACCAGGCTGTTCGGCTCTTCCTGGCGCCATTCGAGGCCGCCGCGCTCGCCATACAGGCGCAACGTCAGGGCGTTCTCTTCGCCGGAACAGACTTGACTGGCAATGAGAACGCCGCTTGCGCCACCATCGGTCTGGAGCAGCACAGCACCGTCATCGTCGAGCTGGCGCCCCGCGACATGCACACCAAGATCGGCGCACAGCCGCTCGAAGCGCTGGCCGCTGACGAATTCGGCGAGGTTGAACGCGTGAATACCGATGTCGCCCATGCAGCCACTCGGTCCCGCTTGAGCCGGCTCACCGCGCCAGGTCGCCTGCTTGTTGCCCTGCCCTGCCTGGTCCTCGCTCAGCCAACCCTGCGGATACTCGACGAAGATCTTGCGCAAGCGACCGAGTGCGCCGGCCCGCACCATATGCCGCGCCTGCCAGATCATCGGATAGCCCTGGTAGGTATGCGCCAGTCCGTATAGTCGGCCGCTGTCAGCCTGGGTTGCTGCAAGCGCCTGCATATCCGCCAGAGACAGCGCCGCTGGCTTCTCGGAAAACACGTGGAAGCCGGCACGCAACGCAGCCTCGGCAATGGGCGCATGCAAATGATTGGGCGTAACGATGGCCAGCAATTCCATGCGCTGGCCCATCGGCCGCGCCTGTTCGGCCGCCAGCAGCGCCTCCCAGGACTCATAGCAACGCTGCGGGTCGAGATGCAGCGCCGCACCGCTTCGCCTGTTGTTTTCGGGGTCGCGGCTGAAGGCGCCACAGACCAGCTCGATATGACCATCGAGGCGCATCGCCTGTCGATGCACCTGGCCGATGAATGCCCCTTCACCGCCACCCACCATGCCCACCCGAACCTTAGACCGACCGGTTGAATCCATGCTTTTGCTCCAGCTTTCCAGATTTGATCACTTCTCATGTAACCGGTTACATTGATTCAGAAGTTAGCACCGAAAGCCTTACTGTCAAGTCGGATGCGCTGCGTTACGCTAGGCACCGCTGACCGGTAGGGTTAGCGTCGATCATCGAGGAGTTATGCCGAACATTCGCAAGGTGGCCGAGCTGGCCGGGGTTTCCGTCGCTACCGTCTCGCGCACATTGAAGACGCCCGAAAAGGTATCGCCGCAGACCCGCGACCGCGTACACACGGCGGTCGAACAGGCCGGCTATCGCCCAAACCTGATGGCCGTGCAGTTCCGCTCGCGCAAGACGCGCAACCTCGTCGTGCTGGTCCCGGCCATCGCCAATGTGTTTTTCGCTCGGGTCATCAGCGGTATTCAGGAAGCCGCGCAGGCCTTCGATTACCGCGTGCTGCTGTGCAATACCCTGGGCCGTGAAGAAGTCGAGATCGCTTATGCCGAACTGGTTCACGCCCACCAAGCCGACGGCGTGATCCAGCTGCGCGCGTTCAACCCCTTCGCTGAAACCTGTCTCCACGGCAATGCGCTACCGCCGATGGTCAACGCCTGCGAAGTGCTCGACGTTCCACCCTGCCCGACCGTTCGACTGGATAACCGCGCCGCGGCCCGCGCAATGACCGAACACCTGCTCGCGCTGGGTCATCGCCGCATCGGCCTGATCAAGGGACCGCAAAGCAGCCCGCTGACCCGAGAGCGCATCGCCGGATACGAGGATGCGTTGAATGAAGCCGGCATAGCGCTCGATCCTGAGCTGCTGCGCCGCGGCAATTTCACCTTGCAGGCCGGTTATGAGGCCGCCGGCCAACTGCTCGATAACCCGAATCGACCAACCGCGATCTTCTGCGAAAACGATGAAATGGCGATCGGTGCGATGCAGCGTATCCGCCAGTCCGGGCTGCGCGTCCCGCAGGACGTGTCGGTCGCCGGTTTCGATGACATTCCCTTCGCTGCCTTCAGCGACCCGCCGCTGACGACCATCGCCCAGCCCGCCGAAGCATTCGGAAGACACGCAGTCGAGATGCTGGTAGCGCAATTCGAACAGCGTGCCCTTAAGACGCCTCACCTGATCTTGCCTTACAACCTGATCGTGCGCGGCAGCACCGCCGCCGCTGCCAAGTAGCGCTGAACGCTTGGGATGACACACCGGCGTATTCATGTCGTCCATGCGGTCTTCCGCGCCTGCACGGCAAGAGCAGCCCGGTGGAGCCGCCCAATGCTCGACCGTACAGTGTCATCGAAAGCCAGCGATTTTCAGCCACTGACTAGCGCAAGCCTGCACTGCGCAGCGCACCTGGCGAATAATCCGAAGCGCTTGCTCGGTAGCTGAAGTCATAGGGCTTCGGCTGCTCGTTGGTCAGCCCGGACGCGATGTAGCGGCTGCTCTGCAGGTCATAGAACACCTCCATGGCGATAAGCGGTGCCTGAACGCCGTAATGGAAATAGCCGTGATTTTCGCCTACTCGCCAAAGTTCGCCGCGGCTGTCGTAGTGATCGGCCTCGACAATTGCCCAGGTGTCTTCATCGATGAAGTAGTGGCGTTTCGAATAAATATGACGCTTGCCCGGCTTGAGTGTCGCCTCCACTTCCCACACACGATGCAGCTCGTAACGCGTGACGCTCGGGTCTACATGGCCAGGCTTGATGAACTCTTCATATTTACGCGTGGGCGAAGCAAGATCATAACTGTTGTAGGGGATGTACAGCTCGCGCTTGCCCACCAGCTTCCACTCGTAACGATCAGGCGCGCCGTTGAACATGTCGCGACTGTCCGCGGTACGCAGCCCCGCGGTGGTGGGCCCGGCAGCGTCGTAGGCCGTATTGGGCGCACGACGAACCCGCCGCTGGCCCGAGCTGTATATCCATGAGCGCCGGGGATCTTCCACCTGGTCGACGGTTTCATGGACCAGCACCACTTCGCCGGCCTTGCGCGCCGGAGCGGTAATGCGATGGCTGTAGAAGAACAACACATCATCGGCATCGCCCGGCTCGTACCCCGTGAGATGCTCAGCCAGGGTGAAGCGCTGCTCCGTAGTGACCACGCTGAAATCACCGCTGGGCTCCGGTGCCACGCTATCCGTTATCAGCTTGAAGCTGCCCTTACGGTAGCGGGTGATATGGTTCCACATGACTTCCAGGCCGCTTTTAGGCTTGGGGAAAGCAATGGCGCCTTCGAAATTTTCTAGGCCATTTCCATCGTTAACCAGCCGCGCCGAAGCCAGATTGTGCTCGACAGACTTGGCCGTCGAATCCGTCACGGCAACTGTTCGGTGTGACGGGTAGATGGGCAGATAGAAAGTTTCTGGGTAGCGATTGAGCATGGCGATCAAGCCAGGGCTGAGTTTGTCCTGATACTGCTTGTAGTTTTGCGCGGTGATTTTGAACAGCGGCTGCTCGTCAGCGAATGGATTGCTCGGCGCGCCGTTGTCAGCGAGGGTGCCGGCGTTCTTGTCGAGTCCGCCATGCCAGGCGGGAATGGAGCCGTCCGTGTTGCCGGCGCGCTCGGCGCCGATTGGCGTCAATTCGCCAAGCGTCGGGGTGTCATTGGCCGCCGAGACGGCGTGAGCTAACGTCAGCGCGGTCAGCAAAAGGCCGCCACGCAGCAAGTGAATGCACTGTTTCATAAGTTGGCTCCGCTCAGAAGGTAATGCCGACACTCAGGGCCAGGAAGTCCCGGTCGCCACGGGTCCCGTAGGTCCCGTCGATGAAGTCGGTGTAAGAAAGGCTGGCGTTGTAATCACGCAAAGCGGCGTCCAGACCCAGACTGATCGCTTTCGATCCTTCGTTGAAACCTGACCCCTCGTTGGGCCCGTAGCCCTTGACGTCATGCGACCAGGAAAAGCTTGGCTTCAAATCCACACCGGCAAACGCATCGGCATAGCTCAATACCATTCGGGCGCGGTAGCCCCAGGAAAAGCGCGTGACGAACCCGTCGTCGTTGCAATGCTGCGGGGTTTCAGAATTAGCCAGACAAACCTGATTGTCCGCCAGCTCTCCTGATCCAAAGGTGCTACTGCGACCGTAGCGAGGCCCGAATCGGCCTTCCAGACCGCCGACATAGGTCGCCCCTGCCTCACCAATCAGGAAAACCTGATCAGCGCCCCATATCTGGCTGAACGCATGGGTTGCGGTCACCTGCAGCTGGGTTACCTCTTTGCGGCGATAACCGTTGGACCTGGCGCTGTCTCCGCTGGCCAATGCGCCGCTCGTCAACAAAGGCGAACGTGACGGATCGTTGAGACTGGCCTGAATCAAATCGACGCCGTTGAATTGCAAGGGCATGTTGGGCCGGTAACTGAGTTCGCCCTGTAGCGCGGTCCCGCTCGAAAGGATGGTCGAGAACGACAGGCCGTACATTCGGATGTCTTCGGGGTACTGCAACAGGTAACCGGAGGTGCCAAGCCGCAGCGCGCCGGCAAGCGAGCGGCCGGCGTCCGAGCCGAGGAAACCTGCGCAGGCGCCGCCCGGCAGCCCCAAGTTGCCGCACAGTTGCGGCGCGAAGCCGGTATTGCTGAAGTACGGGCTGCTAACCGTTCCCACGTAGGGAAGGCGGCTATGGTAATTGGCTATGTAGGCGCCGAATTCGGTGTCCAGCGATGGCACGAACCAGCGCAGCGACATCCCCCACTGGCCACCGTTGCGCGCGTTCTCTTCACCGGCCCGCCGAATGCGGACGCCCTCGTCATTGAGCGCGACGCCGAAGGGTGTGAGGCCCGCAACCGCCGCGGCATTCCCGGTGAGCACCGGACCGGAATCGAAGTCGGAGCAGCCGTCGGCCACGTAGTCATTGCTTGAAAAGAAGGTGCCGCAGTTGTCCAGGCTGGTCTGCTCCCAGTCCAGCTGATAGAAGAAATCGGCCGAGACATTGTCGGTCAGATTCTGGATGGCGTAGACCATGTTGACCGGAATCAGACTTTCTTTGATTTCAGAACCGGGACGGCGCAACGCGGTCAGGCTGGCCGGGTTGATGGTATTGAGCCCACCCTGGATGAAGGTGCTCTCCCCCCAGCTAACCACTTGCCGGCCTAGCCGCGCCGAGCCAGGCTGATCAGCGATCTGATAGTTGTGGTAGACAAAGGCGTCGAGAATTTGCGCCCCGGCCGATTTTGCATTGCGCTGGCGGCCTGCATCCTCGACGTCCTTGAAGCGCTGGCCCTCGTCGCGCAGCGCGTAGTCATACCAATAGCTGCCTCGCACGAACGCACCGGATTCACCCCTGCGCAGCTCCAGATCATGTACGCCCTTCAGGGTTTTCGAGAACCAGTCGCCTGATTGATAGTTGCGCCGCCCGTCATCACCACTGGCGCTGCGCATCAGATCGGCGTCCGGGTCCCGGGTCGACAGGCTCGAGCCGATCGAGATCGCGGATTGCAGCTGTACGTCAACACCGGCCAGTTGAAAGTCTGCCGCCGCGGCAGTGCCTACGGCACAGGCTAAAGGCGCCATGAAAAACGGCCATATACGGCCACGACTCGTAGTTGCCATCACTCTTATCCTCTTTATTTTTTCGAGTGAGCAGGGCCTTAACCATTTAAAGGTCAGTGCCGCACTAATAGTTTTTGCTTTAGTATTTGAAGAGCTCGATCCTGTCCGTCCCGTCTAGTAGTTCTGGATGGTAATTGGGCAGAACGAACGGGGACAAATAACGTCTTGGGATGCCAGCCATAACATCAACGAATAGGCCATCATGACTTTAAAACAGCTCGCTTACTTCATCGCGATAACCGAGGCTGGCAGCTTTTCTTCAGCCGCGCGCCGGGCCTATGTTGCCCAGCCGGCCTTAAGCCGGCAGATTTCGTTATTGGAAGAAGAACTAGAAATACAGTTACTGGAAAGGCAGCACGACGGTATTGTTTTAACTGACGCGGGCAAGAGACTTTATGAAATGGCGCGCTCGGTAATCCAAACTGTCAATTCGGTAAAAGATGAATTGAAATCGACTCAGGGAAATCCAAGGGGCCATGTTTCGATCTCTATACCCGCAACATCTTCTTCGCTCTTATTGCCGATTCTCATCGACCGCGCCAATAAAAAGTTCAGCGATATCGAACTGACAATTCGCGATGGGCTGACCAAAGAAGGCGGCCAGGCAGTTGAGCTCGGCAAGGTCGATTTCGGTGTCGTGCCCAATGCAGAAGAGCTGGATGACGTGGTATCCGATCCCATATTCATCGAAGAACTTTACTGGGTCGGCGAGCAGGCCATGAACGACACGGCCGATACCATAACGCTCGCGCACGCGGCGGCTACTGCGTTGGTTATGCCTCCCAAAGGACTGCATCTGCGTCGTCGAATTGAACAAGCTGCGATGGAAGCAGGTGTCGAATTGAATGTTCGCTATGAACAACAATCTGCGCTCGGACTAGCGAGCCTGGTCCGCGCAGGACTGGCAGCAACCATCACCAACTGGCCACCTATAGAAGACAACCTTCATTCCACCGCACGCCGCATCGTCGAACCGGGCATACGCCGTACCGTTTCCATCGTGCATTCAGCACATCGACCTTTGAATTTTGCCGCTTCGTGCATGCGTGATCTGGTGCGCTCGATATTGGTTGAACTGGTCCAGGCAGGACGCTGGAGGGGACAACTGATCGAGCGCGACCAGCCGCCCCTCGAGCTTTGACGTCAGGCCGCAGCGGGGCAATTTCCACCGGATTGCACGTGCGACTTCTGAGGATTCATGAAGATCAATCCAATCAGCCCGGCCCCGATCAGGATCAGACCGCAAACCACGAAGCCCTTCGCGTAGCCGGACGGATCGATGCCATCCGCCGCTTGGACCAGAAGCCCCGTCACCACCGGCGCAGAAAGGCCGGCCAGCGAAGCGAAGCCGTTTCCAATGGCCAGCATGCTGCCGCGCTGGCAATTAGGGGTGACTTCGGCAAGCATGGCAGGACCCACCGAATACATAACCAGCGCCAGCCCGCCGCTCAAGGTCATGCATGCCATCCGCACGGCAATGGAGAGGTCCGGCAGGATGAGCGCCATCGACAACAGACCGCTGACGATCAGACAAAGCGAAACGAATACGCCCCGCGCGATTCTCGAGGAGACGCCTCGACGCATCAGGCGCTGGGACCACCAGGCCATGAACAGGCTGAGCGGCGTGGTTACGAGTACGAAAAGACCGAACAGACGTCCAGTGTCCAGTGAGTCGATTCCCAGCCCCGTTTCCAAATACGCCGGCACCCAAGTCAGGGTCAATGCCAGCGACCAGTTGGCGGCGAAGTGGCAGATGTAATTGCTGATCACGGTGCCGTTGGTCAGTAGCTGCCGGTACGGCAGCGGATTCGAGCCAAGTCCACTGTTGAAATTGGGCCTGATGCGGTCCAGTTCACCTTCACGGCCCAACTTGAGCCAAAACACACACCAGATCAGCCCCACAACCCCAAGGATCGCAAAGTTGGTCCGCCAGCCATAATGCAGGCTTACCCAGGGGATCATGACCCCAGCTACCAACAGACCCAACGCACTTCCTGAATGAAGGAGCGCTACGGGCAGGCTGCGCCGATCATCAGGAAACCACTTGTAGAGCGCGTGAGTCGCGACCGGAGAGGCCGGACCTTCGCCTATCCCCAGCAAGACACGACAGGCAATGATCGCCCACAGGGACGATACGAAGAGCATCGGGATTTGGATCAACGCCCAGAAAAGTCCCATGCCGAGCAACAGCCAGCGGGCAGGTTTGCGGTTGGCGATGAACCCGCCTGCCACAGCGGAGATTGCAAACAGCCAGTGCAGGCTTCCACCGATCAGGCCGAACTCGGTCGGCGTCAGGTCCAGGTCCTTCATCATTGGCACCGCGACCAGGCCGATCACTACTTTGTCGAGGAAGTTGACCATCATCATGACGGCCAGCAAGCAGGCAATTGTCCAGGCGGCACGTGGACGGTAGGTAGGTTCGAGACTGTGCATGGGCTTACTCTATTTATTGTTATGAACCCCGCCGCATGGCGGGGCGATGGGATTCGTCAGCTGGACATCAAGATGCCCTTGGCGATGGTGTTGCGCTGGATTTCGCTGGTGCCGGTGAGGATGCGCATCATACGAGTCGCACGGAACAGCCACTCGACAGGGTTGCCCTGGATCAAGCCCGAACCGCCATGGATCTGCACCGCACGGTCGGCGATTCGAAACGCTGTCTCTGAACAGAACAGCTTGCACATCGAGGCCTGCACCTTGATGTCCCCGCCCGCGTCGTTGAGCGCTGCGGTAGCCAACATCATGCTGCGGGCAGCGTGCAGCTCAGTGGCCATGTCGGCGAGCATGTGGTTGACCGCCTGGAACATGGCGATCGGCTTGCCGAACTGCATGCGTGTGCGGGCATGATCAAGCGACAGGTTTAGTGCCAGCCCGGCCATCCCCAACATCGTCGGGCAGTGCAGCAATCGGTTGAGCGTGATGCGGCCCATCGCCAGTTTGAAGCCAACACCTTCATCGCCGATGCGATTGGCGACCGGTATGCGGACATCGTGCAGGACGATATCGCCATGGCTGCCGGGGCCGGACATGACCTGGTAGTCGGTCTCGACGGTGACGCCTTGCGCATGCAGATCGACAAAAAATGCCGTCACCCCATCCACGCCGTTGCTATCGGTGGTCTTGGCCATCAGCACGGCGAAATCAGCGTAGGGCGCGCCGGAAATGTAGCGCTTGGTGCCGTTGAGCACGTAGCTATCGCCGTCCAGCCGAGCGCGGGTCTTGATCGCACTGGCGTCCGAACCAGCTTCCGCTTCGGTGAGTGCGAAGCACACAGCCTTTTCAGCGCGACAAACCGGCCGGAGCAACCGCTCGATCTGGTCTTCGCTGGCCACCTTGAACAAATGCCCAATCCGCGGCGGCCCGCTCAGTTCACCAAGCACGTGCGGCGCCAGCGCCGAACCGGTAAGCAATGCGGCTTCCTTCAGCGCGCATAGATCCACGACACTGAGGCCCGCGCCGCCGAGCGCCTCGGGCAACATGACGTTGTAAAAGCCCAATTCACAAGAGCGTTTCCAAACATCCCGCAGCGCCTCTTTCGGGTGCGGCCTTCCCCAGCCGAGGTTTTCTCTCGCTTCGAGGGGTTTGATCTCGTCCTCGATGAAGCGCTTGAGGCCAGCGATCAGGTGCTGGGCTTTTTCACTTGGCTCGATCATGTCCATCTCCGTTCAAATCCGTCGCTCGCTGTGCTGCCAGTACGACTCACGTACCAGTCGGCGCACCACCTTGCCGTTGGGGTTCTTTGGTAGTTCGGCGACGAAGTCGACGCCACGCGGTTTTTTGAAGCCGGCCAAATGGCGGCCGCAGTGCTCGATGATCTGCACCTCGCTCAGTTCTGCACCGGGCTTGAGCACGACCACCGCGCGCACCGACTCGCCCCACTGCTCGTCCGGCGCACCGACCACTGCGGCTTCGAACACCTGAGGCAGGCTGTAGATCACCTGCTCGACTTCGCTGGGGTACACGTTGAAGCCACCAGAAATGATCATTTCCTTCTTGCGATCGACGATGAATAGGTATCCAAGCTCATCGACGGTAGCGAGGTCGCCGGTGAGGTAGTAACCGTCGCGCATGACATCAGCGGTAAGCTCTGGTGCCTGCCAGTAGCCCTTCATGATGTCCGGGCCCTTCACCACGATTTCCCCAATCTCGCCGGGCCGGACATCCTCGAAGTTCTCGTCGACTACCCGCAGATCCGTTTCGAAATAGTTTCGCCCGCAAGACGCGAGGCGCGCATGGTCGTCGCCCTGTAGATGGTCCTGTTCGGTGAGGATGGTCACTAACGAGCAAGTCTCACCCGCGCCGTAACCCTGCGCCAGGATCGGGCCAAAAACCTCGATGGCCCGCTTGACCAGCGTCGGGGGCATGGGCGCTGCGCCGTAAATCACCAGGCGCAGACTGCTGAGGTCGTAGCGCTCCACACCTGGAAAATTCACCAGCCGATTGATCATGGCCGGAACCATGAACAGGCGGGTCACCCGCTCGCGCTGGATGATTTCGAGCAATGCCTGATCGTCATAGCGCTCGATCAACAGGTTGCAGGCACCGGCAGCCAGGAGCGGCATGATCTGCATGCCGCTCGCGTGAGTGATAGGCCCGACGTGAGCCATCACATCACCGGGAACGGCGCGACGCGTTGGGCTGGCAATACTTTTGCGAATCAGCGCCTTGCGGTTGCCGAAGGTGAGCATGGCTGCCTTGAGCACGCCGGAACTGCCTGAGGTGTAATGCAGGACGGCAAGCTGGTCGTCATCCGGATCGCACTCGACCGGACGCTCATCGCCGTGTGCCAGGACCTGCTCGTATAGAAGATCGCCGCCCGCGCCGAGCGTAATGATCCACTTGAGGGCCGGCAGCTTCGCGCGCTGGGCCTGCAGCGCCGGCGCGAATTGTGGATCAGCGATCACCGCCTGACTAACGGAGTCCGCAAGCACCCGAACGATTTCATCGATGGACAGGCGCGCATTGATCGGCACCTTGACCATACCGTTCTTGTAGAAAGCGACTTCCGCCTCCACCAGTTCGGAGCGGTTCGGCGCGAGCAATGCGACATGAGCACCGGCGGGCAGACCGACGTGCAACAAGCCGGAGGCCAACCGATTGGTACGTTTTTCCAGTTCGGCGAACGTGACGCGACGATAGGCATCGACGACAGCCTCGTGCTGAGGCCAATAGAGAGCACTGCGGCTCAAAATCTTCCCGAGGTTCAATTGTTGTTCTCTTTACTCAGACTTGAGCCTCGATGCTAACTGCCCCCCTTTTTCCGCCGCCAATACAACAATCGGATGCAGGCTATGCCGCAATGAGATACTTGCGCGCCTTACAGGCATATCGACAATCCGGTCCTACAACGCCCTGGACATGGGTCGACTTCACGCGATGCCGTTACGCATTGCCGATGAACACGACGCCGCGGCCTCCTGTACCTGCGCCTGGAATGCTTCGCCAGCAGGTGACAACCGATGCCCGCGGCGGCTTACCAGCCCGTAGGCCGAATGGTGACTCAGCCGTTCGCTGAGCAGTGTCAGCTCCATCAGCTCCCCACTGTCGAAATCCTTCTGTACGACATCCCGAGGCGCCATGCAGACCGCGTCGCTTTGCTCGGTCATGGTCTTCAACAGCAGGAAGTTGTCGCACTGGATGCTCAGCATTTCTCGCCCGGTATCGCTCAGAACACTCTGCGCCACCGGCTCCGGGAGTTGGGTCCCTGCCAGCGGGTAACCCGCCAGATCTGAAAAACGTATGCGTTGCTGGCGTAGCAGCGGATGCCCGGGCCTACAGAACAGCACGCCCTGATGAACCGGCAGCGGCATTATTTCCAACGCCGCGTCGGTCTCGAGCTCTCGAATATCGGAAATGAACAACTCGATCCGCTCGTCGAGCAGGCGGTCACGCAGGCTCGACCAGTCACCGACAGTCACTGCGACGGCCAGGCGCGGATACGCCTTGATCAGCCTGGCCAGCGCCTCTGGCACGAGCCGTGCCGCTGGAAACGGGCCCGCCCCCACACGTAATTGCCCAGCTTCGAGATTGTCGATCTGCCTCACAGCCTCCTTCAATGCGCGACTGCTGAGTAACAGGCGACGCGCATGCTGCTCGACCAGTTGGCCCTGCGCAGTAAGGCTGATACCACGGCCGTGACGATTGATTAATGTGCAGCCAAGCGCCGACTCCAGGCTTTGAATGCTACGAGTCAGCGCCGGCTGACTCAGATGCAGCGCCTCGGCCGCACGGGAGAAGTGCCCGTGGTCCACAAGCGCGACGAAATGGCGAAGCTGACGAAGATCATTCATGCGTGTAATGCATCCAAAGCTAAAGAACATTGCATTGGAATTATCAATCCAGCGAGGGCAGAGTTCAAAGGCCCGATTCGAGCCGTTTAGGCATCGTTCAGCTTTCTTCGGAGTTCGTCATGCCCCTTACCCGTTTACCTGCCATCGCGGTGGCCAGCCTGTTTGTGAGCACGCTCGCTTCAGCCGACCCACGCCCGGCGACAACCGCGACTCGCGACGCCAACGAAGCGGTCAAGCAACAGCTCGATTTCACCGACAAACGTGCCTTCGAAGATGCCCAACGCGGTTTCATTGCTGCCCTGCCGGAGGCTGAAGTGATCGACGAACAGGGACAAACCGTCTGGTCGAATGCCCGCTATGCCTTTCTCGATAGCGAGCAGGCCCCCGCATCGGTAAACCCCAGCCTCTGGCGGCAGGCTCGGCTGAATGCCATACATGGATTGTTCGAGGTCACCGAGGGCATCTACCAGGTACGTGGGATGGACCTGGCCAACATGACCATCGTGGAAGGCAAAACTGGCCTGATCGTCATCGACCCGCTGCTCACGCCCGCTACCGCCAAAGCTGGGCTCGACCTGTACCGGACACACCGCCCTGCCCGCCCCGCCGTAGCCGTCATTTATACCCATAGCCACGTCGATCATTTTGGCGGCGTGAAGGGTGTGGCGAGCCAGGCCGAGGTGGATGCGGGACGGGTGAAGGTCTATGCACCGGAAGGCTTCATGGAACATGCCGTCAGCGAGAACGTGATCGCCGGAAATGCCATGACACGTCGCGCCAAATACATGTACGGCACCGACCTGCCGGTCGGCCCGCAGGGGCACGTCGATACGGGTCTAGGCAAGGGATTGTCTCGTGGTCCGATGACCTTGATTGCACCGACTGACATCGTTCGCGAGAGTGGTGTGCAACGCATCGATGGCGTGGATATCGATTTTCGCCTCGCGCCAGGCAGCGAAGCGCCAGCGGAAATGATGATGTATTTCCCGGCGGCGCGCGTGCTGAACACCGCTGAACTGACCTCACAACAAATGCACAACATCTACACCTTGCGAGGGGCCGAGGTCCGCGATGCCAGCCTCTGGTCGCGTTATATCGATGAAGCGCTCGACCAGTACGGGTCTACAAGCGATGTGATCATCGCCCAACATCATTGGCCAGTCTGGGGCAAGGAGCAGGGCCGCCACTTTCTTGCGGTGCAGCGAGACCTTTACAAATTCATTCACGACCAAAGCGTTCGGCTGATGAATCATGGCTACAGGCCTGGCGACATCGCCGAAACACTCAAGTTGCCGGCCAGCCTGGCAACCGAGTGGGCCGCCCGGGATTATTACGGCACCCTGCGCCACAATGTCCGAGGCGTCTATCAGAAGTATCTGGGCTGGTACGACGCCAATCCTGCCAACCTGAATCCTCCGACGCCCCAAGACGCCGCGCGCAAGACCATCGAATACATGGGCGGCATCGACAACGTAATCAAACAGGCACGAAACGACTACGCAGCGGGCAATTACCGCTGGGTCGCTACGGTAATGAGCCAGGCGGTGTTCGCCGACCCAAGCAAGCGCGAGGCTCGGGAACTAGCGGCGGATGCCTTGGAGCAGCTCGGCTATCAGGCCGAGTCAGGTCCCTGGCGCGACGTTTATCTTTCGGGCGCACAGGATCTGCGCGGCACGGCGCCGACCACGGCGACGGAGCCGGGTCTGCATAAGGATCTGCTGCAGGCGCTCGACACGGGAATGTTCTTTGACCTGCTCGGTGTCCGCCTCAACGGCATAAAAGCCGAAGGCAAGCACGTGGTGCTCAACTGGATATTCACCGACACCAATGAGCGCTTTCGGGTGAACTTGGAAAACGCTGCGCTGACCTGGCTACCCAATGCTCAGGCCGACGCCGCCGATGCGACGGTGACGCTCACCCGAGCGACGCTCAACAACATTTTGCAGCGCCAGAACAGCTTCCCCAAGGCCCTTAAAACCGGTGAGATTGATGTCAGCGGAAACCCTAAGAAGCTGCTCGAACTGCTGAGCTTGATGGATGATTTCAAACCCGACTTTCCGCTTATCGAACCTCGATAACGGCGACCCGGGAAAACTGCTCAGCCCGCAGCGCACCTGTCACATGGCGCTCAGCATCAGGCGCTGATGGGCTGGGTATCTGGAATACAAATTCGCGGACCGATACCGGAATCATCGGCCTGCGCTGTCTGAAATCAATTTCATTAGGATGCTAAGGGGATGGTGCTGTTGCACTGAAAAATGGCAAATTGTGCCACCCGCCCGTTTGTACTCCCATCTGGAACTCGAATGTCCATCAGCAATGCCCAGGCCGACGTGGCGTCGGCGCCAGCGATACAACAAAGCAGTCCGCTGGCCATGCGCATCATCGGCGCGGTAGCGCTGGCGCATTTGATCAATGACTTGATTCAGGCGGTGCTGCCGTCGATCTATCCGATGCTCAAGGCCAGCTATGGTCTGACGTTCACGCAGGTTGGTCTGATTACCCTGACCTTCCAACTGACCGCCTCGCTGTTGCAACCCTGGGTCGGCTATTACACCGACCGTCATCCCAAGCCATGGCTATTGCCGGCCGGCACGGTCTGCACCTTGATCGGCATTGTGATGATGTCCATGGTCGGTAGCTTCTCGTTGATTCTGTTGGCGGCGGGGTTGATCGGTATCGGTTCTTCGACCTTTCACCCTGAAGCTTCTCGCGTCGCGCGATTGGCTTCGGGTGGGCGTTTCGGGCTGGCGCAATCGACCTTTCAGGTTGGCGGCAATGCGGGCTCGGCGTTCGGGCCGCTATTGGCTGCAGCGATCATCATTCCGTACGGTCAGGGCAACGTGGCCTGGTTCGGGCTGTTCGCCGTGTTTGCGCTGTTCGTGCTGTATCGAATCAGCCGCTGGTACGCCAACCACTTGAGCCTGTTCAAACTCAAACAAGGTCAGGCGGCGACTCATGGCTTGTCGAAAGGTCGGGTGATGAGCGCGTTGGCCGTGCTCGGCTTGCTGGTGTTCTCCAAGTATTTCTACATGGCCAGCTTCACTAGCTACTTCACCTTCTACCTGATCGAGAAATTCGATCTGTCGGTGGCCAGCTCCCAGCTGCATCTGTTCCTGTTTCTAGGTGCGGTTGCTGCGGGAACCTTCTTCGGTGGACCCATCGGCGACAAGATTGGCCGTAAGGCGGTGATCTGGTTCTCGATCCTTGGCGTGGCGCCGTTCACGCTGCTTCTGCCTCACGTCGACCTGTTCTGGACCAGCGTCCTGAGCGTTGTCATCGGCTTCATCCTCGCCTCGGCGTTCTCGGCTATCGTCGTGTATGCCCAGGAATTGGTGCCGGGTAATGTCGGGATGATCGCCGGGGTGTTCTTTGGATTGATGTTCGGTTTCGGCGGGATTGGCGCGGCATTGCTGGGGCATTTGGCGGACATTCACGGCATCGAATACGTGTACTTCCTGTGTTCGTTCCTGCCGTTGTTTGGTGTGTTGGCGATCTTCCTACCAAGAACCCAAAAAGCCTGAGGGACTTCGAGGTCGTTGAACGAAGCAATCGGCGGCAAGCGACCTTCAGCCTGCTGTCGAACCTACCTCATGAAACCGAGCTTCTCTCCTCTAACGCCTCCCACAAGCAGCGCCGAAACAGCTGATGCAACGGCAGTCGCTGCGCGCTGTGGCGGCTGACGAGCATCAGCTCGCGGTAGAAGGTGGCACTGCCGAGGGAAATGATGCGGACCGTTGGCGTGCGTTCGAGCCACAGCCCGGCCTTTGGCACCAGCGCCACGCCCAGGCCGCTTTCAACCATCTTGACGATGGCATCCAGCTCGTCCAGTTCGAGCCCTGGGCGCACATCCAGATGGTGTTTGCGCAGGAATTGACTCACCTGGCGGCCACCGAAGGAGCTGCGGTCGTAGCGCACGAAAGGATGCTCTACGAGTAGCTTGAACGGGTCGTCGCCCTCGATCTTCAGCGGCGTGATCAGCACGAAAGGCTCTTGCTGGATCAGCTCGGCGTGCAGCTCCTTCGGTAGCGCAAACGGCGGGCGGATCATTACCGCCAGATCGATTTCGCCTGCATCGATCTGTGACAGCAGGTTCAGCGAAACGCCTGGCGCCAGCTTGGGCTCCACGCCTGGCGCCTCCCGCAACAATCGCAGCAGAACTGGCGGCAACAACCCGGTCTGTACCGTGCCGATGGCGCCAATGCGTAGTTCGCCACGGTAGTCGTCCACCGACTCCGGCTGACCCATAAGGGCGAAGGTTTCAATAATCTGCTCGGCCAGCGGCAGCGCCCGCAAACCCGCCGCGTTGAGGTTGGCCGAACGCCCTGTTCTATCGAATAAACGAAGGCCCAACGCGTCCTCAAGGTTCTTGATCTGGGCGCTGACTGCCGACTGGGTCAGGCCGATCTTGTTGCCCGCAGCCGCAAAACTGCCGCACCGCGCTATGGTCAGGAAGGTTTTGAGTTCGCGAATCATGAGGACCCTTATCGATCGATTTTTTTGAGGCTCGAATCAAAAGATATCCGCTGTTTGCCCATACGACAAACAGCAAGAATGGCGTCACCCAGCCCTCCCCAGAAGGAACCTCTGATGAGCCTTTCACCTTTCCACCTCGCGATCCCTGTTTACGACTTGCCAGCCGCCCGCCATTTCTACGGCGAGGTGTTCGGACTCGCTGAAGGACGCTCTTCCGACCATTGGGTCGATTTCGATTTCTACGGGCATCAGCTGGTGATCCACGAGCATCCCAAGACCCAGTCCCAGGATGCTGCGCACACCAATGCGGTGGACGGCCATGACGTACCCGTGCCGCACTTCGGAATCGTGCTGAGCTGGCCGGAGTGGGAAGCGCTCGCCGAACGTCTGCGCTCGCTGGGCACTCAGTTCGTCATCGAGCCCTATGTGCGTTTCCAAGGCCAAGTGGGCGAGCAAGCCACCATGTTTCTCTTCGATCCATGCGGCAACGCGCTGGAATTCAAGGCATTCAAGGACATGAGTCAGCTGTTCGCTAAATGATTGCCGGTATCGCCTTTTCTGAAGCGAAATGGACTGCCTTAGTCCTCTCTCGCAGGCATTAACTGCGAGCAGGAAGATGCTCAGCCATCGGCTCGTGGCGCCCCGAAAAACCTTCCCATACTCGCTAAACAAAAACGGCAGCGGACCGATAACCCGGTATGCCAAGCGAGACCTGCGTCTATGGTGCTGGCCTCGCTCGGAGCCTGTCAGCCGGCCCCCTTAACCCGCTTTGCGCCTCGCAAGGGATCACGGGGTCGGTACCGCCAACTTGCATATGGGAGCCCTCATCGTGCAACTCATCGATAACCGAGCCTTGATCGACGATGCCCTGAGCCACTCTGCTGCGCTGACCGGAGGCCGCTTCGACCATCGCTACTGGTTGCGCAAGGTAACGGACGTGAAGCTGGTGATCATTTCAAAGCCGGAGGTACTCTTCGACCTCTCGCTCAAGGTCTACATTCCGATTGCGCCGGGGCAGGCGACGCCGTGGTCTTACGGCGACGGCTGGTTCAATTGGCATTTTCTGGGAACCAAGGGCGCGATGGTGACGATCGCAAGGGAGATTATTTCTATCGCGATGCGCAGCCAGCAGGCTAATTCATCACTTCTACAGGCCTGGCTAACGGCGTTGGTGTCGTTCAGGCACAGCGACCAGACCATCGCTGTACTGGAACCGGAACCGCAGCAGGATCTGGCGGGACATTAATGGCCGCTCCGGCTGCCGAATGCCAAGTCTTCCTGGTCGGTTCCCGCAGCAAACGGCAGCATCTGCTCGTAGCAGCACATCCAATATGCGCACCCGACCTCTCCTGCTCTATCCAAAACTTTCGTCACTCACGCCGCAGTACCGATCGGGTCGCTCTGCTGATCGCTACCTTCGGTGATTAACGCAAAGGTAATGTCTGCCGCTTCAGACAACGCGTCCAGTATCGCGGACATGCTCGGAAGCATGCTGTCTCCGGAGCTGGACACCCGCGCGTGAGCCATCCAGCACGCCTAGCGGGACGATCCTCTCGGCAGAGCGGCGCGCGCGGCGCAAGCCGACCGATCATCGCCTAACGCATCCATGTCCCGCGCTCTGGCACGCCTTTGGCTCCGGCTGACGAGCCTGGTCGCTGCCGTATCCATTCGCTCAGGCGCACTCGCCTCGTGGCGGTTGCCACGGGCACGACAACAACAACAAGAAGGAAGCCCTCATGAAAGCAACCCGTGCACATATCGCACGCCGCTCGGCAGCGTCGCGTCTACTGCTGGCCGCCCCTGCCTTGCTGGCGGCTGCGATTGCCGAGCCCGCGCTGGCTGCTAGTTGTAGCGAGCTGGCCGGAGCCCAGGTTCCAGCTGCCGCCATCGCCCTGCCAACCTCCGGCGCCAGGGTGATATCGGCAACCGCGGTACCCGCTGGCGGCACCGCACCGCAAGCCTTCGGCGCTCATTGCGATCTGAACGTCGAAATCGCCCCGGTCGACCCGAGCGCACCGACCATCAAGATGCGCATCGTTCTGCCGGAGCAGTGGAACAGCAAGGCGATGATGTATGGCGGTGGCGGTTACAACGGCACCGTCCCCAACGTCGCGGGCAACGTCCCGGCCGGCCCGGTCGATCAGCCGACGCCGCTGGGCCGTGGCTATGCGGTGTTTGCCAGCGATTCGGGACACGTCGCCAATCCGGTCAATCCCGGCGACTTCGCGTGGAATGAAGAAGCGCTCGCCAACTACGCCCACGACGCGCTGAAGAAAACCCGCGACACGGCGATGTTCATCATCGAACAGCGTTATGGCCGCCAGCCCGCCCGCAGCTACTTTGCCGGCGGCTCGACTGGTGGGCGCGAAGCCTTGGCGGTGGTGCAGCAATGGCCGAAGGATTTCCAAGGTGCAATCGTGCTTTACCCTGCTTACAACGCGGCGGCGCTGGATTTGCAGTTCGGCCGCATCACCCGTGCGTTGGCCGCGCCAGGTGCGTTCCCAAGCCTCGAAAAGCGTGCCGCGCTGCTTGAAGCGTCGATGCAGGCATGCGATGGGCTGGATGGCGTGCGCGACCGGGTGATCAGCAATCAGACCGCCTGCAACGCTTGGTTCGACCCGGCCAAGGCCAAGCTCAATGGCCGTCCGCTGCGCTGTCGTGGCGGGGCCGATACCGGTGACAGCTGCCTATCGGATGCGCAAATCAATGCGCTCAAGGTGTTCAATACGCCGATCCGTTTCAGCCAACCGCTGGCCAGCGGCGAGCGTGGCTATCCCGGCTTCAACACCTGGGGTACGGATCTTGGCCGTCCCGGCACTGGCCTGCAGCTGGTGGTCAACCGGCTGGGCCTGAACACTTTGCAGCCGGATTACCCCATGCCGGTACACGGCACCGGTTTCGCCGAGGGCGCGCCCTACCATTCGGGTTTCTGGGATGAATGGGTGCGCTATTTCATTACGCGCAACCCGACGTTCAACTCGCTGACGCTGGACCCAACCAACCTCGGCCCTTGGCAGACGCGCGTCGATGCGTTGTCGCTGCGTCAGGACGTTAACGAGACCGATCTGTCGGCCTTCGTCGCCAACGGCGGCAAGATCCTCATGGCCCATGGCACCTCGGATCAGCTGGTCAGTACCCGTGCCACGGCCGAGTATTACCAGCGCGTGCAGCGGGACATGGGCGTCGGCCAGACCAGGCGCTTCATGCGCTATTACGAGATCCCCGGCTATGCCCATGCGGCGAGCACGGTATTCAACGCGTCCTGGGACTCGCTGACGGCGCTGGAGAACTGGGTTGAACAGGGTATCGCACCCAAACGACAGATCGTCGCCGACACCGCCGCGGTGCCAGGCCGTACCCGTCCATTGTGTGAGTACCCAGCCTGGCCGAAATACGTAGGCAAGCGCGACGTGAATAAAGCGTCGAGCTTCGTCTGTGTGAAGAGCCAGAAAGGCCGGCACTAAAGGGGTTCGCGGGATGGGCGTAGAGCATCGAACGATGCAAATGATGGTTCGCGCGCCCATCCCACGATACAGCGGGTCGTGCAGCGTACCGGTGCTGCTGATGTATCGCGGCGCTGAAACCCGGCAGCGTTGCCACGACGGTCCAGTCAATCTGACATCGGAACCTTAAAGCCGCCTGCCCTCTTGAACATGTCCAACCTGACGGACATCCCGATCAGCATAGCCGCCGCCCACGTGCCTGCTGGCCTGCCGGGCTGAAGGCTCTAGCGCGCGAGTTCCAGCTGCGTGCACGATTTCGACCACAGTCAGTGCCGGGCTGGCACACCTTTCGCTCAACAGCTCTGACGTCTCGTAATTTTGCAGACGTCAGTGCCGCCACAGAGCGCGCTTTCAAACAACAAGAACTGAAAGGACTGCCCGCACATGCACGCCCATCAGGCCTCATTCGCCATTCGCAGCACTCGATCAACTTTCCCTGACCCCAGCACGGCTTAGCCAGCTGCGGGAACAATTTCGCCCCCTGTTTTACCCGCAACACTACAACCGATAAAAATAAGAGGAAGCACCCATGCAACATGACTGCAAAACCATCCGGCATCTGCTTTGTGCAGGCGCTGCTCTGGGCATCGCCGGGCCAGCCAACGCGGCTTTCATTGATGACAGCAAGGCAGCCGTAGAGCTGCGCAACTTCTATATGAACCGCGATTTCCGCGGCAGCGAGTCGACCCAGGCCAAGGCTGAGGAATGGGCCCAGGGCTTTATCCTTAAATTCGAGTCCGGCTACACCGAAGGCCCGGTCGGCTTCGGCGTGGATGCCCTAGGCTTGCTCGGCGTGAAGCTTGATTCCAGCCAGGACCGCTCAGGTACCGGTATTTTGCAGAGGGATTCGTCCAATCAGCCCCAGGACGATTACGGCACGGCAGGTCTGACCGCCAAAGCGAAGATGTCCAATACGACGCTCCACGTCGGTACTTTGCAGCCGATCATCCCGGTGGTGATGCGCAACGACAGCCGCCTGCTGCCCAATATTTACCGCGGCGCCTGGTTGCAGAGCAAGGAAGTCGAAGGCCTCACTCTTGATCTGGGTATGCTCGACCGCACCCGCTATCGCGACTCTTCGGATTACGAAGAGATGGTCGTATTCAACAGCGGCGCGAGGAACATCGATCTGGGTAACACGACCAGTAGCGATGAATTCGTGTTCGCTGGCGGGCGCTATCAGTTCTCACCCGAGCTGACCGGCAGCTACTACTACGGCGGGCTGGACGGGATCTATGACCAGCACAACGTCAACCTGATACATGTGCTGCCGATCGGTGACAACCAGAGCTTCAAGTCAGACCTGCGCTATGTGCGTTCTACCGATGACGGCGGCAGCAACGTCGACAACAATGCCTTCGGCGCGCTTTTCACATACAAGATCGGTGGCCATGGCTTCACCGGCGGTTACCAGAAAATGAGTGGCGACACCGGTTTTGCCTACATCAGCGGCGGCGATAATTCGCTGATCAACTTGTTGCAGATCAATGACTTCGGCAACGAAGATGAGAAATCTTGGCAAGTTCGGTATGACTATGACTTTGCCGCTATGGGCATCCCTGGCCTGAGCCTGATGACCCGTTACGTGACCGGCGACAACGTCAACGTTGTCGGCCGCTCCGGTGAAGGCAAGGAATGGGAACGCGATACCGACATCGCTTACGTAGTTCAGAGCGGACCGCTGAAGAACCTCGGCCTGAAGGTGCGTAACGCTACCGTGCGCAGCAACTTCGGCAGCGATCTGGACGAAACCCGGCTGATCCTGAGCTACACCATGGCGCTGTGGTGACAACGCAGCGCCACTGAGAGCTCACCTCCTCGTTGATTTTACCGGGCCTGTTGCGGCCCGGTTTTTTCGTTCAAATCAACCGCGAAGGAAATCCAGAACACGCCCGGTAAAGCGATCGCCCACCTCGACGTTGGATAAATGAGCAGCATCGAACTCGACCAGTTTCGCATCGGCGATGCGCTCCAGCATGAAGCGGCCATGCTCGGGAGTGGTCACCGGATCCTGGCTGCCACAGACGATAAGTGTCGGCACTCTGATCGTACCCAGCTGATCGCGGTAATCAGCGTCGCGCACCGCCGCGCAATTGGCTGCGTAGCCTTGCGGTGAAGTGGTCGCGATCATCTGGGTGATGCGGCTCGTCTGTGTGGGTTGCTGCTCAGCGAAGGTCGGCGTGAACCAGCGTGCAATGGAGGCATCGCGCATGTCGCGCATGGCCTGCTCGCCACCTTTCAGCACGGTGTCGATGCGGTCGTTCCAGACCTCGTCGGTGCCGATCTTCGCGCCGGTGTTGCAGATAACCAGTCGCGTCAGCCGCTGGCCGGCGTGGATGCCCAGCCACTGGCCAATCAGGCCGCCCATGGACAGCCCGCAGAAGGCGAAACGGTCGATGCCTAGCGCATCCACCAGCCCCAACACATCCTGGCCGAGCTGTTCGATGCGGTACGGCCCCGGCGTGACGGCAGAGCCGCCGTGGCCGCGGGTGTCATGGCGCAGTACGCGGAAGTGTCCGCTGAAGGCGGGGATCTGTGCATCCCACATGTGCAGATCGGTGCCCAGCGAGTTGGACAGCACCAGTACCGGCGCATCGACCGGGCCGTCGAGACGGTAATTCAGTTCGCCATCGGCGAGTTTTACGGTGGGCATGGGGAATCTCCAGAAAGTCGATCTAAAGGTAATCGCAAGAGCGAAAAAGATAGGCTTGCGGCGTGCCGCGGCATGAGGAATCCATCAAAGACCGTGTATGCGGTGATGGGATAAGAACGGTGGGCTAAAGCCCACCCTACCGGAGCTTGATTAGCCGTAGGGTGGGCTTCAGCCCACCATCCTTCGCGTAAGAAGTCAGACCCGCTCGACAACCAACGCCAGGCCCTGCCCCACACCGACACACATGGTCGCCAGGCCGAGCTTGCCACCGGACTTTTCCAAGGCGTGTACGGTGGTCATGACCAGGCGCGCACCGCTCATGCCCAACGGATGACCCAGTGCGATCGCGCCGCCCTGCGGGTTGACCTTCGGGCTGTCGTCTTCCAGACCCAGATCACGCGTCACCGCCAACGCCTGAGCGGCGAAAGCCTCGTTCAGCTCGATCACGTCGAAGTCGCTTACGGCCACGTTCAACCGCTCGCACAGTTTGCGCACCGCCGGCACCGGGCCATAGCCCATCACGCGCGGCGCGACGCCGGCGCTAGCCATGCCGAGCACCTTGGCGCGCGGCTTGAGGCCGTATTTCTGCACTGCTTCGGCGCTGGCGAGAATCAGCGCCGCCGCACCGTCGTTGACGCCCGAGGCATTGCCGGCGGTGACCGTCTTGTCGGGGCCGTTGACCGGCTTCAGCTTCGCCAGCGCTTCGGCACTGGTATCCGGGCGCGGATGTTCGTCGGTGTCGACAACCGTGTCGCCCTTGCGACCCTTGATCACCACCGGAACGATCTCTTCAGCAAAGAAACCAGCGGCTTGCGCCTTGCCAGTGCGTTGCTGGCTGCGTAGGGCAAAGGCGTCCTGATCCTCGCGGCTGATCTTATGTTCCTCAGCCACGTTATCGGCGGTCTGCGGCATGGCATCGACGCCGTACATTTCCTTCATCTTTGGATTGATGAAGCGCCAGCCGATGGTGGTGTCCTCGATCTTCTGCGTGCGGCCAAACGCCGTGTCGGCCTTGCCCATCACGTAGGGCGCTCGGGTCATGGACTCGACGCCGCCAGCAATCGCCAGTTCCATTTCGCCGCAGGCGATGGCGCGGAAGGCACTGCCCACCGCATCCATGCCCGAGGCGCACAGGCGGTTCAGGGTCACGCCCGGTACGGTTTCCGGCAACCCGGCCAGCAGCGCGGCCATACGCGCCACGTTGCGGTTGTCTTCACCGGCCTGGTTGGCGCTGCCCATGAAAACTTCTTCGATGGCAGCCGGATCGAGCTGCGGATTGCGTTCCAGCAGCGCTTTGATCGGGGTTGCAGCCAGATCGTCGGCGCGTACCGCGGCCAGGGCGCCGCCGAAGCGGCCGATAGGTGTGCGTACGGCGTCGCAGATAAAGACTTCGCGTGTCACTCGTCACCTCCAGATTGTCCATGGGCGGCAGCCGTGCGGGCCTCCAGGGCGCGCAGGGCAACCAGTTCGTTGTCGGTCGGCGGCGCGGTTTCGCCGACATTGTCAGCGAAACGGATGGCCCAGCCGGTGTTCTCGATCACTTGTTCGCGGGTCGCGCCTGGGTGCAGCGACGTCACCACGAATTCGTTGGACCCGGCTTCGGGCTCCATGATGCACAGATCGGTGATGATTCCGACCGGCCCGTTGCCCGGCAGGCCGAGTTGCTTGCGATGATCGCCGCCTTCACCGAAACCGACGGATGTAATAAACGCCAGCTTATCGACAAAGGTGCGGTGCGATTGCTTGAGGATAATCAGCACCTGCTTGGCCGACCCGGCAATTTCCGGCGCCCCGCCCGCTCCTGGCAAGCGAACTTTCGGTTGGTGATAGTCGCCAATCACTGTGGTGTTGATGTTGCCGAACTTATCCACCTGAGCCGCACCGAGAAAACCGACATCGATGCGCCCGCCCTGCAGCCAGTAGCGGAAGATCTCACCGGTGGGCACCACGGTGTCGGCGGTCTCGGCCAGTTCACCGTCACCGATGGACAGCGGTAGCACCGAAGGCTTGGCGCCGATCGGGCCCGATTCGTAGATCAGCACGACGTCCGGCGCATGGGTCAGGCGCGCCAGATTGGCGGCCTTGGACGGTAGGCCGATGCCGACGAAGCAGACGCTGCCATCGCCGAGGCGGCGTGAGGCGGCCACCGTCATCATTTCATTAGTGCTGTAGTTATTGGCGTGAGCGCTCATCACTTGGCCTCCTGCTGCGCGGCCAGCTTGGCCTGGAACGCTGAATAGTCTTCGGTACCGTGAATGAACTCATCGATCCAGGCATTGAAGGTGCCGCGGTCGCGGGCGATGGGGTCCCACTGCTGATAAAAGCGGTTGTCGCGCTCGTAGTAACCGTGCGCGTAGGACGGATGGGCGCCACCCGGCACCAGACAGACAGCGGTCAGCGCCCAGGTCGGCAGCACGCAGGCGTTCATCGGGGCATTAAGGTCATCGACGATTTCCTCGACGGTGACGATGCAACGCTTGGCCGCCAACGCGGCTTCCTTCTGCACACCGAGGATGCCCTGGATCAGCACGTTGCCTTTGCGGTCGGCCTTTTGCGCATGGATCACGGTGACGTCCGGGCGCACGCTCGGCACCGCCGCGAGGGTTTCGCCGGTGAAGGGGCATTGGATGAACTTGATCATCGGGTTGACCTTGGGCAGATCAGAACCGAGATAGGCACGCAGCACCGCGAACGGCAGGCCGGAAGCGCCAGCAACGTAGGCGTTAGCGAGGTCTGCGTGGCTGTGCTCTTCGATCTCCAGCGGCTGCGGCCACTGCTTTTCTACCGCGTCGCGCAGGCGATGCAACGAGCCGACACCGGGGTTGCCGCCCCAGGAGAAGATCAGCTTCTTCGCGCAACCGGCGCCGATCAGCAGGTCATAGACCAAGTCAGGGGTCATGCGCACCAGCGTCAGGTCTTTCTTGCCCTGACGAATGATTTCGTGAGCGGCGGCGGTGGGAATCAGATGGGTGAAACCTTCAAGGGCGACGGTGTCGCCATTGCTGACGAAGCGATCAATTGCTTCGTGTAGTGAAAGGAGCTCGGCCATGGGTCAGTCTCGTGTTGGTGAATGCACGAACGAATCGGTGCTTACGACCCACACTAACCATCGCCTTGCCTTGGAACAATCCGATAATCGATTAATCGTTCGGTAATCGAACGAAATAAGAACCTTGGAGTTATTGATTCAACTGCGGATAAATTCTCCCGTTCTCGCTGCGGTGGGCTGAAGCGGAGCGCCGCCCGGCCCACCCTACGGCTCTACTCCGTGCAGCGACGTAGGGTGGGCTTCAGCCCACCGGTGACAGCACGCTTCATCGATCCGGCATACGGCGTCGACGTCAGTGAAACAGCCACGTGCTCAGCTCCCGGCTCGCCTCTCGCTGCGGTGGGCTGAAGCGGAGCGCCGCCCGGCCCACCCTACGGTTCTACTCCGTGCAACGACGTAGGGTGGGCTTCAGCCCACCGGTGACGGCAGCTGGACCAGAGTTGCAGGTCGGGTCACGCTTCATCGACCCGCATGCCGAGCCGATGTCAATGAAACAGCCGCGTGCTCAACTCCTTGCTTGCCTCCAGCAACACCGGCAGAAAGCGCGTTTCCAGTTCTTGCCGGGTCACCCGACCGGCATGCGTGCCGACGTTCAGCGCGGCGAGTACCTGGCCGGCAGAATCCTTCAGCGGCACCGCCAGCGAGCGCAACCCGACTTCCAGTTCCTGATCGATGATCACCCAACCCTGCTGCCTAATCTCGGCAATCGAAGCACGGATAGCTTCGGGCGTGTGCAGGGTGCGACTGGTCTTGATCTGCAACTCGGCGTGGTCGAGGTAATCATCCAGCGCCGCATCATCCAGAGCCGCCAACAATATCCGACCCATCGACGTGCAATAGGCCGGCAGCCGGCTGCCTACACTCAGATCGACCGAAATCAATCGCTGCGGCGTCGCCGAGCGGGCCACATAAAGCACCTCGTCACCTTCCAGCGTGGCCATCGAGCAGGCCTCATGCAGCTGATCGCTGAGGCGGTCAAGAATCGGTTGCGCGGTCACGGCCAGCGGTGTGGACGACAGATAGGCGTGGCCCAGCGTCAGCACCTTGGGCAATAGCGAATAGGTGCGACCGTCGGTGGTGGCATAGCCGAGCTTGATCAGCGTGTGCAGGCAGCGACGCACCGCCGCGCGGGGAATCTCGGTGCGATGGCTGATTTGCGCGATGGTCAGATGACGCTTGCGCTCCTGAAACGCATGCACCACCGCCAGCCCACGGGCTAGCGAAGTCATGAAATTCGGATCGCCTGTGAAGGCTTCAATGCGCTTGGCCGGCGAAGCAATGATTGCCGGCGCCATCGGAGTAGTTCGGGGATGGGATTCGTCGTTCATGGCAGACAGCCTTGTCGGGGAGCGTTGTTCGATTATCGTCCCGATGGTCGATAATCGCAAAGCCCACCGTCAAGACGTTCCGCAGATTGCTAACAGCTGCTACAGCAGTTGCCAGGTGTAATTGAAGATCAGACGGTTCTCGTCGATGTCGCTGCGGTAGTTGGAGCGCGCAGTAACGTTGCGTACCCGTACACTGAGGCTCTTCAGCACACCGCTCTGAAAGGTGTAACCAAGGTCCAGGTCACGCTCCCACTCCTCGCCCTCGAAGCCACCGCCGGTGTCGACGTTGTCGCCGCGAATGTAGCGCACCTTGGAAACCAGGCCGGGAATCCCGATTGCAGCGAAATCGAAATCGTGACGCACCTGCCAGGAGCGCTCGTCGGCACCGGCGAATTCATAGGTCGGCACTTCATTGCCCAGCGGGCTGACGTTGTTGAAAACCCTCGGAAAGGCGTCGTCGCCGAACATCGCCTGATAACCAACGGAGACGGTGTGGCCGCCGCGCTTGGCCGAAAGCACGCTGAACAGCGCGCGGTTGTCGATATCGCCCAGCAAGCGCTCGCCATCTTCCTTCGAATCGTAAAAGCCCAGGTTCGCGCCGAGCACCCAATCACCCACCGGCTCGCTGTGCTTGAGGCTATAGAAGCGCTGGTTGTAGATGTCCTCCAGCTGCGCGTACCAGACGCCCGCCGAGGTGCGTTTTTGATTGAACGCGTAGTCGGCACCGACATAGTTGAAGCGATCGGTTTCGGCATCACCGCCCAGTTGCGGCACATGGCCGAGCTTCGCACGCATCGGGCCGTCGCCGGCTTCGTTGAGCACGCTGCCCGAATGCAGCTGGCCGGTTTGCAGAGTCAGCCCGTCGATCTGCTGGGAAACAATGCTGGCGCCCTGGTAGGTCGGCGGTAGCAGGCGAATGTCACTGAAAGTCAGCACCGGCAGGTTCGGCGTCAGCTCACCGACCTTCAGCTCGGTTTTCGACAGCCGCACCTTCAGCGCCGCCCCGATGCGGCCGAAGTCATCCGCGGCCTTGCCGTCGCTGCCGGTCGGCAGCAGCCCCGTATTGACCCGACTGGCACTGCTGTCGAGCTTGAAACCAAGCTGACCGAGCACATCCACGCCGAAGCCGATGGTGCCCGGCGTATAGCCGGACTTCACATTGAGGATGAAGCCCTGCGCCCACTCTTCCGATTTCGACTGCTGGTTCGCCCCGACGATGTCGGAGTAGTCCCGGCTGAAGTAGTAATTGCGGGCCTGCAGCGTAGCCGTAGTGCCATCGATGAAGCCCTCTTCGGCGGCGAATGCCGAGGGGAGGCAAAGCAAAGCGCCGATGGCCAATGCGATACGCGAGAGTTGTGGCTGGTTTTTCATGGATTTCACTCGTTGTTGTTGTTTTTCAGGTGCACGCTGCCGCTCCCTCCGGCGCAGCCGAAGGAGCACGACATAGGTGTTCAGGTATTCAGTGGGGCGTTATTACGGTGATCTCAGCGCGCGGGCTGCTCCTGCGGGAGGCTGGCGCAGCTGTTCTGCGGCACGGCGGGTGGTTTTCTGAGTGTCAGCAACAGATGCGCGGCGATTCCGAATATCAGCCCCCAGAACGCAGCCGACAATCCGAGAAAAGACATGCCTGACACGGTGACCAGAAAAGTGATCAGCGCGGCCTCGCGATCCGCTGGTACCGACATCGCGGCACTCAGCGCGCCACCAATCGCGGCCAGTAGTGCAAGCCCGGCCAAGGCGGCGATCAGCGCAGCGGGAAAGGCGGTGAAGACCGATACCAGGGTCGCGCCGAAGAGCCCCAGCAACAGGTAGAACACGCCACCTGACACGCCCGCGACGTAGCGCTTGGCTGGGTCTTCATGGGATTCGCGACCGGTGCAGATCGCTGCGGTGATCGCTGCGAGGTTCAGGCCATGGCAGCCGAAAGGCGCCAACAACAGTGTGCCCAGAGCACTGCTGCTGATCAGCGGGCTCGCCGGGGTCTGGTAACCATCGTTGCGCAGTACGACCATGCCCGGAACGAACTGGCCGGTCAGCGCCACCACCACCAGCGGAAAGGCGACACCGAGCATCACCTGCCAGTCGAATTCCGGCGTAATCCAGACCGGCATCGCCAGGCCAAGCACCAGCGCTTCGCTATGCAACTCGCCACCGGCAACGGCGATCGCAACGCCCACTACCAGCACCGCCATCACCGCGTAACGCGGCAACAGCCGTTTGAACAGCAGGTAGGTGGCGAACATCGCGAGCACCAGCCAGGGTTGCTGCTTCACCGACACGAATAATTCGGTGCCGAAACGGAACAGGATGCCTGCCAACATCGCGGCGGAAATTGCCGTCGGTAGTTTGCTGATGACCTTGTCGAAGGCGCCGGAAAGCCCGACCAGCAGGATCACCAGACTCGACGCCAGATACGCGCCAACTGCCTGGTTCATGCTGATGTCCGGCAGCATTGCTACCAGCAGCGCGGACCCGGGGGCCGACCAGGCGATGATGATCGGTACCTTGTAGCGCAGGCTCAGAACGATCCCGAGCACGCCGCTGCCGATGGAAATGGCCCAGACCCATGACGACACCAGATCATGCGGCAACCCACCGGCGTTGGCCGCCTGAAAGATGATCACCAGCGGACCCGCGTAGGAAATGACGGTCGCGATGAAACCGGCAACCACGGCGGAGAGAGAGATATCGCTGAGTAGCGTTTTCATGTCGCCTCGCAAGTCTGCCTGGCTATCCGTGACAGTGTCCGGATCGCTCTTGTTGTGGATGTAGCGTTCGACGGCTAAGCGCAGGGTGGATGGCGCTTCACCCATCCACCGCTGGCACCCCGCAAAAGAACCGGTGGATGAAAAGAGCGTCATCCACCCTACGCTCGGTTTGACCGTGAAGGTGTCGGTCCGCGCAGCTGAACGTAGGGTGGATGGCGCTTCACCCATCCACCACTGGCACCCGCAAAGGAACCGGTGGATGAAAAGAGCGTTACCACCCTACGCCCGCCGGACGGCATCGATCGGCCATCCGGCCCAATCAAGCTTCCTGCAAAGCCCGCGGACGCTGGCTGCGCTGCTCAGCTTGCGGAGCCGGCGCTTGCTGCAGCTGGAAGTCGAACGCCACCTCGGCGAACCGCCCTTCCACCCCGCGGTCACGCGCGGCCTCGGGATCGTCATTGAAGTAGATATCGCCGATAAGCCCGTCACGGGTGGCGTAGGCAAAGTCATCCCAGAGGTACTTGTCACCGGAAAGGTTGATCTGCGTGGTCAGGTGACGGTGGCCCGGCGCGGAGATGAAGAAATGGATGTGCGCCGGGCGCTGACCGTGGCGGCCGAGCTGGTCGAGCACTTCCTGGGTCGGGCCGTCCGGCGAGCAGCCGTAGCCGGATGGCACGATGCTGCGGGCGCGGTAGCGGCCTTCGGCATCGGTAATGATGCGACGGCGCAGGTTGTAGTCCGACTGGCCCTGGTCGAAGTAGGAATAGTTGCCCTGGGTATTGGCGTGCCAGACATCGACAGTCGCGCCGGCCAGCGGCTTGCCGTCCGGGCCGGTGACACGTCCCTGGAGAAACATCACGGTGGCGACGCCGTCTTCGCTGCCGTCGTCCATGCGGGCTTCGCCTTCGGCAATCGGCGCACCGGCTACATACAGCGGGCCTTCGATGGTGCGCGGCGTGCCACCGCTCAAGCCTGCCTGCTCGTCCTTGGCGTCTTCCAGCAGATCGAGGAAATGCTCGAGGCCGAGTCCGGCGACCAGCAAACCGGCCTCATTGCGACCACCGAGGCGGTTGATGTAATCGACGGCTTTCCAGAACTCGTCCTGGGTGATTTCCAGGTCTTCGATGATCTTCACGCTGTCCAGTAGCAGGCGGTTGACGATGGTCTTCAGGCGAGTGTTGCCGGTGTCGTTGTTGAAGCCGCTGGCTTCCTTGAAAAAGTTCTGGATTTCGGGCGAGTGGGAAATTTTCACAGTCATGGCTCAGGCCTCATCTTGTAGTTGTCAGTTGCTAGCCGGAACGTTCTCCGGCCAGGGCTCACTCAGCTGTCGTCGTCACGAATTGAAGACGGGTGGCGGCATAGTGGGTTGACGTCGATTTCCATGTACGGGAACAGCGGCAGCTGCATCAGGGTGTCGTGCAGCTCCTGCACGCTGGCAACGTCGAACACGCTGTAGTTGGCGTACTGGCCGGCGATGCGCCAGAGGTGACGCCATTTGCCTTCGCGCATCAGGCCCTGGGCCAGCTCCTTTTCGTCCGCCTTGAGCTTGGCGGCCTTGGCCGGGTCCATGTCCACCGGCAATTTCACGATCATCTTTACGTGGAACAGCATCTTTCGAGCCTCCGGTTATTTGCGGCTGAAGAACGCCAGGCGCTCTTCGTCGAGGGTCAGGCCAAGGCCGGGCGTGCGCGGCACTTCCAGCTGGAAGTCGCGATAGACCGGCGCCTCGGTGACGATTTCTTCGGTGAGCAGCAGCGGGCCGAACAGCTCGGTGCCCCAGGTCAGCTTGTTCAGGGTGATGAAGGCATGGGCCGAAGCCAGGGTGCCGATGGCGCCTTCGAGCATGGTTCCGCCGTACAGCGCGATGCCGGCGGCTTCGGCGATTTGCGCGGTCCGTAGCACAGCGCGCGGGCCGCCGTTCTTGGCGATCTTCAGAGCGAACACGCTGGCCGCGCCGTCGGCGGCGAGGCTGAAGGCGTCCTCCACACTTTCGATGGACTCGTCGGCCATGATCGGTGCCGGGCTGCGCTGGTTCAGACGCACCTGACCGGCGCGGTTGATGCGCGAGATCGGCTGCTCGATCAGGTCGATGCCGTTGTCGCCCAGCACCTGGCAGGCGCGTATGGCCTGGGACTCGTCCCAGTACTGGTTGACGTCGACGCGCACGCTGGCGCGCTCACCTAGCGCCTTCTTGATGGCGATGACGTGCTTTAGATCGGCGTTCACCTGGTTGGCGCCGATCTTCAGTTTGAAGATCCGGTGGCGACGGATGTCGAGCATCTGCTCGGCTTCGGCGATATCGCGGACGGTATCGCCGCTGGCCAACGTCCAGGCGACTTCCAGGCTGTCGCGCACTCGCCCGCCGAGCAGCTCGCTGACCGGCAGCCCAAGGCGCTTGCCTTGAGCATCGAGCAGCGCGCTTTCCAGGCCGGACTTGGCGAAGGTGTTGCCCTTGGCCGCCTTGTCCAGCCGCAGCATGGCGGCATTGATATTGGCCGCATCCTGACCGACCAGCAGCGGGCCGAGGTGGCTGTCGATGTTAGTCTTGATGCTCTCCGGGCTTTCGTTGCCGTAGGCCAGGCCACCAATGGTGGTGGATTCACCGATGCCTTCGATGCCATCGCTGCAACGAATGCGGATGACCACCAGCGTCTGCTTCTGCATGGTGTGCATCGCCAGCTTGTGCGGGCGGATGGTGGGCAGATCGACGATGACGGCATCGATGCTTTCGATCAGGGTGTGGCTCATATCGGCTCCCGGAGTTCTGGTTCAGTGATCAGGCTTTCGCCGCCGACAGCCCGGCTGGCGCGACATTGCTGCTGCGCTGCCCGGAAACGGCGAAGACGGTCATGGCCAGCGCAGCGATCACGCCTGGAATGGCGAAGGCCATGAAATTCAGTTGCAGCGGCAGGTTGATGCCCAGCAATGCCCCGCCCAGCAGCGGACCGACGATGGCGCCGTTGCGGCCAATGCCGGACGCCCAGCCCAGGCCGGTGGAACGAATCGACAGGCCGTAGAACTGCGCGGCGGCTGCGTACAGCAGGATCTGCGTGCCGATCACGGTGGCACCGGCGATGGTGATCAGCGCGTAGAGCACCGGCATCGGCGTCTTGAAGCCGAGCAGGCTGATGGACACCACAGATACCGCGAAGAACACCACCACGACCTTGGCCAGATTGAAGCGATCGCCCAGCCAGCCGCCGAGAATCGCCCCGAACATGCCGCCGAAGTTGAGCGCCAGCAGGAACGACAGACTCGAACCCAGGCTGTAACCGGCATTGGCCATCAGCTTCGGCAGCCAGGAGCCCAGCGCGTAAACCATCAGCAGGCAGCAGAAGAATGCCACCCAGATCGACAGGGTGCGAACGCCCCGGCCGTCGCGGAACAACTCCAGCACCGACGCGCTCTTGCCCTTCGTCTCGGACATCACCAGCTCGTCGTTGGCGCTGAGTTCACGGCTCGGATCGATACGATTGAGCAGCTTGCGCGCCTGCTCGGAACGGCCCTGGCGCACCAGGAAGCCAATCGATTCCGGCAGCTTCCAGAGGATCACAGGAAGCAACAGCAGCGGCACGGCAGCGGCGAAGAACATCGCCTCCCAGCCGAAGCGCGGCAGCATGTAGATGCCCAGCCCGGCCGAGAACATGCCGCCCAGTGAATAGCCACTGAACATGAGCGCTACCAGGGTGCTGCGCAGCTTCTTCGGCGCGTATTCGTTCATCAGCGCAACGACATTGGGCATCAACCCGCCACAGCCGAGGCCGGCGAGAAAACGGAAGATGCCAAATTCGGTGGGCGTGCTGGCAAAGCCGTTGATCACCGTTGCTGTGCTGAACAGCAGGAAGCAAATGGCGATGCCCTTCTTGCGCCCGATACGGTCAGCCAATGTGCCGAAGATCAGTGCGCCGAACATCATGCCGAACAGCGCATAGCTGCCCAACGCGCCGGCTTCCAGGGGCGACAGGCCCCACTCTTTCATGATGGTGGGCAGCACCACGCCGTAGATGAACAGGTCATAGCCGTCGAAGATCAACAACAGGGCGCAAAGGCTCATGACCAGCCAGTGAAACCCGCTGAAGCGGGCGTTATCGATAATTTCGTGAACATCTACTTTTCGCATGGCAAGGCTCTCTATTGTTTTTGTTGTGGAAAAACTCGTTGAAGCGGCTAACGGTGCGTTTGTGCAGGAGCCGGGGCCGCCTAGTCATTGCTGGTGATCCTGCCCGGCTTTCGCCAGCAAGCTGGCTCCTACGATCTGCCGCTATCCCTGATCGCCACCACCCACCGGCAGGGTCACGCCGGTGATGTAGGAGGCCTCATCGGAGGCCAGGAAGAGGATCGCGCCGGCCTGCTCGTCGATGGTTCCGTAGCGCTTCATCAGCGTGGAATCGACGGTCTGATCGACGATCTGCTGGTACCAGACTTTTTCCTGCTCGCTCTGCTCGGCCGTGTTGCGCGGAATGCGCCGCGGCGGCGCCTCGGTGCCGCCCGGCGCGGTGGCGTTGACGCGAATGCCGCGCTGGGCGTTCTCGAAGGCGAGGCAGGCAGTCAATGCGTTCACGCCGCCCTTGGCCGCGCCATAGGGCACGCGATTGAGGCTGCGGGTGGCGATGGAGGAGACGTTAACGATGGCGCCGGCGCCCTGCTCCAGCATGTGCGGCAAGGCGGCGTGGCAGCACCAGAGCGTGGGGAACAGCGAGCGGCGCACTTCGGCCTCGATTTCCTGCTCTTGGTAATGCTCGAACGGTTTGGCCCAGATGGTGCCGCCGACGTTGTTGATCAGAATGTCGAGGCGGCCGTAATGGGTCTTGGCGGCGTCCATCACGCGATGGCAATCGGCGAATTGCTCAAGATCAGCGGTCATGGTCAGGACCTGCGCACCTTTGCCGCCAAGCTCATCAGCCAGTTCGTGGACCAGCTCGGAGCGGTCGACCAGCAACAGGCACCCGCCCTCCTCGGCCATCCGCTCGGCCACACGGCGACCGATGCCTTGGGCGGCGCCGGTGATGACGGCGACTTTGTTTTCGAAACGCTTGTTCATCTTTCTATCCTCGACGTGATCGAAGCCACGCACGAACCCTGTAGGAGCGAACTTGTTCGCGAAGCTTTTGCTGCAGTAACCCGGGCATCTAGTCGGGTGCCGGCCCTTTCGCGAGCAAGCTCGCTCCTACAAAGGCCGTGCACTGCTCTGCCCTCAGGCGCTGGCCGCGAACTTCTCGTAGTACCGTAGGGTGGGCTTTAGCCCACCGCCTGCACCCCATTGGTGGGCTGAAGCCCACCCTACAAATTTGAACTGCGGCAGGGCTCCCACGCTGGAGCGTGGGAACTAGGCGCTGGCAGCAAATTTCTCGTAATAGAAATTCGCTGGCTGCAGGCCCTGTTCACGGATGAACTGGCTGACCGCCTCAACCATCGGCGGCGGGCCGCAGAGGTAGATGTCTACCTCGCCGTCATTCAGGTGCTTCGGCTCGATGTGCTGGGTGACGTAGCCTTTCTGCGGGTAAGCGCTGTCGGGGCTGGCCACGCAGGCGCTGTAAGTGAAATTGGGGATGCGCGCGGCGAAGGCTTCGAGCTTGTCCATTTCCACCAGATCGTGATCGAGGGTCACGCCGTAGATCAGATGCAGCGGATGCTCGCTACCCTGCTCGGAGATCTTCTCCAGCATGGCGGTGAATGGCGCGAGGCCCGTGCCGCCCGCCAGCAACAGCAGCGGACGCTTGATATCGCGCAGGTAGAAGCTGCCCAGCGGGCCAGCCAGGGTCAGGCTGTCGCCCGCCTTGGCCAGGCAGGTAAGGAAGCTGCTCATCAGCCCGCCTGGCACGTTGCGGATCAGGAAGCTGACTTCGCCATCCCTGGGCAGCGAGCTGAAGGAATAGGCTCGGCTCTGATCGCTGCCCGGCACCTTGAGGTTGACGTACTGCCCGGGCAGGAACGCCAGCTGGTTCAGGGCCTCGCCCTTGACCGACAGCGCGATGGTGCTTTCGGACAGCTGGCGGACACCGCTGATGGCAGCTTCGAAACAAACCTGTTCGGTCTTGCACACCTGCGAAGAGGCCGGCACGCGCACCACGCAATCGCTCTCGGCGCGCATCTGGCAAGTCAGCACGTAGCCCTGCTCGGCTTCGTCTTCGCTCAGCGCGTCTTCGATGTATTCCTCTCCGAGGTCGTAACGACCGGCTTCGGCGAAGCACTTGCAGGCACCGCAGGCGCCGTCACGGCAATCCAGCGGGATGTTGATGCCTTGGCGGTAGGCGGCGTCGGCCACGGTTTCGCCGAGGTTGGTTTCGATGAAGCGGGTCACGCCGTCTTCGAAATTCAATGCGATGTTGTAGGTCATGGCTGCGCCCTCACAGGTGGTACACGTCGATCATCTGGCGGATGTAGTCGTTCTTCAGCACGACCTTCTTGGCCTTGATCAGCGGGTTCTCGCCGCGCACGTCCAGGGTGTAAAAGTTGGTGCCGTAGAAGTGATCGACCGTCTTGTAGCGGAAGCTCATGGTGTGCCAGTTGTAGCGCAGCTTGCAGAAGCCATCGGCCTGCTCGAGCAGCTCGAGGTTGCTGATGTTGTGGGTGGTGCGGGTGTCCGGAATGGTGGCGCTGGAGCGCTCGGTCTTGATGCGGAACACGCGGTCTTCCAGGCCGCTGCGGTTGCCGTACCAGATCAGTGAGATCTCGCTTTGCGGGTCTTCGGTCAACTGGTCGCGATCATCCCAGGCCGGCATCCAGAAGCTGGCATCCGGCGCGTAGAGTTCGAGCCAGGCGTCCCACTCCTTGTCGTCGAGATAGCGCGCCTCGCGGTAGAGAAAATCGCGCGCGGTTTCATAGGAAATGATCATCTACGCACCCTCCACATGAATCAGCTGATCCTGTTCCGCCTTCACGGCCTTGATCATCTGCTGCTGCCAGTACTGGTGCTGCATGACGAACAGGCCTTCGTCCTCGGAGCGCGCGCCGCTGAGCAAGGGATGCAGATCGATTTCCTTGGCGCCCTCATCGGCGCCTTCGATCCAGTGCTTGGCGCCACGGGACATGTCGTTCCATTCCATGGCGCGGCCCTGGAAGCCGGCCTGGCAGGCGCGGAATTCCTCGAGATCGTCCGGCGTGGCCATGCCGCTGACGTTGAAGAAGTCTTCGTACTGGCGAATGCGGCGGGCACGCGCCTCGGCACTCTCGCCCTTGGGCGCGATGCAGTAGATGGTGACTTCGGTCTCGTCGACCGAGATCGGCCGGGCGATGCGCAGTTGCGAGCCGAACTGATCCATCAGGTAGAGGTTCGGGTAGAGGCAGAGATTGCGCGAGTTGCCGATCATCCAGTCGGCACGCGCCTCGCCGACTTCGGCGACCAGCTCGTCGCGGCGGCTGTACAGCGGACGGTCTTCAGGGTTGTCCCAGCGCGTCCAGAGCAGCAGGTGGCCGTTCTCGAAGGAATAGAAACCACCGCCCTTCTTGCCCCAACCGCCGGCGCTCATGGTGCGGATCTCTTCACCGGCTTCGCGCAGCTTGCGCTGGTTCTGGGTGGCGGCGTAGTTCCAGTGCACGGCAGTGACGTGGTAGCCGTCGGCACCGTTCTCGGCAGTCAGTTTCCAGTTGCCGCCGAAGACGTAGCTCGATGAGCCGCGCAGTACCTCGATGCCATCCGGCGACTGGTCGACCACCATGTCGATGATCTTCTTCGACTCGCCGAGGAAGTTTTCCAGCGGCGCGACATCCTCACGCAGGCTGCCGAACAGGAAGCCGCGATAGGACTCGAAGCGGGCGATTTTCTTCAGATCGTGGGAGCCATCGCAGTTGAAGCTGTCCGGGTAGCCGGCTTCCTTGGGGTCCTTCACCTTGAGCAGCTTGCCCGAGTTATTGAAGGTCCAGCCGTGGAACGGGCAGGTGTAGGTGGCCTTGTTGCCGCTTTTGAAGCGGCACAGCATCGCGCCGCGATGGCTGCAGGCATTGATGAAGGCATTGAGTTCGCCTTCCTTGTTGCGAGCGATGAAGATCGGCTGGCGACCCATATAGGTCGTGTAGTAGTCGTTCTTCTCGGGGATCTGGCTTTCATGAGCGAGGTAAAGCCAGTTGCCCTCGAAGATGTGTTTCATCTCCAGTTCGAACAACCGAGGGTCGGTGAACATCTCGCGCCTGCAGCGGAAGATGCCCTTCTCTTTATCGTCTTCTACAAGCGAATCAAGGTAGTCGAATCCCAGGGACATGGCCGGGGCCTCCATTGTTATTGTTTCTACGTGATGAAGGCTACGGCGCGAGAAGCGGCATCAATATCCGTTTCCTGCAGCACCTTTATCCGTTTTCTGCAAACAATGGGCGGCGCGGCCGGTCATGGGGCGCGGCCACAGCGAGAGGATTCGGAAGGATATAAACGTGAGGGAGTGAAACAAGCGAGACGTAGGGCCAACCAGTCAGAGGCCGGCCCGAAGGGTTGGCCGTCAGGGTTGGTTCATCACCAACGCAATGCTCTGCGCCAGGTCATCCTGAGTGAAGGGCTTGCCGAGCCTGGGCAGTTCGCCGGCCTGCCCGATCGGCTGGTCGGCATAGCCACTCGCGAGGATCACCGGCAGTTTCGGATATCGCTGCCCGATGACCTCGGCCAGTTGTGTGCCGGTCATTTGCGGCATGGCCTGATCGGTCAGCACCAGGTGCACCGTATTCTGCGCGAGGATTTCCAGCGCCTGCTTTGCGGATTCCGCCTCGAATACCCGGCAACCGAGTTCCTCGAGCATCGCGCCGGTCGTCATCAGCACAAGGGGGTCATCATCCACCGCCAGTACGCTGAGCGCCACAGGGCAACGCGACTCGGACGCCTGCGACTGTTCCGCTTCAGTCGGCACACCGGCACCTGCGACAAGCGGCAGCCATAGCTCAGCGGTGGTGCCGCGCCCCTTCTCGCTTTTGAGCACCAAACCGCCACCCGACTGCGCGGCAAGGCCGTGGACCATCGAGAGCCCCAGCCCCGTACCTTTGCCGACACCCTTGGTGGTGAAGAATGGCTCCGTCGCGCGTTCCAGTGTGGCCTCGTCCATGCCTTCGCCCTCATCGGCCAAGGCCAGGCAAAGATAGTCTCCGGGCTCCAGCGCGCCATCCCTCGAATCGAGCCGGTGCTCACGAGCCGAAATGGTGACGGTGCCGCCCTCGGGCATCGCGTCCCGAGCATTCACCGCGAGGTTGAGAAGCGCGAGTTCGATCTGGTTGGCATCGGCCAGAACGGGTTTGAGCGAGAGAGGAAAACGGGTTTCGATTTGAATCCGAGGGCCAAGCGACTGCTGCAGCAGATCGGCCATATCACGTACCAGAGCCGGCGCATCGACCAGTTCGAGATTGAGTTCCTGGCGCCGCGCAAAGGCCAGCATGCGCTGGGCCAGCGAGGCGCCGCGTTGGGCACCGCGAATGGCGTTGTCCAGCAACGGGACGATTCGCGGATTCTCCGGCACCCGCCGACGCACGATTTCCAATCCGCCCAGCACGGCCATCAGAAGATTGTTGAAGTCATGGGCGATGCCCCCGGTCAATCGGCCTAAGGACTCCAATTTCTGTGACTGGAACAGCGCCTCCCGCGCCTCTTCCAGCTCGCGCTGGGCCTCGACGGTTTCGGTGATGTCACGGGTAATCTTGGCAAAACCTATGAGGGTGCCCGTCTCACTGCGGATCGGGTCGACGACCACATTGGCCCAGAAGCGCGAGCCGTCCTTGCGTACGCGCCAGCCCTGACTTTCGAACCGCCCCTCACGCAAGGCTGTGTCGAGGCCGCGTTGGGGGGCGCCATTTTCTCGGTCTTCTGCAGTAAAAAAAGCGGAATAGTGCTGCCCGATAATCTCGTCGGGCAGATAGCCCTTGATACGTTGGGCGCCCATGTTCCAATTGGTCACCCGCCCTGTCGGGTCAAGCATGTAGATGGCGTAATCGGTGACACCCTGAACCAGCAAGCGAAACTGCTGTTCGCTCTGTTTCAGCGACTCTTCAGCTAGCTTGCGCTCGGTCAGGTCACGGGTGATCTTGGCGAAACCGAGCAAGCTGCGCGTGGGTGACCAGATTGGATCGATCACCACGTGGCACCAAAAGCGCGTGCCGTCTTTGCGAACACGCCAGCCTTCCCCTTCGAAGCGTCCTTCGGTTGCCGCTGTATTCATTGCCCGCTGGGGCAATCCCGCGGCACGGTCTTCGTCTGTATAAAAGCGAGAGAAGTGCTGGCCTAAGATGTCGGCTTCTTCGTATCCCTTGAAGCGCCTCGCGCCCGTGTTCCAGCTGACGACTCTGCCCTCAGCATCGAGCATGTAGATGGCGTAATCGGTCACTGCGTCGACCAGCAGGCGATATCGATCTTGCGCCGTCAGTGGCGCATCCGAAGATGCCGTGTTCTGCATTGAAAAATACCTACATCCGAGCGATTTGGTCGGAATTATGGACGGCGCGGTAAAAAAATGAAAAGCGTCGGCAACCGCTACGCGACAAACAGCGCGACGATGGCGGAACGGATCGATCTGCGGATTTCATCCGACAAGCCGCTGGACAACCGGCGATAACGCAGGCGCTTAACGACTGAGCTAGTGATGTTTGCGCAGCGTGTCGGACGGCAGCTCGCCGAAAGCGCTCTTGTACGTTTCCGAGAAGCGCCCCAAGTGGAGGAAGCCATAGTCCATGGCGATCTCGGTGATGTTGCGGACGTTGCCGGAAGGATCGCTCAGACGGCCGTGGATCTGCTCCAGCTTGCGCTGACGAATGTAGGACTTCGGCGTGGTGCCGACTTTGCGTTCGAAAAGCATGTACAGCGAACGCGGGCTCATGTTGGCCAGCTGCGCCAGTTGTTCGACCGAGATGTCCTTCTTCAGATGCTCATCGATATAGTCGGTAATACGCCCGAACGAAGGGCAACTTTCGCTCAGCGGCTCGCGGTAGATGTTGTTGGCCAGGGTGCATAACAGCTTGGAGGCGATGATGCGGCTGTATTGTTCCTGCAACTGCGGGACGCAATGTTCGGCTTCGGCTTCCTGGCAGATCAGCCCGAGCAGGCTTTCGATTCCTTCCAGCTGCTTGAGGTCGTAGCGGCTGGCTGTGAAGCGAATGCCCTCGCCCGGTGCGCGCCACTGATTTTCGGCACAGGCCCTTTCCAGAAAAGAGGCCGGCAGCTTGACGATGAATTTCTCGCAGTCATCGGAATAGGTCAGGTCGACCGGATCGTCGGGGTTGATCAGCAGGAGCTCACCCGGCGTGAAGTAATGCTCCTGACCGCGGCCCCGCCAGAGGCAATGGCCGCGCTGCAGCAGTTGCAGGTGATAGATGGTTTCCAGCGCAGGTGAGGTGACATGAACGCTGCCGCCATAGCTCAGCCGGCACAGGTCGAGTTTGCCGAACTTGCAGTGGCTCAGGCTGGCTTGCGGGTTGCCGGTACGCGGTAGCTGAATGCAGTGTGCGCCGACATGCTGATTGACGTACTCCGATACCGCGTGGGGATCGGCACGTTCGAAGATCCTGCTTCTTGCATTCAGCAGACTATCCATCACAAGGCACTCTTATCTTTTTTATAGTGGTCAGCGTCGTTGCGAAGCGACACCAAGCCTGTCGTCATGCGGATCGCGGCAATGGCCCGTTCCGCATGCGTGAGCAGCATATAACTGAGCGAAAGCTTAAGAGATTCGACCAAGGGCCAACATCCAGCCCGTCCGGTAACCGCACGCTTTTGTCGCCAACCGACCAGCGGAACGCTCTGCGCGCCACGCTGTTCGGCGTATCAGCCCGGCGCACCGGGATAACCCGTCGATGCGCGCAAGGTGTCGGCGATGGCCTGGGCCGCGACCGAGAGTTCGTGACCGGGCTTGGTCAGGATACCCACCGGCTTTTCGATCACCGGGTCGTTTAGCGCAACACAACGGGCGCCAAGTTCGAGCATCTGCTCGCGGCACAATGCGGGCACCGCGCTGACGCCCAGCCCGCTGGCGACCATGCGCCCGACCGTTACCAACTGATGACTTTCGAACTGCACCGGCAGGCTGCGTCCACGTTGGCGTAGGTGGTCTTCAAGCATGAAACGCACATTCGAAGGTCGCTGCAAGGCAATGAAAGGCTGCGCCAGCAACTGTTGCCAGGCGATTTCTCTATGGTCGGCCAACGGCGAATCGGCGGGGACCACTGCCACGAATCGGTCGATATAGAGTGGGGTGAAAGTCAACAGTGTGGTCGATTCGGGCTCGAAGGCGATGCCCAGCTCCACTTGCCGATCGCGGACCATTTCCATCACCTGTTCATTGATCACGTCATGCACCGTGACGCTGATCGATGGGTATTGCTGGCGAAACGTTTGCAGCACCGAGGGCAACAGATTGCCAGCGAACGACGGCATCGACGCCAGCGCCACCCGTCCCTGCTTCAAGGTGAAGCGCTGGCGCAGCTCGTCCTCGGCGTTTTCCCAATCGGCGAGCAAGCGCCGCGCCAGCGGCAGCAGCGCCTCGCCTTCCGGCGTCAGGCTCACGGCACGGGTGGTGCGGCTGAACAGGCGTCCGCCGAGTCCATCTTCCAGCGCCTTGATGGTCAGGCTCAGCGCCGATTGAGAAAGATGCAGGCGCTCGCACGCCTGGGCAAAACTCAGGGTGTGCGCTACCGCGAGAAAAGCGCGTAACTGTTTAACGGTCATTGAATTCCATCCGGTTGGAGGCGAGACAAGCACCGTTGTCAGCGCTTTGTTTCGTTTAGTCAATTAATAACGCTTAAAAATCAACTTAACAAATTACTTCTCACCGGGAACACTCGAACGCAACGATTCATGCGTCTCCAACAACAAGAAGGAATGGTTTATGGCTGGTTTCGACAAGCGCGTCAGCACCTATGCCGAAGCCCTCGACGGGCTCCAGGATGGCATGACCGTCCTGGCCGGCGGCTTCGGTCTGTGTGGCATCCCGGAAAATCTCATCGCCGAGATCAAGCGCAAGGGCACCCGCGACCTGACGGTGGTTTCCAACAACTGTGGCGTCGACGGCTTCGGTCTCGGCGTACTGCTGGAAGACCGGCAGATCAGCAAGATGATCGCCTCCTACGTGGGTGAGAACGCCCTGTTCGAAAAGCAGCTGCTCAATGGCGAGCTGGAAGTCGAGCTGACGCCCCAGGGCACGCTGGCCGAGAAGATGCGCGCTGGCGGCGCCGGCATTCCCGCGTTCTACACCGCCACTGGCTACGGCACGCCTATCGCCGAGGGCAAGGACGTGCGCGACTTCAACGGTCGCCCGCACATTCTCGAACACGCCATCATCGGCGACTTCGCCATCGTCAAGGGTTGGAAGGCTGACCGCTACGGCAACGTCATCTACCGCCACACCGCGCAGAACTTCAATCCGCTGGCCGCAGCCGCTGGGAAGATCACCGTGGTCGAGGTCGAAGAAATCGTCGAGCCCGGCGAGATCGACCCCACCCAGATCCACACGCCCGGCATATATGTCGACCGCATCATCTGCGGCACCTTCGAGAAGCGCATCGAAAAGCGCACCGTCCGCAGCTGACTACAAATAAGAAGAGGTCAAGACCATGGCTTTAACCCGCGAACAGATGGCCCAGCGCGTCGCCCGCGAATTGCAGGACGGCTACTACGTAAACCTCGGCATTGGAATTCCGACGCTGGTCGCCAACTACGTGCCCGAGGGCATGGAAGTGATGCTCCAATCGGAAAACGGCCTGCTCGGCATGGGTGCATTCCCCACCGAGCAAGAGCTTGACGCCGACATGATCAACGCCGGCAAGCAGACCGTTACCGCGCGCGTCGGTGCCTCTATTTTCAACTCCGCCGAATCCTTCGCGATGATTCGCGGCGGCCACATCGACCTCACCGTACTCGGCGCTTTCGAGGTCGACGTGCAGGGCAACATCGCCTCGTGGATGATCCCCGGCAAGCTGGTCAAGGGCATGGGCGGCGCGATGGACCTGGTCGCTGGCGCCGAGAACATCATCGTGCTAATGACCCATGCGTCGAAGGACGGCGAGTCCAAGTTGCTGTCCAAATGCACGCTGCCGCTCACCGGTGCGGGATGCATCAAGCGCGTGCTGACCGATCTGGCCTATCTGGAAATCGAGAACGGCGCCTTCGTGCTCAAGGAGCGCGCGCCGGGCGTAAGCGTCGAGGAAATCGTCGCCAAGACCGCTGGTGAACTGGTGGTACCGGACCATGTACCGGAAATGACCTTCGGCTGATTCAGCGCCGATAAAGGCCTCGCGGTGCAGAAATGCACGCGAGGCTTTTCCCGTTTGAGTTGAGAGGAAAACTGCCATGCAAGACGTCGTCATCGTTGCTGCCACCCGTACCGCCATCGGCTCGTTCCAGGGCGCACTGGCCAATATCGCTGCGCCGGACCTGGGCGCCGCCGTGATCAAACGCCTGCTCGAACAAACCGGGCTGAACCCCGCCGAGGTCGATGAAGTCATCCTCGGACAGATACTGACCGCCGGCGCCGGTCAGAATCCGGCGCGCCAGGCCTCGGTCAAGGCCGGCCTGCCGCACGAAGTGCCCTCCTTTACGCTGAACAAGGTTTGCGGTTCCGGTCTCAAGGCACTGCACCTGGCGACCCAGGCCATCCGTTGCGGCGATGCCGAAGTCATCATCGCTGGCGGCCAGGAAAACATGAGCCTGGCGCCTTACGTATTGCCGAAGGCTCGTACAGGCCTGCGCATGGGCCACGCCGAGCTGGTCGATTCGATGATCAGCGACGGCCTGTGGGATGCCTTCAACGACTTCCATATGGGCATCACCGCCGAGAATCTGGTGGACAAGTACGGCATCAGCCGCGAGGCGCAGGATGCCTTCGCCGCTTCATCGCAGCAGAAAGCCGTCGCCGCTATCGAGGGGGGACGCTTCACCGACGAAATCACCCCGATCGAGATTCCCCAGCGCAAGGGCGAACCGCTGCGCTTCGATACCGACGAGCAACCACGTGCCGGCACTACCGCCGAGTCGCTGGCCAAACTCAAGCCCGCCTTCAAAAAGGAAGGCTCGGTCACCGCCGGCAATGCCTCCAGCCTCAACGACGGCGCCGCGGCGGTGCTGCTGATGAGCGCGGATAAAGCGAACGCACTCGGCCTGCCAGTACTGGCTCGGATCAAGGCTTACGCCAATGCCGGCGTGGACCCCGCGATCATGGGCATCGCGCCGGTTTCGGCGACCCGTCGTTGCCTGGACAAGGCCGGCTGGTCACTGGACGAGCTTGATCTGATCGAAGCCAACGAAGCCTTCGCGGCCCAGGCGCTGTCGGTCGGCCAGGAACTGGACTGGGACGCGAGCAAGGTCAACGTCAATGGCGGCGCTATCGCGCTGGGCCATCCCATCGGTGCCTCGGGCTGCCGGATCCTGGTCACGCTGCTGCACGAGATGATCCGACGCGACGCGAAGAAGGGGCTCGCCACGCTGTGCATCGGTGGGGGTCAGGGTGTTGCGTTGGCGATCGAACGCAACTGAACGACTCTCGCCAGATCACAGGGAGGATTCCACACGCTACTTCTGAAAACCGCCTGAAATACATCGATGAAGTAACGGCGCGCGCCACGCACGCGCGCCGCTCATAACAAAGAAAACAACACAGGATCACAACCATGCTTGGCTCCATTACCGCTCTGAGCGTAAAGCTCGTACAGCGATACCTACCCTCACCCTTCGTTTTCGCCATTATCCTCAGCCTCATCGTGCTGGCGGCCAGCATGCTCGTCACCGGCCAGGGTGTCCCTGCGATGGCGAAGCACTGGGGCACGGGCTTCTGGACGCTGCTGACATTCGCCATGCAGATGGCGCTCATTCTCGTCACCGGCCACGCGCTTGCCAGCGCACCAACGATTCACCGCGCACTCGCGAGCCTAGCCCGCATCGCACGCACCCCAGGCCGCGCCATCGTGCTGGTCACGTTGGTGGGGCTGGCCGGCTCCTGGATCAACTGGGGCTTCGGCCTGGTGATCGGCGCAGTGTTCGCCCGCGCGCTGGCCCGTGAGGTCAAAGGCGTCGACTATCCGCTGCTGGTAGCGGCGGCGTATTCCGGCTTTCTCATCTGGCATGGCGGCCTGTCCGGCTCGGTTCCGCTGTCATTGGCCACTGGCGGCGCGGATCTGGAGCGCATGACCGGTGGGGTGATCACCAGTGCCATCGGCGTCGGCGACACACTGTTCACCACGCTCAACCTGACCATCATCGCGCTGCTGGTCATCGGTCTGCCCGTCCTCAACTGGGCCATGCACCCCAAGCAGCCGAAAGTCGCCGATCCCGCGCTGCTGCTAGAGCCGGAACATCAGCCGCTGCCGCGCGAGACGCTGGCCCAGCGCATGGACGACAGCCGCATTCTCAACCTGATCATCGTCGCACTGGGTGCGGTGTATTTCGTTTACTACTTCGCCGAGAACGGCTTCGCCCTGACGCTCAATATCGTCATCGGCCTGTTCCTGTTCATCGGCCTGCTGTTGCACGGTTCGCCGGAACGCTACATGCGTGCGGTGCAGGATGGCATCGGCGGGATCAGCGGCATCGTCATCCAGTTCCCGTTCTACGCAGGGATCATGGGCATGATGGTCGGTGCCAACGCCGACGGCCTGTCGCTAGGCAAGCAGATCACCGAGTCGTTCATCGCCGCATCATCGGCCGATACATTCCCGATGCTGGCCTTCCTTAGCGCCGGTCTGGTTAACGTTTTCGTACCGTCCGGTGGCGGCCAATGGGCGGTTCAAGGTCCCGTCATGCTGCCCGCAGGCCAGGCACTCGGCGTGAGCCCGGCGGTCACGGCGATGGCGATCGCCTGGGGCGATGCCTGGACCAATATGATCCAGCCGTTCTGGGCGCTGCCGATTCTCGGCATCGTCGGCCTCGGCGCGCGCGACATCATGGGTTATTGCCTGTTAATCCTGGTGTACTCAGGCCTGGTCATTTCTGGCTGCTTCTATTTCCTCGGCTGAATCGCTACCGATCGGCGACGGGATGCGAACGACTCAGGCGCATCCCGTCCCCGCTGCTCGAACAGCCCGTCACGTTCGGCAACAGCCGCTCGGCCGCCTGCTTGAGCGGGGCGCGCGGTTCAGCCGAACGATTTGTTGATCGGTAAAGCGTACTGAGCCATCGGGGCTCAGGCCGCTGCGGCGCTGTCGAGGATACGTCGAGCGCGAAGAATCACCGGCAAGTCGATGAGCTTGCCGTTCAGGCTGATGGCACCGACGCCTTCGTGCGCCTCGACAATAGCCATGACCTCGCTCGCCCAGGTCACCTCCTCCGCCGCCGGTAGAAGGCCCTGGTTTATCGGCTGGACCTGACGCGGGTGCACGCAGAGCTTGCCGCCAAACCCCATGCGTCGCGCATCGAGCACATCGGCCTCGAGCCGCGCGAGATCATCGAGTTGCACGGTCACGCCATCGACCGGCGCGGCGATACGCGCCATCGCCGAGGCGAGGACCAGCCGCGAGCGGGCATACAGCAGCTCGTGTGCGTCACCAACGATGCCGGTGTCCACCTGGAAATCCACCGAGCCGAACGCCAATCGCTCCACCTTCGGCGCCGCCGCTAGCTCGCCCGCATTCCAGATGCCGCGAGCGGTCTCGACGATCGGCAGTATGCGCAGCGGCTCGGGAAGGCGCTCGGCAAGCCGGCTTAGCTGTTCGGCGGTTTCCGCCTTGGGCAACGACACACCGAGCAAACCCGGCGTGTTGAGCAGGCTGCAATCGTCTTCATACCAGGCCGTGTCGGTGCCATTCAGGCGCACCCAGCCGCGGCCACCTTGGGTCAGCCAATCACGAATGGCCTCACGTGCTTCGCCCTTGCGCTCGGGGGTAACGGCGTCCTCGAGATCGAGGATCACCACATCGGTGCCGCTGGCGCAGGCTTTGTCGAAGCGCTCGGGGCGATCGCCGGGAACGAACAGATAGGACCGTGCGGACATACTTCCTCCGTGGGACGAGTCGGGCTCAGACCGAGCCGGTAGCAGTTGCCGGGCGCCGGGCGAAGTGCCCGAGCAACAGGCCGATGGCCAGCAGCAACGCACCGAAGGTGGCGTAGCCGCTGGCCATCGAACCACTCGCCTCTGCGATCAGGGCGAACAATGGTGGGCCGGCGACCACGCCGAAATAGGTGAAGAACAGCGTGCCGCCGGTGTACAGGCCCGCCGTGCCCGGCGGCGCCAGACGGGCGACTTCGGACAGGTAAACGCCGTTCCAGCCGATCGCCGTGGCGCCGAACAGTGCGCTGACCAGCATCACCGCAAGCAGCGGCCAATCCGGGTCGAACGCGGCGGTCAGGCCGGCCGCCAGGGCCATTGCCAACGCCAGCAGCGGCAACAGCCGACGAGGCGACAGCCAGCGATCGGCGATCCAGCCCCAGAACAACCGCCCCACCATCCCGGCACCCTGGGTGATGGCCAGCACCAGCCCGGCGGTGGTCAGCGGCAAGCCGTATTCGTGGGTCAGGTAGGTGACCAGATAGGTAGTCAGGCACAGCTGCATGGCACCGAAGCAGAACGAGCACAGGGCCAGGTCACGGATCGGCCGGTGCTGAAACACCCGCACCAGCGGCCGAAACGGATCGCGCGGGCCGGCGTGGCCCGGCTGGCGGTCATCGTCCAGAGCGGCGCGGAACGGTTGTGCGACCAGCACCATCGTGGCACATGCCAGCGCCACCGCGATCGCAGCGCCCTGCCAGCTCACCGTGGCGACCAGACTCGGCACCAGCGCCCCGGCGAGCACGCCGCCCAGCGGCACGCCGGTCTGCTTCAGCGAAAACATGAAGCCCATCAGATGCGGCGGCGTGGTACGCGCCAGGATGTGCGAGCTGGCCGGTGTCACCGGCCCGTAGCCGGCGCCGATAAGCAACGCACTCAAGGCCATCCCCAACAGCGTGCCGCTGGCGGCGCAAAGCAGGCCGGCAGTGCACAGCAGCAGGCAGACCTGACTGATACGGATGGCGCCATAACGGACCACCCAACCCCCACTGAGCAGACTGGTCACCATCGCACTGAGGTAGATCAGCGCGACATAGACACCGACCAGCGCGACCGGCCCGGCCAGGTCGCGAGCAGCGGCCGGTGCCAGGACCGGCACGGTGAACGAGGCCATCGAGGCGAGCGCCTGGATCGCCAGCGTCACCACCAACGGGAGAAAGCCTCCGCCCATCAGGCCTCTCCCTGAAAACGCAGATGCTGAGTGATCGAATAGCTGAAACGTGAACCCGGATGCAGGCTGATCGCGACTTCGAGCAGGTCCTGGTTGGCACCGAAATACTTGCGTACCACCAGCAGCCCGGCCGCTCCCGGCTCGACCTTCAGCAATCGAGCGTCGGCTTCGCCGATGTTGACCGCACTAAGATGCTGGCTGACCTCGACCACATGCACCCCGTAACGCCGCTCGATCAGCGCATAGATGGGCTGCGTGCCGTCGCCCAGATCCTCGGCGATGCCGCGGTAGGCGCGGTTGATATACACGTCCGAGCGGGCCAGCGGCTCGGTATCGCCTTCGCGATGACGCAGGCCGCTGACATGCAGCCAGCTTTGCCCGGGTTTGGCTTCCAGCAGCTCGGCGAGCGCGTCGTCGAGCGTCACGTCTTCGATCGACTCGATTTCCAGACGCACATCCCGAACATACTGATGAAGGTCGGCGATCCCTTCGCTGGCCTGCACGTAACGGGAGGCCACCTGAGTGGCCTTGACCCGCGTGCCCACGCCTTGCTGGCGGCTGATCAGGCCCAGCTCACTCAAACGACGGATCGCCTCCCGCACCGTATGCCGACTGACGCTGAACTGCTGGCACAGCTCATGTTCGGTCGGTAACAGGCTATCCACCGGGTAGCGCCCCGCCTTGATATCGTCGATCAGCGCCTGGGCGAGAACGAGGTAGCGCGGTTGTCCGCCGGACAGCAGGGAAGGCAGACCCTGGTTCATATCATTTGGCTCCTATAAGAGGTTCGAAGCGCCCCTTCGCACGATCCAACTCCGCAAGCAGCGCTTCGGTGTCGGCACCGAGCCGGGGCGCGGGTTTTGTAGGTAGCGTCTCGCCGGGACAGCGAATCGGACAGGCCACGGTTTTGACCGGGCCGCGTACCGGATGCTGCATCTCGACGATCAGCCCCTGCTCCTTGGCAAAGGAATTATCCAGCGCCTGGGCAACGTCATTGACCGGCGCCGCCGGCACCTGGCCACCGAAACGTTGCAGCCATTGCTCGGTGCTGGCCGTCATCAGTACGGCATCGAGTTCTTCGGTCAGTTGCTCGCGATTTGCCAGACGTGTCTTGAAATCGCAATAGCGCGGATCGGTCGCCCATTCCGGCTTGCCGATCAGGTTCGCCAGCACGGTCCAGAACTTTTCCTTGTTGCACATCAGGAATATCCAGCCATCGGCCGTACGGTAAAGCTGGCTCGGCGTCAGCGAGGGGTGTGCCGAACGGGGCGCCCGCTCGGTCATCACGCCCTCGTTGAGGTACCAGGTCGCCAGATAGCTGAGGTTGTGCATCGCGACATCATAAAGGCTTACGTCGACATCCCGCCCTATTCCGCTGGCGCGCGCACCGACCAGCGCCGAGACCAGCGCCAGCGCCGCCGTGGTGCCGGTCATCATGTCGATGATCGAAATACCGAAGCGCGCCGGCGGACCGTCAGGCTCGCCGGTGAGCGACAGGTAACCGGCCTCGGCCTGCATCAGGTAGTCGTAGCCCGGCCACGCCTTGCGCGAACCCTCACGCCCATAGGCCGACAGGTGCGCGCAGACAAGCTTGGGATTGTGCTCCTTCAACTGCTCGTAAGTCAGCCCCAGCTTGGCCGGAAGATCGCCGCGCAGATTGTCGAACAGCGCGTCGGCATCTTTGATCAGGTCGATCAGCACGCCCTTGTCGTGCGGGTTTTTCAAGTCCAGCGTGATGCTCTTCTTGTTGCGGTTGAACGACTGATAGAAGTGGCTATCGCCTTTCTCGAAGAAATACGGACCGACACTGCGGCCGACTTCCCCACCCTCCGCCGGGTTTTCTACCTTGATCACTTCGGCGCCGAGGTCAGCCAGATGCTGGGTGCCGAACGGGCCGGCCCCATACTGTTCGACGGCGATGATGCGCACGCCTTCAAGAGGTAACGTCATACCGGATTCCTCTGGATCAACTGCTTGGCGATGATGATGCGCTGCATTTCGTTGGTACCTTCGCCGATGGTCAGCAGCGGCGCGTCGCGGTAGAGCCGCTCGACGTTGTATTCCTTGGAATAGCCATAGCCGCCATGAATGCGCAGAGCGTCGGTTGCGTTGCGCAATGCAGCTTCGGTGGCGAAGTACTTGGCCATGCCGGCCTCCATGTCGCAACGCTCACCCTTGTCGAACGCCTGCGCGGCCGACTCGACCAGCAGGCGCGAAGCCTCCACGCGGGTGGCCATTTCGCCCAGCATCAGCTGGATCGCCTGGTGCTCGCAGATCGGCTTGCCGAAGGTCTTGCGGATCTGCGCGTAGTTGGAAGACTCGTCCAATGCAGCGCGGGCCACGCCGACGCCACGTGCAGCGACGTTGATACGGCCGAGCTCGAGGCCCGACAACACCTGCTTGAGCCCGACGCCCTCGACGCCGCCGATCAGGCAGTCGACCGGCACCCGATAGTCCTCGAACACCAGTTCGCAGGTATCGATGCCGCGGTAGCCAAGCTTCTCCAGCTTGCGTGCGACGGTGAAGCCTGGGCCCTTCTCGGCGATCAGCAAGCTCATGCCCTTGTGCCGCGGCTCGGCGGTGGGATCGGTCTTGACCAGCAGCGCCAGGCAATTGCCGTGCAGGCTGTTGGTGATCCAGGTCTTGGCGCCGTTGACCACATAGTGATCGCCGTCGCGACGGGCAACGGTGCGGATGGCTTGCAGATCGGTGCCGGCATCCGGCTCGGTAAGCCCGACCCCGCCGCGCAGCTCGCCGGCTGCCATGCGCGGCAGGAAGCGATCCTTCTGTGCGTCGGTGCCGTGGCGCTGGATGGCCGAGGCCATGATCAGATGGGAATTGATGATGCCCGACAGCGACATCCAGGTGCGCGAAATGCGCTCGACGACCTTGGCATAGGTGGAGGTACTCAGCCCCAGGCCGCCATATTCGGGCGCGATGATGCAGCCGAACAGGCCCAGTTCCTTCATCTTCTCGACGATCTCTTCGGGATAGATATCGTCGTGCTCAAGCCGATGTACGTGTGGTTGGACGTCGGTTTCCAGAAACCGATCCAGAGCAGCCAGAATCATGCCTTCTTGTTCGTTGTAATCGCTCATCTGTTCGCTCTCCTTTAGATTCAGGCACGGGCCGCCAGGGCGTGGGAGACGTCCCTGGATGAAGCGTTGTCGAGCTGCAGAACGGCCTGCAGGACGGTGTTGGCGCGCTGATCGGATGCGACCAGTGCAAGGTTTTCGCGGAACTTGGCGACGATGTCCTCGTTGCTCAGCGGGCGGTCGCAGCCACCGCGGTTGAACGCTTCACGATGGCGCAGCACGGTGCCGTCGCGCATCGTGACGATCACTTCGCCGGTGTAATGGCGCGGGAAGGTGGAATCCGGGTCGGCGGCGTATTCAACGAGATTGGCGACGCGTAGCACCTCCTTGTCGCCGATGGCCGACGGATCGATCTCGGCCAGCCCGAAGCGCCCGCGCACCAGGCCGCTGGCCACTGCATAAGGAATGCTGAATTGCGCGTCGTAGGTGTTCTGCGGCTGGCGCTTGAACTGCTCCGGCTCGCACACCGTCTTGATCACCCCGGCCGGGACCAGCGCCTTGATGTGGGCGATCTGCTGCGGATCGAAGCCGGGCTGCTGGCGGATCAGCATGGCTGCGTCGGCGCAAGCATGTGTGAAGTGGCAGGCCGGCAGAGGCTTGACCGAGACGTTCTCGATCTCCCAGCGCTGGCCCAGCCCTTCGGTGGCGAGGGTGTAATCGCAGACTTCTTCGAGCGGCCCGAGATGGCTCTTGAACAGGCCGAAACGCCCTTCGTACACCGCCTTCGGGCCGATGAAGCCATGCCGCGCCAGGGTTGCCGAAGTGATTCCGGCAACGCCGGCCCAGCCCGGGTGCATGCGTTTGGTCCAGGCGCCGTCCTGGAGAAACTCCATGCTGCCGCTGGCGGTGCTCAGCGCAATGCCCTGCGCCATCGCCAGCTGCGCGGCGTTCTGGCCCTGCAAACGACCGGCGATCAACGCGCAGGCGAAGGCGCCGACCAGCCCGGTCGGGTGGAAACCGACCTGATGGAAGCCGCCCTTGGCCACCGAGCCCAGCCGGGTGCCGACCTCCATACCCAGCACGTAAGCGGTCAGCAGCTCGCGGCCGCTCAGGCCGAGGTGCGCGGCGACCCCCAGCGCGGTTGGCAGGCAGCTGGCGGTGGCGTGGATGATGCCGGGGCCGTGGGTGTCGTCGAAATCCAGACCATGGACCAGGATGCCGTTCATCAGTACGGCGTCGCGCAAGCTCAGCTTCGCCGACAGCCCGATGACGTGGCTGTCGCCCTGCCCCAACTCGGTGACTGCGGCCAGCGAGCGGTGGGCGAAATCGTAGTGGGTCGAGGCATGGGCGATGCCGACGCCGTCGAGCATCAGGTGCTTGGCGCGCTCACGGATGTCGGCCGGAATGTCCTCGTAACGCAGATTGACAGCGAATTCGGCCAAGGCTCCGGCGATGAGTTGCGTTGCGTTGGACGTATCGATTGCGATGTTCATCAAATACCTCAGCTGATCAGGGCGAGTGAGATGGCAGGAACGAAGGTGATCAGCGTCAAGCCGATCAACCGGACCAGATAGAAAGGCATCACGCCGCGAGCGACCTCATGCACCGGCTGCTTGGTGATGCCGCTCATGACGAACAGGTTGAGCCCGATAGGCGGGGTCAGCGTGGCGATCTCCACGTTGGCGACCATAATTACGGCGAAGTGCATGGGGTTGATGCCCAGGTGAGTGGCCACCGGGAACAGCAGCGGCGCGGTGAGCACGATCATCGCCACACCATCGAGGAACATCCCCAGCACCAGCAGCAACAGGTTGGCCAGCAGCAGGAACTGCCAGGGCTGGATGTCCATCTCGGTGATGAAGGACACAAGACTGGCGGAAACCCCCATGCGCGCCAGGGCGAAGCCGACCAGGCTGCCACCCATCACCACGGCGAAGATCATGGTGGTCTGCAGCAATGAGTCCTTGGCCACGCCCCAGACGCCGCCGATAGTGACGCTGCGATACACCAGCAGGCAGAGAATCACTGCATAGGCAGCGGCAAAGGCGGACACTTCTGTTGGCGTCAGGTAGCCGGTATAGATGCTGCCGAGGATCAGCACAGGCATCAGCAGCGCCGCCCCGGCACCCGGCAGTTTGCGCGAGAACGCGCCCCAGTCGGCCTTTTGCACCACACCGCCGTAACCGCCGCGACGGGAGAAGAACATCACCGCGATCATCAGCAGTGCCGCTTCCATCAGCCCCGGGAGCACGCCGGCGATGAACAGCTGGTCGACCGGCAGACCGACAATCGAACCGATAAGGATGAAGCCGAGCGACGGCGGAATCATCAGTCCCAGGGTGCCGCCCACCGCGACGATCGCCGCGGAAAAGCGCCGCGGGTAGTTTTCCCGGTCCAGCCCGGCGACGGTCGAGGCGCCAATGGCGGCCGCCGAACCGACGCTGGAGCCGGACACCGCGGCGAAGAACACGCTGGAAATCATCGCCGTCAGCGCCAGGCCGCCGCGTATCGCACGCACCACGCTGCCGACCAACTGAATCAGCAACTCGGCGATGTTGCCCTTCATCATCAGGTTGCCGGCGAGCACGAACATCGGGATCGCCATCAGCGGGTAGCTGTTGATCGACTTGAACGCGGTTTGCGCAATCACGGTGGTGGGCACGCCAGCGGCGACGAGAATCAGCCCTGTGGTCACCAGCCCGAGCGCCACCGCTACATGGGTGCCGATGGCCAGGAACAGCAGCATCGTCACCAGAGCAATCACTATCAGCATCACACTCTCCTAGAGAAGCGAGCCCTCGGGCTTGTCGGGGTTGGTGAACGGGTCCTCGCCGCGCCAGGCACGCATCACGCAGCGCAGGTAGTAGGCGAGGTACAGCAGCGCCCCCAGCGGCATGATCAGGAACAGCAGCCACACCGGCAGATCGAGGTTCGACTCGGTCATCATCCCCATCGTGTAGTAGCGGTGAACCTGCGGCAGCGAGGCGTAGAACAGCAGGCCGCAGAACAGAACCCCAACCAGGCTGGCCAGCACATGGCAGGTCTTGCGCAAGCGCGGACCAAGGTGATCGACCAACAGCTCGGTACGGATGTGGTGACCGGCGCTGCCGGCGACTCCAAGGGTTAAAAAGAAGGCCCAGACCATCAGGTACCGCACGCTTTCCTCGGCCCAGAACCAGCTGCGATCGAAGATTGCCCGCGACAGACCTTCGAACAACATCACCCCGATCGAGGCGACGAACAGACAGGTGGCAACGTTGTGCAGCAGCCTGCCGCCCAGCCTCCGCCAGTTGCGACGTGGGCGTACTAGCGCGTGTTGATGCAGGGATGCCGGGGCCTTTTTCATCGGAACGTAGTCAATTCCCATTGCCACACCTCTTCGCGAGCGCGTCGATCTCCGGTTGGACCTGCGGGTATTCTTCGGCGAACCGCTGGCTGCTGCTGGCCGACAGCTCCTTCCAGCGCGCGATGTCGTCCGCCGAGGCGGTATGGAACTGAGCGCCCTTCTCGACCATCTCGTCGATCAGCTTCTGATCCTCGACCGCGACCTCTTTCCACTGTTTGGCGATGATGCCGTCGAGTGTTTCGTTGATCGCCTGCTGCTGCGCCTCGGGCAACCCCTCGAACCAGCCGCGATCGACTGCCACCGCATAGGTGCTAAGCGACAGATTGGGCACGTAATAGGCGTGTTTGCCGGTCATGCCGATCATTTCGGCCCAGCCGGCCGCCGAGGTGAACACGCCGTCGATCGCGCCCTGCGCAAGCGCCGTGCTCATCTCCGACGCGGACATCGAGACCGGGCTGGCATCGACGCTACGAATGGTGTCGAGGAACACCTTGCCACCGGTCACGCGAATCTTGGTGCCGGCGAGGTCCTCGATGCTGTCGACCTCACGGTCGCCGAAGATGAAGAACAGGTCGGCGGTGCGCAGCAGACCGAGAATTTTCAATTGCCGCGGTTCGACATAGGACGAGAGCAAGTCGGTCAGGCCGTCAGCGTAACAACGGTTGGCCATGCTCTCGGCGTCCAACGCGAACGGCAAATTGATGATGCCGACCCGCGGGTCGATCGACTCCATCCGCACCGACACCGGCCAGACCATGTGCACCGCGCCGGTACCCAACGCGGCCAGCGCGTCCTGGTCGTTGTACAACTGCGCCGCGGGAAACACTTTCACTTCCAGTTCACCATCGGTGCGCTTATCCACACCCTCGGCGAACTCGTTCATGTAGCGGGTCTTCCAGTGGCTGGCCGCCACTTCGCTGGGCAGTACCAGTTCATCGGCGAACAGGTGCGGAGGCAGCAGGGACAGGGAGGAACATGCGACCGCAGCCGCGATAAGGCGCTTGAGCTTCATTAAAGGTGTCTCCTCGAAATTGTTTTTGTTGAGGATGGTTCTTACAGCTACAGCGTTTGCTTGCGTGGCCGGCGGACGGCTGTCGGCCGATTGCGGAGGGTCAGTAGTTGGCCGCCTCGTCGAGCGTGTTGCCCTCGCGTTTCTGGATGAGTGCCGTGCGGTCGAAAATCATGAACACGGTGCCGTCGGCCTTCTTGCCTACCGTGCGCACTTTGACGATGCCTTGGTTGGGGCGCGACTTGGACTCACGCTTGTCCAGCACTTCGGATTCGGCATAAATCGTGTCGCCCGCGAAAACCGGCGCGGTGAGTTTGATATCGGTCCAGCCGAGGTTGGCGATGGCCTTGCCGCTGACATCCGCCACCGTCATGCCTAGCACGATGGCTACCGTCAGCCCGCTATTGATCAACAGCTTCCCGAACTCGCTCTTCTCGGCATACGCCGCGTCGCAGTGCATCGGGTGGTAATTCATGGTCAGCAGCGAGAAATGGATGTTGTCGGCATCGGTAAGGGTCCGCCCGGGCCGGTGCTCGTAGACGTCGCCCACCTGGAAATCCTCGAAATACCGGCCGATTTGCCCGCGATAACGATTTTCGCCCACTTGCTTGACGCCCATGCAGCGCTCCTTCTTGTTGTGTGTAAATTGTATGGATGTCATGTTGTCCGGACAAACTATGGTAGCGATGTCTTGGGCCGTCAAGGGTGAAAATTCAAACGAAGGTTTTAATGGCCAGCCGTGGTACACCGGCTGGCAGATGCGCCGCCTCGTTCACCGCCATATCAACAAGCGGCCGTCAGCGTTGCCGCGACTTGGCCTGCAGCGTGCCAGCCCTGAGCCCAAGGCCTCAGCGCAGAGGTTTAGCTGCCGTTCCGCCCTTGCGATTTATTTTTACCGCTGAGGCATCCCGTCACCCTTTTTCGGCGAGGGTTCAAAGACAGAAAACGCTCTAGAACCACCGTTTCGCTTCATTTGTAGGAAATATCCACTCGTCTGCTCGAATATCGGAGCAGATGACTAATGCAACTTTTCCTTACAAACTCGAGTCGCAGTTAACAGACTGGGACCCCAACACCGTGGTAGCGACACGGAATAAGTCCCGCCTGTAAGAGCCACTTTTAGGTGGCCTCCATGGGAATAGTGAGCATCCGGCGGACGCGTCGATGGCAATCATCGGTGCGGGATGGCTCACCGTGCTACGCCGGCCTGATCTGAAGGGACGGCATTGGAGTTTCAGCGATAGGGAAAAGGACGATGCTCTTCAATTCCATGGTGTTCATCGCCGGGTTCCTTCCGGTGGTTCTTCTAGGCTTCATTGTTCTTGCAGGTAGCGGCAGACAGCGCTACGCAGCCATCTGGCTGACGCTGGCGTCGCTGGTGTTCTACGGTTGGTGGAACCCAGCCTACGTGCCGCTGCTCGTCGGCAGCATGGTGGCCAATTACCTGATCGGCGGCTACCTGATGCGGCAGCCGTCGCGGATTGTTCTGGTGCTTGGCGTCGCCGCCAACGTCGCGCTGCTCGGTTACTACAAATACACAGGCTTTTTGTTCAGTACGCTCGACGACGCCTTCGGCCTGGGCTGGTCGGTGGGTGACATCATCCTGCCGCTGGCGATCTCGTTCTATACCTTCCAGCAGATTGCCTATCTGGTCGATGCCCACGACGGCGAAGTGGCCGAGCACGACTTCGTCAACTACGCCCTGTTCATCACCTTCTTTCCGCAGCTGATTGCCGGCCCCATCACCCACCACGGGGAGATGCTCAAGCAATTCAATGACGGCACCACCTTTCGCCCACGGCTGGACAACATTTCGCTGGGCATCACCGTGTTCCTGCTCGGCCTGTTCAAGAAGGTGATCCTTGCCGACCCATTGGGGGAAAACGCCTCGCCGATTTTCGCGGTTGCCGCGGATGGCACGGTGCCTTCGTTATATGACGCCTGGTACGGCGCGCTCAGCTATACGCTGCAGATCTACTTCGACTTTTCCGGCTACAGCGACATGGCCATCGGCCTGGGCCTGCTATTCGGCCTGCGCTTGCCGGTGAATTTCAACAGCCCGTTCAAGGCACGCAACGTCATCGACTACTGGTCGCGCTGGCACATGACCCTCACGCGCTTCCTGACCGCCTATATCTACAACCCCATCGTCATCCGTATCACCCGTTCGCGGATGGCCGCCGGTAAGCCGTTGCCACGGCGAGGCAAGATGAGCCTCGGAACCTTTGTCGTGCTGATCGCCTACCCCACCGTGCTGACCATGTTCATCTCTGGCGTCTGGCACGGCGCCGGCTGGCAGTTCGTGATGTTCGGTCTGTTGCACGGCTTCTACCTGGTTGTTGCCCACGGTTTCCGTGCCTACAAGGCACGCCACGGCCTGCCGCTCGACAGCGACAAGCTCTGGCACCGCACCGGCGCCGTCCTGTTGACCTTCCTTTGTGTGGTCGTGGCGATGGTGTTCTTCCGTGCCAACAGCGTGACCGCGGCGATGGCGATGCTGTCGGGCATGGCTGGCTTGAGCGAGTTCACCACCGACTTCGACAAGTCCAATTACCTCACCGTCGCCGTGCTGCTCGCCTTTGTATGGATCATGCCCAACGTGCAGCAGTGGATGTCGCGCTTTCGCACCGCCCTGGACGCCCAGCCGCGCGAGAACTGGCTGCTGCGCTGGTTTCCAATCGCCATGTGGAGCCCGTCGCCAGTAATTGGCGTGGCCATTGGCGTGCTGGGTTTCTTCGCCCTGGCGGTGGCGTTCTCCGTGGCCCCTACCGAGTTCCTGTACTTCCAGTTCTGAGCATTTCAGTTCTGAGCACCCAGTTCTGACTCTCAAAGGAGTTAACGCTAATGGATCAGCTTCTCTGGCTTGCTCGACACCCCGATCTTGGTGCCGCCATTGGCGAAGCCAAACGTGAGACCGAGCCGCTCGCACGGCTCGCAGCAGCTGCGCGACTTGCAGGCTATCGGCGGGACTTCACCCTGACGGCTCGCCTGGACAGGTTGGCAAGCGAAGGCTTGCAGGCAGTTGCCAACGGCGAGGCGTCCGTGTCGGGCCTGCGTCCTTTGCGCATCGCCCTGCTCTCCTCGCATACGGTAGATCATCTGGTTCCGGCGATCCGCGTGGCCGGATTGCAACGGCGGCTGGCCCTCTCGGTTCACGTCGCGCCTTATGGCATGTACCGCCAGGCGCTGCTGATGGACGACGCTGAGCTCGTCAGCTTTGCCCCACAGCTGATCGTCCTGGCGCTGGATTCCAGAGATGCGCCATTGCAGTTGCCGCTCGAAGCCTCGCAGGAAGAAGTCGATGCCGCAGTCACCGAACGGGTCAACGAGCTGCGCCTGCTATGGCGGCGTGCGCGGGAGCGCTATGCCGCACGGATCGTGCAGCAAACTATCGTGCCGGCCGACCCACCGATCTTCGGTTCGTTCGAAGCGCTGGTCCCGGCCTCGCCCTACGCGCTGATCGATCGCCTCAACGCAGCCATCCGCACCGCCGCACGTGAAGACGGCGTGTTGCTTATGGACCTCGCTTGGGAGGCAGCGCGCGGCGGTTATGGCGATGGCCTCGCCGAGCCGGTGCGCTGGCATCAGGCCAAGCAACTGGTCAGCCCGAACCTGGCGCCGCTGTACGGCGACCAGCTGGCACGCATCGCCGCGGCGAGCGTCGGTCTGTCGCGCAAGTGCCTGGTATTGGACCTGGACAACACGCTGTGGGGCGGCGTGGTCGGTGACGATGGGGTCGACGGCATTCATCTCGGCCAGGGTTCGCCCAGCGGTGAAGCCTTTCTCGCCTTCCAACGCTACGCGGCCCTGCTGGCACGCCGCGGTGTCATCCTTGCCGTCTGCAGCAAGAACGATCTGAGCATCGCCGAAGCGGCGTTCAACCATCCGGAAATGGCGCTCAAGCGCAGCGACATCGCGACCTTCGTGGCGAACTGGGAAGACAAGGCCAGCAACTTGCGCAATATCGCCTCGATGTTGGATATAGGGCTGGACAGCCTGGTCTTCGTCGATGACAACCCAGCCGAGCGCGACATTGTGCGTCGCGAGCTACCCGAAGTCGCCGTCCCGGAGCTGCCCGACGATGTGGCCGATTATCCAGCCCGTGTCGCGGCGGCCGGCTACTTCGAGGCGGTGTCCTTCACTTCCGACGACGCCAGCCGCGGACGCAATTACGCACTCAATGCCGAGCGCAAGGCGGCCATGAGCCAGGCATCGGACATGGAAGGTTATTTGCGCGGCCTTGAGATGGTGCTGACCGCGACGCCGATCGGCGCGGAGGAACTCACCCGTAGTACTCAGCTGATCAACAAGACCAACCAATTCAACCTCACCACTCGCCGCTACAGCGAGGCGGAAGTCGAGCGGATCGCCAGCGACCCACGCTCGGTCGCGCTAGCGTTGCGGCTGGCCGACAAGTTCGGCGACAACGGCCTGATCAGCGTGGTGCTGGCACGTCCCGATGCGGCCCTTGGAAGCGATGAACTGTTGATCGATAGCTGGCTGATGAGCTGTCGGGTACTGGGCCGACAAGTCGAAGAAGCCGTACTCGACGTGCTCGCCAAGGCAGCCATCGCTGCCGGCTACAAAGCATTGATTGGCGAGTACCGCCCGACCGAGCGCAACGGCATGGTCGCCGAACACTTTCCGCGATTGGGTTTCGCTCAATACCCGGCACTCATTAATGCTGCCAGCGAGGCGACTTTCTGGCGCTATGAGCTCGATTCTTCCCGTTCCCCCCGTCACTTTATCGAGGTAAAGGCATGACCGAAGCAGAGGTAATTCAGACACTTACGCCGGTCTTTCACGACGTGTTCGATGACGACAGCATCGTGCTATCGCCAGAAATGACGGCCAATGACATCGAAGGCTGGGACAGCCAGACCCACGTGATGCTCACCGTAGCCGCGGAGCAACGCTTCGGTATCAAGTTCCGAACGGCGGAGCTGGAATCACTGCGCAACGTCGGCCACTTCGCCCAGGTCATCAGCACCAAGCTCGAGGGAAGATAATCATGATTCGGACAGCAGATGTGCCCAGGGACGGGAACAGCGCCGAACAGGGAACAGTCAGCACGGCCAGCGCGCCGGGCCAGGTGCGTTCGCGATATCTGCTGTCGTTGTTTGCCGGGCTGTCTGGCGCACTGGCGCTGTTCTGCCTGACGCTGTTCGCGCTGGACCAAACCGGTAACCTGCCACCGCCCGCGTTTTCCAATATTTCGTGCGCCGACGAGAAGCTCAGCTTCATGCGCGGCAACCCGATCGAATCTCCGAACCTGCTGATAATTGGTTCTTCCGTGGCCTGGCGTCACGTGGACGGCAACGTGCTGATCCAGGCATTGCCAGAAGTTCGCCCTATGAACGGCGCTTTCTGCGGGCTTTTCGCCAACCAGTCCACCTATGTAGGGCATTGGCTGCTTGACCGCGAACCGAGCATCCGCAGTGTGGTGATGATTGCCGATCCGCAGGATTTCGCCGGCTGTTGGCGGGTGCCGACAGCGGTCTTCAACCGTGAGCACGTAGACGCCTACGTCTACGAAAACGCTTCACCCTGGGGCCACTACATGCGTTATTTCTCGCCGAAGTCGCTGGCGCGTAACGCCTTGACGGTAAAGGCTCAGCGCGCCGGACAAATCGAATGGGACCCGCTGGTCTTCAACCGCTTCGGTGATGGTCCTTTGGATACCACTAATACCCGTGAGCTGCTGTATGGCCGCTCGGAACCATTGGACCCCAGCTGTTTCCACGCACTGCACGACATGGGCGCGCGCCTGGCACAGGAAGGCCGTCAGCTGATGGTTGTCTCCACGCCCCTGAATCCGCAATGGAAGGAAAAATACGACCCGGACGGTAAATTTCTAGCCGACTTCGACAAGCGCATCCTGGATACCCTGAGCGCTACCGGCGGGACTTACTGGAACGCCGACAAGGACTGGAGTACGCCGGTGACTTCATTTGTCGATGCGGTTCACCTGCGCTGGTCGGCCGCGCAGCAATTCTCCGGTGCGCTTGCCGAGCAGATACGCAACGCAGCAGTCGGGCTTGTGCCGCCACAAGCGCTGGAAACCGTCAAGGTGCCTTGATTCGCTGTTCTAAAAATGAAGAAGCCCGGCTGTCTGTACAAGCCCGGGCTTTTTTCGATCAGCAGACTGAGTGCGAAGCCGGCATCACGCGACCACGACATTCGCCGAAGCCGATCGAGGCATGACCCTCACCACGGCAACGCGCCTTGAGGATGATTTCGTCGCCGTCCTCCAGAAAAGTGCGCGTCTCGCCGCTGGGTAATTCGAGTGCCTGTTTGCCGCCCTGGGTGATCTCCAACAGGCTGCCCAGGCTGTCAGGGCTGCTGCCGGACAAGGTGCCGGAGCCGAACAAGTCGCCCGGCTGCAGGCTGCAGCCGTTGACGCTGTGATGCGCGACCATCTGCGCCACGGTCCAGTACATGTTTTTGGTGCTGCTCAGGGCGATGCGCTGTGCAGGCTGACGCTTGTCGCGCATGGCCGCGGTCAGCAGCAGCACTTCCAGTTCGATATCCAGCGCGCCCTGCTGCTGATCCTGTTCGTCGTACAGATACGGCAACGGCTGTGGATCGCCTTCAGGCCGCGCCGGCTGGGCGCAGCGGAACGGCTCCAGCGCTTCCGGCGTTACCACCCAGGGCGACACGCTGGTGGCGAAACTCTTCGACAGGAACGGCCCCAGCGGCTGGTATTCCCAGGCTTGTAGATCGCGCGCGGACCAGTCGTTGAGCAGGCAGAAGCCCGCGACATGGCTGCCCGCCTCACCAATGGCAATCGACTCACCTCGCGCATTGCCCTGGCCGATCCAGATACCCAGTTCCAGCTCGTAATCGAGCCGCTTGCTGGGACCGAAACTCGGTTCGCTGGCGCCCGGCGGCATGGTCTGGCCATTGGGCCGCCTCACCGTCGCGCCTGAGACATCGATGGTCGAGGCACGGCCGTGATAGCCGATGGGCACGTACTTGTAGTTCGGCAGCAAGGGGTTGTCCGGGCGGAACAGCTTGCCGACGTTGTTGGCGTGGTGAATGCCGACGTAGAAATCGGTGTAGTCGCCCACCTTGGCCGGCAGATGCATCTGGCATTGGCTCATCGGCAACAGCAGCGATCCGCCCATGCCCTGCAGGCGCTCACGCTGCGCATTGCCCTCTCCGAGCAAATCCTGCAACGCGCCGCGCAATGCCTTGCGAGCCGATGCGCCAAGGGCGAAGAAGGCGTTGAGGCTGCTGCCGCTGGCCGCTTTGGCTGCCTCCAGCGCTTGGCCGTCGAACAGGCCAGCATTGCAGGCCGCGCCCAAGTCAAGAATGGAGTCGCCAATGGCGACACCACCGCGTGGTTCGTCGCCGTCACGGCTGAACACGCCCAGGGGCAGGTTGGTGAGGGAAAAGTCTGAATGGCCGTTGGCGGACTCGACCCAGCTGAGAAGTTCTGTCGGTGCAGTCATGTCATTTCTCGTTCTTGTCGAAGGTTTTGGCCAGGCCGGCCCAGCAGCTGTCGTAGTCGCTCTGCAGCTGCGGGCTTTCCAGCGCCTGGCGTGTGGGGCGTAGCACTTGGCCGGTCTCGAACATGAAGGCCATGGTGTTCTCGATCTTGTGCGGTTTGAGTTCAGCCTTGATCGCCTGTTCAGTCGAAACATGATCCGGGCCGTGGGCGCTCATGCTGTTGTGCAGCGAAGCGCCGCCGGGCGAGAAACCGTCGGCCTTGGCATCGTAGGCGCCGTTGATCAGGCCCATGAACTCGTTCATCAGATTGCGATGGAACCACGGCGGGCGGAACGTGTTTTCCGCCACCATCCAGCGCGGCGGGAAGATCACGAAGTCGATGTTGGCCATGCCGTGGATTGCGCTCGGCGAGGTCAGCACCGTGAAGATGGACGGGTCGGGGTGGTCGAAGCTGACCGTGCCGATGGTGTTGAAGCGGCGTAGGTCGTACTTGTAGGGCACGTTGTTGCCGTGCCAGGCGACCACGTCCATGGGCGAGTGATCCAGCTCGGTCGACCAGAGCTCACCGAGGAATTTCTGCACCAGTTGCACCGGCTCGTCGCGCTCTTCGAAGTGCGCGACCGGCGCGAGGAAGTCACGCGGATTGGCCAGGCCGTTACTGCCAATCGGGCCCAGATCCGGCAGACGCAGCGCGCAGCCATGGTTCTCGCACACGTAGCCGCGGGCGGTTGCGTCCAGCAACTCGACGCGAAAGCGCATGCCGCGCGGGATCACCGCGATTTCCAGCGGCGCCACTTCAAGCACGCCCAACTCGGTGACCAGCTTCAATGCGCCCTGCTGCGGCACTAGCAGCAGTTCACCATCGGCGTCGAAGAACACCCGTTCCATCGATACGTTCGCCGCGTAACGGTAGATGCTCGCGCCCGCCGGCTGGCCGGGCTCGGCATTGGCCGCCACGCACTTCAGGCCATCGAGGAAGTCGGTCGCGCCCTCGGGGAAAGGTTCTGGATTCCAGCGCAGTCGATTGGGCGTAACCGGCCCCAGTTCGCTACCGAGCTGCCGGTCCATACGCTGGTATTGGCCGTGATTGGCAGACGGGTGGATGCGGTACAGCCAAGTGCGCCGCGCTTCACTGCGCGGCACAGTGAAGGCCGTGCCGGAGAGCAATTCGGTATAGAGCCCGTACGGCACCTTCTGCGGTGAGTTCTGCCCGACCGGCAGCGCACCCGGCAAGGCCTCGCTGCTGAATTCATTGCCGAAGCCGGACAGGCATCGAGAGGTTTCGCCAGATAGTTGTTGTGGTTGCATAGCTGTCTCTCATTTAGCGTAATGCATTTACGCAAAAAGTAATTTGAACTCATCCAGGCGTCAAGCTATAAACAGCGCCTCCATAGCAGGCAGTACAAAGATAGGCATTCATGGTAGACAGCAACGCGGACACGGCGCCTCGCCGACAGAAAGTGCAGGCCGCCGAGGTGGGCACGGACATCCTCACGGCCCTGGCCGAACTGGCCCCAGCGACGTCGCTGTCGCGCCTGGCCGAACACGTCGGCATGCCCGCCAGCAAGGTTCATCGTTATTTGCAGGCCCTGATGGCCAGCGGCTTCGCCGAACAGGACCCGCTGACCAACCACTATGGATTAGGCCGCGCCGCCTTGTTTGTTGGTCTGGCGGCGCTGGGCCGGCTGGACGTGGTCAAGCTGGCGACGCCGCACCTGGCGCAACTGCGCGACGATCTCAACGAAACCTGCTTTCTCGCCGTATGGGGCAACCGTGGCCCAGCCGTCGTGCATGTCGAGCAGGCGGTGCGCGCCGTCACGCTGGTGACGCAGGTCGGGTCGGTGCTGCCGTTGCTGGGCTCGTCCACCGGACTGGTGTTCAACGCCTTCATGCCAAACGCGGAAACTGTCCAGCTGCGCGAAGAAGAACTGCAACTGCCGTCGGCACCCTCCTCCGCAGCGCTCGCCGCGACCATGAAAGAACTGCAGCGCACCCACATTCAACACGTGCACGGTCTGCTGATGGCCGGCGTCAACGCGCTGTCCGCTCCGCTATTCAGCGGCGATCAGCGATTGGCGGGCGTCATCACGGTAGTCGGTGCCGAACCCGGCTTCATGGCCGAAGCGGATGGCGAAGCGGCGCAGCGATTGCTGGAGGCGGCGCGCAAGATCAGTGCAAGGATGGGGGCGTAATGGTACTGACTATGTCTTCCTTGGACGCCCAGCCTCCTTTGGCTTTTACACGGTTTGGGCCGATTGTAAATAGTGACGCTACTGGTCAAAGGGAACACGTTCTCCGATTGAGCTGTGGCTACTGATAGGGTGATTTCAAAGTCGCCTAGTAAGCGGCGGTACACCTCGGTCAGTCGGCCATCCTACCTCCGTTCGACCGTCGAGCCTGCGTTGATAGTCCTTTGCAGGAACGAGCGAAGTGACTGTTGACTTCGATGCGGAACTTGGCGGACAACAACACAAGAACAAGCTGATCAACGGAGCGCCTCATGCTGGCGGCACGGGAAGATGAAGCCCTGGAAAATCAGGTGGAGCTGAAGCGCAGCCCGTTCGTGACGGCGGTGGCTTTCATGCTGGCTGCGGCGATTTTGATTCCGCTACTGAACGCGGAAGTTAAGTACCTCGGCGTGTTCTACCCTGTCATTCAGTTGCTCTGGTGCCGCTACTTCGGCCATGTGGTGTTCATGCTGGTAGTGTTCGCGCCACGCAAAGGGCCGGCGCTGTTTCGCTCTCAGCGCCCTTGGTTGCAAATCGTGCGGTCGTTGCTGTTCTGCCTTACCTCCTTTCTGATGTTCTGTGCGCTCCAGTACGTGCCGGTGGCGACCGCCGCAGCGGTGAGTTTCACGGCGCCTATGGTGGTGCTGGTACTGGCACCCTTCATGCTGGGCGAGAAGGTAAGTCTGCTGAAAACATTCGCGGTAATCTGTGGGTTCGTTGGGGCGCTGGTGGTCATCCAGCCGGGTGGCGATGCCTTTCATCCCGCCGTGTTGCTGGTGCTCTTGAGTGCCTGTACCTCAGCGCTCACGCAAATTCTGTCGCGCAAGCTCGCCAGCCACGACACACCGGAAACGTCCAATACCTACATGGCCGCCGCGGGGTTCGTGTTGACGAGCCTGATGCTTCCATTCTTCTGGCAGTCACCGGACAACTTGGTACATCTTGGGTTGTTGATCAGCATGGGTGTTCTTGGCGGTTGCGGGCACTACTGCTTGGTCCGTGCCTTCGAAGTGGCCCCTGCACCGTTTGTCGCACCGTTCACGTATCTACAAATCGTCGGCGCGAGCTTGTTGGGCTACCTGATTTTTTCCGAGTTGCCAAATCTGTGGAGCTGCATCGGCACCATCATCATCGTGCTGAGCGGGTTGGTTGTCTTGCTAGGCGAGCAATACCTGGAGTCGCAGCGCACAAGGATGTCGGCAAAATCGTCTGACTGAGGCGACCGAGCGCAACCGGATAGTACTGGTCACTCGAAGCGGTACCATTCATTGATTTCGAGACGCGGCAGTCAGCCGAACAAGTTGTCCGGGACGTCGTGGCGAAGTTGATCAACAGGTTTGATGGCCCAACTAATACGAAAAGGGTGTGGTCCAGTTTGGCGGTCGAGCTGATCGCGAAAAACCGGTCGTATGCGTGGGTCGTCGACTGCTTCTGACCATGGATAGCGACGGCCAAAACTGGTACGTCGCTATTTGGCCAATAGGGGTCATAACCGGGCGGCTAACTTCAGTTAACAGCAGACCATGAGGCGTCCTACGCAACCTAAATTCTCAAGTTTTTGACGTGATGGCTCTTCCGCCCTCACTTAACAAACTTATGGCAGGTAATTCCCGCATCAATGCGCAGCTTTTGAACGGGCTCGATAGTCTCGGTCCCACCGATTTCTTTAACCATCGCGACGCCGCAGAACTGCTGCTCAGCGGTGAGCCAAGGGACAATGCCCTTCTTAGTTTCGCTCCAGGAGCCTGCTGTCACGGTGTAGGTTGCGCTTTTTTCCGGAATGAACGAAAAGGTTATCTGGCATACCTTCCCGACGGATTCGCGGCGATAGGTAACCACCAACTCCTTCTCTACTGCTACAGGCGACTCGATGACTCCGTTGATGTAGGGCAATGGGGTATAGCCCGCGTAACAACCTTTGTCATTAAGGTTCATAAGATGCAGATCAGTGCCTGCTTTATATTGTGTGCGTAAGGTGGCAGAGGGCTCATCGGCCAGCGGAAACACGTACTGATCGCCCTGCATTAACGAACTGCAACTGCTCAACATTATGGTGGCAGCCAACATTGCACTGGCCCAACCAAGCCTGTTCATCCCATCCATAAACCACTCCTTGATCTCTTTGCCTGTTGAGTATCAGACGCATGCGCGCTAGGTGAGGCTAAATGATACGGATCGCCTGAACCCGAGCAGCGACATGTCGCATGAAATCTTTGCCGCTTAGGCTGCTTGGATCGTGTCCTGCCAATCATGACGGGCTGATTTGAACCGTTTTCTGCCTCTCGTCACCGGCAGTTTCGGGTCGGTTGCGGTCATTCGTGTGAGGCTGCTAGCGGCCAGAAGCAGCCTGTCGGGACGGTTCTAGGATGGCAGTGACGGCCTTAAACCAGATTGGCTGAATATCGTCTCGGCCAGTGTTTGGTCAGCAGTCAGGTCGATGTCGTGATCAGTAAGGTCAGCATCGTGCCGTTACCGCATCGAGGCCAAGGCGCTACCGATACACGCTCCTCCTCCGTATTGCCGATTATTCGCGCGATCGCCACGGCTCAGGCACGTGCAGCCATCTGGCTCGTTCGGCATCCGCCTCTGCAGCTCGCAGCGCTCGGCCAGTAGCTATTCACATAAACAATGCCCGCTACCGCTCACCTACGCTGCAGCGGTGGGCTGAAAGACGATCTTCAGTTTATTGGTTGGACTTAGGGACGATTTTTTTCAAAGCCTCGTCTTGACCCTTATGTTACGGTATAACATTATTATCGCCATCAACCATAAACAACCCATTAAGGAGCGGCTTATGAAACCAGGCATCCATCCCGACTATCGCCCCGTTCTGTTCCATGACACGGCAGCAGACGTTTACTTCTTGATTGGCTCGACAGTTGATACCAGCCGTACGCACCAACACACCGATGGGAATACCTACCCTTACGTAACGCTCGATGTGTCCAGCGCATCGCACCCCGTCTATACCGGCCAGCAACGCAAAACGACGTCTGAAGGACGCATCGCAGGCTTCAACAAGCGCTTTGCAGGATTCACCGCAAAGAAGTGACGCCTCGCTCCTGAACAACCAGCGATCCGATCGATTCTGAGCGGATCGTTTATTTGCGCCAGCTTGCGCGCCCAGTTATGGAAAACGCTCGATGTCCTGCAGTACTCGTCTCCCCGCACGTCCAGTCCGCACGTTTGCCCAGATTTTTTCTACCTTTGCTCTGCTCCCCTTCGCAGCGCTCGGTGCAGACGGAGCCCTGGATCTCGAACCCACAGTTATCACTGCCACCTCCACGGTACGTCAGCTGAGCGACGCGCCCGCGAGCGTTACCGTGATTAGCCGCGAGGCGCTGAGTATGCGGCCCGTTCAGGATCTCGAAGACGCTTTACGCGGCACGCCAGGCCTGCAGTTCACGGGAATCGGCATGACCCGTCGCGGCGTCAGCATTCGCGGGATGAGCAGTGAGCACACACTGGTATTGGTGAATGGGCAGCGCATCAATACGGCCGCAGGCGCGGTCGCTCACGCTGACTTCGATCTTGGCTGGGTGCCGGTGGAAGCCATTGAGCGAATCGAGGTGATACGTGGCCCGATGTCTTCGCTTTACGGCTCCGAGGCGCTGGGGGGCGTAGTGAACGTGATTACGCGCAGCAGTACGGATACGTGGCATGGCGCGGCGCAGATCAATGGCGGTGTCCGAGAGGATGGTCGCGGTGGACAGACGCACCAGTTCGGCATCTACGCCGGCGGCCCGCTCGTTCCCGGCCTGCTTGGACTTTCCTTCAGCGGTGAAACGCGACGGCAGCAGGAAACGCCCTTTCACAACGACGCCGCGGTATCCGAAATAGAAGGCCGCGACGCAGAGAGCGGCGACGTCACGCTGAGCTGGACACCCGATAGCGCGCAACGTATCGACTTCAGCTACGGAACCGGCTTGGAAGATCGCTGGCGCAACACACGCAGCGCGGGCGGTCGGCCCGTGGAGTACGAATCCAGCGACCGCATCGAGCGCGAGCGGTATTCGGTTTCCCACCGAGGCGAATGGGCGTGGGGCAACAGCAGCTTGCGTGCCTATCGCAACACGCTCGAGCGCACCAACCGTTATACCAACGGCGTCGTGCCCTCCTCTCCGCACCAGGAACTGACCGACGATATTGTCGATGGCAGCGTCAGCCTTCCGGTCGCCGATATGCACCTGTTCACCTTCGGCGGGGAATGGCGCAAGGAGCAACTCGAGGATGGCGGTTTTACGGCCGGCGACGCGCAGTCCACCCACCACGCTCTGTTTCTTCAGGACGAGATCGAATTCGATGCTGCTTGGTCGCTGGTGCTGGGCAATCGTTTCGATCGGCACGAACAGTATGGTTGGCATAACAGCCCCCGCGCCTACCTGGTCCACCATGTAAACGATGCGCTGACGATCAAAGGCGGTGGTGGCCGCGGGTTCAAGGCGCCGACACTCAAGCAACTCTCGCCAGGCTACTCGGCTGTTGGCGGCGGCGGCCAGTTCACCATTTATGGGAATCCAGACCTCGAGCCCGAGATCAACACCACGTACGAAATCAGTGCGGACTTCCAGGCAAACGGCTGGTCGCTGAACGCGGGTGTGTTTCAGAACAACGTGCGCGGCCTGATCCAAACGATCTGTGTGTCGAGCTGCGGCCTACGCGGCCGCGAAGTTCGCAACTACGACAATGTCGACAAGGCGCGCATCCGCGGGCTCGAGCTCGGTGGTGGATTGGATCTACCCTCCAACCTGCGCTGGGAGCTTAACTACACCTACCTCGACGCCATCGATCGCAGCGCCGACCAGCGCCTGGGTGATCGCGCCCGCCATCTGGCCAATACGCAGCTGCAATGGACGCCAAACGCGAACTTTTCTGGACAATTGCGTGGCGAGTACGTCGGCAGCCAGCTGACCTATTCTCGTAATACCGCCCTCACCGTGCCGGCCTACGCCCTTTGGCATCTGGAATTGACCCAGCGAATCACCGAGTCACTCAGTATCCGCGGCAGCATCGAAAACCTGACCGACGAGGATTTCAGTGATAGCGCTGATAACTTCACCTTTGCCGAACCAGGCCGTTCCTATCACGTCGGTTTGAGTTTGAGCTTCTAAGATGCGCAGATTGATCCAAACCGGCTTGGCGCTCCTCGCGCTGGCCGGACCGGGGGCGTCTGCGCTCGCCGAGCCGGCCCGTCATGATCTCCACGTTCAGGTGTTAACCACCGACTTCGTGTTGCAAGGCAAGCTCGATCGCCTCGAGGGCTGGGCAGACGACTCAGGTGTCACGCTGGGCTCTGCGCGTGCATCCTCGTCAACCGAACCGCAATCCAGCGCCGCCGACGCGGACCTGCTGATATTGGACACGCCGCGCCCTGTTGACCTGGCGGCGGTACAGCAACAATTCGACCAGCTGATAGCAGGCGACAAGCCGTGGATACGTGTGGGCGGTGGGCCGCCGGCCTTCGCCAACCTGCCAGCACCTGTCGCCAGGCGACTAATCGGCTATTACGCCAACGGCGGCGAGCAGAACCTGCGGCATTTTTTCAGTTACCTGCACACATGGCGCGACGGCGCGCCCACAGATTCGATACCCGCCCCTGTGGAGCTGGGCAACACGGGCTTCTATCATTCCGACGCACCCGCCCCCTTTGGAGCACTCGACGAGTACCTCGCATGGGGCGCTGACCGCTGGCCCGCTGACGCACCGCGTGTGGCCTTTGCCATTCATCGTGGCGCCATCGTCGATGGCCAGCTGCGGCTGATTGATGAGCTTATAAGCCTCAGCGAGTCGCGTGGGCAGGTACCGATCGTGTTCTGGATGGATGACAAGGATCCACAGGCACTGAGCAAGGTACTGGTTCCGGCTCGCGCCGACGTGCTGATCAACCTGCAGCACATGCAGAACGGCCCGGCGCGCCAGGCCGAATTCCTCGCGCTTGGCATCCCCGTGCTCTCCACGCTTACCTGGCGTGAAGGAAGCCCAGCGCATTGGCTGGCTTCCAATACCGGCATTTCGGCGCGCACCGCGGCCACCATGCTGACCGTGCCGGAAACCTGGGGCATGACCGATCCGATGGTCATTGCCGCCATAGAAGACGGTGAGCCAACAGCGATCCCGGAACAGGTCGAGGCGCTGCTCGCCAAGGTCGACAGCCTCACCCGGCTACGGCGGCTCGCGCCTAACGAAAAGAAGCTGGCGTTGATGTTCTGGAATCATCCGGATGGCGAAAAGAATGTGTCCGCGTCGAACCTCAACGTGCCTCGCAGCCTCGCACACCTCTTTACCGAATTGCAGCAGGCTGGATATGACGTGCCTGCAACGGCGGAGGTAACGCTGATCGATATGGCACAGCGCCTGCTCGGCGGTTACTACCGCCCCCAAACGCTGGACAGTCTGCTGGCCGACGGCCTCGCCGTGACACTGCCGCTTTCGGCTTACGAACGCTGGCTGGCAGACCTGCCGGAGCATAATCGCGTCCAGTTGATCGAACGCTGGGGCGAGCCTGCTGAGCACTGGGCATTGCGCGAGATCGACGGCCATGCCCACTTCGTCATCCCTGCCACGCGCCTGGGCAAGTTGTTGCTGCTACCGCAACCACCACGTGCCGGAAGGCCGGGCGAGGCTTATCACGACAGCAAAATCCCGCCAGACCACCTTTACCTAGCGGCTTATCAAGCCCTGCGAGAGGGGTTCAAGGCCGATGCAGTGATCCATTTTGGTACTCACGGTACGCAGGAATGGCTGCCCGGCAAGAGCCGCGGTCTGGCTGCAAGCGACTACCCCTTTCTGGCGCTCGGCGACATGCCGGTGTTTTATCCCTATATCCAGGACAACATCGGAGAAGCCATTCAAGCTCGCCGGCGCGGTCGAGCAGTCATCATCAGCCACCAGACTCCGCCCTTCGCGCCCGCTGGGCTGTATGACGAGCTGCGCGACCTGCACGCGCTGATTCACGAATATCAGCAGCTTGATGAAGGCGCAGTACGCGAAAGCACCGCCGAGCGCATTCGCCAGGCGGCCGTGGAGCGCAATCTGCTGGCGGACATGGGCTGGGACGAAGCACGCATGCGGGCCAGCACCGACGAGTTTCTGCAGGCTATGCATGACCAGCTGCACGAGATGGCGCAGGCGAATATGCCGCTCGGTCTGCACACCTTTGGTGAACCTGCTCAGGGTAAACACCGCCTCGCTACCGTGCTGCAGCAGTTGGGAGATCCCTACTTGCATGCGCTAGACGTGACCAAGGACGACTCCATTGCCGAGGATTTCGCTGGCCTTCAGACGACTGTTCCCTATCGCACGCTGAAGCGCTATCTACGCGACGGTGAAAGCCTCGACTCCATCGTCAATGCTGACCTTCGAGAACAGATCGAGCGAGCCCGCGTGCTCGATGCGCATCTAAGTGATACCGGCGAAATCGAAGCGCTGCTAACGGGTCTTGCTGGCGGTTTCGTCGCACCGGGGCCCGGAGGCGACCCGGTGCGCAATCCGGACGTACCCAGCGGCCGCAACCTGTATGCCTTCGAGGCGAACAAGTTGCCGACCCGTGCGGCCTATGAAGCGGGTGGCAAAGCATTGAACCAGCTGATCGAGAGCTACCGTGACGAACACGGCGGCGCATTGCCGGAAAAACTCGCGTTCAGCCTGTGGTCCTCCGAAGCCATGCGTCACCTGGGCATCCTTGAAAGCCAGGTGTTGCAAGCGATCGGCGTACGCCCGGTGTGGGACGAAGGCGGTCAGGTTCGATCACTGGAAATTATCCCAGCAGCTGAACTCGGTCGACCACGCATCGACGTCGTGGTCCAGGTCACCAGCGTTTACCGCGATCAATTCGATGCCTTCATGCGTCAGTTGGCGGATGCTGTGGAGCGCCTAGCCGCTCTGGACGAGCCAGGCAATGCGTTAGCGATCAACAGCCGCCGACTGGCCCAGCGGCTTCGCGATGAGGGGATGGATGCCGGCCGCGCGCAGCACTTGTCCTACCTGCGGATTTTCGGCAACGAGCCCGGCGACTATGGGACCGGCGTCTCCCAGCTGACCCTGGATTCGACACGCTGGGAGAACGACTCGGCCCTCGCTGAGCAATTCTTATCTCGGCTGCAATACGGCTACGGCAATGGTAGTTGGGGCGAAAAGATAGACGGCCAGAACCTTTTCGCCGAGCAGCTCAAAGGCGTCCAGGCTGCGATCATGGCCCGTTCCAGCGAACTCAACGGCGTACTGTCGACGGACCATCCATTCGAGTTCCTAGGCGGCCTTTCCCTGGCGGTTCGCCATCTCGACGGCACCAGTCCGTCGCTTTACATTTCCGACCTGCGCAAAACAGAGCCGCGCACAACGGGAGCGGCGACTTATCTCGCCACTGAGCTGCGCAGCCGCTACCTCAACCCGCAATGGATCGGTGCGATGCAGCAGGAGGGTTACGCCGGAACGCTGGAGGTTTTGAATGTCGCCAACAACCTCTGGGGCTGGCAAGCCGCCGATCAAAGCATGGTTCGCGCTGATCAGTGGCAAGCCCTGCATGACACCTTCGTCATGGACCAGCGCGAGCTCGGCATTAATCAATGGTTCGAAGCGCATAACCCCACGGCACAGGCGCAACTCATCGAACGCATGGCCGAGGCGATCCGCAAGGGCTATTGGGACGCTTCAAACGAGACCCGCCGCGAATTGGCCGAGCGCTGGCAAGCACTCACCACCGAGCACGGGGCAGATGCGGGCGGGCCGATTACTCGTGAGTTCATCGAACAGATGGTCGCCGGTTTTGGTCTGGCGCCGAACGCAGTACCGGATGCCGCAACGCCCCCGCTCTCAAGCAGCACAGCTACTGGCCAGACGGTACGTGGCCAGATCATGCAGGAAGTGGCCGATCAGCCCGTCGAGACGCCGAGCCCTTGGCGACTCTTGCTCGGCATCACAGCGCTGGCGTCATGCCTGCTGTTCGGCGCCTTGCGACAGGGCCTCGCCAACCGCCGCGCCTATCCAATTTCTTGAACTCATATAGAAAACGAAACCTATGAACGCACTTGAAACCAGTCTTTACGAACTTACCCACATCTTCCTTGTGCCCGTTTTATTACTGATTCTCGCTGCGCTGGCGTATGCCTTCCTCGCACTGGGCAGCTTTGCGATGGAAGCCTGGCAACGCCGCAATGGCCGCTACCGCTCCGTATTGGCCGAGCATCAGGCGACAAGCGGCGGCACTAGCGATGATCTAGAACTTTGGATCATGCAACGCCTGGAATGGCTACGTGTGACCTCACGCAGCGCGCCAATGCTTGGGCTGGTCGCCACCATGATCCCCATGGGCCCCGCGCTGCTGGCGCTAACGCAAAGCGATGCGAAAGGGATAGGAGAGAATCTGGTGGTCGCCTTTTCCGCGGTCATCCTTGCGTTGATTGCATCAAGCATCACCTTCTTCATTCTTACCGTACGTCGTCGCTGGTTGCTGCAAGAATTGCGTGCCATCGAGCGCGCCGAGGTACAGCACTGATGCGGTTTCTCGACCATGACGACGACGATGATCCCCTTTTGTCGGTGGTCAACCTCATTGACCTGTTTTTAGTGGTTATCGGCATTTTACTCATCGTCATCGTCCAGAATCCGCTCAACCCGTTCAGCCAAGACAACGTCGTGGTCATTGAGAACCCGGGCGAATCGGGGATGCGTATGCTCGTGCAGGAAGGCAAGGAACTGAAGCAATACGAGTCGAACGGGGAGATTGGCGAAGGGCAAGGCGCCAAAGCCGGTATCACTTATCGCTTGAACGACGGGCGGATGATTTATGTACCGGAGTAAATCGGTTGCCTTGTTCGTAAGTTAGCCCTTATGACTGCTGCCTGCCATCGCTCAGGGCACGCCCGTTTTGCTGCTCGACGAACCCACGTCAGCGCTTGATCTGGGCCACCAGATCGAAGAGCCCGCCATGATCGGCCAGACCACGCTCAAATGCTTACGAGGCTCGCAGGCGCGCTAGCGCTTCAAGCAGTAAGACACCAGCTCCTGCAGCGCAGCAAAATCTCCGGAAGCTGCACGTACTCGCCAGCGAGGCAGCAAAGCGTCGTGCACCGTCGGCTAAACCGGGCGCGATAAATTGAGGGGGTTGTCGATTTCACATGGTCCCGTACGACTAGATCAGCAATTACCGAAATTGCGGTATCTACAAACCGACGGAGTTGGCCATGATCAAACTGTACGGAACACCCCCTACCCGCGCTTTGCGCGTTATCTGGTTACTCAACGAACTAGACCTGGATTACGAAATGCTCCCGGTGAGTATCCTTGAAGGTGAAAACCGACAACCAGACTTTCTAGCACTCAACCCCGCCGCCAAAGTCCCGGTGCTGGTCGACGAAAGCCTAGTGGTAACCGAATCGGCCGCGATTCAGCTCTACCTGGCCGAGAAAAATCCCCAGGCGAATTTCATCCCGGAGTCGGTGGAAGATCGGGCCCAGATGTATCGCTGGATTTTCTTTCTGATGACCGAGATCGAGCAGCCCCTGTGGCGCATCGTGCGTCACACGTTCCTTTACCCGGAAGAGAAGCGGTTGCCTCAGGATATCGACCTGGCGAGGCAGGATTGCTTGGAGATGGTGGCGGTGCTCGAGCGACACATGCAGGAACGCGAATTCTTGGTTGCCGACCGGGTCAGCGTAGCCGACTTCAACGCCGCTTATACGTTGGACTGGGCGAACGAAGAGAAGATGCTCGATGACGCACCGAGGTTGAAAGCGTACCTGAAGTCGATGTACGCCCGTCCCAAGGCTCCTCCAACCATCGCAGAGGCATTCGCGGCGCTTGAAAGCCAGGCAGTTGTCGGGGATGCGGTGGTGGCTGGGTAGATCCGCGGATGGCGCCAAGCGGACTGGCAACGACTGTTTCCAGTCGATTGCGAGCGTTAGCAATCGACAGCTTCGAAGCGAACGAGAGGAGGAATAAGTAGTGTCCTGCCGTCGCTTCACCCTACCTGCGCGGCTAGCTTCATCTATCAGCCAATCATGGAGACCAAAATGACCAGCAAAAACACCATCTGCCTCTGGTATGACGGCACCGCACTCGAGGCTGCAACCTTCTATGCCGAGACCTTTCCGGACAGCGCAGTGAATGCTGTCCATCGCGCGCCGGGTGACTATCCGTCGGGCAAGCAGGGAGATGTCCTGACCGTCGAGTTCACGGTAATGGGCATCCCTTGCCTCGGACTTAACGGGGGCCCGGCGTTCAAACATAACGAGGCGTTCTCGTTCCAGGTGGCGACCGACGACCAAGCCGAGACGGACCGCTTATGGAATGCGATTGTCAGTAACGGCGGCCAGGAAAGCGAATGCGGCTGGTGTAAGGACAAATGGGGCCTGTCGTGGCAAATCACGCCACGCGTATTGACGGCCGCGTATACCAGCCCTGATCGAGCAGCGGCCAAGCGCGCATTCGAAGCGATGATGGGCATGCAGAAGATCGATGTTGCGGTTATCGAAGCGGCGTTCAAGGGTTAATCGGCATTTAGATTCCGCACGGCCAGCCAAATTGGCGCCGTCAATCACGGCGCTTTCCTTGGCCTTGATGGCCTAGTCGCGAACCTTTTTTTTGGCCCTGTAGGCTAGGACGTGGCAGCGATAAAGTGTGTTTACCGCCTGCGTTACGGCACCGGTGCAACCCACTCTCATAGGAACGAACGCCATGTCCCAACGTCTTGACTACTTCAAGCTATCCCCTGACGCCGCCGGCAAGTACATCGAATTAACCCAGCTATTGAGCAAGAAGCCGTTTCTCACCGAGGTGGGGCATCTCGTCACGCTTAGGGCGTCGCAGATCAATGGTTGTGCGTTCTGCGTGGACATGCATGTCAAGGAAGCCAAGATTCACGGTGAGCGTGAATTGCGTTTGCACCACGTGACGGTCTGGCGTGAGTCGACGCTGTTCTCGGCTCGCGAGCGTGCCGCGCTGGAATGGACTGAAGCATTAACCCGCCTTGGGTCGCACGGTGTGCCTGACGAGATCTACGACAGCGTGCGCGAACAACTGTCTGATGCGGAGCTCGTTGATTTGTCGTTCCTGGTAATTTCCATCAACGGTTGGAATCGGCTAAGCGTGGCGTTTCAGGCGGTCCCAGGGGCGGCGGACAAGCTCTATGGACTGGACAAGGCCGACCTTCACTGAAGGTCGAACCGAACGGACGCCGCGGACCGAACACATGCGAAGCGTCCGACTTGTTCTCCATACGGCAGGCAGGTATCAGTCAAGCAGTCCGGCGATGCGCTCGGCGATGTCCGCCGCCGAGGCCGCATCCTTCACATTGGTGAACCCCATCAGCAACCCCTGACGTGCAGGCGCGTCCTGATACCAGTCCGACAGCGCCTGCAATGCCAGACCGGCGCGCGGTGCGCGTGCGGCAATGGCGCGGTCATCCAGCCCGTCGGCCAAGCAGGCACGCACATGCATGCCACCGGCTCTCAACTCCAGATGCATGCGCTCGCCGAGCCTTGCAGTCAGTGCTTCGCACAGCAATGCTCTACGGTGTGCGTACAGGCTGCGCATCTTTTTCAAGTGGCGGGAGAAATGGCCTTCTTCGATGAACGTCGCGGTGGTGCGTTGCAGCAACTGAGGACAATGGTTGTGCAAGGTGTCGGCCATTCGTACGAACTGTGCGACCTGCTCATTCGGCACCACGAGATAGGCCAGGCGAAGACCGGGTATCAGCACTTTGCTGAATGTGCCCGTGTAGAGCACGCGCCCTTGGGTGTCGAGGCTCTTCAGGGCAGGCAACGGTCGTCCGACGTAACGATACTCGCTGTCATAGTCGTCCTCGATGATCCAGCTGCGCTGCTCGTTTGCCCAAGCCAATAGCGCCTGCCGACGGGGCAGCGACAGGGAGACGCCCAAGGGGCTCTGGTGCGACGGGGTGACGACCGCAAAGCGCGCGTCGGGCGCGCGCTCGATACCGACATCTACGCGCAGCCCATGTTCATCCACCGGAACAGGAACGAGTTGCGTGTTCGTTTCTTCAAAAAATCGCCTCGCGAGAAAATAGCCTGGGTCTTCGAACCAGCCGCAGTCACCTGCCTTTAACACGCAGCGTGAGATCAGCTCCAGACAGGCACGATAGCCCGCGCAAATGAACACTTGATCAGGCGTGCAGACGATGCCGCGGGATATGGCGAGGTAGCGGACAAGTGCGATGCGCAGCGCTTCATCACCTTGCGGGTTGGGGTAGATCATGCCATCCAGGCCGCCTTGTTGAATGGTGCGACTGGCGAGGCGCGTCCAGGTCTTGCGCGGGAATGCATCGAGCGCCGGCAGGCCCATCTGTAAAGGTAGCGGCGCGCGGCCAGTATGGATTCCCTCGTATGCAGTTGGCGCAGGCGGAGCCGGCGTGATGCTGGACGGTGTTGGCGACAACTGTGGGCACACGATCGTACCCGCCGGACCTCGAGTCTCCAGGTAACCCTCCCCGATCAACAACTGATACGCCGCCTCCACCGTGCCCCGTGCCAGATTCAGCTCGGACGCCAACGCCCGCACCGATGGAACCCGATCGCCCGGCTTCAACTGGCCCGTGCTGATGGCGTCGCGGTAGCGGACGTACAGTTGGCGGAAAACGGGAACGGTGTTTGCGCGATCCGGCATTTCGCGACCTGGCATCGAGACCTCCTGGAGATGGCTGCCGAATAGTAGCGCACGCGGGTGTATCGGTCGGCGGCTCGTGGTGACCGATTTGTTTCCTCGTAACGAACCGTCGCGCACAGCGATGCCCCATGCATCCCGGTCGTTCTTGGCCCTGTGATCAGGGCGGTCGTCGACCTATGGTAAGGGCCCATTTCGTTGAGGAACCGACCATGAAGACTGCGCCGACCTTTAGTTATCTGAGCGAGGAGACCGATCTGCGCCGAGCCTTCGAATTAATGCGCGAGTTACGACCCCATCTGTTGGACGATGTGGCATTCCTCGCTCAGATGGCACGCCAGTTCGAGCAGCACTATCGGTTGCTAGGGGCATGGCTCGGCACCGAACTGGTCGGTCTGGCGGGCTTCCGTGCGCTGGAGAACCTGCTCTATGGCCGGTTCGTCTATGTGGACGATCTGGTGGTCGCACTGTCACAACGTCAGAACGGCGTAGGGGCGCAGCTACTGGACGCCGTGCGACGCGAGGCAACACGCGATGGATATGCGCATCTGGTGCTCGATACCGGCCTGCATATGCCGCTCGCGCAGCGGTTCTACTTTCGTGAAGGCCTGCTTGCCAAAGGGATGCACTTCGTTCAGCCATTGCAAAACGAGGGGCCGCGCCATGCGTGAGATTCTGTTGATCAACGCGAGCCCTCGCCCGGATGCGTCCGTTGGATACGAGCTGGCAAACGAACTGATCGATGTCGTGCTCATCCGCCGTCCCGATCTGAGAGTGACGCGGCGGGATCTTGGAAGCGTCGCGCTCGCACCCCTGAGTGAGTCCTACGCCGACGCGCTTACCCGTCGAACTCCGGATACCGACCCGGTCTTCGCGTTGTCAGAAAGCCTGATTGGCGAACTCGAGCGCAGCGACGCGCTGCTGATTGCCACGCCCATGCACAACTTCACGTTACCGGCGGCGCTCAAACTCTGGATCGATCACGTCGTCCGGATCGGTCGCACCTTCGCGGCGACACCCGATGGCAAAGTCGGGCTGCTGGCAGACCGTCCCGTTTATGTGATCGTCAGTTCCGGTGGTTTCCATCGCGGTGCTCGAGCCCGTCAGCCTGATTTCCTGACGGCATATCTGCGCCATGTGCTGAGCACTATCGGCTTGTTCGACGTGCACTTCGTGTACCTCGAAGGGCTGGTCACAGGCGAGGAAACAGTAAAGTCCGAATGCGAGGCCGCGCGCCAAAGATTATCCATGGAGCCACTGTTTGCGAGGCTTGCGTCGGCCTGACGGCAAGGGCGTGATAGATGCGTCGGAATTACTGTTGCACCAGTTCGAGCAGCGAGTCCGGTCCGAGGATCTGGGGCAGCAACCGTGGTTCGGCTTCGCCCACTCCGTACCACAGGTACAGCGGAACACCTGAGCGACCGTGGCGTTCGAGGAATGAGGTGATGACAGGATCGCCGTTGGTCCAATCGCCCCGCATCATTTCGACCTTGGCGGCAGCAAAGGCCTGTGCGGTTGCCTCACGGTTGATGGCGACTTGCTCGTTCACCTTGCAAGTGATGCACCAGTCGGCGGTGAAGTAGAGAAACACCGGTACCTTATCGGCGCGCAGTTGGGCTAGCTGTTGCTCGTTGAATGCGCGCTGCTGCACGTCCGAAGTCGGCGCGGTTTGCCCCGACACCTGGCTCCAGCCCAGCCCGAGCGCCAATATCAATGCCAGTGAAGCGGGTAGCCAAGCCTTGGGTTTCAGCTTCTGCTGCCGGAGGCCGGTCATCCAGAGCCCGAATGCAAGCAGCATGGCGCAGCCCAGGGATGCGACGAGCGTGCTGGCCAGGACCTGCTGGCTAAGCACCCACAGGAGGGCAAGTGCGGTGAGGAACATCGGCACCGCGAGGAGACGGCGCAGGGTTGCCATCCAGGGGCCAGGTTTGGGCAGGCGCCGCTGTAGCGCGGGAATGAACCCCAGCAGTAGAAAAGGCAAGGCGATGCCCAGGCCAAGACCGGCGAATACCAGCATGGCCGCGGCTGACGGTAGTACCAGCGCTGCGCCCAGGGCGGCGGCCATGAAAGGTCCGGAGCAAGGCGTGGCGATGAAGGCGGCGAGCACGCCGGTCCAGAAGGCACCCGCAGCGCCGCTTTGAGTGGTTAGCTTGGCACCGGCATCGATTGATGCCAGCTCGAACAGCCCGGCCAGATTGAAGGCGATGGCGGTGGTAACCAACATCAGGGCCAGAATCACTCCCGCGTTCTGCAACTGGAAGGCCCAGCCAACTTGGGCGCCACCGGCACGCAGAACGAGCAAAACGGCTCCCAGCAAGACGCACACCAGCACCACGCCGCAGGTGTAGGCCACTGCGTCGCGACGCGCTATGGCAGGGCTGACCCCAGAGCGTGCCAGGCTCATGGCTTTGAGACTCAGAATGGGAAAGACGCACGGCATCAGGTTCAGCAACAGCCCACCGGCTACCGCGCCGGCAAGGGCAATCAGGATGACGCTCAAATTATTGTCGGTTGCGCTCGTGGGGCCGCCGCGTTTCGCGTCAATATCCAGGCCAAGGCTGTCGCTCAGTTTCAGTGTGGCGACGAAAGTATCGGGTACTGCATCACCCACGCGTGTTTCCAGGATCAACTCATCGCCGCGTCGCTCGACGCGCTGGGGGGCGGCATTATCGATCGCCCCCTTGGTCGCGGAAAACAGATGCGGGTCTTCGATTGCTACGCTGGCCGGAAGGGGCACGCGAAGGCGTAGGCGCTCGCCGTCTACGCTAAAACTGGCCGGCGCCGCCAGCGGCCTAGGTAACGCCTGACGCCAACTGGCGAAGCGGGCCGTAACGTCCGACGACTGGTGACCATCGCCTACGTGCAATGTCGTTTCCAATGACGCGCGCTCAGGGACGCAGGCGTCGTACCGACAGGCCAGATATTGCATATCCACACGAATCGGCAATGCGGTCCCGTCTGGCAAATCGCTGTCAAGGGTCAGGTCTACGAGCAGCGCGTAAGGGTGCTCGTAGACATGGTTCATCAAGCCTTCAATCAGCAGCGTTTGCGGCAACGGGTAGGCGGGATCGCCCACGCTTACACCGTCCGGCAGATGCCAGGTGAACGTAGCCGGGAGGCCGACATCGCCCGGCTGCTTCCAGTAGCCGTGCCACTCGCCCTGCGGTTCCATGTAGATCGCCAATGTTGTGGTCGATCCAGATGAAGGCGACTCGGTTGCAGCGATCAGCGACGAGGCGATCAAAACATCGTCCGGACCGGGCATCTCGGCTGCGAAGCCAGGCAGATTGATAACGCACAGGCAAAGGCAGAACAGGAGCCTTTTCAGCGATAGCAGTGGCATGCGGTTCCAGAGGACGGTGTGTGAGTAAAAGGGAGGAGGCATCATGGCGCCGCCTCCCGTGACCGCAGGGCGAAACGGCTCAGCGCAGCGCCTTGACTGCCTCTACAAGATTGGTGTCCTGCGGTTTGAGGATATTGGCGACACGGCCTTGCGCATCCAATAGGACCACTGTCGGAATGTCACGAATGGCAAAGGCGCGAAAGAGTTCGTCCTGTTCGTCGAGCGCTAGCGGCAAGGCGGTAGGCGTGCTTTTTTTGTAGTCCTGCAAATCGCTGGCCGAGACCCACAGGCCTGAAGAAACGCCCAGCCACTCCATCTCGCTTTGGCCCATCAGGCTGTCTACTTCCTTACGTACGCGCAGGCATGCCTGGGACGTCTCTGGCCGGCTTTCTTCAAGATAGGATTCGCACCAGGGCGCGAAGAACACGAGCGCGCGCGGCTTGTTGTTGTCGCCATTGCCCAGCTTCACCTGATTGCCGTCCAGAGTCTCGATGTTCAGGTCGGTTACGGTGTCGCCCACGGCGAACTGCGGCGTTTCGGCCGCCGCGCTGGTCTCCGAGCGACTGGCGAAGGCTGTTTGCTCTGATACGGCACTTTCCAGCGCGGCATGCAAAGCCTGGTCATCAAGGTGACCGATATGGGATATCAGTCCATCTCGGCCGATCACCACATGCTGGGGTGTGACCCGCAGGTTGAGGTCCGCCGCAAGGCTGCCGTCATCGATCACGATCGGCATGGTCAGCTGATGCTCCTTGCGGTAGGCGCGCACCGAATCAATGTCATCGCTGAAGCCAGTGTTTACGGCGATGACTTGCACCTTGTCGCCCATTGTCTGTTGCAGCTGCTCGAAACCGGGCATCTGCTGGCGGCACGGCACGCACCAGGTGGCCCAGAATTTCAGGTAAACCGGCGTCTTGCCGTACAGCTCAGCCAGGTCGATCTTTTCTCCATCGATGGTTTCCAGCACGGCAACCGGTCCAGGCTGGCCGATCAGCGAGGCGCCGGCATTGCGTGCTCGCCGCTCACCCTCGTCGTCCAGACTGTCATCGGCGTGAGCCACGTGGAGTACGCTCCCGAGCACAAGCAGGGCTGCGAATTGCTTGATGAATGAGATGAGCGACGGTGATTGCAAAAGGGAGCTCCTTTACACCCGGCACGGGTGTGAGATGGGTCATTCGAGCGCTTCATCATATTGGCTAAAGGTTCAAGAAAAAGGACCATGAACGACAAATTGGACTGTACCATCGATGCGCCTGATTTAGTTTTCAACCACAAGGGTCGCCAGACCGACTTTGTTTTTCGTCAATGCCAGCAGGTGAAGTCTGCATGAAAGACTTGCGTATAGAACTCAACCGCGAGGCGGGGCTTTCTCTGGTTGAGCAGATCGTCGGAGCCATTGGCAGATCGATCGGCGAGGGGCATCTGTACGCTGGCGCTCGCTTGCCGTCCTGGCGGGACCTCAGCGTTCAGCTGGGCGTTGCGCGTGGCACAGTGCGGGCGGCTTATGAGCGATTGATCGACGAACAATTGATCGTCTCCCGCGGCGCTGCGGGTACCTTCGTCGCGCAGCCGTTGCCTGCGGTCCGGCCGGCTGACGCCAGCAGTCTGCGCGCACCATTGCCGGACTTCTATCAGCATCCGTTCAGCAACGCGCCCATGGTTTTCCAGGCCGGAATACCCGCGCAGGACGTTTTCCCCTACAAGGTGTGGTCACGCATTACCGCAGGCGCGGCTCGTCAGGTGGCAATGGCACCGGTCAGCTATCCGGACCCTCGCGGGGAGCCGGGCTTGCGGGCCGAGATCGCCGCCTATCTTTCTGTGGCGCGAGGCGTCATCTGTGCGCCAGAGCAAATCGTTATCACCTCGGGCTACTCTGGTGGCCTTGGGCTGATCCTGCATGCGCTCGGTTTGCGAGGGCAGACGGCGTGGATGGAGGACCCAGGCTATCCAATGACGCGAACGGCACTTTCCATGGCAGGGATCGAAACGGTTCCGGTCAGCGTGGATGCACAAGGCTTGAACGTCGAAGAAGGAATTGAACGTGCGCCAAATGCGGCGTTGGCGGTGGTGACGGCGGGCCAGCAGGCGCCACTTGGCATGACCCTTTCGCTGTCACGACGTCTTCGGTTGTTGGAGTGGGCGGACGAGAACGGGAGCTGGATTATCGAAGATGACTACCTGAGTGAGCTTCAGCTTGCCGGTCGGGCCGCCCCAGCGCTTGCCTCCCAGGATCGTTCAGGCCGGGTCATTCACATCGGCACCTTCAGCAAGACCATCAACCCGGGCCTGCGTCTGGGCTTTGTCGTGTCGCCGACCTCCCTGGCAAATCGGGTCGCAGATACCGCGGCTGCGCTGGCACCCGCTGCGTCGATCGCCAGCCAATGGGCGCTCGCGGAGTTCATGCGCAAGGGTCACTACCTGCGCCATCTGCGAAGAATGAAGCGCACCTATACTGCCCGATTGGCTGCTTTACAGCGTGCCTTGGCCGTTCCAGCCACGACCGAGGCGATGGCCGGGCTGGCCTTGCTGCTTCACTTGCCCCACGGCACCGATGACATCGCCATCAGCCAGCAGGCATTGGCATTCGGACTGGCGCCGTTACCGTTATCTACCTGGTACGCCGACGCCGCGCAGGCCCAAAGCGGTTTGCTGCTGGGCGTAACCAACGTGCCAGACGAGGGCGTCGAAGATTGCTGCAGACGCCTGGTTGAGCTCACGAAAGCCTTTTTATAAGGAGTGCGTTCGGTCTGAACGAGGTTGTCGCTTGGCCGAACGCACTGGCCACCGATATCGAATGGAAACGGGGCTATTCAATATTCACGCTTCTTCCAAATAGTGTGGCTCATGGCTCAAGTGGTGCTTTGAAGGAATCAGGCTCCTTGCGCATCCGAGAAAGGCGGAATAGCAGGCCTGGTTCCGCCTGTTGGGCAGCCAGCGTCCAGCTGTGGGCCGTTGCAATTTCCTGGCAGATGGCCAGGCCAAGTCCTGCGCCATGGTCTCTTCTGTGCGCGCCACGCCAGAAGCGTACGAACAGCTGCGTCAGCTGTTCCTCAACCACCCCCGGGCCCCAATCGCGTAGCGTTAGGGTACTGCTTCCGACCTCGATATGAACGTCGCTACCGCGAGGTGCATGCTGGATCGCGTTTTCCAGCAGGTTCTTCAGCAACGTGAAGAGGGCACCGCGATCAGCCAACCACCGTGGCTCGCTATCGCCGGCTATCACCAGTCTTACCTCTGCCGTGTCTGCCATACGCTGCAGATAACTCACCGCTTCCCTCGCTACCTCGCGAACGTTCACGGTCTCAAAACGGTAACTCTGTATCTCGCTCGCTTCGGCCAAGTGCAGCAATTGGTGTACCTGACGCGTCATATGCCCCACATCGTTGAGCAGGGATATGCGCTCATTGCCATGATCCATCAGTTCGATCTGAGCGCGGATCAACGCTAGTGGCGTCTTCAACTCATGGGCCGCTGTTGCGAGAAACTCCTGCTGAACGCGGTAGCCATGCTCCAGCCGCTCAAGCACCTTGTTGAAGCTGTCCACCAGCGGTGCAATCTCATTTGGAACCGCATCGGTCGTCAGGCGAGCGTGAAGCGAGCGAGGGGAAATTTCAGCAGCGGCATTCGATATGTCTCGCAGCGGCTTGAAGGCATATCTCAGGGTCACGTAGACGCACGCGCCGAAGATGAAGAGCAGAACCAGGCTGAACAGGATGATGCCCAGGCCAGTAAATGGCAGCGCGAACGCCCGGTAGACCAAGTGAAAAAAACGCGTACTGGCAGTGAACTGCAAGTACCAGGTTCGCCCATCGTGCTCGACTGCCTCGGTGGCACCATGCATCGTCACGCCCCTCTGGGTGAACGTGAAGCTGCCAGACTGCGGCAGGCCGGCTGCAGCGCTTTCAGGCCAGATGACCTCACTGGCGGCAGAGGTCAGAACGACCTTTCCCGATGTGTCCAGCACGCGGTAGGCCGTTTCCTGCTTCAGGCTGTCGAACACCCATTCGACGTCGAAGTCGTTTATGTCGAGCCCGACGGGAATGCCATCGCTGTCGAACAGCAGATCATCGGCCATCCCTTTCGTGGTATCGGCCACCTCTGCCCCCGAGAGTAGAGCGCCTTCCGACGTCGTGATCGCGAGGGCAACCAGCACTGCCAGGGTGGTGGTTAGCGCCGCGCCCGCAATGTACGCAAGCAGCACCTTAGCCGCGAGGCTATTGAGCCCCATCGTGCTCGCGAAGCGCATAACCATGCCCCCTGACGTTGATTATTTTGTAGCGCGAACCAATGGCTATCAGCTTGCGGCGAATACGATGCAGAGCGACGTCCAGGGCATTCGGCGTGACCGCCTCGCTCAGCCCCCAGGCTGCGGCTTCCAGCGCGCTGCGTCGCGCGACATCCTCCTGATTGTGCAGAAGCAACAGCATGATCTGCATCTCCGCTGGCGATAAGGCGACGCTTCTTTCCCCTCGCCAAAGAACCCCGGTGTCGGGACGCAACGTCAGATCGCCGTGACTGGGATTGAGCGCGCTGAGCACCACGGGGCGACGAAGCAACGCCCTCACGCGCGCCACCATTTCATCAATGGCGAATGGCTTCGGAAGGTAATCGTCTGCGCCGGCGTCCAGGCCTTCAACGCGATCATGTAACGCATCGCGTGCCGTCAAAACCAGGCAAGGCAAGCCGAGGTTCGCCTTGCGCAATTTCTGCAGCAGGATGAGCCCGTCTCCATCGGGCAACCCGCGGTCGAGAATCATCGCCTGGTAGGAAAGCTGCTGAATGGCTGCCCACGCGGCATCGACGCGGCTGACCACATCGACGGCAATGCCGGCGCCTGCCAGGCCCTTGCAGACCAGCTGCGCCAGCCGTTCGTGATCCTCGATCAGGAGAATGCGGCTCATCAGAAGCGGTACAGGTAACCGAAGCGCACGCTGTTTTCGCTGGAGGTATCTACCAGCGGGCTGTCCTCGATCTCGCTACCAAAACGGACTGCTTCCACGTCAAGAAATACGGATTGCTGTTTATCGAACATGTAGGTTCCGCGCACGCCAAATTCAGTGTTGATGGTGGATTTCCCTTCATAGGCTGCGCGGTCGAAACGGACTTCGTCGCTGCGAACGCCGAAATAGTAGTCGACATATTCCTTGTCCTGCCAGATGGCGGCCAGCCGCGGCGCGAGCATCATGTGGTCTCCGAACTCCCAGCTTCTTTCCAGGCCCAGGGTAAAGCGCTGCCCGTCGCTGTCGCCCGATACATCAGCGAGCCACTCGGCGTTGACGTTGACCAGCTCGTTCTGCCACCCCACGTTCGCTCCGGCCCAGAAGCCGCCGTCGCGATCATCCATGCCATCGAGAATCCGCGCATCGCCTTCTTCATAGCCGCTGAAGTCGTACTCGGCCACAACGTTGAAGTTGAATTGCTGAGAATCGCTTATATGCAGGCTGGGCAGCTTGATCTCAGCGTTGGGGCCGAATATCTGCACGTAGTCATTCTCAAAATAGATCAGCGGAATTACCTCGTTATCGCGGTCGATATCGGTGTAGGGCTGCTGGCTACTCGCTATGCCAAGACCCAGTCCCCAGGACGAAGATTCTTCGTCAGGATCCAGTTCGGCCGCGCGGGCCGTCAACGACGAACCCAAGCCAACGACAAGGATTGAAACCGCCATGGTGCGTGCGAGCGCACTGGATATGTTCGGAGCAGTTAAGCGGAAACGATGCATTGGGCTCTCCAGAGCAGGGATGAAGACGCCCCAATACTTAGGAGCTTCGTCTTACCGAACACTTACTGGCTGATCATTATTTGTTTCGCCGGCCGGTAAGGATCTGGAAAGGTTTGCCCACCGATAGTGACTCCCGAAAAACCGACGGCCCGTTCCGTCGCGTGATCACGTGCAGCTTTGCTCACGGAAGAAAGGGAGAGCGTCGTTTTGAATTCATCATTGAGCCTGCCATGGGTCATGCTGGCAGCTGCTGTGCTCGCCGGCTGCGCCTCTATCGCGCCGGCACCAGCGCCAGGCAGCGTCGATGCGCCCGTCGCTGCACGGTGGCATGCACCACTCCCTCATGACGGCACACTCGATGAGCTGACACGCTGGTGGGCGCAATTCGATGACCCGCTGATGCTGGACCTGATCGACGACGGGCAGCACGCCAGCGCGACGCTTGCTCAGGCATTCGCGCGTATTGCCGATGCACACGCGGCACGCGTTGGCGGTATGGCAGCTTTGCTGCCCTCGCTGGATACCGTCTTCAATGCCAGCCGGGGCCGATCCGAGGTTGGTGCCCCGGTTGCCTCGCTGTCATCGGCTAGCCTGCAGGCTAGCTGGGAGCTGGACCTGTTCGGCGCCAATCGTGCGGGCGCCAGCGCCGCGCAGGCACAGCTCGAAGCGGACTTGGGCGGATGGCATGACGCGCGCGTTTCGATTGCAGCCGAGATCGCGACGACTTACGTCGAGCTACGGGCCTGCGAGGCGCAGATCGTACAAGCCGAATTCGACGCCCGGTCACGCAGTGAAACGGCGCGATTGACCGATCTGATGGCGAACAGCGGCTTTCAGGCGCCCGCCGAGGCGGAACTTGCTCGCGCCAGTGCAGCGCAAGGGCGAGTGACATTGGCCGAGCAGCGCGCGCAGTGTGAATACCTGATCAAGTCGCTGGTCGCCCTGACCGCACGAGACGAGCTGGAGCTGCGCGCCCAACTTGACGATGCGAATGCGCGGTTGCCACGGCCTGCCGAATTTCGTGTTGCGAGCGTGCCGGCGCAGGTGCTCGTTCAGCGCCCCGATATTTATGCGGCCGCTCGTGATGTGGTCGTCGCGAGCGCCGAGTCGGTGCAGGCGCAGGCGCTGCGCTGGCCGCTCGTTACCTTGAGCGGAAACATCGGCAGTACGCGTGCCGCCGACGAGAGTGGCGTCAGCAGCAACGGCACTGTTTGGAGCGTTGGCCCGGTTGCGGTGGCGCTGCCGCTGTTCGACGCCGGTACTCGCCGGGCGAACGCCAAGGCAGCGCAGGTGCGCTATGAGGTCGCAACGGTTGTTTATGCCGACCGTTTGCGCGATGCCATTCGTGAAGTGGAGACGGCACTCGTCTCCCTGCAGAGCACGGCGACACGCAGCGACGATGCACGGCGCGCAGTCGACGGTTTCGAACGCTCGTACCGCGCCGTTGAATCCCGTTACCAAGTTGGCAATGCCAGCTTGTTCGAGCTCGAAGATGCGCGCCGCAGCAGGGTCGCCGCTCAGGTCACCTTGATCGAATTGCAACGCGAACGTGTAGCCAGCTGGATCACGCTGTACCGCGCTGTCGGCGGTGGCTGGTCCGCTGCGGGGTTGGAGGAAATCGGCGGCGTGTGACGCCTCAATAAAGCCATTCGCACATCCGGCGCCACTGCCCAGGAATACGACCACCATGAAACGAACTACCCGCCAAACTGCTTTCATTGTCACGACGATGGTCGCCGCGTTTACCATTGTGATCACAGCCCTGGCTTTGTGGACTCCTGACCGGGCGCCGCTCAACGCCGAGCCTGTCGCTACGACGAAACCCGCGCTCACGGTCGCCGTCACCACACTCCAGCCCACCACGCTGCCCATTCGGATACAGGCGAACGGCAACATAATGCCCTGGCAGGAAGCCAGCATCGGTACCGAGGCGGATGGCCTGCGTCTCGCCGAGGTCAGGGTCAATGTCGGCGACGTGGTGCGGCGTAATCAGGTGCTCGCCACCTTTGCGTCCGACACTGTGACTGCCGCGCTGGCACAAAGCCGCGCGGCTACCGCAGAGGCGGAGGCAGCGCTCGCCGAAGCCGACGCCAACGCGCAGCGCGCGCGGCAACTGCAAACCACCGGCGCATTATCGGCGCAGCAAATCAATCAGTACGTAATAGCAGAACGCACCGCGCAGGCCCGCCTTGAGGCTGCTAAAGCGACCGAACAAACGCAGCGTCTTCGCCTGGCCCAGACCCGTGTACTGGCGCCGGATGATGGTGTGATTTCGGCACGAAGCGCCACGTTGGGTGCCGTTCTTCCGGCCGGGCAGGAGCTGTTCCGCCTGATTCGCGGCCGTCGGCTCGAATGGCGCGCCGAGGTCGCAGCATCGGACCTTGCGCGATTGCAACCCGGCCAGACGGCTCAGGTGCGGTTGGTCAATGATCAGGTGGTGGAAGGCCAGCTGCGGATGATCGCCCCGATGGTCGATACGCAAACCCGCAACGGCTTGGTCTATGTCGACTTGCCCACGGACAGTCCGGCGCGCGCAGGGATGTTCGCCCGTGGCGAATTCGAGGTCGGCACCGCTCGTGCGATGACCCTGCCGCAAAGTGCGGTCCTGCTGCGCGACGGCTTCAGCTACGTACTGCGCGTCGGGGCGGATTCCACAGTTGTACAAACCAAGGTGGCAGTAGGGCGGCGAGTAGCGCAGCGCATTGAGATAACCGACGGCATCGATGCCGCAGCCGAGGTGGTTCTGACGGGTGGCGGCTTCCTTGGCGACGGCGATTTCGTTCGCGTCGTTGAAGACCCTCCCGCTTTTGGCGATGACCAGGTGACGTACGACGCCACACCCGCCAGCCACCAATTGAGCGGGAGCCTGCAATGAGCCTCAACGTCTCGTCCTGGTCGATCCGCAATCCGGTCCCGGCCATCCTGCTGTTCATCCTCCTGACGTTCGCCGGCCTGATGGGTTTCGGGATGATGAAAATCCAGGAATTTCCCGACATTGATCTGCCGGTAATAACCGTGACGGCCGAGTTGCCGGGTGCCTCGCCTGGGCAATTGGAAAACGATGTCGTCCGCAAGATCGAGGACTCGCTCGCTACGGTGCAAGGCGTCAAACACATCCAGAGCACCTTGACTGACGGCACCGCGGATATCGCAGTCGAGTTCCGCCTCGAAAAGTCGACCCAGGAAGCGCTTGATGACGTACGTGATGCGGTTGCACGCGTACGTGCCGACCTGCCTGCCGACCTGCGCGACCCAGTGATAAAAAAGCTCGAAGTCGCCGGCTCGCCGATCCTGACGTACACGGTCGCCTCGGCGCGCCTGGATGATGAAGCCTTGTCCTGGTTCGTTGATAACGACATCAGCAAGGCGTTACTCGCGGTTCCCGGTGTTGGCACGGTCACCCGGGTCGGCGGCGTCACCCGCGAAGTGCGTATCGCGTTGGACCCGGCGCAACTGCTCGCCCTGAATACCACTGCGCTGGATATCTCGCGCCAACTGCGTCAGGTGCAACAGGAAGCTTCCGGCGGTCGTGCCTACATTGGCAGTGGCGAACAGACGGTGCGCACCATCGCCACCGTACAGTCGGCCGACGAGATCGCGACGCTTGAAATCACGCTTGGCGATGGTCGGCGCGTCAGGCTCGATCAAGTCGCCACGGTCTCCGACACGGCAGCGGAGCCACGCTCGGCCGCATTCTTGAATGGCGAGCCGGTGGTTGGTTTCGAGGTCGTACGTGCGCGCGGGGCCGGTGAAGTGGATGTCGGTGAAGGTGTGCGCGCGGCGCTCGATGAGCTTAAGGCCAAGCATCCGGAAATCAGCGTCACCGAAGCGTTCAACACTGTTGATCTGGTGGTGGAGAATTACGACGGCTCTATGCACCTGCTCTATGAAGGGGCAGCTCTTGCCGTACTGGTCGTGTTTCTCTTTCTGCGCGACTGGCGGGCGACCTTTGTTGTCGCCGTGGCACTGCCGCTGTCGGCGATCCCGACCTTCGCGGTGATGTACTGGATGGGCTTCACGCTCAACACCGTGACGCTGCTGTCCTTGTCGCTGGTAATCGGCATTCTGGTGGACGACGCCATTGTCGAGATCGAAAACATCGCGCGCCATATGCGCATGGGCAAGACGCCCTACCAGGCGGCGATGGAGGCGGCTGACGAGATTGGGTTGGCGGTTGTCGCGACCACTTTCACGCTTATCGCGGTGTTCCTGCCCACCGCGTTCATGAGCGGTACCGTCGGCAAATTCTTCGTCCAGTTCGGTTGGACGGCAGCTATCGCAGTGTTCTTTTCGCTACTCGTCGCGCGCATGCTCACGCCGATGATGGCGGCCTACCTGTTGCGAGCGCCGAAGCAGCACGCGGAAAAAACGCCTGGCTGGATGAACCTGTATCTGACCTGGGCGCGACGGGGCCTACGCCATCGCATCCTGACGGTCGCGGCTGCGGCGGCATTTTTCGTGGGCGGGTTGCTACTCGCGGCGTCGTTGCCCGGTACCTTCATCCCGCCCGATGACAATTGGCAGACCCAGGTCACGCTTACGCTCGCTCCCGGCAGCACACTTGACGACACCCTCGTACTCGCCGAGCGAGCGCGCAGGCTTGTTGAGCAACATCAACACGTGAAGATGGTGTACACCAGCATCGGCGGAAGCACGGCCAGTGGCGATCCAGTCGAACCGCCCGGAAGCTCCGCCACGGATGTGCGCAAGGCGGTGCTGACACTAAATATGACGCACCGCAATGACCGCCCGGGGCTGACCAAGCAGCACATCGAAAGCCATCTGCGCGACGCACTTGCCGTATTGCCCGGCGTGCGCATCAGCGTTGGCATGGGCGGATCGGAAAATTATGTGCTGGTGCTGGCAGGCGAGGATGGTCGAATACTGACCCGTCACGCGCAGCAGGTGGAGCGCGAGCTGCGTACTATCCCTGGCGTGGGCGCCGTCACATCGACCGCCAGCCTGGTTCGCCCCGAGCTGATCGTGCGGCCTGATTTCGCCCGCGCGGCCGATCTTGGCGTCACTTCGGCAGCGATCGCCGACACCCTGCGCGTCGCCACGCTGGGCGATTACGATCAGGAACTGGCCAAGCTGAGCTTCAGCGAGCGGCAGGTGCCCGTCGTCGTACGGCTTACCGACGCCGCCCGCGGAGACTTCGACATGCTCAAGCGCCTCCCGGTCCCCGGCGCGCGCGGCCCGGTGCCGCTGGAGAACGTTGCAACGCTGGAAATCGGCAGCGGCCCTTCAGAAATTACGCGCTACGACCGCATGCGCAACATCAATTTCGAGATCGAGCTGAACGGTGAAGCGCTGGGTGACATCGAACAGGCGGTGCTGGCGCTGCCCAGTCTGCAAAGCCTGCCAGCAGGCGTGGTACAGACATCGAGCGGAGATGCCGAGGCGATGGGTGAGCTTGCCATGGGTTTCGGGTTGGCAATGCTGACGGGCGTGGTGTGTATCTACATGGTGCTGGTCCTGCTGCTGAAGGATTTCATGCAGCCGCTGACCATTCTGGCCGCACCCATGCTGTCAATTCCCGGCGCGTTCGTGGCCCTGTTCGTCACGGGAACCGCGATGTCGATGCCATCGATGATTGGGCTGATCATGCTGATGGGCATCGCCACCAAAAATTCGATTCTGCTGATCGATTACATCATCCTCGCGCGCCGCGACTATGGCCTGTCGCGGTGGGATGCGATCATCGACGCCTGCAGCAAGCGCGCCCGTCCCATCATCATGACGACGATCGCCATGGGCGCGGGGATGTTGCCGGTTGCTCTCGGCCTGGGCGCCGATCCAAGTTTTCGCGCACCGATGGCCATTGTCGTGATCGGCGGGTTGATTACCTCTACCGTGCTGAGTTTGCTCGTCATCCCGGTGTTATTCACCTACGTGGACGACATTGTGCGGTGGGTACGCAAACTCAGCCGCCGCTCCAGTGCTCACCCGTTCGAGCAAGGAGCCGTGGACGCGTCCTCCTAGCTATCCTCCCTGGCTGCTTCCGCTTGCAGGACCGGAGCTTGTCTGAAGTCAGAAACGCCGGGTACTGAGCAACTCGTTCAGCACTCGCCCGGGAACCCGGAACGGTATCGACATGTGATCCTCACCCGCTTCAACTTGGAAATCGCTGCGCAGGCCGTACTGCGAGAGGTTTTCCAGGCGTATTTGCAGGGCGCGCACATCCTGGATTTCCTGGGGCATTTCGCGATCACCGACCAGCATCGTCAGACTGCTGTGGGTCAGATTCAATTTCCCGGCATGGGCCCGTTCGGTGAAAGTTCGCTCATGTTCCAGCAGGTAGCGGTCACGCCACCACAGGCTCGGGCTGATCGCGACCACGTGCTGGAATAGCGCCGGTCGGGTGAACAGCGTGTAGACGCCGAACATGCCGCCGAAGGACCAGCCGACCAGGCTGCGTTGGTCCTGGTCGACCTTGAAACGCTCGTTGACCCTGGGCATCAGGCGCTTCTCGATGAAATCGAGGAACAGGTCTTGCCCGCCCTGTGGCGGGTCGTTGCGCTCGGCGGTTTGCGGTGGCGAAAGGTCGAAGGCGCGGCGGTTGAAGTCGTATGGCGTGTCGCTCGGGTAGCCGATGGCGACCACGATCGACTTCTTGAAGCGGTCCTGCGCCCGCTTGGCGGCGTGGAAGGCCGGAAACAAGGCATTGCCATCGACGACATAGATCACCGGATAGCCGCCGGTATAAGGCACATCGCCTTCCGGCAGGCTGATCATGATGCGGTAGTCGCGTCCTTCGGTACTCTTCATCATCCATTGCTCGGTACCGTCCAGGGTTACCGGTTCGGCCTGGGCGGCGCCCAGCCACAGGGCGCCAAGTAGCGTCGCTGCCGTTCGCAGCCAGTTCATGCCGATCACCAGCTGTAGCTCAGGCTGGTGATGACGCTGCGCGCTTCGCCGCGGTAGCAGAAGCCGCTCTGGCAGTTGATGTAGCGTTTGTCGGTCAAGTTTCGGGCATTGAGGGCCAGACGTATGCCGTCCATATCGCCACGGAAGTCGTAGTGCACGCCCGCATCGATGAGGGTGTAGTCCTCATTCTTCACGGTATTAGCGGTATCGCCGTAGTTGGTACCGGTGTATCGCGCGCCAGCAGCCAGACCCAGCCCGAACGGCAGACGGTAGTCCACCCACAGCGATGCCAGGTGACGCGGTACATTCATCGGTTCCTTGCCTTCATTACCGTCGTTGCTTTTGGTGACCTCGGGATCGTTGAAGCTATAGCTTGCCGTCATGCTCAAGCGATCGGTCAGGTCGGAAACGGCTTCCAGTTCCAGGCCACGCGATTGCTGTTCACCCGTCTCCAGGCTGAAGCCTGGCCTGGACAAATCCTGGGTAAGCACATGGGTTTGCGTCAGGTGATAGAGCGAGGCCGTAAGCATGGTGCTGCTGCCCGGCGGCTGATATTTAAGACCTACCTCGTACTGTTCGCCCTCGGTCGGTTCGTAAGGGTTGCCCAAAGGGTCAGTGGCGCTCTGCGGCAGAAACGACGTCGCGTAGCTCGCATAGGGCGCCAAGCCGTTGTCGAACAGATAAAGCGCCCCGACCGAGCCGGTGGTGGCCGAATCGCGGGTCCCGACGTTGACGTCGTCGCCAAACACATAGCCATTGGAACGCACATGTACCCAATCACGACGCAGCCCAGCGGACAACCGCCAGCGGTCGAGTTCGATCTGATCGTGCATATAAACGCCGCTGCGAAACTCGAGCCCGTCCCTGTCGACGGCGATTACGTTCGGACGTGGGATCGGTTGGTGATAGTCCGGCGCGTCACGATCAATGGAGGGCGCCGAGCCGCTGGCGTAAAGCAGCGAGGTGTCGATCCAGGCGTAGTCGAAGCCGCTGACTAGGGTGTGCTGCAGTTTTCCGGTGGCGAAGCGGCTCACCAGGCGGGTGTCCGTGGATAGCGTCGACATGTCCTCATAGCTGCCCTCGGACGAGCGAGTGAAGGTATGGCCATCACCGCTGAGGGCAAAATTCAGGTACTGGTTGGTGGTGTCCAACTGCCCGTAACGCAGGTTTTGTTGCAGGCTGAAAGTGTCGTTGAAGGTGTGCTCGAACTCATAGCCCACTGTCCACTTGCGCTGTTCGAGCTTGTCGAAGTGCTCGTCACCCACCCAGAAGTTGGTCAGGCGGTCGCCGTCCTGATAGGTCATCGGCGAGCCGGCGGTTTGCCGCTCCTGATACTGGGCCAGCAGCGTCAGACTTGTATCGGGGTCAATCTGCCAGCTCAATGAAGGCGCCAGCAGGCGCGTGTTGTTGTCCATCTGCTCGATGGAGTACTCGGCATCGCGGTAGACGCCGACGGTACGGAACAGCACGTCGCCGTCTTCATCCAGCTTGCCGCCAACGTCGAACTGCCCTTGCTTGTGGTCGTAGTTGCCGGCCTGTAATTCAATCTGGTTTTTCGCCAGCAGGCTCGGACGCTTGCTCACCCGATTGACCATGCCGCCGGGGCTGATTTGTCCGTAGAGCACGGAAGCCGGCCCCTTGAGCACTTCGATGCGCTCCAGGCTGTAAGCCTCCAGCGACGGTAACGATAACCAGCCACTTCCCGCCTGGCGCAGGCCGTCGAGGAAGTCGGCGGACTGCGTGGTTTCGAAACCACGGATGTTGATGGTGTCGAAGCGCGGGTCCAGGCCCGAGCCCCCGACGCGCACGCCGGCAGCATAGGCGACGGCGTCCTCGACCCTGTTCACCTTACGATCGGCGATCTGCTCGGCAGTCACCACGCTGATGCTCTGCGCGGTCTCCAGGATCGGCTTGTCCGTCTTGCTGGCACTGCTGGCGTTGCTGGCGAAATAGCCTTCGACCGGTGCGAAGGCATTCTGCGCCGCCGTGGCGTAGATGCTGATGGGGGCGAGTTCAAGTCTGGCGTCGGTCTCGCTCGGCAGCACGACGTAACCGGACGGCGTCTTGTGGGCGGCCAAACCGCTGCCACCGAGCAACGTCGCCAGCCCCTCTTCTAGCGAGCCGCCTCCAGCCAGACCAGGGCTGCTCAGGCCGCGTACCACGTCCGGCGAATACGACAAGGTGATGCCAGCCTGTTCGGCGAAAGTATTCAGCGCCTGCTCCAGCGGCCCGGCCGGGATGCTTGGCGCCGCCGCGGTGGCAGCCGTCGGCGCGGCCTGCAAAGATAGGCTCGCTGTGGCACCGGTCAAGGCCAGCGCCAGGCAGATGGCGCCTGACAAGGTGCGTGGCTGAAGCTGAAACGGCAAGTATCTGGCAGAGCGCATGAGGGTATCCATTAAGGGAATATGCCCCCTAACCGGATGAGACGAAAAAGTCCGACAGCCTTTTTATGCCACCGGCACGATGCGCACCCACCAGCGCGTGCGCTCAATGATTTTCACCGGCAGCAGGTGGGTGATGTTGCGCAGCATCACGGAGGGTTCATCCAGGCGGAAAACCCCGGACAGGTGTAGCTCGGCCACCGTCTTGTCGCACCCCAGCCAGCCCTGCCGGTAGCGCCCTGCCTCGGCGACGAAGTCGCCCAGGCGGATATCGTTGACCACCAGCAGGCCACGCGCCCAGCCGAAAGGATCGAGCGGTCCCTTGCCCAGCGGGGTCATCTCGCGCGCCGACACGCCCAGCCCTTCACCGGCCCGCAGTCGGCGTTGCCCGAACTCGGCGAAAACCAGCACTTCGCCGCGCTCGACGCGGACCTCGCTGTAGCCATCCCGCTCGCGCAACAGCACCCGCGCCTGCTGTCCTTCACACCTGGCGAAACGACAGCGCGCCTGCCAGTGAGCGCCATCCACCAGCACTTCGCCGGAACGCAGCAGCAGTTCACGTCCGTGCACGTCCAGAGCGCTGTCCGTGTTGAGCAGGACCTCGACGCCATCGCCCACGTCCACCAGACGGCTTTCGCCGGTAGCCGTGGAGAGATCGGCATTCCAGGTCGGGGGTGTATGGGTTGCCAACAGCGTCGCGCTTCCCGCCGCCAGACCGAGGCCGAGCAATTTCAGCGTGCGTCGGCGACTCAGATCGGCCTCGGCGCGCTGCAGCAAGGGAATGGTGTGCGCGGCATCGGGCAACTGGTTGGCCTGGAACACCCCCCCCATCTGCTGCAAGCGTTGCCAGGCCAGTTGATGGTGCGCATCGTGGCGCAGCCAGTCCTGCAACTGCCGATGCAGCTCGGCATTCCCGGTGTTGGCACGCAGGCGCATCTGCCACTCGATCGCCTTACGCACGATGGGCTCGGGCAGACGCTCGGCCGTGCTCATTGTTCGAAACAAACGCGATAGCAGTGCAACAGGGCGCTGGCTACATGGCGCTCGACGGTGCGGCTAGAAACTCCCAACTCCAGCGCGACCTGGGCATGGGTCAAGCCGCCGAGCTGATACAGCAGGAAGGCTTCGCGCACAGCCGGCTTGAGGCCGTCGAGCAGCTGGGCGATGCGCTCCAGACACCGCAGCGCCTCATGGCGAACATCGGGCGAGGGATGGCTGGGCTCGGGCAACTGCGCCAGTGCCTCGAGGTAGGCACGTTCCAGCGCATCCCTTCGCCAGTGGTCGATCACCAGGCCGCGGGCGATACGCGCTAGTAGCGCGCGCGGCGCGCGGTCGCTGATCGGCTGGCCACGTACCAGCAAACGCAGAAAGGTGTCTTGCGCCAGGTCCGCTGCTTGCTGCGAACAGCCGACCGAACGTCGCAGCCAGCCATGCAGCCAGCCGTGATGCGTGCCGTACAGCACATCGAAAGAAACGACCGAATCCATTTCATGTAGCGACATGGCTCGCTCCAGACCACCACTGCAGAAAAGGCCATGGATGAGCACGGCGACCGCGCGCACCTTAATCGCGAATCATTCCCATTACAACCCCCCCCTTCCCTACCGCTCCAGCTAGTGTTGGTTGGCGGGCCGTATACGGAACCGGAGGTTTGCGCAGGCGTACACATCTGTATACGTTCATTCGAGCCGGTAGCCGCCGGAAATCGCGCATCGAGAACAAGGTTCCGATTCCAAGTGTCCGGTATCGGCCAAGAGCGGACATTGGTCATGCTGTTGAACGCTGTCATCACTCCCTTAAACTACGGCCGATCTTCAAGCAGTCTTCTACCCCCGATTACCACTTCTGTATCCGCTCTACGGGCCACTTGCCTGGCCGCGCTTCGACTGCAGGGTTAAAGTAAACTTTAATGCCAACGCCTTTCGAGAGTGTGGGAAATGAAAATTGGTGAACTGGCGAAGCTCAGCGGTCTGGCGGCTTCACGTATCCGCTTCTATGAGTCGAGCGGCCTGATCAAGTCGGTGGAGCGCAAGGCAAACGGTTACCGTGATTACGGCCCCGAGGCGGTGTGGATTCTGGAGATCATCACCGGCGCCCAGAACGCCGGCTTCTCGCTGGAGGAGATTCGGACTTTGCTGCCAGTAAGCGCCGATGCCTGGCAGCATGACGAGCTTCTGGATAGCCTCAAACGCAAGGTGTCCGAAATCGAAGTCCTGCAAAAGCGTCTGGAGCAGAACAAGGCGCAACTGCTCGTTGTCATCGAGGGTATCGAAACCAAACCCGAAGGAATGCGCTGCACCGAGAATACGCAACGGCTGCTGAACCGCTTTCGCGAAGACGGAAAAGAGGAAAAAGCGACGACAGCACGCTCGACCCAGGCCTGATTTGCATCTGCGACGCGATCAGCGCAGGTACGCATCCCAGGCCAAAAAAGCCAGGCCGTGACGGCCTGGCTTTTTTACTGGAATCCGCATGGACTCAGTCGCGCTCCAGCATGGCCGTCAAGGGTTCGGGGGCATACAAGGCGCTCTGGAATTCGGGAACGTATTCATACTTCATCATTTTTCCCAGACCCAGCGATTCAATGTAGCCGGACAGGCTTCCACCGCTCAGCATGAGCTTTACCGAGTCTTCGTTTGAGCTGGACGCATGGCGTTGTTGGCGTGAAACCGCATAGCCATAGGCCAACTCCCCATCGTGACCGATATTGGTGAAGCTGTTGGTGACCATGTCGATCTCATCCGAGAGATCGCTGAGTTTCTCGCCTTCGAAGGTGACGTCGACTTTGCCTGTTTTCTGGTCGATGAGTTCAAAGACCACCGACTTGTCGGTTTCCCTGAAATTGATGCCGGTCAGCCACTTGGGCAGGTTATAGCCCACCACGCCCCTGACTTCGGCCAGCTCCGTATTCACTGGGAGCTTGAGCACATAGCCCCAGAAGTCCTTGGATATGGACTGACCGATCAGCGTGACGGGTCCCAGGTTCGAACGACCGGGCTTGTTGGTGACGATCGATAGCGCGATCTCGTTGTAACTGTCGTTGTCGCAGTATTCGTAGGCATAGGCGGTGAATGCGACCAGCCCACGGCCGGGCCATACTTGAAGCGGCCGGACTTCTTTCAGAACCTCGGCGGGCATGAGTTCCCTCAGCCGGTCTATGTCTGCCGTGAAGACGGCCGTCACTCTACTGTTCTTGTAGTAGAAGTTGGGCGAATAGGACTCGAAGCCCATGTCGACCTTGGTTTTCTTCAGCTCTTTGAACCAGCTCAGGTCGATGCCCGGAGCCTCGGCGGCGATCACCGACAGCGGCGGGTTCGATTGATAGCGGTCATACAGCCCACCCGCCGCCACGCTCACTTCGCGACCGCCAAGGTTGGTCTTGCCGTCGCGTTGCGCGGCCTCGAGAGGCGCCTCCGCCCATGAGGGAGCTGTAGCAGCACTCAGGAGCACGCCTGTTATCACCACAATATTTCCGAGTTTCATTCTCTGTCTCCGCTTGCGCTATGGCTGATATGCGAGCAGAAACCAAGTTATCTGCGTCGCACTGGCACACCTCTAGTGGCCAGCTGCGCGCACCCTAACGTTTAACTAAACTTTAAGGTCAAGCGTATCGATAGGGACTTTTGGGGGCTTATTCGTTGCGATTCATGTCAGCCATGCAGCGCCGTTCATGGCGCTGGGCTGTCGGATGCACCGCATCGCTTTCGGCTCCTGCCCGGCTCTTTGAGTCTGGAACAGCGGTCTGCCTCAGCCGCAAAGAAGGCCTTGACATTAAAGTCAACTTTAATCTTAAGGTCGCTCCACATCACACGAGGTAGTCATTCATGAGCGTTTTCGACGGGTTGATCCTCCCCAACGGCTCCAGCATTGCGAACCGTATCGCCAAGGCCGCCATGGAAGAAAACATGGCCGACGACAACCAGGCGCCGTCCGAGAGGCTGATGCGCTTGTATCAGGCCTGGGCCGATGGCGGTGCCGGCCTGATCATCTCGGGCAACGTGATGGTCGATAGCCGCGCCATGACGGGCCCCGGCGGCGTGGTGCTGGAGGATGACAAGCAGTTGGATAAGTTCAAGCGTTGGGCCCGGATCGGCCGCTCCAAGGGCGCGCAGTTCTGGCTGCAAATCAATCATCCCGGCCGCCAGATGCGCGCCAATCTCGGGCAGAAGACTTGGGCGCCGTCGGCGGTACCGCTGAATCTGGGCAAGATGTCCAAGCACTTCGACACGCCCAGCGAGATGACGCCGGAGGTCATCGACGAGGTAGTCCGACGGTTCGCTCGCACCGCCCGCCTCGGCGAGCTGGCCGGCTTTACCGGTGTGGAAATCCACGCGGCCCATGGCTACCTGCTGAGCCAGTTCCTGTCACCCCTTACCAATCAACGAACGGATGAGTGGGGTGGTTCCCTCGAGAACCGAGCCCGCCTTCTGCTGGAGATCCTCAGAGCCGTGCGGGCAGAGGTTTCACCGAGTTTCTCGGTTGCCGTGAAACTCAACTCCGCGGATTTCCAGCGTGGTGGTTTCAGTGCCAAGGATGCCGAGCAGGTAGTGAGGCTGCTCAACAACCAAGATGTCGACTTGGTCGAGTTGTCAGGCGGAAGCTATGAAGTTCCTGCCATGCAGGGCGAAGCCCGCGACGGTCGCACATTGGCGAGAGAAGCCTACTTTCTGGAGTTCGCCCGTGATATCCGGAAGGTCGCGAAGATGCCCGTGATGGTCACGGGAGGCATCCGCCGTCGACCGGTGGCTGAGCAGGTAATCAATAGCGGTGTCGATATGGTCGGCATCGGCACGGCCCTGGCCATCGATCCGGCTCTGCCGCGCGATTGGCATCTCGGCAAGAACAGCGCCCCACAGCTGCCACCCATAACCTGGAAGAATAAGGCCCTGGCATCGCTGGCTAACATGGCGGTCGTCAAATTTCAGTTGAGCAAACACAGTCTGAACAAGACCCCCAACCCGAAGGTATCTCCATGGCGAGCACTGATCATGCAGCAAATGGCCAACGCCTCGCGTACTCGCCAGTACCGGCGCTGGATGGCGCAACGCGCGCATTGACTGCCGCTGAACCTGCCCCCATCTTAAGTCTTGAGCTGGCTGGCGAACTGGCCCACCGCGTTCACGACCCGCTTCGCGCCGTCCTGAATTTCGACGATGACTGCGCCCGCTTGGTTGGCAAGTTCCAGACCGTCTTCGGCCTGGTTGCGACTGGCCGACATGCTGTGTACGGCGGCTTGCGCCAGGTCCTGGTTCTTTCCTACAACGCCAACGATTTCACTGGCGGCTTTGCTGGTTCGTGCCGCAAGCTGCCTGACTTCGTCTGCCACTACCGCAAAACCTCGACCCTGGTCGCCGGCGCGTGCCGCTTCGATCGCCGCGTTGAGCGCCAGCAGGTTGGTCTGGTCGGCAATGTCGCTGATGGTTTTCAGGATCGCACTGATCAGTTGCGATTGCTTGTCCAGCGCCTCTATACCATTGGATGCTTGTTGTATCTGCACTGCAATCTGGCGCATGACGTTTACGGTCTGCTGCACCACTGCCGCGCCTCGCTGGGCACTGAGGTCGGTCTGTTGTGAAGTGCCATAGGCGATGGTCGCGGCTTCGGCGACTGCCATTTCGCGGTTGACCTGATCGGTAATCACCGTGGCGAACTTGATGACCTTGTACAGCTTGCCGTATGCATCGAGCACCGGGTTATAAGACGCCTCGAGCCAGACGACACGACCATTGGCGTCGATGCGTTTGAAGCGTTCTGCGATGTATTCGCCGCGGTTTAGACGGATCCAGAATTCGCGATATGCCGCGGAGTCGCTTTCCTCTCGCTCGCAGAACATGCGGTGATGCTTACCTTTGATCTGCTCCAGTCGATAGCCCATGCCTTCGAGGAAGCGATCGTTCGCGTTCAGTACATGGCCGCTCAGGTCGAATTCGATTACTGCGGTCGAGCGCCTGAGCGCACTGATCACACTTTCATGCTCGCGAGACGCAGCGATCGTGCGGGTCAGATTACTGGCACAGAGGGCAAAATGCTGCAATGACCCATCCGAGCGCTTGATTGGCTGCCAGATCGAGCGAAGCCAGGCTTCCTCTCCGTTCGCCTTGAGTAGCCGGAACGCGCCATTTATATGCTCGGCCCGTTGCATTGTCATCTTCAGGCTTGCGTAGTTGGGCTCCCTGCGAAATTCATCGGAAAAGAAGCTATCGATTGGACGACCAACGAGCTCATCGAGTTGATAGCCCATCTCACTGAGGAAGAGCGGATTGGCATGCTGAACCCGGCCCTGCGGGTCGATCTCCATGATCATCAACTCTCTGTACAGCGAATCCTTTATTTGCCGATTGGTCGCGACTTCCTCGCGCATTTCGGCCAAGTCTCGTTTTAGCTTTCTGTTGAACATGTCTGATACCGATGAAGGGAAAAAAGCAAATACTCTACAAGACCCTCGGATCGTACAGGTTTCCGGCCAATTAATTGTACAAATATTCTTGATATAGGCATCAGCAGCGTTCTGACCAGCGCCGACCAACCGCCGAAAAACAATTACCAACCCGCTCAGCACGAAGGTGCCGATGCAGCTCCACAGATTTTGCAGTTTGAAAACAAGCAGGTAGCCCAGCAGAAACCGGGAACTGCGTTCAATGTGCCGAACTCTCATTTATCTAGTCAGCAAAGGAGCATGGTTATGTCGGTATCAAGCGAAAACCGAACCGCCACCCGATCAATCACGGCGCGCGATGCTGCGCAGCGTATGGTCTTAGTGCTTGGCGTCACAGCGATGGTGCTGTTTACAACGCAGGCCTTCGCTCATCACGGTTGGGCCTGGGCGGAAGAAGAGCAGTCGGAATTGAAGGGCACGATTACCGAGATTTCGATGGCGCCACCTCATCCGGTCTTGCGCGTAAAGGCTCAAGACGGTCGTTTATGGCGAGTCGATCTGGGGAATCCGAACCAGACGCAACGTTCCGGCTTCACCGGCGATACCGCTAAGGAGGGAGATGACATCACCGTCCTCGGCAACCGCACCAAAGAGCCGAACGAAGCGCATATGAAAGCCGTGCGCATTACGGTCGGCGGCAAGCAGTACGACATGTACCCGGAACGAATCAAGGAATGACGACACGGCGATGACTGTTTTTCTGCAGTCGATTGCTGGCTGGCCCGGTGCCGTCTTCCTGCAGGAGTACTGGATAGCCTATCTGGTCGTCAATGCAGCTCACATCCTTGGCATAGGGCTACTTCTAGGCGCGATCCTGCCGCTCGATTTGCTCCTTTTGCGTTCAATGCACGGACGGGATCTGCCGGTCCTTGGCCCCTTTCTAGTACGCGCAGCGGCAACGGGCACGACACTTGCGGTGATAACGGGGCTTTGGTTGTTCTCAGTGAAGCCAGCGGAGTACGTAGAGAATCCAGCCTTTCTCTGCAAGGCCGCGCTGTTAGTGCTGGCGATCTGTAACATCGCACTCCAGCATCACGGCGAGCGCTTTGATGCCGCCCTGTGCGGCCAGCCAACTGTCCGAGTTCGCGCCCTGGCCGCCGCATCCGCCATTCTTTGGCTTTCGATCCTCATAGCTGGCCGCTGGATCGGCTTTGTCTGAGACGAGGATATCGCGAGCAGTTAGCGGCGCCACCAATTGCGACTCTGCCAGCGCTATCAATATTCCAGCAGAAGGTTTTTTCATCTGGCCGTCCGTATGGGCTCTCGTAAGCAGCAGTTTGCTCGCTGCGACGCGGCTTATGTCTGTGCCTTTGCTGTTTGCAAGCCCTATGCTGTTGCGGACCTTATGGCCAATTGGTAGTCCCTGATCTTCCGCCGGCGCGGCCGCTTCTGCCGAATCAGCCTCATGGCGAATCTGAATGGTTGGAATATTCCTACGAAGAATACTTAAGGTCGGACGCAGGATTGTTTGCTAGTTTCGGCTCAGCAACTTAGGAATCCATTTCAGAGGTGCGATCTGTGTCTTCATCCCTTCGAAAAGGTAGCTGGTATCACGGCTGGAACATCGTCGCTGCTGCCACGGTCCTTACGCTGCTGACAGTTGGGATGCGCCTCGGGATCGGGCCATTTTTCCTGCCAATGGCGGAAGATCTGGGCTTTAGCCGTAGTCTTCTGGCCACTATCGTTGGGGTTGGCATGCTGTTCTATGGCCTAGCGATGCCTCTGGCGGGATACTTGGTGGGGGTCATTGGAACACGCTCCGTGCTGTTGCTCGGAACGGCCATAGTTGTTGCCTCAACGATATGGACGGTCGTTGCGCGTACGCCTTTCACCTTTTTACTGTCATTCGGTGTGCTGCTCTCGATTGGTCTTGCGTTCACCAGCCCAGTGGCGCTGACGCCGGTCATTAGTCGCTGGTTTACTCGGCAACGTGGTATGGCGTTGTTCTTTCTGTCCACTGGCTCAATGGCTGGTATGGCGGTACTGACGCCGCTGCTGACGCTGTCTATTACGTTATTTGACTGGCAAACCACCCTTGTTGGCTTCGCTATTACATTCGCTGTAGTAACCGTGCCAGCAGCCTTGTTCATCATGAAGGACGAGGTGCCGCAAAACTCAGATCTGCTTCCCGCAACACCTGGTTCTGCGCCCCCAGCTAACAATGCGGCGCCTGTGGAGCTCACGTTCGGTGCCGCTATGCGCACGTCGCCTTTCTGGAAAATCGTGCTCGGCCTGTTCGCATGTGGGTACAGCATGAATCTTCTTGGAACTCATGGTGTGCCTATGCTCATGGATCACGGATTCGATGCCATGACGAGTTCCTACGGCATCGGGCTTATCGGCCTCGTGGCCATTGCCGGAACACTGGTACTGGGTCGACTGTCCGACCGGCTCCCTCGACGGAACATCCTAGGGGCGATTTACTTCATCCGGGGCCTGGGATTCTTTGCGCTGCTGCTGGTGGGGACCCATTGGGAGCTGTACATCGCGGCGGCCATTGGAGGAATGGTGTGGGCGGGCAGTATCGCAGCTTCGTCGGCCATACTCGCGGACGTCTATGGCGTGCGGCTGGTCGGTGTGATGTACGGAACGGCTTATTTAGGCCATCAGGTCGGGGCCATGATCAGCTCTTGGCTAGGCGGGTGGGGGTTCGAGCAGTTCGGTACCCATTGGCTCGCCTTTGGTAGTTCAGGTGTGCTGCTTTTGATTGCCGCAGTGGTTTCGCTAAAGCTGCCGTTGAAGGGATTCACTTTGCCGCAGCCGGTAACGGTTGCAAAAGCCTGAGCCGGCGCGTTTCCGAAGCGTAGCAACCTCCTATGGCGCACCCACACTGAGCGGCGCGCCATATTGCCCAATGCGACCTCAGCGAGGGGTTGTCGAACCGAACAGTTTGTTGAGCTCCGCACCCGAGGGCGTATCGATAAATCCATCGAATCGACCCTGTTCACTCATCGTCCGGGCCGCGGTGATAAAACCGCCCCAAGCTGCTCGGGCCAAGGCACCGCCGACGCTGATTCGCCTCACGCCAAGATCGGCCAGATCTTGTACCGACAAGTCACTGGCCCAGCCGATGAGGACGTTCACGGGTTTTGGTGCTACTGCGCTGACAACCGCCTGAATTTCTTCCCGCGTCTTGAGGCCAGGCGCATACAAACAGTCTGCTCCGGCGTCCGAATAGGCGAGCAAACGCTCGATGGTATCGTCCAGATCGGGGCGACCCACGAAGTAGTTTTCTGCGCGCCCGACCAAGAGGGTATCGCCGCCATTTGCATCGATAGCTGCACGGGCTGCCTGCAAGCGCTCCACGGCTTCCGATTTGTCTCTCAACGGCTGTTTTGGGTCGCCTGTCGAGTCTTCAATCGATAGACCGGCCACACCGGTATCGACCGCCATGCTGACACTTTCGAATACCTCCTCGGCGGTGAGTGCATAACCGCTTTCGAAGTCGGCATTGATAGGAAGATCGCTGATGGCGGCCATGTAACGCATATGACTCAGAGTATCGAAGCGGGATAACTGACCGTCAGCTTGTGCTTGCGACCACGCATAGCCAGAACTGGTAGTCGCTAGCGCTTTGTAGCCGAGCGTCTCCAGGATACGGGCACTGCCCGCGTCCCAGGGATTGGGTAGCAAAAAGCACCCTGCACGATGCATTTCAGTAAATACCGCTCGTTTTTCTGTAGCTGTGAGTCGAGCCATGGCGCCTCCAAGGGGACGGAATCTACCGGTATTCGTTGGGGCAGTAAGCCGAATCACATTATTACAGTAGTGCAGGATCTGTGGCTCATCGCGATAGGCCTGTCCGAACAAAAAGCCCAGCGCAAAGGCTGGGCTCGGTTTCTCTGAACAGATCAAGGAAGCGGATTGCCAAGACCCGGCTCGTTCGGGTCGGTGTCTGGCGATCTACTTGGCTGCTCTGAAGGTTTTGTGCCATTGCCGGAACCTGGCTGGACATCCGGATTATCGGTAATGAAGTCAGGTTCAGGGGAATGGCTGGGGTTCTGGCCCTGCCCCGGCACGGGCTGCTGGTTATGGGGTCTATCGAGCGGATCGATACTCATGGATCACCTCCGATTTAGCCGTGAATGGCTCAAAGATTCGAGGCCGTTCTGGTCGATTAGTGCTAGCCGCGTGTCACTTGGCGGTAAGCGCATCTCCTCCATGTAAACCGATCCAGACTGCCTGGAAGAAGGCAACAAACCTGCAGGGCTGAGTCAACCACACCGAAAAGGTCTGGGTGCCAGCTCTGACCAAACATGCTCGGCGACTGGCATGCACCGCCCTGCCCCAACGAATCGCCAAGCCCGCGACATTTGTCCAAACCGCTCATCCAGATTGGTGGCTTTTGCCATTGTTGCGTGGGCCATGCAGCGCCAATATCCGGAGATCCAATAACAAGAAACCCAGGAGCCAGCCATGCGCGATCATGCAACTGCGGCCAGTGAGTTCGATTACGATCAGACAGTCTCATCCATCCTTGCCGGCGACCTGTCCGCCATGAATGCCTGCGTTGAGTGCTGCGACCGCCATGCAGACTCAGACAAAGTTGCCCTGATCTGGGAAGGCCGCGATGGCCAGCGAGCCACCTGGACCTTCGCGCAACTCAAGGAAGCTGCGGCGCGCTTCGCCAATCTCCTGAACAGCTACGGCATAAAGCCGGGCGATACCGTCGCCGGTCTTCTGCCGCGCACACCGGAGTTGCTGATCACCATCCTAGGCACCTGGCGCATCGGTGCCATCTATCAGCCGCTGTTCACTGCATTCGGCCCCAAAGCGGTCGAGCATCGCATCAAGGAATCCGGCGCGAAGATTGTCGTCACCGACACTACAAACAGCGAGAAGCTGGACGCCATCGAAGCCGCGCCACGCCGCCTGGTCGTAGGTGACAGTGCTGATGATTTCTGGACCCAGGTGAATCGCCAGTCGGCCGAGTTCGAGCCGGTGCTGCTGGGCGGCGAAGCACCCTTCCTCGCGATGTTCACCTCGGGCACCACAGGGCCGGCGAAACAGCTGCATGTGCCGCTCAAGGCCATCGTCGCCTTCGTCACCTATATGCGGGATGCGGTGGACTTACGGCCCGATGACAACTTCTGGAACATCGCCGATCCGGGCTGGGCATATGGGCTGTACTACGCCGTCACCGGACCGCTCGCCATGGGCCACAGCACGCTGTTCTACGAAGGTGGCTTCACTGTCGACAGCACGTGCCGCGTCGTCAGCGAATACAACATCACCAACATGGCGGGCTCACCCACTGCATTCCGCCTGTTGCTGGCAGCCCGCGACGAGGTGGAAGGCAAGATCAAGGGCCGCTTGCGCGCCGTGAGCAGCGCCGGCGAACCGCTCACGCCCGAGGTCATCCGCTGGTTCAAGAGCGGCCTCGGCTGCACTATCCACGACCACTACGGCCAGACCGAGCTCGGCATGGTGCTGTGCAACCACCATGCGCTGAGTCACGCCGTCAACATCGGTACGGCGGGCTACGCCATGCCCGGGCACCACGTCGTGGTGCTCGACGATCAGCAACGCGAACTGGAACCCGGCACGCCTGGCATGCTCGCGCTGGACCGCCAACGCTCGCCGCTGCTCTGGTTCGCGGGCTATGTGGGCACCAAGACCAAGGCCTTCGTTGGCAATTACTACCTGAGCGGCGACACGGTGGAACTGAATCCTGACGGAAGCATCAGCTTCGTGGGCCGCGCAGACGATGTGATCACCACGTCCGGCTACCGCGTCGGCCCCTTCGATGTGGAAAGCGCCCTGGTCGAACATCCGGCGGTGATCGAAGCGGCGGTAATCGGCAAGCCGGATCCAGAGCGCACCGAACTGGTAAAAGCCTTCGTTGTGCTGCATGCCAGCCAACAGGGCGACAAGGCGCTGGCCGAACAGCTGCAACAACATGTGCGTCAACGCCTGTCCGCCCATGCCTATCCGCGCGAGATCGAGTTCGTCAGTGAGCTCCCGAAAACCCCGAGCGGCAAGATCCAGCGATTCCTCCTGCGTGACCGGGAAAAGACAGCGCAGCAGGCACCGGCGGCGGTGGCTAACTGCTGAAGCAGGCATCTCGACGCGGCAGCGTCCGGCTATTGCCAACCTGCGGTATCGGATTGTGGCGTGACGGAGCTACGCGGCCCATAGGGGCCGCGTCTTTTTTGTCGGAAGGTTGTGTGGAACTGTGGGGCGACTTTCCCGAGCGCCTCGCGATGGCCACCGAACGAAGTCATTGCTTACGACCGCCTCGGCTTTGGTCGCTCCGCGCCGCACCCCGGCGGCTGGTCGAGTAGTTTCGGAAAAGCATGTGGCTAACGCTGGGTTCCCCGCTACGCCCAGCACGCGCATCTTAGATAGTTGAGTTTTGCTGCTTTCGTTTTGCGCGCCGGGACAACATGTTAAGCACCTCAATACCCGCTGAGAACGCCATGGCTGCATAGACGTAGCCCTTGGGAACATGGGCACCGAAGCCTTCGGCAATAAGGGTCATACCGATCATCAGCAAGAAACCCAGGGCAAGCATCACGACTGACGGGTTGTCGTTTATGAACTTAGCTAGCGGATTGGCGGCAACGAGCATAACGGTGACCGCAAATATTACGGCGATAACCATGATCGGGACGTGCTCAGTCATCCCTACAGCGGTGATGATACTGTCGATGGAGAACACCAGGTCGAGCACCAGAATTTGCGCAATTGCAGCACTGAAACCCATCGTCACCGCGTTCTCCAGCGGCTTGCCTTCGAACATGTCACCGCCAGGCGTGGGGTCCATACTGTGGTGGATTTCCTTGGTTGCTTTCCACAGCAGAAACAGACCTCCAGCGATCAAGATCATGTCTTTCCAGGAAAAGGCGTTGCCCATCAGCTCGAAAACAGGCTCGGTTAGCTGAACAATCCAGGCCACGGTTCCTAGCAGACCCAACCGCATCACCAGCGCCAGGCCAATACCGATGCGCCGTGCACGCTCCCGCTGATTCTCGGGGAGCTTGTTGGTCAAGATCGAAATGAAGATGAGGTTGTCGATGCCGAGCACCACCTCCATGGCGATCAGCGTGGCCAGGGCCACCCAGGTGGTGGGCTCGGAAAATAGCAGTAGAAGCGATTCCATTGAGAAACTCGGATTGTGGCTAGTTAGGGCCTGTGATGGCGCTTAATGGGCCTGCAAATCACATCCATATCAAACACTGCTAGGACGATGGTTGCGGGCTTGATCTGTTTTAACCTTTTCACATAACGACGCTACGCGGAGCAACCCTTTAATCAGGCGACTGGAAGGTAGCTTGGGAAACTCAGGTTTCGATGGCTGACTTGGGGCTGGCTATTATCGGCTGCTCTGAATCGACTTCGTCAGGTTGTACGTCCTCTTCAGGCTGCACCAATGGCTTGCCTAAAAATTCGTTGGTTGATTGCTGAAAATCATCCACTTGTTTATTGAGCTCATTGACTGTGCCGCTGATAGCTTCTCGCGCTACATCCTGAACAGCTTGTTCCGCTTTTTCAGCCAAACGTTGAGCAGACTTTTCTGCTGCATCACAGCCTGTAAGGCTAATAAGCAAAGCGCTTGCTCCAAGCAGGTTGATGATTGTCGCTAGCGGTTGCATTCGGGTTCTCCGTAACGGGGTGGCCGTGGTCTACCTATTAAATCAGTATGTTGCGGCATGCACTTACGGGCAATCATCGCTGAATCCTAATGTTTGCGAAATGCGTCCGCCTGGGCATTCTGGCAACTACCGAGGCGCGCGAAACTGGCCATGTCCTAGCGGCGTTTAGGCGTGCCTGGTGTTGCGACACGCAGCGCGTCGGCAACCAGCGTAAACGCCGGTGAGGGCTGCTTCCGGCTTGGGTAGTACAGATAGAAACCCTCAAACGGCGCGCACCAGTCTTCCAGCACTCGTACGAGCTGACCTTCCTCGATGTGCGGGGCAAATTCGTCCTCGGGGAGGAACGCAATGCCGAGTCCTTCGAGCGCCGCGAGAACGATGTGCGGTGTGCTGTTGAGAACGATCTGGCCATCGACACGGACATTCAACTGCTGGTCCCCGCGCTCGAATTCCCAAACATATAACCCGCCATGCGTAGGAAACCGCATGTTGATACAGCGGTGTGTCGTGAGATCGTGCGGCGTTTTTGGCATGAGGTTTTTGACGAAATAGGACGGTGATGCAACTGCCGCCATGCGCAGTTTCGGACCAATCGGTACCGCGATCATGTCCTTGTCGATGGTGTCGCCCAAACGCACACCCGCGTCGAAGCGATCCGCCACGATGTCTCTAAAGCCGTAATTGACGTCGAACTCGACCTTGATGTCAGGAAACTCCAGCAGCAAAGGGGTGATTTTCGGCAGCAATGTGGTCCGCAGAACATGATCGCCGCAGGTGATCCGCACCGTCCCCGCTGGCTTGTCGCGCATCTCCGTCAGCACGTCCAATTCCGCTTCGATCTCGTCGAAGCGATGACCAATGGCTTGTAAAAGCCGTTCCCCCGCCGTCGTGGGCGAGACGCTACGCGTTGTGCGTGTGAGCAGCCGAATCCGAAGGCGTTTTTCCAGGCCACTTATTGCCTGACTGAGCGCCGACTGCGTGACACCCAGCTGCGCGGCGGCACGCGTGAAACTGCCTTCACGGGCAACAGTGACGAAGGACAAGAGATCGTTGAGGTTGCGTCTGACCATAGGCTTTAGTTTCGCATGGATGATTGATTAGCATGCCTTATATAGTCTTTAAGGATTAATAAGCTAATAAGGCAAACAATGTTCCACGACAATGCCTGCCTGCATGAGGATGTCAGTTCATGCCCGGCTTTGCCGCTTGCCTTAAGGGACTCTGATGTTGGTTGGCAGCTCGGGGCCTGGCTGGCGGCATCCAATCCAATCCAATCACTAACAGCGTTGCCATCAGCGCTTCGACCGCCTGTTCGTTTTCCGACCTGCACCAGGAAACCCCCGAATTCATGACAACCTCAGTATATGAGGCCCCTATGGGCGATACCGACCCGGCTTTAGAGGCTGGGAACCACCCCGCCCACTGGAGCGGCGTCTTTGCGATGACTCTGTGCGTGTTCGCACTGGTCGCCTCGGAGTTCATGCCCGTCAGCCTGCTGACACCGATGGCGGCGGATCTCTATGTCACCGAGGGCATGACAGGGCAAGGCATCGCGATCTCCGGCGCATTCGCGATGGTGACAAGCCTGTTCATCTCCGCTCTCGCCGGAAGCATGAACCGCAAGACGCTTCTGCTGGCTCTAACAGCAATGATGGGACTATCTGGCGCGATCGTCGGCCTGGCTCCGAACTACTTCGTCTACATGGTAGGCCGCGCGCTGATTGGCGTGGTCATTGGCGGGTTCTGGTCCATGTCGGCAGCCACTGCCATGCGGATGGTGCCAGCACACCATGTTCCGCGCGCTCTGGCCATCTTCAACAGCGGCAACGCGCTGGCCATGGTGGTGGCTGCGCCATTGGGGAGTTACCTGGGTTCGATCATCGGTTGGCGAGGCGCCTTCTTCTGCCTAGTTCCCGTGGCGGTGATCGCGCTGACCTGGCAATGGATCAGCTTGCCCTCCATGCGGGTCGGTCATCGCAGCGACAACTCTGGGAATGTCTTCACCCTCTTCCGCAATCCGGTGGTGACCCTGGGCGTGCTCGGTGTCGGCGTGTTCTTCATGGGGCAATTCACGCTGTACACCTACCTGCGACCATTCCTGGAGACGGTGACGCGGATGGACATTTCCACGCTCTCGCTCACGTTGCTGGTGATCGGCATCACGGGATTTATCGGCACCACAATCATCGGCACGGTGCTCAAGCGGGGCTTCTACCAGACACTGATTGGAATACCGGTTCTGATGGCCGCGATCGCCGTCGCGTTGATCGCCTTTGGAGACTGGACGGCCGTCGTCGTTTCGCTCCTCGGGCTTTGGGGATTCATCGCCACCGCAGCGCCCGTGGGATGGTGGAGCTGGGTGCCCAAGACATTTCCGGGCAACGCCGAGGCTGGCGGCGGGCTGATGGTGGCTGTCGTCCAGCTATCGATAGCCCTGGGCTCAACGCTGGGCGGTTTGCTCTTCGACGCGAGCGGTTACCAGAGCACTTTCCTGGCGAGCACAGCCCTGCTACTGCTCGCAACCTTCCTGATTTTCCTGACATCCCGCTCGGAAGCGAAGCGAATCGCCTGATGCAGCTCGCGCATCAGGCGCTGCAACACCGGAGTGCCGCCCAGAAAGGCATCGAGCTTGTGCGTACCGCCGGACTGAGCAAAGCGCAGACCCCGACCGGCGACCTAACACGATCACAATGGGTTGACTGGCGCTCCGACACAGAGACTTACACCACCTTGCGCACCGGCAGGCTGCGCACGCGCTTGCCGCTGGCGGCAAAGATCGCGTTGCACAGCGCCGGTGCGACCGGCGGCACCGGCGGTTCACCCACGCCGCCCGGCGGCAGATCGTAGTTGTCATTGACCAGGTGGGTGCGGATCATCCGCGGCGAGGCGTTGTGGCGCAGCACTTCGTAGTCGTGAAAGTTGCTCTGCTTCACGCGGCCTTTTTCAAAGGTAATTTCGCTGGTGAGCGCCAGGCTCAGCCCCATGATGGCGCCACCTTCCATCTGCGCGCGAATGCGCTCGGGGTTGATCTGCGGGCCGCAGTCCAGCGCCATGTCCACGGCCAGTACGCGCACCTCGCCCTTCTCGTCTACAGCTACCTCGACAACGGTGGCCGTGTAGCTCATGAAACTGTAGCAGAAGGCCAGGCCCAGGCCATGCCCCTCGGGCAGCTCTCGGCCCCAGCCCGCGCCGTGCGCGGCGGCCTCGATCACACCGCGCAGGCGGCCGGTGTCGTAGGGATAGCGCTCGGGCGACTCGGAGTAGTTCCATGTGTCGCCCAAGGTGCCAGGGTCGATCTTGCGTGCCGGCCCGATCAGATCGAGCGCAAACTGCATGTGATCTTTACCGGCGCGGTGCGCCAGCTCGGCGATGAAGCACTGCGCGGCAAAGGCATGTGGGATATTGGCCACCGAGCGGAACCAACCGATGCGTGCGTGGGCAGGCACTTCGGCGGTTTCGACCCGCACGTTTGCAATCCGATAAGGCATGTTTATGGCCGACATCGCAGACTCAAAGATCTGCTGGCCCTTCGCCCCTTCGGTGAACAGCGAAGCAATCGTGGGTGCGGCGCTGCGGTGCAGCCAAGACTGCACCTGTCCCTTTGTGTCGATGACGGCCTCCAGTCGCTCGCTGGAGACGGTGTGCAGATAGTCGTGGTGAATGTCGTCCTCGCGTGTCCACACCAACTTGACCGGCGTACCGTCGGGCATGGCCTGAGCAACAATGGTGGCCTCATCGACAAAGTCGGGCTTGGACTTGCGGCCAAAGCCGCCACCCAGCAGCAGCACATGGACCCGCACATTCTCGGGCTGGAGCTTGAGGCGTGCGGCTACGGCATCTTGCGCGGCGACCGGATTCTGGATCGATGTCCAGACCTCGGCGCTGCCGCTTTGGATCCGCACGGTGGCTACCGGCGGTTCCATGGACGCATGGGCCAGATGCGGTACGTAGTAATCGGCAGCAAAGCGCTCGGTTTCGGGGGCATTCCCCCAGGCCTGAGCCGCGTCGCCCTGATTGCGCACGACCTTGCCTGACACCCGCGAAGCGGCCTCCAGCGTCTGACGGTAGGCCGCGGAATCGTAGGTGCCGTTGGGGCCGTCGTCCCACTCGATCTCCAGCGCGGCGCGGCCCTGCATGGCCGACCAGGTATTACGCGCAACCACGGCCACGCCGCCCAGCGGCTGGAAGCCTGGCGCGCCCTCGAAGGCGGGGACTTCCACCACCTTCAGCACGCCAGGCACCGCCAGCGCCTTGGTGCTATCCACACGGTGCAACTTGCCACCCACCACGGGCGGGCGCGCAACTACCGCGTAGACCATTCCGGGCAGGTGCATGTCCATGCCATAGGTGGCCTGGCCTTTTCCGATGGTTTCCAGATCGACCGCCCGCACCTCGCCCTTTCCGATATAGCGGAAGTCAGCACGCGCCTTGAGCTTGAGTTGGTCACCGCTGGGTACGGGCTGGCTGGCCGCCTCGGCCGCCAGCTCGCCATAACTCAGGCGACGGCCCGTGGGCTGATGCACCACTTCGTGCTGAACTGCTCTGACCTCGGAGATAGGCACGGACCAACGCGCAGCAGCCGCCGCCTCGAGCATCTGACGGGCCGCCGCACCCGCTTTGCGCATGGGTAATAAGAAGTGCCGCATGCTGCGCGAGCCGTCAACGTTCTGGTTGCCATAGCGGGTCTCGTTGGCTTCTGCCTGCACGACTTTCACCCGATCCCAGCTCGCCTCCATTTCGTCGGCGACCACCATCGGCAAGCTGGTGCGCACGCCCGTGCCCATCTCGGCGCGATGCGCCACGATAGTGACGGAGCCATCCGCTGCAATGGAGACGAAGATCAGCGGATCGTCCACCGTACCGCCGGGCATGGAGTCTGCGCCATATTTCTGAGCGGCGGGATCAGCAGCCCAGACGGTAGAGATCAGTCCTTTGGCCGTCACGGCAAGCGTCAACAGGCCAAGGCTGCCTTGAAGGAATACGCGCCGAGAAAGTTGGCTAGTGGTCATCACACATCCCCCTGCACAAGATGACTCGCCGCTTGCTGGATAGCGGCGCGAATGCGCGGATAAGTGCCACAGCGGCAAATGTTGCCGCTCATGGCATCGTCGATCTGCTTCTCGGTGGGGACTGGGGTGGTTTTGAGCAGGCCTACGGCCGTCATGATTTGCCCAGCCTGGCAATAGCCGCACTGGGCGACGTTGTTCTCAACCCAGGCTTGCTGCACCAGTTGACCGACGCGGTCGGTCTCGACACCTTCAATCGTGGTGATGGCGCGGCCAGCCACTGCCGAAACGGGGGTGATGCAGGCGCGAATTGGCGAGCCGTCGACATGTACCGTGCAGGCGCCACATAGCGCCATACCGCAGCCAAACTTGGTGCCAGTCATGCCAAGCTCATCACGCAGCGCCCACAACAGCGGCATGTCGTCTGGAACATCGATATTTTTGGCTTGGCCATTGACTTGAAGCCTTGTCATGAGGAACTCCTGTAGTGGCATGCGTATAACGCAACGCCTGTGACAACGGGGATATGACTTGTTAAACGAGCCCTGCGATTTTCTCGGAAAACCGCCTCGATAATTTATTACCGATAAGACGTTACGACCTTGCACATGTCAGTTGCCGGGCTTCGCGATGGCAAGTTGGCGCTCCAGAGCCTCGCGAGCACGCTGAGCGCTTTGGGCGTCCACGCGATCGGCAAGTACATCTGCAAGTTGGCGCAATTGCTGCTGCGTCAAGCCCACGTTCATACCGATGCGCATATGCGCTTGCAATTGTGCTTCGGCACCTTGGAGCGCGGCGAGCATGCTGACGGTGGCGAGCTCGCGGCTTTGCCAATCGAGGTTGTCGCGCTCGAAGATGTCACCGAACAAGTGCGTCTTCAGGTATTCATCGATAGCGGGCGCGAATTCGAACAGCGGCCCTTTGACCGGCGCTCCCGACAGCTTGGTCTGGTTGGCGGTGCCGGCGTCAAGCAGCGCTTTGCCCTCCGGTATGTCGCGGCTCGGCTCACTTCCAGGCTCATCCTGAGTCCCGCTCTGCTTCCTTTTTTCGAGGACTTTCATCAGCTCCCCAAGCGCGTTTAGGCTTCGTGGAAAACCCGCGTAGGCGTACAGCTGCACCAACACTTCCCGAGCGTCGCTTACAGTCATGCCGGCGTCCAGCCCCTGATTTAAAGCCTCCCTCAGATCGTCCATGTCGCCAGCGGCAGCATGCGCTGCGATTGGTACGATGGCGCGCTGACGCGCATCGAGTGTCTCGGAGATGTTAGACGCAGAGGTCTGAGTGCTCATGCTTTCGGGCTCCTGGGTACTGGCGGCGACATTGCTGACGACAGCCGCTAGGCTCATGCTCAAGGCGATCGCCAAGCCACAGGCTTGGCGACGTTTCATGCCTTGTTCAGCGGGCGTCGTATTGCTCATCGGTGACTTTCTCCATCCAATTGACGTTTTTGCCATCGACCGTGCCAGTGACCGCGAGGTGCGTCATGGCCGTGGTTGGCGAGGCGCCATGCCAGTGCTTGACGCCTGGAGGGCACCAGACGACGTCGCCCGGCCGAATTTCCTGAATGGATTTGCCCCACTCCTGCGTACGGCCTACACCGGAGATCACTACTAGTCGTTGCCCAGCAGGATGGGTGTGCCATGCCGATCGCGCCCCGGGCTCGAACGTCACCAGGCCACCCGACGCATTGATGTGGTCATCAGCTGGCCAAACCGGATCGATTCGCGCCTGCCCAGAGAAATAATCGGCGGGCCCGGCAATTGACGCTTGATCACCAGCTCGGGTGATCTGTTGCGATTTCGAGGTCTCGGCAGAGGCCACGGCAGCATGCAAGGCAAAGACGCCCCAACCAATCTTTGCAATAAAACGGTTCATCAGTGCTCTCCTCGATAATGATCGGGCGCAGCATTCGCCGTGGTCGCGCCGGATAGGTACTGCTCGTCGGTAACGTACTCCAGCTACTCGACTCTTTTGTCGTCAAGGCCTCTGAACGTCGATATAGGTCGTTTTGAGAGGCCGGAGCTCGCCAGCGATATGTATGGGCTCAAACGGTTTGTCCCCGGCATGGCGCCGTAGGCTGCGACAAGCAAATGAACCCGTTCTTCTTAGAGTCTGCGGAAGAAGCACAACGGCGACTAGATAACCAATACAGAAGGACGTAATAAGCTGTGCTAATCAATTGCATGTAAGGCGCTGCTACGCCGAGGCGTTGCCAGGACCTGAAGCGGCTCGACGAGTTAGGCTCCCGCGCTGATCGGGTCGCTGCGTGTCTAGGAGACGCGCCTTGATCGTCATTGGCGCTGCTCGTACCCTTTTTTCACCTATCCGCACTGAAGCCACATCATTGGAGCTTTGGAAGAATGATTTCACTGATCTACCACAACCCTGCCTGCGGCACTTCTCGCAATACCCTCGCGATGATGATTGCGTCAGGCGAAGCACCACAGGTGATCGAATATCTGAAGTGCCCGCCTACGCGTGAAAAACTGGAGGAACTGATCGCCGCCATGAACATCGCACCACGCGATCTGCTGCGCCGCGAGGGCACGCCCTTCGACGAGCTGTGCCTGGACGATCCGGCGCTGAGTGACGAACAGATCATCGACGCGATGATGGCCCACCCGATCCTGATCAATCGGCCCATCGTCGTGACCGAACTGGGCACTCGCCTGTGCCGACCATCAGAACAAGTGCTAACGCTACTGCCCAAACCGGTGCACGTCTTCACTAAGGAAGATGGCGAAGTGGTAAGGCTTGCCGACCAGGCGCGCTGATCCTGCTGGAGGCCGGTTCGAAACTCACATCGCCCGCCTCGACTTATTGTTCACCAACGTACCAAACTACCAATCCCGCAGCTGACCGGCACCCATGTCGACCGCGTGGACTGTATTCGTGAATGGATTATCTGATGCTCGCGTTCGTCATCTTTATCGCCACGCTGATTTTCGTGATCTGGCAACCCAGGGGCCTTGGCATCGGCTGGAGCGCGTTGGCCGGAGCCGTGGTGGCGCTGGCCACCGGCGTGGTCGGCTTGGCCGATGTTGCGGTCGTCTGGGACATTGTCTGGGATGCCACCTTTACCTTCGTCGCGCTGATCATCATCTCGTTGATCCTCGACGAAGCCGGCTTCTTCGCCTGGGCGGCGCTGCACATTGCCCGCTGGGGTGGTGGACGTGGGCGTCTGTTATTCCCGCTGATCATCGTTTTGGGCGCGATGATCGCCTCACTGTTCGCCAACGATGGAGCGGCGCTGTTGCTGACGCCAATCGTGTTGGCCATTCTGCTTCGGCTCGACTTCAGCCCGGCGGCAGCGCTGGCGTTCATCATCGCCACCGGCTTCGTCGCCGATACCACGAGTCTTCCGCTGGTGACCTCCAATCTGGTCAATATCGTGACCGCCAACTATTTCGGCATCTCGTTCTCGCGCTATGCGCTGGTGATGGTGCCGGTCAACCTCGTGTCGCTGCTGGCGACGCTGCTGGTCGTTGGGCTCTACTTTCGCCGGGAGATTCCGCGCAGCTATCCGGTCGACCGACTGGAAGATCCCGCCTCGGCCATTCGCGACCATCAGGTGTTTCGAGCCGCCTTTCCGTTGCTCGGCCTGTTGCTGGTGTCGTTGTTCGTGACGGCACGCTGGGGTATCCCCATTGCGTTCATCATGGGTACTGCTGCGCTGGTATTGATGGCCATCGCCGGGCGCTGGCTATCGTTCGGCAGGGGCCACGTCGTGTCCATGCGAGCCGTGCTGACCAACGCGCCATGGCAAATCGTGCTCTTCTCGGTCGGGATGTATCTGGTTGTCTACGGGCTGGGCAACGCATGGCTGACGGACTGGTCCGCCGGCGTACTGGCCTGGTTGAGTCTGCAAGGCGATTTCATCGCAACCTTGGGTACCGGCTTCGCGGTCGCGATTCTGGCATCGATCATGAACAACCTGCCCGCCACACTGATCGGCGCGCTGGCTATCGATCAGGTTCAGGTGGCGCCGCTTACTCAAGAGCTGATGATCTACGCCAACGTCATCGGTAATGACCTGGGCCCGAAGTTCACGCCCATTGGCAGCCTGGCTACCCTGCTCTGGTTGCATGTATTGGCAGGCAAAGGCCACCGCATCACCTGGGGCGCGTACGTCAAGGTGGGCTTGATCATCACGCCACCGGTATTACTGCTGACACTGATGGCGCTTGCGCTCTGGCTTCCGCTGGTTTCGGCCAACTAACTAGTCGCCAGACGCCTGAGCCGCCTGGCGATGCACCAAGCTAGTCCCGGTTGACGGAAGCGCCAGCGCCAATGCGCAGAGATCTAATGTTCGTGTAGCGCTTTAGGCGCAAGGCTGGCGCCTCGACCAGCCGCCACGACAAAACCGCAAAACACAGCGTGATCACCATGCTCGAAAGCGCGAGCACGGCCAGGTCTATATCGGCACCAACCCAGTAAATGAGCAACTGCTGCACTGGGAAGCCAAAGATGTACATGCCGTAGGAGAAATCGCCGTGGTTGCCGAAACGCGCGATCTTTGGCAGCCGCGCGTAAGCGATGTAAATCACCAGATACGGCAGCGTGAACATGTGGACGACGAACCAGGCGGAGCTACCCAGTGCCAGCACAGACGCCGCCAGGAACAACAATGCAATGCGGCCGTCCCAGCGAATCTGGTTCTGGTAGAGATACAGCGCAGCGCCGCCGTAGAAGAAAAGTCCCAGACGGAACAGCTTGAGGATGGTTACGCTTTCGACGCCTAGTGCCGGCAGAACGAAGAAATGCCCGACCATCAACACGCCCAGCCCAAGCACGACCATATGCCGCTTGAGCAGCTTCAGCGCCCCCAGCAGCAGCACGCTGCAGTACATCATGCCTTCCAGGGGCAGCGTCCAGAACGATCCGTTGACCACTTCGGGGAATGGGTTGTTAGCAAATACCCCCGGCAATTCGTACCGGGTCATCAGAAATAGGTTAGTCAAAAAAGCCGCGGTCTTACCGTTGCTAAAGTATTCGCCTAGCGGTAGCGGCGTAGTTAGCGGACCGATCACCAGCAATGCGAATACCACCGCAAAGGCCAAACCCGGAAAGATGCGTAGGGCTCGTTTTAGGATAAAGCTGACGTTGCTGCTGCCGTGCAAATAGGAAGCAGTGATCAAGAAGCCACTGATCACGAAAAAGACATCTACCGCCATGTCCGCCACATCGGTACCGCCAGTCAACGGACGAAACGGTTCTTCTGAAAGCCGCCCAGTCAGCCAGTAGCAGTGCCCCAACAGGACCATCGTTGCTGCGACGAAGCGTAAAAAATCGAAGTTATTGTCCCGAACGCCTAATGACAGTTTCTGCATTCCTCGCCCCATCGTGATTGTTATGTCTTCCCTGCCGATCCGTTTGATACTCATCGACCTTTTCTTTGGTACGTTTTTTCGAAAACAGCCGAAGAAATCAGTTCCAAAAAAATGTCCTTTGGCCATCACGCACGTTCTGCAGGGTTCACGGTGGTGGTTTCGGCTGAGAGGCAGACGAAAATCGATACAACTTAATCTAGGCACCGGCGCGCGAGGTCTCACGCGCTGGTGTAACCATATAAAGAGCTGACTAGTCACCCATAACGGCAGCCGAAGCCAGCGGCAGCCAGTGGATCAGTCAGCGGTGCTGAGCACACCGCGCTGAATCTGGTCGCGCTCGATGGATTCGAACAGCGCTTTGAAGTTGCCCTCGCCGAAGCCGCTGTCGCCCTTGCGCTGAATGAACTCGAAAAACACCGGGCCCAGTAGCGTGCCGGAGAAAATCTGCAGCAGCAGGCGCTGCTCGCCGTTCTCCGAGGCGCCGTCGAGCAGGATGCCACGCGACTTCAGCTCATCGACTGGCTCACCGTGATTGGGCAATCGGCCTTCGAGCATTTCATAGTAGGTTTCCGGCGGTGCGGTCATGAACACCGTGCCGCTGGCCTTCAGTTTGTCCCAGGTCTGGATCAGGTCATCGGTGAGGAAGGCCACATGCTGGATGCCCTCGCCGTTGAACTGCATGAGGAATTCCTCGATCTGCCCTGCCCCCTTCGACGACTCCTCGTTTAACGGGATACGGATCATGCCGTCCGGCGCGGTCATGGCCTTGGAGGTCAGCCCGGTGTATTCGCCCTTGATGTCGAAATAGCGGATCTCGCGGAAGTTGAACAGCTTCTCGTAGAAGTCTGCCCAATAGGCCATGCGGCCGCGATATACGTTGTGGGTCAGGTGATCGATGATCTTCAGCCCGGCACCGACCGGATGCCGATCGACGCCTTCGAGGAAGACGAAATCGATGTCGTAGATCGAGCTGCCTTCGCCGAAGCGGTCGATGAGGTACAGCGGCGCACCACCGATGCCCTTGATCGCCGGCAGGTGCAGCTCCATCGGCCCGGTGGGCAGTTCGATGGCCTGAGCACCTAGTTCCAGCGCGCGTGAATAGGCCTTTTGCGCATCCTTCACGCGGAACGCCATGCCACACACAGACGGGCCATGCTCGGCGGCGAAATAGGCGGCGACGCCTTTGGACTCGCGGTTAACAATGGCGTTGATCTCGCCCTGACGATACAGCGCTACATCCTTCGAACGATGGTTGGCGACATGGGAGAAGCCCATGCTTTCCAGCACCGGCTCGATGACGTTTGGGGTGGGCGAGGCAAATTCGATGAACTCGAAGCCCATAAGGCCCATTGGGTTTTCAAACAGGTCGGCCATGATTGGCTCCTTGACTGGCTGTGCATTGGATAGGGATGACGTGAGGACACGTCAGCCCGGCGGCGCACAGGAAATCCCCCGAACGCTGCGACCAAGGTGATCGCCCAGGGTCAATCGAAAGCCTAGAATTTTCATGCCCGCGGCGCGTCCGGCTGAACATCTGGATGAGCCTGCTGGAACGCCGGATGCGCCAGCGCCAGGCGCTCGACGCGAAGGATGCGGGGCAACGCGCTCAGGTCGACATTGAAACGTCGCGCCGCGTAGAGCTGCGGCAGCAGATATACATCGGCCAGACCGGCCTCGCCGAAGCAGTAGCCTTCATCGCCGATCAAAGCTTCGACCGCTTTGAGGCCCTCACCCACCCAGTGTTCGATCCACGCCAGCACTTCGTCCTCACCAATCTGCAATCCGCGTAGACGATTGAGCACCGCCGCGTTGTGCAGCGGGTGAATATCGCAACCGATTAGCGCAGCCACCGCGCGATGCCGCGCACGAGCCATGACGTTTTGGGGCAGCAGTGCCGGCTCGGGATATTGTTCTTCCAGATATTCGAGGATCGCTGGCGACTGAATCACCCGCTCGCCCTCGTCGGTGCAGAGCGTCGGCACCCTGCCCTGCGGATTCAGCGCGAGATAAGCCGGCTGGCGGTGTTCCCCGCCGTCACGAATGAGATTGACCGGCACAGAGCGGTAATCCAATCCCTTCAACGCTAGCGTGATACGCACCCGATAGGATGAGGTGGACCGGTAATAAGTATGTAATTCCATCATCGTTGCACGCAGCTCGAAGTAAGCATTTTGATTGTTTTGCGTAATCGAATTACGTTTAGAGGAATTTGCGTTAGCGATGCCTGACTGTCAAGCCTTCTCCGACGCAGATCGCTCCATTCCTTGCTCATCCAGACCCGGCATTGCGCTTGAAAAGACGCAGACAAAGTCTCACCAGCGGTGGCGTGAAGAGCACGACTGCGAACAGGCGCAGCGTCTGCAATGTCACCACCAGGCCGACGTCGCCACCGGACTCCATAGCGATAATAGACAACGAGTCCAGCCCGCCCGGGCTAGTCGCGAGAAAAACCGACAGGTAATCACGCTCCAGCAAAACCGCGAACAACCAGGCCGAAGCTGCGCAGAACCCGATCAGCATCAGCGCGGCCGCGAGCATGACCGGCAACTTGCGCACCACATAGATCAGCGTGGCGCGGTCGAAACGCAGCCCGACGTAACTGCCGATCGCAGCATAGGCCACCGCCATCAGCGGGCCAGGCAATGTGATCTGAAAGGCCCCACTCAGCTGAGCGAGCACAGCCAGCAGGAGCGGACACAACATCAATCCAGCCGGCAGACGTAACCCCATCACAACGCCGATCAGCACTAACGCAAGACTGAGCCCGACATTCAGCAGATAGGCCGGCATCGTCGATGAGATCGACGGAACGTATGGAACAACCGTCGGCGCAGATGCAAGCTGATGGCTCACCAGTGCGCTGATCGCGATCACGCAGATAAGCCGCACGTACTGCATGGTGGCAACGAGCCGCGGGTCGGCTCCGTAGTTTTCCGACATCGACATCATCACCGGCGCGGCACCCGGCGCCGTCCCCCATAGCGCGCTGCTGGCTGGAAGCCGTCCGAGCCACATAAGGGCCAATCCCGCCACCAGGCTCAACAACACCGTGAGCACGGTGGCGCTGAGCATCAGCGGCCAATCCTGGAGCAATGACGCCAGCACGCCGAGCGTGATCGAATGCGCTACCAGCGCACCGACCAGGCCAATGGAAAACTGATAGACCCGCAACGGTACCTGCGCCGAACTGCCCATTACGCCGAAGGCAATTCCAACGAACATCGGCCCGAGGAAGAACGCTGCCGGCAAGTGGATCAACCGGAACAGGCCGCCCAGCGCCCCCGCACCGATAATCAGCGCCAGCCACTGCGCCAACGGCGGACGCGATGTCAGCCAAGCACTTGGCACGATACGCATCAGATGTTGCCCCTGCGCGTAACGGCCATGCGGCGGTCTAGAACATCTCGCTTCAATTGCTTTCCGTCCTGCTGCTTTTCGTAGTTGGGGATGTTTAGGCGGCCGACGCTTTCGCTTCCATGTTGGCGCCTCCATCGCCAGTCAATCGGTGCCGAAGCGCCGTTGACTGACCCCAGCAAGGAAATTGCGCTACGTCGGATTCATCATGCTCTGCGGTAATAGCGTCGCCAGCTGCGGGAAAGCGACAACCAGCGCCAGACCGAGCAACATCAGCAATACGAAGGGAAACGAGCCACGGATGATCGGCCCCATCGGCGACTGGGTAACCGCTTTGATGGTGAACAGGTTCATGCCCACCGGCGGCGTGATCATCGCGACTTCAAGATTGATCACCAGCAGCACGCCGTACCAGATCGGATCGATGCCAAGGTGCGCCATCACCGGCATGATTACCGGCGAGGTGATCAGGATGATTGCAATCGACTCGAGGAACATGCCGAGCACAAAAATCATCACCATCATCGCGATGATGAAGCCGAGGGCGCCCATGTCCATTTCGGTGACCATCTCGACGATTTGCTGCGGCACCATCAGTTTCGTCAGCGCGTAGCTGAACACCGCTGCCGAAGCTAGGATCATGAACAGCATCGCCGAGGTGCGCGCGGCATCCTTGGCGCATTCCCAGATATCTCGCAGTCCGACGCTACGATAGATGAAAGCTGCAATCGCCAACGCAAGCAAGGCGCCGACTGCGGCAGCTTCGGTAGCCGTGAACACGCCCGCATACATGCCGCCCAGTACCAGTGTCGGCAACGTGATCGCCCATCCCGATTTACGAACAGCAACCAGCATTTCCCGGGTAGTCGCGCGTGGCTCACGCTGCGTGCCGCGCTGCCGGAACATGCAATAGACGCAGAAGATGCCCGCCAGCAGAAAGCCAGGTACAACACCAGCCATGAACAGACCGCTGATGGAAGTATCGGTCGCTACTCCATAAAGAATCATCGGGCCGGACGGAGGAATCAGAATCCCCAGGGTGCCGCCGGCAGCAACCAGCCCGTAGGCGATCTTTGGGTCATAGCCGTAACGGATCATCTGCGGAATTGCCACCGCGCCGATGGTCAGAGCCGTCGCTACGCTGGAGCCGGAGATCGCCGAGAAGATCATGCAGGCCACGATGGTGGCGATGCCGACGCCGCCCGGCAGGTGCCGCGTCAGGGTGTAAGCGGTGCTGTAGAGATCGTCGACGATGCGCCCGCGGATCATTACGTGGGCCATGTAGGCAAACAGCGGGATGGCTACAAGCACATACATGCCGGTCTTGGCGAAGACGATATCGGAAACGATGTCCAGCCCGCCCGGCTCGCCCATCAACAGCAAACCACCGAACAGCGACAACCCGGCGAAGATCGGCAATCCAGTGAGAAGCAGCAGGATCAACCCCACCAGCAAAAGGGAAATGGCGAGCATCAGTGCTTCTCCTCTTCATTGACTACGAAGGCCGAGGCACCACAGGCCAGGCGCAACAGGCTATCGATGGCTGCCAAAGCCAGCAGGAAGCCTCCCAGCGGAATCAATAGCTGCAGTTGGTACATCGGCAGCTCCAGGTAGCCCTGCGTCACCATGCCGATGGATTTGGAGAACATCGCCGTCTGCCAGCCGTTGACGATCAGGAAAATCGACAGCACCAGCACCACGGACATCGACCAGATCTGCGCCCAGCGCTGCCAGCGAGGGCTCATCAGCTCGGTCACCAGATCCACGCCGATGTGCCGACCTTCTCGCAGCGCGCAGGCGGCGCCGAACATGACGATGCCGACGACCAGAAAGCCCACTACCTCATCGATCCATAGAGAAGGCGCGCCAACGAAGTAACGCACTACGACCGAGTAGCCGATCAGCGCCAGCGCGACCAGCACGCAGACGGCGGAGAGCGCCATGGCAACGGTGAACAGCCCAGCCACCGCTGCGCTGAAAATTCGGCAGAACGCCGGGAGTTTGATCTCGTTCATCTGGCTGCTCAGATAGGCTTGCTTAGTGTTCATTGCTTTACCTCGGCACGCATGCAACAGAGGCGGGAGCCGAGCGTCGCGAGCCAACCACGCTCCGCCCGCCCCCCGCACAACCGGTCAGAGTTGCTTGATCATTTCGATAAGCTTTTGCCCGTCCTTGGTGGTCTTTTTGAATTCTTCGATCACTGGCGGCTGCATGAGCTTTTCCAACGCCTGGACCTGCTCGGGCGTATGCACCGTTACCTGCATGCCGTCCTCTTTAAGCTTCGCCACACCGTCCGGATCGACCTCATCCGATTTGGGAAGAAGCGTTTGCTCAGCCGCTTCAGCGGCCTTCATCACACCAGCCTTGGCATCAGCGGGCAGAGCCGCCCACCATTTCGGGTTGACGATGAGGTTCTGGTACACCGTCAGCAACGGAGTCGCCACGGCATACTTCTGTACCTCGTAGTAACGGCGCGCGTGAACCGCGCTGGCGCTGGACACACCCGCATCAATCACACCCGTTTGCAGCCCCTGATAGACCTCGGAACCGGGCATGGTCGATGGCGCAGCACCAAGAGCTATAAAACCCACATCGCTCAAGCGGCTGAGACCGCGGATTTTCACGCCTTCGAAATCCTTAGGCTCGATCAACGGCTTTTGCTGGGAAGTGAAGGTGGCGTTATTTGCGTCGACCAACCAGGCGATATTGGTAACGCCCTTCTTCTGCAGCTTTTCGTCGAGCAGCTTTTCTGCATCCGAACCGTAGAAGTTGGCCAGCTTTTCCTTGGACGTCATCAGATAGGGAATGCTGAACACCTGAACTTCCGGCACGGTTCCGCCCCAGAGTAGACTCACCACGGATGCCGCTTCGACCTGGCCGCGGGCGACGGCCGCGTGGTTCTGGGTGGCCTTGAACAGTTGTTCACCGCCGAATATCTGCACCTCGACCTGATCGTTGGTGTTGGTCTTCACGTCTTCGGCGAACTGCTCGAGCGCCTTGGCGACATGATGGGACGCCGGCAGCTGATGGCTCAGGCGCATCGTGTAGTCGGCTGCTTGGGCCTGGGGCAATGCCGCGCTTGAGAGCAGAACGGCTAACGCAATGGCTGTTTTTTTCATGATTGCCTCTTCTTGTAATTTTTCAGGGACGGGCCGACCTGCCCCGCTCCACAAACCTGGAACGATGAAAGACCGCTCGGGCTACTCCAGCTTCATGGCGTCGCGCGCAAAGACGAAACGGCCGTCGTAATGCTTCGCCATCTCCGCCTGCATGTTCTCTACGGAGTCCGACCATTTGAGAATGTGGGAAAGGACCAACAACTTCGGCTGGGCGTGCTCGGCAATTTTCGCAACCTGCTCGACCGAGGCGTGCTGGTGACGGTGATAGTCGCTCCGCTGCGGTCGCTTCGGGTCGGTGCTGGCCTGCAGGCCCGCTTCGCTGTACACCTCGTGGATCAAGTAGTCGGCGCCCTTAGCCTGGGCGGCGACTCGTTCGTCATACGTGGTGTCGCCGGAAATGACCGTCACCTTGTCCGGTGTGGTGATCTTGTAGCCATAAGCCGGCTCGATGTCGCCATGGTCAACCAGGAAGGCTTCCACCTTCACCTCGCCATCGTCGTAAACCACACCGGGTTCGGTGATCTCGCTCACCGTAGGGGTCGGATCCGTGACTCTTCCGGCTCCGCCTACAACCGTGCTCTGGCGAATCTCGGTGTCCTGTCCGTAGGCTTTAATGATGTGCTCGACGAGCGAACGAGTGCCGACCGGGCCGTGTACCTGAAGTTGCTTCTCACGCAACCACCACAGATTGAGCGCTACTGAGGCGAAGCCCAGGGTGTGATCACTGTGCATATGTGTGATGAACAAATGCTGAATGTTTCGCGGTGCCAGGGCCTTCTCGCCATCTTCGGCAAGCTTGATCAGACGGTTGGAAACCGACGACCCGACATCGAACAGAAACGATCGATCTCCATAAACCACCGCGACGGAGGCGCCGGCACGTTCCGATTCCGGTACGGGCGTGCCAGTACCTACGGTATATACCCGAGTGCCGCTCGCCTTATCTTGCTCCGCTGCGAATAACGGCGCTGCAATAAGAGAACCCACAACAATCGCCAGCAAACATTCTTTTATGATTTTCATATCGAGTTCCAAATCAGTACGCAATTGGCATAAACGCTGCCCTTCTCATCTTCAGAACTTGAAGGCATACCCGATGATTACGCGGTTCTCGTCGTTACTGCGGGTGTAGTTGGTGCGATTGGAGGCATTTCTCCAACGCAGGCTGACGTCCTTCATCGGTCCGCTTTGCACCACGTAGGTGATGTCGGTGGTGCGCTCCCATTCGCGCCCTTCTTCACCGGCCGCACGCAGTGCAGCGGCTTGTGGCGTGGCGATATTTTCTGGATTGACATTGTCGCCTTTGACGTAGCGCAGGGTGAAAGTCAGGCCGGGAACGCCGATGGCTGCGAAGTTGTAGTCATATCGTGCATGCAACGCTCGCTCATTCGCTTGGGCGAAAAGACTGGTGTTCTGCTGTGCAAACAGATAGGTATCAGCTCCGTTAAGTAGAGGAAACGGGCTGTCACCCCAAAGTTTCTGATAGCCGCCGCTAATGCGATGACCACCCAACTGATAACCAAATAAAGTACTTAACGCACGGTTGTCTACCTCACCTACGCGCTCTGCGCCTGTTTCAGAAGCGTTGAAGTAGCGAACTTCAGCAAAGAGCGAGCTGTTTTCGCTCAATGGATGGGTATGTTTGAATCCCAGATACTGCCGCACGTAGAAATCTTTGAGCTCGCTGGCATGCAAACTCAACTTCGTTTGCGGAGTCACTGCAAAGTCGACACCGCCATAGGTGTAGCTGTCGCTGGTGACTGAATCATCGTAAGCGCCAAACTGGCCCATCGTTGTCAGGTCGACAGATTCGTCCGAATCGCGCTGTTTTACTTTCCGAACCTGCCCGAGATGAAAGGTGAATTTGTCGAGATCGTTCGAGAAAAGCTGAGCACCAGTGAAAATTTGCGGGAACAGACGGCTGTTATTCGATAACAGCAAAGGCAGGGTTGGACTGACGCCACCCAGAAACAGCTCGGTCTCGCCTATCCTGGCTTTTACAGTCGCAGACAGCTTTGAATATTCATCTTCAGCGCGTCCATCGGAACCGCGCTCCAATAGCCCGCTGCCAGTGCGATCCTGGCTGGAGTCGAGCTTAACGCCGAGCATGCCCAGGGCATCGACCCCAAAGCCGACGGTGCCTTCGGTGTAGCCGGATTCGAGCTTGAGCATGAAGCCCTGCGCCCACTCCTCACGTTTGTTCTGTCCCGCTCCGTCGCGGAAATCGCGGCTGAAATAGAAGTTCTGAGTACTCAGGCTGCCCTTCGCATCGCCGATAAAGTCGGCGAAGGCGGACGGTACGGCAACCATTGATGACATCAACAGGGTACCGGTGAGTGGTAGAGACGCTTTTATTGTCATTGTTATGCAACCCATTTTTATTATTGGTTTGTCCCCATGGGGACGCGTTGCCTGCTCTCGATCCGAAAGCAGTTCTGCATGCCTGGCCGAGCCAGGCATCAAGTCTTCAGCCGATGCGCACCAGGCCCTTCTTGTGCCGCTGCGCGCGTGCCACATAGTCCTGCGCGTTGAGGCGGAACTTGGCGGCAGCCTCCTCGGTGAGCTCGCGTACCACTTTCGCTGGCGCGCCGATGATCAGCGAGTTGTCCGGAAACTCTTTGTTTTCCGTAACGATCGCACCGGCGCCGACCACGCAGTTACGGCCGATCTTCGCGCCGTTCAGCACTACCGCCTGGATGCCGATCAGGCTGCCCTCGCCCACCGTGCAGCCGTGCAGCATGGCCTGATGGCCGATGGTGACGTCGGTGCCGATGCGCATCGGGAAGCCCGGATCGGTATGCAGTACCGCGCCTTCCTGAACATTGCTGCCGCTGCCGATCTCGATCAGCTCGTTGTCGCCGCGCAGCACTGCCTGCGACCAGACGCTGGCGCCCTCACCCAGCGCGACCTTGCCGATCACCGTGGCATCGTCGGCGACGTAAACGCTGTCGTGGATTTCCGGCCGCTGGCCTTCGAATTCGTAAATCGCCATTTCTGTCTCCTTGCCTTCTCGGCGGTAGTCATTCGCCGCGGAACACGCCGGCCTGCTGCAATTCGTCGATCTGCACGTCGCTGTAACCCAGCCCGCGCATGACTTCACAAGTGTTTTCGCCAATGCGGGGGATAGAGCGGCGCGGCCCCAGCCGATGGCCGTCGAGGGAGACGGGCAACAGCGGCATGTCGGTGTAGGAGCCATCCTCGAGTTGAAGCTTGGCAAGTCCGCCGCTTTCGATCAGATGCGCGTCATCGAACAGCTCTTCCGGCTTGCGTATCGGAGCGAAAGGAATGCCATTGGCTTCCAGCTGCGGTGCTAACGCCTGAGCATCGATAGTGGCGAACACTTCGCCTAGATGAGCCAACAGCCGCGGCCGCTGCAGAACGCGGTCGTTGTTGGTGGCGAGACTCTGGTCATCAAGCAGCGCCTGCTGACCGATCAGCTTGCACAGTGCCCGCCACTGGCCGTCACCGGTGGCTGCAACGAACATCTGCTCACCACCAGCGAAGGTGAACACGTCGTAGATCGACCAGGCACTGATACGGTTGGGCATGGGCGCCGCCGCTTCGCCGGTGACCACGTATTGCTGCATGTGCTGCGCCGCGAGCAGTACACAGTTTTCGTAGAGCGCACTCTGCACTTCGCGGCCGAGCCCGGTACGGTTGCGCTCGTTGAGCGCAGCGAGGACGCCGATGGCGCCGAACATGCCGCCCATGATGTCGTTGACCGAGCTTCCGGCGCGCAATGGCCGGCCGACCGGACCGGTCATGTAGGCCAGCCCGGCCATCATCTGCACCACTTCGTCGAGGGCCAGGCGCTTGTCGTAGGGCCCGGCGAGAAAACCCTTGAGGCTGGTGTAAACAATCTTCGGATTGCGGCCCTTGACCGCCTCGTAGCCGAAGCCAAGCGACTCCATCCGTCCGGGCTTGAAGTTCTCGATGAACACATCGGCGCTGTCGAGGAGCTTCAGTACGGCTTCCTTGCCTTCCGGCGTATCGACGTCGACCGCGATGCTTTGCTTGTTGCGGTTGAAGGTGCGGAAGAATCCCGCCCCGGCGCCCAGCAAGCGACGGGTACCGTCGCCCTTGATGGGCTCGATCTTGATCACTTCGGCGCCCAGGTCACCCAGGATCATTCCGCAGGTGGGACCCATGACCATGTGGGAAATTTCGACAACACGAATCCCGTCAAGTGGAAGACTCGACATTTTTCTACTCCAGCAATGAAAGGCGCGATCAGGCAGCGGCAGGCGGCGCGATGAAATTCTTCGGCAGACCGGCGCGGGCGATGTACCCGTACAGGGTTTCCCCTGGTAGCGCGGTTTCGAGCACCGTGCGCGACTCGATCAGTCGTTGCAGGTCGATGCCGGTCTCGTAGCCCATGCTCTGCAGCATGAACACCATGTCTTCTGTAACGGTGTTGCCTGAGGCACCCGGTGCAAACGGGCAACCACCAAGCCCGGCAAGCGATGAATCCAGCTCTCGGATACCGTGCTGAACCGCCACCAGGCTGTTGGCCAGCGCCAAGCCACGGGTGTCATGGAAATGCGCGGCCTGAAGCTTGTCACCAGCGATGGCGCGGACCGCATCAATGGCCTCGCCAACCTGGCCCGGAGTGGCGTAGCCGGTGGTATCGCCCAGTGAAACCTGATCGCAGCCGATTTCAAGGACCAGATGGGTCAGGTCGCAAAGATCGGCAAGCGGCACCTGACCTTGCTGGGTGCAGCCAAACGCAGTGGACATGCCCGCCACCATCACCACATCGTCACGTCCGGAGCTGGTGCGTAGATCGCACATGCGGCCAAGTTCTTCGACCATTTCCTGTGGGCTACGACGGACATTGGCAAGGCTGTGCGCGGCGCTGACCGAAACCGGCGCGACGATACGATGCGCACCACTGGCAAGGGCGTTTTCGACGCCGCGCAGGTTCGGCGCGAGGACGGTTATATGAAGGTCTGGATAACCCAGTGCATGAGCGACGACTTCATTGGCGTCGGCCATCTGCGGCAGCAGCTTGGCCGGAACGAACGACGCAACTTCCATATGTCGGACGCCCGCAGCATAGGCCGCATCGATCCACTTGCACTTGTCGGCGGTGGGCATGATGCATTGGAGGCTCTGCAAGCCGTCCCGCATGCCCACCTCATTGATGATTATTTTTGTCATGAGGTCTCTCGCTAAGGCGTGTCGCTTGAGGGAGAGACTAAGAAGCTACGGCGGCAGGGAAAAGACGTTATTCGCGGCCTGATCCATCGCCGTTGACGATGGATAGAAACCTAGGCCGACGCGGTGTTCTGGCTAGGCACCCGCGCGAGCAGGTGATTGAGTAGTCGCCGCGCCGACAGCGAGAGCGCATCGGAATCGCGCACGCAGATGACGAATTCTCCGAGCGCCCAGCTATCGGTTAGTGGGATGACCTTCAGGTCGAACAATTGTGCGTAACGACTCACAGCTTCCTGGGGAAAGATGCCCAAGGCAATTCCCACATGGACCAGCCGATAGGCCGCATCGAAGGACGAAACGTGGGTACGGAAATGCACCTGACGGCCGACCTCTGACGCTGCCCGCTGCATGAATGAGTTCAGGGTGGCGTACGCCGACAGCCCCAGGTGGTCGTAGTCCAGCGTCTCGACGAAGGAGATGCTGGTCCGCTTGGCCAAAGCATGCTCGCGGTTGACGACGACAGCCAGGTGGTCGCTGCGGTAAGGAATGAATTCCAGGTCGCCTTCGGTCATGGACTTACGGCAGACGCCCAGATCGGCATAGCCCTCAGCGACACCACGTACCACATCGGGACTGAAGCGTTCTTCGATGTCCACCTGGATATGCTCGTTGGCAAACATGAAATCGGACAGCTCCTCGGGCAGGAACTCGATGATGGATGAAACGTTGGCCAGTATCCGCACGTGACCTCGCGCCCCTTCGGCGTACTCGCTGAGCTCACCCTGCAGGCGTTCCATGCTGCGCATCAATTGTCGCGCATGACGCAGCAAAGCCTGGCCAGCGGGGGTCGGCACGACACCTTTCTTACTACGCACGAGCAGCGGCGTACCGATATCCGCCTCGATGTCGGCGATTCGCTTGCTGACGGCCGAAGGCGCAATGAACTCCCGCTCGCTGGCCTTGGTGATGGTGCCCTCTTCGCACACCGCGATAAACAACCGAAGCGAGACTGGATCGATATGCCACATGTCGAGTCATCCTGAATGAATGAGCAGAGCCTACCGAAAAAGCGGTTTGGTCGCGCCACTGGCATGCCGTCTGCTGCTCACCAAAAAAGTACAGCGCTCGTTCGTCTACGAATCCAGGCTCGCGCTCAGCGCATGTTCCTTTGATTCCGTTCATCCGTCGTTCAGAACGAATCGCCGAGCACCGTTGCCGAACCCTAGACAGCGAGGTGAGCCATGAACGGTAGCGAACCGCAGCCAAGCGAAGACCAGACGCCGCTCGAATACGACGAATACAGCGATGTACCTGGCTCGGCAGATACATCCGATGTTGATGAACGCGAGGATCAGGACGAAAGCCCGTTGGGTTGAGGCGAAGACGGCGCGGTGTCCGATCGCGCCCTTCCATCCGACCCCAAACATATCTGATGAAACTGAGGAAACCAGAATGACTCGACTGTTCGACAAGACCGCACCACAGAACGTGCACGGCTGGGAACGCACCGCGTCGGTCGCCGGGGGCCTGATGCTGCTGGGCAAGGGGTTGCGCCGTGGCGGAGTGAGCGGGCTTTTGCAACTGGCCATGGGCGGCATGGCATTGGCGCGCGGGATCAGTGGGCGTTGCGAGGCGAAACGCATGCTGACCGAGCAAGAGCACTTGCGCCAGCGGAGGGACGTCGCAGATAAGCAGCGTTACAGCCACATGCCCCTCGACTCGGAAGTTCACAGTCCCGATTTCGCCGAGCCCGAAGTAACGCTTCCCGATACCACGCCGATGGGCCACGAGACGCATCCGGGCGAACGTCACAGTATTAGCTGAGCCTCAGGTACCGATGGGCATCCGGGCCGGTTGCTGATGACACCGCAAATCGGAGTTTCATTACCCAGCCTGGATTCCCAATGCCCCTCAGAGTACTGCTCCTAGTAGGGCCTTATTTTCGAAAACTAAGGAGATTCGGCCAATACCAGCCTCTTTTGAGCCTCCCGCCGAACGGTGATTGTCGATATTTTGACGAAGTGATATTCATATGTCGTGATTTCGTCATATCTCGCAACATTCCAAGGAAGATATCAAATGGATACTACAGGGCTCGATACCAGAGACGCTGGGCAATGGGTGGTTGTTTACTCGTACGGCAGCGTACTGGCGGTATTTGAAAACGAGCAAGACGCTCAAGACGAAGCCACCAGTTTTGGTGGTGCGGTCGTTCGGATTGCCGGAGACGTCTGGACTGCGTTCTGTGAGGCAGGTACAGCGGTTGAACGTTGCTGAAGCTCAAGTTCTATAACGCCGCCGCGGCCCGCAGGCTGTTCAGCCGGATCAAGTCGAAGCTAGAGCGGCTCACGCCATAAGCGTAAACGTCTTCCCGTTATCTTCCGCCCCGCATTCCGTTGCTGGCATGGCAACCACAGCAGGCTGCGCCAAGCTTGGCGGCGCGGATTCGTAGTGATATGGCACGAGCCCTGTCCCGGTGTGCTGAAACTCGATGAAGCTATAACCATCAGCCCAGATTTCGGCCTCATTTCCGATCATTACCTGCGCACCCGCTGAGCGACTTCATTCATCACAGTGGGCGCTTCGGTCTTTCCCATCAACTTTTGGCGCTGCTGAAGGATGATGTCCAGCACCCGGCTGGGTTGAATCTCTATGTCGTCGAAGGTAATCAGCTGCCCTGGTTCGACGGGCCTTTTGAGCACCGTATTGCGAAGCAGGCCGATGGGCACGTAGTCGAGCTCATCAACAAGCCGCACCGCTTCGCCACGAACGTCGAATCCGCCGATACCGCGGCTGATCACCTCGCCCGCCTTTATCTCGCGCTTGGCTATCGCTGCAACACCCAGTGTCGGCTCGACAGAGTTATTCAATAGCACGCCGCCGCCCGCCAGAACTCGACGCACGGTCTTGCCAACTTCAAGCGAGCAGAGATGAAACGGACGCGTCAATACGTAATACGGACCGGGGCCCAGCTTGAAGTACTCAATCGCCGGCGCCTGATCTTCATCGTGGCGGCAGACTAGGAAAACCCCACCAGCGGAATATCCGCTCGGGATCACATAGTCGACGATAGGCTGACCAATGCCTTCAGCGATCAGACCGAGGATGTTACCGCTGCGGTTAAGGTCAGTGGACGCCAACCCTTCCAGCCCTCGCCGGGTGATGGTCGCACCAAAACCGTTACCCACCACCGCCTGTTCGATTTGCACCTTCGTGCCGTCGGTAAACGAGGTGGTCTGATCGATGCTGATACCCTGACGTTTGGACCAGTACGCCATGTCTTCGTGGCTGGGGTTATGGTTCAGATAGCCTTTCATGTTGCCGTAAACGAGAGGCTTGAAACCCATTTGCAATGCATCTTCACGCAATGCCGCCAACGACCCTGGCTGGTCGCCTTCGGCTTCAGTGAGCAGACCCTTGCCGGCTAGGTGGGAGCCGGTGGTGATTTGCAACTCGGCATTGATGGTGACGACAGGCAAGCCGGCTTCGAATGCCCGCTCGATCACTTCCGTCCCGAAGAACACATCACCGGTGCACTCGACGATGATGTCCGAGTGCACGATGAGGTCGTCAATGGAATTGGTCAGCACATCCCGGAGCGGAAAATCGCCAAGCGTGTCAATGCTCCTGCGCGTAAGGACGCGGCTGATCTGCAGATCTTGGTAATGCTGCATGATCAGGCGAACGAAACAGTGCGAGATCATCCCTGTGCCTGAAACACCCACTCTTTTAACAGCTGTGCCGTTCATCACGAAAATCCCTTTATTTTTTGGTCTGCAGTTCGGACCGTAACATCTGGAAAAAGTTTGCTTGAGGAAACGGCTAATGCTGGCTTGCCGTTTGCGCTATCGAGAGACGCGCAGTGAATGGCTCGCCACCCTCGTGCTGCGGATAGGTCCGGAACGGCACCCGGCTCGGTGCAGGCCCGAACGGTGCAGTTGGCAGGTCGCTCATCTGTCGTATCACATGGCGCAACTCTTCCCGCCACGGCTTGGGTCTGATGCCGAAGGTCGTCTCTATCAGGCCGCAATCGAGCGCCGACCAGGCTGGTCGGGCCGCCGCCCTTGGCAGGTTTGCGCTGAGTACCGGCAAGACTCGAGGTGCTTTAGCGATAAGCCCGGCAAGCTCGGCTTCACGAAAAATTTCCACAGCAAACTCTGCCCACGAGCAGGGCGACGAACCGCTGTAGTGGTAAAGCCCCCACTCGAGATCACCATCACGGCAATAGCGCAGCGCAAGCTCGATCAACACGCGAGCGACACTGCGTGCGCGCGTCGGGCAGCCAACCTGATCGCTGACTACCGAAACCTCATCCGTCTTGCTGCCCAAGTTGAGCATGGTCTTGACGAAATTATTGCCGCGCTCACCGTAGATCCAGCTGGTTCGCAGAATCAGGTATCGATCCAGGGTTTCGCTGATGGCAACCTCCCCGGCCCGCCGAGTGGTGCCGTAGACGCCAATTGGCACAGCCGGATCGGTTTCGCGATAAGGCTCGCTGCTGTCGCCGGAAAAAACGTATTCGCTGGACAGGTGAAACAGAGGAATCCCGAAATTACTGGCAGCCTGGGCCAGGTTTGCGGCACCGTCACGATTCACCGCTTCGGCCTGTGCGACCTCGGCCTCGGCGTGATCAAGATTGGTATAAGCCGCCGCATTGATAATTAGGGCCGGTCGATAACGCTCAATCGCCTCGCTGATCTGCGACGGGGATGTGATATCGAGTTCCTGATGCATCAGCCCGATTGCATCCAGACCAAAGCTCGCGGCCTGATTGACCAGACAGTGGCCCACCTGACCGCCAGCACCGCACACCAGGACACGCATGTTCGGCTTGGATGAGTGCGGCTGCGGTTGGCGGTCCCCTGCTGTTAGTAAGCCAGTTGGGTCTGCTGCAAGCGCTTGCGTGTCGACGGCGGGCGGTGAAATGTCATTCATCTGCGCACCGCTCAATGGCTTTGGGCTCAGTTTCCGCACAGTCACGCCGAGCGCCTCCACTGGCGCATCGGCCGCCTCGGGCTTGGGCGTAAAGCTGAAACTTTCGATCACACCGTTCAGCACTATCCGAGCCTTGGCGAACTCACCGCTTTTAAGCATGCGAGCCACCAATACCAGGCGCGAAAAGAACACACCCAGCACGCGGCGCTTACGGAAATACCGGCGTGCGACGAATAATTCGTTGCGTATGAAGTGCCGATGCAACGCAACCCGCTTCGGGTCGGTCTCGCTCAAAATGTCGATGGCGCCGCTGACTCGCCGCATGTGTAGCACCTTGCTCGCCGCCACGAGATAGCCTGGAGCCTCCTGACTGATACGTAGGGTGAATTCGGTATCGTCGCCCCACATGAACATCGACGCGATCGGCAGGCCATAGCGCTGCAGCGAAGCGCGCGGTACCAGTATCGAAACGAATGTCGCCGGGCGCACCGGAACCACGCCTAGGTCGAGTAGTGCCGGCCAGTTCTCATAGGCAATGGCATTGGTGCGTTCGTCGATGCGCGGAACATTGGTCAGCAGGCCGTCTTCGGTGTAGGCCATCGACAACAGGAAAGAATGCGGCTTGTCCTGGGCACGAAGCTTCTCGTCGGCCTCGGTCAGCTTCTGCAAGGCGTCTGGCTCGGGAATGACGTCGTCATCCATCATCCAGACGAAATCGGCGCCAAGCTGGTAGGCAATACGGAACCCGGCACTGAATCCACCCGATGCGCCCGTGTTGTGCGACAGCACATACACCTTGAGGTTTGGCAGCTGCAATTCGAGCAGCATTTCCTCGGTCCCGTCATTGCTGGCGTTGTCGACGACGATGACGCCGTCGCATGGCCGGCTTTGCGCGTTGATTCCATCGAGGCAGCGTTTGAGCAAATCCTTGCGTTTGTACGACAGTACGACTGCGTATATCTGATCCATTGGTCGTTCGGTCTCTGATCGAGAAGGCAGGTGGCATCCAAGCCCAGCAGTCGCCCAGCGATTGATCACATCGTTGGCGTCGGGGCGTCGCTGCGGCACCGCCATGGTTTTATCCACAGCGCTCAGCTCCGACCCAGGAAGACGGACGGGGTTCAGTAATTTGCAACGAAATGTGGCGAAACGGAGGCTACTTCATATCGGCTGTCCCGGCCCCCTCGTCAGGCAAGGCGAGGAAACAGCGCTCAGTTGAAATGGGTGAAACCCGAACTCAGCCGGTCAGCTCTGTTCACATGCTCTGAGGCCACAACGGAGAATCAGAATGAAAACATCGTTATTGGCGCTGGTCAGTCTGGCGTTTGCGGTCCCGGCTTTTGGGCAGGATGTGCAGGTATCTACTCGACTAAATGGAATGGACATCGAAGTGGTGCCGCTCGGCGTGCCAGAGGCGTCGTCCAGCAAGGTCGACCTGGTCGGCGTGCCAGCCGTGAAAGTAACCAATCGCAGCAATGAGATCGCATCGTGCCAATTTCATGCGTTGCCCGAGGAAACAGCCATGACGGCTACCCCGGCGTTCTCGGTAGATCCCAACGAGCAGGTCGTCATGCGGGTGCCAGGAAAATACTCGGCCGGTGGGCCCATTGCGCTGCTGGTGTGCGAACCGGAAGGCGTCACGGGACGCTAATCGTGGACGTGGCGGACTGTCCTTTCTAAAAGAGCCGGATACCAATACGCCGGCTGATCGGCGCATCGGCACGTCAAAAAAACAGGAGAACGTCATGAACAGATCGTTTCTATCGTTACTGGCGATAGCCACGCTGCTGGTTGCCGCCCAACCTGCTTTTGCCCAATGGCCGGCAGGCACGCCACGGGAAGACACTGGCGCGCGCCCAAGCCCGATGGGCAACCCGACGCCACAAGAAAAGCTCGAAACCCACCGCAATGACCAAGGACAGATCGTGACCGAGGACGGTCGTGTGGTTAAAGGGATGCCCGAAAGCGACTCGGTACCTAACCGGAACATGCACCGCACCGAACAGGAAACAATAACCGACGACCCGCCACACAAATCCGCGACACCGAGAGAAATAGAGTAGCGACAGCGTCGGTACAGCTCGCGGAACCTATATGCCTATAGGCCATGTTCTGAGCAGCTTGCCTATAAAACGCGCGCCGATACTTATGGAACGCTAAGTACCCGGCACGCTCCCACTTTGATCTATCCGACTGACCCATGGGAGACCGTGATGACACAGCAGTCGCAACGAAACCGCAGCATTCGCCTCGCCTCACGCCCTCACGGCGCGCCTACGCCGGATAACTTCCGCCTGGAAACCGCCCCGGTGCCGACGCCCGAAGACAGCCAGTTGCTGCTGCGCACCGTCTACCTCTCGCTGGACCCCTACATGCGCGGTCGGATGAGCGCCGGGCCGTCCTACGCGCCGCCATTGGAGATCGACGATGTGATGGTCGGCGGCACGGTCTGCCGGGTCGTCAAGTCCCGCCATCCGGGCTATCAGGAAGGCGACTGGGTGCTCAGTGGCAATGGCTGGCAGGACTACGCCCTGTCAAATGGTGATGGTCTGCTCAAGCTCGGACGCGATATGAAGAATCCGTCTCACGCGCTGGGCGTGCTGGGCATGCCCGGATTCACGGCTTATATGGGCCTGCTGGATATCGGTCAGCCCAAAGCTGGGGAAACCCTGGTGGTTGCGGCGGCCACCGGGCCGGTGGGCGCCACAGTCGGACAGATCGGTAAGCTCAAAGGTTGTCGTGTAGTGGGCATCGCCGGTGGTCCCGACAAATGCCGTCATGCGGTCGAAACCCTCGGTTTCGATGCCTGTATCGATCACCGCGCGGACGATTTCCCTCAGCAATTGGCCGCTCAATGTCCGGATGGCATCGACGTGTATTTCGAGAACGTCGGCGGCAAGGTGTTCGATGCGGTGCTGCCGCTGCTCAATACCAGTGCGCGAGTGCCGGTCTGCGGGGTGGTTGCCCAGTACAACAGCACCGGTCTGCCGGATGGGCCGGATCGCCTGCCGCTGCTGCTCGACACGATTTTGAAGAAGCGCATGCGCATGCAGGGCTTCATCATTTTCAATGATTACGGCCACCGCTACGACGAGTTCGCCCGCGATATGAGCGCCTGGTACGCCGATGGCAAGATCAAGTATCGCGAGCAGATCGTGCAGGGACTGGAAAATGCCCCCGAGGCATTCATCGGGCTGCTTGAAGGCAAAAACTTCGGCAAGCTGGTGGTGCAGGTGGGCGAGGCCTGATCAGAGGTTCCCTACCCGCGGCGTCTTCTTTGGTGGGCTGAAGCGGAACGCCGCCCGGCCCACCCTGCGGCACTCCTACAGGTGCACCGATTACCACAGTTTTTTGCAGGAGCCAGCTTGCTGGCGAAGCTTTTGATGCTTCCACTCGCGAGCAAGAACTAGCCGTCCCCCTCGCTCCTACATAAAACGCTGCCCGGCGGTTCGGCCGGTGGTCAGCTTGGGTTCAGCGCCGTCGACACCTCGCAACGACGCGCGTCCCTCGCCTGCTGCAGGTGCGGCGGGCTAACGCCTGGGATGGGACTAGCCAGGCGGATTTTCAGAAACTCCGTGGCATCGGCAGCCGACTCGCGACCACCCCCGCCCGGGAAGTTGTTGTCGTTGGCCACCAGCAAAGTATGAGAATCCAGCAGCAATGCGCTTTCGATGGTGACGTAGGGAAAGGTGAACAGGCGCTGGCCGTCGCCGTTGAGGTCATCCGGGTCAGCCAGTTGCATCAGGTCGACCAACTCGGTCTTGCTCACCGCCCCACCGCTGCCGACGTCACGCGTATCGATCAGGTAGATTTTCTTGAACGGCGTACCTTGGGTAGCTGTTGCACCATTGCGTTCGATCACCAGAAAGCGGCTGTCATCAATGGCCGTCATGTCACCGATGGCGTGGTCAACAGCCTGCAAGGTGTAAAAAAAGACCTTGCCGGTGTAGCGCTCCCGGTCGACAGCGAATTCGCTAATGCGTAACGTGCCGGCCGGATCGCCGCTGACGGTTTTTTCCAGCAACGTATAGAGCCGATCACCCCGTGGATTAATCGCCATGCCTTCAAAACCACCTGACCCGGCGAGATTGACGGTTGCCCGCCCCGCCATTACATCGGCGTGCTGTGGCGCATAGACACCGGGCAGTGAAATTGCGCTGCGGGTGACCGTACCCGAGGTGTCGGTCTTGATCAGATAGGGGCCGAATTCATCGCCAAACCACATCGCACAATTCTTATCCCGGCGTACCGACTCGATATCCAGGTCGGCCCCTGTAAGCAATCGACCAAAGCCGATGGCGCTATCGACACGCGGTTTCGAGCCGTCGTCGTAATAGAAGCGAAAATCCGCCTGGATCGGCAGTTCAAGCTTCTGGTTGATGTCGTTGAGGGTGATCCGCGACGGATGGATGAAGCGCGCCAACGGCGCCGCGCTCAGGAAATCGCTGGCGCTGACCTTACCGCTGCCGCCGCTGGCGGTGCGGAAATCCGGGCGCACGCTATAAAGCCGTAGCAGCGCATCAGCGGAGTTCTCCTGCGCACCGAAACCGTTATCGGTCATGACGATAAAGCTGTTCTCGTCGGCCCCCGGCAGCACGGCGGAAAATCCCTGAACCGGTTGCCGGCCTTCGTAAGGTGGCCGATGCGTCCCGTAGGGATTCCCGTTGATCAGTTGACCCGAAGTCGGGCCGTCGGAGAAGGTGTCGGCGGGCATCATCGCCCAGCCCACTAAGATGTTGCTGGCGGCCATCGCAGGGGCGGAGATCGCAGCGGCAAGCGCCACGACCAGCGGCTTCGGGATTCGCATGAGGCAAAGTCTCCATCCGGTTAGCGCCGGCACCGCGCGATGTGCGCGATCTAAGGCGTTGGAGGATCACCTTAGGAATAGACTATGTCAGGAATATGGCTTGATCAGGCCAGCCGAGGTAACGCCGCCAGTGCTTTCATTTCTTCCGCTGCACCAACAACTGTTGCCGCTGGGTTCAGGCGACCGCAGAGCTCTCCGCCGCTAGCCCTCAGCCTTTTTTTGCGTTCCCCTAATCGAACATCCCAACGTACCGTGGGTGGCTGGCAATTCGCTGCAGCCACGCGCAGATTGCAGGGTATCCGGCTAGCCGAAAACCACCCTCTTCGGCCACGTGTGTATAGGCGTACAGTGCGACGTCGGCAATGGAGTACTGCTCGCCAACCAGATACGGGGTACGTAGCAACTGCTGTTCCATCACTTCCAAGGCGTGATAACCGTCTAACTGCTTGGCCGCATATTCTTCCAGGCGATCATCGGGCAAGCCTAGATAAACCTTGATGAATCGCGCCACCGCTATAAACGGCTCATGGCTGTACTGCTCGAAGAACTGCCATTGCAAAACCTGGGTACGTAGCCGCGCATCCGTGGGCAGGAACTCGGTTCCCTCTGCCAGAAAATTGAGTATCGCGTTCGATTCCCATAAACAGGTGCCGTCTTCCAGTTCAAGCACGGGTATTTTGCCGTTGGGATTTTTTTTCAAAAACGCCTCCTCACGACTTTCACCGCGAAGAATATCAACCGACACCCAGTCGTAATCCCGACCAAGCAGATGCAGCATCAGCTTCACCTTGTAGCAATTGCCTGACCGATAATCGCCATAGATCTTGTACGCCATTTGCTCCCTCCCAGGGCAACGCAAGCCGCTATATTGGTCAAGCCGCCTCGACTACTAGCGCTTCACGGATCACACAAGCCAAGCGGCGGACGCCTTCGGTGAGGCGCTCCGGCGCAACATGACTGAAATTGAGCCGCAAATATCCTGGATTTCGCTCAGGGTCGATGAAGAACGGCTCGCCAGGCATGAACACCACATCCTGCGCCAGGGCGGAATCGAGCAGCGTTCGGGTATCGAACGGTTGTTTCAATTGCAGCCAGAAGAACAACCCACCTTGCGGCACCTGCCAGTCGGCGAGATCAGAGAAATGCTCCGCCAGCGCAACCTGCATGGCGTCGCGGCGTAGGCGATAGAAACTACGCAGCTCACTCAGGTGCGAACGATATTGCTCGCTGCCGAGCCACTGCAGGGCCTGCCACTGGCCGATGCGATTAGTATGTAGGTCAGCTGACTGTTTCAGCCGTAGCAGATAAGGGAACAGGTCCGGGGTTGCGATCAGATAGCCAACACGCAGCCCAGGTAGCAGCGTCTTGGAAACCGTGCCGGTGTATATCCAGCTCGCCTGGCACATGCGGCTGACGATGGGCTTGGCGCTGCCTTCGTCAAAAACCAGTTCACGGTAGGGTTCGTCTTCGATCAGAGTTACCTTGAACTCATCGAGCAGCGCCGCAACCGCGTCGCGCTTTTCTTCGCTGTAGCGAACCGCAGAAGGATTCTGAAAGGTCGGAATGAGGTAAGCAAAAGCCGGTTTGTGCTGTTCCAATCGCTGGCGTAGCGCGACCAGCGAAGGTCCATCCGCTTCCTGTGGTACAGCAAGGCACTCGGCACCAAACAACTGAAACGCCTGTAGCGCTGCCAGATAGGTCGGGGCTTCGAGTAGCACCTCGGTTCCACGATCGATGAACAGCTTGGATGCGAGATCGAGCGTCTGCTGCGAACCGCTAACGATTAACACCTGACTGGCCTCGCAGGGGACTCCGAGCAGACGTGCTTCAGCGGCAATCGCCTCGCGCAATGCCGGCTCCCCCTCGCTCATGCCGTACTGGCCAATATACGAAGGCATCTCAGCCCATTCGACCTTAGGCAGCATCGACTCTGCGGGCAATCCGCCGGCGAACGACATCACCTCTGGCCGCTGCGCAGCGGCCAGAATTTCACGAATAAGCGAGCTCTTGAGACGGTCGACGCGTTCGGAGAAAACCATGTGGGACACCAGATGCAAGGCCATACAAAATAAGTCAAACTACTTGACTGAAATTACGCCTTCATCCAGGAATACGTCAATATGCCTGACCTAAAAAAAAGCATTGTCCAGCGTCAGATGATGGAAAGCTTTTTTCTGGGCTATCAAGCGTTCACCGCCAAACCGGACGAGATGCTTGCCCGGCGCGGACTGTCCCGCGTACACCATCGAATCCTGTTCTTTATCGCAACCTACCCTGACCTGAGCGTAAAAGAATTGCTTGGCTACTTGGGCGTCACCAAACAGGCGCTGAATACTCCGCTGCGACAGCTGATTGAGATGCATCTGGTAGAAAGTCGAACCGCCGATGACGATAAGCGCAAACGTATGCTGCGTTTCACCAGCGACGGAGCGAAGCTGGAGCAAGCTCTACGCCGGGAACAGGTGCGCCTGCTCGAACGAGCGTTCAACGAGGCGGGAGAGGACGCGGTTTCCGGCTGGCTCTCAGTGAACCAGGCACTAGCTACCGGCACGAGTCACAGCTAGACGAGGGTTCAGCAACTCATCGACTATGTGCATGAAACAACTGCAAGAATACAGGTACAAAAAAGGGCGACCGAAGTCGCCCTTTTCAATGGATTGCAGAACTTAGTTCTGGTTTTCCATTTGAGCGCGGATCAGATCACCGATGGTGGTCGGACCGGCAGCCGGCTCTACGTCCTGCTTGGTACGCAGTTCCTTCATCGCGTCCTTCTCGTCCTCAACGTCTTTCGACTTGATGGACAAGCTGATAACGCGGCTCTTGCGGTCGATGCTGATGATCTTGGCTTCGACTTCCTCGCCTTCCTTCAGCACGTTGCGCGCGTCTTCTACGCGGTCACGGCTGATTTCGGAAGCTTTCAGGGTCGCTTCGATGTCGTTGCCCAGGTCGATGATGGCGCCTTTGGCGTCAACTTCTTTCACGGTGCCACGAACGATGCTGCCCTTGTCGTTGACGGCGGCGTAGTTGGAGAACGGATCGTCTTCCAGCTGCTTGATGCCCAGGGAGATGCGCTCACGCTCCGGATCGACCGACAGGATAACGGTGTCCAGCTCGTCGCCCTTCTTGAAGCGACGCACGGCTTCTTCACCGACTTCGTTCCAGGAGATATCGGACAAGTGAACGAGACCATCGATGCCGCCATCCAGACCGATGAAGATACCGAAATCGGTGATCGACTTGATGGTGCCGGAGATGCGGTCGCCCTTGTTGAACTGGCCAGAGAAGTCTTCCCATGGGTTCGACTTGCACTGCTTGATACCCAGGGAGATACGACGGCGCTCTTCGTCGATGTCCAGAACCATGACTTCCACTTCGTCGCCGACCTGTACGACCTTCGACGGGTGGATGTTCTTGTTGGTCCAGTCCATTTCGGAAACGTGTACCAGGCCTTCCACACCCTCTTCCAGCTCAGCGAAGCAGCCGTAATCGGTGAGGTTGGTGACCTTGGCCACCACACGGGTGTTTTCCGGGTAACGAGCCTTGATGGCAACCCATGGGTCTTCGCCCAGCTGCTTCAGACCCAGGGAGACGCGGTTGCGCTCGCGGTCGAACTTCAGCACCTTGACGTCGATCTCGTCGCCAACGTTGACGATTTCCGACGGATGCTTGATGCGCTTCCAGGCCATGTCGGTGATGTGCAGCAGGCCGTCGACGCCACCCAGATCCACGAACGCGCCGTAGTCGGTGAGGTTCTTGACGATACCCTTGACCTGCTGGCCTTCCTGCAGCGATTCCAGCAGAGCTTCACGCTCAGCGCTGTTCTCGGCTTCCAGGACGCTACGACGGGAAACGACAACGTTGTTGCGCTTCTGGTCCAGCTTGATGACCTTGAACTCGAGTTCTTTGCCTTCCAGGTGAGTGGTATCACGCACTGGACGGACATCAACCAGGGAACCTGGCAGGAACGCACGGATGCCGTTAACGTCGACAGTGAAGCCGCCCTTAACCTTACCGTTGATAACGCCCTTGACCACTTCCTCAGCTGCGAAAGCCGCTTCCAGAACAATCCAGCACTCGGCACGCTTGGCTTTTTCGCGGGACAGCTTGGTTTCACCGAAGCCATCTTCAACCGCGTCCAGCGCAACGTGAACTTCGTCACCCACGCTGATGGTCAGCTCGCCCTGCTCGTTGTAGAACTGCTCGACCGGGATGACGCCCTCGGACTTCAGACCGGCATGGACAGTGACCCAGTCACCATCGATGTCGACCACGATGCCGGTGATGATTGCACCCGGCTGCATGTCGAGGGTTTTTAGGCTTTCTTCAAAAAGTTCTGCAAAGCTTTCGCTCATGTTTATTCCTGCTGTTTTCGGGCGAGAATCCGCCCAATCTCCACATCCCAGATAGAAGTGGGTTCATTCATATAAAAAAGGCCTGCGGGACTAGATCTGGTCTCCCACATGCCTCCTTGTTAACAGCCCTCGATATCGAGAGACCGTCGGGCCACCTCTCGGCGGTCGCTCTTCAGGCAAAATCGCGCTTGGCGACTTCGCTCAGAATCTGTCCTAGCACCTGCTCGATAGAGAGATCCGTAGAATCCAGCTGTACCGCATCGTCTGCTGGCTTCAGCGGAGCCACTTCACGCCGGGTATCGCGCTCATCACGCGCCCGTATCTCATCGAGAAGACTCGCGAGATTAACATCATCACCTTTGGCCTTCAACTGCAGGAAGCGGCGGTGTGCCCTTTCCTCGGCACTGGCGGTGAGAAATATCTTTAACGATGCGTCGGGGAATACCACTGTTCCCATGTCCCGGCCATCGGCCACGAGGCCTGGCGGTTCACGAAACGCCTTCTGACGCTGCAGCAGCGCATCGCGCACAACCGACAACGCGGCAACTTGAGAGGCGCCGGCACCGACCTGCTCGTTACGAATGGCATTGGTGACCTCCTCTCCCTCAAGGATGATCTCCATGCCATGGCCGTCTTTGGCTGCACCGAATTGCACATCCAGATGAGCCGCCAGTAGTTGGAGCGCCTCCTCGTTGGTCAGGTCGACTCCATGGTTGCGCGCGGCGAAAGCAAGCAAGCGGTAAAGCGCACCGGAATCGAGAAAATTCCATCCCAGCTTAGCCGCCAACAGTGCCGCAACCGTGCCCTTGCCGGACCCGCTCGGGCCGTCGATGGTAATAACCGGGACCTGCCTGATCATGAACTACTCTCCACGCCTATCCGCATTCCGACCTTTTCGGCCAGCGCGAGGAAATTCGGAAACGAAGTGGCCACGTTGGCGCAATCGTGGATGCGTATCGGCGCACTGGATCGAAGCGCCGCAACGCTGAAGGACATCGCGATGCGGTGATCGCCGTGCGCCCAAACCTCGCCGCCGCCGATGGTGCCGCCACCCTCGATGATAATCCCATCCGGAGTCGGTGTAGCCTTCACACCCAGCGTTTGCAGACCATCGGCCATGACTTGGATACGGTCGGACTCCTTGACCCTTAATTCCTCCGCGCCACGCAAAGTGGTCCGACCTTCAGCGCAGGCCGCGGCAACGAATAGCACCGGGAATTCATCGATGGCCAGCGGGACGAGATCTTCCGGAATATCGACCCCCTTGAGCCGAGCGGCGCGCACTCGGATATCCGCAACCGGCTCGCCACCCACCTCCCGCTGATTGGTCAGCTCTATATTGGCTCCCATGAGCCTGAGGATATCGATAACGCCGGTACGCGTCGGGTTGACGCCAACGTGCTCAAGGGTGATATCTGATCCCGGCGCGATGCTCGCCGCGACCATAAAGAAAGCCGAGGACGAAATATCCGCCGGCACTTCGATATGGGTAGCACGCAACTTATGGCCAGACTCGACGGCAGCCGTGCTGCCCTCGACCTGTACCGGATAGCCGAAGCCTTGCAGCATCCGCTCGGTGTGATCGCGCGTTGGCGCCGGCTCGGTAACGGAGGTCTTTTCCGCCGCGTAAAGGCCAGCCAAGAGCAGGCAAGACTTCACCTGTGCGCTGGCCATCGGCATTTCATAGTGCATACCTGAAAGTTTCTGGCCACCGCGAATGGTCAAGGGCGGACGACCTTCGTCCGCCGTCTCGATCACGGCCCCCATTTCGCGCAAAGGCTTGGCGACACGGTTCATCGGGCGCTTGGTCAAAGAGGCATCACCGGTCAGGGTGGAGTCGAACGGCTGCGCCGCCAGCAGGCCGGACAGCAGGCGCATCGAGGTACCAGAGTTGCCGAGATAGATCGGGCCTGGCGGCGGCTTCAGGCCATGCAGACCAACACCATGAACGGTTACGCGGCCCTGGCTCGGACCTTCGATGACTACGCCCATGTCGCGGAATGCCTGGATGGTGGCGAGCGCGTCCTCGCCTTCGAGGAAGCCCTCCACCTCTGTCGTCCCCTCGGCCAGCGAGCCGAGCATGATGGAACGATGGGAAATGGACTTGTCGCCGGGCACACGAAGCTGGCCGTTCAGGCTGCCACCAGGATTGGCTAGGAAGATCAGATCATTGGAATGCATAACGTCCACATAGGCTCTGCGAGCCAGTATTTTGCTGAAATGTTCTCGGGCAGCCTTGGCGCGCGTGAACACGCCCAACAGCGTATGCCCGTCTCCTTCCTCGACCGCGGCGCGCAGTGCGTCGAGGTCAGCACGGAAATCGTCCAAGGTATGCAGCACCGCCTCGCGATTGGCGAGAAATATGTCATGCCACATCACTGGATCACTACCCGCTATACGGGTGAAATCACGAAACCCACCTGCCGCATAACGGAATATTTCGAGATTCTCGTTCCGCTTGGCCAGCGAGTCCACCAAGCCGAACGCCAACAGGTGCGGTAGGTGACTGGTAGCCGCCAAGACTTCGTCATGATGCCGAACCTCCATGTGCTCGACATCAGCCTCCAGAGCGCGCCACAAACTGTCGACAAGCGATAACGCAGCAGGATCGGTGTCTTGCGACGGCGTCAGGATGACCTTGTGCCGTCGAAAAAGCGTGCTTTTGGCAGCAGTAACACCACTCTGTTCCGAGCCGGCTATCGGGTGGCCCGGCACGAAACGCTGCGGCATCCGACCGAACACTTCACCAGCACAGCGCACCACGTTGCCTTTAGCGCTGCCGACATCAGTAAGCACTGCATCGCCGAGATCGAGCATGGCGAGCTCCGCCAGCAACCGCTCCATCGCTAGGATCGGCACGGCCAGCTGAATGACATCCGCCCCCTCGCAGGCCTCCGCTAGATTATTCGCGCAGCGATCCACCACACCGAGCTCGACAGCAAGCTCACGGGAACGTGGATCAAGATCGAAACCGACCACTTCGCCACAGAGCCCGCGCTCACGCAGACCCTTGGCGAATGAGCCACCAATGAGTCCGAGGCCGACAACGACCAGACGGTGTACCAGCGGCACGCCGGAGCGCAGCTCAACGTCTCGACTCAACGTCCGAGCGCCTTGCGAAGAACATCCAGAAAACGGGCATTTTCCGCTTCAGTGCCGATAGAAACTCTCAGAAACGTCGGCATTCCATAGCCTGCGACCGGCCGCACGATAACCCCATCGCGCAGCAGTGCTTGATTTATTGGCGCCGCGTCACGACCAAAATCGACCGCAATGAAGTTGCCCTTCGAGGGAATCCAGTCCAGCCCCAGCTGCCTGAAACCCGCTTCGAGCTGGAGCATACCGGCGGTATTGCAAGCCCTGCTCTCAGTCAGATAGCAAGTATCATCGAGCGCCGCGCAAGCCGCTGCGAGCGCTAGGCTATTGACATTGAACGGTTGGCGCACCCGATTCAGCACATCGGCAATCCGCGCAGAACAGATCGCATAACCCACGCGCAGAGCAGCCAGCCCATAGGCTTTGGAGAAGGTTCGCGAAACCAGCAGATTGGAATGTGCGACCAGGAACGCCAGGCCATCCGGCAGCTCGCCGCCTTCGGCGTACTCGATATAAGCCTCGTCCAACACGATCAAGACATGTTCGGGCACGCTGGAAAGAAAACTACCCAGCGCATCGGCGTCAAACCAGGTGCCGGTGGGATTGTTGGGATTGGCGATGAACACTACACGAGTGTTCTCATCGATAGCCGCAAGCATGGCATCAAGATCATGCCCCCACTGCCGGGCTGGAACAGCCTTCGCTTGCGCGCCCACAGCCTGAGTCGCGATAGGGTAAACCGCGAACGCATGCTCACTGAAGACCGCGTTGAGCCCGGGCGCGAGATAGGCGCGCGCGACAAGTTCGAGGATATCGTTGGAACCGTTGCCGAGCGTCACCTGCTCGATGCCGACGCCATATCGCTCGGCCAGTTTCTGCTTGAGCACGAAACCGTTGCCATCGGGATAGCGGGTCAACTCGTCGAGCTGCGCTTTGATCGCCTCGATGACCTTCGGACTAGGACCCAGCGGGTTTTCATTGCTGGCCAGTTTGACGATGGTGAGCGGATTCAGGTTCAGCTCGCGAGCCAACTCATCGACCGGCTTGCCTGGCACGTAAGGCGACAGCTTCTGCACGCCTGGCTGCGCCAGAGCGAGGAAATCACAACTCATATTCAGCTCCGCTGGAGCTGGAAGCTCGAAGCTTGAAACCCGAAGCTCGAAGCAATCCAGCATTGCTCTCGGCTTCCAGCTTCCAGCTTCCGACTTCCAGCTGCTTTTTTTAGAGTACCGCCTTCGGATAGGACCCCAACACCTTCAACGCCACCGCTTCGCGACCGATCTTCTCCAGTACGTCCTTGATCAGCGGATCCTGGTGATGGCCAATGCAATCAATGAAGAATACATACGTCCATTTACCGCTGCGCGACGGACGGGTTTCGATACGCGTGAGGTCAATGCCATTGGAGTGAAACGGCATCAGTAGCTCGTGCAGCGCACCCGGTTTGTTGCGCATGGAAACAATGATCGAGGTCTTATCGTCACCGGTAGGCGGTACTTCCTGGCTACCGATGATGAGAAAGCGCGTGGAATTATCCGGACGATCTTCGATCTTCTCGGCAATCTTGGTCAGACCGTACAGCTGCGCCGCCATATCGCCAGCGATCGCAGCGGAATTCCATTCGCTCTTTACGCGCTTGGCGGCGTCGGCATTGCTGGAAACAGCGACACGTTCGACGTTCGGATAATGGGCATCCAACCACTTGCGACACTGCGCCAGCGATTGCGCGTGAGAGTAAATTCGGGTGATGCGATCGGTCTTGGTCGTTTCACCAACCAACAAATGGTGATGAATCCGTAACTCGACTTCGCCACAGATGACGATGTCATGCTCGAGAAAGCTGTCGAGGGTGTGATTGACGGCGCCTTCGGTAGAGTTTTCTACCGGCACCACGCCGAAATTGACCGCTCCGGCGACCACCTCACGGAATACTTCATCGATCGCCGCCATCGGCTTGCTGATCACCGCCTGACCAAAGTGCTTGAGCGCTGCAGCTTGGGAAAAGGTGCCCTCAGGCCCCAGGTAAGCGACGCGTAGCGGCTGCTCCAGCGCCAGGCAGGAAGACATGATTTCGCGGAACAAGCGCGCCATCTCTTCGTTACCCAATGGTCCCTTGTTCAGCTCCATGATGTGCTTGAGCACCCAGGCTTCACGCTCCGGGCGATAGAAAATCGCCTCTTCGCCTTCAGCCAACGATGCTGTTTTGACATTGGCAACGTCCTGCGCACAACGAGCACGCTCGCTGATCAGCTCGAGAATCTTCTCGTCGAGAGTGTCGATGCGTACACGCAGCGCCTTCAGCCGATCGACATCGCTCATCAGCCGTGCTCCTTCTCGAATTCACGCATGTAGGCGACCAGCGCTTCGACCGCATCCAGACCTACTGCGTTATAGATAGAGGCGCGCATGCCACCTACCGAACGGTGACCTTTGAGGTTGAGCAGGCCGCGCGCATCGGCACCGGCTAAGAACACCTTATCCAGCTGTTCATCAGCGAGCCTGAACGGTACGTTCATCCATGATCGGGCATTGCTCGCGATCGGATTGGAATAGAAATCGCTGGAATCAATTACGCTGTAGAGCAGGTCTTTCTTGACACGGTTGCGCTGCTCCATTGCCTCTACCCCGCCCTGTTCCTTCAGCCACTCGAATACCAGGCCGGAGAGATACCAGGAAAAAGTCGCTGGCGTGTTGTACATAGAGCCATTGTCGGCGGCGATTTTGTAGTTGAGCATGGTCGGGCAGTTGGAACGTGCGTGACCTAACAAGTCCTCGCGAACAATCACCACTACCAGACCCGATGGACCGATGTTCTTCTGCGCGCCGGCGTAGATCAGACCGAAGCGGGACACGTCCAGCCGACGCGAGAGGATGTCGGACGACATATCGACTACGAGTGGCGTGTCGCCAAGCTCCGGCACCCAGTCGAATTGCAGCCCGCCAATGGTTTCGTTACTGGCGTAATGTAGGTAGGCCGCGTTGGCGCTGAGTGCCCATTCGTTCTGCCCAGGAATAGCGAAATAATCATAGGGCTTGGCACTGGCGGCCACGTTGATCTGACCAAAACGCTTGGCCTCTTCGATGCCCTTGCGCGACCAGATGCCAGTATCGATGTAATCGGCAACGCCATTTTCGGGCAGTAGATTCAGCGGAATTTCAGCAAACTGCTGGCTGGCGCCACCCTGCAGGAACAGCACCTTGTAGTTGGAGGGAATATTCAGCAGATCGCGCAGATCCTGTTCGGCCTTTTCCGCAATGGCCGTGTATTCGTCGCTGCGATGGCTCATTTCCATGACGGACAGGCCACGACCTTGCCAGTCGAGGAGTTCGGCCTGGGCACGTTGCAGCACGGCTTCGGGAAGCGCGGCGGGGCCGGCGCAGAAATTAAACGCGCGTTTGCTCATCTTCGTTCTCTCAAAAACGGTCGATACTATGCTCGCTCCGCCTACGGCCATGAGGCCAAGTGCAGCGCTCGCAACTCCTTCATCGCAGCAGGGATCCACAACAAAACGGCGGCGAAGCCCGTGAAGGCAGCGCCGCCGCTCGATCAATCGTCGTCGGTAGGTACTACGTCTGGCGGAACGTCTCCACCACCCCCAAGCAACTCGTCTTCGCTGGGCTCGGTGCTGACAACGGGCATTTCCTTGTCCAATGCCTCCTCGTCGATAACCGCCTCGATATCTTCGAGAACATCCTCCTCAGAGGGCTCCTGAACCCGCTCGAGACCGACAAGGTGTTCGTTCTTGCCCAGTTTGATCAAGGTGACGCCCTGTGTATTACGGCCCAAAGACGACACTTCGTCGACGCGCGTACGCACCAACGTGCCTTGATCGGAAATCAGCATGATTTCCTCGCCCGATTGCACCTGAACGGCTCCGACCAGTCGGCCGTTACGCTCGTTGCTCACCATCGCAATCACGCCCTGACCACCACGCCCGCGGCGAGGGAACTCGCCGATCACCGTGCGCTTGCCGTAGCCATTGAGGCTTGCAGTGAGGATCTGGGCATCTGGCTCGGGAATCAGCATGGAAATCAAACGCTGACCTTCCGGCAGGCGCATGCCACGAACGCCACGAGCGGTACGGCCCATTGTGCGCACGTGCTTTTCTTTGAAGCGGATTACCTTTCCGCCGTCGGAGAACAGCATGACCTCGCGCGCACCGTCGGTAACCGCAGCGGCGATCAGCGTATCGCCCTCTTCCAAGCCGAGCGCGATAAGGCCGACGCTACGTGGGCGGCTGAATTGCGAAAGCGGGGTCTTCTTCACGGTGCCCTTGGCGGTCGCCATGAAGATGTAGGTGCCGGTCGGCTCGTCTGCCGACTCATCGGAATCCTCGCCGTCGAGCAACTCTTCCGCTTCATCGGTTTCGCTGATGATCTCCGCATCTTCGACATCGTCATCGTCGTTCAACTGCTGCTTACGCGCAGCCTCGATATCGACCTGCAGCATGGCAGTGATGTGCTCGCCTTCGGACAGCGGCAGCAGGTTGACCAGCGGACGGCCGCGCGAGGTACGCGAAGCTTCGGGAATCTCGTAGGTCTTGAGCCAGTACACCTTGCCCTTGCTGGAGAACAGCAAAAGCGTGGTATGGCTGTTGGCAACCAGCAGATGCTCGACGTAATCCTCTTCCTTCACCCCTGTGGCCGCCTTGCCACGTCCACCGCGACGCTGGGCCTGATAGGCCGCCAACGGCTGTGACTTGGCGTAGCCGCCGTGGGAAATGGTGACGACGCGCTCTTCTTCGGTGATCAGGTCGGCCAGGGTCAGGTCCAGGCGTGCATCGAGGATTTCGGTACGACGTGCATCACCGAACTCGGCCTTGACGCCCTCTAGCTCTTCACAGATGACTTCCATCAGGCGAACCGGGCTGGTCAGGATGCGAATCAACTCGCCGATCTGGTCGAGGATTTCCTTGTATTCGCTGAGCAGCTTTTCATGCTCGAGGCCGGTTAGGCGGTGTAGACGCAGATCGAGAATGGCCTGAGCCTGCTCCGGCGACAGGTAGTAGCGTCCGTCACGCAGACCGTATTGCGGGTCGAGATCCTCCGGACGGCAGGCATCGGCTCCCGCGCGCTCGACCATGGCTTCGACCGCCGTGGATTCCCAGGCGGTCGCGATCAGGGCTTCCTTGGCTTCTGCCGGGGTCGGCGAAGCCTTGATCAGAGCGATGACCGGATCGATGTTGGAAAGTGCAACCGCCTGCCCTTCTAGGATGTGCCCGCGCTCACGCGCCTTGCGCAGCTCGAAGACCGTACGGCGGGTGACGACTTCACGGCGATGTCGAACGAAGGCTTCGAGCAGCTCCTTGAGGTTCATTGTGCGGGGCTGGCCATCGACCAGTGCCACCACGTTGATGCCGAACACGCTCTGCAACTGGGTCTGGGCGTAGAGGTTGTTGAGAATGACCTCCGGCACCTCGCCGCGGCGCAGCTCGATTACCACGCGCATGCCGTCCTTGTCGGACTCGTCGCGCAGCTCAGTGATGCCTTCGAGCTTCTTCTCTTTCACCAGCTCGGCGATCTTTTCGATCAGACGTGCCTTGTTCAGCTGATAGGGCAGCTCGGTAATGACGATCTGCTGGCGGCCGCCGACCTTGTCGATGTCTTCGATGGTCGAGCGGGCACGCATGTAGATGCGCCCGCGACCGGTACGGTACGCCTCGACGATACCGGCACGGCCGTTGATGATGCCGGCGGTAGGAAAGTCGGGGCCCGGAATGAACTGCATCAGTTCGTCGATACTGATATCGGGATTGGCGATCAGCGCCAAGCAGCCATCGATAACTTCACCGAGGTTGTGCGGCGGGATGTTGGTCGCCATGCCCACGGCGATACCGCTGGAGCCGTTGACTAGCAGGTTCGGGATCTTGGTCGGCATGACAGCCGGGATCTGCTCGGTGCCGTCGTAGTTGGGCACCCAGTCCACGGTTTCCTTGTGCAGGTCGGCCAGCAGTTCATGCGCCAGCTTGGCCATCCGCACTTCGGTGTATCGCATGGCCGCCGCGCTGTCACCATCGACGGAACCGAAGTTGCCCTGACCGTCGACCAGCATGTAGCGCAGCGAGAATGGCTGCGCCATCCGCACGATGGTGTCATAGACCGCGGAATCACCGTGGGGATGGTATTTACCGATCACATCACCAACCACGCGGGCGGATTTCTTGTATGGCTTGTTCCAGTCGTTACCTAGCTCGCTCATGGCAAAAAGCACACGGCGATGCACAGGTTTCAATCCGTCGCGCGCATCCGGCAGCGCTCGTCCGACGATTACGCTCATGGCGTAGTCGAGGTAGGACTGCTTGAGTTCGTCTTCGATATTGACCGGGAGGATTTCTTTGGCCAGTTCGCCCATGGAAGCCTGGTTCCTTATAGTCAGCAGGGTCCTGCGATTAAGCGCGGAATGGTATCACAAGGCGGCGTGCCGCTGGAGGCTGTAGGCGTAACGAAGAAAGCGCTCGAATCCGTGCCGCTCGTTCATTTACCGGAAGGACACAAGGCCTTAGCGCTTCCGTCCAGTTTCCAGCTTCCAGCCCCCTTTACTCGTCCTTTCGCCTCTAATGCAGCCGCTTACGGCTCATCAGAGCAGCGAGCTTGGCGGCGTTCGGACGCTCCACGATGCCTTTCTCGGTCACGATGGCATCGATCAGATCGGCAGGTGTTACATCGAATACCGGGTTGAACGCATCGACATCCGCTGCGAATCGCTGACCATTGACCTCCAGCAATTCGATGCCTGAGCGCTCCTCGATGGGTATGTCGTCTCCGGTTTCCAATTCCATGTCGATGGTCGAGCTGGGCGCTACAACCATGAACCGCACGCCATGGTGCATGGCAAGCACGGCGAGCTGATAGGTCCCGATCTTGTTGGCGACATCGCCATTGGCGGTGATCCGGTCAGCACCCACAATCACCCAAGTAATGCCGCGCGTTTTCATCAGATGCGCCGCGGACGAATCGGCATTCAGCGTCACAGGCACACCTTCACCCGCCAGCTCCCATGCCGTCAGGCGGGAGCCCTGCAGCCAGGGGCGGGTTTCATCGGCGTAAACGCACTCGACAAGCCCTTCCAGATGCGCTGCACGGATCACGCCAAGCGCGGTTCCAAAGCCACCCGTAGCGAGTGCGCCAGTGTTGCAATGAGTGAGCAGGTTTTGCTGATTGCCTTGGTGCTTGCGGATCAGGTCGACGCCGAACTGCGCCATGGTGAGATTGGCTTCGCGATCGCTCGCGTGAATGGAAGCCGCCTGAGCCTCGGCAGCCATCAACGGATCTTCGCCTGGTTTCAGCCGATCCAGCCGCTCACGCATCTGATTCAGCGCCCAGAACAGATTGACGGCGGTCGGACGCGAGTCGGCAAGCACTTTGAAGTCGTCTTCCAGCGCCGCACGCCAATCGCCGCCTTCGGCAAGCCGAGTCTTGAGCCCGAGAGCCAGCCCATACGCCGCGCTAATCCCGATCGCAGGAGCACCGCGTACGACCATGTCGCGAATGGCCGTTGCAACAGCCGCAGCAGAATCGTAGGTGTGCCATAGCTCTTCTAGCGGCAGTTTGCGCTGGTCGAGCAAACGCAGCTGCCCGCCCTGCCACTCGATAGCCTTTACCTTTTCCGCGGCCAACAAGCGCTCACGCATGGCAATCCTCTCTTTAACTTGACTTGCATTCCAGACCCACAGGAACAGAACCGGCCCGCTCACCATCTTGAGAGCCGGGGACATGAAAAAGCCCGGCCGTTTCCGAGCCGGGCTTCAATATTCGATATGTCATGACGAAGTGATGCGAGCACTCGCGCCCCATACCCGGGCGCGAATCCTAATCGACTGATTTTCCTAGCACAAGCAAAGCCAGCCCGATGCAATCGACAGGTGCGAATACCGTGGTCGCCGCCCCCTATTTGATCGAAACATTGACCGTCCCGGTATCCTGCCCTGCGCCTATATCGCGAATTCGGACATTCCTACTGGCTTGCCAGCGTTCGATCAACGGTTCGGCTGTGGCGTCATACGCAGATAAGGCTTCACCGCGCGGTAGCCCTTCGGGAAGCGCTGCTTGAGCTCTTCCTCATCCTTGAGCGAAGGCACGATCACTACTTCGTCGCCGTCCTGCCAGTTGGCGGGCGTGGCGACCTTATGGTTATCGGTCAGTTGCAGCGAATCGATCACACGCAGGATCTCGTGAAAATTGCGTCCAGTGCTCGCCGGATAGGTAATAGTCAGACGCACTTTTTTATTCGGGTCGATAACGAACAGCGAACGCACGGTCAGGGTGTCGTTGGCGTTGGGGTGAATCAGGTCGTACAGCTCGGACACCTTGCGATCGGCGTCGGCCAGGATCGGAAAGTTGACCCGCGTATTCTGGGTCTCGTTGATGTCATCGATCCACTTGATATGCGAATCCACCGGGTCCACCGAGAGCGCGATGGCTTTGACGTTGCGCTTGGCGAACTCATCTTTCAGCTTGGCGGTGAAGCCAAGCTCAGTGGTGCACACCGGCGTGAAATCGGCCGGGTGGGAAAACAGCACGCCCCAGCTATCGCCGAGCCATTCATGGAAATGGATGCGGCCTTCGTTGGAATCCTGTTCGAAGTCGGGTGCGATGTCGCCGAGACGAATGCTCATGTCTTTTCCTCTATGACAGTTGCGTTAAGCCGGCCGCACGGCAACCGGCGCGGATGAATCAATACCTGCGCTCAGGCCGTTTTACGGGCCTGTTGTGCAATACGGTTCTGCAAACCGGCATATCAGACAGCGGATCGATTCGCAGCCCATCGCAATGCCTCCAGAAAGTAATGGAGGCAGTCTAGACACAACCACGAACTGATAAAAAATAAGAAGCTATTTACTTATTCCATGAATATTTTTTTAAACGCCTCGGACAACGCAATGTTACTCAGGCTACCTGCCCCGCCGCACCGGCAATGCCTGGCTCTTCGTTCGCAGCCAAACGCACGGTCCGCCAAGTGTTATAGGCCATCAAAAGCATGCCGAGAAAGAATGTTCCACCGCCGATTAGACGCACGATATAGCCTGGATGGCTGGCTTCCAGCGCTTCGACGAATGAATAGGTCAAGGTGCCGTCATCGTTGATCGCGCGCCACATCAGGCCCTGGGTAATACCGTTGACCCACATCGAGGCGATATACAACACGGTACCTATGGTCGCCAGCCAGAAATGCGCGTTGATCAGGCGCACGCTGTACATGCGCTCGCGGTTCCACAGCGCCGGAACCATGTGATAGAGCGTTCCGATGGAAATCATGGCGACCCACCCCAAGGCACCGGCGTGTACATGGCCGATGGTCCAATCGGTGTAATGGGACAGGGCGTTGACGGTCTTGATCGCCATCATCGGGCCTTCAAAAGTGGACATGCCGTAGAAAGCCAGGGACACCACCAAAAAGCGCAGGATCGGATCGGTGCGCAATTTATGCCAGGCGCCCGACAGCGTCATCATGCCGTTGATCATCCCGCCCCAACTCGGTGCCAGCAGAATGATCGACATCACCATGCCCAGGTTCTGCGCCCATTCCGGCAGTGCGGTGTAATGCAGGTGGTGCGGGCCGGCCCAGATGTACAGGCTGATGATTGCCCAGAAATGCACGATCGATAGCCGATAGGAGTACACCGGGCGCTCGGCCTGCTTGGGCACGAAGTAATACATCATCCCGAGGAAACCCACGGAAAGAATGAAGCCCACCACGCTATGCCCGTACCACCACTGGATCATCGCGTCCGTTGCGCCGGAATAGAACGAGTAGGACTTGAAGAGACTCACCGGAATGGCGGCGTGATTGATTACGTGCACCATCGCCGTGACAACGATAAAAGCGCCATAAAACCAATTAGCGACATAGATGTGCTGGGTCCGGCGCCGCGCGATCGTTCCGAAAAACAGATACATGTAGACCACCCAAACCAGCGTGACCCATAACGCGATGGGCCATTCCATCTCGGCGTATTCCTTGGATGAGGTAATGCCGAGGGGGTAACTGATCAGTATCGCCACGATCGCAGCCTGCCAGCCCCAGAAAACGAAGTTGGCCAGCCAATCCGAGATCAGCCGTACCCTGCAGGTGCGTTGCACGACGTAGAACGAGGTCGCGAATAGCGCACCTCCGCCAAACGCGAATATCACCAGATTGGTGTGAACCGGGCGGAGGCGTCCAAAGCTCGTCCAGGGTAACCCGAGGTTGAGTTCCGGCCAGACCAGCTGGGCCGCGATAATGGTCCCCATCCCCATCCCAACGACACCCCAGAACAGCGTCATCAGGGTAAAACGACGGATAACTGCGTAGTTGTATGTCGGAGCGGTGTCATCTAAAGAAGCATCGGCCATAACGTTTCCAAAGCAAATTAAGTGGCAGCTCAACGCCGAGCTTCTATCCGACCCGACGGAATCCGAAGCAAGAAAAGAGATCGAGCGAAGTCACAGGAGTGTGCCCCGAAAAATAGAATAAATATAATGAATACTGATGTACTTTAAATTCATAAATATTCATTTAATACGGTGGCTAGCGGATGTCTGTTCGAAGAAGGAACAGCCGCAGCCACTCCATGCGGCAGCCTCAGTAGCAGATCCCTCAAAGCAACTGGCGACCTCGCCAAGCCACAGCACTGAATGGCAGTTGCAATCAGCTCGCAGAGACCAGTCAGCAATACGCCGAAAACCTTCATGCAGATACGCGTTTCATCGCGTCAGCTTGACCGTTCTTCGGGCAAGCCAAATACTGTATCCACATACAGTATTTGGACTACTCCATTGCCATGACATCCGCGGTCGCTCTCACCCATCTACTTGATGCACGTCGCCTGTGGCGTGGCCAGACCAGAGTCGTATCGCCCAACACTCAGCCAACCGGGCATGCCGCGTTGGACGCAGCGTTGCCCGGCGGCGGCTGGCCGGAATCGGCCCTAAGTGAAATTCTTTTCGCTACTACCGGTATCGGCGAGCTGCGCCTGCTCTGGCCGACTCTGGCACGGTTGACCGTCGGCGGTGAGCGTGTGGTGCTGGTGGCTCCTCCTCATGTTCCCTACCCCCACGCCTGGCTGGCCGCCGGTGTGGACCTGCGTCAGTTGATAATCATCAAGGCGCAAGGACGTGACGCCTTGTGGACTACCGAGCAATGTCTGCGCTCGGGCAGTTGTGGCGCCGTGTTGTGCTGGCCGCAACAGGCCGATGATCGCGCCCTGCGCCGCCTACAGGTTGCTGCCGAGACAGGCCAGACCCTGGCCTTCGCCTACCGACCATTGCGCGAGGCGGTCAATCCCTCACCGGCGGCACTGCGCTTGGCTGTCGAAGTCCAGCCAGCGCAACTGCGCGTACTCAAGTGTCGTGGCGGCCTGGCTCCCGCGCGACCGATCCCCGCCGCAGCGTGGCACTGAGATGGACATGCTTTGGGCCTGCATTCTGCTGCCGCAACTGGCCATGGATGGTGTGTTGCGCAGCCGCGCCGATGCCGAGGCGCCGCTAGCACTTTTGAGCGGCACGCCGCAGCGCCGCGTACTGCAGGCGGTCAATCCAGCCGCGCGAGCTCTTGGTCTTAAGCCGAGGCAATCGCTAATCGCCGCCCAGGCGCTGACCCGCGACTTCGCTACTGCCGATTATGACCTCGCGACAATCGAGCACTGGCAGAAATTTCTGGCCGCCTGGGGGTATGGCTTCAGTTCCCAAGTCAGCCTGCACTACCCGCGCTGCCTGCTGCTGGAAGTGCACTCCAGTCTCGGCCTGTTCGGCCCTTGGCCTCGTTTGGAGGCACGTCTGCGCGAGGAATTAGACGCGCTGGGCTTTCAACATCGTATTACCCTCGCGCCCAACCCAGCCGCCGCACGCGTCCTGGCCAACGTGCATGACGGCCTAGCCGTGATGGATACCGAGACGCTGCATCGCGTACTGAGCTCACTGCCGATAGAGCGTATCGGCCTGTCGCGTGAAGTGACGACCGCTTTTGTCCGCATGGGTCTTCGGACCTTAAAGCAGGTGCTCGCCCTGCCCCGCAATGGCCTGGCGCGGCGTTTTCCCGCAGAAGCGCTGAGGCATCTCGATACTCTGCTAGAACATCGTCCATTGGCGCTGGATTTCTACCGGCCACCAGACCGCTTCGATGCCCGGATCGAGCTGAACTTCGAAGTCGAGTCGCACCAGGCACTGCTGTTTCCGCTGCGCCGTCTGACCGCCGATCTCGCCGCCTACCTGGCCGGTCGCGACAGCGGTGTACAGCGTTTCACCTTGCATCTGGAGCACCGCAACCTGGCCGATAGCCAGATGCCGGTCGGCCTGCTCAGCGCCGAGCGTGATCCAGCCAAGCTGTTCGAACTGACTCGTGGCCGCCTGGAACACCTGCAACTGCCGGCGCCGGTACTGGCGGTGCGCCTGGTCGCGCGCGAGCTGCCGACCTTCGTCCCAGAGCACCGTGAGCTGTTCGACGAGCGTCCACAGCAGTCGCTGCCCTGGGAGCAGCTACGGGAACGCCTGCGCGCCCGGCTGGGCGATGATGCCGTGCAGGGGCTCGGCGCCCGGGCCGATCATCGCCCCGAATGTGCGTGGCAACCGCAGCATGCCTCTCAGAGCGAGCCTCCACCAACCACTGGTCTGCGCCCCGGCTGGTTGCTGGCAGAGCCCAAGCCGCTGCACGAAGCATCGCTGCGCATTCTCGCCGGCCCCGAGCGCATCGAATCTGGCTGGTGGGACGGCGGTGATGTTCGACGTGACTATTACCTGGTGGAAACTCGCGCAGGACAGCGTGGCTGGGCCTTCCGGCCCGTCACTGGAGGGCCGCTGCTGCTGCACGGCTGGTTCGCATGACAACCGCCTATGTCGAACTGCATTGCCTGTCCAACTTCAGCTTCCAACGTGGCGCCTCCAGTGCCCGAGAATTATTCGAGCGCGCCGTCCGGCTTGGCTACCGAGCCCTTGCCATCACGGATGAATGCACCTTATCTGGCATCGTACGGGCGTGGCAGGCCTCGAAAGATGTTGGCCTGCCGTTGATTATCGGCAGCGAAATACAGATCGAAGGTGGACCAAAGCTGGTTCTGCTGGTGGAAGACCTGACCGGCTATGAGAACTTGTGCCGGCTGATCACCCGAGCCCGCCGCCGCGCCGAGAAAGGTCGTTATCAGCTTCTCTCTGAAGATTTGAGCGAACCGCTGGATGGACTACTGGCTATCTGGATTGCCCACCAGCCCGATGCTGACGACGAGGGTCGCTGGCTACACGAACGATTTCCAAAGCGCCTCTGGCTGGGTATCGAGCTGCATCGTGGGCCAGACGATGCGCTGCGCCTGCGTCAATGGCAGGCACTGGCCGCGCGTCTGAACATACCCGCAGTGGCCTGCGGCGACGTGCATATGCACGCCCGCGGTCGCCGCGCGCTGCAGGACTGTATGACTGCGATTCGCCATCACCTGCCGGTAGCGGAGGCCGGACGTTATCTATTTTCTAGCGGGGAACGTCATCTACGCCGACGCGAGGAACTGGCCGAACTGTATCCACAGGCCCTGCTCGACGAGACATTGCGCATCGCCGCGCGCTGTACCTTCAACCTCGGCCAGTTGCGCTATCAGTACCCCCACGAATTGGTGCCCGCCGGGCACGACGCTACTTCCTGGCTGCGCACGCTGGTCGAACAGGGCGCATGCTGGCGCTGGCCGAACGGCGTGCCGACCGAAGCTCAGAAGCGGATCGAGCACGAACTGAAGTTGATCGTCGAGCTGGAATACGAGAGCTACTTCCTGACCGTCCACGACATCGTCCGCTGGGCCCGCGACGAGCACATTCTCTGCCAGGGACGCGGCTCGGCTGCCAATTCCACGGTGTGCTTCGCGCTGGGCATCACTGAACTCGACCCTATGCGCAAAGGAAGCCGGCTGCTGTTCGAACGCTTCCTCTCCCGCGAACGCAACGAGCCGCCGGACATCGATGTCGACTTCGAGCACGAGCGTCGCGAGGAGGTCATTCAGTACGTGTTTCGCCGCTATGGCCGTGATCGAGCCGCGCTGACTGCCGTGGCTAGTACTTATCACGCCACCGGTGCCTTACGTGACGTAGCCAAGGTGCTCAGCCTACCTCCGGACCAAGTCAATGCACTGGCCGATTGTTGTGGACGCTGGAGCGACAGGATTCCCGACGACGAGCGATTGCGCGAAGCCGGTTTCGATCCTGACAGTCCGGTGTTACGCCGGGTATTGGTGTTGACTGGCGAATTGATCGGCTTTCCCCGTCACCTGTCCCAGCATCCAGGCGGCTTCGTCATCTCCGAGCATTCGCTGGAAACCCTGGTGCCTGTGGAAAACGCCAGCATGGCCGAGCGCACCGTGATCCAGTGGGACAAGGACGATCTCGACGTTGTCGGTTTGCTCAAGGTCGATGTGCTCGCCCTCGGCATGCTCAGTGCGCTACGCCGCTGTTTCAACCTGATCGAACACTATCGCGGCACGCAATGGACCATCGCGACCCTGCCGCAGGATGACCGGCCCACCTATGAAATGATCAGCCGCGCCGACACTGTCGGCGTGTTCCAGATCGAATCGCGAGCACAGATGGCCATGTTGCCGCGCCTGCGCCCCAAGGAGTTCTACGATCTGGTGATCCAAGTTGCCATCGTGCGCCCGGGCCCGATCCAAGGCGACATGGTTCACCCCTATCTGCGCCGACGTAATCGTGAAGAGCCAGTCGACTATCCGTCAGATGAATTGATCCCCGTCTTCGAGCGCACTCTTGGTGTGCCGCTTTTTCAGGAACAGGTGATGGAGCTGGCAATCGTTGCCGCCGAGTACACGCCCGGCGAAGCCGACGAACTGCGTCGATCCATGGCCGCCTGGAAGCGTCATGGTGGCCTGGAACCCCACCGCCACCGACTTACCGAACGCATGCTCGCCAAGGGATACGAGGCGGACTTCATCGCACGCATCTTCGAGCAGATCAAAGGGTTCGGCAGCTACGGTTTTCCCGAATCCCATGCCGCCAGCTTCGCCCTGCTCACCTACGCCAGTTGCTGGCTGAAATGCCACGAGCCGGCCGCCTTTGCCTGCGCCCTGATCAACAGCTGGCCGATGGGCTTTTACAACCCCGATCAGATTCTTCAGGACGCCCGCCGCCACGGCTTGGAGATTCGTCCGGTGGATGTCCGCCACAGCGCTTGGGACTGCAGCCTGGAGCCAAACGGCAAGGAACAGCCGGCGATCCGCCTGGGTATGCGTATGGTGCGCGGCTTTCGCGAAGTGGATGCGCGACGCATCGAGACGGCTCGTCAGGTTTGCTCATTCACTGACGTCAGTGATCTATGCATGCGCGCTGGATTGGACGCTCGTGCTCGTGAAAAACTGGCCGACGCCGGCGCCTTGCGTGGTCTTGCCGGTCACCGCCATCGAGCGCGCTGGGCGGTAGCTGGAATCGAACCACAAATGCCGCTATTCGTTGGCCAGTTCGAGCAACAGGAAGCACCTGTAGTCCTGCCATTCCCCACGGCCGGTGAAGATCTACTGACCGACTACGCCACACTCGGCACAACGCTGGGCCCGCATCCGCTGGCGCTGCTACGCGATCAGCTGAGAACACGGCGCTGTCGCAGCTCGCGTGAACTGGCCGGTGTCGAGCACGGCCGCCCGGTCAGCGTTGTCGGTTTGGTCATTGGCCGCCAACGCCCACAAACCGCCAGCGGAGTGATTTTCGTCACCCTCGAAGACGAATTCGGGATGATCAATGTGGTGGTCTGGCGCGACCTCGCCGAGCGTCAGCGACGGGTATTGATCCAGTCGCAGATGTTGCGAATCGATGGCCACCTGGAGTCAGCCAGCGGCGTACGCCACGTCATCGCCGGTCGCCTGAGCGACCTCACGCCACTGCTAATAGGGCTGGATATACGCAGTCGAGACTTTCAGTGATACAACGTCACGGAATAGAGGAAACGAACTCTATGCCTCGTTCAGCGGGCAGGACTCAAGCATGGATATCGTCCAGGCAGGTAGTTTTTAGCTTCGATTCGAGCAGACACCTGCGGCACATTTCCAGTTTCGATTAAACATGCTCTTCCCGCTTCTGATTCATAGGCGTTCGGAACGAGAGAAGCAGAAACAGACCGAGCAGAAAGAGCGCTGGCCTGGAATGCTCGGGGATGGCAGATAAAAACTTTCACATATTCAGTTGCTTAATGTATAGTTCGATCCGCTTTCAGCAGAGCTGAACGCATCGTCGGGGCGTAGCGCAGCCTGGTAGCGCACTTGCATGGGGTGCAAGGGGTCGAGTGTTCGAATCACTCCGTCCCGACCAAAATCTAACGGGGTCAGAAGCTTATAGCTCTGACCCCGTTTTCGTTTCTGGTCTTGTACAACGCGCGCAAATTGTCCGATGATTTCTGCAATATGAAGCCCGACACCGCGCCAGACCAAACTATTTCCGAGCGCTCGCGCTGGTAGTTCCTGGTCATCTTTATCGCTGGATGGCCCGCGATAAGTTGACCCTTCTCATACAGAAGCGATGTCCGGATTCCGTGGCAGCCCGGTTGCTCTTTAAAAGCCCTTAATTCTTAAGCACCTGAAGCACATCCTCAAGCTCGGTAATCATCTGCCTGATCAATTGCTTGTACTGCGTGGTGTCATCACGAGCCTCGTCACCCGACATTCTTTGCCGAGCTCCGCCAATAGTAAAGCCTTGCTCGTATAGCAGAGAACGAATCTGCCGGATCATCAGAACATCTTGCCGCTGGTAGTAGCGCCGGTTGCCGCGACGCTTCACAGGGTTCAGTTGAGGAAATTCCTGCTCCCAATAGCGCAGCACGTGCGGTTTGACGGCACAGAGCTCGCTGACCTCACCAATAGTGAAGTAGCGTTTGCCAGGAATCGATGGCAGTTCGTCGTTATGACTTGGTTCCAGCATAGGCTTCGACTCTGGCTTTTAATTTTTGCCCTGGCCGGAATGTCACGACGCGACGCGCCGTGATCGGGATTTCCTCACCGGTTTTCGGATTACGCCCTGGGCGCTGTCGCTTGTCGCGCAAATCGAAGTTGCCGAAACCGGACAACTTCACTTGCTCGTTATGCTCAAGCGCCTGACGAATCTCCTCGAAAAACAGCTCGACCAACTCCTTGGCCTCGCGCTTATTCAAGCCTAGCTCTTCATATAGACGTTCCGCCATTTCAGCTTTCGTCAGAGCCCCCATACGCTATTTCCTTAACGTGGCGTTGAACCTTTTTTCCAGGGAAGCGAGGATCTGCTGCATCGCACCACTCACCTCATCGTCGTTTAGAGTGCGCGAAGGGTGTTGCCAGGTCAAGCCGACTGCCACACTTTTGCTAAGCGGATCAATACCTTTACCTTGATATACATCAAATAGCTTGAGGTCCGTTAGGTTATCGCCAGCTGCCGTACGGATGCACCGCATCACATCGTCAGCCGACACCTCGCGCCCTACCAGAATCGCCAGATCACGGCGCACTTCGGGGAAGCGGGATAGCTCGCTGAAACGCGGCAGCCGGCCTTCGCTGATTTCAGCAATCTGCAGTTCGAACAGATAGACCGGCTGATCGATACCCAGAGTGGCGGCCAGCTCAGGATGAAGACTGCCAACAAAACCGACCGGACGCCCTTCCCGCTCGATTCGGGCGGTTTGCCCCGGATGCAGAGCCGGGTGATCGCCAGCAACGAAATCATACGCCGCCGTATCGCCGACATACCCGAGCAAGGCTTCAACGTCGGCCTTCATATCATAGAAGTCAGCCGCAGTCCTTTCGTTGCCCCAGGCTTCCGGCAAGCGACTTCCTGTAATCACACCCGCCAGCATCGGCTCCTGCTTCAACTCGCCAAGCTGGCCAACGAAACGCAGACCGCTTTCGAACAGACGCACCCGCGTCTGCTGACGATTGAGGTTGTACTGCAAGGCTTTAATCAAACCCGGCCAAAGCGTTGCGCGCATAGCGGCCATGTCCGAAGAAATCGGGTTAGCCAGCTGCAGTGGCTCGACACCGGGGCTGAATAGCTCGAATAGCTTCGGGTCGATGAAGCTATAAGTAATCGCCTCCTGGTAGCCACGGGCCACTAACAAGCGGCGCAGAGCAGGTAGCTCTGCTCGAGCTTCCGGATTGGCCTCCGGCGCCAGGCGCGCCTGCGGGTAACGCACCGGTAGACGATCGTAGCCATACAATCGGCCTAACTCTTCGATAAGGTCGACCTCAAGGCTGATATCGAAACGGTGGCTAGGCACACGAACTTCCCAACAATCCGTCGACTTTTCGACGATGCCGAGCCCCAAGGCAGACAGGAGCGAAACAACCTGATCGCCGCCCATACTTAATCCCAGCATTTGATCGATACGATCCTTGCGTAGCAGGATCGGCGCAACGCCGGGAAGATCAGATTCGCTAACGGCTTCGATCACAGAACCGGCGCTGCCTCCAACGATCTCCAGCAGCAACGCAGTGGCCCGCTCCATGGCCGAACGGGCAAGCTGTGAGTCGACACCTCGTTCGTAACGATGCGATGCATCGGTATGTAAACCGTAAGATCGTGCTTTGCCAGCGAGGGCGATGGTGTCGAAAAAGGCGCTCTCAAGGAACAGGTTCTGAGTCGATGCGCTTACGCCACTGTGCTCGCCGCCCATGACCCCGGCAATTGCGAGCGCACGCTGATGGTCAGCTATAACCAGCGTATCTGCGCGCAGGGTTACCTCCTGCCCGTCTAGCAGGACAAGTTTTTCCTGATCCTCAGCCATCCGAACCCTGATACCACCGTTAATTTCGGCGAGATCGAACGCATGCAGCGGCTGCCCCAGCTCAAGCATCACATAGTTGGTGACGTCCACCACCGCATCGATGCTACGGATATCGGAACGACGCAAGCGCTCGACCATCCACAACGGTGTTGGACGCGACAGATCGACATTGCGAATCACACGTCCGAGATACCGAGGACAGGCTTTCGGCGCCAGCACTTCAACCGGGCGCACCTCGTCATGACTCGCAGCAACCGGGTCGACATCGACTGGCGAAACCGCCGCCCCGTAAATCGCTCCCACCTCACGCGCAAGCCCGGCAATCGACAGACAATCACCACGATTGGGGGTCAGGCCGATCTCGATGCTCGCATCATCCAAACCAAGATAATCACGAAGATCGCCTCCAACTGGCGCATCTGAAGCCAGCTCCATCAGCCCACTGTCATCAGCACCGACCTGCAGCTCGGTTTCCGAACACAGCATGCCATTGGACTCGACGCCGCGAAGTTTTGCCTTCGTGATGTTGAAATCGCCTGGCAGCTTGGCGCCAATCATGGCGAAGGGGATCTTCAAACCCGGCCGCACGTTGGGCGCTCCGCAAACCACCTGATACGTCTCACTGCCATTACTAACCTGGCATACACGCAATTTGTCAGCATCCGGATGCTGCTCGGCGCTCAGCACCTCACCCACGACCACACCACTGAATATGCCAGCGACCGGTGTCACCGCATCTACTTCGAGGCCGACCATTGATAGGCGCGCCACCAACTCATCGCGGGAAACTTGCGGATTGACCCACGTACGCAACCACTGCTCGCTGAATTTCATCCTGCTCTCCTGAAAGATTCTTTGACGGGACTCTGGACCTAGCGAAATTGCGCCAGGAATCTCAGGTCATTATCGAAGAACAGGCGTAAGTCGTTGACGCCATAACGCAACATGGCGAGCCGTTCGGCTCCCATACCGAAAGCGAAGCCCTGGTATTTTTCCGGATCGATACCGGACATGCGCAATACATTCGGATGCACCATGCCGCAGCCCATCACCTCTAGCCAGCCGGTCTGCTTGCAGACGCGACAGCCCTTTCCGCTGCACATCACGCACTGCATATCCACTTCGGCAGACGGCTCGGTGAACGGAAAGAACGAGGGGCGGAAACGGACACCCAGCGGCTTTTCGAAGAATACTCGCAAGAATTGCTCGATCGTCCCCTTCAAATCCGCGAAGCTGATGCCCTCGTCGACGAGCAGGCCTTCGACTTGGTGAAACATTGGGGAATGGGTGATATCCGAATCACAACGATAGACGCGACCCGGACAGACGATCCTGATCGGTGGCTGCTGCGATTCCATCGTGCGCACCTGGACTGGCGAGGTATGGGTACGCAAAAGCATGTTGGCGTTGAAATAAAAGGTGTCATGCATCGCCCGAGCTGGGTGATGCCCTGGAATATTCAGCGCTTCGAAGTTGTGATAGTCGTCCTCGACCTCTGGTCCCTCGGCGACGCTGTAACCGATATGGCTGAAAAATTGCTCGATGCGCTCGAGCGTACGGGTCACCGGATGCAAGCCACCCGAAACCTCACCACGACCGGGCAAGCTCACATCGATCCGTTCCGCAGCGAGCTTAGCGCTTAGCGCCGCCTGCTCAAGATCAGCTTTTTTTGCATTCAGCTCGTCTTGGACTCGGCTCTTCGCTGCGTTGATCAACGCACCGGCTTTCGGGCGGTCCTCCGCGGACAATTTACCCAACGTCTGCATGACCAGCGTCAGCTCGCCTTTCTTGCCGAGGTATTGGACCCGGATCTGCTCCAGGGTATTGATGTCTTGACTATGTTGCACCGCCTCAAGCGCTTGCGAGACCAGTGCATCCAGGTTTTCCATTTACAACCTCCAGAGGTTCTTGCAGAACCGCACCAAGCAATTCGCCACTCGGGTCACATCGCCACGTGCACTTTTGCAAATGCCCCTTCAGATACAAAATAGGGGAAGAGCACAAGGCTCTTCCCCTATCGGTGACGCTACGAATCCGAAGATTCGATTGTCGATGGGCTTAGGCCAGAGAAGCTTTGGCTTTTTCGACAATTGCAGCGAAAGCTGCTTTTTCATTCACTGCCAACTCGGCTAGAACCTTGCGGTCGATCTCGATGGCTGCTTTTTTCAGGCCAGCAATGAAACGGCTGTAAGACAGACCGTTTACACGAGCGCCAGCGTTGATACGAGCGATCCAAAGAGCGCGGAACTGACGCTTCCGCTGACGGCGGTCACGGTAGGCATATTGGCCGGCCTTGATCACCGCTTGCTTGGCAACACGGAACACACGCGAACGAGCGCCGTAGTAGCCCTTGGCGAGTTTCAGAATTTTCTTGTGACGGCGACGAGCGACGACGCCACGCTTAACACGAGCCATGAGTTATTCCTCTGAGTCTTGACCGAATTAACGAACGCGCAGCATGCGCTCTACTTTTGCGTTGTCAGACGGGTGCATCAGAGATGTACCACGCAGCTGACGCTTACGCTTGGTAGACATTTTGGTCAGGATGTGGCTCTTGAAAGCGTGTTTGTGCTTGTAGCCATTCGCCGTCTTTTTGAAGCGCTTCGCAGCGCCACTTTTAGTCTTCATCTTTGGCATGTTCGGTACTCCACAGTGTGGGTGATTTCAAATAACCGCAAGGCCTGCCAGTGCCCTGGTGGTTACTTTTTCTTCTTGGGAGCGATGACCATGATCAGTTGGCGTCCTTCCATCTTTGGATGCTGTTCGACCGAACCGTATTCAGCCAGGTCACCCTCGACCCGCTTCAACAATTCCATCCCCAGCTCCTGATGCGCCATCTCACGACCGCGGAATCTCAACGAAACCTTGGCCCTGTCCCCGTCACTCAGGAAACGTACCAGGTTGCGTAGCTTGACCTGGTAGTCGCCCTCTTCCGTCCCTGGACGAAACTTTACTTCTTTAACCTGGATCTGCTTCTGGTTCTTCTTCGCTGCAGCGACCTGCTTCTTCTTCTCGAAGAGGTGCTTGCCGTAATCCATGATCCGGCAGACAGGAGGAACCGCATCGGCGGAAATTTCTACCAGATCCAATTTCGCTTCTTCAGCTATACGAAGCGCTTCATCAATAGAGACGATGCCAACCTGCTCGCCATCAGCACCAATCAAACGGACCTCACGAGCCGAGATATTCTCGTTGATCGGGGCCTTGGGTGCAGCTCGTTTATCCTGTCTCATTTCACGCTTAATAGTCATTACTCCAATTCTTGGCGACCACGCCGGGAAACCGCTTGTGCCAGCAACTGGGCGAAGTCGTCCAGGGGCATGGAGCCCAAATCGACGCCTTCACGGGTACGCACAGCAACGGCTCGTGTCTCGACCTCCCGATCTCCGATAACCAGGAGATAGGGAACCTTGAGCAAGGTATGCTCGCGGATTTTAAAGCCGATCTTTTCGTTTCTCAAGTCGCACTTGGCACGGAAACCGCTTTGATTAAGCGTTTTCTCTACTTCCGCGGCAAATTCCGCCTGCTTATCAGTGATATTCATCACCACGGCTTGGGTAGGCGCGAGCCATGCCGGGAACGCCCCTTCGTAATGTTCGATCAGGATGCCAATGAAGCGCTCGAACGAACCGAGGATCGCACGGTGCAGCATGACCGGCGTCTTGCGACTGTTATCTTCAGCAACATAGCTCGCATCGAGGCGCTGAGGCATATTCGGGTCGTACTGCAGCGTCCCGCATTGCCAAGACCGCCCCAAGCAGTCAAGCAGCGTGAACTCGATCTTCGGACCGTAGAACGCACCCTCTCCCGGCAAATACTCCCAAGGCAAACCAGCCGCGTCCAGCGCACCTGCCAGCGCAGCCTCAGCACGATCCCAGAAGGCATCGTCACCGACGCGTTTGTCGGGTCGCGTAGACAACTTCAGCTTGATATCGCTGAAACCGAAGTCAGCATAGACCTGCATCGTCAACTTGATGAAATCTGCCGCCTCGGCACTGACCTGCTCCTCGGTACAGAAAATATGTGCATCATCTTGGGTGAAACCGCGGACACGCATGATTCCGTGCAGCGCACCAGACGGCTCGTTGCGGTGGCAGGAGCCAAATTCGGCGAGACGCAGCGGCAATTCGCGGTAGCTCTTGAGCCCCTGATTAAATACCTGGACATGGCAGGGGCAGTTCATCGGCTTGATCGCGTAATCGCGGCTTTCCGACTCGGTGGTGAACATATTCTCTGCGTAGTTGCCCCAATGCCCGGATTTCTCCCAAAGGCTACGATCCACGACCTGCGGCGTCTTGATTTCCTGATAGCCGTTCGCGCGTTGCACACCACGCATGTACTGCTCAAGTACCTGATAGATGGTCCAGCCGTTGGGATGCCAGAACACCATACCCGGCGCCTCTTCCTGGGTATGAAACAGGTCAAGCCGCTTGCCGATCTTGCGATGGTCGCGCTTCTCCGCCTCTTCAATACGCTGGATGTAGGCAGCGAGCTGCTTCTTGTCCGCCCAAGCTGTGCCGTAAACGCGCTGCAGCTGCTCGTTCTTTGCATCGCCGCGCCAATATGCGCCGGACAGCTTGGTCAGCTTGAAGGATTTGAGGAAACGAGTATTCGGCACATGCGGGCCACGGCACATGTCGACGTATTCTTCGTGGTAATACAACCCCATCGCCTGCTCGTCGGGCATATCCTCAACCAGACGCAGCTTGTAATCTTCACCGCGGGACTGGAACACCTCAATGACTCCAGCGCGCGGCGTAACCTTCTTGATCACATCGTATTCGGTGTCGATCAACTGCTTCATGCGCTGTTCGATTGCAGCCATATCATCTGGCGTGAACGGCCGCTCGAAGGCGATATCGTAATAGAAGCCTTCGGCGATGACTGGGCCGATTACCATTTTCGCGGATGGATAGAGCTGCTTGACGGCATGCCCAAGCAAGTGTGCGCAGGAGTGACGAATGATTTCCAGCCCCTCTTCATCCTTCGGCGTAATGATCTGCAGGGTCGCGTCGTTTTCGATCAAATCGCAGGCATCGACCAGCCGACCGTTCACCTTGCCAGCGAGAGTCGCCTTGGCAAGACCAGCACCTATTGACTGAGCCACATCGGCAACGGAAACCGGAAGATCGAACGAACGCTGACTACCGTCAGGAAGAGTAATGGTGGGCATGGCGCCTCCTCTCCTAGTGGTGACCCCTACCAAAGGCCACATGGGTTGGGATGAGCCAGGAAAGCGACCCGCTGGATAACCCGCCGCACAATGGCAGGAGCCCGAAGGCTGATCCAAGCGAACCGAAGTCACTGGAAAACATGGGGAGCACGGATGCTTTCAGAAAGCCGCCACGCTGACAAGCAAGGCATAAAAAAAGGGCCGCTAGCGCGACCCTTTTCGGAATTGGTAGGCACAATTGGATTCGAACCAACGACCCCCACCATGTCAAGGTGGTGCTCTAACCAACTGAGCTATGTGCCTCCGATGGACGCGCATTCTAGAGATCCGCCTGACAGAGTCAAGCGTTTTTTCGCTAAGCCACTGATAACTGTAATTTTTGACGCAGAAGAATGATCTGCTGTCTTCGCTTATGGCATCAACGACTTTGTAGGGATAGCATCGGCGTCAAATATTGAGAACAGGGATAACAAAATGTCGCACACACCCTACCCCTCTTCGTATTACGCCGCCTCGGCAAACCCGGCGCCTATCCGCGAAACCTTGGGCAGCGATGTTGAGGCTGACGTCTGCATTGTTGGCGCAGGCTACACCGGACTATCGACTGCGTTGTTCTTGCTTGAGCACGGGTTCCGGGTCGTTATCCTAGAGGCAGCCAAAGTCGGCTTCGGCGCATCCGGGCGCAACGGCGGCCAGATCGTCAATAGCTATAGTCGCGACCTCGACGCTGTCGAGCGCAGCGCCGGCAGCGATGAAGCACGGCTGATCGGGGCAATGGCATTCGAAGGCGGACGAATCATTCGCGAGCGCGTCGCACGCTACAACATCGAATGCGATCTGAAGAACGGAGGCGTGTTTGCCGCTTTCAATCCAAAGCAAATGCATCACCTCGAGACCCAGAAGGCTCTCTGGGAGCGCTACGGTTACGATCAGCTGGAAATGCTCGATCACAACGGTATTCGAAACGTAGTGGCATGCGAGCGCTATACGGGCGGGATGCTGGATCACAGCGGTGGCCATCTCCATCCGCTCAACCTTGCGCTCGGCGAAGCGGCAGCAGTCGAATCGCTGGGTGGCGTCATCTACGAGCAAAGCCCGGCGATCCGCATCGACCGCGGAAGCAGCCCACGCGTTTACACCGAGCGCGGCCAGGTGACGGCCAAGTTCGTGATCGTCGCGGGAAACGCTTACCTCGGAGGACTGGTACCCGAGCTAGCGGCCAAGTCCATGCCCTGCGGTACGCAGGTCATCGCCACGGAACCCCTCGATCCAGAGCTCGCAGCGAAGTTGCTGCCTCAGGACTACTGCGTCGAGGACTGCAACTATCTTTTGGATTATTACCGGCTATCCGCCGATAACCGCCTGATCTACGGAGGCGGAGTGGTTTATGGCGCGCGTGACCCGGCCGATGTCGATTCGATCATTCGCCCGAAAATGCTCAAGACGTTCCCACAGCTGCACGGCATCAAGACAGAGTTCGCCTGGACCGGTAACTTTCTGCTGACACTGTCTCGCCTACCGCAAGTTGGACGGCTTGGCGACAACATTTATTACTCTCAAGGATGTAGCGGCCACGGCGTGACCTATACGCATGTCGCAGGAAAAATTATTGCCGAGGCGTTGCGGGGGCAAGCTGAACGCTTCGACGCCTTTGCCAGCCTGCCACACTACCCATTTCCCGGCGGGCAGACATTCAGTGCCCCGTTCAGCGCGCTCGGCGCGCTGTATTACAGCCTGCGTGACAGGGTAGGTTTCTAGGCAGCGCTAATGTACGGGGCACGGAGGCGGCGCTTCGCACGCAGCCATTTCGTCGCCCTGCACCGCCGGCAATTCAGCTGTAAACCGTTCATCCTCAGGAGCCAGCTTCACGGCGCATGCACGTGCTCTCGATGACTGCGCAGTACAGCCCCGCTCTGCCAATACTTGCGACAGGTTGAACCACCCCGCGGCGAAGGTTTCGTCACGCTGGACGCTGGTCCGTAGCGCACGCTCTGCGGCGCGCTTGTCGCCTTGCGCGTACCAGCTGTTGCCAAGAGCAAACCAGGACAAACCACCGGACCAGCGCTTTGCTGCCGTTTCGTAGGCCTGCTGGGCGGCATCTATGTGCCCGGTTTGCTCCAGATCGTTCGCAGCCTTCAGCCACAGCGTTTCCTTAGCAGTCTGCGGCAGCTGATCGGGCATAACCGTCACTATCGCCCAACGATCGCCCTTGGCCCAGCTTCGCTCGAACTGCCGAAAACTACCTATCCATCGTCGGGTCGTCCCGGATCGCAGAACGATGGTTTGAGTTGTTAGGTCATACCCCATCACAACCGCGAAATGCCACTGCGGCCAGCGATCGAACGCAAGATTCTGCAGTACCAGAACGGGATTGCCCGCTGCCACTTCGGTTAACAAAGCTTCTAACCTTGGCTCAACGGGATAAACCAACAGATCGTGAGCCCGAGCGGCAGCGACCATTTCGACCTGGAGGCTGCCCTTGCGCTCCGGCAAATAGACGCGCTCCACGAGCTGATCCGGTCCGGTGTTTACACCGCGCTGGACAAGCATCGTGGCAAGAGCAGCCGGCCCGCACTGGTAGGCTGCCTGAGGAAAGAACGGGACCTCAGCGAGCTCAACCTGCTCGGGGAGCTCCGCAGAGCCAATCGGAACGATCGGCGTACGCGCGCATGCCCCGAGCAGGAGGACAGCAGACAGCAGGACTAGTCGTCGGATCAACGGTTAATGCAGTTGACGAAGTTGAAGATATTAGTCGCGCAAAGCAGATCAGTAATGATGAAAATCACCAGGAACAGCACGATGATTCCCACCACACCGGCACCTGCCGGCGCCTGATCCAGCTGCTGATTGAATTGGGCGAGTTCTGCCGGCGTCAAGCTGTTGATCCGCTGCTCGACCTGGTCACGTTCGACGCCCATCGACACGAGCTTCTTCTGGACATCTTTGTCTTCAAGCATCGTCAGCAGCTGCTGGCGATCCACTTGCTGCTGTTGTTCGGCAATAATCTCCGGGGTGCCGATCATCGCCGCATGAGCCAAGGGGATTTGCGCAAATAGCATGAAATGCATCGCGGCCAGAATGCTGGCTACACGCTTCATCACGGATGAGTTGAACATGGCGGAACTCCTTATCTTTATTCGTCGGCCCGGCGCAGTTTGCAGGGCTATCGATGCTAAGACGGCGCCGCTGTTCCGCCAGTTCCCTTGCGCGTAACTGTTTCAACAGCCGACCGGTTGCCATATTTAGCTCATCAGCTCGTCATATATTCACGCCCGCCACCCAACTAAAAGGAAAACGCCATGCAGGCCATTCGATCAATCGTTCTGATGCTGCTCAGCTCTGCTCTGATCGGCTGCCAATCACAGCCGCCAGAACCAATGCAAGGCTCGAACGGCACAGCAGGACGATGCAACGCCTCAGCGGTTCAGAAGCTTGTAGGAGAACAGGCAAGCCCTGAGTTACTGGATCAGGCGCGCCATCAAAGCGGGGCAACCATTGCCCGCATCCTTCGGCCTGGAGACGTCGTCACGCTGGAGTACAACGACCAGCGTTTGACTTTGTCGACGGACGAAACGCTAAAAATCCAACGGATTGGTTGCGGCTAGCCAAATCACCTTTCCGCTGCGGCTCAAGCCCGGACTTCCCTCCGCTCGCGCGGCGACTTTGCCGGGCTGCGGCATCCCCCAGCGTCAAGGCTGACGATGAAGTTGGCCCAATCATGGCGAGTGAGCGCTTCGGCTAGTTCGCCAATGCCCTGCGCATCCGAAGATTGGTCGCGGAAACCAGCTTCGGTGGGGTCAATAGGAAGTAAAAGTTGTAGCGCTTGATGATGACCTGCGCCAGCAACGGTGCCATGAGACCAATCAAGGTCCCGACCATTAAGTGGACTGGGATCGAATCAATGCCCAGGAAGCGACTAAGGATCACTCGAACCCCGCTTCCGGCCAGAATATGCATCAGATAGATGGTCATGGAAGAGGCGCCGATGAACAACAGCCACTCCATGCGAATCTGGCCCAGCCACATCGACAAGGCAATCATGAAAAGGATCGAAACGGTTGCCAGCACAAGCACCGGCAAACCACCTACTTCCCAATTCAAGCCAAAGGTGATGTGGAATAGATATTGGCCAATCACAAACATCGTACCGAACAACAAAGTGAGCGGAACATAACGAGCAAGAAAGAACGCTTTTACCTCGTTAAACCATACACCGAGCGCGAAAAATATTGCGTTGCCGAAGATGAACCCGCCGACATTACCCATAGGCAAGTCCTGGTTGAACACGTAGAGGACGCCAAAGACCAAAAGTATGGGTAGAAAGTAGCGGCGATCGGCCTTGGCATAAACGAAAGAGCAGACAACGAAAACCAGAAACAGCGCATAGAGGAACCAGAACTGCGCGCGCGGCGACCAGAGCAACGAGAACACTTGTACTAACGTGACCTGCCCGTTGGTGTAGTTCGACAATGCCACTTCGGTCAGGCCCTGCAACAGCGACCATACAATGAAGGGATAAACGATCGTGTCTACCTTGTTGACGATGAGCCCCGTCTTTCCTCGCTTCATCAGCGAGTCGTAGAAGAACAAGCCCGACAGGAAAAAGAACAGCGGCATATGGAAGGTGTAGATGATGCTGTCGACGAGAAGGTATTTGCCCTCTTCCATTGGCAACCCGGCGTTGAATACCCCGCGCGCAACATGTCCATAGACCACCAGAATGATCCCAATGGCTTTGGCGTAATCGACCCAGGCGTTTCTTTCCTGCATCTACATCCCTCCTTGTCTTTGAGGCAATACCAGACACATCTCTGGCCAGACATGGCCGCAGATGGGAAAAGTAGACAATGAAAAATGCGATCAGTTTATTGCCGGAGCCAACTTACCTGATATTCGTCAGCGTCTCGCGTCGTAGCGCACGCACCTAATCGAACCTCAGCCCCCGTCTAATACAAAATGCCAGAGACACGAAGCTAATCAGCCGAGCAATTCGGTAAATGAAATAAAGGGCACGGAATCACCCGCCTGCAACTGGCTGTGCTCTTGTATTTCTACCAATCCATCTGCCCAGGCTGCGCTGCGCAATATTGACGAGCTCTGGTTTGGATACAGCACCGCCCTACCCGACTCGATACGAGCTCTTAAATATTCGCGACGCGTGCCGGGCTTGGTCCAACTGAACCCCGCAGATACAGAGAAGCGCAGTGGATCTAGCTGCGAAGCACCCATGCGGCGAAGCATGTAAGGTCGCGCCAGCAGGCCAAAGGTAACCAGCGTAGACGCCGGATTGCCAGGCAACCCGATGACCGCAACACCCCGATAGTTACCGCAGGTCAGCGGCTTGCCTGGCTTGATTGCCAATTTCCAGAGCGTCAATTCCCCCTCGTCCCGCAGCACTTGCCCTAGGAAATCAGCTTCACCAACCGACACACCACCCGTAGAGAGAATGAGATCAACCTCATGCAACGCCGCCAGGCATTGTCGAACCCGCACAGGATCATCCGGTACGATTCCAGCGTCGACAACCTCGCAACCCAAGCGCTGCAACCAGTGACGCAACAGCATTCGATTGCTGTTGTAAATCTGTCCCGGCATCAGTGCCTCACCCGGCTCAACCAGTTCGTTTCCGGTAGAAAGCAATGCCACTTTGAGCTTCCGGCGCACTTTCAGTTGCGGCGCACCTAACGAAGCGGCGAGCCCCAGCTCAATCGCCCCCAGGCGCACACCGGCTTCGAGCACCGTATCGCCGCACCTCGCCTCGCCACCCTGGGGGCGGACGTGCTGACCAGGCTGTATCGGTTCGACGAAGCGCACCCGACCATCGCCAAGCACCTCGACGTTCTCCTGCATCTCCACGCTGTCCGCGCCTTCCGGCATCGGTGCGCCCGTGAAAATTCGTGCGCAACAACCCGGTAGCAGCGGCTGCGGCTGGGTGCCGGCAAAGATTTTCTGGCAAACCGTCATCGGTTGGCCATCCAGGTCTGCCGCTCGCAACGCATAACCGTCCATCGCACTGTTAGGCCATGGCGGCAGATCCAGCTGCGCAACTAGCGGTTCAGCCAGTATCCGGCCGACCGCGTCAGCGATCGAAACGCTCTCGACTTCCTGAACCGGTGCGGCTTCCGCCTGCTTGAGCAATGCTTCGAGCGCCTGCTCTACTGGCATCAACGCGAGCGACTCGACCCGGGTCATGAACGAATCTCGCATGGCGCAGCCTGCTTGAGATGAGGCACGAAATTGCATGGACGATGGCGCGCATCGAGTTGCTCCGCGAGGATGCCATCCCATGCGGTTCGACAGGCATTGGTCGAGCCCGGTAGACAACAGACCAGCGTCGCATTTGCCAGCCCCGCCAACGCTCGCGACTGAACGGTGGAACTGCCGATATCGGGCACCGATATTTGGCGAAACAGCTCGCCAAATCCGTCAACCTGCTTGTCCAGCAGGCAGCCAATCGCTTCCGGCGTACTGTCGCGAGCGGTAAATCCGGTGCCGCCAGTAATCAACACCACTTGTACGGCGTCTTCGGCGATCCAGGTCGCGACCTGAGCTCGGATCCGATAAAGATCATCCTTGAGCAACACTCTCGCAGCGAGCCGGTGCCCTGCGGCAACTACACGGTCGACGAGTAACTGCCCGGAAGTATCGGTTTCCAAAGAACGGGTATCGCTGACTGTCAGGACAGCAATATTCAAAGCAACAAAAGGCTGATCAGCGAGGTGACTCATAGATGGTTCCGGTTGTTGGACTCAATTGCAGGTGTTATATCACAGGCTTTTGCCGGAGCACTTGATGGACCAGAGCAGGCTCCCAGATTGCTCGATTCTTCTGCTGGCCGGAGGGCGTGGTCAGCGAATGGGCGGGCAAGACAAGGGATTGATCGAGTGGCACGGCAAGCCGCTCGTGGCCTGGCCACATGCAATAGCACGGCCGTTGACCGATGACTTGCTTGTCTCCTGCAACCGCAACCAGGAGCGCTACGCGCCCTTCGCCGACCGGCTGGTAGGTGACGATGAACCAAACTTTCCCGGCCCGCTTGCGGGTATACGCGCAGGTCTTGCAGCGGCACGCCACTCTTGGTTGATGATATTCCCGTGCGATGCGCCGCTGATCGACAAGGCATTGGTCGCGCAGCTCTACGCGGCTGCGCAGGATGAACCGGACACACCAATAATGGCCCGACGGGGCGATCAATGGGAGCCGCTTTTCTGCATCATCCCGGTCAGTCTTGCTTGCGCTATTGAAACCGCGTGGCACGCGGGAGAGCGAAGCAATCGCGAGATACTACTGACACTTGGAGCGCGCAGCCTAGATCTGGACGAAAACGATCCCCGGCTTGCCAATCTGAACTCGCCCAACCTGCTTGAGGTAGCTCTGCCGCGGGGAACTTAGCGCCGCCGACCGCCGTCACAGACGCAACTACCATGAGGAGATCATCATGCGCACAGGAACCGGAGCCGCCCTTGCATTACTTGTAGGATTGGCTTTGCTATCAGGCTGCTCAAACCCTAGCGTCATCACGCTAAACGATGGCCGCGAAATCCAGACACTGGACCACCCGGACTATGACGATGAGGCTGGCTTCTATGAATTCGAGGGTATCGACGGCAAACCAGGTAGAGTGAACAAAGACCAGGTTCGTACCGTTCAGGAACTCTAAATGGCTCATTCAGCCACGCAGTGGCAATTTCGTGGGAAGCGTCAAAACCGCGTTCCAAGCGCTTGTGAAGTAAATGTTTTTCTGTAAAATGCGCGCTATCTTCGGAGCGTAGCGCAGCTTGGTAGCGCGTCTCGTTCGGGACGAGAAGGTCGCTGGTTCGAATCCAGTCGCTCCGACCATTCCCGGCATCAGAATTGATAGTCTGATGTAAGAAAACCGGCCTTTGGCCGGTTTTTTCGTTTCTCTAGCTGAATTTTATCTACAGCCCGAACGGCCTTAAACCCACCCACTCGTTAGTTGCATCCAGGCACTTGCCGCGCCGACGGTGACTATCAACTCGCAACTTCCAAGTTGCCAGTGCTCGCGATCACTCACTGCAAAAACCATACGACTTGTTCTATCTCGAATGGCCAGTCCAATTCGGCACCCGTATCAACTCGTCGCAGCACGGGTATGCGCAACCCATAGTCGTCGACCCATTCGGGCCTATCTGCCACATCAAGCAACTCTACTAACAGGCCATGCTCCACCAGCGGCAAAACTACCGCCTCGGCCTGCTCACATAGGTGGCAACCCAGCGTTCCAAACAATTGACACTCAGGAAGCATAGATACGGCTCTTTTGACATTTTGGCCAAATGCAATTCTAGCAGCCTCATCGTGATGCAATTCCCTCAATCTCGCCCTATCCTTTTGGTGTAGCCGAGCGAAAAAAGTGTGACTTTGAACTCACTCAAACGACGGTTTGATTTATGGGTTCGACTAGTGACCAGCAAAACGCTAGGATGCGGCAGCCCAAGCGGACTTAGAGCTGCAGGGCCGGACGTGTAAGCGCGTATCGGTAGCGCCACTCAATGCTTCATCGAGTCGGAACAAGAGCGACTACCGAGCGGAACCGCGAACACTGCTACGCTTAAGCCTTAAAGACTAAGGTCTAAGGGCTGAAAATAACTATGTAGTGCTTTATTGCATGGCGCCGTAAAGAGCGACTTCAGAGCATCATCCAACGAGGAGAACAAGAAATGCTCAAGACCCCAATCGCCCGGGGCGTGGCCCTAGCCACTCTGGGAGCAACACTGGCCATCCCCACTATGGCTCAAGCTGCATTTTTTGAAGACAGCAAAGCCAACCTAGAACTGCGCAACTTCTATCACAACGCAGACAACCGTCAGGACGGCGATCCGAGACCGCAGTCCAAGGCCGAGGAATGGGGACAAGGTTTCATCCTCAAATTCGAGTCGGGCTTTACCGAAGGCCCCGTCGGCTTCGGCGTCGACGCGATCGGGCTGCTGGGTCTGAAGCTCGATTCCAGCCCGGACCGTACAGGTACCGGTCTTCTCCCCGAAGATAGCGATGGCCGTGCGCCGGACGATTACGGACGCATTGGCGGCGCTGCGAAAGCTCGCTACTCCAAAACCACTCTGAAAATCGGCGAGATGATTCCAAAGCTGCCGACCATCCTGCCGAGCGACTCGCGCCTGCTGCCACAGACCTTCCGCGGCGGTATGCTGACCTCCCAGGAAATTGACGGCTTGACCGTTAACGTCGGCCGGATGACTGAAACTAGCTTGCGTAGCGAAGCCGGTTTTGCTGATCTTGGGATGTCCAGTGCGGGTAGTACTGATGGTGAAGCTTCTGACAAGTTTGATTTCGCCAGCTTGAAGTATCAGTGGAACAAGCAACTGACGACTTCTTACGACTACGGCAATCTCGATAAGAACTACAAGCAGCACATCGTCAACTTGGTTCACGTACTGCCACTGGGTGAGAAGCAGTCGTTCAAGAGCGACATCCGTTACGCCCATTCCACCGACGACGGCAACACTAACGTCGATAACAAGGCCTTCGGCGCCATGTTCACCTACAGCCTGGGTGGCCACGCATTCGGTGCGGCCTATCAGGACATGAGCGGTGACACCGGCTACCCCTACATTGCTGGCGGCGACGCGTTCCTCGTCAACTATGTAATGATCGACCCAACTTTCGCCGACCCGGACGAAACGTCTTGGCAGCTTCGCTATGACTACAACTTCGCCGCCATGGGCGTGCCAGGCCTGACCTTCATGACGCGTTATGTGAAGGGCACCGACACCGGCACCGGGGCTGGCAACGGCGACGAGTGGGAGCGCGACACCGACATCGGCTACGTCATGCAGAGCGGTGCCCTGAAGAATCTGGGTGTCAAACTGCGCAACGGTACCTACCGTGGCGAAGGTCGCGAGATTGACCAGACCCGCTTCATCGTTAGCTACACAATCCCGCTGATGTAATAGCGGCTACCGCATGCGAATGCAGTAGATAGGAAACCCGCTTCGGCGGGTTTTCTTTTTTATGCTCATCATGCTGAAGCCAAGCTGATGCATTGTCCGACTGCACCGATAGCTAAACGACCAAACCGAAACGGGAACCTTGCGCCACTGTCACGCTCGAAATTGAGAGACCGGGACCTTTCGTCCCTGCGAAACTCAAGAGGAGCTGCAGATGTCTACCGAATCCACTTTCGGCACCAGCGACAACACCCCGATCCCCGACGGAACCAACGGAACTATAGGATCCACGGGAACCACCACACCGCTAATCGATAAATCGGCGCACCGTCGCAACCTCCAGGCCGCTCAGAACGCCCTTATTGAGGAGTTCCACACCCTGATCGGTGACACCGAGCGGCTGCTCAAGCATACGCAGGACTCCGCAGGCACTCAGACCGAAGAGCTGCGCGGCAAGATTAACGCCAACCTGAGCCGTGCGCGTCAAATGCTCAAAGAACAGGAAGGTTCTCTACGTGAACAGAGCCAGGCTGCCATCCAGTGCACTGAAGAGTACGTCCACACTCACCCGTGGCAATCGATCGGCATCGCGGCGGGAGTCGGCTTTCTCCTTGGCCTGATCACCCGCCGCTGATCTGGGGAGTGAGTCCTATGGAAGCCAAGCACTCCGATGAAGCTCCCGCGCCCTCGCTGAAAAAGATGGGCAGCGCGCTTGCAGGCCTCTTGCAAGGGCATCTGGAGCTGGTCGGGATAGAAATCCAGGAAGAAAGAGCCCGGGTGTTCAAGCTGTTTCTTCTGGCAAGTATCAGCCTGATACTCGGTTTGCTGATTCTGGTAGGCCTCTCGGCAGCGATTGTCATCGCATTCTGGGAGACGAACCCCATCGCTGCAATTCTCGTTCTCTGCTTGGTATACGCAATCGCCCTGGCGGTATGCATCAGCCGCGCAGTCCGTCTCGCCAAGGAGAGCGCTTCGCCCTTCCAGGCGACGGTCGAGGAACTGGCCCGCAATCGGGAGCGTTTACTGCCATGAGCCTTCCTCTTAGCACCTCTAGCGACCTAACCATGCGCAAGGACCTCGTTCGGTTGCGCATGGAGATGAACCGTCAGCAGATTCTTTATCACTCGCAGCCACTGGCCCACCCATTCCAACGGATCAAGGGAATGGTAGCGAATCGCGGCGCGGCTTCAGAACATCATGTCCCGAAGGGCCCTTTGATGATTGCCACGACTTTGGGACTGGCACTCTTCGGCCGTCGCCTGGGCAAGGTGGGCCAACTTGCCCGACTGGGAATCATGCTGTACCCAGTGATCCGAAAGCTGCGTCAGTAGAAGGTTACAGAGCTGATATAGCCAGTCCAGCACCGTTGACAGTCAAGCCACGAGATATGTCTTATGGTTTGATTATCAGTAAGTGCTGTAGGCTGGCGCATGCGCTGGATTATGCATAACAGGATGCGCCGCCTTACTCGACGGCCGGCCGTTACATTGCGCTTGCAGCCGGTACCCACTGGCAACATCAAGGAGGTTGTTCTTTGGACTGGCACACCCTGCTCAATCGTGAACGGCTCGGGAAATCCGCTCACAGCAATGAAGAACTTGGTCGAAGTCCGTTTCACAAGGATCACGACAGGATCATTTTCTCTGGAGCGTTCCGTCGTCTTGGGCGTAAAACCCAAGTGCACCCGGTTTCCAGCAACGATCATATACACACCCGCCTCACCCACTCGCTGGAGGTCAGTTGTGTCGGCCGGTCGCTAGGCATGCGGGTGGGCGAAGTATTGCGCGAGGGCATGCCGGAATGGTGCAGCCCAGCGGATCTCGGAATGATCGTTCAGTCGGCCTGCCTTGCTCATGACATCGGCAATCCACCTTTCGGGCACTCAGGCGAAGACGCCATTCGCTATTGGTTTCAACAGGCCGCCGGACGTGGCTGGCTGGATGCCATGAGCGACGCCGAGCGAGCCGACTTCTTGAACTTCGAGGGCAACGCCCAAGGTTTTCGTGTACTGACCCAGCTCGAATACCACCAGTTCGACGGCGGCACCCGGCTTACCTACGCCACACTTGGTGCTTATCTGAAATACCCCTGGACGTCGCGCCACGCCGAAGCGCTTGGCTACAAGAAACACAAGTTCAGCTGCTACCAGAGCGAACTCCCACTGCTCGAACAAATTGCCTCGAAGCTTGACCTACCGAAACTGGACGAGCAGCGCTGGGCACGTCATCCGCTGGTTTATCTGATGGAGGCGGCAGACGACATTTGCTACGGCCTCATCGATCTAGAGGATGGTCTGGAGATGGACCTGCTCGATTATTCAGAGGTCGAGTCCTTACTGCTCAGCCTGGTTGGCGATGACCTGCCTGAAACCTATCGCCAGCTGGGCCCAAAGGATTCACGCAGGCGCAAGCTGGCAATTCTAAGAGGCAAGGCCATCGAACATCTCACCAACGCCGCTGCGCGCGCGTTCGTCGAACAGCAGAACGCATTGTTGGCGGGCAGCCTTGCCGGAGATCTGGTCGATCACATGCATGGCCCTGCCAAGCAATGCGTCGTGCAGGCCAAAGCCATGGCACGAGAAAAGATCTTTCAAGACAAACGCAAGACGCTGCATGAGATCGGCGCCTATACCACGCTCGAAATATTGCTCAATGCGTTTTGTGGCGCTGCACTGGAGCAACACGGTGGCCGCACTCCGTCATTCAAGAACCGGCGCATCATGGACTTGCTTGGCGGCAATGCTCCCGATCCTGAGCGTCCTCTGTATGACGCCTTCGTACGGGTGATCGACTTTATCGCCGGCATGACCGACAGCTACGCCACAGAGATGGCCGGCGAGATGACCGGACGTTCGAGCCCGACGTGAGCCAAATGAAGAAGTCGTTGTGGAAGATGATCGGTTGGCAACCAGGCCGTCCCGCCTGGGGGGCGGCGGCTGTCGCGGGGCTGGGTTGCGCATTACCGCTTATGCTTGGGCTGTTCAGTGGTCATGCCGGCTTCCTCTGGGCCACGGTCGGCGCCTTCCAGGCTGCCAAGGCAAATCCGTTGCACCGCCTCGGCATGCTGCGAATGCTATTGCTGATTGGGCTCGGTGCCGGTAGCGCGGGACTCGGGTTCTGGTCAGCAACTCATCCTCTGATCAGCCTTGGACTTTTTGCCTTCTATGGCTTGCTACTCGCATGGCTGCAACGTTACGGCAACGAGGCTGGCAAGCTTGGCATCGGCCTTGCCATCTGTCTTTGTCTCGGTCAGGGCCAGCACGGTATTGGCGACTTCAATAATCCTCAAGCGATTGCAGCGCTGTTCGCCTTGGGAGGACTGTGGGTCACGCTACTGGCGTTCGGCCTGCGCGGCATGCACGGACTGCGTATGTGGCCGTATATGCCCCGCCTGTTCAGCTTGATGAAAGTCCTGCGTCGCAGAGCACGGCGCACGCCGATTCGCCAGTGGCGGCTGCATGCGTTGACCTATATGCTGGCTGCGGCGGTGGGCGGCCTGATCGTCACTATCGCCGATCTGCCACGCGGTTATTGGCTAACGCTGGCCGTCTTCACAACCCTGCAGATGAACCTACAGCGCAGCCTCGTTCGTGCGTTACAAGCCAGTATCGGAATTCTATGCGCAGCGGCGGTGCTGATTTATATGGGCCATAGCTTGGCCGATCCGCCGATGATGGTAATGATCATGCTGCCGCTGGTGATGCTCAGCCGGGCATTCCAGGCGCATCATTACGGGTTGTTCGTACTGCAGACGACGTTGAGCTTTGTCCTGCTGGCCGAAACCCTTGCGCAAGATTGGGGATTGCCGCAACTGCGTCTGATCAACGCCGCAATTGGCGTCGGCGTGGCTGTGGCCGTTACCTTGCTGATGTATCTGCTACGTCGGTTGGTCGTTCGAATTGCATTGCGCAGATCCGGACAACCAACCACAACCGATCAGGACACGAATGACTCGATCACGCCTTAGCGTTGATCTCGTTCTCCGGATACCAAACGTCCATCAACGGGCTTACGTTGAATTCAGATAGCTCGCTGCGGCCCTTGAGCCATGCCTCGACCTGGCCGCGCTGCTCCTCGTTGACCGAGCCACGGCTGGCCAGGCATACGAAACCGTAGTCCTCACCGCCGATATAACCCAGACCATTTACTTCGATGGCCTCGTTCAGAAAGGCTTCCAGAAATTCGTCCACCGCCTTGGCTTCAAGACCCTCACGGTAGGTCAAATTCACTTCGAAACCCAGTTCCTGGAATTCGTCGACACAGAGTTTTTTGCGCAAACGACGCGAGCGATTGGTAGCCATTGAATCGGACCTTTTTCTGACTTGATAACGGCGCGCACTCTAACAGCAACGCCGCGCTTGTGCGATGCGGACAGCAGGTCGCAGCGCAGCTTGTCTGGAAAACGCATCAATTGCTGAATTCCTTTTGCAGCGCTCTGAAGTCACCGGCTACGCTTGCCAGATGAGAAGTACGTCACCTCTCAGGCATGGGCCTAATGGCCCGTCATTCTTCCCTGAACGCTGTAGGGAACCTTCATGTCGATGATTTCCGGTGTACCTGTCCCAGCCGATCGGGACAGAGGTATAAGCAAGTTTCTAAGCCGTATAGCAATTGCCGCACTGGCGATGCCACTGGCCTTCCCTGCGCTTGCCGAGCAGGTCAATCAGACCCTGCCGCCACGCGTGGCGCAGGCTCTAAAGGCGAACAAAATCGAGAGTAGTGCATTGTCGGTCGTCATGCTGCCGCTCAATAGCAACGCGTCGCCGACGTTCGTGAATGCCGACGTGTCAGTCAATCCCGCATCGACCATGAAACTGATCACAACCTATGCCGCCTTAGAGCTGTTGGGCCCCGATCACGAATGGAAAACGGAGTTTCATGCCGACGGGCCTATTGAAAACGGCACGCTGAACGGCAACCTTTATCTAAAGGGTGGCGGCGACCCTAAGCTCAACATGGAGAAGCTCTGGCTGTTGTTGCGTGATCTGCGAGCCAATGGCGTCCAGACCGTGACTGGCGATCTGGTTCTCGACCGCAGCCACTTTGTGCAGCCGACGCTGCCGGTCTTCGATGACGATGGCAATGACAAGAACAAACCCTTCCTGGTCGGGCCAGACTCTCTGTTGATCAATCTCAAGGCGCTTCGCTTTATCGCCCGCAACGACGGTGGCAAGGTGAACGTAGTCGTCGAGCCGCCGATCGCCGCGGTTCGCGTCGACAACCGCATCCAGGCCCTGCCAAAAGCCAAATGTCCCGGCTGGCCGGACATTCGCTACAACCCGATCAAGGATGCAGATGGCGTTACCGTCGTGGTGACGGGCAAGCTTCCGGCCGGATGTAGCGGCCAGACCTACCTGTCCCTGCTCGACCACCAGCAATACGCCGCCGGTGCCGTCCGTGCGATCTGGAAGGAACTGGGCGGCAGCATCCTCGGCACTGATCGGGTTGCTCAGGTGCCCAAGGACGCACGGATGATCGCTCGCGCCTACTCACCGGATCTGGTCGAAATCATCCGCGACATCAACAAGTACAGCAACAACACCATGGCGCGGCAGCTGTTCCTGAGCCTGGGCGCTGAATTTCGCAACGAAGCGGACGCCGATGACGCCAAGGCTGCACAACGAGTGATCCGTCAGTGGCTAGCGAAAAAGGGATTGATCTCACCCCACTTGGTCATGGAAAACGGTTCAGGCCTTTCGCGTGCCGAGCGGGTCAGCGCACGAGAGCTCGCCAGTTTGCTTCAAGCCGCCTGGCAGAGCCCGTACGCGGCCGAATTCATCTCGTCGATGCCTCTCGCGGCAATAGACGGCACCATGCGCAAGCGCTTGCGCAACACCGGCGTTGCCGGCAAGGCGCACATCAAGACCGGAACCTTGAACACGGTGCGGGCAATCGCCGGTTACAGCCGCGACAACGACGGCAATACCTGGGCGGTCGTCGCGATCCTCAACCACCCACGCCCGTGGGGCGCCTCCTCGGTGCTGGATCAGGTGCTGGTCAGCCTATACAACCGCCCGAGCAACAAAAGCACGGCACAACGTTAGTCAAAAGCGCCGGCGGTTCGATGCTGTCGGCGTAGCCCAGCTAACAGTTCACCTGGCAGCATCGCCATCAAAAGGCTATGCCGCCTGACACTCAGCGCGCCTGAAGTTTCCAGGCCCGATGAATCTTGCTGTTGCGGCGAAAGTCCTCATCCAGCGTGGCGCTAGTGACTTCCTCGACGGCGTAACGCTCGGCAATGCCTGCGTCGAGCACGAATTTGCGGAAGTTGTTGGAGAAATACAGCGTACCGCCTGCTGCCAATCGCGCCATTGCCAAGTCGAGCAAGGCGACATGATCACGCTGGACATCGAAGACACCTTCCATACGCTTCGAGTTGGAGAAGGTCGGCGGATCGATGAAAATCAAATCGTACTCGCCACGGTCTTCTTCCAGCCAGGCCATTACATCCGCTTGCTCCAGACGCTGTCGATCGGACAGGCCATTGAGCGCCAGATTGCGCCGCGCCCAATCCAGATAGGTTTTCGACAAATCGACACTGGTAGTGCTGCGAGCGCCGCCCTTGGCGGCGTGCACCGTGGCAGTAGCCGTGTAGCAATACAGGTTGAGGAAGCGCTTGCCAGCGGCTTCGCGCTGAATGCGCAGGCGCATCGGGCGATGATCGAGGAACAGCCCGGTGTCCAGGTAATCGGTAAGATTCACCAGGAGCCTGACGCCGCCTTCGCTGACTTCGAGAAATTCTCCCTGGCTGGCCTGGCGCTCGTACTGACGCGTTCCGCTCTGGCGCTCGCGGCGCTTGACCACTACCCGATCACGGGAAATACCCAGCGCCTGGGGAATCGCGCCGAGTGCGTCGTACAGACGCGCCTGGGCTTTCTCCGGATCAATCGAGCGTGGCGGTGCATATTCCTGCACATGCACCCATTCACCGTATAGATCGATAGCCAACGCATACTCCGGCATGTCCGCGTCATACAGGCGGTAGCATTCGATACCTTCCTTACGGGCCCATTTGCCCAGCAGCCGCAGATTTTTCTGCAATCGGTTTGCAAACATCTGCCCGCCTTCGCTGAGGCGCGCCAGTTCCTCCGCTGGTTCCTGATCGGCGTGACACTCGGTGGACGTCGTACGCCGGCCGGTGACGAACTGATCCAGCTCCACCTTGATCAACAAGAGCTTGCAGGGCAACGCACCGTTCCAGAAGGCGTATTGCTTGTGACTACGGATGCCCATGCGCTTGCCGAGGTCCGGGGCGGAGGTCAGCACTGCCGATTCCCAGCCAAGGCAGGCCTGTCGCAGGCGCTCACCGAGATTTTGGTAAAGATAGACCAGGCTCGCTTCGTCGCCCAGACGCTCGCCATAGGGTGGATTGCAGATCACCAAGCCTTTCTGGTTCTGATCGGGCCGAGGCTCGAACGTCGCCACATCACCCTGGTAGACCCGAATCCAACTCGCCAGCCCGGCTCGCTCGATATTGTTCTTGGCGGGCTGTATCAGCCGCGGATCCGCCTCGTAGCCGCGTATCCACAGCGGCTTTCTGGCTAGACCCGCCTCGGCACGCGCCTGCGCTTCTGCATGCAAACGATTCCAGATCGCCGGAGCGTGCCCAAGCCAGGCACTGAAGCCCCAACGCTCACGGCGCAGGTTCGGTGCAATATCTGCCGCCATCATGGCGCCTTCGATGAGAAAGGTGCCGACGCCACACATCGGGTCCGTCAGCGCGCCGCCGGATGCGGCAATACGAGGCCAGCCAGCACGTATCAGTACGGCGGCGGCGAGGTTTTCCTTTAGCGGCGCGGCACCTTGCTGCAGACGGTAGCCGCGCTGATGCAGGCTGTGCCCGGAAAGGTCGAGGGAAAGTACCGCCTGCCCGCGATCCAGACGCAGGTGTATGCGAAGGTCCGGATTCAACTTGTCGACGCTCGGGCGTTCACCGGAAGCTGTGCGAAGGCGATCGACGATGGCATCCTTGACCTTCAACGCGCCGAAGTGAGTATTATCGATTCCCGATCCGTGACCACTGAATTCCACCGCCAGGCTGCCAGTCGCCTCGAGGTGCTCCGACCAGTCGATCCGGTGGACTCCGTCATACAGCGTTTCAGCGTTTTCCGTGGCGAAACGATCGATCACCAGCAACACGCGGTTGGCCAGTCGCGACCAGAGACACAACCGATACGCAACCTCCATGCCGGCGAACCCGCGAATCGCGGCGGTCTGTTCACGCGCCTCTTCGAGTCCGAGCCCAACGGCTTCTTCGAGCAACAGGCCTTCGAGTCCCTTGGGGCAGGTGAGGATAAGTTCGTGGCGATCAGTCATGGCATTTCCAGAAAATTTAGATTCGGTTGGGGCTTGGCCCGACCCCGGATCGGCTTCAACATTTTGTATCGATTCCCGCTGTCTTCCATCGGAGTACAGGAGTAGCAGGGCCGCAATGGGTCTCACGAGCGTCACGGTTCGCGCGCCTTATGGGCAGCAGCATGGTTTCGTTACTTACTTATGACAAAACGATCATTCCCGCCTCGGAGACATTGGGTTAGAACTCGACTCAATCCGGCATCGCAACGATGTTCGGTAGAAATCCGCCACGCCGGCAGCGGGTTTCGCTGGCAGTCGATCTGCCCGACCTCGCCTTGAGGTCAACAGGAACACCAGTCAACCACTGAGGGCAATACCCAATGAGAAGACTCAAGCGTGATCCGATGGAACGAGCATTTCTACGCGGTTATCAGCATGGCATACACGGTAAATCTCGCGACCTCTGTCCTTTCTCCCATCCTGAAGTACGCCAAGCCTGGATTAACGGCTGGCGGGAGGGTCGCGGCGACAACTGGGATGGTCTGACCGGCGCCGCCGGCCTTCATCGATTGAACGAACTTCACGCGGTCGGCTGATTCAGGATCAAACCGACTTCAACTGGCACGCCCCACCCGGGCGGCGGGCTTGAAGCCCGGGGCTCCCTCAGGGAGCCCCACCGGGCAACAGATTAGCGATTTACGTCTTTTCGCGATTGCAGCGCCGCGATGGCATCCACAGCCTCACGAATCAATGCCGGCCCTTTATAAATAAAGCCCGTGTACAGCTGTACCAGGCTCGCACCGGCTTCAATTTTTTCCGCCGCATGTCGCCCCTCGGTGATGCCACCGACTGCGATGATCGGCAGACGACCAGCCAGAGTTTCAGCCAGCACCTTGACGGTGTGGGTACTCCTTTCGCGCACCGGCGCGCCAGAAAGCCCTCCCGCCTCGTCTGCATGAGCGAGGCCGGCAACGCCCTCACGACCAAGCGTAGTGTTCGTCGCGATGATGGCGTCCATCCCGGCCTGCAGCACAGCTTCGGCAACCAGCACGGTTTCTTCGTCGGTCATGTCCGGCGCGATCTTGATGGCCAGCGGCACGCGCTTTCCATGCAACACTTCCAGATCTTCCCGACGCAGACGAAGCGCGTCGAGCAGTTGCTTGAGCGAGTCGCCAAATTGCAAGCTGCGCAGCCCCGGCGTGTTGGGCGAGCTGACGTTCACGGTGACGTAGCTCGCTTGGTGATAGACCTTGTCCAGGCACAACAGGTAATCGTCCTGGGCGCGCTCAACCGGTGTATCGAAATTCTTGCCGATATTGATTCCCAGGATACCTTTGAAACGGGCCGCATCGGCCCGCTCCAACAGCGCATCGACGCCATGGTTGTTAAACCCCATGCGGTTGATGATCGCTTCGGCTTCAGGTAGACGGAAGATGCGTGGCTTCGGGTTGCCTGGCTGCGGCCTTGGGGTCACGGTGCCCACTTCGACAAAACCAAACCCCAACTGGGACATGCCGCAGATAGCCTCGCCATTTTTGTCCAGCCCAGCCGCCAACCCCACCGGATTGGGGAAATCCAGTCCCATCACCCGCACCGGCAAGCTGGCCGGTGCCTTGCTCAGCATCGAATTAAGGCCCAGGCGACCGCCCGCACCGATAAGGTCGAGCGACAGCTCATGGGAAGTCTCAGGGGTGAATTTGAAGAGCAACTGGCGGGCCAGGTTATACATACGCAGCCTAGATCCTGGAAAGTGTGGCGCGAGAGTATAGCAGGCGGAAGGTAGTCCCAGCGGCGCGGAACGCAAGCTCAACAAAGCGAACGCCTATGGAAAAATGCGCCTAATCGAGCCGGCGCAAGCGAATCAGCTTGCCCTCCGGAGCGAATTCCATCTCAAATGAACCAAATACGCCGGCCGCTGTCAGAAAGGGTCGCAGATGATGTGCCGGTAAGCTGACCCTCGTCCCCTCCCGGCTCTTGATCAGGATACGATTGGCACGCCCCTGATAGACAGCCAGCAGCCTGTCGGCAGGTAACGCGATATCCAGTACGAGGTTTGGCATGGAGGCTCCTCATTGATCAGTGCAGCGATTTTGCCATTGTGGCATTCCACGAGTGACGCGCGGCCTTTCACAAACACGCCTATGCGTTATCGCCGCAGGCAAAAGCTCGGCAAAGGCAGTGCGCGCCGTCGCCGGCTCTGCCACACTTTGGCCGTAGCCCAACGCGTTCATCCACAATGATGAGCCTGCCCGAGCCGATGCCGTCCGTGACCTCCCGAATCGCCAGATTTGCCCAACGCCTTGGACTGACCGGCAAATCGCCGCGTCATGTTCTTGAGCATGCCAGCCAAATCCAATTGCCCTTCACTCCGCTCTCCGAGCCAGCGCCAAGTATCTTCTGGCACGACGGGCCCTGCCTGCAACGATTCGTCGATCTCCCCAGGGGGGCGCTCTCAGGTCCAATTCAAGAGGACAAAGCCAGAGCTCGCGCAGCCTTGACCCGCCTCGTGCGAGAGGAGGTGAGTAGTTACCCAGCGCTTGATCTTCGGCAGATAGACGGGCTCGGAGGGCAAAACACGGATGGAAATTTCTATCCAACGTTCGAAGCCTTTGCTGCCACCCCGGCCTGCCGCCAGCTACGCATCATCAGCTACAAGGATTTCGTGCGAACCATCACTGCGGCCCTACCCGACTTCCAGGCCAATGCCCCGATCGAACTTCGCCAGGCCAGCTGGCTTGGCGAGCGGATTTACTGGTCAGGTGAGCATCATGCCGAAGCCTTCGCTTGCGCCATTGCCTATGCGCGACTGCGAGGCCTTGAAATAGCCCTGCCATGCGAGCTGACCGACTACCGGCTCGATACAGGCGGGTTGCAAGCGCTAGACAATGAATACCACGCCGTCACCATGCCGGCCCAGGCATGGAATGACCGTGAGTTCATGGGTCTGCTGCTGGATGCAAAGGTGCCCTATGCCCGCCTAACGCTATTGCGCAACGCCAGCAACTCCGAGTTGCTGTTGCTGGACAAACGAGAGCCAGCCGCCAATGCGCTGGGCGAAGGGCTCAAGTTCGCTGGCGCCCCCGACATGGTTCGCTATCTGCGTGACCTGCCCCAAATTACCCGCTTCCGCCTCGGCCACCGGACTGCCCAGCCGGACTGATTTCGGCTCGAACACGGCACGATTCATCCGCGACGGCGTACGCAGGCGACTTCACCGTGCAACGCAACTGCAGAACCAGTAGCCGAATACAAAACGCCAACGCAAAAAATGCGCCGGCGTTTTATTACTCACCAACCAACCGCCAGCAAATCCCGACAGTTGATCATTCGCTAGCGTTGCGCGCTTTCCAACGCCAGATCCTGCAACTCGCGTCCGGCAACGGCATACATGGCATAGTCGACGTTGCCGGCGCCGCGCAGCTCGACCAGCATCCGCCGCCAACGCTCGACCTGATATTCGCGCTGTTCCAGCCAGAGCTGAACGCGAGCATCCAAGTCCTCGGGCGCGCCGTTCATCTGCAACACCGAAACGGTAATTGCGCGCTGCTGGCTGTCGAGATCATCGCGAAAGCTTTCCCGCGCCAGCGCCTGCCAATTGTTCTCGACCGGAAGCCCTGTGATCTGCTGTAGATACCAAGGCAATTCCAGCGCGCCACCGACGGCGAAATACGCAGCCGCGACCTCAGCCGGCGGCTGGCCGGTTTCGTCAGCGGCCTCAAGAATCGGCAACAACGTATACAAATGATTGGTGCCGGCCACCATCCGCGCCAGCAATTCAGGAACGCCTGCCTCGGTGTAGCGCTCATAACGGGCTTGCCAAAGCTCACGAGTACCGCCCTGCAGCAGCGAGTCGAGCTTCAATCCGAGCGCTGCGACACGCGGACCGAAATGCCCGACGTCACGCGCCGCATCCAACTCGCTACGGCGGTTGCGCAAGAACCACCGGGTCGCGCGACGCCCCAGCCGCATGAGCTCTTCCATGAGATTCATCTGCAGTTCGGCCGGCACCTTATAGTCCAGCGCCTCGATCTGACGGAACCAGTGTGGTAGATGAAAGATGTCCCGCACGATCACATAGGCGCCCGCAACGTTTGCAGCGCTCAGGCCCGTGGCCTCTCTGAGACGCTGAACGAAGGTAATGCCCATGTTGTTGATCAGGTCGTTGGCGATCTGGGTGCTGACGATCTCTCGCTTCAGACGATGCTGCAACATCGCACCGCGATATTGCTCGGCTAGCAGTTGCGGGAACGCACTTTCCATTTCCCGCGCCAGATAGGCATCGTCCGGCACGCGTGACTGCAGAATGGCCTCCTTCAGGTCGATCTTGCTGTACGAGATCAGCACCGAGAGTTCTGCACGCGTCAGGCCTTTGCCCAAGGTTGCGCGCTCGACCAGCGCCTCCTCGGTTGGCAGATACTCCAATGCGCGGTCCAGCAATCCCTCCGCTTCAAGCGTGCTGATCAGCCGCTTGTACTCACCACTCCCCTCACGCGCACGGTGTTCGGCCTGCGATAGCGCCTGGGTCTGCTTGTAGTTGTCATGCAGCACCAGTTCGGCCACCGCGTCGGTCATCTGGAATAGCAGCTGATCGCGCTGCTTGCCGGTCATATCGCCGGCACTGACGATCTCATTGAGCAGGATCTTGATATTGACCTCGTGGTCGGAACAATTGACCCCACCCGCGTTATCGATGAAGTCAGTGTTCGCCGCGCCGCCATGCAAGCAGTATTCGACTCGCCCAAGTTGAGTGATGCCGAGATTGCCACCCTCACCGATGACTTTGGCCCGCAGCTCGTTCCCATTGACCCGCAATATGTCGTTGGCCTTGTCGCCAACATCCGCGTGGCTTTCCGCGGTGCTCTTGACGTAGGTGCCGATGCCGCCATTCCAAAGCAAATCCACCGGCGCCTTGAGCAGCGCGTGAATCAATTCGGCCGGCGTCAGGTAGTCCGCTTCGATCTCGAAGCGCGCCTTCATCTGCGGCGTAATGCCGATGCGCTTGGCCGAGCGTGGGAATACGCCACCACCGGCTGAGATCAGCGAGGCGTCATAATCAGTCCACGACGAACGCGGCAGATCGAACAAACGCTTTCGCTCGATGAAGCTGCGCGCCGCATCCGGCTCCGGGTCGATGAAAATGTGCAGGTGATTGAAGGCGGCCACCAGTTGCAGAGTCTCGGACATCAACAAGCCGTTACCGAACACGTCGCCTGCCATGTCGCCAATGCCGATCACGCTGACATTGTCTCGTTGGACATTAATGCCGCGTTCGCGGAAATGCCGTTGTACCGACACCCAGGCGCCCTTGGCGGTGATGCCCATCTTCTTGTGGTCGTATCCGGCCGAACCGCCGGAAGCGAAGGCATCGCCCAACCAGAAGTCGTACTCGGCAGCGATGCCGTTGGCGATATCGGAGAACGTTGCGGTGCCCTTGTCGGCCGCGACGACGAGGTAAGGATCATCTTCGTCGTAGCGCAGCACGTTGGCAGGCGGCACCACCTTGCCGTCCTTGAGGTTGTCGGTGATGTCCAACAAACCGCTAATGAAGATCCGATAACAAGCGATGCCCTCCGCCAACACCTCATCACGCGACCCGTTGCTCGGCAGCCGGCGTGGCACGAAGCCGCCCTTGGCGCCGCCCGGCACGATAATAGCGTTCTTTACCTGCTGCGCCTTAACCAGGCCCAGCACCTCAGTCCGGTAGTCCTCTTCGCGATCGGACCAGCGAAGCCCGCCGCGAGCGACCTTGCCGCCGCGCAGATGCACGCCTTCGACTCGCGGCGAATAGACGAAAATCTCGAACTTCGGCGCCGGACGCGGCATTTCTGGAATTGACCGCGGATCGAGCTTGAAGCTGAAGTAGCTCTTCGGCTTGCCGTTAGCATCGGCCTGATAGAAGTTGGTCCGCAGGGTTGCCTTGATCAGCGCGAGATAGCGCCGCAGGATGCGATCTTCGTTGAGTACCGCGACATCATCCAGTGCCGTGATGATGGCTTGCTCCAACCGAGCCTGCTTGTCGGCCAGGTCTTCTTCGCCAAGCTTGCGCGCCAGATAGAAACGCATCTTGAACAGGCGCACCAGCTCACGGGCAATGTCGGTGTGGTTGAGCAGCGCGCTGGCGATATAGCCGAGATCGAAGCCCATGCGAATCTGCTTGAGATAACGACCGTATGCCCGCAACAGCGCCACTTCGCGCCAGGTCAGCCCTGCCGTGAGGACCAGCCGATTGAAGGCGTCGTTTTCTGCCTGACCGTTATGAATATGAATGAACGCATCCTGCAGCGGCTCGTTGATTTCCATCAGATCGATTTCGAGCCCCTCGGCATAGGTGAAGGCGAAATCATGAATCCAGTATTCGCGACCATCCTTACGCCGCAGATGGAAGGGAAACTCACCAAGCACACGTAAACCAAGGTTCTCCAGAATCGGCAACATGTCCGACAACGGCAACGGTGCGTTCAAGTGATAGAGCTTGCAGTGCAGACGATTCTCCACCGCCGTGATCGGCTGGTAGAAGCTCATCACCAGTGGGCGCTCCTCGCTCAAGCTCAGTACGTGCTGCATGTCGACCGCAGCCGAGTGAGGGGCGAAGCGCTCGCGGTAACCAGCTGGGAAGCCCTTCGGGAAATCACCGAGAATGCCGGTGCCCTTGCCTTCACCGAAGCGCTCGATTACCACGCTGGAATAGTCGTCCTGCCAAGTCCGGCAGGCTTGCACCACTTCCCGCTCCAATTGGGCCGGATCGAACTGCACCTGCTTGTTCGGATCCAGGCGCAGCAGGAACTGCACGCGAATCAGCACTGATTCGGAGAAGTAAGTTGAAAACTCACAGCCGCTGGCTTCGAGCCTGTCCACCAACACATGCTGAATACGCAGCCGCGTTTCGGTCGAATAGCTGTCTCGCGGCACATAGGCCAGGCAGTAGCAGAAGCGACCGTAGGGATCGATGCGCAGAAACAGCCGCAGCTTGTTGCGCTCTTGGATCTGCACAATCGCGATGGCGGTATCGAAGAGCTGATCGATGGTCATCTGGAACAGCTCGTCGCGCGGCAGCACTTCAAGTACCTGAATCAGCTCCTTAGCCAGATGCGCCGAATCTTCGAAGTGGGAGCGTTTCACTACTTCGGCGACCTTGCTGCGGATATAGGGAATCCGCCGGACGCTCTGGGTGTAGACAGAGGAGGTAAACAGGCCGAGGAAGCGGCACTCTTTGATTACCCGCCCCTGCTCGTCGAACTCCCGAATGGAGACGAAATCCGGATACGCCGGCCGGTGCACCCGGCTCGGCGTCGCCGCTTTGGCGAAGGACAGCAGCAGCGGCTCGCGCAAATAGGCCAGGGCCGGCGGCATGATCAACTGTTCACTTTCTTCGAGGCCCGTACGTAACGTGCGCGACAAGCCCAGTAGGGACGACTCGTCATAGACGATTCGGCCACCGTCACCCTGATCGATGACCGTGAACTCTTCATAGCCAAGGAAGGTGAAATGATCGTCTGCCAGCCAGCGCATGAAATCCATGCTCTCGGCAAGCTGGGCATCGTTCTGCTGCAGCGTGCCCAGGCGGGCATGGTGTTCTTCGGCCTTCGCCTTCATCGCCGGGAAATCGTTCACAGCCAGACGTACATCGGCCAGAACACCGTGAAGCGACTGCTCCAGTTCGCGCAAGGCAGCGGCGCTGGCGCAGCGGTCTATTTCGACGAAGATCAACGACTCGGCGTCGCTGCCTTCAGCGGAGCTGCCCTTGGGCAGCAGTTCTAGCAGACTGCCATCGGCGTCCCGGCGGACCTGCAGCACGCTGTTCTGCAGCGTGTGAATCGCGTAGCCGCGGCGGGTCAGCTCCATCCGCACCGAGTCAACCAGAAACGGCATATCCGGATGCAGCACTTCAACCACGCTGTGGGTCGACTGCCAGCCGTGCTTCTCATAATCAGGGTTGAATACATGAACGTCCGGGTTGCCCGGATCGAAGCGTTCCAGCAGGCGCCAACTGGCCAACGTTGAGCCGACAAGATCGGTCATGCGTCGCTCGGTGAGCTCGGGTAGCGCGACGATCCCGAAGAACTGCTCGGCGAAAAGTCCCACTTGTGACAGAAGTTTTTCGTCGACATGCTGCGCCAGGGCCACTTGCAGTTGTTGCTGAAAGTCGGCTTTGCTGGCAGCTGTAAAGAACGCCATTTTTTCGCTCCGTCTGGCTTGGGAATTAGACTAAGGCAGTCGCGGGAGGTGACTGATAACGCAACGTGTAAGTTCAACGTTAGTTCAGTAAACCGGGAATACATCGATGCATGCACTCTCTGGTGTGGCGACGTCAGCGACCGGGCGGTCATATTTGATTGCGGGAACGACGGCCATCGACTGCTGCGTCTTCGTTGGGATCGGTTCGCTCAAATTGCCGAGCTGCACTCACTGACCGTTGCTAGATCGATCAGCGTCGGGGCCAGAGATTGCAGGTGCCGCGGACCGGATCCTGAATTAGGCGAGCTTTTGCAGCTGATCGATCATGGCGGGCCAGCTGGACACGTCGACCTGTCAGATACGGGAGCGCCATTTGTAGCTCCCCAGGCCCATGGGCCGGCCAACGCCATGCCAACCGGCTCCTGCGCTACTGCCCGGTCACCGCCTGAGGCAGTGCCAGGACGATCTGCGGAAACACGGTGATCAGAAGCATCGCCAATGCGATCAGGAAGAAGAATGGCATGCTTGCCCGGGCTACCGACCAGAGATCCCGACCGGTAAGGCCCTGGATCACGAACAGGTTGAAACCCACCGGGGGCGTGATCTGTGCCATCTCGACAACGAGGATGACGAAGATGCCAAACCAGAGCAGATCGATACCCGCCGCCTGAATGGCAGGCATGATGATCGCGGTGGTTAGCAGGATGATGGAGATGCCGTCCAGGAAGCAGCCAAGCACGATGAAAAGCACGGTGAGCGAAAACAGCAGCACATAAGGCGACATTTGCTTGGCCACGATCCAATCGGCGAGCGCAGACGGCAGACCGGTGAAGCTCATCGAGGCCGTCAGGTAGTGGGCACCGAGCAAGATGAAGAAGATCATGCAGGACGTACAAACGGCGCCCATCAAGCTGGCCATGAAGGTCTCGCGAGTCAACGAGCCCGACACACCGGCAATCACCAGCGCGCCGACGACGCCAACCGCTGCCGCCTCGGTGGCGGTTGCTATGCCAGCGTAGATCGAGCCGATGACCGCAACGATCAGCAACGCAACGGGGATCAGCAACCTTGCCCGAGCGATTTTCTCGCGAAAGGAAAGCCGTTCGTTGTCCGCTGGGATCTGCTCGCGATTGATCATCGACCAGACCATCAGATACCCCGAGAAAATGACCAGCAGCAGAAGCCCCGGTAGCAACCCGGCAATGAACAGGCGAGAGATCGACACCTGGGCGGCTACGCCATAGACGATCATCATGATCGAAGGCGGGATCAGCAGACCGAGCGTACCGGCACCGGCAAGCGACCCCATGGATATGGCGTCGGGATAACCGCGCGACTTGAGTTCCGGAAGCGAGATACGGCCGATCGTCGCGGCCGTCGCAGCGGACGACCCGCTGACAGCGGCGAAAATGCCGCAACCGAGGACGTTGGCATGCAGAAGCCGGCCCGGCAAAAACCTGATCCAGGGCGAGAGGCCGTGGAACATATCTTGGGAAAGCTTGGTGCGATAGAGAATTTCCCCCATCCAGATGAACAGCGGCAGGGCCGTCAGCGTCCAGCTTGCACTTGCCGCCCAAGCTGTAGTCGCCAGGATAGGCCCTGCAGGTGCACCTCCGAAGACCTCCATCGCGATGATACCCACGCCCAGCAGCGACAACGCCACCCAGACACCAGCGCCCAGCAATACGAAGAGCGCGACAAGCAAAGTCGTGCAAAGGATGAAATAGTCCACGGTAATCTCGCTGATTATTGTTGGAAAAACGGACGCGAGCGTGCTCACTCACTCAACGCGGGCTGAGCATCGGCAACCTCGAAACTGCGCGCCATTACGAAACAGATCAGTCGATCGAGCATCGCGACGACCAGCACGGCGGTGCCAAGCACCATGGGCACTTGCGGTATCCACATCGGAATCGGCAGCAGCCCGGAGGACACCTCGCCGAACAGGTAGCTTTCATAGACGAACAACATGGAAAACCATGCGAGGTAGGCGGCGATGGCCAGGCCGACCAGGGTTCCGGCAATTTCCAGCCGTTGTTGGCCGCGTTCGGAAAGCGCCTTGAACAGCAGCGATACGCGGATATGCGCGCCTCTATGCAGCGCGTAAGGGAGCCCCAGAAACCCCGACGATGCCATGGCGTAACCTGCCAGCTCGTCCGAAGAAGGCACCATGGTGCCGAGCAGCCGGGCGCAAATCTGTGCAACGACCAAGGCGCAGATCAGCACCATGAACACACCCGACAACAGGCCACAGAATTCATACAGCGGTTTTAGCGACTTCATGAGCTTACCTCCGTCATGGTCCCGCCCTTATCCAGGACGGGACGAAGCACCACTCAATCCTTGTAATCGCTGAGGATCTTCTGACCATCCGCACCGGCTTTCTCCAGCCACTCGGTGGTCATGGTGTGGCCGATATCGGCCAGCGCTGTTTCGACATCGGCCGGCGCCTCGGCGTGAACCTGCATGCCGTTGTCGGCGAGCGTCTTGGTCAGTTCGCCCGTTTCGGCTTCGGCGGCTTGCCAGCCCCGCTCTTCGGCCTTCGCCGCTGCATCGAGTACCGCCTTCTGCACGCCCTTCGACAGGCGATTGAACGCACGAGCGTTGATGATGACCATGTTCTTCGGAATGAAGGCCTGTACATCGTAGTAGTGCTCGGCGAAGTCCCAGACCTGGGTATCTACACCCGTAGTCGGTGAAGTCAGCATGGCGTTGATCATCCCGGTGCTGAACGCCTGCGGCACCTCGGCCACGTTGATGACCGTCGGGACAGCCCCCATCAACTCCACCATTCGTGAAGTCGCAGGGTTGTAGGCGCGAAATTTCATGCCATCGAAGTCAGCCATGCTGGTGACCGGTTTTTGCGTGTAGATGCTTTGCGGCGACCAGGGCATGGCATACAACAGCTTGACGCCCTGTTTTTCCAGGCGCGCTTCGATCAGAGGGCGGCTGGCTTCCCAGAGCTTGCGCGCCTGTGGATAACTGCGGGCCAGGAACGGCACGCTGTCGATTTCGAAGATCGGATCTTCGTTACCAAGCACCGACATCAGCACGTCGCCAAGCTGTACCTGGCCGGTCTGAACCGCTCGTTTGACCTCGGGTCGCTTGAACAGCATCGAATTGCCGTGCACGCGAATCTGCAATTCGTTGTCCGTAGCCTCCGCCACGTTCTTGGCGAACTCCTTGGCTACTTCCGTGATGGAGTTTCCGTCAGGGTTCTCTGCAGTCATGTTCCATTTGTCCGCGGCCTGCGCGCTAAACGTTGCCAGGCCGATAGCGCAGGCGAGGGCCGGAAGCCCGAAGCGAGAAAAAATTATTGTTTTCATGGGTCTTCTCCAGTCGCTCTGTTGGCGTTTGCTAGCTTTTCGTTCGTTAGGTCCTTCGTGAAGCTGGTTCGAGTCTCGGCAAGTGGGGCGGGCGGTGTCCAACTAGAAAATCCAGCAACGCATGATCGGAAAAGCTTATGGCATGACGTCCTCGAACACGCACGCCGGCTGCATGCACAAAAAAGGGGCCACGAAGCCCCTGTCTCTCTGCTATGCGAAACGCGACGATACCGACTCGGCGAACGCCGTATATCAGGCAGATTCGCGCGCCGTCGCAGACGTGCCGGGCTCCGCCAGACGCACCATATCCGCGCCCATTGAGCGGCTGAAGTCGGCGATGACCTCATGCACCAGCGCGACAACGTTATCGATCAGATCGAGCCCTACGCCGGCGCGCCAGTTCGCGACGATATCCATGGCCGGAGGCACCGGTACATCGGCCAATACAACCAATACGCCCTGCCGGAGCTCGTCAGCCACCAAGGCCGCAGGCAACGCGCCGATTCCGAACCCATCGCGAATCAAGCGGGTCATGGCGGCCACCGAATTGACGCAACTCACGCGCGGCGACGCGATGTTGCCGGCATGCAGCATGTTCAGCAGGTCCTGATGCGGACGCGAGTGCTTGGAGAACGTAATCACCCGTTCGCGCGTTAAATCTTCCAGCGATTGATAGGTGCGATCGAATATGGAACCCGACGACACCACCCATTGAACCGGATACTGCGCCAGCGCCTGATTGCGCACCGAATCGGCGCGCACTTCGTCGGTCTGAAAAATGATGTCCAGATAACCCTTCTGGAGCTGATCGCAGAGATTACGGGCGGTGTCGGCGGTGAGCTCGATCTCGACGGCCGGGTAACATTCCATGATTCGCGCTACGAACGAACTCAACCAGGTGTGCATGATCGTATCCATCGCGCCGATACGGACCAGCCCTTGGGTATCCCCAGCGCTGCTGATCGACTGCTTCATCGCCTGCATGGTGTCCATCATCTGTTCGGCATATTCCAGCACCCGCTGCCCTTGTGCCGTCAGCGTGACGCCCTTGGAATCACGCAAGAAAAGCGGCACGCCAAGTTCATCTTCAAGGGCGGCGATACGGCTGGAAATCGACGCCTGGGTGCTGAACAGCTTTTCGGCCGTAAGGCGGAAGCTCTTCAGCCTGGCTACCCAGACGAATGTCTCGAGAAACCGCATGTTCATAGGCAGACAAAGCTCCCGGTTGTCCTTGGGGTGTGAAGTGCGCGGCCATACTCCAGGCGAGGAAAAGCAATGCCTGTGCCATAAAGCTAGTTCATGGCGCCACGTTTGCCGCCCAATCCGATGTCGCGCCTCCAGATTGCTCCAGGCACACGCTCTGCCACCCAAGCAGTCGCAGATCGTGCGCAGCAACGCCGTGTGAGCGCTGCACTATTGCTCGAACGGGCATCCGTTGGCCAACGCGAAATTCCTGTTGCGTTCGATAGTAAAGAACCGCTCGCCTCCGCATCGCCCATGTGGTGCGCGGCTCGGCGATAGATCGAATTTTCTTATCCCCCGCGCACGTCTTAATTTGTTGGACGCGGCCAGATGCCCCTTCAACAATGCGCTCAGTGCCACCGTCTCAGGCCGGAAGGCGAGAACTCGCTGTGAACCAATAAGAGAATGCCCCTATGAAAAATCCGCTCTTGAATTGCGACATCGGGGAGAGCTTCGGCGCCTGGACCATGGGCCTCGATGCCGAGGTCATGCCGTACATCGATTGCGCCAACATCGCCTGCGGCTTCCACGCCTCGGACCCCGGCACCATGCGCAAGACGGTGGCGCTGGCCGCCGAACATGGCGTGCGCATCGGCGCCCACCCGGCCTACCCCGACCTGGTCGGTTTCGGCCGCCGCTCGATGGCCTGCACGCCGCAGGAAGTCGAGGACATGCTGCTCTATCAGATCGGCGCACTCGAGGGCATCTGCCGCGCCCACGGCCAGCGCGTCAGCTACGTCAAGCCGCATGGGGCGATGTACCAGGACATGATGCGCGATCCGGCGCGGCTGCGCGCGGTGATGCAGGCTGTGGCCCGCTACGACCGCCAGTTGCCGCTGATGCTGATGAGCACCGCCGACAACGGCGCGCCGCTGCGCATGGCCGAGGAGTTCGGCCTGACCCTGTGGTTCGAGACGTTCGCCGACCGTGCCTACGACAACGCCGGCTATCTCGTTTCGCGCAGCCTGCCGGGGGCGGTGCACCACGACAGCGAGGTCATCGTCCGTCAGGCCCTTACCCTGGCCCGAGGCGAACCGTTGCAAGCCAGCGACGGAAGCGCCCTGCGACTGGCCAGCGATACCCTGTGCGTGCACGGCGACAACGCAGGCTCGGTAGCCGCGGTGCGGCGCATCCGTGAAGCCCTGCGCGAACTGGAGCAGGCATGAAACCCGGCATCGAGGTTTCGGCGATCGACTGCCTGACGCTGCGGCTGTTCGAGGCCATCGACGAACGCAACATGCCCTGGCTGCGGGCGGCCGGCCGGAAGATCACCGCACTGTTCGGCCCCGCGCTGGTCGATCTGGTGCCCTCCTACACCACCTTGATGGTTCATTACGACCTGAGTCTGATGACCTCGACACAGGCGCGCGCCTGTCTGGCCCGCGCTGTCGAAGGCCTTGAAGCGGCTGAGGATGCCGGCGGCACGCTGCACCGCGTACCGGTGTGGTACGACCCGAGCGTCGGCCCGGAACTGGAGCTGATCGCCGGGCGCGCGGGTCTTACCGTGCAGCAGGTGATCGATAGCCACTGCGCCCATGATTACCAGGTGTTCGCGCTGGGTTTCGCTCCTGGCTTCGCCTTCATGGGCCTGGTCGAAGAGCGTCTGGCGACGCCCCGGCTCAAGACCCCGCGCAAGCGCGTCGCCGCCGGCAGCGTCGGCATCGCCGACCGGCAGACCGCGGCTTACCCGGTGCAATCTCCGGGCGGCTGGAACCTGATCGGGCGCACCCCGGTGCAACTGTTCGATTACCAGCGCGACGGCTACAGCCTGCTGCGTCCGGGCGATCGCGTGCGCTTCGAGCCGATCGACCGTGCCGGCTTCCTGCGCCTGGGCGGCGACGACACCGCGCAGGCAACAATCGAGGGCGCGACAGCATGAGCGCGATAACCGTGGATTACAGCCGTTCCCTGGCGCTGCTGCAGGATGGCGGGCGTTTCGGCGTACGCCATCTGGGCGTCACCCAGGGCGGCGCCTTCGACTGGGTTTCGATGTACTGGGCCAACTGGCTGCTGGGCAATGCGCTCGATGCCGCGGTCATCGAAATCACCCTTGGCGGCCTGCGTCTGCTCTGCGAACGCGACGGCTCTCTGGCCCTCGCCGGTGCCGACCTGCAGGCCACTCTCGACGACCGGCCGCTGCAATCCTGGCGCAGCTTCAGCGTCCGCCGCGGGCAGGTGCTGACCTTTGCTCAGCCGCGCCTCGGCGCTCGCGCCTATCTCGCAGCACCGGGCGGCTTCGAGGGGGAACGGGTGCTGGGCAGCGTCGCTACGGTAGCGCGCGAATCACTCGGCGGGTTACGCGGCGACGGCCAGCCGCTCAGAACGGGCGACCGACTGAACTGGAGCGGCCAGGGCGGCGCCCTCAATCAGGTGCCGGAGGCACGGATACCAGACTTCTCCGCAGCCCGTCCGCTCGATCTGGTGGTCGGCGCACAGATCGGCGAGTTCGCCGGACAGAGCCTGTACGACGCGTTCAACTGCGACTGGACGGTGGATACCCGCAGCGACCGCATGGGCGTGCGCCTGACCGGACCGCAACTGCGCTGCCGTGTGTCCGGCATCGTCTCCGAGGGCGTACCGCTCGGCGCGGTGCAGGTGCCGCCAGATGGCCAGCCGATCGTACTGCTCAACGACCGCCAGACGATCGGTGGCTATCCGCGGCTGGGTGCGCTCACCCCTGAAGCGGTGGCGCGTCTCGGCCAGTGCCTGCCGGGCAGCCGGATTCGTCTGCGACCGGTGGTACAGCGCAGCGCCGAGTTGATCCAGCAGCGGCTGTTGCTGAACTGGCGCTGACGTTAGGGGCTGTTGACGTTTCGCTGCGAGCCGCGACGAAACGTCAACAGACCCTAGCAGCCTGACAAGGGCCGATCATCGGCGGCGCTACCCCATTCACAATCGCGGCGGGCCAAGCGAGCATCGGCGCCGAGAGTGCAATACAATCGCACTCCCCGGCCTCCGGGCTTCCGGAGACGGCGTATCGCCGCCTGGCCGTTTCTCAAGTATCGGGAGCCGTGATGGACCACCGTGAAGCGCTCGTCTCGTTGCGCCAGTTCCTCTCCAGCCAGATCTTCGGTCAGGAGCGGCTGATAGAACGCCTGCTCATCGCCCTGCTAGCTGACGGACATTTACTGGTCGAAGGCGCCCCGGGCCTGGCTAAAACCCGGGCGATCAAGGAGCTGGCAGGCGGAATCGAGGCTGAGTTCCACCGCATCCAGTTCACCCCCGACCTGCTCCCGGCGGACATCACCGGCACAGAAATTTATCGCCCGGAAACCGGCAGCTTCGTTTTTCAGCAAGGTCCCATCTTTCACAATTTGGTGCTGGCGGACGAGATCAACCGCGCCCCGGCAAAGGTTCAGTCAGCGCTGCTCGAAGCCATGGCCGAGCGCCAGGTCAGTATCGGTCGCAGCACCTATGATCTATCACCGCTGTTTCTGGTGATGGCAACGCAGAATCCCATCGAGCAGGAAGGCACCTACCCACTGCCCGAAGCGCAGCTCGACCGCTTCCTACTGCACGTAAAACTCGGCTTCCCCGATGCATCGGTGGAACGGCGCATCCTGCAGCAGGCACGCGGCGAAGCCATCAACGGCGAAACCCCTCCCGACCATCGCGTTTCGCAGCAGGCGATTTTCGCCGCACGAAAGGAAATTCTCGGCCTGTACATGGCCGATGCGGTGGAGGAATACCTGGTGCAGTTGGTCATGGCGACCCGCACGCCCGCCAAGTTCGACGCCGAGCTGGCCGGCTGGATCGCTTACGGCGCCAGCCCCCGTGGCTCGATATCGCTGGACCGCTGCGCCCGTGCCCATGCCTGGCTGGCGGGTCGTGATTTCGTCAGCCCGGAAGATATTCAGGCCATGCTGTTCGACGTGTTGCGCCATCGCCTGATTCTTTCATTCGAAGCGGAAGCCGCCGGCATCGATCAGGATCGCGTTCTGCAGCGCATCCTCGACGTGGTGGCGGTGGCCTGATGCAACCCTCACCAAACGCCGGTATCGGCCATGCACCGCCCTCGCCCGGCGACGGAATACGTGTGAGCCTGGCCGAGCTGATCGACATTCGCCATCGGGTCAGAGAGGTGCCCTTGTTTTCAAGCCCGCACCGGCGCAGTCAGCTGGTCGGCCTGCATCACTCCAAGCTCCGCGGGCGTGGTGTGGACTTCGATCAAGTGCGTATCTATCAGGCCGGCGACGATGTTCGCACCATTGATTGGCGCGTGACGGCACGAACCCAGGAGCCCCATACCAAGCTGTTTCATGAAGAGCGCGAGCGGCCCATTTACATTCTCGTGGAGCAGAGCCCCCGGTTGTTTTTCGGCAGCGGTATAGCGTTCAAATCGGTACTCGCCGCCCAAGCTGCCAGCCTTGTCGGCTGGGCCGCGCTGAGTCATAACGACCGAGTCGGCGGTTTGGTTTTCGGCCATGGCGAACAGCACGAGATCAAACCGCGACGCAGCAAACAGAGTCTGTTGCAGCTGCTAGATCGTCTGGCCCGGGCAAATACCGGGCTGTCCGCAGACCAGCACAGCGACCCGGATTCGTTCGGCCTGGCATTGAGACGTGCCCGCGAAGTGTTGCGTCCCGGCAGTCTGGCGGTGATCGTCTGTGACGAGCGCACCCTCGGCGATGCCGCCGAACAACAGCTGACATTACTCGCGCGCCACGTCGACCTGTTGTTGATGCCAGTCTTCGACCCGCTCGACCACGCCTTGCCTGCCGCCGGCCTGCTGCGTTTTGCTCAGTTCGGCGCACGGATGGAGCTGGACACTCATGATGCGGCCCTGCGCCAGACCTACCGCCGCCAGGGCGAAGCCCGCAGCGCACGCTGGCAGCGCTTGGCTGATCGCCTGCGATTGCCGTTGATGCCGCTGAATGCCCAGCATGAGCTGGTAGATCAGCTGCGCGATCACCTCAGCGTGCAGCATCCCGGAGCGCGCCGATGAGCTCGCTCGATCAACTCGAACCTTTGATCACACCGCCGCCGGTTGTCTGGTGGCCACCAGCGCCCGGCTGGTGGTTTCTTGCAGCGCTGAGCCTCGGCATTCTCTTGCTGGTGCGCTTGCGGCCTTGGCGGCGCTGGCAACGAGACGAAGTCGACGACAGCACAGAGGCTGACATCGAGCCTCAGCGCCATGTCGCGCTGATCGAACTCAGTCAGCTGAACAAGCCCTACGATGGGCAGCCGGCAAACCAGTGGTTGCAACAACTCAACGCGCTACTCAAGCGCCTTTGCCGAATCCGCTATCCGGACGATCATCCGCACACGCTCAGCGGTCGCGCCTGGCTGGCGTTTCTCGATAGCCGCTGCCCAGCCGCCGGCCTCACTCGCTGGATGGTTCTGGTCGAAGGAGTTTACCGCGCCGAATGCCGGCTGGATGACAAGGCCATTCAGGGCCTTGAACAGGCCGTGCAGATCTGGATTCGCAAACATGTTTGAGCTGGCGTGGCCGTGGATTTTCCTGCTATTTCCGCTGCCCTGGCTGCTGCGCTGGTTGCTGCCGGCCGCCGACAGTGGCGATGCTGCATTGAAGGTCAGCTTCCTCGGCGAGCTGGAGTCGCTGGCGGGCCGCCGCGCCGCCGTCGCGCTGCCCTCGTGGCGCCAGCAGTTGCCATATCTGGTGGTCTGGTCGCTGCTGCTGTTTGCCGCCGCCAGACCACAATGGCTCGGCGAGCCTTTGCCGTTGCCCACCAGTGGCCGTGATCTTCTGTTGGCGGTGGATGTGTCCGGATCGATGGACTATCCCGACATGCAATGGCAGGGGGACGAGGTCAGCCGTCTGGAACTGGTCAAGCAGTTGCTCGGCGACTTCATCATCGAGCGCCGCGGCGACCGTGTTGGCCTGATCCTGTTTGGCAGCAAGGCGTATCTACAAGCGCCGCTGACCTTTGACCGTCAAACCGTGCGCACTTGGCTCGACGAAGCTGTCATCGGTATCGCCGGTAACAACACGGCTATCGGCGATGCCATCGGGCTGGCGGTCAAGCGCTTGCGCGAACGTCCCGCTAAAAGTCGAGTACTGGTGTTGATCACCGATGGTGCCAATAATGGCGGTGAGGTCGATCCGTTGCTGGCTGCACGCTTGGCGGCAGATGAAAGTGTAAAGGTGCATACCATTGGGATCGGCGCCGATGCGCAAACCAATGGCGTGCTCAATCGTTTCGGGTTCAACGCCGGTGCCGAATTGGACGAACCGACCCTGCGAGCCATCGCCGAGCAGACCGGGGGCGAATACTTCCGAGCACGCTCGAGCGAGGAGCTGAAGGCGATCGGCGCCACCCTCGATCAACTCGAACCCGCCGCACAACAGCCGGCAAGGGCTCGCGTCGCCGAAGCGCTTTATGTCTGGCCACTGTCGGCCGCCCTACTGATCAGTCTGCTACTGGTAGCAAGCAGACTCTGGCAGCTGTCGTTTCAGCGCCTCGTCCGGCGAGGAGATCGTCCGTGAGCGAGTTGCTACCGCATTTGCTTCGGCCGTTCTGGCTGTTGATCATGCCACTGCCGATCTGGTTACTGTGGCGTCTCTGGCATCGTCAACGACAGATCGGTCGCTGGCAGCGCCTGTTACCCGAAGCTTTTCATGCGGCATTGCTGACCCGCGGCAAGCTGCGCAATAGCAGGCGGCCATGGTTACTGCTCGGCTTGGCCTGGCTGCTTGCCTGCCTGGCCTTACTGGGGCCGAGCTGGCAACACGCTGAACAGCCCAGCCTGTCACGCGCCGACCCGCTGGTTGTACTACTCGATACGACGCCCGCGATGCTCGCTGCCGATGTCCGCCCCAACCGCCTGGAACAGGCCAAACGCAAGATTCTCGATTTGCTGCACACCCGTCAGGATGCCCAAACCGCCGTTGTCGTGTTCGCCGGCAGCGCTCACACGCTGGTGCCGCTGTCCAACGATATCGCCACGACACAGAACCTCCTGGCTGCACTGCAACCGGAGCTGATGCCGGAACCCGGACATCGAGCGGATCTGGCGGTGGCACAGGGAATCGAACTGCTCGAGCAAGGTGCCCGCGGACGCGGCCGGTTGCTTCTGATCGGTAGCAGCCTGGACAAGCAGGAACGCTCAGCGATCCGCACGCTGCTCGACAATAGCGACCAGCAATTGCTGATACTCGGCATCGGCACCGAGCAAGGCGCTCCGATCGCCACGGAAGATGGCAGCTTTCTCAAGGACGACAAGGGCACCATTCTAATCCCGCGCCTGGACGACAACGCGATGGGCCGGTTCGCCGCAGATATCGGAGGGCATTACCAGCATGTACGGATCGACGACGCAGATTTGGACAGCCTTGGTCTGCTGGAGCGCAGAGGAGCGCTACTAGCAAAGGATGACACCACCCGACTCGACGCCTGGCTGGATCAGGGCCACTGGCTGTTGCTGCCCTTGTTGTTGCTGGCAGCCTGCGCCGGGCGCCGCGGCTGGCTGTTCTGCCTGCCCCTGATCATCTTCATGCCGCAGCCGGCTAACGCGCTGAGCATGGAGGACTTATGGCTACGGCCGGATCAGCAAGGCATGCGTCTGCTGGAGTCCGAGCGTCCAACCGAGGCCGCCGAGCGATTCGAAGATCATCAATGGCAAGGGTTCGCTCGCTACCAGGCCGGTGATTTTGCAGGCGCCGCTGAGCAGTTTTCCAAAGACGATACCGCCACAGGTCACTACAACCGCGGTAACGCGTTGGCGCGCAATCAGGAACTGGAGGCCGCCATCGAAGCCTATGATCAAGCACTGGCATTGGATCCAGAGCTGAAGTCGGCCCGTCGCAACAAGGCCATCGTCGAAGAAATCCTGCGTCAGCGCCAGCAACAGGCACAGCAGAACGAAACCTCAGCAGATCAGGCCGAGCAGGATGCACCGCCTGATGCCACGCAAACGCAGCAGACACCTTCGACCCAAGGCGCTGCTGGCTCGGCGCCTGAAGCAGCTGAAACCGCCGAGCAGGAAGATGCCAGCGGTAATCTCAGTCAAGATGTCAATCCGGCTTCAGAGAAGACGCCCACTGAGGCAACGCAAAGCGACGCAGACGCGACGCTTGCCCAGGCCCAAGAGGCTTCCGTCGATCCCGAGCAAGACCAGGCGATGAATCAGTGGCTGCGCAAGATACCCGACAACCCCGGCGAACTGCTGCGCCGCAAGTTTCTCTACGAACAACGCAAGCGCCAGGAAATGAATCAATGATGCGGCTGATGACACTGGTGTTTCTGCTCCTGCTCGCCTGCCAGGCAAGCGCCTCGACACTGGTCGCACGGGTCGACCGCACCCAGCTGAGCCTGGACGAAACGGTCGAGCTGACGCTTGAGACCAACGACGTCACCGTATTCAGCAAGCCGGATCTGCAACCGCTCGATAATCTGTTCAAGGTATTCGGTACCCGCCAGGTCAATCAGCTGTCCGGTGCCAATGGCGAGGCACGTGCCATCACTCAATGGTTGATCACGTTGCAACCGCGGCAGGCCGGCTACGTGGTGATCCCGCCGCTGCAGCTGGGCGACTGGCGTAGCGAACCCATCACCTTGCACGTCAGCGAATCCAGCGCGGAGGGCGGCGACAAGCTTGCACCGATATTCATCGACGCCAGCCTCGATCAGGACAGCGTCTACGTGCAGGCGCAGGTCGTCCTGACCCTGCGCATCTACCATTCGGTTTCGCTCTATGACGACAGCACGCTTTCGCCCTTGCAGATGAGCGATGCGTTGGTCGAGCGCCTGGGCGAACCGCGCACTTATGAAAAGGACATCAACGGCATTCGCCACGGCGTGATCGAAATTCGCTACGCGCTGTTTCCGCAAAAGAGCGGCACGCTGACCATCCCTGCGCAGCTGTTCAGCGCCACCACGGTGGCTCCCTCGAACGGTGACTACTATGGCTCCCGCTTCGGCAGATCCATGCAGGTCAAATCTCCCACCATTCCGCTGCAAGTCAAACCTAAACCAGCCGAATATCCCGCCGGTGTGCCCTGGCTGCCAGCAAGCAATCTGACCCTGGTCGAAGCCTGGAGTCCCGACCCGCAGGACGCAGAGCTCGGCGAGGCGCTAACACGCAGCCTTCTGTTGAAGGCAGAGGGTCTGACTAGCACACAGCTGCCGCCAATCGAATCGCCGCAGGTGCCAGGGCTGCGCCGTTATTCCGATCAACCGAGCCTGAATAACGAGGTCACCGACAACGGGGTCAGCGGCAGCCGCGAGCAGCGCGAGGCATTGGTGGCGACGCGAGCTGGGGACCTTCTACTGCCCGCCGTGGAGCTGGTCTGGTGGAACACCACCGAGGATCGACTGGAGCGCAGCACACTGCCCGAGCGGGCGCTGCACGTGGCAGAAAATCCAGACATTCAGCAACCGACGATCGAGTCTCCCGATGCTCCGCAATCGCGTGATCAAGCGCGGCTGTGGCCCTGGCAGTTGAGCAGCGCAGTGCTGGCCCTGAGCACCCTGCTCGGCTTCGGTTTGTGGTTGCGCGCGCGCAGACAGCCAGCCGTGATCCGAACAGTCCAGTCCGGCCCGACGCCGCGCAGCCTGCTCGATGATCTCAAGCGCGCCTGCCTGGCTAATGACACCCAGGCGACGCGCCACGCTCTTGATGCCTGGGCCCGCCAGCAACCCGAGACGCTGGCTGATATGGCCGCGCGCTTCGTACCGCTATCCGATGCCCTCGATGGGCTCAACGGTGCACTCTACAGCGAGACCGGCCAGCGCTGGCAGGGCGAAGCGCTGTGGCAGGCCATCCAGAATATGCCGACAGCGCAACCTGCCAGCGTTGAGCAAGAAACAGGTGCCTTGCCGCCGCTATATCCGCGCTGAAGCTCGCTGCGCTTTTCTCGGCTGCTCCAGACCGTAAGCCAAATCCTCGGCTGAGCGCGACCCGACCGTCAGCCGCACCGGAGGATCGTGCGCCGGATCGATACGTCCCCCGACCCTAAAAAATGGTGTCACCACGACACCTTGGCTCGATGGGTTGCACCTATCCACGGGGCCGCTGGATCGTCGGCGAGATGGCATGGAGGTATTTGGCATATGGCTTGCTTCGCCAGAGTCATGGTCCTCCAGCGTGTCCGGTCGCTTCATACGGCGACGACCGCCTTCGCATGGCAAAGGTTTTTCTCAGCATGACCGATCCCAACACACCGCCCCGTTCCGACGCCCTGGCCTGGGTGGCTGGCAGCGACGCGCCAGAAAAGCATGTCGTCAATCTTGGCTTCATGGCTCTGACCGACGCCGCGTCGTTGATAGTTGCTGCCACTCAGGGTTTCGCCCAGCCATACGGGCTCACGCTCAACCTGCGTCGACAGAATTCTTGGTCAAACCTGCGCGACAAGCTGGTCGAGCGCGAGCTGGACGCCGCGCAGGGTCTGTACGGATTGATCTATGCCATGCACCTGGGCATTAGCGGCGGTGCGCCCGTGGACATGGCCGTGCTGATGGGGCTGGCCCAGAATGGGCAAGGCATTACTCTATCCAGTCGTTTGAAAGCGCTTGACGTGACCAATGCCGAGGCGCTCGGGAAATGCGTGCGCCAGAGTGGTGCGAAAATCACGCTTGCCCAGACGTTTCCCACCGGCACACATGCGCTCTGGCTTTACTACTGGCTGGCGGCCCATGGCATCCATCCCTTGAACGATGTACGCACATTGGTGGTGCCGCCATCGCAGATGGTTGCTCATCTACAAGCTGGTCGTATCGACGGATTCTGCGCGGGCGAGCCGTGGGGCGCGCAGGCCATTGAACAAGAGATAGGTTTCACCCTGGCCACCAGCCAGTCGATCTGGGCCGATCATCCTGAGAAAGTTCTGGGCTGCACGCGCGCGTTCGTCGAGGCCTATCCGAATACCGCTCGAGCGCTGATCATGGCGGTTTTGGAGGCCAGCCGTTTCATCGATCAAAGCCAGACCAATCGGCGCAGCGCCGCACAACTGATCGCCAGCAACGAATACATCAACGCACCGCTCGCTGCCATCGAACCACGCTTCCTCGGCCAGTACGAAGACGGGCTCGGGCACGCCTGGCAGGACAAGCACCCGTTGCGTTTCTTCGGTAACGGCGAGGTGAACATGCCCTACCATTCCGACGGACTCTGGTTCATGACCCAACTCCGCCGCTGGGGGCTGCTGCGTGAAGATCCGGACTATCTTGCCGTAGCGCAGAGCGTGCAGCAGACCAGTCTTTACCGCGACGCGGCGACCGCCTTGAACGTTCCGGTACCGGACTCATCCATGCGTAGCGCCGTATTGATGGATGGAAGCCACTGGGACGGCAGCGACCCGGCCAGATATGCACGCAGCTTCGCCCTGCACGCTCTGACTGATGCCGCCACGCCCGGCATTTTTTGAAAGAGGAGACAGCCATGCTTCGTGTTCTCCTGATCGACGACACCCCGCGCAAAGTTGGTCGCCTGCGGGCCGCCTTGAACGAGGCCGGATTCGAAGTGATCGAAGAATCCGGCCTGACCATAGACCTGCCCGAACGGGTCGAGTCCATACGCCCCGACGTGGTGCTGATCGATACCGACTCGCCCGGCCGCGACGTGATGGAACAAGTGGTGATGGTCAGTCGCGATCAGCCGCGCCCCATCGTCATGTTCACCGACGACAACAACCCCGACGCCATGCGCCAGGCGATCCGCGCAGGCGTCAGCGCCTATATCGTCGAAGGCATTCAGGCTCAACGCCTCAAACCGATCCTAGATGTGGCGATGGCCCGCTTCGAAAGCGATCAGGCCATTCGCGCGCAGCTGCATGCCCGAGATCAACAATTGGTCGAGCGCAAGCGCATCGAGCTGGCCAAGGGCATGCTGATGAAAATGAAAAGCTGCAACGAGGAAGACGCCTATACGTTGATGCGCCGCCAGGCCATGAGCCGCCAGCAAAAGCTGATTCAGGTAGCCGAACAGATCATTGCCATGAACGAGCTGCTGGATCGGTCGCATTGACAACGCACAACGCCTGCGGACGGAGGGTGCTGAACAGCACGCGGCTCGATCCGATGCGCTCCAAACGCCGATGGAACATAAAAGATGGAGAGATGAGATGGCCATGATCGCGACCTTCGTAATCGCCTGCCTGTTGGCATTGCTCGGTCATTATCTGAATCGGATTGCCAGCGCCCGACATCATCAGCGACTCGAAGCCTTGCAAGCCAAAGCGAAGCGCAGTCTACAACAGCTGACGGAGCCTTCGCCTCAGCACAACGAGCAGTGAGAACTATCGCGGCTCTTGTCGCGAGCAGGGGCGCTCGCGCTACGCCCCGTATCAGCTGTAGCGGGCTAGTCGCTACGTTAGAATGCGCATCTTCAATCACCAGCCGAGCAATTCATGGCCCGCCTCGCCCTGCACTTTCCAGAAGACCAGTTCTGCTTCACGACCCAGCAGACCGTACGCATCACCGATATCAACGCCGCTAACCATTTGGCCAACGACTCGATGATCTCGATGATTTCCGAAGCCCGCGCGCGCTTCCTGTTCGCTTACGGCATCGCCGAAACCACCAAGGACGGCTGCGGCATCATCGTCACCGACCTCGCCACTACCTACAAAGCCGAGGCTCATGCGCGCGACGTGCTGCTGTTCGAGGTCGGCGTGATGGACTTCAACAGGTACGGCGGTGACATCACGTTCCGCATTACCCGCCCGGCTGACGGCACGCTGATCGCCATGGCCAAGTCGGGCTTCGTTTTCTTCAACTACCGGGACAAAGGGGTAGTGCCGATGCCCGGCGAGTTCGACGCAAAATTCCCCAAGGTCAACCGCATTTCCTGATCGCTCCGGGACCTCTCGGAAACGCTTCAAATCGACGCACAGGATCGTGGCGGTGCGCCTTTTTCATCCAGCCTCTACTGCTCCAACCGTCGCAAAGCGCCCGAAAAGCAGCGGGCCGACCGGTTGGCACAGCTCCTGCTTTGCAATCGGCAGGTAGCCAACGGCGGTTACTCACAGACATGACAAAGGCGTCGCGTCCCCCCGTTCGAACTGACGGGGGTTCGCGGCGCCTTTTTTCGTTGCCCCGTTGACACGGGCGCGTGCAGCACCGACCCGCTGCTCGCAATAGATTTCGCGCTGTCGCCATCGGCCGACAGCACCGCGTTCTCCGGCGGCCATTCGGCACGTCGGTTCTACTTGTCTTGTGAGGTGTTCGATGAATACGAGTTTCTGGAAAGCCGGTCACACGCCAACGCTCTTCGCCGCCTTTCTCTATTTCGATCTCAGCTTCATGGTCTGGTACGTGCTCGGCCCGATGGGCGTGCAGATCGCCGCCGACCTCGGTCTGACCACTCAACAACGCGCCTTTATGGTCGCTACGCCGATCCTTTCTGGCGCAGTCCTACGCTTGGTGCTGGGCATGCTGGCCGACCGTACCTCACCGAAGACGGCCGGGTTGTTCGGACAGAGCGTGGTCATCGCCGCGCTATTCGTGGCTTGGTTGAATGGCATCCACAGCTATGAACAGGCATTGCTGCTGGGACTGTTCCTCGGTATGGCCGGCGCCTCCTTCGCGGTGGCGCTACCGCTGGCCTCGCAGTGGTACCCACCGCAGCATCAGGGCAAGGCCATGGGCATCGCCGGGGCGGGCAATTCAGGTACCGTGCTCGCGGCCCTGTTCGCGCCAGTGCTGGCGACGATGTTCGGTTGGAGCAACGTTTTCGGCCTGGCATTGATCCCGCTGATGCTGACCCTGATCATTTTCGCCAGTGTCGCGAAGAACGCGCCGAACCGCCCTGCCCCCAAATCCTTCGCCGACTATATGAAGGCGCTAGGTGATCGAGACAGCTGGTGGTTCATGTTCTTCTACAGCGTGACCTTCGGCGGCTTCCTCGGCCTGGCCAGTACCCTGCCCGGCTACTTCCATGATCAGTACGCCTTCGACCCGGTCAAGGCCGGCTATTACACCGCCGCCTGCGTGTTCGCCGGCAGCCTGCTGCGCCCGCTTGGCGGCGCGCTGGCCGATCGTATCGGTGGTATCCGCTCGTTGCTGGTGATGTACACCCTGGCGGCCGCTTGTCTGTTCATCGTCGGCTTCAATCTGCCTAGTTCCACCGCTGCATTGGCGCTATTCGTCGTCGCCATGCTCAGCCTCGGTGCCGGTAATGGTGCGGTGTTCCAGTTGGTGCCGCAGCGTTTCAGCAAGGAAATCGGCGTGATGACCGGGCTGGTCGGCATGGCTGGCGGTATCGGTGGCTTTCTGCTCACCGCCGGTCTGGGTGCCGTCAAGCAAACCACCGGCGACTATCAGCTGGGCCTCTGGCTGTTCGCCAGCCTCGGTGCGCTGGCCTGGTTCGGCCTCTATGGGGTCAAGCGGCGCTGGAGGACTACCTGGGGTTCGGCCGCGATGACTGCCGCGCGGGTCTGATCGACGCAACCTAAGCTGGACCAACGAAGACAAGCCACGCGGCTTGTCTTCTTTCATTTCATCGCTCAAAGCTCGCTGTCCGGAGTCTCGCTCATGCCCCTGCAACTGTCCTTCGGCGAGGCTACCGCCACCGGGCCGCGCGACGAAAATCAGGATGCCCTACGCATCGTCACGCCGACACCGGGGCTTGCCGCCAGTAAAGGTGCGTTGTTCGCCATCGCCGATGGGGTCAGCCAATGCGCGGACGGCGGACTGGCGGCACGGGCCACGTTGCAGGCGCTGGCTACCGACTACTACGCCACTCCGGAAACCTGGACCGTGGCGCAGTCGCTCGACCGCCTGCTTGTCGCACACAACCGCTGGTTGCAGGCCAACGGTAACGGGCAACCGTTGCTGACCACCTTGACGGCGCTGGTGTTGCGCGGACGCCGCTTCACCCTTGCCCATGTTGGTGATTGCCGCGCTTACCGCTGGCACGGCGGAAATCTGCAGCGGCTGAGCGAAGACCATGTATGGGACCAGCCAAACATGCAGCACGTGCTCAAACGTGCCATGGGACTGGATCAGCATCTGGTAGTGGACTATCTGGACGGTGAGCTGCATCTCGGCGAATGCTTTCTGCTGCTCAGTGATGGTGTCTGGGCGAGCATCACCGAAGGCGATATCCAGAATGTACTCCGCGACCAGGCGGATCTTTCCAGCGCCGCGCAAACCTTGGTTAATCTCGCCCATCAGACCGGCAGCCAGGATAACGCCAGCGCCTTGTTGCTACGCGTCGAGGAGCTACCCGACGCAGCACTGGCCGATTCTCTCGCGCAACTGAGCGACTGGCCGCTACCGCCCAAGCTGCGCCCAGGACAGGCGTTCGAGGGCTGGATTGTCGATGCGTTGCTGGCCGAGTCGCGGCAATCGCTGATCTACCGGGTCAGCGACCAACAGGGCCAGCCCTGGCTGTTAAAGACGCTGCCATCCAGCCGGCATGACGAACCCGAAGCCGGCCCGGCATTGCTTCAGGAAGAATGGTTCCTGCGTCGGGTCGCCGGCAGGCATTTCCCGGAGACCCATGGTTTGCCGCAGCGCCAGCATCTGTACTACGTGCAGCGCGAATACAGCGGCGCAACCCTCGCCCAGCACTTCCTTCAGCGGGGGCCGATGGAGCTGCCCGACTGGCTGCAACTGGCGCCGCGCCTGATCCGCGCGCTGGGCATGCTGCATCGGCGCAACATCCTGCATCGCGATATAAAACCGGAGAACTTGCACTTGGGCGACGACGGCGAGCTACGCCTGCTGGACTTCGGTCTGGCGCACTGCCCCGGTCTGTCGCAGGATCAACCGCACAGCCTGCCGGGCACCCCGAGCTATCTGGCACCGGAAGCGTTTACCGGCGCACAGCCAAGTCGCGAGCAGGATCTGTACGCGGCGGGCGTTACGCTCTATTACCTGCTCACCGGGCATTACCCCTACGGTGAAGTGGAAGCCTTCCAGCGTCCGCGCTTTGGCACCCCGGCGCCAGCCAGCCGCTATCGCCCCGATCTGCCGGTGTGGCTGGATGAGATGCTCAAGCGCGCCGTTGCGGTTGAACCGAAGCAGCGATTCGAGACGGCCGAAGAGTGGTTGCTGACCCTGGAACAGGGTGAGCGGTTGGCCGCCAGTACATCGATGCGGCCGCTGCTCGAACGTGAACCCTTGAAGGTCTGGCGAACCCTGGCATTGATATCGCTGCTGCTAAACCTGGGACTTCTGGTCTGGCTGGGCAAAGGGGCCTAGTCGGCTCCGGCGACGCATGCATCGCCAAGTGCAATCCAATGGCGCTGATCTTGGCCTGCCTCAGCGCCGAACGATCAGTCCCTGGCGCGCCACACGAGTCAACTCACGCACGCACTCATCGAGACGTTCGGCAGTCGGCGCCTGGACGACAGCGAGGTCGAAGCTGTTCGCGGCGAAATGGGCGAGTGACTGGTCGGCGCTGGTGAAGTGGACAAGAAAGGCATGAGGTTTTCCCCCGCGCTTCGGCCAACCGTCGAGGTATCGCAACAGCGATGGCTGATGATTGCCACCGAGGAGAATTTTCGGATTGCTTCGGACAAGCCCGCCGGTGATCGGGGCTAAACGGATAGGGGAGCGCTGCGGTGCATTCATTCTGGAAATTCCGCCTCAAGAATTCCGCTGGGCAGCGGTGGGAGGCGACACCGAACCAGCGCTTTAGCGGTATTTCGAAGCCTTCGGCTCCAGGCGCCCCGCAAGTAGCTGACTAAATCGGCGCAAGGGCAAAACAATAGAAAAGCCCGACGGCCATTGTCAACGAAAACATGCTCGGAGCTGCGTGGCTCTGCACCAGCGATGCGCGAGCCGCATCATATGGGGGCACGAAACGGCCGGAGCGCACTCCTCCCAGGGCTTGAAGTCCATGAATTCCGGCAGGGTTGGAATTGGCATATCCCCTGCAAAGCAAACCCAACATAAAGCACGACCTTCAACGGAGAAGGTCAGGCTGCATCAGATACAGGACAAAGGCGTCCTCACTGGGTAACCAGTGGGACGCCTTTTTTGTTGGAATTTTCTACAGCCAGGCGTGACCGGCCACTGGCTCGGCGGAGACTCGCATGAAGAAGCTCAAGCTTGTGATGATAGGCAACGGCATGGCCGGGGTGCGTACCTTGGAGGAATTGCTCAGACTCGCCCCCGAGCTCTACGACATTACCGTTTTCGGTGCCGAACCCCATCCCAACTACAATCGAATTCTGCTTTCGCCAGTGCTGGCCGGTGAACAAACCTTCGATGAGATCGTACTCAACGACCTCGACTGGTACGCCAAGCACGACATCCGTTTGATGCTCAATCGCAAGGTGACGCAGATCGATCGGGTCAGGCGTCGAGTCATAGCCGAAGACGGCAGCGAAGCCGAGTACGACCGCCTGCTCATCGCTACCGGCTCGAGCCCGTTCATTCTGCCGATTCCTGGCAATCAACTGGACGGCGTGATCGGTTACCGCGATATCGCTGACACCCAGGCCATGATGAATGCCGCCCGAACCCATAGTCATGCCGTGGTGATCGGCGGAGGCCTGCTTGGGCTGGAAGCGGCCAACGGGCTGAAGCTGCGCGGCATGGACGTCACGGTGGTGCATCTGGGCGAGTGGCCGATGGAGCGGCAACTCGACAAGACCGCCGGGCGCCTGCTGCAAGGCGCGCTGGAAGCGCGGGGCCTGAGCTTCAGACTGAAGAAGCAGACGTCCGAACTGATCGGCAATTATCAGGGCCAGGTAGCCGCCGTGCGCTTTACCGATGGCGAGGTAATTCCAGCTGATCTGGTGGTGATGGCGGCAGGCATCAGCCCCAACAGCGAACTGGCCGAAGCATGCGGCCTGCCCTGCCGCCGCGGCATTCTGGTGAACGACACGCTGCAGACATTCGATCCGCGAATCTATGCCGTCGGCGAGTGCGCCAACCACCGAGGCACCGCCTACGGACTGGTCGCGCCGCTATTCGAGCAGGCCAAGGTCTGCGCCAACCACCTCGCGATGCTCGGCTTCTCGCGCTACCTGGGTTCGGTGACCTCGACGAAGCTGAAGGTGACCGGTATCGATCTGTTTTCCGCCGGCGATTTCATGGGCGGTGAGGGCACCGAGACCATCACGCTCTCCGACCCAATCAGCGGCGTCTACAAGAAGCTGGTGATCAAAGACGACGTCCTGGTCGGCGCCTGCCTCTACGGCGATACCGCTGACGGCGGCTGGTACTTCAGCCAGGTGCGCGAAGGGCAAAACGTCCAAGCAATCCGCAACCACCTGATGTTTGGCGCGGCCGGCTTAGGTGCGGCTGGTCTTGGCGATTCCACGACGCCCCAACCTGTCCATCTGTAGACCCGTTTGCACCCACCACAAACAAACCGCGAGCCGCATCCCGCTACGCCAATCTGAGGAAACGAAGCCATGCGCCAGACTACCGCTTCAACATGCTGCTACTGCGGCGTCGGTTGTGGCCTGCTGATCGAGCACGACGGCCAGCGGATCCTCGACGTGGCCGGCGACCCGAATCATCCGGCCAATTTCGGCAAACTGTGTAGCAAGGGCTCGACGCTGCACCTGACCGGAGACCTCGACGCCCGCGCGCTCTACCCCGAGCTGCGGCTGGGAAAAGGCCTGGCCCGTGCACGCACTGATTGGGACAGCGCATTGGGCCACGCCGCCAATGTGTTCGCCGAGACCATAGCCGAACACGGCCCCGACAGCGTCGCGTTCTATATTTCCGGCCAGCTGCTGACCGAGGACTATTACGCATTCAACAAGCTCGCCCGCGCGCTGGTCGGCACAAACAACATCGACTCGAACTCGCGGCTGTGCATGTCGTCAGCCGTGGTCGGTTACAAACGCAGCCTCGGCGCCGACGCCCCACCCTGCAGCTATGAAGACATCGAACAGAGCGATTGCGTGTTGATCGTCGGCAGCAACATGGCCTATGCCCATCCGGTGTTGTTCCGCCGCCTGGAAGAGGCTAAGGCGATACGGCCGGACATGAAGATCATCGTCGTCGACCCACGGCGCACCGACACCTGTGAACTGGCTGATCTGCACCTGGCGATCCTGCCGGGCACCGATGTCGCGCTGTTTCACGGCATCCTGCACATCCTTCTTGAAACTGGCCGGATCGATCAGGATTTCATCGACGCCCATACCGAAGGCCTGGACGAGCTGAAGCAACTCGCGCGTGACTACAACCCGGCCACGACGGCGAAGCTATGCGGCATCAGCATTGATGAATTGCAGACCTGCGCTCACTTGATCGGTAACGCACCTAGATTTCTCTCGCTTTGGTGCATGGGCGTAAACCAGTCCACCGCTGGCAGCGCCAAGAACAGTGCGCTGATCAACCTGCACCTGGCGACCGGTCAGATCGGCAAGCCCGGCGGCGGGCCCTTCTCGCTGACCGGCCAGCCGAACGCCATGGGTGGTCGCGAAACCGGCAGCCTGTCCAATTTGCTGCCCGGCCATCGCGAAGCCGGTAACACGCAGCATCGCGCCGAAGTCGCCGCATATTGGGGTGTCGAGCAGTTGCCAACAACGCCGGGCCTATCGGCCATCGAGCTGTTCGAGGCGGTGCGCAGCGGCAAGGTGAAAGCGCTGTGGATCGCCTGCACCAATCCGGCGCAGTCGATGCCGGATCAACAAAAAATCCACGAAGCGCTGGCGGCCTGCCCTTTCGTGGTGGTTCAGGAAGCCTTCTTCACCACCGAGACCTGCCGCTACGCCGACCTGCTGTTACCTGCCGCCAGCTGGGGCGAAAAGGAAGGCACGGTGACCAACTCCGAGCGCCGCGTCAGTCATGTGCGGCGCGCCATTCCCGCGCCCGGCGAGGCGCGTGCCGACTGGTCGATCACCTGCGATTTCGCGCGACGGCTCGAGCGGCATCTACGACCCGGCCAATCCAGTCTGTTTGCCTTCAAATCTCCGGCGGCGTTGTTCGACGAATACAAGTTACTCACTCGTGACCGCGACTTGGACCTGTCCGGCCTCAGCCACGCGCTGATCGATCAGATCGGCCCGCAGCAGTGGCCGTTCCCTGCCGGCAGTCACACGGGCACAGCGCGGCTCTACGGCAACGGTGTATTCCCTACCGAAAGCGGCCGCGCGCGCTTTCTTGCCGAGCAGTACCAGCCACCGAAGGAGCAACACGACGCAGGTTTTCCGCTGATTCTGAACACCGGACGCCTGCGCGATCACTGGCATGGCATGAGCCGCACCGGCACAGCGGCGCGTCTATTCGGCTATGTGGAAGAAGCCTTGTTGAGCTTGAACGCCGACGACATGCGCCGCCGTAACCTGCTCGACGACCAGTTGGTGAAAATCCGCAGCCGCCGTGGCGAACTGGTACTGCCGGTAAGCAGCGATGACAGCCTGCGGCCCGGCCAGGCGTTCATCCCGATGCATTGGGGTGATCGCTTCCTCAAGGGACTTGGCGTGAATCTGTTGTCCCTGCCCGCCTTCGACCCGTTGTCCAAGCAGCCCGAGCTCAAGCACACCGGTATCGAAGTGGAGAAGGCCGAGCTGCCCTGGCAATTCTTCGCGCTGATCGAAGGCTCGGTGCAAAAGCATTTCGAGGCCCTGCGCCCGCAATTCGACGGGTTCGCCTATGCCAGCTTCAGCCTGACTGGCCGCGACCGCCCGGCACTGGTCATCCGCGCCGCCTGCCACGAAGCACCAAGCGCGAAGCAATTGGCAGGGCTTGAGCAGTTGCTGGGGCTGGATGAGGGCCCGGTACTGGCCTATGACGATCCACGCCGCGGCGTGGGCAAGCGTGTGCGCATCGAGGATGGTCGCATCGTCGCCCTCAGTCTCTCCGGGGAAACCGCCGCGCGTCACTGGCTGAAGCAACTCTGGCAGGACGGCAAGGCTGACCAGACACTGCGCCGCTGGCTGCTGGCACCGCTGAGCACACCGCCCGGTAGCGAAGTGCGCGCGGCCAAGATCCTCTGCAACTGCATGAATGTCAGCCAGGACGCAATTTGCGCGGGGATCGAGCGCGGTCTGGATCTGGATGGTTTGAAACGCGAGCTGGGCTGCGGCACGAGCTGCGGCTCCTGTGTACCGGAAATCAAGCGGCTACTGGTGAAGCAACCCGCGGTGGCTTAAGCGACGCGACGACCGAACATGCGATGCACAACGCATCGCCGAGATGATCACAGCAGCATGAGAGGTGAAAACATGAGCGCAAAAGTCTGGCTGGTTGGCGCAGGTCCTGGTGACCCGGAACTGCTGACGCTCAAGGCGGTGCGGGCCATGGGCGAGGCACAGGTGGTGCTGATCGACGACCTGGTCAATCCCGCCGTACTGGAACACTGCCCGAACGCACGGGTGATCCCGGTGGGCAAGCGCGGTGGCTGCCGCTCGACGCCGCAGGCCTTCATCCATCGGCTGATGTTGCGCTATGCACGCCAGGGCAAATGCGTGGTGCGCCTGAAAGGCGGCGATCCGTGCATCTTCGGCCGCGGCGGCGAAGAAGCCGACTGGTTGGCCGAACGCGGTATCGAGGTTGAATTGGTCAATGGGATCACGGCTGGCCTCGCCGGTGCGACTCAGTGCGGTATTTCACTGACCCAGCGCGGCGTGGCACGGAGCGTCACGCTGGTCACTGCGCATACTCTGGACGGCAGCAGCCCCGAGTGGCACGCACTGGCGAAAACCGGCACGACACTGGTCGTCTACATGGGAGTCAGCAGCCTGCAGCAAGTACAGACAGGCCTGCTCGAAGGCGGCCTGCCAGCGTGGACCGCGGTCGCGATGATCGAAAACGCCTCCCTTGCGCAACAGCGCGAGTGCCGCTCCAGCCTGGCGGACATGTGCCGCGATGCGCTGACCTTTCGGCTGAAAAGTCCGGCAATCCTGGTGATCGGCCAAGTCGCCGCGCACGCGCAGACTCTGCCTAGCCTCTATGTGGCCTGAGCACGAAAACAACGTTTCCAAAAGATTGCGACAAGCGGCCATCAACCTTGGAGAAGCCGCTCCAGCACCGTCCCGCCAGGACACAGCCAACCAATCCATCAACTAATTTCGCAAAATAATTCAATATGTTTCATGTAGAAACATGTACACAATCTTTCACTAGGCATAGAATGCCCGGCCATTAGGGGTTGCGACGCTTAGTCGCTGTCGCAAGCTGGACATAATAAAGCCGTTCCGCTAAGGAGCCCGGCATGCCTGATGTATCTCTGTCCCATAACTGGGGCTTCGCTGTATTCATTTTCGGCGTCATCGCACTCTGCGCATTCATGCTCGGCGTTTCCAGCCTGCTCGGCAGCAAGGCCTGGGGTCGCGCCAAGAACGAGCCCTTCGAGTCCGGCATTCTTCCCACGGGCAGCGCACGACTGCGCTTCTCGGCAAAATTCTATTTGGTCGCGATGCTCTTCGTGATCTTCGACGTTGAAGCCCTATATCTCTTTGCCTGGGCCGTCTCGGTGCGCGAAAGCGGCTGGGCGGGCCTCATTGAAGCTACCGTATTCATAGCAATTCTGTTGGCGGGTCTTGTCTACCTTTGGCGGGTGGGTGCGCTCGATTGGGCGCCATCCAGCCGTCGCGAGCGACAGGCGAAGCTAAAACAATGAGGCTCTTCACATGCAATACAAACTTACCCGGATCGATCCGGATGCGGTCAATGACCGTTATCCGATCGGCCAGCAGGAGACTGTTGCCGATCCATTAGAAGACCAGGTTCATCGCAACATCTACATGGGCAAGCTGGAAGACGTGCTGAGTGGCGCGGTCAACTGGGGGCGAAAGAATTCCCTCTGGCCATACAACTTCGGCCTGTCGTGCTGCTATGTGGAGATGACCACTGCCTTCACCGCGCCTCATGACATCGCCCGCTTCGGCGCCGAGGTGATCCGTGCCTCGCCGCGCCAGGCCGACTTCATGGTCATTGCCGGCACCTGCTTCATCAAGATGGCGCCCATCATCCAGCGCCTCTACGAACAGATGCTCGAACCCAAGTGGGTCATCTCCATGGGTTCGTGCGCCAATTCCGGTGGTATGTACGACATCTACTCGGTCGTTCAGGGGGTCGACAAGTTCCTCCCCGTGGACGTGTACATACCCGGCTGCCCGCCCCGCCCCGAGGCGTTCCTGCAAGGTTTGCAACTGCTGCAGGAATCTATCGGCAAGGAGCGTCGCCCGCTTTCCTGGGTCGTCGGTGATCAAGGCGTTTATCGCGCCGAGATGCCTTCGCAGAAAGAACAGCGACGCGAACAGCGTATCCAGGTCACCAACCTGCGCAGCCCCGACGACGTGTGAACTCGGCTTTCCTCCCGGAAGGCCTCTCCACACCCAAACGTTGACCGAAAGCGACCGAGATCATGACTGCAGGCAATGCTCTGTACATCCCGCCTTACAAGGCTGACGACCAGGATATCGTGGTCGAACTGAATGCGCGCTTCGGCGCCGAAACCTTCACGCTGCAACCCAGCCTGACCGGCATGCCGGTACTCTGGGTGCCACGCGAAAAGCTCATGGAGGTGCTCGGCTTCCTGCGCCAGGTCAGCAAGCCCTATGTGATGCTCTACGACCTGAGCGCCACCGACGAGCGCCTGCGCACCAATCGCCGTGGCCTGCCAGCCGCCGATTTCAGCGTGTTCTATCACCTGATGTCGCTTGAGCGAAACAGCGATGTGATGATCAAGGTCGCGCTCAAGGAGGGCGATCTCAACCTGCCCACCGCCGTCTCCGTCTGGCCCAACGCCAACTGGTACGAGCGAGAAATCTGGGACATGTTCGGCATCACCTTCGAGGGCCACCCGTTCCTCACCCGCATGCTGATGCCGCCGACCTGGGAAGGCCATCCGCTGCGCAAGGATTACCCGGCGCGTGCCACTGAGTTCGACCCCTACAGCCTGAACGCCGCCAAGCAGGACCTGGAGCAGGAAGCCCTGCGCTTCAAGCCCGAGGATTGGGGAATGCAGCGTCACAGCGAGCACGAGGACTACATGTTCCTCAACCTCGGCCCGAACCACCCCTCGGCCCACGGCGCCTTCCGCATCATCCTGCAGCTCGATGGCGAGGAAATCCTCGATTGCGTGCCGGAGATCGGCTACCACCATCGCGGCGCCGAGAAGATGGCCGAGCGCCAGAGCTGGCACAGCTTCATCCCCTACACCGACCGTATCGACTACCTCGGCGGAGTGATGAATAACCTGCCTTATGTGCTGGCGGTGGAGAAACTGGCCGGCATCACCGTGCCGGACCGCGTCGATTTCATCCGTGTGATGATGGCCGAGTTCTTCCGCATTCAGAACCACCTGTTGTACCTGGGCACCTACATCCAGGACGTCGGCGCCATGACGCCGGTGTTCTTCACCTTCACCGACCGCCAGCGCGCCTATAAGGTGATCGAAGCCATCACCGGTTTCCGCATGCACCCGGCCTGGTATCGCATTGGCGGCGTCGCCCACGACCTGCCGCGCGGCTGGGACAAGCTGGTGCGCGAATTCCTCGACTGGATGCCCAAGCGCCTCGCCGAGTACGAAAAGGCGGCACTGAAGAACAGCATCCTCATCGGCCGCACCAAGGGCGTCGCCGCTTACAACACCAAGCAGGCGCTGGAGTGGGGCACCACCGGTGCCGGCCTGCGCGCAACCGGTTGCGACTTCGACATCCGCAAGGCGCGTCCCTATTCCGGCTACCAGCATTTCGATTTCGAAGTGCCGCTGGCGGTCAACGGTGACGCCTACGACCGCTGCATGGTCAAAATGGGCGAGATGCGCGAAAGCCTGAAAATCATCGAGCAGTGCCTCAAGCACATGCCCGAAGGCCCCTACAAGGCTGACCACCCGCTGACCACGCCGCCACCGAAAGAGCGCACGCTGGAGCACATCGAAACGCTGATCACTCATTTCCTGCAGGTCTCCTGGGGTCCGGTGATGCCAGCTAACGAAAGCTTCCAGATGATCGAAGCGACCAAAGGCATCAACAGCTATTACCTGACCAGCGACGGCAGCACCATGAGTTACCGCACGCGCATCCGCACGCCCAGCTTCCCGCATCTGCAACAGATCCCCGCGGTCATCCGCGGCAGCATGATTCCGGACCTGATCGCCTATCTGGGCAGTATCGATTTCGTTATGGCCGACGTGGACCGCTGATATGAGCACTCTGATCAAAACTGACCGTTTCGCCCTCAGCGAAGCCGAACGCTCGGCCATCGAGCATGAAATGCACCACTACGAAGATCCGCGCGCGGCCTCCATCGAAGCGCTGAAGATCGTCCAGAAAGCCCGTGGTTGGGTGCCGGACGGTGCTTGCGATGCCATCAGCGAGATTCTCGGCATTCCCGCCAGCGACATCGAAGGCGTCGCTACCTTCTATAGTCAGATTTTCCGCGTACCGGTGGGCCGCCACATCATTCGCGTCTGCGACAGCATGACCTGCTACATCGGCGGTCATGAAAGCGTGCTGGACAGCATCAAGAATGAAATCGGCATCGAGCCGGGTCAGACCACCGCCGACAACCGTTTCACGCTGATTCCGGTGTGTTGCCTGGGCAACTGCGACAAGGCCCCGGCCCTGATGATCGACGACGACACCTTCGGCGACGTTCAGTCTGGCGGTGTCGCTGCCCTGCTGGAGGCTTATCCATGAGCGTCATGAAGCAACTGGCATCCTTCGGCCCGGCCAACCGCATCGCCCGCAGCGAAGAAACCCATCCGTTGACTTGGCGCTTGCGCGACGACGGCGAGCCGGTCTGGCTCGAAGAATATCGCCAGAAGGCCGGCTACGACGCGCTGCACAAGGCGCTGGCCGAGATGGCCCAGGTCGACATCGTGCAGACGGTGAAGGACTCCGGCCTTAAGGGTCGTGGCGGTGCGGGCTTTCCCACCGGCGTGAAGTGGGGCCTGATGCCGGCGGACGAATCGCTGAACATCCGCTACCTGCTATGCAACGCGGACGAAATGGAGCCCAACACCTGGAAGGACCGCCTGCTGATGGAGCAGCTGCCTCACCTCTTGGTGGAAGGCATGATCATCAGTGCCCGCGCGCTCAAGGCCTATCGAGGCTATATCTTCCTGCGCGGTGAATATGTCGATGCGGCGCGCAACCTCAATCGCGCTATCGATGAAGCCAAGGCCGCCGGCCTGCTGGGCAAGAACATTCTCGGCAGTGGCTTCGATTTCGAGCTCTTCGTACACACCGGCGCCGGCCGCTATATATGTGGCGAAGAAACCGCGCTGATCAACTCGCTGGAAGGCCGCCGCGCCAATCCGCGCGCCAAGCCGCCCTTCCCCGCCGCCGTCGGCGTCTGGGGCAAGCCAACCTGCGTCAACAACGTCGAGACCCTGTGCAACGTGCCGGCGATCATCGGCAACGGCGTGGATTGGTACAAGTCGCTGGCGCGTCCCGGTAGCGAAGACCACGGCAGCAAGCTGATGGGCTTCTCCGGCAAGGTGAAGAACCCAGGCATCTGGGAGCTGCCCTTCGGCATCACCGCGCGTGAACTGTTCGAGGATTATGCCGGCGGCATGAAGGATGGCTACACCCTCAAATGCTGGCAGCCCGGCGGTGCCGGTACCGGCTTTCTGCTCCCCGAACACCTGGAAGCGCAAATGTACGCCGGCGGCGTCGCCAAGTTCGGCACGCGCATGGGCACCGGTCTGGCGCTGGCCGTGGACCACACCGTCAGCATGGTCTCGCTGCTGCGCAACATGGAAGAGTTTTTCGCCCGCGAATCCTGCGGCTGGTGTACGCCGTGCCGTGACGGCCTGCCCTGGAGTGTGAAGACCCTACGCGCACTGGAGCGCGGCCAGGGCACAGCCCAGGACCTCGACATCCTGTTGCGCCTGGTGGATTTTCTCGGTCCGGGCAAGACCTTCTGCGCCCACGCACCCGGCGCGGTAGAGCCGCTGGGCGCGGCGATCAAGTATTTCCGACATGAGTTCGAGGCGGGCGTCGCCCAGGCGGCAACTGCACCTCCGCAGCCGGCATGAAGAATTGAAAGACGCTGAAGGCTGAACGCTGGGAGAAAGAGCCGTACGGCCTCGTCCAGCCCTGATCTTCCCTTCAGCGGAAAAAGTTTCCTATTAGCCAGACCCGCGCAAGCGGATGAGAAGACCTAGAAATGGCCACTATCCACGTAGACGGCAAAGACTACGAAGTCGATGGGGCGGACAACCTGCTACAGGCATGTCTGTCGCTCGGCCTCGATGTTCCCTATTTCTGCTGGCACCCGGCGCTGGGCAGCGTCGGTGCCTGCCGCCAGTGCGCGGTCAAGCAGTATTCCGACGAAAACGACACCCGCGGCCGGCTGGTCATGTCCTGCATGACCCCCGCTACCGACAACAGCTGGATTTCCATCGAAGACACGGAAGCCAAGGCCTTCCGCGCCAGCGTCGTCGAGTGGTTGATGATCAACCACCCGCACGACTGCCCCGTGTGCGAGGAAGGCGGTCACTGCCACTTGCAAGACATGACAGTGATGACTGGGCACAACCAGCGCCGCTATCGTTTCAGCAAGCGCACTCACCAGAATCAGGAGCTTGGCCCGTTCATCGCCCACGAGATGAACCGCTGCATCGCCTGCTATCGCTGTGTGCGGTATTACAAGGACTATGCGGGCGGCACTGACCTGGGCGTGTTCGGTGCGAACGACAACGTGTATTTCGGCCGTGTCGAAGACGGCGTGCTGGAAAGCGAGTTCTCCGGCAACCTCACCGAGGTCTGCCCAACCGGCGTGTTTACCGACAAGACTCACTCCGAGCGCTACAACCGCAAGTGGGACATGCAGTTCGCGCCGAGCATCTGCCATGGCTGCGCGTCCGGTTGCAACATCAGCCCCGGCGAGCGCTACGGAGAACTGCGTCGCATCGAGAACCGCTTCAACGGCGACGTGAACCACTACTTCCTCTGCGACCGTGGGCGTTTCGGCTACGGCTACGTCAACCGTAGCGATCGTCCGCGCCAGCCGCTGCTGGGCGCGGACAAGCTCGGCATCGACGCCGCCCTGGATACCGCCGCCGAGCTGCTTCAAGGCAAACGTGTGATCGGCATCGGCTCGCCACGCGCCAGCCTGGAAAGCAACCACGCCCTGCGTGAATTGGTCGGTGCGGAGAACTTCTACAGCGGTATTGCCGCTACCGAGCTGGACAACATCCAACTGATCCGCCAGATGATGCAGAACGGCCCGCTACCGGTGCCGACGATGCGCGAGATCGAAAGCCACGATGCGGTGTTCATCCTCGGCGAAGACCTGACCCAGACGGCCGCCCGCATGGCGCTGGCCGTGCGTCAGGCCGCCAAGGGCAAGGCCACTGAAATCGCCGCCTCGATGAAGATTCAGGACTGGCAAATCGCCGCGGTGCAGAACGTCGCACAGGGCGCCCTGCATCCGGTCTACATCGCCAGCGTCAGCGAAACCCGTCTCGATGACATCGCCGAACAGAGCGTGCATGCCGCACCGGTCGATCTGGCGCGCCTCGGTTTCGCCGTGGCGCATGCCATCGATCCCAGCGCCCCGGCGGTGGATGGCCTGGAAGCCGAAGCCCGCGAACTGGTGCAACAGATCGCCGATGCCCTGCTCGCTGCCAAGCGGCCGTTGCTAATCAGCGGCGCCTCGCTAGGCGAGAAGAGCCTGATCGAGGCCGCCGGCAACATCGCCCAGGCGCTGAAGAACCGCCAGAAGAACGCGTCACTCAGCCTCATCGTGCCGGAGGCCAACAGCCTCGGCGTCGCGCTGCTCGGCGGCGAATCCGTGGATGCCGCGCTGGACGCCTTGATTGCCGGCAATGCCGACGCGGTGATCGTGCTTGAGAACGATCTGTATCGCCGTGCTAACCAAGACAAGGTGGACGCTGCCCTCGCCGCCGCCAAGGCCGTGATTGTCGCCGATCATCAGCAGACCGCCACCACGGCCAAGGCCCATCTGGTGCTCTCCGCCGCCAGCTTCGCCGAAGCCGACGGCACCCTGGTCAGCCAGGAAGGCCGCGCCCAGCGCTTCTTCCAGGTCTTCGAACCCAGCTACTACGACGGCAAGATCCTGGTGCGCGAAGGCTGGCGCTGGATGCACGCTCTGCAGTGCACGCTGAAGGGCAAGACCGTGGACTGGACCAACCTGGATCAGGTAACCGCAGACTGCGCCGCAACCAACCCGCAGCTGTCTGGCATCCTCAACGCAGCGCCACTTTCCTCGTTCCGCATCAAGGGCCTGAAAATTGCGCGCGAGCCGCTGCGCTACAGTGGCCGAACCGCCATGCGCGCCAATATCAGCGTGCACGAACCGCGTCAGCCGCAGGACCAGGATTCGCCGTTCACCTTCTCCATGGAAGGCTATTCGGGCAGCGCCGAAGACCGGCAGCAGATCCCGTTCGCATGGTCGCCGGGTTGGAACTCGCCGCAGGCCTGGAACAAGTTCCAGGACGAAGTGGGTGGCCATCTGCGCGCCGGCGACCCGGGTGTGCGCCTGCTCGATGGCGCACGTCAGGATCTGGACTGGAAAACCGCACCCGCCGCCTTCGCGCCCGCACTCGGTAGCTGGCAGGTAGTTCCGCTGCATCATCTGTTCGGCAGCGAGGAAACCTCGTCTCTCGCCGCACCTATCCAGAGCCGTATCCCGCAGCCCTATGTCGCCCTGGCCGAAGCCGAAGCCCAGCGCCTTGGCGTAGCCGAAGGCGCGCTGCTCAGCCTGCGGGTCGCCGATCGGCACCTACAACTGCCAGTGCGCATCGATGAATCCCTGGGCCTTGGCCTGGTCGGTCTGCCGGTCGGCCTCGAAGGCATTCCGGTACTGAGCAGCACCTGCCTGGCCACTGAACTGGAGGCGTCGCGATGAGCTGGCTGACTCCTGAAGTGATCGACGTGATCATCGCCGTCGTCAAGGCGCTGGTGATCATGCTGGCAGTGGTGGTGTGCGGCGCCTTGCTGAGCTTCGTCGAACGCCGCCTGCTGGGCTGGTGGCAGGACCGCTACGGTCCCAACCGCGTCGGGCCGTTCGGCATGTTTCAGATCGCTGCCGACATGCTGAAGATGTTCTTCAAGGAGGACTGGAACCCGCCGTTCTCAGACCGCCTGACCTTCACCCTGGCGCCGGTGGTGGCGATGAGCTCGCTGCTGATCGCTTTCGTCATCGTGCCGGTCACCCCGACCTGGGGCGTGGCGGATCTGAACATCGGGCTGCTGTTCTTCTTCGCCATGGCCGGCCTCACGGTGTATGCGGTGCTGTTCGCCGGCTGGGCGAGCAACAACAAGTTCGCCCTGCTCGGCGCCCTGCGCGCCTCGGCGCAGACAGTGTCCTACGAGGTGTTCCTCGGTCTGTCGCTGATGGGTATCGTCGCCCAGGTCGGTTCGTTCAACATGCGCGACATCGTCGAGTACCAGCAGCAGAACCTGTGGTTCATCATTCCGCAGTTCCTCGGCTTCTGTACCTTCTTCATCGCTGGCGTCGCGGTCACCCACCGTCACCCCTTCGACCAGCCGGAAGCCGAGCAGGAGCTGGCCGACGGTTACCACGTCGAGTATGCCGGGATGAAGTGGGGCATGTTCTTCGTCGGCGAGTACATCGGCATCGTGACCATCTCGGCACTGCTGACCACGCTGTTCTTCGGCGGCTGGCACGGTCCGTTCCTCGACACGTTGCCCTGGCTGTCGTTCTTCTATTTCGCGATCAAGACCGGTTTTTTCATCATGCTGTTCGTGCTGTTGCGCGCCTCGCTGCCGCGCCCGCGCTACGACCAGGTGATGGCCTTCGGCTGGAAATTCTGCCTGCCGCTGACCCTGATCAACCTGCTGGTGACCGGCGCACTTGTGCTGGCCGCGGCCCAGTAAGGAGAGAATTCGATGTTCAAGTACATTGGCGCGGTGCTCCACGGCACCTATACCCAGCTGCGTAGCCTGGTGATGATCTTCAGCCACGGCTTTCGCAAGCGCGACACCCTGCAGTACCCGGAAGAGCAGGTCTACCTGCCGCCACGCTATCGCGGTCGCATCGTGCTGACCCGCGACCCCGACGGCGAAGAGCGCTGCGTGGCCTGCAACCTCTGTGCGGTAGCCTGCCCGGTGGGCTGCATCTCGCTGCAGAAGGCCGAGACCGACGAAGGCCGCTGGTATCCCGAGTTCTTCCGCATCAACTTCTCGCGCTGCATTTTCTGCGGCCTCTGCGAGGAAGCCTGCCCGACCAACGCGATCCAGCTGACGCCGGATTTCGAGATGGGCGAATACAAGCGCCAGGACCTGGTGTACGAGAAGGAGGACCTGCTGATCTCCGGCACCGGCAAATATCACGACTACAACTTCTACCGCGTCTCGGGCCTGGCCATTGCCGGCAAGCCGAAGGGCGCCGCGCAGAACGAGGCGGAGCCGATCAACGTCAAGGGGTTGTTGCCATGATGACTCGGAGTCGCCAGGGACATTTCCCCCTCACCCCAATCCTCTCCCAAGGGGAGAGGGAGCAGTTCGCGCCTGAATCGAGGTTCTGCTGATGGAATTCGCCTTCTACTTTTCTGCCGGCGTGGCGGTGGTCGCCACGCTGCGGGTGATCACCGGCAGCAATCCGGTGCACGCCCTGCTCTACCTGATCACCTCGCTCCTGGCCGTATCGATGTGCTTCTTCGCCCTCGGCGCGCCCTTTGCCGGCGCGCTGGAAATCATCGTCTATGCCGGCGCCATCATGGTGCTCTTCGTGTTCGTGGTGATGATGCTCAACCTGGGCCGCAACACCGCCGGCCAGGAGCGCGCCTGGATGGCGCCGCGCGTGTGGATCGGCCCGTCGCTGCTGGCGGCAATTCTCCTCGCGCAGCTGCTCTGGGCGTTGTTCTCGGTGCCCGAATACGCGCCCGCAGGCCTGACCACAGTCGGGCCCAAGGAAGTCGGCGTCGCCCTGTTCGGGCCTTATCTGCTGGCCGTCGAGCTGGCCTCCATGCTGCTGCTGGCGGCGCTGGTCGCCGCCTTCCATCTGGGCCGCCACGAGGCGAAGGAGTAAGCCATGCATTCGATTCCAATGGAGCACGGCCTGGCCATCGCCGCCGTGCTGTTCTGCCTGGGCCTGGTCGGCCTGATGGTTCGACGCAACATCCTGTTCATGCTGATGAGCCTGGAAGTAATGATGAACGCCGCAGGTCTGGCCTTTGTCGTGGCTGGTAGCCGCTGGGAGCAGCCGGATGGGCAGATCATGTTCATCTTGGTAATTACCCTCGCCGCCGCCGAGGCCTCCATCGGCCTGGCGATCCTGCTGCAGCTGTATCGCCGCTTCAACACCCTCGATGTCGATGCTGCAAGCGAGATGCGCGGATGAACCTACTATTCCTGACCTTCGTTTTCCCGCTGCTCGGCTATTTCCTGCTGGCCTTCTCGCGCGGGCGCATCTCCGAAAACCTGGCGGCCGTGATCGGTGTCGGCTCGATCGGCCTGTCGGCGTTGATCAGCGCCCTGTGCATCTGGCAATTCAACACCTCGCCACCGGAGGGCGGCGTGTTCAGCCAGCACCTGTGGCAGTGGCTGGATGTGGCCGGTTTCAGCGTCGCCTTCGGGCTGCACCTGGACGGCCTGTCGCTGACCATGCTCGGCGTGGTCACCGGCGTTGGCTTTCTGATCCACCTGTTCGCCAGCTGGTACATGCGCGGCGAAGAGGGCTACTCGCGCTTCTTCGCCTACACCAATCTGTTCATCTTCAGCATGTTGCTGTTGGTGCTGGGCGACAACCTGCTGCTGCTGTACTTCGGCTGGGAAGGCGTGGGGCTGTGCTCATATCTGCTGATCGGCTTCTACTTCAAGGAGCGCAAGAACGGTAATGCCGCGCTCAAGGCCTTCATCGTCACCCGCGTGGGCGACGTGCTGATGGCCTTCGGCTTGTTCATCCTGTTCGTCCAGCTTGGCACCCTCAATATCCAGGAGTTGCTAGTGCTGGCACCGCAGAAGTTCGCCAGCGGTGATCTCTGGATCACTCTGGCGACCCTGGCGCTGCTCGGCGGCGCCGTGGGCAAGTCCGCGCAATTGCCGCTGCAAACCTGGCTGGCCGACGCCATGGCCGGTCCGACTCCGGTGTCCGCACTGATCCACGCAGCGACCATGGTCACTGCCGGCGTCTATCTGATCGCCCGCACCCACGGCCTGTTCCTGCTTGCGCCGGATGTGCACGAACTGGTCGGTATCGTTGGTGGCGTGACGCTTGTACTGGCTGGTTTCGCCGCGCTGGTGCAGACCGACATCAAGCGCATCCTCGCCTACTCGACCATGAGCCAGATCGGCTACATGTTCCTGGCCCTGGGCGTCGGCGCCTGGGATGCGGCGATCTTCCACCTGATGACCCACGCCTTCTTCAAGGCACTGCTGTTCTTGGCTTCCGGCTCGGTGATCAACGCCTGCCACCACGAGCAGAACATCTTCAGGATGGGCGGTCTGTGGAAGAAATTGCCGCTGGCCTACGCGAGCTTCATCGTCGGCGGCTCGGCACTGGCGGCGCTGCCGCTGATCACCGCGGGCTTCTACTCCAAGGACGAGATCCTCTGGGAAGCCTTTGCCAGCGGCCACAGCGGTCTGCTCTACGCAGGTCTGCTCGGGGCCTTCCTGACCTCGCTGTACACCTTCCGCCTGATCTTCATCGCCTTCCACGGCGAAGCGAAAACCGAGGCTCACGCCGGGCGCGGCATCGCCCATGGCCTGCCGCTGATGGTGCTGATCGTTCTGTCTACCTTCCTCGGCGCGATGATCTCGCCGCCGTTGTTTGGCGTACTGCCGCAAAGCGTCGGCCATGCCGGTGGTGAAGCCAAGCACAGCCTGGAGATCGCCTCCGGCGCCATCGCTCTGGCCGGCATCCTGCTCGCCGCCATGCTGTTCCTTGGCAAGCGCGGCCTGGTCAGCGCCATCGCGCAAAGCGCGCCGGGGCGTTTCCTTTCGGCCTGGTGGTATGCCGCCTGGGGCTTCGACTGGCTTTACGACAAGCTTTTCGTGCGCCCCTACCTGTGGCTCAGCCGCCTACTGGGTCGCGACCCCATCGACGCCACCATCGGATTGGTACCGCGTACGGCACGGGGCAGCCATGTGCTGCTGAGCCGCAGCGAAACCGGCCAGTTGCGCTGGTACGCCCTGTCCATCGTTGGCGGAGCCGTGCTGTTGCTCGGCATCGTTCTGCTCTGAATTTGCGCAAGGACTCGAAATCGTGATTCTGCCCTGGCTAATCCTGATTCCCTTCATCGGCGGCCTGCTCTGCTGGTTCGTCGAACGTTTCGACAAGAGCATGCCGCGCTGGATCGCCCTGCTCACCATGGCGCTGCTGCTCGGTCTCGGCCTCTGGCTGTGGGCAGGCGGCAATTACCAGCTCGCCCCCGCTCCTGGCGCCGAGGCCAACTGGGCGATGGAGTTCAAGCACGTCTGGATCGAGCGCTTCGGCATCAACCTGCACCTGGCGCTCGATGGCCTGTCGTTGTTGATGATCATGCTCACCGGCCTGCTCGGCGTGCTCTCGGTGCTTTGCTCCTGGAAAGAAATCCAGCGCCACGTCGGCTTCTTCCACCTCAACCTGATGTGGATTCTCGGCGGTGTGGTCGGGGTGTTCCTCGCCCTGGACCTGTTCCTGTTCTTCTTCTTCTGGGAAATGATGCTGGTACCGATGTACTTCCTCATCGCGCTCTGGGGTCACAGCTCGGAAGGCAAGCGCTCGCGGATCAACGCGGCGACCAAGTTCTTCATCTACACCCAGGCCAGCGGCCTGATCATGCTGGTGGCCATTCTCGGCCTCGTGCTGGCCAACTTCCACGACACCGGGGTGCTGACCTTCGACTACGAGCTGCTGCTCCAGGCCGACCTGGCACCGGGCGTCGAGTACATGCTGATGCTGGGCTTCTTCATCGCCTTCGCGGTGAAGTTCCCCATCGTGCCGCTGCACTCCTGGCTGCCTGACGCCCACGCCCAGGCGCCTACCGCAGGCTCCGTCGACCTGGCGGGGATTCTGCTGAAGACCGCCGCCTACGGCATGATCCGCTTCGCCCTGCCGTTGTTTCCCGACGCCTCGATGGACTTCGCGCCCATCGCCATGGGCCTCGGCCTGCTCGGCGTGTTCTACGGTGCGGTGCTGTCGTTCGCGCAGACCGACATCAAGCGCCTGATCGCCTATTCCAGCGTCTCGCACATGGGCTTCGTGCTGATCGGCATCTACTCGGGCAGCGAGCTTGCTCTGCAGGGCGCGGTGGTGCTGATGATCGCTCACGGTCTCTCGGCCGCGGCGCTGTTCATCCTCAGCGGCCAGCTCTACGAGCGCCTGCACACGCGGGACATGCGCGAGATGGGCGGTCTGTGGTCGCGCCTGCCATGGCTACCGCCGCTGAGCCTGTTCTTCGCCGCCGCCTCGTTGGGGCTGCCCGGCACCGGCAACTTTATCGGTGAGTTCGTGGTGCTGTTCGGCGCCTTCGCCAACTCACCGTGGGTGGTGGTGATCGCCACCTTCGGGCTGGTGCTGTCATCCATCTACTCGCTGGCGATGATCCACCGCGCCTATTTCGGCCCGACCAAGGCCGAAGGGCTGCTGCAGGGTCTGGACGCACGCGAGATTGGCATGGTGCTGTTGCTGGCCGTGCTGCTGGTGCTGCTCGGCGTCTATCCGCAGCCGGTGTTCGACACCTCGCTCGCCACCATGAACGGTGTGCAGCAATGGATCGATACCGCTTTCACCCCAACAGTTTCGGCTCGGTAGTCTCGCTATGGAATTCACACAGCAACACTTCATCGCCCTGCTGCCCTTGCTGATCACCGGCGCCACCGCTATCGCGGTGATGCTGGCCATCGCCTGGCGGCGCAACCACGGGCTCAGTTTCATCGTCACTTCGGTGGGCCTCACGCTCGCCCTGTTGTCGATCGTGCCCGCACTGCAGGTCGGCGCACTGGATGTAACGCCGCTGCTACGACTGGACCCCTTCGCTCACTTCTATAGCGCCGTGGTGCTGGTGGCGACGCTGGCCTGCGTAACCCTGGCCCACGCCTACCTGGGCGAGAAAGCCGGCGCCGACGGCTTCCCGGGCAATCGCGAGGAGCTCTACCTGCTGATGGCGCTGTCCGCCGCTGGCGGGCTGGTGCTGGTCAGCGCGCAACACTTAGCCAGCTTCTTCATTGGTCTGGAACTGCTCTCGGTGCCGGTTTACGGGCTGGTCGCCTACGCTTTCTTCAACAAGCGCTCGCTGGAAGCCGGCATCAAGTACATGGTGCTTTCCGCCGCCGCCAGCGCCTTCCTGCTGTTCGGCATGGCGCTGCTTTATGCCGAATCGGGAAGCCTCAGCTTCGCCGGTATTGGCGCCAGCCTGGCCGCACAAGGCTCGTCGGTATTGGTGCAGGCCGGCATCGGCATGATGCTGATCGGTCTCGGCTTCAAGCTTTCGCTGGCCCCCTTCCACCTGTGGACGCCGGACGTCTACGAAGGCGCGCCGGCTCCGGTGGCCACCTTCCTGGCCACGGTCAGCAAGGTGGCGGTGTTCGCGGTACTGCTACGCCTGTATCAGCTGTCGCCGGCCACCAGCGGCGGCTGGCTGAACGATGCGCTGAGCCTGATCGCTATCGCCTCAATCCTGATCGGCAACCTGCTGGCGCTGAACCAGAGCAATCTCAAGCGCCTGCTGGGTTATTCGTCCATCGCCCATTTCGGCTATTTACTGGTCGCTCTGATCGCCAGCAAGGGCCTGGCGGTGGAAGCCATCGGTGTGTACCTGGTGTCCTATGTGCTGACCACGCTGGGCGCATTCGGCGTAATCACTTTGATGTCGAGTCCCTTCCAGGGGCGTGATGCCGATGCGCTCTATGAGTACCGCGGGCTGTTCTGGCGCCGCCCTTACCTCACCGCCGTGCTCACCGTGATGATGCTGTCGCTGGCCGGTATCCCGCTGACGGCAGGCTTCATCGGCAAGTTCTACGTGATCGCGTCCGGTGTCGAATCCGAGCTGTGGTGGTTGCTGGGCGCGCTGATCATCGGCAGTGCCGTTGGCCTGTTCTATTATCTGCGGGTGATGGTGACGCTGTATCTGGTCGAGCCGGGCATTCGCCGCCACGACGCTCCGATCAATTGGGGACAGCGTGCGGGAGGTGTGATGTTGCTAGCGATTGCGGTGTTGGCGTTCTTCCTGGGGGTTTATCCGCAGCCGTTGTTGGAACTGGTGCAGCAGGCAGGATTGGCGGTGCTCTGACGCGCGCTGCTCAGCAGATAAAAAGCGCCCCGACTAGTCGGGGCTTTTTTGCGTCACCCTGGCGCTCTCTCGTCTGTGCGAAAGAGAAAGGTGGGTAATTTTTGCTAAAGCACTGGGGTTGATACTGGACTGGTAATTCTGGGTGTTTCTGCTAGTTGAAAGTTTTGTTCCAAGCCGATCATCGAGTGGCCTGATGGCGTGGTTTCGCCCTGCTGGGCGAGTCACTTTTTCCAATCGCTGAAAAAGTAACAAAAAACGCTTGCCCCGACATACGGCCCTGCGACTCGTCCCTCTGCGCAACGATTCTGCTCACCCTCCTGAAGGGCGTTTCGCGTCGCCTGATAGCTCGTGCAAAAAAATAATCCATACATTAGAAGTGCTAGCACACGCCGCAAGCGGTTTGACATTGAACTCTAAGATCCCGCCAAACGACATCAACACTTCAATTGTCAGTTCAGTCTCAAACTATGCTCCTGATACCCATGACGAATAAAAAAGCCCGCATCTTGCGATGCGAGCTTCAAGCGCCCAAGCAACGCCGATATCAGTGCGCTAGCAACGACCCCCCAACCTTACCCGCCAGCTTCTCCGGCTTGATCAGGAAACGCGCCAGAGCCGGCAACAGCCACAACGCGCCGAACATGTTGACGATGAACATGAAGGTCAGCATCAAGCCCATATCCGCTTGGAATTTGATCGCCGAGAACATCCAGGTCGCCACGCCGATGGCCAGGCACAGGCCGGTGAACAGCACGGCCTTGCCGGTGGACTTGAGCGTTTCGTAGTAAGCCTCTTGCAACGGCAGACCCGCGCGCAGGAAGCTTTCCAGACGACTATAGATATAGATGCCGTAATCCACACCGATACCTACGCCCAGCGCAATCACCGGCAGCGTGGCCACCTTCATGCCGATGCCCAGGAATGCCATCAACGCGTTGCCGAGGATGGACGTCAGGATCAGCGGCAGGACGATGCAAATGGTGGCGGGTATCGAGCGGAAGGTGATCAGACACATACCCGCCACGCAGATATAAACCAAGGTGAGAATGGTCAGCTCGGACTTGGCGATTACCTCGTTCGTCGCCGCCTCGATCCCAGCGTTCCCCGCAGCAAGCAGGAATTCCAGCCCTTCACGATTGTTTTCCTCGGCGAAGACTTCGACCGCGGCAACAACCCGCTTGAGTGTTTCGGCCTTGTGGTCGTTGAGGAAGACCATGACCGGTGCCACCGAACAATCGGAGTTGTACAGCCCCTCGGCGCGCGAGATCGAGTTGTTCAAGACATGCTGGTTACGCGACAGGGTTTCCCATTTCAGGCTGCCCTCGTTCATACCCTTGATGCCCTGACGAGCGACCGTGACCATCGACACCGCCGACTGCACGCCCGGTGTGTTCTCCATTTTCCAGGTCAGCTCGTCCATCGCAGCGAGCGTGTCGTAGTGGGAACAGCCCTCAGGAGCGGTCTTGACCATCACCACCAGTACGTCCGAACTGGTCGAGTAGTTATTGATGACGAAATCGTTGTCCTGGTTGTAGCGAGAATCCGGACGCAGTTCGGGTGCACCCTGATCCAGGTCGCCTACCTGAAGGTTCTGCTTCTGGTACCAGAAGCCGCCAACCGCAACCACCAGCGCCAGCACCACTGAAATCGGCGCCACCTTGGGATGGGCAAAATTCGACAGCGCTCGCCAGAATGGATGCTCCGTGCGGGCGTCTTTCTTGCTGCGCTCGACGGCTTTCTTGCTGATCCCGAGATAAGAGATCGCTACCGGCAACAGGATCAAGTTGGTAAATACAATCACCGCGACGCCGATGGACGCGCCAATGGCCAGCTCGCGGATCACCCCGATATCGATAATTAGCAACGTGATGAAGCCGACGGCATCGGCAAGGATCGCAATCATTCCCGGCAGGAACAATTGACGGAACGTCCGCCGTGCAGCGATCAGCGCGTTGTCCGCCTCACCCGATTGCAAGGCGATACCGTTGATCTTCTGCACGCCATGGGAAATGCCGATGGCGAAGATCAGGAACGGCACCAGCATCGAATACGGATCCAGGCCGAAGCCGGCCAGGTTCATCAGACCCAGCTGCCAGCCCACCGCAATAAGGGTGGTCACCAATACCGAAATAGTGCTGCGAATACACCGCGTGAACCAGTACAGCAGTACAAGTGTGATCAGAAAAGCGATGGCGAAAAATACCACCACCATCAGCAATCCATCGATCAGATCACCAACCTTCTTGGCGAAACCGACAATGTGAATCTCGACATTGGGGTTCTGCAGTTCGTACTTGTCGCGGATCTTTTCTTCCAGCTCGTGGGAAAATTTCTGGTAATCCAGGCTTATCAGCTTGCCCTGGTCGTTCGGGTCCGGGTAGGACTCCTGCAACGGAATGTCGATGATCGAGGATTTGAAGTTGTTGGCGACCAGACGACCGACTTGCCCGGACTTCAATACGTTGTTACGCAATTCGTTCAGGCTGCCCTCGGAACCGTCATAGGTCTGAGGAATAACCTCACCGCCGTCGAAGCCCTCTTCGGTCACTTCAGTCCAGCGCACACTGGGGCTCCACAAGGATTTCATTCCGGATCGATCGACACCTGGGATATAGAACGCCTCGTCATGGATCTGCCGCAGCGTTTCCATGTATTCCTTGGTGAAAATATTGCCTTCCTTGGCCTCCACCGATATCCGCACGGTATTGCCGAGGTTGGCCAAGTCATTCCTGAACTCGATCATCTTCTGGATATAGGGATGACTGAGCGGGATCATTTTCTCGAAACTGGTCGACGGACGAACCTGAGAAGCCTGATAAAAAAGAAAGATGCTGACCAGCAGGCACAGCAGAATGACAACTGGCCTGTTGTTGAATATCAGCCGTTCCAGGAACGTGGCCTTGTCTTGATGATGTTTACTCATCGCTATTTCCCCCGACTATTATTTTTGGCTTGGCTCTTCACCGGACGGAAGTGCGATGTGCGCACCACCCTGCCCGACCAGAACCAGCTCACCTTGTTCGTTGGAAATCGCACCAGCGAGAGAACGCCGGTCCGAGCGATGGACGACCGAGAAACTTCGTCCTTGATCTTTGCTGGTCAGCACTGCCCCGCCGTGCCCTACGATGACCATGGTGCCGTCAGACAGCAGACTGCCGCCCGACAGGCCGGAACGTACCGACCGGTTGCCGTCCTTCAGCTCGATCTGTTGCCAGTTGTCGCCAAAATCGGTCGAGCGAAACAGATGGCCACGCAATCCATAAGCAATTACCAGCCCCGGTTGCTCGCCACCCAGCACGCCAAAAAGCGAGCCTTCATAGGGTGATTCGACGCGTTCCCATGTCTGCCCCATGTCCGAAGAGCGGAACATGCCCCCCAGCTCACCGACGATAAACAGACCGGAACCCTTTATCTCGGCGATGGCGTTGAGGTGGTAACCGTCTTCATTATCGAGACGATCAACGATGTTCTCCCAGTTTCGGCCGCCATCGGTGGTTTCCAGCAAAACCCCGTAAGCCCCGACGGCAATACCGTGCTGCGGACTCTCGAACCAGACGTCGAGCAACGGTACCTCGCCTTCGCGATCCTCGTACTGGCGAACCCAAGTCTCGCCAGCATCTGAAGTAGCCAGGATCAGCGCATCGTGACCGACCGCCCAACCATGCTTATCGTCGGCAAAATAGATCGCAGTAAGCAGCTGGCGGGTCGGAACCTTGGCTTGCGTCCAAGTTGCGCCGCCGTCATCGGAAAAGAGGATATGCCCACGATCCCCCGCCGCGACCAGACGCTTACCGGCCTGGGCGATATCGAGCAGAAGCGTGGATGCGGCTTTCTGCGATTCGATCGCATAGCGGGTGCCTGGCCCAGCTGCGCTTTGTGCGTGAGCCGGAGCGGTGACAAAAAACAGAATGGTGAGAACACTGCAGAGCGAGAGCGTTCTTGCCAGCGGCGAATGACTGCGGAAGATCGGCTTGCGGAGCGTTTTCGCACGGCCGATCTGGGTGCGCCACATGACGGGCTCACTCATACATACCCCCTTTATTTTTATTAGGTAAGGCCTGTGTATGACTACCAGGCCAGGCCATGCTATCGGGCTTTCGAAAGCGGCGGCAATTGCCCGGACGTTATGTTTTGTTAAACCGCGATGAGTGATGTTGCGTAATTAGCTGGCCTGATGGCACGCGGGCTTCAGAGCTACTCGTTTCGCTGCGCGGAGCGGCGAAGGATGTGGCGTTTTTGCCGTATCGAAAACAAAATTCCCGCACCGGAGCGCGGGAATCGTCGTGCCAACCGGCCATCCGGGTGACGGTTTGAAACCGTCAGGCCAGGCTCTTGCTGACCACCTCGTAGACGTCGCTGGACAGCTCGCCCGAGGCCAGAATCCGCTCCAGTTCGGTCCTCATCAACCCTTGGCGGCTCGCGTCGTACTTGCGCCAGCGAGTCAGCGGCGCCAGCAGGCGCGAGGCGATCTGGGGGTTGAGTGTGTTCAGCACGATGACCTGATCGGCCAGGAAGTGGTAGCCGGCGCCATCGGCCCGATGGAAGTTGACCAGGTTCTGATTGGCGAAGGCGCCGATCAACGCACGGACCTTGTTCGGGTTCTTCAGCGTGAACGCCGGATGCTGCATCAGGTGCTGAACACGTTCCAGCCCGCCCGGCTGGGTGTTCCCCGCCTGTACGCTGAACCATTGATCCATGACCAGCGGGTTGTCCTTGAAGTTTTCGGCAAAGGCTTTGAGCGCCTTATCACGCTCGGCTGCGAAGCCTGAGTTGACTAGCACGGCCAGCGCAGTCAGGCGCTCGGTCATGTTGTCGGCCTGCTCGAACTGCTCGACGCAGGCGGCAACCACTTCGGGCTTGCCGCTGAGCATCAGATACGACAAGGCGATGTTCTGTAGAGCACGACGGGCGAAGTGGCTGGCTTCGGCAATATAAGGCGTCTGCCGGGACAGCTCGCGGTTGGCCTGGTAGCGCTTCCAGAACAGGTCGAACAACGCTGTGGCGATACCCTGGCGAGCAAAGTCGCGCGCCGCGTGAATGGCGTCGACATCCGCCACTTCGCTGATCTCGGTGAGGTAGGCCTCACTCGGCAGCGAGAGCATTTCGGCGACCATCGCCGGATCGAGACTTTCGTCCTCCAGCAGGCTGCGCAGCGCCGCGACCAGACGCTGGTCCAGTTGCAGCGCTTCGCCGCGCTGATGCTGTCCGATCATTTCCTGCAACACCTGAACCGACAGCTGCTGACCGGCCTCCCAGCGGTTGAAACCGTCGGAGTCGTGCTGCATCAGGAACATCAGCTGATCGCGGCTATACGGAAACTCAAGCTTTACCGGTGCCGAGAAACCGCGCAGCAACGAGGGTAACGGTTGCTCGGGAACGTCGATGAAGGTGAAAGTCTGCTCGGCCTGATCGACTGCCAGCACGCGAGTAGTGCCGACGGCGGTGTCTTCGCCTTGCAGGCGCAGAGCGATCTCGTTGCCCTGGCCATCCAGCAGGCCCAGCGAAACCGGGATCACGAACGGCAATTTTTCACTCTGACCCGGCGTCGGCGGGCAGCTCTGGCGGAACGTCAGGCTGTAGGTCTTGGTCGCTGCATCGTATTGCTCACTAACGGCGAGGCGCGGCGTGCCGGCCTGGCTGTACCAGCGCTTGAACTGGGTCAGGTCGGCGCCGTTGGCGTCTTCCATGGCTTTGACGAAGTCATCGACGGTCACGGCCTGGCCGTCATGCCGTTCGAAGTAGAGGTCACTGCCCTTGCGGAAGCCCTCCTCGCCCAGCAGCGTCTGGATCATGCGCACCACTTCAGCGCCCTTCTCGTACACGGTCAATGTGTAGAAGTTGGAGATCTCAATGAAGGATTCCGGGCGCACCGAGTGCGCCATGGGGCCGGCGTCTTCGGCGAACTGGTGAGTGCGCAGGTAGGACACGTCCTCGACGCGCTTGACGGTCGGCGAGTTCATATCGGCGCTGAACTGCGAATCACGGAAGACGGTGAAGCCCTCCTTGAGCGACAGCTGGAACCAGTCGCGGCAGGTCACGCGGTTGCCGGACCAGTTATGGAAGTATTCGTGGGCGACGATCGCTTCGACACGTTGGTGGGCGGCATCGGTGGCGGTTTCGGCACGCGCCAGCACGGCGCTGGAGTTGAAGATGTTGAGGCCCTTGTTCTCCATGGCGCCCATGTTGAAGTCGTTGACCGCGACGATCATGAAGATGTCCAGATCGTACTCGCGACCGTAGGCCTCTTCGTCCCACTTCATCGATTTCCTCAGGCTGTCCATGGCGTGCTGGCATTTGTCGATGTTCTCCGGCTCGACGTAGATGCGCAGCGCCACGTCGCGGCCGCTCATGGTGGTGAAGCTGTCCTCGACGCACCAAAGGTCACCAGCCACCAACGCGAACAGATAGGCCGGCTTCTTGAATGGATCTTCCCAGGTCGCCCAATGACGACCATCTTCCTCGTCACCGCTGGCAAGCGGGTTACCGTTGGACAGCAGGATCGGATAGGCCTGTTTCTCGGCGCTGACGGTGGTGGTGAACTTGCTCATCACGTCTGGGCGGTCGAGATAATAGGTGATCTTGCGGAAGCCCTCGGCCTCGCACTGGGTGCAGAACATGCTGCCGGATTTGTAGAGGCCTTCCAGCGCGGTGTTGCTTTCCGGATGAATTACGACGGTGCTGTCGAGGGTGAAGGCGGCGCTATCGGGCTGCAGGGTCAGGCTTTCCTCGGCGATCTCGTAATCACCGAGGCCCAACTGGCAATCGTTCAGCGACAGGGACATCAGCTCGAGATCCTGGCCGTGCAACTGCAGCGGCGGCAAGCCGGCACCCGCTTCAGGATTGCGCCGCATCACCAACTGCGCATGCACCAGGGTGCGGTCTTCGTACAGTTCGAAGGTCAGGTGTGTTTCATCGATCAGGTACTCGGGCGCCTGATAATCCTTGAGATGAATGACTTTCGGTTGTTCGGTGCGCATCTGGTAGGCCTCTTCGAGGCAGCTTTAAGCGGCAAGCTCAAGCTGCAAGTGGTTCGGTGGCAGCCGTTGACGTCGGCGTTGAAATTGACTGTCTCGTAGGGTGGATGTCGCTTTTTACATCCACCAATGTGTTCGTTCGGTGGAGCCTGATTGTTCCTCGTGCCCATTCGATGGCCACCCCGTGGATCGCCACCCGGTGGAAGGCCACCCCGTGGATCGATGAAGCGTGATCCACCCTACGCACTGTTTATTTATGCCGCGGAGCTGGCCGCGACCTGATAAGCCGTGAATTTGCGAATGTTGATAACGCCTGTATCGAGGATCAGATATTGACCCTTGATGCCGCGCAGGGTGCCTTCTACGACAGGGGTCTTTTCCAAGTCTAGACTGACGATCTTGGTCGGATAGGCCTCGACGGGGTAGCGAATCTCCAACACCTCGGCATCTGCAACCGGTTGAATCGCCTGCAGCCCATAACGCTGCTGCAGGCCTCGCAGGCCTTCGGCGCAGGCGTCGAAGATCTTCTCGCGCGTTTCGATCAGGTTGATGGGCTCGGCGTCGCCCTTGAGCAGCGCGCGCCAGTTGGTGCGGTCAGCCACCTGGCTGCGCAACAGGTCCTCGACCATGCCTGATTGCTGGCGAGTGGCGACGCGCATGATCGGCAGCGCCTGGCTCGCGCCCTGGTCGAGCCAGCGCGTCGGCAATTGCGTGGCGCGGGTGATGCCCACCTTGATGCCTGACGAGTTGGCCAGATAGACCACGTGGTCGGTCATGCAGAAATCCATGCCCCACTGCGGATCGCGGCAGGTACCGAAATCGTGGTGGCATTTTTCCGGGCTCATGATGCAGACGTCGCACTGCGGCAGTTTCTTGAAGCAGGGATAACAATAGCCCTGGCTGAAACTCTTATTGGTTTTGCGCCCGCAGTGAGTGCAATTGATGGCGCCGAGGTACTCCAATCGCAGAGTCTTGCCGATCAGCGGATTGACCGGCACCAGGTCGTCATTCAGGCGGAAGGAATATTGCGCCAGCGCGCCCAACTGAACCGACATCTTGCTCAGAGCGCCGCGTCCCAGCTCCAACATCAGTGACGGGTTCCTGAGACAGGTGCGAACAGGCTGGTATCGATCGGCGCCTTGTTCTTGCTCTTGGAGGCGCATTCCTGGCCACCCATGTAGCCGGTACGTTCTTCTTCAGGCAGATTCTGGATTTCCCAGGCGATCATCGCGCCGAGGCAGGTTTCCTTCTGCTCGGGCGTCAGTTTGCGCCCGTCGCTCCACTTGCCCAGTTCGACGGCAGTTTTCAGGTTTTCATAGATTTCGGGGGTAATGTTTTCGATGGCTTCGATAAAGGACGACATGGCCGGCTCCCAGGGAAACAAGCGCGCATTCTACCGAGCGGCATCGCTTTAGGGAAAAACTCGATCAGCTTCAGCTGCGCTAGGTCGCGGCCCTGCGGCGCGCCAGCAGCCCGCCAATAACGCCAGTCAGACAGCCGGTAATCAGCCCACCGACATGGGCCGCATTGGCGATCGCCAATGCGCCGAAACTCACCACCTCGATCAAGCCCGTCAGGCAGATCACCAGCCAGATCAGCATTAACACCACCACGCCGGGTGGCAGGCGATAGGCTTCGTCCGGCGACAGTTTCTGGAACAGCCAGCAGTGGCCGAGCAGCCCGTACAAGACGCCCGACAACCCACCGAAGATACCCGGCCCGCCAAACAGATATTGCGACAGGTTGGACACGACACCGAACAGCAGCGTGAATCCGAGCAGCATCAGCGCACCCTGACGGTATTCAATGCGTCGTCCGAGTTCCCAGTACCACATGGAGTTCATCGCCAGATGCAGGAAGCCAAAGTGCACGAAAATCGGCGTCACCAACCGCCACCATTCTCCCGCGTCAAGAGTCTGTCCAAGGGTGGCGAAATAGGCATATTCGCCGTCGATGCGGAAATCGCTGAAGCTGAACCAGCGGATAGTCTCGAAGTTCTCGCCGAGCATGGTGATGGCGGCTGCGATCATCGTCAGCAGTAGCACCGCAGCGGTGAGCGGGCTTCGACGCAAGCTCGCCACGAAACCGTCGCCGCGGCGTGGCGGCTGCTCGGCAACCACAGCGCCGTCACCTTGAGGGTAGCGTTGATAAAGCTCTTGGACCTGCTCGACAGTTTCCGCAGGCACCCGCAAGACCTGTTCGCCCGACTCCTCGGACACCCGGCAAGGCACCCGCAGGCGTCGCAGCAAAGCAATGAAACCACTCAGATCCTCTGACAACGGCAGGCGCAACGCCTCGACAACAGCCATCTATCGCTCCACGTTCACCCAGACGAACTTCGCCGGGTCGAGTCTTGTTTCCTGATCGAGCCGGTAGGCGACGAGTTTGCCGTACTTGACTGCGCTGTAGTCCAGGCAGGCCAGGTTTGGACGAATGGGCGCAGGCGTACCGCTACGCCAGTAATGCCCAACGAACAGCAACGGGTTATCGGGGCCGTAGAGAAACAAGCGGCTCTTCTGAGTTTCACTGAGTGGCAGGCGGGCCGCTCTTTCCGGCAGGCCGTCAGGCTGGAAGACGATATCGCCGTAGGTCCTGGGATTCTCTTCCCAGAACTTGGTACGAAAGACGCTGCGAGTGAATCCCTCGGCGCTGGTCAGCGTAAGGCCTTCCGGCAAAGGCATGTCGGTGCCTCGTAGCAGGCGGTCCAATGCCTTTGCAGCAAACCCGTCGCTGAAAGCGGCATCACGCAAGAACTCAGAGTCAACACACCCGTGGCTTAAACGCTGGCGCAGCTGATCGATGACAGCGTTGTCCCAGCAGGCGTGAACCACGCGGAAGCGCTCGCTCTGAAGAAACAACGGCAGCTCCATGAACCACTCGCGGAACGCTTGCCATTCGTCCGAATAGCGCTCGAACTGCTCGAACGTCTGCTGCAGCAACATCTCATAGCGCGGCGTGTGTTCGCGAACGAAGGCCTTGCCGCTTTCCGGTGGTGCCGGGGTATACCAGCCCAGTGCGTTGAACTCGTGGTTGCCCATGATGCAATAGGCCTGCTCCGCCTCGACCATTGCATGCACCAGATGCAACGCCTCACGGATGCGTGGCCCGCGGTCGATAATGTCGCCGAGGAAAATCACCTGTCGCCGCGGATGCCGCCACACATCGCCATGCTGGCGATAGCCGAGCTGATCAAGCAGGCGCATCAGGGTATGGGCGCAACCATGCACGTCCCCAATGAGGTCGTAGCTGCGCTCCGGATCGACGATCACTATTCCCCTCCACCGAGGCGACTGCCCCAGCCCAGCTTGGTGCGGCAGACCTCGTAATAGTTGTGATCCAGCGGGTGTATCAGGTGCAGTTTTTGCGGCTTCTTGCGCACCGTGACGGTATCACCGGGCGCACAGGTGAAGTGGTTCTGCCCGTCGCAGGACACCTGCGGATAGATCTGCATGTTTGGCGAGACGACGATTTTCAGCTCGCTGTTGCCATCCACCACAATCGGCCGGCTGGATAACGTGTGTGGATACATCGGCACGATGACGATCGCATCAAGACGTGGATGCATGATCGGCCCGCCGGCGGAAAGCGAGTAAGCAGTAGAGCCAGTCGGTGTCGCGATGATCAGACCGTCGGCCTTCTGGCTGCAGACAAATTGCCCATCGATATACAGCTCGAACTCGATCATCCGCGTCGACTTGCCGGGGTGCAGTACAACGTCGTTGAGCGCATCGCCCTCGCCGATGGACTCCTCGAAGCGCCGGACCTGGGCCTCGAGCAGAAAGCGGTTCTCCAGCGTGTACTGCCCACTGAGCACTTCGGCGACTTTCTCTTCCAGTTCGTCAGGGCGAATATCGGTGAGAAAGCCCAGGCTGCCGCGGTTGATTCCCAGCACCGGAACACGATGCTTGGCCATTGCCCGTGCGGCACCGAGCAGGCTGCCATCGCCGCCCACGACGATCACCAGATCGCACGAATCGCCCAGTCGCTGCCGCGAAGACGTCTGCATGCCATGGCCGGGCAACACCTCGGCGATGTTCTCTTCGAGAATGACGTGCAGATGACGCTCTACGAGGAATTTCTTCAGCCGGCGAATGGTATCCAGCACCTGGGAGCTGCCCAGGCGACCGATGATGCCGATATTGCGGAACTGGTCCATTGAAGCTCCCTGATAGACGTGACTGGTAACGGGCGGACTGGAATCGACGGGACGTTGGCCGGCCGGGGCGTAACAGGCACTAGATTGGTGTCGCGTGGGCAGGCTTGAGTTCAACACCGCGCTTGGTGCGAGTCCCATTGCAGTGCGGCTGCGCGATTATGAGCGAAAGCCCGAAGTGGCAGCAAACCATCCCGGCTATGCTTGGTGCATGAACCGCCCCTGTCTTGCCGAGTTATTGCCCAGGTTGCTGCACCCGCAGGTGCGGGATCTTGCCTGGGTGTTGCTGTCGCCGCCGCTGCTGAAAGATACGCCATCGCCCCAACGCCATCCGCTTGCGACCAGTCGCTGGACCGAACGACCCGGCGAACTCGCCGACTGGTTGCTCTTACTCGATACACAGCCGGCCGTGCTCCAGGCCTGGCTTGCGCAGCGCAGCATTCGCCGGCTGGGCCTGTATTACGAAAGCCTCTGGCAATTCGCGCTTTGCCAAGCACCGGATATCGATCTGCTGGTGGCCAACCTACCGATCCGTCAAGGCGGTCACACGCTGGGTGAACTGGATTTGGTCCTGCGCGATACCGAAGGTGTGCATCACCTGGAACTGGCGGTGAAGTTCTACCTCGGTCTGGATGATGGCGACCGTACTCGACACGACCACTGGCTAGGCCCCGGTAGCCATGACCGGCTGGATATCAAATTGCGCCGCCTCTGTGAGCATCAATTACAGCTCTCCTCCAGTCCTCATGCTCGCGCGCTGCTGTGCGAGCTGACCTGCTGCGAAATCGACAGCGCGCTCTGGCTCGGCGGCTATCTGTTCCAGTCTTGGCCAGCCGGCTGCGAGCCGCCCGCAGGCGCCGACCCGTCACATCTTTACGGAAAATGGGTGCGGCATTGCGACTGGCGAGGCTTTACCGATGGTAACCGCGACGCGCGCTGGCAGCCCCTGCCCCGCAGCGCCTGGCTTTCGCCAGCTCGATTGGCCGACAGCGAAGTCTGGCAACCCGTGGATTTCGACAGCTGGGTCGCTGATACGGACAGCCAGCGCCAAGCAAAGCTGCTGGTCCGCCTCGAACCAGACATGAATGATCTCTGGCTTGAGCAGGAGCGATTGTTTCTCGTCCCTGACGCCTGGCCGACCTGATCGGCGAAGGCGCGTCTTTCGCCGTCAAACTGTCATTTGCATACTTCACACTCCATCGCGTCAGCAATGCTGACATTTCTGCAACGTGAACAGCGAACAGATGTCCTCAGCCCAAGCCCATTCAGACCACCGACCGCATTCAAGCGCCTGGAGCATCTTTCTGGTGTTTCTACGCTTGGGCTTGACCTCTTTTGGCGGCCCGATCGCGCACCTCGGCTATTTTCGCGAAGAGTTCGTCAATCGGCGTCGCTGGCTGGATGAACCGGGCTATGCCGACCTGGTCGCGCTCTGCCAGTTTCTACCCGGACCGGCCAGCAGCCAGGTCGGGATTGCCATTGGCCTGCTGCGCGGTGGTTACAGCGGATCGTTGGCCGCCTGGGCCGGTTTTACGTTGCCTTCGGCGATTGCTCTGGCGCTGTTCGCGCTGGGCATTGCCAGTTGGGGCGATGCCTTGCCGGATGAGCTCTTGCATGGTCTGAAGATTGTCGCAGTAGCGGTCGTGGCGCAGGCCGTATGGGGAATGGCGCGAAATCTCTGCACCGACGGAACACGGATCACCATTGCGCTGGCTGCGGCCTGCGCCGTACTGGTAGTGCCCAACGCCTGGGCACAACTCGGGATAATAGTTATTGCAGGGATGATCGGGCTGCTCCTGTTTCGTCCATCCATGCGCTCGCCGTCGATGCCTTTTCAGCCCCGTACCGGCCGAGCGACAGCCAGCTTCTTCCTGATCCTGTTCTTTGCATTGCTGATTGGGCTGCCCGTGCTGGTTGCCGTCTCGGCAAGCCAGTCGCTGGCATTGCTGGACACCTTCTATCGTGCCGGTGCGCTGGTGTTCGGCGGCGGCCACGTCGTGCTGCCGCTGCTCCAGGCCGAGGTGGTACCCAACGGCTGGGTTAGCAATGACACCTTTCTAGCCGGCTACGGTGCGACTCAGGCGGTGCCAGGCCCACTGTTCACGTTTTCCGCGTTTCTTGGTGCCTCGATGAGTGGTGGCAACGGCAACCTGGCAAACGCCGCGGTGTGCTTGGTTGCTGTATTCATCCCGTCGTTTCTACTGGTGTTCGGCGTCATGCCGTTCTGGGAACGGCTGCGTGCCAGCCGGCATATGCAGGCGGCATTGGGTGGGGTCAACGCTGCGGTAGTTGGCCTGCTGTTGGCCGCCCTGTACGACCCGGTCTGGACCAATGCGATCTTCGGTGCCGATGACTTCGCTCTGGCGATGATCGCCCTCGTCGCGTTGATGGTCTGGAAGCTCCCGCCCTGGCTGGTGGTGCTGGTCGGTGGCATCGCAGGCTGGATGCTCGCAGCGCTGCTATAAGCGTATCGGGTCTAGCCGCTACGTTCGGTGCGGCCGCCGGAGCGCGCCAAGTAGCCGCTGCCCTGCTCACAGAGCAAAGCGGTATAGCCATCCATGGACAGCGCATCGAGGCCATCGCGCAACGAATAGGCGGTAAAGCCAAGTTGGGTCAGCAGAAACACCGCGCTGGCACCGCGCTTGCCGCTATCGCAGTAGCACAGATAGACCCGGTCCTGTTTCAGCAAGCGGACCTTGAGGCGTAGCAGGTGCAGCGGCATGTTCAACGCCTGCGGCGCATGCCCGTGCTGATATTCGTCAAGCAACCGGACATCGAGCCACTGCGCACCTTTGGCTATCAAGCCGCTCGCCTCAGCAAGATTGAGCTCGGCAACCACCGGCGCCTTCAACAGCGCAATGAAATCCTCGCGCGCCAGCCGCAGCACACAGGCATCCTCGAGAAGCGTCACGGTGGCGTTTCGCGGCCGCTCGGTCAACAGCGCCTCCTCGCCGAAGCAGGCGCCGACGTCCAGCTCCGCCACCACCTGCCCTTCGTTACCGAAGCCGATCATGACTTCCGCACGTCCACTCTTGAGGAAGTAACAGCAATCACCGATTTCGCCTTCACGCAACAGCACATGGCCGGCGGGCAACTCGATCGATTCGATTTTGTTCAGCATGTCCCGCACATTTTCCGGCGGCACCTTGGCGAACAGTGGCTTTTCCAGCAACTCCTCGAGCCAGTCCGTCAGCTCGCCGACGGTCGCCAGTTCCAGCAGCAGATCGGCATTGGCCTGATGCCATGACAGCAAGCGGTTCAACTGAGCGCTATCGAGCACTAGCACGCTGGAATCTTCCAGAGCCCACACCTTGCTCAACCGAGTGCCGACGCTGACCGCATGGCAGCTTTCCGGGGAACCGGCAACCATGCGTCGCTCTTCGCCGTCCGGGCCCTGCATGGACAAGGCACCAGCGAGAAGGAAATAGCTGGATCCAGCCTCTGTATCGTCACCGAACAACAGCTCGCCAGCTAGCAGCGGGCGAGGCGTTAGCTGGTCGCGGAGCTCCTTGACCCCACAGGACGAGAGCGCATTGAGCGGAATCAGACTACGTAACTGATCATGACGCAGCGGCTTGTTCATCCTTGGCTTCCAGAAAACGATAAGTCAGCGCAACAGCTCGTCCAGTTGCGTCTGGGCAGCTCGTCGGCCTTGAAGGCCGCCGGTGTGTATGAAGATGAGCCGCGTGCCCTTGGCAAAATAACCGCGCTCCACGTGAAGGCGCAACGCCATCATCGCTTTTGCCGTATACACCGGCTCCAACGGCAGGCCTGCGACCTCGGTTTCGAACAGAAAACGGGCAAGCGGCTCGTCGAAACGGCCGAAACCACCGCGGCTCGCATCGAATAGCTGATAACCGTCATTAGCGATTCCAGCCTCCTTCAAAAGCCTGCAGACTTCTTGCGCCACGCCGTGAGATGGCGGGCCGGCCAGTGCGCCATAAACCGGGCGGCGCGCCTGTCCCGCCTCACCGATGACCAGCCCGGCCAGCGTCGTCCCGGTCCCTGCTGCCAGCCACCAACCGTCATGATCATCCCAGCCGAGAGCCGCAAGCTGTTCCTGCACGTGGGCCACCAGCGGTGCGCAACCCAGAGCCCCAGACAGCCCGCCCCCGCCTTCAGGCACGCAGTAATAGCCCGGATATCGTTCAAGCCAGGGTGTGAAGAATCCCGGCTGGTGCCGCTCACGGTAACCGCCGTAGCCCAGCCAGTGCAGTTGCATGCCGAAGCCTTGTAGGTCCTCTATGGTTGGCGTCAGCCGTGGGTTGCCGCGCAGCAAGCCGACGCTGACAAAGCCGGAGCGCTTTGCAGCAGCCGCCATTGCGTGAAGATGATTGGAGTGCGGCCCACCGAGACTGATAAGCCCCGGCGCTCCGGCCGCATGTGCTGCGTGAAGATGATGGGCGAGTTTGAACCACTTGTTGCCGGACAGCTCGGGATCGACCAGATCCAGGCGCAGCACGGCGACCTGCACGCCAGCTCGCTGCAGCCAGGGCAGATTGATTGGCTGCAACGGTGCTGTCGTTAAATCGGGGAAATTGGATGGGATCGCCGACAAGCGCGTCAGCTACCGGTGCGCAGCCGGCCTTGCGACCGATGCCTGGCACAGCAGTTGGACTCACCGATAACGAAGCGGCCGGGTGAGTCGACTTTGTCCAGCGGCATGCTGCACCGCTCTCCGCTGGACAGCGTCGCAATGCAGCTCGGTTGTTGGTAATGCTGGACCCACTGACCGTACTGCTCTTCGGATACGCCGCATTTGGCAGCAGCATATGCCAGAGGATTCTGCTGGTAGCGCGCCATATCCTGCAGAGGGATGGTCAGATGACCGGCACCAGGATGGTAGGCCATGAACAGTACGCCCATGTGTGAAAGCCGCTCCAGTACCCGCTCACCACTCTGCTCGGCAAGCGCATCACGTTGCTTCTGGAGCTGTTCGATTTCATCCTGTAACTGGCTGTCCAGCTCGTTGCGGTAGGCCAGTTCAACGTTACGGATCGTCACCTGTTCCTTATACTCGGCTACCGCTGCTGCAATCTGCGTTTGCATCTCGCTATCGAATTGCGCGCGTGCGGCATCCGCTTCGGCGCGGCCGTTCTGCTCCAAAGCGCGCAATTGCTGGCTCATCTCTTCACGTTTTTTTTGGAAGCCCTCGGCCTGGGCGTTTAGCTGTACACGCAATTCGGCGGCACGTTGTTCCTGCTGGTGCAGATCGAGGCGTAGCTGGGTAATTTCGTCCTGCAGTTTGGCCTGTTGCTGCACGGCCAATTCGCGCAGCTTGGCGATATCGGCTTCGCGCTGTTGCTCAAGGCTGGCGATGCGCAAACGCTGCTGCTTGATGAGTTGGGCGGCTTTGAGCCGTTGCTCCTGCTCGAGCTTTTCGGCTCGCCGGGTGGCGACTTCCTTGGCTGGGTCAGGCGCGTACCAGGTTTCCTCGGCGACCATCTGCAACCGCTCGGCAGGCACGGTCTGAGGCGCTTCGTCCTCGACCAGCAGTCCCAGTTGATTGCGCTTGATTCGGTCACGCAGCATGACGAAGTGGTTTTTGCCCTGGGTCAGCTCCGGATCCCATAAGTGCATCTGGTGCCAGGACACCGGGCACTGGCTACGACAGGCCAGGCGAATCGGCCCGGCACCCAGATCCGGTCCGCGCCCTGTGCGCTCGGCCAGATTGCGCAGCGGGATATTCCAGCCACTATCTGCCGAACCGTCTTCGTTGAAATCGAGATAAAAGAACACCGCCGCACGAATCTGCAGGCGGGCATTGACCAGCACGTAGGCGACACGCATTTGCTGGTCGGCGAACTCCGGCATGCTCACGACTCCGTCGAGCATGGCCTCGAATTCCGGATAAAGCATTTCCTTGCAGACGCCGCCATCATTGAAGAACAGCACGGCTTCGACCGTCTGCGGTTTGTTCTGCATGCTCGGCATCCTCAACAGCATGAACGGCCAGCGAGTTTTTGAGATAGCGAGCGCATCGACGCCGCAGTCCCATGGTCGGCGCAAGTTTAGGGGAAAAAGCGAAACCGGCAATGTGACTGGGTTGGCAGCGAACTTGGCGTTCGGACCAACCCAAATAGATGCCGCCGGTAAATTGTGACAGGGTTGGGATTAAGCTGATCGGGGCTTTAGCGCTGCAAGCTGAGGCGCCAAGCGCCGAGCCATTTCGTCGCCGAGCGCCTGCAGACCGCTCATGGGACGCACCATGACTTCAAAATCAATGATCAACCCGGACTCGTCGAAGCGAATCAGGTCGATACCCTTGAGTTGTCGGTCACCGACGCGTGCGCTGAATTCCAGCACTACGCTCAAGCCGTCAGCGCTAGCTAGCTCGCGGTGATAGGCGAAGTCTTCAAAGACCTTGATCACGGTGTTGAGGATCAGATTGACGGCCGCCGCGCTCTCGTAAGGCTTGTACGCCATCGGAGAGCGAAACACCGCCCGCGAATGAAGCAGCTCGGGTAGAGCGCTGAGATCCCGGGTCTCGATCATTCGATGCCAACACTGCAGGCTGGTAGCAGCGGCGGGTTGCAGCGATAGAGATGCGCTCATGCAATGCTCCTGTAGAGAAAGCCCCGCTCGGAGCGGGGCTTGGAAACTAGATCTCGGCCGCAAGGCGTGAGCCCTGATTGATCGCGCGCTTGGCATCCAGCTCGGCGGCCACATCCGCTCCACCGATCAAATGCACATGGCGCCCAGCTGCTTCGAGCTCAGCCTGCAATTCACGCAACGGATCCTGCCCGGCACAGATGATCACCGTATCCACTGGCAACACCTGCGGCTCGCCGTCGGCAACACGGATGTGCAGACCGGTCTCGTCGACCTTGAGATATTCCACGGCGCTAATCATCTGCACCTGTTTGTTCTTCAGACCGGTCCGGTGAATCCATCCGGTGGTCTTGCCCAGTCCGTTACCCACCTTGGATTTCTTGCGCTGCAGCAGATACACCTGGCGCGCCGGTGCATGCGGTGCCGGCTGGATACCGGCAACCCCCCCGCGTGCCTCCAGCCCAAGATCGATGCCCCACTCCTTCCAGAATGCTTCGCGATCCAGACTGGTCGACTGGCCACGATGAGTGATGAACTCAGACACATCGAAGCCTATGCCGCCCGCGCCAATCACCGCGACGCGCTGGCCCACTGGCTTACGCTGCAGAATCGCATCGAGGTAGCTGATTACCATTGGGTGCTCGATTCCCGGAATCTCAGGCGTGCGTGGTGCGATACCGGTGGCGAGAACAATCTCGTCGTAGCCGCCAGCTAGCAGTTCGGTAGCACTGGCGCGGGTATTCAGACGCAGATCGACGCCTGTGCTCTGAAGCTTGCTATTGAAGTAGCGCAGGGTCTCGTAGAACTCCTCCTTGCCCGGCACACGTTTGGCGACGTTGAACTGGCCGCCGATTTCGCTGGCCGAGTCGAACAGCGTTACGTGGTGGCCACGCTCGGCAGCGACCGTGGCCGCCGCCAAACCAGCCGGGCCCGCGCCGACCACCGCAATTTTCTTCACCGCCGCGGTGGGAGTGTAGTTCAGCTCGGTCTCGTAGCAGGCGCGAGGATTGACCAGGCACGTAGTCAGCTTGCCGCCGAACGTGTGATCGAGACAGGCCTGGTTACAGCCGATGCAGGTATTGATGGTATCGCTGCGATCAGCCGCCGCCTTGTTGACGAAATCCGGATCGGCGAGGAAAGGTCGCGCCATGGACACCATGTCGGCATCGCCTTCGGCCAACACCTGCTCGGCGATTTCCGGGGTGTTGATGCGGTTGGTGGTAACCAGCGGAATGCCGACCTCGCCGCGCAGCTTCGCCGTTACTTTGGTAAAGGCCGCGCGCGGCACCTTGGTTGCGATGGTCGGGATGCGCGCCTCATGCCAGCCGATGCCAGTGTTGATCAGCGTCGCGCCGGCCTGTTCGATGGCTTTGGCCAGTACCACCACCTCATCCCAAGTACTGCCGCCTTCCATCAGGTCGAGCATGGACAAGCGATAGATGATGATGAATTCCGGTCCCACCGCTTCCCTCACGCGGCGAACGACTTCCACCGGCAAGCGCATCCGGTTTTCGTAGCTGCCGCCCCAGCGATCATTGCGATGGTTAGTATGGGCGACCAGGAACTGGTTGATGAAATAGCCTTCCGATCCCATGATTTCGACACCGTCATACCCTGCCCGCTGGGCCAGGCTGGCGCAATTGACGAAGTCGCGGATCTGCTTTTCGATGCCCTCTTCATCCAGCTCGCGCGGCGTGAAGGGGTTGATCGGTGCCTGGATGGCGCTTGGCGCCACCGACTGTGGACTGTAGGCGTAACGGCCTGCATGGAGAATTTGCATGCAGATCTTGCCGCCCGCCTCATGCACGGCCTGGGTAACGATTTTGTGCTCTTCGGCTTCTTCGGCGGTGGACAGCTTGGCCGCGCCGGCACGCACCGAACCTTCTTCATTCGGCCCTACGCCACCGGTGACGATCAAGCCGACACCACCGCGGGCACGCTCGGCAAAGAACGCCGCCATGCGCTCGAACCCGTTGGGCATTTCTTCGAGACCGGTATGCATCGAGCCCATCAGCGTGCGATTACGCAGCGTGGTGAAGCCCAAGTCCAGCGGGGCCAGCAGATGCGGAAAGGCAGTCATGTTCGTTCCTCGATCAGACGGCACAGGCTCGTGCCATGTATGCAACGGTAGGGCCGCCACGCCTCGTCGGGTCGTGGTCGCTATGCCGCGAAGATAAACAGGCGACACCGAGCGCTCAATGATTCGAAATGACAACTCTCTGATCCTAATGCACAAAAGGCTTGGCAAGCGAACGGCAGATGCCTAGTCTCTTGGCTCACCCAAAAAGTAATTGTCATGCGCACCCATACCAAGCTGCTCGGCCTGGCGGTACTCGCCATTGCCGCAATAGTCATCTACCTGGACTGGACGCGTGATCGGCGCAGCGGCCCCTTACTGTCGGACTTACGCACACTACCCATAAGTATCCAAGGGCAACCGGGAACCGCCGGCAATCTGCTCGGGATCGAAACCCGACTGGTGCCGGCCGACTATCAAAGTCGCGAGCGATTGCAGCTGAAGTTCGCCACCTACCTCGACCAGGCGCGCGATGCCGGGCTGCTGAACGCACGCACCGTTGTCGTGCTGCCCGAGCATGTTGGGACCGGTCTCTTCGCCCTCGGCGAGAAACCCGAGGTTCAGCAGGCGCGTACGCTGCGCGATGCGATGCAATGGATGGCGCTGAGCAACCCTTGGGATTATCTCCGTGCGCTGTTCAACAACGAAGGCGACGACCGCCGCACGGAGGCGGCTCTGAAGATCAAGGCGCGACAGATGGCCGATGACTATCAACTCATCTTCGGCGGCCTTGCAAGGGATTATGGCGTGACGTTGGTTGCGGGCTCCATCGTGCTTCCGGAACCTCGCCTTGAAGACGGTCGTTTGCTGATCGGCGACGGTCCACTCCGGCAGGTCAGTTTGAGCTTCGCCGCCAGTGGCGAACCAATCGGACCACTGCAACACAAGATGATGCTCAGTCGTTACGAGCAGCGCTACAGTGAAGCATCGACCGACCAGCCGGGGACCTTGTTGCAGACGCCCGCTGGTCGACTGACTGTGCTGATCGGCTGCGATGGCTACACCCGCTCCGTTCCAGCCGATGCCGAACTGCTCGCCGTACCAGGCGCACGAGACGATCCGTCCAGTGCCTGCGCAGCCACCGCCCCAACGGGCACAGAGCTGCCGCGCATGGAAGTGCGTACGCTCGGATTGCCCTGGAATCTGGTCGGCTCACCCCACAGACCTACACGACACAACCATAGCGAGCCGGTGCAACTGAACAATCTCTGGCTGCCGGAGCGGTCATGAACCGGCAGCGAGTACGGCTCGGTGATCTCTCGGTAGGATTCGTGCACAGCCTGAGCAGCGCGCTGCAGGAGAAACAGATAGACCCGCAACCACTGCTGGAAGCGTACGGACTGGATCTGGCACGCCTCTCGGAGCCGCATGCCCGTCTGTCGATCCCGCGGTACATGCGCCTCGGTCACGCGGCTATACAGATGACTGGCGATCCGGGCCTGGGGCTGGATATGGGCCGGCTGCGCAAAGCCGGACATCTCGGCTTGGTTGGCGTTACTTCGACCCAGGCGCCGACTGTTCGTGAAGCGGCGCGTACGTTGATTCGCTACGAGCCGCTGTATACGTCCAACTACCGTGGCGCCTCAGGGTTTCATGAAGACGCCGAAGGTGCCTGGTTGCGGTTCTATTCGATCAGCCCATACAACGGCTACAACCGGTTCGTCGTGGATACCGTGCTGGCCAGCTGGATCACTCAGCTGAGGGCGATTGCGGCATGTCCGTTGTCGCCTGCCGCGGTTCAGATCGAATTCGACCGCCCCGACTACGCCGCATCCTATGAAGCGTTTTTCGCGAAACCCGTGATGTTTGGTGCCGAGCACAATCAACTTCGGCTGGATAAGGCCACGCTTGCATTGCGCAACCCCGAGCATTGTCCCGGCACCTGGCGCCAGCTGCTGGAACTCTGCGAAGCGGAGCTGGAGCAGCGCACCCGCACTCGCAGCCTCCATGAGCGGGTAACGCAACTCTTGGGGCCGATGCTCAAGGGCCAGGAGCCGGACTTGCAGCAGATCGCCAATCGTCTGCAGCTTCCGCCCTGGACGCTGCGCCGCAAGTTGGAAGAAGAAGGCACCAGCTATCGGGCCATCCTCAATGACACGCGACGCGACCTGGCGATGGCCTACATTCGCGATACCGAATCGGCGTTCGGCGAAATCGCCTGGCTACTCGGCTTCTCCTCTGCGGAGGCTTTTCAACGTGCGTTCAAGCGCTGGAGTGGGCAGACACCCGGGGAATATCGGCGCGCGCAGCGGCACGCCGGCTGATATTAAAGCTCGAACGCGTCTTCGGCAGGTTCAAGGCCGTCCTGCTCTGCCGCGTGCCATTCGAGAATTTCGTCCTGATAGTCATCCATAGGAGCGTTCCTCTTGCTGGAGTCAAATGTGCTAACAAAGTCCATGCCAGGCAAGTTAACGCAGGCCTATGAACAAAATATGAACCCTCGCACATTGCAATCGCGCTGAAGCCATCCACGAGTGAGGCTCAAGGCGTCGACAGACCAGCGGCAGTCATAAACTGGCGCAACAGCCAGGCGACCACACCAAGCGCAAGCACGCTGGCGGACCAGATCAGCACCAGCCAGGTCATTCGCTTCCATAACGGCTTCGGTCCAGGCGCGCTACTTTCGTGCTTGTTTTGCATGCAAGGCTCCGTGAAGAGACAGACTCAGTGGTAGCCATCGTCGGCGCTGACCTTGCCGCGGAACACGTAATAGCTCCATGCGGTGTACATCAGAATAAGCGGAATGATCAGCAGCGCACCAACCAGGGTGAAGCCTTGGCTCTGTGGTGGCGCGGCAGCATCCCAGATACTCACCGACGGCGGGATAATGTTCGGCCAGAGGCTGATACCCAGGCCGCTGTAGCCCAGAAAAATCAACGCCAGGGTAAACAGAAACGGCGAGTAATGGGCGTAGCGCGCGATCGATCGCAGCAACCCGAAGGTGCACAGCAGCACGAGGATTGGCACCGGCATAAAGAGGATCAGGTTCGGCATGCTAAACCAGCGCTCGGCAATGTCCGGGTGCGTCAGCGGTGTCCATATGCTGACGATGCCGGTCACGGCGAGGACCGTCCATACCAGCGGTATGCCGATATCGTGCATGCGCTTCTGTAGATCGCCAGCGGTTTTCATGATCAGCCAGGTGCAGCCCAGTAACGCGTAGGCGGCGATCAAAGCCAGGCCGCAAAACACCGAGAACGGTGTCAACCAATCCAACGGACCTCCGGCGTAGGCGCGGTCGGCCACTGGGAAGCCGTCGATGAAGGCCCCCAGCGCGACACCCTGAAAGAACGTCGCCGCCAGCGAGCCGCCGACGAACGCTTTATCCCAGATATGCTGGCGCGCCGCGCTCGACTTAAAGCGGAACTCAAAGGCAACGCCGCGAAAAATCAGCCCCATGAGCATGAAGATGATCGGCAGATACAATGCCGAAAGCACCACCGAGTAGGCCAGCGGAAACGCGGCGAATAGCCCGGCACCACCGAGCACCAGCCATGTTTCGTTGCCGTCCCAGATCGGTGCCACGGTATTCATCGCCACGTCGCGCTCAGAGGTATCGGCCAGGAACGGGAAAAGAATGCCAATACCTAAGTCGAAGCCATCCATTACGACGTACATCATGATGCCGAAGATGATGATGACGGCCCAAATCAGCGAAAGATCGATGCCCATATTCAGTTCCTCTCGCCCAATTGGTCGCCATGGTCGTGGGGAATCGCCTCGTCGGCGGCGGAAAGCGGTCGCATCGGGGTGCGCTTTTCACCCGGCCCACCGGCCCCTTTCTCGTTGCCCTCGTTGATGACCGGCCCCTTGGCAATCAGGCGCAGCACATAGACGAAACCGATGCCGAAGACTGCAAAGTAAATCAGCACGAACATCGCAAGCGTCAGACCGAGTTGTCCGGCGCCATGATTCGAGACGGCGTCCGAGGTGCGCATCACCCCATAGATCACCCAGGGCTGGCGGCCGATTTCGGTGGTGAACCAGCCCGCCAGGATCGCAATAATTCCCGAAGGCCCCATGCACAGCGCCAGCCGCAGGAAAGGCCGTGATGCGTACAGACGGCCGCTGCGCCGCAGCCAGAGGCTCCACAAACCCGTGAAAATCATTAAGAAGCCCAGCGCGACCATAACCCGGAACGTCCAGAATACGATGGTCGAGTTAGGCCGATCTTCCGGAGGGAAATCCTTGAGCGCCGGAATCGGCTCGGTCAGGCTGTGTTTAAGAATCAGGCTACCCAGATAGGGGATTTCTACCTTGAAGCGCGTCTCTTCACGCTCCATGTCCGGCCAACCAAACAGCACCAAAGGCGTCGGCTCGCCCGATGAATTATCCCAATGCCCTTCCATCGCAGCGATTTTCGCGGGCTGATGTTCCAGTGTGTTAAGGCCATGGAAGTCGCCAACCATCGCTTGGATTGGTGCAACAAGCAGTGCCATCCACATAGCCATCGACAGCATCTTGCGGATCGCCGGATTGTCCTTTCCGCGAAGCAAGTGCCAAGCTGCGGAAGCACCCACTATGAATGCCGTGGCCAGGAACGCGGCAATCGCCATGTGCGTCAGACGATAAGGAAACGAGGGGTTGAAGACGATGGCGAACCAGTCCACCGGGACCACGATGCCATCAATGATCTCATGGCCCTGAGGTGTATGCATCCAGCTGTTCGAGGCGAGAATCCAGAAGGTGGAAATCAGCGTGCCGACCGCCACCATCAAGGTAGAAAAGAAGTGTAGCCCCGGTCCTACACGGTTCCAGCCGAACAGCATGACCCCGAGAAAACCGGCCTCGAGAAAAAATGCAGTAAGCACCTCGTACGCCAGCAACGGTCCGGTCACGCTGCCCGCAAATTCGGAAAAGGCGCTCCAGTTGGTGCCGAACTGGTAAGCCATGACGATGCCGGAAACCACGCCCATACCGAAGTTGACGGCGAAAATCTTCAGCCAGAAATGGTAGAGATCGCGGTACACCTGGCGCTTGGTCTTCAACCACAACCCTTCCAACACGGCGAGGAAGCTGGCCAGCCCGATGGTTATCGCCGGAAATATGATGTGAAAGGAGATGGTGAAAGCGAACTGGATCCGCGCAAGCTCGAGAGCTTCCAAACCGAACATTAACAACCCCTCGTCAGTAGCCGCTTGCCCCTGGCTTATTGATGTCATCACGTATTACAGACAGCAGGAAACCACAAGGGTGCGCTCTGCGCCCCGTAACAGATTGACGCAGATAGCGTAGAACGGATGAAAAGAGTGGGCTCGCCGGGTGGTTCCGGCCCCAACGCAATCATCGATTGCATTGGAAAAGCAATTACCGGCGCGTAGGAATGCAGAAGCAAACGGCAGAAGCGGGGGAATAAAAACGAAAAAAGCGGCCATATGGCCGCTTTTAACGAGGCTTCCAGTCGTTCAGATGAACCAGAAGCGAATGTGGCGCAGCGGACGGGACTCGAACCCGCGACCCCCGGCGTGACAGGCCGGTATTCTAACCGACTGAACTACCGCTGCGCGTCGGCCGGACTTTCGTCCGATTCGCAAGGCCTGCGGTGAAGCAGTAGTCAACCGTTGATACAACAGGCTGATTGCCTTGCGAGGCGCGCAATTTACGCACCCAACAGAATCAAGTCAACAGCCATAGCGTTATTTTCTGTAGAAATAACGGCCACTTGCAAGCACGCTCAGGATTCATCGCCTGCCGGGCACCTTTTGCCTGAAAAACAGTCAGTTGCATTGGCATACTAAAGTGCTTCTTTGTCATGGCTCGGTCTGGATGGAGCGAACACCTCGAACTACAGTTGAACCAAACAATCAGCTCATCATCATTCAGCTTCATGGAGCACCTAGCTTGGCTTCCCTCGCAGCAGTGCACAAAGCCCGTCAGCACGCGCCGATGATCGCCAGTGCGGCTATCGTTGTGCTCTTCGGCCTCTACCTAGCTGGCCAGATTAGTGGGTGGCTGCAACTTACCCAGGCGCCGCCTACAATCGCCGCTGACAGCAGCCAACCCGCTGGCGTCGCACCCGATTTACAGCGCATGGAAAGCTTGTTCGGAACACCAGCCAGCCAAGGCTATGCACCCAGTACAACGAGTTCTGATCTAACCTTGCTCGGAAGCTTCGTTCATGCCGATCCTGCTCGCTCCACGGCAATCATCCAGCTGAGCGGACAGCCGCGGCTCTATCGGATTGATGAGCAACTGGAGTCGGGCGTGGCTCTGCACAGCGTTCATCCAGACAGGGTAGAAATACAGCGCGGCGGCCAGATCGAAAGCCTGTATTTTCCAAGCACCCGCTCCGTTACTGCCGTGCCCGATAACCTGCCGGACTACAGTGAACCTGCACAAATGGATCAACTCGACCCGCAGGCGGAAATGCTGCAACAACAGATGGAAGCGCTTCGCCAACAGATGGAAGGGTCAAATAACCCGCCAGAGAATATGCCCTCCAATGAACCGCCCACGGAAGAGACGACTGACTGATGCTGCCTTTTTCCTCCCGCCCGCTCATTGCGCTACTCGCTGCCGGCCTGCTCGCCGCTCCCCTGCCGCTGCTGGCAGCTGATCCGGGAATAGAGCCGAGCGAAACTCAACAGGACGGCTGGACGATCAATCTCAAGGACGCGGATATCCGTGCCTTCGTCGATCAAATCAGCCAATTGACCGGCCAGACGTTCATCGTCGACCCACGAGTAAAAGGGCAGGTCAGCGTGGTGTCGTCGACCACGCTCTCATTGTCCGAGGTCTATCAGCTATTTCTTTCAGTAATGGCGACTCACGGCTACAGTGTCCTCACCCAAGGCGAGGTCGCACGAATTGTGCCAAACGCCGAAGCGAAATCGGAAGCTGGCGGCGGGCCGACCGGCGGCGACTTGCTGGAAACCCGGGTCATTCAAGTCCAACACACATCTGCCACCGAGTTGATTCCACTGATTCGACCACTGGTTCCGCAATACGGCCACCTCGCCGCGGTCGCCTCTGCCAACGCGCTGATCATCAGCGACCGCAGCGCGAATATTGCACGCATCGAGGATTTGGTTCGTCAACTCGACCGCGCCCAAACCGGCGACCACAGTGTGGTGGACCTGCAGTATGGCTGGGCCGTGGATATCGCCGAGGTGCTTCGCAACACGCTGGCTCGCGGCGAAGCCAGAGACACCGCCGGCGCTCAGATCATCGCCGATTCACGCACCAATCGCCTCATTTTCACCGGCCCGGAACAAGCGCGGCAGAAGCTCGCCAACCTGGCGAAAACGCTCGACACGCCCAGCACCCGATCCGCAAATACACGGGTCATCCGCCTGCGCCACAACGACGCAAAAGCGCTGGCAGAGATGCTCGGCGATATTTCGGAGGGGCTCGCCACGCCTACTGACGGCGAAGCTCAAGGTGGAAGGCCACAGGATATCCTGATTCGCGCCGACGAAAGCCTCAACGCGCTGGTGATGCTCGCCGAGCCCGAGCTGATCGGCACATTGGAGTCGATTGTTCGACAGCTCGACGTCCCGCGCGCGCAGGTCATGGTCGAAGCGGCCATCGTCGAGGTATCCGGCGATATCACCGACGCGCTCGGCGTTCAGTGGGCGGTAGACGCCCGTGGCAGCACAGGCGGCGTCGGCGGTGTCAGCTTCGGCAATACCGGGATATCGATCGGCAGCGTGCTCAACGCGATCGATGAGGGCGAGATCCCTAGCGACCTTCCCGACGGCGCGATTATTGGTTTGGGCACGCGCAGTTTCGGTGCGTTGATCACTGCGCTGTCAGCCAACAGTAAGAGCAATCTGCTCTCCACACCTAGTCTGCTGACGCTGGACAATCAGGAGGCCGAGATTCTCGTCGGGCAGAACGTGCCCTTTCAGACCGGTAGTTATACGACGGACTCAGCTGGTGCAAACAATCCGTTTACCACCATCGAGCGAGAGGACGTGGGTGTGACACTGAAGGTGGTGCCGCACATCAACGACGGCGCTACGCTGCGCCTGGAAATCGAGCAGGAAATCTCTTCGATTGCGCCGTCGGCATCAATTTCGGCCCAGGCCGTGGACTTGGTGACGAACAAGCGTTCGATCAAAAGCACCATTCTTGCCGAGGACGGTCAGGTAATCGTGCTTGGCGGTCTCATTCAGGATGATGTAACCCTCACCGATTCTAAGGTCCCGCTGCTTGGGGACATCCCATTCCTAGGCGCGCTGTTTCGTTCCACTCAGGAAACTCACGTCAAGCGCAACCTGATGGTATTTTTGCGGCCAACGGTCGTCCGCGATCGCGCGGGGCTGGCGGCGCTGTCCGGCAAGAAATACAGCGACATCCGGATCATCGAGACCGATTCGGACAGCCCGAGCATTCTGCCCGCCACGCCTGAGCGGCTGTTCGATGGCCAGGGGCAACCTGCCCCGGCAATCGATCTTCGTTCCAACGAGCCGGCGCAACGCAGCGCTGTGCCTAGCGCACCGGCGACGCAACGAGCACCGGAGACCTTTACGCCGCAGCCCCAACTCCAGGAACAGTCGTCGGTGCGTTCGGGCTGGTCCATACAGCTGGCAAGCCTGCAAAACCGCAATAGCGCGACGGCGCTACGGGAAAAGCTGCTCGCTGAAGGATTTGATGCTTACATCAGAACGACAGGACGTACGCATCGCGTCTTCGTCGGGCCGGTAGATCAGCGCCAGGAAGCCAATCGGCTCCGCGAGCAACTATCTGAAGAACAGCGCCTGGATGGCTTCGTGGTGAATTTCGAACCTGCCAGCGATTGATGGACGGTCAATGCAGCCCTTGCGGGCCGCACTCGCATCAGAGCGCCGCCAACCCGCGAGCCAGATCGACCTTCAAGTCAGCCACGTCTTCCAGACCCACCGCCACACGGATCAGGCTGTCGCGAATCCCAGCGGTCGCGCGGTCTTCGGCGGAAAGCCGGCCATGCGTGGTCGATCCCGGATGGGTGATGGTGGTCTTGCTGTCACCCAGATTGGCGGTGATGGAAATCAACCGGGTCGCGTCGATGAAACGCCACGCGCCCTCCTTGCCCCCCGCCACCTCGAAACTCAATACCGCACCGAAGCCTTTCTGCTGGCGCTTGGCCAAAGCATGTTGCGGGTGGCTTGGCAAACCGGCGTAATACACCTTCTCCACACCCGGTTGCTGCTCGAGCCACTCGGCGAGCACCTGAGCGCTGGCGCAATGGGCCTGCATACGCAGCCGCAGGGTTTCCAAGCCCTTGAGGAATACCCACGCATTGAAAGGGCTTAATGTCGGGCCAGCCGTGCGCAAAAAGCCCACCACTTCTTTCATCTGCTCGGCGCGCCCAGCAACCACACCACCCAAGCAGCGCCCCTGCCCATCGATGTACTTGGTCGCGGAATGGATGACAATATCGGCCCCGAGCGACAAAGGCTGCTGCAATACCGGCGTACAGAAGCAGTTATCCACCGCCAGCATGGCGCCCTTGGCGTGACAAAGCTTGGCCAGCGCCTCGATATCTACCAGCTCAGCCAGAGGGTTCGAAGGAGACTCAACGAAAACCAGCTTGGTGTTGGTCTTGAAAGCCGGCTCCCAGACGCCCACATCCGTGAGCGGCACGTAATCGACCTCGAGTCCGAAGCGCTTGAGGTATTTCTCAAACAACGAAACCGTCGCGCCGAAGACGCTACGCGAAACCAGCACATGATCGCCAGCGGAACACAGGCTCATCACCGTCGCCAGGATCGCAGCCATGCCGGACGCGGTCGCCACGGCCTGCTCGGCCCCTTCCATGGCGGCGATGCGCTCCTCGAACGCGCGTACAGTCGGGTTGGTATAACGCGAATAGACATTTCCCGGCACTTCGCCAGCAAAACGCGCAGCGGCATCGGCGGCGCTACGAAAAACGTAGCTGGAGGTAAAGAACAGCGGTTCACCGTGCTCGCCTTCGGGAGAGCGATGTTGGCCGGCACGAACGGCCAGCGTATCCATGCGTGCGCCAGACAGATCACTGTCCAGCCGGCCAGCGTCCCAGTCGATTGTCATAGTCGTTTCCACCCTGAACCGAGGCGGCATCGCCGCCATTTTGTCGATCAGTTGTTATAGAGGTCGATAATGGCGCTACCCATATTGACCTGGGTCTTGCTCAGGTCATTACGCGCCTGCTCGATCTTGTGCAAGTAAACCTCGTCGATGTCGCCGGTGACATATTTGCCGTCGAATACTGCGCAATCGAAGTTCTCGATTTTCACCTTGCCGCCACCGACCGCGTCGATCAGATCAGCCAGATCTTGATAGATCAGCCAGTCGGCGCCAATCAGCTCAGCGACTTCTTCAGTGCTACGGTTATGCGCAATCAGCTCGTGGGCGCTGGGCATGTCGATCCCGTAAACGTTCGGGAAACGAACGGCAGGCGCGGCGGAACAGAAATAGACGTTCTTCGCTCCCGCTTCGCGGGCCATCTGGATGATCTGTTTGCAGGTGGTGCCCCGCACGATGGAGTCGTCTACCAACATGACGTTTTTGCCGCGGAACTCCAGATCGATGGCATTGAGCTTCTGCCGCACCGACTTCTTGCGTGCAGCTTGGCCCGGCATGATGAAGGTACGGCCGATATAGCGATTCTTGACGAAGCCTTCGCGGAATTTCACGCCCAGGCGATTGGCCAGCTCCAAAGCTGCAGTGCGGCTGGTGTCGGGGATAGGAATCACCACATCAATATCGTGATCGGGGCGCTCGCGAAGAATCTTGTCGGCCAGCTTCTCACCCATCCGTAGGCGCGCCTTGTATACCGAAACGCCATCCATCAGGGAGTCCGAGCGCGCCAGGTAGACATGCTCGAAGATGCAGGGCGCATAGTGAGGGTTCGGCGCGCACTGACGGGTATGCAGCTTGCCGTCCGACGTAATGTAAACCGCCTCGCCTGGCGCCAGATCACGGATCAGTGAGAAGCCCAGCACGTCCAGCGCGACGCTTTCGGAGGCGATCATGTATTCGACGCCCTGGTCAGTGTGGCGTTGACCGAACACGATCGGGCGAATGGCGTGGGGATCGCGGAAGCCGACAATGCCATAACCGGTCACCATCGCCACCACCGCGTAACCACCGACACAGCGCTCGTGCACCTTGGCCACTGCAGCGAAGACGTCCTCCTCGGTGGGCTGCAGCTTGCCGCGCACGGCCAGCTCGTGGGCAAATACGTTGAGTAGCACTTCCGAGTCGGAATTGGTGTTCACATGCCGAAGGTCGGATTCGTAGATTTCCTTGGTCAGCTGATCGACGTTGGTCAGATTGCCGTTATGCGCCAGCGTAATGCCATAAGGCGAGTTGACATAAAACGGCTGCGCCTCCGCTGAGCTAGAGCTGCCGGCGGTGGGATAACGGACGTGCCCGATGCCCATGTTGCCAACCAGGCGCTGCATATGACGCTGCTGGAAGACATCGCGAACCAGCCCATTGTCCTTGCGAAGAAACAGCTTGCCACCGTCACTGGTCACGATTCCGGCTGCATCCTGCCCACGGTGTTGCAGTACGGTAAGTGCGTCATACAACGCCTGGTTGACGTTCGACTTACCGACGATGCCGACAATGCCACACATGCAAGGAACCTCTCAGTTGTTACAGACTGATCCGGACGTGACACCGGCTCGAAAGCCCACGGCACGCTCGTTGTAAAAATGCTCGTCTCAGCCGGAAGCATCGAGCGAGCCAGCTACCCATTGGCTCCCAAACCCAAGTATCAGATTCTTCGACCAATCAGCGACCAACAAGAAATGTGGCAGCAAAGTTGACTCACGCCACCAAGGATCCTGCTGCACAGGTGCAAGGCTGAGCAAGCCAACCAGCACCACGATCAGCAGCCCGCCTCGAGCTGCACCGAAGACCATTCCAAGAAAGCGATCCGTACCGGACAGGCCGGTAACCCGAACCAGTTCCCCTATAAGAAAGTTGACCAGCGCGCCTACGAGCAGCGTCACCACGAACAGAATCGCGCATGCCGCGATGATCTGAAAGGACGGAGTGCTAATAAACTCGGCGAGATGGTGAGAAAGCGCGCCACCGAACATCCAGGCAACCACACCAGCGATGATCCAGGTGAGCAGAGAAAGCGCTTCCTTGACGAAACCGCGTTTCAAACTGATCAGGCTGGAGATGACCACAACGGCGATAAACGCCCAATCGACCCAGGTGAACGTCACGGGGTTTCCCACAAAGAAGAAAGGCGGCGTATTTTAGCAGAGCACCTGCCAAGGAGTAAGCGCCGCGATCCCCCTTCTGCTGGCCGGAACACTGACACTGCAAAGCCCAGCTCCAGCGGTTCCGCCTGCAGCAGATGACTCTCAATCCAGGCTTCAGCCCTGCTCAGGTTTGAAGCGCACGACGAAACCGTCGAGCTTCTGCTGACGCTGCAGCTGATCACGCAAGCGATTGGCTTCCGCCCGCTCGACAAGCGGCCCGACGAATACGCGATTCATCCCGTCTGCCGTACGTATATAGGCGTTGTAGCCTTGGGAGCGAAGCGTCTTCTGCAGCTTATCGGCGTTCTCGCGACTCGACAGGCTGGCCAACTGCACCGACCAGCTGACCGGTAGATTGGCCGTATCCAGCCGCGGCTCTTCCGCTGGAGCTGCCGGCGTTTGAGTGGTCGCTGACTCAGGCTCGGCTGGTGTCGGTTCCGTCTCCGTGGAAGGCACCGGAACCTGACTGATGGGAGCTGCCGGCACTTTCGATTCGGCTGTCGGTCCCTCTTCGACGATCTCGAACTCTTCCGGGAAAGGCTCGGCTTCCGGTTCCGGCACCTCAACGGGTTGCGTCTCGATCACAGGCGTAGCAGGCGCCTCTGGCATCTCCGGCGCATCCACAGCGACCTGACGGCCATCGTCTTCACGATTGAACAGCATCGGCACGAATATCACCGCCAGCGCAACCAGCACCAACGCACCGACGATACGTTGCAGCAATCCTTTATCCACCAATGCTTTGCCCTCCATTCGCTGCGTGCCGATCGAGCCAGTCCAGCGCCTCAGCCACGCAATAAAAAGATCCGAACAGTAGAATCTCGTCTTTCTCGGAGGCCTGATCGCACTGCCCTTCGAGCGCCTGAGACACACCTGGGTAGATACTGACGGAGGCGCCTCGTTCCATCAATGTCTCACTTAGCTCGGCAGCGGGACGAGAGCGAGATGACGCGAGGGGCGCAACGGCCCAGCTGTCGACAACAGGCATCAACGCATCGATCACGCCGGCCAGATCCTTGTCGGCCAGCAGACCGAAAACCGCAAGCCGCCGTCCGCGTTTTGGCTGCGCCTGGAGCTGCTGGGCCAAGTAAGCAGCCGCGTGTGGGTTGTGTCCAACATCGAGCAGTATCGACAGGTCGCGGCCTTGCCAACGGATCGCTCGACGGTCCAGGCGTCCGGTAACGCGTGCATTCTGTAGCGATTCAGTCAGCCGCTCCGGCTGCCAAGAAGGCTCAAGCAACGCAAACGCCTGCAACGCCAAAGCTGCATTTTCCAGCGGCAGCGCAAGTATCGGCAGATTTCGCAGCTCCAGCAGGTTGCCTGCGCCATCCTGACCACGCCAATGCCAGCACCCCGCTTCCCTTACCAGATCGAAATCACGCCCGCGCACCAGCAACGGCACAGCGGACCGGGCGGCGCTTTCAAGCAATGATTCTGGCGGGGCAGGATCACCGCATACGGCAGGCTTTGCGCAACGGAATATCCCTGCTTTCTCGAGCGCAACGCTTTCGCGTGTGTTCCCCAGCCATTCGGCATGATCCAGCCCGATATTGGTGACGACCGCCACGTCGGCATCAACCAGGTTTACCGCGTCGAGGCGGCCACCGAGCCCGACCTCCAGAACCACGGCATCTAGCACCCCGCGTTCAAAAAGCCAAAAAGCGGCCAGCGTACCCATTTCGAAATAGGTCAGAGAAACGGAGCCGCGCGCGCGCTCAACCGCTTCAAATGCTTCGCACAGTGCTGTGTCGCTGGCATCGGCACCGTTGATACGCACACGTTCGTTGTAACGCAGCAGATGCGGTGAGCTGTAAACGCCGACCTTCTTGTCTTGCCCTGCCAACATTTGGGCGATGAAGGCGCAGGTCGAGCCCTTGCCATTAGTACCGGTAACAGTGACGACTTGCGGAGCCGGACGCGTCAGCCCGAGCCTCGTCGCTACCTCACGGCAACGGTCAAGGCCCATATCGATGGCGGTAGGGTGCAGCCGCTCGAGGTAATCGAGCCAATCCTGCAGACTCCGCTGGATCATGCGCCAGCCGTCACCAATGCAGGTTCGGCCGGTGTCGGCAGCTGTTGCATCTGAGCGAGGAGACGGGATAGACGAGCACGCAGTTCGGCGCGCGGGATGATTAGATCAATGGCACCGTGATCAAGGAGGAATTCGCTGCGCTGGAACCCTTCCGGCAGTTTCTCGCGAACTGTCTGCTCGATGACTCGCGGCCCGGCAAAGCCGATCAGCGCCTTAGGCTCTGCAACGATGACGTCGCCGAGCATTGCCAGACTAGCCGATACGCCGCCGTAAACCGGGTCGGTAAGCACAGAAATGAATGGCAGTCCCTCTTCACGCATACGGGCTAATACTGCGGAGGTCTTGGCCATTTGCATTAGCGAGATCAGGGCTTCCTGCATCCGTGCGCCGCCGGAGGCAGCGAAGCAGACCAATGGGCATCGCTGCTCGAGCGCTGCATTCGCCGCACGAACGAAGCGCTCGCCAACGATCGCTCCCATGGAGCCGCCCATGAAGGAGAACTCGAACGCACAGGCTACGACCGGCATGCTAGACAGCGTTCCGCGCATAGCGATCAGGGCGTCCTTTTCACCGGTCTGCTTCTGGGCAGCGGAGAGGCGATCCTTGTATTTCTTGCTATCACGAAACTTCAGACGGTCGACAGGCTCCAGATCGGAACCGAGTTCCTCGCGTCCCTCTTTATCGAGAAATATATCTAGGCGCGTACGCGCATCGATACGCATGTGATGCTGGCACTTGGGGCAGACATCCAGCGTTTTTTCCAGCTCTGGGCGATACAGCACCGCCTCGCATGATGGACACTTGTGCCATAAGCCTTCAGGCACTGAGCTTTTCTGCGTTTCCGAGCGCATGATCGAAGGGATCAGCTTGTCTACCAGCCAGTTGCTCATGCTTTTGTTCTCCACAGCTTTTCAGTCCCGCACGTATCGACTGCACGCACTAGGCAAATTTATCGTTGCGACCGGTCTCCAATCGGAGCTCACTGCGTCACGTTGGCGATGGACCGGAGGGCCCTACCGCTGAACTCGATCCCTATTCAATGTCGAGATCGACTGCGGGCTCGCCAATCCAGCGAATGGTAACTGGACGGCAAGGACCCTTGGTTCGTCACATTGCCGCTCTAACCCGCCGAACAAATTCACGTACGCTCTCAGCATTCTTGACGCCTTTGCGCAGCTCTACCCCACCACTGACGTCGACCGCGAATGGTCGCACCTGGGCAATGGCCTGTTGCACATTCTGCGGGGTAAGCCCGCCAGCAAGGATAAGAGGCTTGGGTAGATCAGCAGGAATCAGGGACCAATCAAACACAACCCCTGTCCCGCCTGGAATGCCAGAAACAAAGGTGTCTAGCAGAACCGCGCTGGCGCCCGCATAGCGAGCCGTCTGGCCGCGAATGTCATCACCAGCCCTGACCCGAAGCGCCTTGTACCAAGGCCGGTGGAAGCCTTCACAGTCGGCAGGTGTTTCATCCCCGTGAAATTGCAACATATCCAGCGATACCGCATCGAGCGTTTCGTTGAGTTCGCAGCGCGACGCGTTGACGAACAAGCCAACCGTGGTAACAAAAGGAGGTAGCGCGGCAATGATCGCGCGCGCCTGTTGAATACTTACCGCTCGCGGGCTCTTGGCATAGAACACCAGGCCAATCGCATCGGCTCCCGCTTCGGCAGCAACAAGCGCGTCCTCAACGCTGGTGATTCCACATATCTTGCTACGGACGATGGCCAACGGCAGCTACCTGCGATAAAAAGACCTCGGATGGTAACAAAAGCGCCACAGGCTGCAACCTGCTTCGCGCTAAGAGCGACTCCGCTTTTCATGAACGCTTCCGACAATCCCAGCTATCTCGGATACGTTCGCACGTCCGGCAAGCCCGACAGAAAGTGCGGCCCGAGATAGCGTTCAGGCAATTCGAACTCCTCGGGGTAATCCACCTGAACGAGATACAGACCGTAGGGATGCGCAGTGACCCCACCGGTTCGCCGTATTCGCGATTCGAGTACTTCTCGCGCCCATTCCACAGGACGCTCGCCCGCGCCAATGGTCATCAGCACACCGGCAAAGTTACGCACCATATGATGTAAAAAAGCGTTGGCACGAACATCGATCACGATAAGCCGGCCGTACTCGAGCAACTCCAGGTGATGAATGGTTTTGATTGGCGATTTCGCCTGGCATTGACGCGCCCGGAAGGCACTGAAGTCGTGTGTACCCACGAATGCTCGGGCCGCTTCGCGCATGCGCGCGACATCCAGCGGACGATGGTTCCAGGTCACCTCTTCGGCGAGGTGCGCCGGTCGAATCTGGTCGTTGTAGATGACATAGCGATAACGACGTGCCATGGCGCTGAAACGTGCATCGAAACGCTTGGGCATTTCCTTGGCCCAAGCCACGCTAATGTCACCTGGCAAGTTCATGTTCGCGCCCATTACCCAGGCGTGCATGGAACGTGTCACTGGCGTATCGAAGTGCACGACCTGGGCGCAGGCGTGAACAAGAGCGTCCGTACGCCCAGCACAACTCAGCACTACCGGATGGCCGCCGGCAACCTTGCTTAATGCGTTTTCCAGCGATAGCTGGATAGACGGCACACCATCGCGCTGGCGCTGAAAACCCCGATACCGCGAACCTTTATATTCGACGCCAAGAGCAATTCTGAAAACGTCAGCGGCAGCCGATGTGGCTGCCGCTTCAGGTACTGCTTCGATCATGGTCAGGCTAGTTTGGCGAGCATCTCGCGCGCCTCTTGCTGCTGATTGTCGCTACCTTCGCTCATGACCTCATCGAGGATATCGCGCGCACCTTCAGCATCACCCATATCGATGTAGGCGCGAGCGAGGTCCAGCTTGGTAGTGGTTTCGTCTGTATCGGAGAAGAAATCGAAATCATCGTCAAGCGACTCCGATCCCGACTCAACAGGCGCAGGAGCCGAGGCTACCTCAGGCTGGTCGAGCGGCTCTCCCAAATCATTCGACAGGTCGTCCAGCTCAGCTTCGACCTCATTCAGTTCGGAGGTGAAAGTATCCGGCGTCGCTTCTTCGGCGGGCTCGTCACCTAGCGACAGGTCGAACTCATCCGGCATGTCAGCGGGCTGTGCCGAATCGGAAAGTTCGAAATCGAACTCATCTGCGGCAGGCTCGAGCGACGCAGGTGCTGACGGTGCGTCATCGAGACTCAGCATCAACTCTTCATTAGCCGGTGTTGCCGGCTGATCATCATCGAGATCAAGCGAGAAGCCTGCGAGCTCATCCTCAAGGGATACATCATTCGGCTTCGACGATTTTTCCACATCGAAAGAGAAATCATCCATGGCTTGCTCTTGCGTCGCTGCATCAAGACCAAGTTCGTCAAAGCTGAGTTCATCTAGTTCTGGAGCGGCGTCGCTAGTCGGCGCGACTGCAGTCTCCGACAGGCCCTCGTCCAGTTCAAGATCGTCAAAATTAAGATCGAAGGCTTCGTCGGTGCCTTGCTCTGCAACGGAGGTAGGGGCAGGCTCGTCGAGCTCGAGATCATCCAGGCTGAAACTGTCGAAACCCTCATCACTTGCGGCGACTGCTGCGGTGCCAGTAGCGGCTGCGGCAACCATCGCAGGGTATCTGTTCTTCATCTGGTCGATACCGGCCGAAGCGCCTCCGATGTCACGAAGCTCCGCCTCTTGCCGCGCGAAACCATCGCGATCACCGAGTTCAGCGTAAACCTCCATCAACTTCAGACGCAAATCGCTGCGCTGCGGCTCATCGTTCAGCGCATTTTGCAGAAGATCAACAGCCTGGTTGAAACGACCATAGGCGATGTAAATATCGGCTTCGGCAAGCGGGTCGTTGCTGGCGCCAGCAAGCGAGTCGGAGGAACTGTTGTCGAAATCTACCGCAGCGCCCTGATCGGCCGCTTCGATATCAGATGAATCGAGCCCCCGCTCAGCTACGTAGAGATTGTCCGGTGCGCTATCGGCTAACAGGCTTTCCTGCAGTTCAGCCTCTTTCATGGCATTACGACGAGACAACGCCATCAAGCCGACAAGCAGTAGCAATAGAGCACTACCGCCCAGCACGCCGAGCAGAACAGGATTGGCCATCAGTTCGTCGACGTAGCTATCTTCCTTCGGCTCTTCAGCAGCTGTAGCCGGTGCGGCAGCGGGCGCCTGTTCGGCAGACTCAGAGGTCGCTACTGGCTGTTTCTGAGGCGCTTGGGGCGCCGAGGTTTCAGGGACAATTCCGGGCTCGGCATTTGCCTCAGGTGCGGGCTCGCCGGATTCTGGCGCAACAGCAGCGCTTGGATCGACCGGAGGATTTACCGATACCGCCGCATCAGTCCCTGGCTCTGCTCCGGTCGCCAGCTGGGCCTGTAGTTTGGCAAGCTGATCGTCTTTGAGCTGCATTAAACGTTGCAGCTTGTCCAGTTGGCCTTGGAGATCGCTGAGGCGATCGTTGAGATCCAGATTCTCACGCCGGCTTGAATCGAGGCTTTCCTCGGTAGTGGCGAGCCTGTCGCGCAGAGCTTTGGTGTCTTCGCCGGTACCGCTATCGCTGCCCGTCGTGGAAGTGCCTGTTTCCGGTGCAACCAGTCGCAGATTATCGCCCTGCTCGCTGCGAGATGGTGCAGCCCCGGCCGAGCTACGCTGAGTGGCGTCGAGCTGACGAGTACCTGCAGCAACCGAACCCGCGCCCTGGCGCCAGCTGGCGTTCTGTTGCGCAACTTGCTGAATCGCTTCCGCCTGCGAGCGGCTGCCAATTTGCTCGGCGCTGGGCAGCCGAAGCACCTGCCCGTTCTTCATTCGATTAATGTTGCCGCCAATGAAAGCGTCTGGATTCAGGTCTTGAATGGCCAGCATGGTCTGATGCACGGTTCCGCCCTGACGCGCGCGCTCGGCGACTTCCCAAAGCGTGTCATTCGGGGTGACCTTGTACTGATCACCCTGCAGCGAAGAGGTACTAGCGGGAGCGCTCAGAGGTGCAGATCGGGTTGTCGCTCGCGACGCCGAGCTCGGGCGAGAAACGGGAGCGGCAATCGGCAGCTGGGGCGCGACGGCAGCAGCGATTTCCGGAGAATAAAGCGGTGGGTCCAGCAGCAAGGTGTATTCGCGCAGAAGACGGCCACTCGGCCAGAGAACTTCGACGAGGAAATTCAGATAGGGTTCGCGAACCGGTTTTGTCGATGAAATTCGAATGACGCTCTTGCCGTCAGGACGCAAAACAGGGGTAAAGGTCAGGTCCGTCAGAAAATATTGGCGATCAACTCCAGCCCGATTGAAATCCTCGGCAGAAGCTAGAACCGGAACCACCTCACCCGGGGCCAACGTTTTCGCATCCAGCAGTTCGATTTCAGCGACCAGCGGTTGGTTAAGCGCCGACTTCAGCGTGACCTCCCCCAGCCCCAGCGCATAAGCCATTTCGGAAGTCAGCGCGGTAGCAGCCGCGATTGCCAGTACCAGATTGCGAACCCGAACCATTATGTAAATCCCTTGTTTTAACTTTTCTCGGATCGTCGAGAGGGTCTTATAGTCACTGCCTGCGCCCGCCTAGTGGCGGCTCCCCGTCAGCGATAAGCCTAAACAGCGTTGTTAGCTAGAATAGTTCTTCGAATTTCCGGTAAGTATCTTTTACAGATAGTGTTTTATCAACAACTCACCAGACCGCACGGCATTGAGCGCCGCGCCTTTTGGTACGTTATCAGACACAATCCACAAATTGTGTTCGCGTACAGCAGGCAGGCCGCAATGCGACCGCCAGCATCCAGGACGCTCTGCGTGATTGGATCTGCTTTCAGCGTTAGGGTTACTGTCCGCTGGTCTCATTGCGGCGGCAGATAGGAAGAAGGACACCCTTTCGCATAAAAAAAGCGCCGCGGCACAGCCGGGGCGCTTTTTTGTTAGCCCATTCTGGCTTATCGCTCCAGAAGGATCCGCAGCATGCGGCGCAGCGGCTCGGCCGCTCCCCAAAGCAGCTGATCACCAACGGTGAAAGCGCCCAGGTAATGCGAACCCATATTGAGCTTGCGCAGACGGCCAACCGGAACACTCAAGGTACCGGTTACCGAGGTGGGACTGAGCTCCTGCATGCTCGCGTCACGATGATTCGGAACGAGCTTCACCCAGGGGTTGTGCTGACTGATCATGCCTTCGATGTCCGAGATCGGCACATCCTTGTTCAGCTTGATAGTCAACGCCTGGCTGTGACAGCGCATCGCGCCGATCCGCACGCAGATGCCATCTACCGGGATGGGGCTTTTGAAACGGCCCAGAATCTTGTTGGTTTCCGCCTGCGCCTTCCACTCCTCACGGCTCTGCCCATTCGGCAGTTCCTTATCGATGTACGGAATCAGGCTACCGGCCAGCGGAACGCCAAAATTGTCCACCGGAAATGCTTCTGAGCGCTGACACTCGGCGACCTTGCGATCAATTTCAAGAATGGCGCTGGCCGGATTGGCAAGCTCATCCGCAACCGAGGCATTAATGCTGCCCATTTGCTTGATCAGCTCACGCATGTTCTGTGCGCCGGCACCTGATGCAGCCTGATAAGTCATGGCGCTCATCCACTCGACCAGGCCGTTCTCAAACAAGCCGCCAAGCCCCATCAGCATTAGGCTGACGGTGCAGTTACCGCCGATGTAGTTGCGGGTGCCGGCGTCCAGCTGGTGATCGATCACCTTGCGGTTGACCGGATCCAGCACGATGACCGCATCGTCATGCATGCGCAGGGTTGACGCCGCGTCGATCCAGTAGCCATTCCAGCCCGCTTCGCGCAGCTTGGGGAATACTTCGCTGGTGTAGTCGCCGCCCTGGCAAGTAAGAATCACGTCGAGGGTTTTCAGCTCCTCGATACTGTAGGCGTCCTTCAGCGGCGCAGTATCTTTGCCAATGGAAGGCCCCTGACCGCCTACGTTGGAAGTGGTAAAGAACACTGGCTCGATCAGGTCGAAGTCCCGCTCCTCCAGCATCCGCTGCATAAGCACGGAACCTACCATACCGCGCCAACCGATCAGACCTACACGTTTCATCGCAAACAACACCTATATATAAAGTGGCCCATCTGGCAGGCCGTAACAGACTGTGCTTTCGGGTGGAAAGCGAGGGCACTATATCTAGCCTGTGCTGAACAACGCGCCCCGCCATCGCTTGGCGTTACCGCCTAGCCGTCGCCCGCAAGCTCTATCAACGGGCGGTGCAATGGGACCCGAGAGATTACAACTTCGCGAGCGCCGCGACTACTGCGTCGCCCATCGCCTGGGTATTGACCTTCTGACAGCCGTTGGACCAGATATCGCCAGTGCGCAGCCCCTGGTCGAGCACGTCGCTGACCGCTTGCTCGATTGCATCCGCAGCCGCAACCTGGTTGAAGCTGTAACGCAACATCATCGACACAGAGAGAATGGTTGCCAGCGGATTCGCAATGCCTTTGCCAGCGATATCCGGCGCTGAACCATGGCACGGCTCGAACATACCCTTGTTGTTCGAATCAAGGGAAGCGGACGGCAGCATGCCAATCGAACCGGTCAACATGGAAGCCTCGTCCGACAGGATGTCACCGAACATGTTGTCTGTGACGATCACATCGAACTGCTTCGGCGCACGCACCAGCTGCATCGCCGCATTATCGACATACATGTGGCTGAGTTCGACGTCCGGATAATCCTTGCCGACCTCCTCCACCACAGCACGCCACAATTGGCTGGACGCCAGCACGTTGGCCTTGTCCACCGAGCAGAGCTTCTTACCGCGGACGCGTGCCATGTCAAAACCGACCTTGGCGATTCGGCGGATTTCGCTCTCGCTGTACGGTAGAGTGTCATAGGCCATGCGTTCTCCATTTTCCAGCACCTTGCTCTCGCGCGGCTGGCCGAAATAGATACCGCCAGTCAGCTCGCGAACGATCAGGATATCCAGGCCGGCAACAATCTCCGGCTTCAAACTGGAGGCCTCGGCCAACTGCGGATAAAGCAGAGCAGGACGCAGATTGCCGAACAGGCCCAGCTGCGAGCGGATCTTCAGCAAGCCACGCTCGGGGCGGATCGCCGGATCGATCGTATCCCACTTAGGGCCACCGACCGCACCGAGCAGGATGGCGTCGGCCGCGCGGGCACGTGACAGGGTTTCGTCGGCCAGCGGCACGCCGTACTTATCGACCGCAGCGCCACCTAGCTCGTCGTAGTTGAGCTGGAAGTCGAGTTGAAACTTGTCGTTGGCCAGCGTCAGCACCTTGACCGCCTCGGCCATGATTTCCGGGCCGATACCGTCGCCGGGCAATACCAGAATCTGTTTAGACATTTGCTGTTCCTTGAAATTGATACGCCGTAAGAGTGGGCCGGGCATGTTCCGCTCCAGCCCATCGTTTGCCATTTACTCTCAGGCGGGCTGAAGCCACCCTACACAACAGGTCCAGCTCGAACTTATTTGATTGCACCGAACAACCAGGGCTGGCTCTGCTGATGGCGGGCTTCGAACACCTTGATCGCATCCGCGTCTTGCAGCGTCAGCCCGATGTCGTCAAGGCCGTTAAGCAAGCAATGCTTGCGGAAGGCATCGACCTCGAAGCTGTAGTGTTTGCCGTCCGGACGAGTAACGGTTTGCGCGGCCAGATCCACGGTGAGCTGATATCCTTCGGTGGCTTCGGCTTGTTCGAAAAGCTCGTCGACTTCCGCTTCCTTCAGCACGATCGGCAACAGGCCGTTCTTGAAGCTGTTGTTGTAGAAAATGTCAGCAAAGCTCGGCGCGATGATGGCACGGAAGCCGTACTCGTCCAGCGCCCACGGGGCATGCTCGCGGGACGAGCCGCAGCCGAAATTCTCACGTGCGAGCAGGACACTGGCGCCCTGATAACGCGGAAAATTCAGCACGAACTCGTTGTTCACCGGGCGATTCGAGCAATCCTGATTAGGCTGACCGACATCCAGGTAACGCCACTCATCGAACAGGTTCTGGCCAAAGCCGGTGCGCTTGATCGACTTGAGAAACTGCTTGGGGATGATCTGGTCGGTATCGACGTTGGCTCGATCGAGCGGCGCGACCAGACCGGTATGCTGGGTGAATGCTTTCATGTCGGTCTCCTCAGGCCTGGATCAATTCGCGAACATCGACGAAGCGGCCGGTCACCGCGGCGGCGGCAGCCATGGCCGGGCTGACCAGATGAGTTCGGCCACCAGCGCCCTGGCGCCCTTCGAAGTTACGGTTGGAGGTGGAGGCGCAATGCTCGCCGCTGCCAAGTTTGTCCGGGTTCATAGCCAGACACATGGAACAGCCTGGCTCACGCCATTCGAAGCCGGCTTCAAGGAAGACTTTGTCTAGCCCTTCCGCCTCGGCTTGTTGCTTGACCAGTCCGGAACCCGGCACGACCATCGCCTGCTTGACCGTAGCGGCCACCTTGCGGCCCTTGGCTACTTCGGCGGCAGCGCGCAAATCTTCGATGCGAGAGTTAGTGCAGGAGCCGATAAATACGCGATCCAGTTGGATCTCGGTGATCGGCTGGTTGGCGCGCAGCCCCATGTATTTCAGCGCACGGGTAATGGAATCGCGTTTGACCGGGTCGGCTTCTACTGCCGGGTCAGGCACGCTCTGGTCGACCGCCAAAACCATTTCCGGGGAGGTACCCCAGCTCACCTGCGGCTTGATCTCTTCGGCTTTCAACTCGATCACGGTATCGAATACCGCATCTTCGTCGGAGACGAGATCCTTCCAGGCTGCAACTGCACGTTCCCAGTCGGCACCCTTGGGCGCGTATGGACGACCCTCGACATAGGCGATGGTCTTCTCGTCCGCAGCCACCATCCCCACGCGGGCACCGGCCTCGATGGACATGTTGCAGATGGTCATGCGGCCTTCCATCGACAGATCCCGAATGGCGCTGCCGGCAAATTCCAACGCATGGCCGTTACCGCCAGCAGTGCCAATCTTGCCGATCACTGCCAACACGATGTCCTTGGCGGTCACACCGAAAGGCAGCTTGCCCTCGACGCGCACCTGCATGTTTTTCATTTTTTTGGCGACCAGACACTGGGTGGCGAGCACATGCTCGACTTCCGAGGTACCGATGCCGTGGGCCAACGCGCCGAACGCGCCATGGGTCGAGGTATGAGAGTCGCCGCACACAACGGTCATACCCGGCAGCGTCGCGCCCTGCTCCGGGCCGATTACGTGGACGATACCTTGACGGATGTCGTTCATCTTGAATTCGAGGATGCCGAAGTCATCGCAGTTCTCATCCAGAGTCTGTACCTGAATACGCGAGACCTCATCGGCGATGGCTTCCAGGCCGCCCTGGCGCTCGCCCTTGGTGGTCGGCACGTTGTGATCGGGCGTAGCGATATTGGCGTCGATGCGCCATGGCTTGCGAGCAGCCAGACGCAGGCCTTCGAAGGCCTGTGGCGAGGTTACTTCGTGGAGGATATGACGGTCGATGTAGATCAGCGACGAGCCATCATCGCGACGTTTGACTTCGTGCATTTCCCAGAGCTTGTCGTAGAGCGTTTTGCCAGCCATCAGACGTTCCTCATCAGTTTCTTGGGCAATAGCCCTTTTGCTTATGAGGTTGATGCTATGGGGTTGCATAGAATTACTCAAATTCATATTTTTCATTCAATGCATTCCTTAAGGGAATAGCTATAAGCTACTCGTTTATCGAGTTGAACCTGGCCTCTAATTTTTCGCCGGAGCGAACCGATGGACCTCGCCAACCTCAATGCCTTTATTGCCATCGCCGAGACCGGTAGCTTTTCCTTGGCTGGAGAACGCCTGCACCTGACCCAGCCAGCGGTAAGCAAGCGGCTGGCAGCGCTGGAGTCACAACTGAACGTACGGCTATTCGACCGACTCGGACGGGAAATCGGGCTGACCGAAGCCGGCAGAGCACTGCTGCCGAGCGCCTATCAGATCCTCAACGTGCTGGACGACACGCGCCGCGCACTGACCAATCTGAACGGGGATGTCAGCGGCCGATTGTGCTTGGCGACCAGCCACCACATCGGCCTGCACCGCCTGCCGCCACTGCTCAGGGCCTTCACCCGCGCCTATCCGAATGTGAACCTGGACATCCGTTTCCTGGATTCGGAAATCGCCTACGAGGAAATCCTGCACGGGCGCGCTGAGCTTGCCGTGATCACGCTGGCTCCGAATACCGCGGCACCGGTTCTCGCCAGCAAGGTCTGGGACGATCCACTGGACTTCGTCGTCGCACCGGAGCATCCGCTGGCTCAGAAACCGGACATCACATTGACCGATATCGCCGCCTTCCCCGCCGTGTTTCCCGGCGGCAACACCTTCACTCACCATATCGCCCAGCGGTTGTTCGAGCGTGAAGGCCTGGCCCCGAACATCGCGATGAGTACCAACTATATGGAGACAATCAAAATGATGGTTTCCATTGGCATCGCCTGGAGCGTGCTGCCGCGAACCATGCTCGATGAACAAGTGGTGCGTTTGCCGCTCCCTGGCGTTCAACTATCGAGGCAGCTCGGCTACATCATCCATACCGAGCGCACCCTGTCGAATGCGGCGAAAGCCTTCATGGCATTGCTGGATACCGACTAACCGCACTTGCACTTTGCCATTAGCTACGGATAAGTTCGGAGCATAACTACAAGATACCCAGAAGCGCCCATGAGCATTGTTTGTTTACCACCGATTCGCCACTTCCCGATTTGCCCGGGCGAGGCCGTTCATGTTGCCCACTGAGCCCGCAGGCAACGCCATTCCAAACGAAGCAGCAACTCCTTGGCAGGACGCAGCTCGCCTACTGTCGGTACTCGACGGTGCTGGGTTGGGCGTCTGGTCCTGGGATTTACAGCGTGGCGTCGTGCATTGGTCGCTCGGTACCAGCAGGCTTTTTGGTCTCACGGAGCCGCGTGGCGAGATCTCACAGGCCGACTATCTCAAGCTGATCTTCGAGCAAGACCGATCCCGCATCGACGCATTCATTCGCTCAGCACGGAAGGGCAACGAGCCACGCTTCAGTTTTCGCCACCGAGTGCTTTGGGTAGATGGGTCTGTGCGCTGGCTGGAAATCGACGGCCAGCAAAAAGCTGGCAGCACGGACCAGTCGATGCTGGTGGGCATCGTCCGCGACATCACCGACCAGCACATCCAGGCCCAGGCTCTCGAAGACAGTCAGGAACGCCTGGAGCTGGCGTTGGCCTCGGCAGAGCTTGGCAACTGGGAATGGCACATCCCGAGCGACAAGCTGTATGCCTCGGCTCGGGCTTCTGAATTGCAGGGCATCGTCGAAGGTCCATTCGATGGATCGTTTCGGGAGTTTTTCCGCAGCGTCGCGGCAAAAGACCGACAAGCCATGCGCGACGCTTACAGCGATCTGCTCGCTGGGCGACGTAAGACCTACCAAACCGTTTACCAGGCGGAACATGCCGATGGCACGATTCGTCACCTGGAAAGCACCGCCAAGCTCTATCGTGATGAGCACGACGCGCCACTACGAATGGCCGGCATTATTATCGACGTCACCGAGCGTGTTCTGCGCGAGCAGCATCTAGCCGCCTCCGAAGCCAAATTTTCCGCGCTGTTCCAAGGCAGTCCAGATCCGATTTCTCTGTCACGCATTCGTGATGGTAAGTTCATTGGGATCAACCCGAGCTTCAGCGCTGTATTCGGTTGGGAGAGCAGCGATATCGTGGGACGTTCGGCTCCGGAAATACGCTTCTGGCGCGACGAGAATCAACGACTGGAACTCTATCAGCAGCTGACTCGCGACCAGCGTCTGGAGAATGCCGAAGCGCAATTTCGAACCAAGGCAGACCAGTACATCACCTGCGTTGTTTCCAGCCGCTTCATCCGTATCGACCGGCGCCTATGCATTGTTACTACGTTCCGGGACATCACAAAGCGGCAGCGAGCCGAGGCGGCGCTGAAGGTCAGCGAGGCCAAGTTCGCCACGGCGTTTCACTCAAGCCCCGACGCGATCATCATCAGCGAGCGCAGTACCGGGCGATTCATTGAGGTCAACGACGGTTTCTACCGCCTCTCTGGTTATCGTCCGGAGGAAGCCATCGGTCGCACCTCTGCAGAGTTAGGCATCTGGTCTGTCACGCAACGCAACGAAATTCTCGAGCTGCTAGAGCGTGACGGTCGCGTGACCAATTGGGAAATGATCGGCCAGGATCGTTACGGCAGACCAATGAACATCGAGGTCTCGGTAGAGCCTATCGAGCTCAACGACACCGAATGCCTGCTGTTGTCAGCCCGCGACATTAGCCAGCTGAAAGCCGCCCACGCACAGATCCATCATCTGGCTTACCATGACCCGCTGACCAACCTGCCCAATCGCGCCCTGCTCATGGATCGTCTGACCCAGCAGGCCGCGTTGCATAAACGGCACAATCTACGGGGCGCGCTGCTGTTCCTCGATCTTGACCACTTCAAGCACATCAACGATTCGCTCGGACATCCGGTCGGCGATGGCGTACTGAAAATGATCACCGCACGCCTCGAAGCCAGCATCCGTCAGGAAGATACCGTTGCCCGCCTTGGTGGCGATGAGTTCGTCGTGCTGCTGACCGGCCTGACCGGCAAACGCTCAGATGTGACCCGCCAAGTTCGGCAGGTTGCGGAAAAACTGCGCACTCTACTTGCGGAGCCCATGGTCTTCGAAGGTAATCGACTGCAGGTTACGCCGAGTATCGGCATTGCGCTGATGCCGGATCACGGCGACACTCCTGCCGACCTGCTGAAGCGCGCCGACATCGCCCTATACCGGGCCAAAGATGCCGGACGCAATGCCATTCAACTGTTTCGAGCGACCATGCAGGAAGCCGCGAGCGCCCGCTTGCAGCTGGAAAACGAGCTGCGCCTGGCACTTCAGCGCAATGAATTCGAGCTATATCTTCAACCTCAGGTAGATGCGCGATCCGGCGTGGTGGTCGGTGCCGAGGTCCTGTTGCGATGGCATCATCCGGAGCATGGCGCACGCTCGCCCGCCCAGTTCATCAATGTATTGGAAGAAAGCGGACTGATCATCGAAGTCGGCGGCTGGGTAATAAAGGAAGCCTGCCGAATCGGTGCTCTATTGTTGGCCAACGACCTGGTACGGCCCGACGACTTCAGCCTCTGCGTCAACATCAGCCCACGCCAGTTCCGCCAGAACGAATTCGTCGAACGCGTCGTCGAAGCGCTGAAAACCACCGGACTGCCACACCAGATGATCAAGCTGGAAATCACCGAAGGCATCGTGATCCAGAACCTGGACGACACCATTGCCAAAATGCGGCGCCTACGTCGGCACGGGGTGAGCTTTGCGATGGATGATTTCGGTACCGGCTACTCCTCGCTCACCTATCTCAAACGGCTTCCGGTGGATCTGTTGAAAATCGACCAGTCCTTCGTTCGCGACGCACTGGATGACGGCAACGACGCCGAAATCATCCGCGCTATCGTCGCGATGGCCAGGAGCCTGAGGCTGGAAGTGATTGCCGAGGGGGTCGAACAGCAGGCGCAGCTCGAGTTGCTGCAGCTGCAAGGGTGCCATCTGTATCAGGGCTACCTGTTCAGCCGCCCGCTGCCGTTTGCCGAGTTCAGCGAGTTATTGGCAACGAATTTGACAGCCTGATCTACAAGCAGAAAAACGGGCGTCTCGCGACGCCCTTCTCAAGGTCAGGCCTCTTCCAGTGCCAGGCGCTCACCGTTGATCGGGATACGCTTGGGCTTAGCCTCTTCCGGCACGACGCGCTCGAGCTGGACGTTCAACAAGCCATTGTTGAGCGCAGCACCTTTGACCTCTATATGGTCGGCCAGGCGGAACGACAGCTTAAATGCCCGCTGGGCGATGCCTTGGTGCAAATAGGTGATGTTTTCCCCGCCGTTCTCACGCTTGCCGCCGCTGACGGTCAGTACCCCGCGTTCAACTTGCAGATCCAGATCGGACTCCTGGAAACCAGCAGCTGCTACGATGATGCGGTATTGATCATCACCGTGTTTTTCCACGTTGTACGGTGGGAACGAGCTGCTCGCGTCGTTGCGCAAGGCAGACTCGAACAGATCATTGAAACGATCGAAGCCAATGGATTGGCGGAACAGTGGAGCCATCGAAAAGCTAGTCATTTTGCTATCTCCTGATATGCAGCGAGTGGTTTTTACAGGACCCGAATTCGGCATCCTGTGATGCCCTAAATAGGAATTGCCCGCTGCTTTTCAAGGCCGTTCGTCGGAGTTATTTATGTCCAAAGTCATGCTGATCACAGGGGCCAGCCGAGGAATAGGCGCCGCCACTGCCAGGCTCGCAGCTGCCGAAGGCTATGCGCTGTGCCTTAACTTTCACCATCGCCAGGACGCCGTGCAGAGCCTGCTTGACGAGCTTAAAAACGCCGGCGTCCGGGCCATAGCGGTGGCAGCCGATGTGGCCGACGAGGCTCAAGTGGCCAGACTGTTCGCCGCAGTCGACGATGAGTTCGGCAGGCTCGACGTCCTGGTCAACAACGCCGGCATGCTGGAGCGCCAGATGCGTCTGGACGAGATGGACGCCGCACGGCTGGCACGGGTATTCGCCGTTAATGTAACCGGCAGCTTTCTCTGCGCGAGCCACGCGGTGAAGCGCATGTCGACCCGCTACGGAGGCAATGGCGGCGCCATCATCAACGTATCCTCGATCGCAGCGAAACTCGGCGCGCCCAATGAATATATCGATTACGCAGCCGCCAAGGGCGCGGTCGACAGCATGACTCTTGGCTTGGCCAAGGAGGTCGCAGCAGAAGGTATTCGCGTCAATGCCGTGCGGCCGGGCGTGATCGACACCGAGATTCACGCCAGCGGCGGCGAGCCTGGACGGGTCGAGCGCGTCAAAGCCAGCGTGCCTATGGGCCGTGGCGGGCATGCTGAAGAAGTGGCAGAGGCGATTGTCTGGCTGGCCAGCGATAAGGCCAGCTACACCAGCGGTGCCCTGCTGGATGTCAGCGGCGGGCGTTAACAGGCCGTTGAAACTACCTGCTAAACGGCAGCTTCGAAACCCGACACGTTGCTGTCGATACCCAGCAGGGTGTCGAGTCGCTCACAATCGTTTTCCCGTCGCAGCTGGGCGAACAGTGCTACTGCTTCCGGGTAGCTGCGGGTGAGCATGGATATCCATTGCTTGAGCCGACCCGGTGCGTAGCGCGGAGAAATTTTGCGTCGCGCCTGTAGCCAGAAGTCGGCGAGCAATGGCTGCAGGTCTTCCCAGCCCATCGGCTCGACCGTTGCGCCCTTCTTCGCAGCATTAATCTGACGAGCCAGATCCGGCCGGCAGACCAACCCGCGCCCAAGCATGATGTCGTCCACGCCGCTGATTTCACGGCAGCGGCGCCAGTCCTCCAGCGACCAGATATCACCGTTGGCGAAAACCGGCACGGCGACCACATCTTGAACCTTGGCGACCCATTCCCAATGCGCAGGTGGCTTGTAGCCGTCGAGCTTGGTTCGCGCATGCACTACCAGCTGCTCGGCGCCGCCATCGACCAGCGCACTGGCGCAATCGAGCGCACCGTCCGGACTGTCGAAACCCAGCCGCATCTTGGCGGTAACCGGGATATGCGCCGGCACTGCTTTGCGCACTTGGTACAGAATCGAATGAAGCAGCTCGGGTTCCTTGAGCAGCACGGCACCGCCCCGGGACTTGTTAACCGTCTTGGCCGGGCAACCGAAATTCAGGTCGATAGCGGGCGCCCCGAGGCTGCAGGCGAAGGCGGCATTGTCGGCCAAGCAAAGCGGATCGGAACCCAGTAATTGCACTCGCAGCGGCGTTCCTGCCCGTGTCACTGCACCGCCATCAAGCTCCGGAGCGAGCTTGCGGAAGCTGGACGGCGGCAACAAACGGTCCGATACACGGATGAATTCGGTAACACACCAGTCGACACCACCGACACGCGTCAGCACGTCACGGAGAATCTCGTCGACCAACCCTTCCATGGGCGCCAAGGCGATCTGCATGTTGTACGGCCCAATCGAAAAAAGGACCGCATTGTACGGAGTGGGCCGCTCGTTAGGAACGTGCCGGCTGCTTCGCCTGGATCATCGGTCGTCCTCGTGATCACCGAGAGTCCGGCGTGGGTGATGCTCCATATCGGTGTCGTTATCACCGTGGCGCGATTCGTCGGAAGTCTTTCGTGTTCGTTGCCCATCATCCGGATCGAAATCCGTTTCGGATCGTTCGGGTAGTCGTTCGATACCTTCGCCAACGCCCATGGAACTGTTGCCGAGGGTGCGGTCGACGGCCCCGGTGTTCTGCGCCAACTGACTAGCGCTGGGCGCTGCACGCTCAAGCGAGGCGGCAAGAGCAGCCGTTACAGCGGAAAGCCCAACTACGGCTCCAAGCGCAATTCTCAGATAGGTCCGCATAAATCCTCCTACCAAGTCACGACAACGTTTAGGCAGCTTAGCGAACCAACCGTGCATCACCGGCGAGCATCGCTGACCAACGGCAGTTGGAACCGTCCGCATCGATTCGGGGTCCATCTTCAGAGAGCAGTTGATGGCAAACTTAGAAAGGAATCCAACAATGATCACACCTGCACTGGTAATTCTCTTGATGATCATCGGCTGGAGCGGAGCCGCATTCGCCATGCTTTGGGGCATGCTGCGGATCGCTCGCTACCACCACAAGCGAGGCACTGAAGCGCCGCAGTCCCGGTCAGCCATAGCCACGCGGCACGGTACTGCTGTTTCGCTAAGCGTTTGAAGAAACGAGCTTATCTTCGATAAAAGCCGTGACAGCACGACCGAAAGCTGTAGAATGCCGCTCCACAGACGCGGGATGGAGCAGTCTGGTAGCTCGTCGGGCTCATAACCCGAAGGTCGTCGGTTCAAATCCGGCTCCCGCAACCAAATACGAAAAAGGCCACTCTTGAGTGGCCTTTTTCGTTTGTGCAGCAAGGGAGCAATAAGCTGCTGCTTGCCAGCACCGATGCCTAACCAATTGGCTAAACATTTGAAAAGAAAACTCTTTTCGACGCGAGCGGTTGACAGAGACGCGGCAGCCTGTAGAATGCCGGCTCACAGACGCGGGATGGAGCAGTCTGGTAGCTCGTCGGGCTCATAACCCGAAGGTCGTCGGTTCAAATCCGGCTCCCGCAACCAAATACGAAAAAGGCCACTCATGCGAGTGGCCTTTTTTCGTTGTGTCACGAAATCGCTGCCCTTCTCACGCTGCAATCTCCTGGCATTCTTCTTCGTTAATCCGTTTTGGCATTAACACTCTCTGGTTATGTGCCATTTCCTTCACCGCACAATTTTACTAGCCCGAACGGCTTATTTTGAAAGATGGTTGTCTTATTTGAGATACAGCCAACCCGCAAGAACACCAATAACAGCCAGAAGCGGCACCTCATCATTATCAACAACTTACGGCAACCAAGCGGATATCGCCCAGTTTTTTATAGGATTTCGGCTCGTTTATCTTGACTGCCGCCCTGTTATGGATGATAACTACGTCACATAAAGCAGCGGCAGGATGCTCAACGAAACGGCAAGCCAGACCAACCAAAATGGTCAAGTTTGGCTACCGCAAGTAATTTAGGGATAGCATCGTTTTACAAAGCGCCTTAAGCCTGAGCGCTAAATATTTTTTCTTTATTGCCTGATGCTTATCTCGTATCCCAGCCGAGTGCGGTAGCTTTGCCTAATTGGCTGTAGCCCGCACAAAACGGGATTCACAGGCGAACTGCAGTTCTGCAGCAAGCACGTAAAAAGCGGCCATGACCGCCGATGGCGGTAGCATTGTCTGATGAAAAATTGCCAACAAAACAAATCACCCACAGAACAATGTAAGTCTATGGAATGGCTCTGATCTCCATAAAAAAATAATAGCCGTCCGTGATCTTAAAGTTCGACTTAATTCTTCTCGCAGTTTCTACTCGCCACTTGCACACCCGTATCTTGCGTTATTCCGATTTGGAGCTAACCGTGAGTAATGTATTTCGTAGCGTAGATGCAGAAATGCATCAATTAATTGTTCGGGAGATGAACAACACAGGATATTCCTGCGTCGCCAACTTCCTAACCCAGGATCAATTAAAGTCATTGCAAGATCAGATCCGGGCCGACGCTGAAAAACATAAGGGCCATTATTTCGCGCACCATGGCGGAGATGCGATCGCGAACTCTCTATTGGGCGTGCTAGGCGCTGCGCCGGAGTTTCGTGAAATGCTTGCAGGTATTCATCAGGCAGGTGCGGGAAAAGCCTCGTTTAGCGACGCGATATTTCAGGTACTGCGTTGCGTACAGGGCGATTCAGGCCGCCGAGAGTCAAATTGCTTTCATTACGATGCAAGCCTTCTGACGGTACTGTTACCCATTGAGATTCCTCAACATGGTGCCGACTGCGGTGACCTGATCGTTTTTCCTAACCTCCGCCGTGTACGTTCGAACGTTCTGTTCAATGTGTTGGAAAAAACCTTGCTGCAGAACGCGCTGAGCCGAAAGCTGATCAGCGCCGCCATTCGCCGCAATCTGCTAAAGCCAAAAAAGCTGAAGTTGGTTCCCGGCAATCTCTATCTGTTCTGGGGCTACCGGACACTGCATGCAAACGAGCCTTGCGATCCCGCCAGCCGCCGGGCAACCGCCATCTTTCACTATGGCGATCCGCACGCGGGCAGCCTCGCAACCCGGTTGATCCTCAAGCTGAACCAGCGTCGCGCCCGCCGCGCGACTGCGGCCGGGGCGCATCCGGCCGCCTGAACCGACGTAGCACCAACCTATTTTTCCGCTTCGCACCTTTCGCCATGGCTACCGATAAGGACGTCGAGATGATCAATGTCACCAAATCGTATCTGGGCAACAAGGCCAAGTTTCTTAATTACGTGGACAGCATCTATGCGTCCGGCTGGCTGACGAATCACGGGCCGCTTGTCACAGAGCTGGAGGAACGCCTGCGTGATTATCTAGGGGTCAGGAATATCATCCTCACCAACAACGGGACCCTCGCGTTGCAGATTGCCTATCGAGCGCTGGATCTGTCCGGCAGCGCTATCACCACCCCGTTCAGCTTTGTCGCCACCACCAGCTCGCTGCAATGGGAAGGCATACGGCCGATATTCGCCGATATCGATAAGGCCACCTGGAACCTCGACCCGCACACCATCGAGGCGAGGATTGACGGCGACACCCAGGCAATCGTCGCCACCCATGTCTTTGGCAACGCCTGTGATGTCGAGACCATCGCGCAGATCGCCAACCGTCATCGTTTGAAGGTGATCTACGACGGAGCTCATGCGTTCAGCGTGCGCTACAAGGATCAGTCAGTGTTCAACTGGGGCGATGTCAGCACGCTCAGCTTCCATGCCACCAAGCTCTTTCACACCATCGAAGGGGGCGCCATCGTTACCAATGACGATGCGCTGGCAGCCAGGATTCGCTTGCTGTGCAACTTCGGCATCGTCGACACCGACATCATCAACGGTATCGGTATCAACGCCAAACTCAACGAATTCGCGGCTGCGATGGGCCTGTGCATCCTTGATGACATGCCGCTGATTCTGGAGCAACGGGCGGAGATCGCCCGGCGCTACGAACAGCAACTGGGCGATCACTTCGACCTTCAGCACCAGCAGCCTCACTCCGCTCGAAACCATAGCTACTTTCCGATAGCCCTGGCCAATGAAGAACAGCTGCTACGCAGTCGCAGTGCGTTGAATGCACAAGGTATCAATCCCAGGCGTTACTTCTACCCCTCGCTGGATACCCTCGGCCACCTGCAGCCACAGATGCCGCAGATACAGTCGCGGACCTTAAGCCGCCGCGTGCTGTGCTTGCCGATTTATCCGGGCCTGCCGCGACACATCCAGAACACTGTGGTCCAGACGCTGCTGACCGAATCGGTGCGGCGCACCCGATCGCGCGCGGAACAATACTGGCCGCAGGCCGGCTCTGTCGGGCTGCTGAACGAACACCGGCTCAGCCTGCTCGATCCAGAGTGCAAGCGTATTTCCTGATTCACTCGCGGCGATTGATCGATGTCCGATTCCCGAAAGCTTTCCATGATTCGCAACACCGGCCTGAGCTACGCAGGTCAGGCGTACGCCTTGCTGGTCGGCATTCTCATCTTGCCCTTCTATCTCGGGCATCTGGGGGCGGAAGCCTATGGTCTGATCGGGTTCTTCGCGGTGCTACAGGCTTGGCTGCAATTGCTGGATGCAGGCCTGTCGCCGTCGCTGGTTCGCCAGATCGCTCATTTACGTGGCCGCCCGGTCGCTGCGGCGCAACGCTACGAGCCCGGGCAGTTGCTGCGTTCGTTCGAAATCATCTTCTTGCCGCTGGCGGCGCTGACGGTGCTGACCATTCACTTCTCCAGCGGGTGGATTGCTCACCAGTGGTTGCAGGCGCAGGAGTTGAGTACTGCGACCATCATTCACTGCATCAGCCTGATGGGCTTGATGATCGGCCTGAGGTTGTACGCAACTTTATACAAGAGCGGCCTGCAAGGACTCGAACTGCATGCCTGGCTGAACGGCGCAAACATCCTCGTCGCCACGCTGCGCTATTTCGGCGGCCTGTTTCTGGTGGCTTATGTGAGTCAGGACCCGCTGGACTTCTTTCTGTTTCAGGCAGCGGTAGCACTGATCGAAACGCTGATATTCGCCGCCAAGGCTTATGCACTGATGCCCAACCCAAAGCTGCTGACCGGCTTCGATTGGGCAGTAGTCAGGCCGGTGCTGCCTTTTGCGGCGGGCATGTCGCTTACCTCGGTGTTGTGGATCATCCTGACGCAGTTGGACAAGGTCTTGCTGTCCAACGTGCTGCTGCTCAAGGAGTACGGCTACTTCTCGCTGGTAGCGCTGATTTCGACCGGCATCATGACGCTTACCAATCCGCTGGTGCAGACGCTGCTACCACGCATGACCATGCTCGTCGCCGAAGACCGGATCGCCGAGATGCAGGCGCTTTACCTGAACGCCTCCCGCTTCGTCTGCAGCCTGCTGTTTCCCCTTGCCGGGGTGATCGCCTTTCATTCCGCCGAGCTGATATTCGCCTGGACCGGTGATTTGGAAGCCGCGCAATGGAGCCGATCGGTTCTGCCCTGGTATGTACTGGGCAGCGCGATCATGGCCGTCACCGCCTTCCAATTTTATCTGCAGTACGCCCACGGGCAGTTGCGCCTACATGTGTGGTTCAGCCTGGTCTCCGCCGCGCTAAGCATTCCGCTGGTGACATATGCGACGCTGGAACATGGCGTCTATGGCGCAGCACTGGCCTGGTTCGGGCTGCGCATGCTGACCCTTCTGATCTGGCCGTCGATGGTCCACAAACGCTTCGCTCCCGGCCTGCATCGGCAATGGCTGCAGGACTTGCTGCGCATTACCGCCATGACCGGCCTGGGCCTGTTGATCGGCGAACCGGTGTTCGCGGCCATCGCCAGTGACAACCGCTTCGACACGCTTCTAGGGCTAGCGATCAGCGGATTGATCTGCCTGACGCTGGTCACCTTTACCTCCAAACCCGTCGTACTCCGCCTGTACGTACTGATGACAAAGTCGAGCACCTGATGGACACGCAACTGAAAAGCGAACAAGCCTTGATGGCAACCTGGGGCGACAGACGCGAACCCTTGCTGAGCATCGTCTGTCTGGCCTACAACCATGCCTCTTTCATAAGGGAAACGCTGGAGGGATTCCTCCGGCAGGAAACGGACTTTCCCTTCGAGGTGATCGTTCATGACGACGCCTCGACCGACTCCACTGCGGCGATCATTTGCGAATATGCCGCGCGCTATCCAAACGTGATCAAGCCGATCTATCAGCGCGAAAACCAGTACCGCCAGGGCGTGCCGTTCAGCACACGGCTGTTCGCCCGAGCACGTGGCAAGTACATCGCCTATTGCGAAGGGGATGACTACTGGACCGACCCGCGCAAGCTGCAGCTCCAAGTCGACTTTCTCGAGCAGAACCGCGACTACGTGATCACCTATCACGATGCATTCATGTTCAACAGCCAGGGCGTAGTCCGCAATCCGGACATGCAGGGCAAGTACCGGCAGGACGCCAGCGCCCGAGAGTTGATGCAGGCGCGTCCGATGTCGACGCTGACGGTGTGTTTTCGCAACCTGCTGCAGGAGTTGCCGCCAGAACTGCACGGCGTCGAGGTGCTGGATATCTGCTGGTGGTCACTGCTGGGAGCTTACGGCAAAGGCAAGTTCATCGAAGAAATCAAACCCGCCGCCTACCGCGTGCATGAGGGCGGAATCTTCTCCATGCGCAGCAGCAAACAGCGCATCCAGATGAGCATGCACGCCTATTACAGCCTCGCCCGCTATTACCAGCGGATCGGCGATCAAGCGCTCTACGAGTATTTCCTGATTCAGGTGTTTTCCCATGTGCTGGCATTGATTTCTCCACTCAGCAAGCTGCAGGCGCTGGGCCAGATATTCCAGAACATCAGCGTCAACCTGTTACGCAGGCTTAACCCAGGCGCCTGACTAGCGGATGGCAACGCCGCCGCATCGATAGCGCAACATTCAAGGAAGGATCCGCAATGACTGCCATGACTCGCTCTTCGCTGGAATACGATGCGGACAACCGCATCGACCTGGCGCGTATCCTGCGCGTGGCGTTTGATCACAAGGCACTTATATTCACTATTACAGCCTTCTTCGCCCTGCTCGGCGTCGCCTATGCAATTGTCGCGACGCCGATTTACGAAGCCAGCGCGATGATCCAGATCGAGCCGAAGAAGACCGGTATCACTGGCGTTCCAGAAGCGATCTCCAAGCCCAACTCGGTTTCCCAGGCCGTGACCGAGATAGAACTGATCAAGTCACGTTCGGTTCTTGGGCGCACGGTCAACGCCTTGAAGCTCTACATCACGGCCCGTCCCAAGTACCTACCGCTTCTCGGCGGTTATCTGGCGCGCATGCACGATCCAGAGGAGGACGGGGAATTCGCCGCACCTATGCTGGGCATGGATAGCTACGCCTGGGGCGGTGAGAAACTAGATGTATTTCAGCTGGATGTACCCGAAGCCTACCTGGGCGAAAAGCTGATATTGCGCGCAGGCAACGCAGGCGCCTTCAGTCTGTATGACAAGGACGAGCAACTGCTGCTGCGCGGCAAGACTAATGAAGCGGTGCAACACGAAGGCTTCCGAATCCAGATCGCCGAACTAAAGGCACGTCCCGGTACGGAATTTTCACTCGTGCGAAGCCGCCCGCAAACCACTGCGCTGGATTACCAGAAGCGCCTCAAGGTGGGCGAAGCCGGCAAAGATTCAGGAATCATCTACCTCACCCTTGAAGACCCGGACCCGGACAAGGCCAACCACGTACTTGACCAGATCAGCCGCCTCTATGTGCGTCAGAACATCGAGCGCAGCTCCGCCGAAGCCGCACAGCGCCTGGAGTTCCTGCGTTCACAGGTGCCCCTGGTACGCAAGGAGCTGGAAAAGGCCGAGGCGGCGCTCAACGACTATCAGACCAGCGCGCAGTCGGTGGATATCAGCATCGAGACCAAAGGCGTACTGGATCAGATCGTCGCGTTGGAATCGCAGATTTCCGAGCACAACCTCAAGCGCACCGAATACAACCAGCTGTATACGCCGGAGCACCCGACCTACCAGACCCTGATGAAGAAGATCGACCAGTTGGAGGCGCGAAAGGCCGCTTTGATGGCCGAAATCGACACGCTACCGATGACTCAACAGGAACTGCTGCGCCTGAACCGCGACATGGAGGTCACGACACGCACTTATACCCTGCTGCTGGACAAGGCTCAGGAACAGGACATCCTGCGCGCCGGCACTATCGGTAACGTGCGCATCATCGACAGCGCCTATTCGGTGGTGGAGAAGCCGGCCAAACCGATCAAGCCGCTGGTGGTGCTGGTCGCGATTTTCGTCGGACTGCTGGTTTCGGCAATGGTGATCCTGCTGCGCCAAGTGTTCTATCGCGGCGTCGAAAGCCCGGAGGCAATCGAACATCTGGGCATTCCGGTGTATGCCGCGCTGCCCTATTCGGCGAAACAGGAACACTTGCACCGGCTGCGCAAGATTCGCGACGGCAGAAGCAAGTTGCTGGGTGGTGCCGATCCGGCGGATCTGGCCATCGAGTCCCTGCGCAGCCTACGCACCAGCCTGAAATTCGCCATGCTCGAAACGCGCAACCCGGTATTGGTGATTACCAGCCCGACGCCCTCGGTGGGTAAATCCTTCGTTGCAAGCAATCTGGCGTCGGTCATCGCTCAAGCGGGCCAGCGCGTGTTGCTGATCGATGCAGACATGCGTCGCGGCTATATCGCCAGCATGTTCGGCATGGCGCCGCGCAACGGCCTTTCCGATGCATTGGCCAGCGGTCTGCGCCTCGCTGCGGTGACCAACAAGACCGATCAGACCAACCTGCATTTCATTGCCCGGGGATTTTCCGCGCCGAACCCGTCCGAGCTGCTGATGCACGACAACTTCGCCAGGCTGTTAAAGGAGGCGGAGCGGGAATACGACTTCATCATCATCGATACGCCACCGGTTCTCGCCGTCACCGATGCGGTACTGGTCGCGCAACTGGCTGGTACCAGCCTGCTGGTGGCCCGTTATGGCCTGAGCACCGCAAGCCAGATCGAAGCGTCCAAACGGCGTCTGGCGCAGAACGGAGTGCTCCTCAAGGGCACCATTCTCAACGGTGTAAAACGCAAGGCATCCAGCACTGCCTATGAAACCGGTGCATACGGTTATTACAGCTATTCTCAGAAAGCCTGACACAAACCGTGTGAAAACGTAGCGAGCGCAGTAGTTTTTCACACGGTTTGTAAAGCGAGGGACACGCCATGCTCAGAACCGCCGCCATGATGCAACCCTACCTGTTCCCCTACCTTGGCTACTTTCAGCTGATCGCTCGCAGTGATGCCTTCGTGCTGGGCGATGACCTCCAGTACGTCAAAAGTTCCTGGATAAACCGCAACCGGATACTGGTGAACGGGCAACCGATGCTGATCACTTTTCCATTGCGCAAGGGCAATCAAGGCGATCGGATCAACCAGCGCTGGCTGTGCGACGACTTTTCGCGGCACACGGACAAGCTGCTGAAAACACTGGAGCGCGCCTATGCCCGCGCCCCGTACAAGGTCGCAGTGATCGAGTTGATACGGCAAATCCTGACGTACCCGGAGCGCAATCTGGCGCGATTCACCGAGCACTCCATTCGCCGAATCTGCGCGTATTTGCAGATCCAGACACCGATCCGCATCGGTTCCGAACTGGGGCTACCGGCACGCATGGACAAGCAGGAGCGGGTCGTCAGCATCGCGCGGAAGCTGGACGCCGAGCTGTATATCAATCCCATCGGCGGCATGGAGCTTTACTGCCCCGCGTTTTTCAGAGCGCACGGCGTGGTGTTGCGCTTTCTGCGTATGGCCGACCTGAGCTACCCGCAACTCCACCAGCCCTTCGTGCCGTCGCTTTCGATCATCGACGTACTGATGTTCAACAGCCAAAGCGACGCGCAGGCCCTCCTCAAACGTTTTTCCCTGGTGGAAGGCATCGAGCAGCCGGCCATGCTCCAACGGGCATAGCCGCCACGCCCGCAGAAACGGACACCGGCACCACTCACTACGGAAGGCAAGCACATGGCAGCGCTAAGCAGCAACCCACGCTGGTACCTGATCCAGACCAAACCACGCCAGGAAGCCCGGGCCGAAGAGAACCTCCGACGTCAGCAATTCGAGTGCTACCGACCGCAAAAGCAGCGCGGATCACTCCACGGCAAGGCAGAGGAACCACTTTTCCCGGGTTACCTGTTCATCCGTCTCGATCGGCAAATGGATAACTGGTATCCCATCCGCTCGACCCGAGGCGTTGCTCGTGTGGTCTCCTTCGGCGGAGAACCGACACCGGTCAAAGACGAATTGATCGAACAGCTACGCCAGCGCCTTGCAGTCGAACAGCCGCAACCGGAAGCCCCACGGTTCAAGCCCGGTGAGCGGGTGCAACTCAATGGCGGCAGTTTCCAAGACATCGAGGCAATCTTCATCAGCGCTGACGGTGAACAGCGCTCGGTAATCCTGCTGAACCTGTTACAACGCGAACAGAAGGTCCGCGTGCCCACGAGTTATCTCAACGGTTGCACGTCGCAAGCCATGTTCGCCACAGCCTGGACCGCCGATTGATAAACTGGAGGAATGCCGAGATGAAGGTTCTCCTGCTGCATAGCCTGTATGCGCCCCATATCGGCGGTGGCGCGGAAATCGTCGTACGCCAGTTGGCCGAAGGGCTGCAGGGACGGGGTTGCGATGTCGCGGTACTGGCCACCGGGCCTGAGTCCGGGTTGCACGAGGACACGCACGATGGTGTGCGGGTCTACCGCGCCGGCCTGCATAACTTCTATTGGCATTTCACCCAGACCCGGCCCAACCGACTGCTGCGCCTTGGCTGGCATTATCGAGATCGCTACAACCGCAGCATGCGCCAGCATGTTCGCGAGGTGATTGCACGGGAACGACCCGATCTGGTGGTCTGCAACAACCTGACCGGTTGGTCGGTGTCGGCATGGGACGAGATCAGCGCGGCCGGTCTGCCGATCATTCAAGTGCTGCACGACCTGTACCTGCTGTGCCCCAAAGACACGATGTTCAGCAAAGGGCGCAGTTGCGAGCGCCAGTGCGGCACGTGCTCGGCCTTCCGCCAGCATCATGCCGCAGCGTCGGCCCAGGTCGCAGCGGTGATCGGCGTCAGCCGTTTCGTCCTGAATCGCGTGACTGGCCACGGCTACTTCGGCCAGGCCAGCCGCCACGTGGTACACAACAGCACCACGCTGACCGACAGTTCGCTGCCTGCGCCGCGCCCGAGGCACAGCGGCCTGCTGCGTTTCGGCTACATCGGTACGCTTTCGGAAAACAAGGGCGTGGGCTGGTTGATCGAGCAGTTTCAGGCGCTTTCCATCGACGCGACGCTGGAAATCGCCGGCCGCGGCAAGCTGGACTACGAAGCGAAGATCAAGGCCATGGTCGATCCGGGCAAAGTCAGGTTCGTCGGCTACCAGAACCCGGAAACCTTCATGCGCAACATCGATGTGCTGGTGGTGCCATCGATCTGGGCCGAGCCCTTCGGGCTGGTCGCCATCGAAGCCTGCGCCGAGCATCTGCCTGTCATCGCGACGAATACGGGCGGTTTGCCGGAAATCATTCAGGACGGCGTCAATGGGCTGCTCTGCTCGCCGCATGATCCCGACTCGCTCGGCCGGACGATGCTAAGGCTGTACCTGGACAGCAGCCTGCGTCAGCGCCTGTCCAGGCAGGCGCGTACCAGCGTCGCCCCTTTTCTGAATATGGAACGGATGCTCGATCAGTACCTGTCGATCCTGCACGCCACGCTTCACGGCCGGAGAGCCCATGATGATTCCGAGTTTGCTGATTACTCCGCAACCCAGATCGAGCCCGCTGGCGATTGACAAACCGACGGTGCTGACACTGATTGCAGCCTCGCTGCTGGTCAGCGAAACCTTTGCCGGAGCGCTGCGCTATTACTTGGACATAGCCGGTGTCTCCGCCCTGCTCTACCTGCCGAAACTCGCCTGCGTGGCAGCGGTGGCGCTGGAATTGCCACGCGCTCGAATCAAAGCCGGCGTCTGGCTGGTGCTTTTCGCATTGGTGGTTTCGGCCCTGCTGGCGCTGCTTCACGGGGCCTCGCCGAGCAACGTCGGCTTCAGCGTATTCATCTACATTCCGTTGTTGTTCGGGCTGGTTTGCGGCAGTTATGTGGAACGCAGGATTGGGCTGCTCGGATGGGTCATCGGGCTATGCCTGGTCGCCTCGCTGATCGGCATCGCACTCGACATGTACACCAGCGTGCCATGGAAGGGCTACAGCTACATGATGGGTGATGTCGAATTGAGCGGGAACAGGTCCTGGGCCGTCGGCAGCATCGATCGTCTCGCCGGGTTCGCCCGGATGTCGACCAACCTGGCCGTGATGATCGCGCTGTACAGCCTGTTTCTCGCGGCATTTCTGCAATCGCGGCTGCTACGAATGATGCTCTACCCGCTGGCCTTCGGTGCGATCTTCCTCACCACCAATAAATCCACGGCGGCGGCCTACCTGCTAACGCTGATGATGCTGTTTCTCGCTGGCTATCGCATGCCCAGCGCCACGGCATTCTTCATTGCGGTGATGGTGGGGCTGGCGTTGCCGGTCATCAGCTTGTTGTTGAACATCCCGCAGAGCGAAGCCTACAGCGAGAGCCTCTTGTCATCGTTCAACGACCGATTGATCAACAGCTGGCCCAATTTCATCGAGGTAATCGTCAACGAGGGCTGGGGATGGTGGGGCGCAGGCGTCGGCGCGGTAGGCAGTGCTGCCGCCGCCTTTCCGCTGGCCTGGCTGGAGCTGCTGAGCGTCGCCGACAACACGGCGCTCTATCTTTGGGGAATGCTCGGGATGTTCGGCGTGCTGCTGTATCTGCTGTTGTTCCCATTGCTGCTGCGCCTGCACGACCGCGGCTCGCGCATTCGCGATGCATTGCTGGGCATCGTCTTCTGCATTTGCCTGATCGGCTGGGCCACCGATGTGCTGGAGGTAGTCACCGCCACCCTATTCATCGGCATGGCCATTGCCCATGCCCTGACCCCACGGGATGCCTCACAAGGCACGCGCTATAGCCAGATCGAAACAGGACCAACCCACTCTGCCTTGAACAACCTTCGCCCTCAGTAACGGACGAGCTGCCATGAGCACCCGCCTTCATTTTCGCCATCTGACGCTGATCGCCGTCATGTCCGGCCTGGCGCTGCATGCGCCGGCACAGCAGCAGGAAGATCCTTTCATCGTCGGTGTCTGCTCGCACGATCTGCATCTGCGCGATAGCCGCAGCCAGGGCAACCAGCTAATGCGTGATGCGGGTATCGAGTCGGTACGAACCGACGCGCATTGGGCGTTCCTCGAACGCAACCGCAACCAACTCAAGGTAGAGCCGCACTGGCACCCCTATCTGGCCGGGACTGAAGCGCAGGGACTGGATAGCCTGTTCATTCTCGGTTATGGCAACAGCTTTCACGGCGCTGGCGAAAAGCCGCGCAGCGAACCGGTACGCGCGGCATTCAATCGCTATGTTGCCTTCGTTGCACAGCAGTTTCGCGGTCGAATCAAACACTACGAAGTCTGGAACGAGTGGGACGTCGAAAACCCGACCGACCCGCAGTTCACCGAGGATTACGCCCGGCTAATCACCGACGCGGCGGGGATCATTCGCCAGCATGATCCGGCCGCCAAGGTTTTAGCGGGCGCGGTGACCACAAAAGGAATCGAGTCCGGCTTTGCCCTGCGCCTGGTCGAGGCCGGGGTGATGCAATCGATCGACGGACTCTCGCTGCATCCATATGTGCATTGCCGCGGCCGTGGAAAGAACACGCCCGAAGCCTGGATCGAATGGCTCGCCGAGGTGGATATGGAGCTGTCCCGCGCCGCAGGACAGCCAGTGCCGCTGTATCTCACGGAAATGTCCTGGCCTGCTTACCAGGGCTCCTGCGGCATCGATGAAAGCCTGCAAGCGGCCTATCTGGCACGCAGTTTCTTTCTCGTCAGGACACTGCCCAACGTGCGCGGTTACTGGTGGTACGACTTCAGAAACGACGGCACCGACAGGCGCGAGCGAGAGCACAACTTCGGCCTGCTGCGCCAGGACTACACCTTGAAGCCAGCGTATCGAGTGCTCAAAGCGATCAGCCCGATCGTCCACAACTACCAATTTCTTGAGGATGCGAGCGAATCCGGGAAAGACGCCGTTCTGTTGCGTTTCGGCAACGCCGAAGAACAGCTCCTGATCGCTTGGAGCACCAACAAGGCGCGCTCGGTCAGCATCGAATCCATAGGCAAAACAACCGGCAAGCTGGAGCTGATCGACACCGCGCGCCCTGACCAGGGACGTATCGCAGATGGTGTGACATGGGAATGCCCGACGACCGCGGAAAACTGTACCGCCAGCATCGAGCTCGACGGGTTCCCGAAGATAATCAGCCTCGGCAGGCAGCTCGTTCCAACCCACTAACGGATCGCAGTTTATGAACAGGTTTTTGCAGGGAGAATTTCCAGATGATTGTGATCAATGGTCGCTTTCTTACTCAGGAAATACGCGGCGTGCAGCGCTTCGCGGAGCAGATCTGTTTGCAACTCAAAGGACTGCGCGACGATTTGGTATTCGTCGCCCCGCACGACATACACCTGCACGACAGTGCCGAGCAGTTACAGGTGCAGCGGATAGGCCGGCAGAGAGGGCATCTCTGGGAACAGCTGGACCTCCCGTTGTGGCTGGCTAGAAACGGCAGCCCGCCGCTGGTCTCGCTGTGCAATACCGCACCGCTTGCATACAGCAACCAAATCGCGACCCATCACGACATTACCTACGTCAGACATCCGGAGAGCTACTCGAAAGCTTTCCGAGTCACCTATCGCCGCCTGACGCCCGTATTGCTCAAGCGAATCAAGGCCTTGATTACCGTGAGTGAATTTTCCCGAAAAGAAATAGCTCGCTTCTACGGCTACCCGGCGCACCAGATCTGTGTGGTGCCCAACGCCGTGGATTCGCGTTTTCAGCCGTTCTGCGCAGAGCAATGCCACGGTAGATCGACGCCCTATCTGCTGGCGGTGTCATCGCCTAGCGCACACAAGAACTTCGCCCGGATGGTGGCGGCCTTTCTTAGGATGGAGGGCCTCGACGAGGTGGAGCTGCGCATCATCGGCGACTCGAACCGGATCTTTTCAGGCAGCCTTCATGATGTCGGCGGCAGCCGACGCATCCGGATGCTTGGCCGGCTCACCGACGAGGAATTGGTGGAAGCCTATCAGGGCGCGACGGCCTTCGTGTTTCCTTCGGTCTATGAAGGCTTCGGTATTCCACCGCTCGAGGCGCAGGCATGTGGCTGCCCAGTGATCGCCGCACGTGCAGCCTCGATTCCAGAGGTGCTAGGCGATAGCGCGCTGTACTTCGATCCGCTGGACGTACGGGATATCGCTGGCTGCATGAAACGAGTTCTACAGGACGAGTCGCTACGCAATGATCTGCGTCGCCGTGGCAAGGCAAACGTCGCGCGCTTCTGCTGGATCTCATCGGCCCGGCAGGTTTCTCGCCTGATCGATCAGGCCTTCACCGGGGTGCCGTATATCGGTGATAGCGACCTTCAGCAGTTGCCGTTCAGCCCGCCAGAAAGCTAGCCGCTCGCCAGATAGCAAACTCACCAGCCGAACTACGCGGAGCGTGAGCACGCGCCGCGATGGCCGCCGCCGTACCCATTTTCAGTCGCCATACCTGCCGGCTGATTCCGCTGCCACGCCACAAATCCATAAAAGGCCTTCGTATGAAAATTGCCATTGTTCATGACTGGCTAGTGACCTACGCCGGAGCCGAGCGGGTACTCGCCGGGCTGCTCGAAACTTGGCCGGACGCCGATCTGCATGCAGTGATCGATTTCCTCTCCGACGAAGATCGCGCCAGCCTCGGTGGCAAACGTGCCACCACGACCTTCATCCAACAACTGCCCAAGGCGAAGACGCACTACCAGAAATACCTGCCGTTGATGCCGCTGGCCATCGAGCAGCTCGACATGTCCGCCTACGACCTGGTGATCTCCAGCAGCCACGCCGTGGCCAAGGGTGTACTCACCGGGCCCAACCAGCTGCATATCAGCTACGTGCATTCACCGATCCGCTACGCCTGGGATCTGCAACATCAGTACCTGCACGAGGCCAGCCTGGACCGGGGTTTCAAGGCCAAGCTGGCGCGCATGCTCTTGCACTACATGCGCATGTGGGATCAGCGCACGGCCAGCGGTGTGGACGAGTTCGTCGCCAACTCGCATTTCATCGGCCGGCGCATCAACAAAAGTTATCGGCGCGAGTCAACCGTGATCTATCCGCCGGTCGATACCCGACAGTTCACGTTGCACACAGAGAAGGAGGACTTCTATCTGACGGCGTCGCGCATGGTGCCTTACAAACGCATCCCGATGATCGTCGAAGCATTTTCCCGAATGCCCGACAAGAAGCTCATCGTCATCGGCACCGGGCCCGAGATGGAAAAGGCGAAGGAACTCGCAACGCCGAACGTGACGCTGATGGGCTATCAGAGCTTCGCGGTGCTGTTGCATCACATGCAACGCGCCCGCGCGTTCGTGTTCGCTGCAGAGGAAGATTTCGGCATTGCGCCCATCGAAGCTCAGGCCTGTGGGACGCCGGTCATTGCTTATGGAAGGGGTGGCGTGCTGGAAACCGTGCGCGGCCTTGATCACCCCGAACCGACGGGCGTGTTCTACTTCGAGCAGACGCCGGAGTCGCTGATTGCCGCGGTCAGCGAGTTTGAATCGGAAGCGCATCACATCCGGTCTGAGACATGCCGTGCAAGTGCAGAGCGCTTTTCAACCGAACGATTCAGGCAGGAGATTAAGTCTTTTGTCGATACTAGGGTTCGCGAAGTTACTTCGCTCCAAGGGCAGGACGCGCTACTGCATCGGCCAATCGTAACGCCGGTGAACATCGCACCGGTTTACCCAGCGGCGGTTCCGATGAAGCACGCCTGATCAGGGCCCCATCAATTGCGAGGTTTCAAGGATGAACACAGCAGCTACAACTCAACGTATCCAAACCACCTGCGCACTGAGCATCGCTCTGCTGATCAGCGGGACCACGAGCGCCAACCAAGGGTTCGAACAGCCTGGTGGCGAGGTGTATCGCCAGGGCTACGAAAGCTTTGCAGTGGGCACCCCTAGCTGTGACAGCAGCCAGGACCCCCGAGTCATCATTTTCGGTGGCGCTCGCCAGACCGCAACGCCCTGCGCCGATGCCAATACGTCCGTGACGGTCACACCGCCCGTGCGCCTGGCGCGACCGCTTTCGGGCCGCCAGTACATCAGGTCTGGCGACAGCATCCGTTATTCGTTTTGAATCCAGCGACCTTCGGAGGCAACCATGAACAATGCAGACAAAAACACGCAGTCGCTGGTATTCGCCGATGGGTATTCCTACACCGAAATATTCCAGGCGCCCGAAACGCCGGGAATGCCGAGCAGCAATCGGTTGATCACGGTCTTCCATGCGTTTTTCACCGATGACCACGACACTGACATTCTCGAAGCCAGCCAGACCGAAGCGGCGCCCGCCGAAGCGATCGAGCTGGCCGCCAAGGACGTTTGACTGCCCAGCTAGTCCTAACACGCAACACACCCCGCGTTTCCTCCTGCAGCCCGGCTAACGTTTCGTCAGGGAATTTCCCCTGACGTGGCGACCACGCCCACGATTCACGCCGAGACAATTCATGACTCCCAAAACCACCGTGGTGACCGTGACCTATGGCGACCGGCTGGCCTACTTGCAGCTGCTGGTCGAGCGTGTACTGGCTTTTACCGAAATCAGCGAGGTGATTGTGGTGAGCAATGCCGCACTCGCGCCGCTGGAACAACTGCTGGAGCGTTGGCCGGGACAGGTCAGGCTGATTCAGTTACAGCACAATACCGGCTCGGCGAATGGTTACGCTGTGGCGATCGAGGCAGCACTGGCAGGCGGGGCCGATTACATCTGGATGATGGACGATGACAACGCTCCCACTGCAGCAGCGGTGTCGATCCTGCATCGTGAACTTGCGCGTCTCATCGGTCTGCTTGGCCCGGACCGGGTAGCGGTGCTGGGCTATCGCGCGACGCAGCAGGCAGATATCGCCCAGGGGGTACCGACCCGCTACATCCTTCAGCCACGCTCCAGCTACTTCGGTTTTCACATCGCCCAATTGCCTTACAAACTCTGGCGCCGCCTGCCCTGGACCAAGCGGCCCGGCAAGCGACCGGCGAGTATCAGCCTGCCCTTCGCTCCCTATGGCGGCATGCTGGCGCACCGCAGCCTGTATCAACGCATCGGCGTGCCTTTGAAGGAACTGGTGCTGTACGTCGATGACACCGAATACACACGCCGCATCACCGCCAGCGGCGGTCGGCTGTTCTTGTTTACCGACGCGGTGATCGACGAGCTCGAGCAATCCTGGAATATCAAGGAACACACGCGGAACATCTACGAGACCTTCCTGCTCGGCAATTCGGATTTCCGCGCCTACTACGCTGCGCGCAACCAGGCCTGGTTCGACAAGAACATCTGGGCCGCGTCGCCCCGGCTGCATCGCCTGAACCGCGCGATATTTCTCACCCTGCTGCGCCTGGTCGCGAGACTGCGCAATACCCGTGAGCGCCTGACGCTCATCGAGCAGGCCATCCATGACGGCGAAAACGGTGCCTTAGGCATGAGCAAGACCTTTCCGTTGCGTTGACCAGCCGTAGCGTTGGCACAGAGGACATTGTTATGGGCATCACAGCGGTTCAGCGAGAAGGAAACAACTTCGACTTCTTGCGTTTCTTCGCCGCATCGGCCGTGGTCATCGGACACTGCTACTGGCTGTCCGGGATTGGCCATGCGGAGCCGGTGCGGCTGTTCACCGGATCGATGGATACCGCGGATATTGCCGTGAATCTGTTTTTCGTAATGAGCGGCTTTCTGATCGCTGCTTCATGGATCAACAGCCGCAGCGCGCTGGATTTCGCCGCCAAACGGGCGCTACGGATTTTTCCGGCTTTATGCGTATCGGTATTGTTCACCGTACTGGTTGTCGGCCCCCTGGCGACCGGGTTGCCGCTGAAGGAATATTTGCTTAGCAGCCAGACGATGCGATATCTGTTGAACATGGCGTTGGTGACCCAGTTTCATCTGCCGGGGGTATTTGCCGACAATCCGTTTCCGGACACGGTCAATGGGTCGGTCTGGACATTGCCCTATGAAGTGCTGATGTACGCCTCGTTGATGCTGATGGGCTTGCTCAAGCTGTTCGGACGAATCGCCATATTGGCAGTGCCCATAGTGCTCATATTGATCCATTTCCATCTAGCGCCGAGCCTGGGACTGGAAAACGACATCCTGCGCAAATCCACCCGGCTGGGGATGTTCTTTTTCTTCGGGTCGGCACTGTACCTGTATCGCAAAAGCCTGCCCTGGAACTGGAAGGTCGCGCTGGCGTTGCTGGTGTTGTCGCTGCTCAGTGCTAAAACCGAGCTATGGCTGTATTTCCATGTGCTGACGCTGCCCTATCTCACTATCTATCTGGCGCACCTGAAGATTCCGCGGCTCTCTGGGTTCGGCAAATACGGCGATTTTTCTTACGGCATCTATATCTTCAGCTTTCCGATTCAACAGCTGTTGATGCACTGGTTCAGCCCGCATCTATCACTACCCGCCTTTATGGCGATCAGCTTGTCGGCCAGCATCGCCATCGCAGCGCTGTCCTGGCATCTGATCGAGTCGCCGGCATTGCGTCTGAAGCGTTATCTACCCGGCAGTCGTGAGCGTGTCCAACGCACGGACCTCAGCCCCGCGCCCTGACAAACCGCTCGGCAAGCTGGCTGCCCTATGAATCCTGAGCGCCCGGCTCGGCATCGCCGTCAACAAGGCGTCGAATGGTTGCCACCAGTACATCGAGTCCTGTGCCCTTGGGCAGGAACTGGTCGACGAGATCGCGCCCAGGAATTTGCTGAGGCAGCGCGGCGCTCATCATCAGAATGGGAACGTCATCGAAAGACGAATTTCTGCGGATCGTTCGAACCATTTCGAAGCCGTTGAGCTCCGGCATCATGTAATCGGTAATGATCAAGGCCGGCTTCTCCTGCTCGAGCCTGGCCAAACCCTGCGCCCCGTTCGCCGCCTCGGCAACCCGGTAGCCTTCCTCTTCCAGGATCATCACCATCAGTTTGCTAAGCCCGAGCTCATCCTCGACCAGCAGCACAAGCGGCGCCAGCCCGTCCCGGCCTTCTTCAGACATCCTCGCGCCCCGACGAAGGCTGACGGTGCGGGTGCCCCGCCACTACTCCCTCCGTACGCTCCATGCGTTCTCCCACCATGAACCCCTCCGCCCCCAAGTTGAATTCGAAGACATAAGGATCGAAGCCACTCTCACGCATCTTCAGAATGGCCAGGGTCCGATAAAGCCGTGATTCGAGTTCGGCGTATCTCAACAGCACGATATTTTCTGCAATCGCCGACACCGCGGCGAACCGCAAGCCATTTTCCCCTCCGACGATTTCTGCCAATTCGGCGGTAAATACCGTGGTGACACCCTCGCAACGAAGGATGGCAGTCAGCGTGCTGAAGAATCGACCAAGCTGCTGAGTATTGATGGCCGCCTGCTTGAACGCATCGACGCCGTCGACGAACAAACGCCTGACGCCACGGCTCCGGACCGCATTCAGAATTTCTTCTGCTAGCTGGTCCTGCAACAATTCGGTCGGCGCGTGATGGATAACCTCGACAACACCGCTGTCGATCATCGCGCCCAAGTTCAGGCCCAACGCAGTGGCGCGACGTCGCAGGCGATGCGCATCTTCATAGAAACCAAAAATCAAGCCTGGCTCCGCTTCACTGCTCTGGCAGATGAAGCTAAGACCCAACGTCGTTTTACCTACGCCCGTGGGGCCGACCAGCAGTGTCGTCGACGAGAAAGGGATACCGCCTTGAATGATGTGATCCAGGCCACTGGCACCAGTGCTGAGCCGCTGATCACGCATCGGCGCGGATGTCAGCTCTCCGGTGACCGCCTCGAGCCGCGGAAACACACGGAAGCCTGCGCCAGTAATAGACGTCATGTGCCGGCCGGAAATGAAATCGCTCCCCCGGAACTTGCACACCTGCAGATAGCGGAAGGTCCGAAACTGGTCCTCGTCGCTGCCCAGATGCAACCAGCCGTCGACCATGGTGAATTCCGGGCTACCGGAATCGCGCTTGCTGTTGGTCAACAGCAATATCGTACAGCCAACAACATCAGCATAGATCGATAGGTCGTTAATGAACTCTCGGAACGCCCGTTCCGATTCGGCGTTTTCTTCCAGCGCGAACAGACCGTCGATGACGATAAGCGACGCCTGCTGTCGCTTCCCGTTGCGCGTCAGGTAGCGGAGGATGCCTTCCAGTCCGTCCATGCGAAGAATATCGAAGGCGCTCTCATACACCACCGACGTGCCCGCGTACTGGTTATCCATGAACGCCATGTTTTGCAAATGGCGCAGCAAGCGATGGTGAGTCTCGGCCAGCAGCGTCACATACAGCGAGCGCTCTCCACGAGCCGCCCAGCTGTAGCAGATCTGATTGGCCAGAATCGTCTTACCCTGGCCAGGCCCACCCTGGACGATATATACCGCGCGCGGCAGCAGACCGCCCTTGAGCACAGCGTCCAGCCCCGGCACACCGGTGGGAACATGGTCCGGTCCCGCTTGCGAGGAGGTATAGGTATCAGTCACAGCAACTATCCATTCAAGTCAGTGCGCGCATACTAGCAAAGGGTCTGAACCATTCGTTGCTTTGCCTATACGTTGGTCACCGTCCGCGGATGTGCGTTCAGAGCACATCCAGCGAAGGCGTTCAGATCACCATTTTCAGGCCTTTATCTGCCCCCCTTTCGCCGCGGCCAGACCGAGACTGCCCTAACTAGAGCGCCCCGTTGCGCCCATCATCGCTTGAACTGGAGCCAGGCGACTAAACGACCTACCATGCGCGGCGAATTCATGCCTAATAACAACCAAATTTATGCCATTTGCCCCTCTGTTTCGCGTGGACCTGCGGCGGCTAATTGTGCTGCTGGCGATACTCAGCGGGTTGATCACGCTGGGCATCAGCTTTTATGCAAGCTATCAGGTTCAGCGCGAGTCGCTGATCAGCAGCACGCTCGAGGCCAATCGAGCCTACGCGGCGAAGCTTGCGGACAGTACCGATCGGTTCTTCCGGTCGGCTCAACAACAGCTGGCCTTCAGCGCAGAGGTTATCGCCGAGCGATTCGGCAACGATGGCGCGTTGCGCGACGAGACCAGGCGCCTGCGATTACAGACGGACAGCTTCAACTCGATCGTAATAACCGGCGCACAAGGCGTCGTGCGGGCAACCTCGTCCAATGCAAGCCAATTGCTAGGTCAGCAACTCGCTTCGCCGGGAGCATTCGAAGCACTTCGCGAACGACGGCCCGTGATCAGCAAGCCCTACATTGCAGCGACCGGCAAGTTGGTAGTGGTGATATCGCAGCCGATCTTCAGCGAGAACGGCAGTTATCTGGGTTACGTGGGCGGCACCATTTACCTGACGGAAGAAAGCATCCTCAACAGCCTGCTCGGCGCGCACTACTACCAAGATGGTTCTTACCTATACGCGGTGGATCAGAACCGGCGGCTGCTCTATCACCCGGACCCCAAGCGGCTCGGCACCGTAGTGGGCGACAACGAGGTCATTGATCGTGTAATCGCTGGAGAGTCGGGCAGCCAACGCGTGATCAACAGCCAGGGCAGCGACATGTTGGCCGGCTACGCGGCTCTGCCAACAGCCGGTTGGGGCATCATTGCACAACGTCCCACGGCAGCGACCCTGCACCCCCTCGACGGTTTGATGTTGAAAGTTCTGCGCCAGACCGCACCCCTCGCCCTGCTGACGTTTCTTGGCGTGTGGTGGCTTTCAGGATGGATCTCCCACCCGCTCTGGCAACTGGCAAAAAGCGCAAGCGAGATGGACGCAGCAAACAGTGCCGAACGAATCCAACACATCCGTTCCTGGTATTTCGAGGCCGCACAACTCAAACGTGCCATGCAGTTGGGCATCCGCTTGTTGCACCAACGCATCGGCAAACTCAATCTCGATGCCCAGACCGATCCGTTGACCGGTCTGCATAACCGGCGCGGCCTCACGCTTGCCCTGGATGTCCTGCGCGCCGAAGGCCGCCCATTCGCCGCCGTCGCCCTGGATATCGATCACTTCAAACGCATCAACGACAGTTACGGCCACGACGCGGGGGATCAGGTCATTCGGCATTTGGCACAGATAATGACTGCCTGCTCGCGGGGCGCCGACACGCTATGCCGAAGTGGCGGCGAAGAGTTTCTGATGCTATTGCCGGACACCAATCTCGAATCGGCAGTGCTGGTTGCCGAGCGGCTGCGTCAGTGCGTCGAACAAGATGAAATTTCGCAGGTGGGCCACCTCACTATTTCTCTGGGTATCGCGCTCTGGCCGCTGCACGCCGACAGCATCGAGGGCGTCCTCAAGCTTGCCGATAGTGCGCTGTACAAGGCCAAGCAGCAGGGCCGCAATCGCTCGCAAATCGCTGAGACGGATCAGAGCACGCCGGAGGATTTCTCGCACAGCGGCTAACCGTTTTGCCATTATCCAAGCTGTAAACCGCCTGGCATCCGAAAATCCGGAGAAGCATAAATAGCTGTATACTCGCGCGCCTTTTTATCTGGTGTCCTGAGGTTACGCGATGAGCAAAGCACCTACCGTCGGATTTGTTTCACTTGGCTGCCCCAAGGCAACGGTGGACTCCGAGCGCATCCTGACTCAGCTGCGCATGGAGGGCTATCAGATCGTGCCCACCTATCAGGACGCCGACGTGGTGGTGGTCAACACCTGTGGCTTCATCGACAGCGCCAAAGCCGAGTCGCTGGATGCCATCGGCGAAGCCATTGCCGAGAACGGCAAGGTGATCGTCACCGGCTGCATGGGTGTGGCCGAAGACAACATCCGCAATGTGCACCCCAGCGTGCTGGCGGTCACCGGTCCGCAGCAGTACGAGCAGGTGGTCAATGCGGTGCATGAAGTGGTGCCGCCGAACATCGATCACGATCCCTTCGTCGATCTGGTTCCGCCGCAGGGCATCAAGCTGACGCCGCGCCACTACGCCTATTTGAAGATTTCCGAGGGCTGCAACCACACTTGCAGCTTCTGCATCATCCCGTCCATGCGAGGCAAGCTGGTCAGCCGTCCGGTGGGCGACGTGCTCAGTGAAGCCGAGCGCCTGGTCAAGGCCGGTGTGAAGGAAATCCTGGTGATTTCCCAGGACACCAGCGCTTATGGCGTCGACGTAAAGTACAAAACCGATTTCTGGAACGGCCAGCCGGTCAAGACGCGCATGCTGGAGCTCTGCCAGGCGCTGTCGAGCATGGGCGTGTGGGTGCGTCTGCATTACGTCTATCCGTACCCGAACGTCGACGACATCATCCCGCTGATGGCCGAAGGCAAGCTGCTGCCCTACCTGGATATTCCGTTCCAGCATGCCAGCCCGAAGGTGCTCAAAGCGATGAAGCGTCCTGCCTTCGAGGACAAGACGCTAGCGCGCATTAAAAAGTGGCGCGAGATCTGTCCGCAGCTGACTATCCGTTCGACCTTTATCGTAGGGTTCCCCGGCGAGACGGAAGAAGACTTCCAGTACTTGCTGGACTGGCTGACCGAAGCGCAGCTGGACCGTGTCGGCTGCTTCCAATACTCCCCCGTCGAGGGTGCACCAGCCGAAACGCTGGACCTGGAACCGGTACCGGATGAAGTGAAGCAGGACCGCTGGGACCGCTTCATGGCGCACCAGCAAGCTATCAGCGCTGCTCGCCTGGAGCGCAAGATCGGCCAGGAAATCGAAGTGCTGATCGACGAGGTCGATGAAGACGGCGCGATTGGCCGCTCCTACGCCGATGCGCCGGAAATCGATGGCATGGTCTACGTCGACAGCGACCGTTCACTACAGCCGGGTGACAAGGTCCGCGTTCGGGTAACCAATGCCGACGAGTACGATCTCTGGGCCGAGACGATCTGATCAAAGCTGTCTGAAACCATCGAAGCCCTGCCATCTGGCAGGGCTTTTTGCTGACCGCACACGTCAATCCGCTGCATCCACTGACGGGCGTTGCGATGGGACCAGAAGGCCCCCCACCGCAGCAGGTAAGATGGCCACCCCAGCTCTTCGTAACAGCCGATAGCATGTCTTATTCCGTATCACCCATTGGCTTTGTCCACTCCTGTTTCAAGGAAAAATTCGCGATTCCGCGACAACCCCAACTAGCGCCTGCAGCACGTGGTGTGCTCGAACTGGTCCCGCCCTTCGATCAGTCCCATGCGTTGGACGGTCTTGAGCAGGTCAGCCATGTCTGGCTGCTGTTTCTCTTTCATCAGGCGTTGGAAGCCGAGCCACGTTTGCGGGTACGCCCGCCGCGCCTGGGTGGCAACCGCATGGTTGGCGTATTCGCAACGCGCGCGACCCACCGACCCAACGGCATCGGGCAGTCAGTGGTCAGACTTGAGCGGATCGAGCCCGGCCGCCTGCATCTGTCGGGGATCGATCTGCTGGACGGCACGCCTGTGCTGGATATCAAGCCTTACGTTCCCTATGCCGACGCCATTGCAGGAGCGCGTAATGATCTGGCCAACGCCGCACCGGCACCGATAGATGTGCACTGGACCAAGGCAAGCCTGGAGCAGGCCTCTAGCGAAGCGCTGCGACTTGGCGAGCCACTGGTTGAGCTGATCGAACAGTGTCTGGCGCAGGATCCACGTCCGGCCTATCAATTACCGGCCCCGGAACGCCGTTACGGCACGCGACTATGGGATGTCGAGGTTCGCTGGCATTACCCCGACCCACAGTCCATCACTGTGCTGGAAGTGCTGCGAGCGGCAAGCTAGCCTACCTGGACTGGTTATCGAGCGATTCTTTCAGCCCAGCGGCGCGAGCCCGCTGGCTCGCTAAACATGCCGGCCCCTACGAGATATCTACCACCGCCATGCGGGTTGCGCTGCGTGAGAATATGCCGCCGCCCTTTTCCGCATAAAGCCACCACCCGCTGGGAAGACATCGTCGAGCTGAAGTCGATGTTTCCGCTGCTGAAGGTGGTCGAGAATTACCGCTGGGTAGAACAGGCCGCTACGTGACCTCTGTAAGCATCGACCTGAGCCCGCATCTGGCCGAACGAATCGGCCACGAACTGGCCGAGGCCACTGCCCGACAACTGGATTTCGATCGGCGCGAGAATGATTGACAGCAAGCTGGCGTTGGCCGGCTTGCTGCACAGAACCTACTGGCGCGACGGAGTAAGCAGTAACCGCTGGGTGCCGTAGACCTTGTCCAGATTTTCGGACTTGAACGGGAAGCTCATGTATTGCCCGTTCAGCCAGGCGTCGATGCCATCGGCGTAGTGCGGGCTGGCCGGGTTGCCGGACTGACCCGAGCTGTTGAGCCCGATCATCGGCTCGTCACGCCCGAAGTCGACGATGATCCGCATCGCCGGAATCAGCCACGTATCGAAATTGTCACCCCAACGGTAGGCAGAGACGTTCAGCGTGCTGTGATCGCCACCCGCCGCATATGGACCGCGGTCGAGATAGCCGCTGATGGCATTGATTCCGCTACGCTGGCTGGCAGGCATGTACGGGGCCAATTGGGTAGTACCCGTCCGCCAGGTGTAGGTGTGCAGATCGCCCCAGCGCCAGGCGTTGCGATCCGCGCCCTGCAACGTCTCCAAGCGGCTGACCGCCGCCGCGAGGGAGCGCGCCAGGATGACTGGTTTGTCTTCCTGCTGGGGCGTAGACAAGTCATCCCAATAAGGACTGTCCTCGCGCCCGAGCAAGTGATCCGCCTGCGCCGAGTAGGACGCGTTCGCTGCTTCTACCAGCGCTCTCCACGCGGAGCTGGTTTCCGGTCCCAGCTCGTCGAGGAAGGTTTGCCGTGCCGATTCCATCAGGAAGGCTTCGTACAATGCGGCATCGGCGGAATCTGCGGCGAGTTTACCGTCGAAGCGGAGCAGACGAGACAACGCCTCGCGCGCCTTGCCTCGCGCAGGCTCGGCGAGCGCATCGATGGCGGTCTTGAGCGGCGCCGCCATCCCAGGTGCCTGGAACATGTGTTGCAGCTTGGCCGCGAAGGTAGTCGTCTGATCGTATTGCATAGCGATCACGCTGCGGCTGTCCTGTTTGCCCTGCCCGAGCAGCTCGGCAATACGCTCGGCGCGCTCAGGGTAATACCAGGAGTTGGACAGTTGCATGCCGTAGCCTTTGGGCACGGTGCGATGATTGGCAGTGGCGAGCCAGCCTTGCTGCGGATCCTGGTCATAGGGATGCAGCATGGGATCGGCGAAACCATCCCAGTCGTAACGACCATCCCAGCCAGGCGATGGCATCAGGCCGAGCCCTTCGCGACGATTGGGATAGCGCCCGGTCACCTGCCAGCCGGTACCCTGAGCGTCGGCGAAAACAATGTTGAGTGCTGCAGCGCGGATCTCACGAGCCGCCTCGAAGGCTTGATCCAGCGACTGCGCGCGGGTCAGGTCGAAAAACGCGTCCAACGACCGGTCGCCCTCGAACTGCGTCGTCTTCAGCGCGAGCCCATAACCGCTGCTCATCTGTAGCGGCTGCAAAGGATGCTTGCGCTCGCCCAGCGCGCTGTTCAGCAGCGGGCCGTTGCGGGTCTCGTAGACCGTCTCGCGAATTGGGCGCTCGCCCTTGATGAAAAACGTCTCGTGACGCTCACGCGCCGGCACCCACTTGCCATCGGCGAGGTACATCAAGCGTCCGCCTTCACGCCGCACCTGTTCCAGAAACAGGTCTTGGGTATCACCCATGACCATTGTCATACCCCAGCCCAGTTTGCCGTTGAAGCCAGCGACCACAGCGGGTACCCCTGCGATCGTCACACCGGCGGCCTGAAATTTCGGCGAGCGGATCTGCACGAAGTTCCAATACGAGGGCATCGACAGCGGCAGGTGCGTGTCGTTGGCCATCAGCGGTTTGCCGCTACGGGTGTTGCTGCCCGATATAGCCCAGTTGTTCGAAGCCGCGACGCCCAGCATATTCAGCGAAGCGATCTCGGACGCGGCGCGGTCGAGCGCGGCAAGTCCTGATATCTCGCCGCTCAGCTTCAGGCCCTTGAGCTTGTCGGCTTCATCGAAGGGCAGCGGCTCGTCGGGATAGGTAGGCAGCAGCCAGGCGAGGTTATCGCTGCCGACCTTTTGCGCCAGGACCAGCGATGCGATCTCCTCCTGCAGATTGACCGCCAGACCGAAGTTCAACAGGCAGAACACCAGCACCGAATCTTCTGCTTTCCAGTATTCGGGGGTGTAACCCGCGGCGGCCAGATCCATCGGCAGCTTGTCGCGATGCCTGAACAGATAGGCGTTGACACCCCGTGCGTAGACTTCGAAGAACTTCTTCATCCGCGGCGAGCTGTCCTGGTACAGCACCGCCGCGCTCTGCCGAAGATTTACAGCGCGCATGAAGCGATCAATCTCTAGTACACCGGGTCCGACCATCTCCGCCAGACGGCCTTCGGCCATGAGACGCAAGCCGACCATCTGGCTCAGACGGTCGGTAGCATGCACGTAACCCAAGCCGAACAACGCGTCGTGAAAAGTGGCCGTCTCGATCAATGGCATTCCCAACGGATTGCGCCGGATGCTCACGCTCTTGTCCAAACCGGTGATCGCCTGGACACCTTGCGCAGGGGGCAGGCTGTCGCTATAGCGACTGTCCAGATAGGCCTGACAGCCGCTGAGTCCCCCGGCCGCCAATGTAGCGCCCAAGGTCAGACGAACCAGAACAAACGGCAGACGCAGAAACATCAACGGCTCCTTCGCGGGCGGGCAATGCGGAAATAGACAGGATAGATGGTGTGCTGCGGTACGGCGCCGCGCTCAGGCGGCTTCGCGGTTTTTTGGCAAGGCCTCGTCGAGCAGCCAGCGAGCAGACCGCCGCGCCTCCGCTTTGTGTTGCAACTCGAGCGCACTGAAGTTGGCTTCGTGGCGGCGACGCTCGGTCTTGTCCAAAGCCTTCCAGGCGGCATGCGTCGGCACTTGCTCGGTCGCCTCGAAAAGCACTTGGAACACTTGGCAGCGAGGATCTTGCCCAAGGTTGGCGTCGTAGTTGTCCAGCAGCACCTTGATCCGGATCGCACCTTCGATCAGCGGCACCTGCTCGTCGAGCAGGCTACCGGCGAGCACCCGCAAGTCCGCCGCAAGCGCCACGTGCTGCTGCGCTTGCATCTCTGCAAGTTGTTGCTCCCTGCGCCAAACCTTGCGCCATAGGTGCACGGCGTATGCGGCCAACGCTGCAATCAGCAGCAAGCCAATGATAAGCAGCGCCATGGCAAGCGGCGTCATGGACGGGTCAGGCTCCGTGGCACTTCTTGTATTTTTTTTGACTGCCGCACGGACAAGGGTCGTTGCGGCCGACATCTTTCAGCGGATTGCGAACCGGGTCATGGCTATGGTTGCAATGCGGGCCATGGACGTGATGGTCGTGGTCATGGTCGTGATTGCAATCGGGACCGTGTACATGGGTTTCATGGTTCATCGACGTTACTACTCTGGGATAAAGTTGCCGGGGATTATCTCGCCATTGGTGGAGATGTGCACGCCCCGACCGAGCAACAAGCCTGTTTTCAGCTCACCATCCAGACGATAGGCAATAGGCCGGTCAGGCTTCTCCAGCAATCGCACGATGTATTTCATGTGCCGCCAGAGGTTGGTATGTACCGGCACTTCATAGTATTCGAAGCCATGACCGGGAATAGTCGCCCAGCCGCTGGATTCGCCGCTGGCCAGTTCGATGTCATTGAGGTGGACGGTGTAAATAAGCCCGCGAACCGGCAGGCTTTGCTCATTGGGATTGTCGATGCGAAAGCGCAGCATAAATTGCTGCTCGAGCAACCTGGCCTTGATGATTTCGACCTTGGTGAGCTGGACGCTAGGATCTTGGAAATCGCTGCTGAACCAGGTCGAGCAACCGGCAAGACTGGATAGCAGACCCAGCAAAACCACTGCTCTCGATATTCTTCTTATAGGTGCGTGGCAAAGCATTCCGGTACTCCATAGGACGGCCAAGTGTAGCAAGCGGCGGATTGGCTGCAATGGGTTGTTTTGGCGAAGCTAGCACGCCGCCGCTACGTCTTTGCTACCACCGTTGCGGCATACGGAGCCATTGCGGCACTTACCGGCGCAGCTGCCCTCCCCTAGGCCAGCTGCGGACCACCCGGCTAACCAGCGAGGGCGCGAGCCAACACTGCCCGCGTCTTGAAAATCCCCTCCGCCAGTGCCGCCTCGATTTCAGCCATGGTAATGATGCCGGTGGTTTTTCCGGCGGCGGGATTGACGACTAGGGCCAGGCAGGCATAAGGCAGCTCCAGCTCCCGAGCGAGGACCGCTTCGGGCATACCCGTCATACCCACGATATCGCAGCCATCGCGCTCCATCCTGGCGATTTCGGCAACCGACTCCAACCTCGGCCCTTGAGTACAGCCATAGACACCATGGCTGCTGAACAGATAACCCTCGGCAGACAAACCAGCGATAAGGCGCTGGCGCAGCGTTTCGTCGTAGGGGTAGCTGAAATCGACATGGGTGACATGCTCGATGTCGCCCTCGAAGAAGGTGTGCTCGCGCCCATAGGTATAGTCGATGAGCTGATGCGGTACGCACAGATGGCCAGAGCCCATCGCCGAATGAATGCCGCCGACCGCGTTCACCGCGATCACCGCCTGCGCCCCAGCTTTTTTTAGCGCCCATAGATTAGCGCGGTAGTTCACCTGATGCGGCGGGATGCGGTGCGGATGTCCGTGACGGGCCAAAAACAACACATCTTTGCCGGCATACTCGCCGCGCAGAATATCGGCCGACGGCGGACCGTAGGGGGTTTCCATATATATAGCTTCACGTAGGGTGAAACCGGGCAACTCGGTCAGGCCGGTGCCGCCAATAATGGCGTGGACAGTCATCATGTTTCCTTGGTCAAGCGATCAGTTCGGCTGCTTTGAGGGTGGCGATCGATGCGCGCCAACGAGGATCCTGTTTGTACTCCAGCGAACCCGCCGCACGGCTGCGCATCTTCGCCAGTGCGAGCGATGGCTGCACACCGAGACGCTGCAGCGCCGACAGGGCTAGCTCGGCAGCGCCACGGTCGTTGCACACTAAGCCCATGTCGCAGCCAGCCGTTAGTGCCGCTTCGATGCGGCTCGCGGCATCACCTACCACATGCGCACCAGCCATCGACAGATCGTCACTGAAGATCACCCCACGGAAGCCCAGCTCCTTGCGCAAGATGTCCTGCAGCCAATGCCGTGAAAAGCCGGCCGGCTTGTCGTCGACCTGCGGATAGATCACATGTGCAGGCATCACCGCATCGAGCTCGCCAGCCAACTGCTGAAACGGAATCAGGTCATGCACACGAAGCGCGTCCAGACTACGCTCGTCGACCGGAATCGCCACGTGGGAATCAGCCTCGGCCCAGCCGTGACCAGGGAAGTGCTTGCCGGTGGCTGCCATCCCTGCGCTACGCATGCCTTTGATGAACGCTCCGGCAAGTTCGGTGGCACGCTGCGGGTCAGCCTCGAACGCGCGGGTCCCGACCACTGCGCTGCGTTGGTGATCCAGGTCGAGCACCGGCGCGAAGCTGAAATCCAGCCCAACCGCCAGCACTTCGGTCGCCATCACCCAGGCGCAGGTTTCTGCCAACTCCAACGCATCGGCGCGCGAGGCGAAGTCGCGCATCGCCGGCAAGCGAACAAAATCGCGCCGCAGCCGTTGGACGCGCCCGCCTTCCTGATCGACAGCCAACAGAACATCGGGCCGCACGGCGCGAATAGCGCAACACAGCTCCTGTACCTGGCGAGGATTTTCGATATTGCGAGCGAACAGAATCAGCCCGCCAACCTCCGGTTGGCGCAGCAACTGGCGATCCTCGGCGGTCAGCCAAGTACCGGCGATGTCCAGCATCAATGAGCCTTGCATGATGAGCAGATCCTTAATTCAGCGCTGCGCTCGACCAATCCGGACACGCCGTTTCGCCTATATGGACGGCACAACCGGCCGGCACCAGAGGAAAAAGATCGAGCAAATCGGCATTGCGCAGCCTGATGCAGCCGTGAGAAAGCGGTACGCCCATGGGTTCTGAGTCAGGCGTGCCATGCAAATAGATATAACGACGAAAGGTGTCGACCTCACCCATCCGGTTGTGTCCGGGCTCGCATCCGCTGAGCCAGAGGATTCGGGTGAGAATCCAGTCGCGCCCGGGAAACCGCTCGCCCAGGTCCGAATTCCAGACTTCACCGGTCCAGCGCCGGCCACGCAAAACGGCCCCGGACGGTAGCCCTTCACCGATACGCGCACGTACCTGGTGGCGACCACGTGGCGTGCAACCGGAACCATTGAGTTCGCCGACACCGTTACGAGCGGTAGACACGGGCAGCCGGACGCGCAGCCTGCCATCGGAAAACCCGTAGAGCATCTGGTCGGCAATCGAGATATGAAGGAAATCGAGATCAGACATGGGCGGCTAGCTTAGCTGATCGATCCCTGACCGTGTACCTCAACCCTTGGCGGGCATCGCCAAAGCGTTGCGTCGACCGATGGGATGGGCTTGAGCCAAGCTCGAGTCCACCACACCGGAATCGGCACGCATGCCGGCAGCTAGAAACGGAACCATCATGCGCATGACCTGCTCGATGGATGTCCTGGCGCCAAAATCGTTCTCAGCGATTGCTCGCAACGCCTTGATGCCCGACATGCTGAACGCCGCGGCACCGAGCATGAAATGCACGCGCCAGAACAGCTCGATGGGCGGAATCGAAGGCGCCGCCTCGTGCACTCGGTGCATGTACCGACGAAACACCTTGCCGTACATGTCCTCAAGATAGCGGCGCAGGTGACCTTGACTCTGACTGAATGACAGGCCCAGCAGGCGCATGAAAATCGACAGATCATCGCCACTGCGCGGCTTCACTGCAAGCGCCTGCTCGACCAGAATCTCCAGCAACTCTTCGAGACTGTCTTTCCTGTCGGGTTTAGCTTCACGTTTGTCCAGTTCTCGTTCAAGGCTCACGCAGAATGGCCCAAGGAAACGAGAGAAAACTGCTTGGATAAGCGCCTTTTTCGAACCGAAGTGGTAATTCACTGCCGCCAGATTGACCCCAGCTTTACTGGTGATCAGGCGAAGCGAAGTCTCGGCGAAGCCTTTTTCAGCAAACAGCTGTTCCGCTGCATCAAGAATACGCTCCACTGTTTCCGACTGCGCCATGCCCCCTCCCACTGACAAACACTTGTTTGAAACTTACGTTTCACTCACCACCAAGTCAACCACGAAAGTGTCCGAGCGCCTAACCGCAGGCAACCAGAGCTTGCACCAAGCCAGCGCAGCTCTCAACCAAACAAAGATTGCCAAGCATCAGGCACTGTATATAATCCCAGTCACTGTATAAAAGAACAGAGACCACCATGATCAAGCTGACCCCTCGCCAGTCGGAAATTCTCGCCCTCATCAAGCGATGCCTTGAAGAAAACGGCTATCCGCCTACGCGTGCGGAGATCGCTCAGGAGCTGGGTTTCAAATCGCCCAATGCAGCTGAGGAGCACCTTAGGGCATTGGCCAACAAAGGCGCTATCGAGATGACGCCCGGCGCCTCGCGCGGGATACGTATTCCAGGCTTCGAACCTGCCGCCGAAGAGAGCGGTTTACCCGTCATTGGACGAGTAGCAGCCGGCGCGCCAATTCTTGCCCAGCAAAACGTCGAAGAGTCCTGCCAGATCAACCCAGCATTCTTCCACCCCAAAGCCGACTATCTGTTGCGTGTGCGTGGTATGAGCATGAAGGACATCGGCATTTTTGATGGTGATTTGCTCGCCGTACATACCACGCGTGAAGCACGCAATGGCCAAGTCGTCGTGGCTCGGATCGATGATGAGGTAACGGTGAAGCGCTTCAAGCGCGAAGGCGACAAGGTCTGGCTGCTGGCTGAGAACCCCGAGTTTGCCCCCATCGAAGTGGATCTCAAACAACAAGAATTGGTTATCGAAGGCTTGAGTGTCGGCGTGATTCGCCGCTAAGGAGAGGTTCATGCAGTATCAACCCCAACCCACCGCAGGCAAACCACCGCAGCTTTCTTTATTCGAAGGGCTGATCGCCCATCGATTGACGCCGTTCGGAGAAATGGCCTGCGCCCCCCCGCAGCCCGCCGACGATTGGCTGAGCGAAATGACCTTGAGCGGCAGCGGTGGTCATTGCCGTCTGTTGCTCGCCCCGATCCTGCGCGAGCTCAGTGAGGCGGCCGACACACGCTGGCTGACTCTGATCGCGCCGCCTGCATCGTTGTCGCAAAGCTGGCTACGGGAAACCGGGCTCAACCGCGACCGTATCCTGTTATTGCAGGCCCGCGAGACCCAAGGTGCACTGGAATTGGCGTGCAAGGCACTGATGTCAGGCTGCAGCCATACAGTGATTACCTGGTTGGGACGTCTCGACAGGACCAGCCGGCTGAAACTGCGCGCTGCGGCCGATCAGGGCAACGCGCAAAGCCTGAATGTACGTATGGGTAACTGAACCGTCTGATCTATCCGGCACATGGAAGTGCCGAAAAAACTCGCCCAGCCGCAATGGCAACCAGGCGATTCGCATCAGTGCAGCACGTGCGGCTCCTCTTCTCGCTCGAATTCCCCTTCCGATACTCGCCCTGCCATCTGCACACCGACGCTGAACATTGCTTTGGCAATTTCGACATGCTGCCCCTGCAGGAACTCCTTGGCATCGTCAGAGAAATCCAATGTGGCCAGCACACCTTCGTCCTCAGCGCGACGCAGCACAATGCTGCCATCGGGTAGCTCGACGATTTCCAGAAAAGACGTTGGCATGAGTCTGCTCCCCGTGAAAGGCGCGCATTGTACCAGCCGGCCAGAATGCAGACAGCCCTTGGCTTGATACGAGCGGCGGTATGCAGATGCACCACAGCGCCACTACACAGTAGGATGGCGTCTCATCGCGGTCTGGACAGCAATCGGGACCGCGCCATTCGCTTCAAGGAAGCTGCCGAATGACCGCCAGAACGTTGCTGCTGACAGCATTGGCCATGCTTGCTTTCGCAGGCAACTCACTGCTTTGCCGTGCTGCATTGCGTGACAGCCAGATCGACCCTGCCAGCTTTACCGCGTTGCGCCTGCTGGCAGGAGCCCTGATGCTGTGGCTGCTGTTGTTCCTGCGTAAAGGATCTTCAGCGAAGTCCGGCAGCTGGTACGGCGCCGTGGCGCTCTTCGTCTATGCGGCAGCCTTCTCGTACGCCTACCTGCATCTCGATGCCGGTGCCGGCGCGCTACTACTGTTCGGTGCAGTGCAGTTGAGCATGATTGCCTGGGGGCTAATCAGAGGGGAGCGGCTGCATCGCCTGCAAGTGGTTGGGCTGCTTTTGGCAGGAGGGGGACTGGTCGCGCTTCTTCTGCCCGGCACGAGCACACCGCCTATATCGGCTTCGTTGCTGATGGTGCTGTCGGGCATCGCCTGGGGCGCGTACTCGCTTTTGGGAAGAGGAACACCAGATCCGTTGGCCGCGACAGCTGGAAACTTCATCCGCACGCTACCGATTGCGGCTGTGCTTTGCCTGCTGGCGTTGGCCTGGCTGGAGTGGGATACGGCCGGTGTGATCTATGCGCTCCTATCCGGTGGGCTGATGTCCGGTATCGGCTATGCCATTTGGTACGCCGCGTTGCCCGGCCTCGCAGCCATACAGGCTGCGAGCGTGCAACTGAGCGTGCCCCTTATCACTGCGCTGGCTGGTAGTGTGCTTTTGGGGGAAACCCTGACCGGACGCCTACTGATCGCCGGCCTCGCGATCCTGGGCGGTATCGCCTTGGTCCTGCGGGTCAAGCACAAGGTTCCAGCCCGAACCGAATAGCCAAACGCTTTCTCGCTTAGGCGCTTACCATTCGGTAAGCGATTCCCGAAAACGCAGCGCCAGGGCCTTCATGTTCTGCCGCCAAGATTCCACTTCGGCATGTGTCAGTACGGGCGCTTCCTCGCCCACGCTGACCGCCTCGATCAACGGCATGGCTGGGTCGGTCTTCGCCTTGACGGGCGCCCGAGGTGGCTCGAAGAGTGCCATATGGGCCTGCAGCAATCGCGCAAGCCAGGTCTCGGAATGCTCGGCCAACTCGATCAACTCAGCCAGTTCCGGACTCGGCGATGAGTTCTGCGAACGCGAAAGCAGTAATTCTGCGCGCGGCGCGTTCGCACCCAGTAGGCGATAGTAGCCGGCAATCTCGTGGCATAGCCCCAGCAGCGCGCCGTACAGATGGAACAGACTGGCTTCGCGCTCGGCTTGGATCAGTCCCGGGGCATTCAGCGCGCCTTTTTCCTCGGCCCGTCGCCAGTTCTCAAGCGCCAGCCCGGCAAAATAGATTTTCTGATTGGTTCGGGTGTACAGCTCGTGAGCCATGGCGGTCGTTCCCATTAGATCAGCGGGTAGCCGGAAAGCAAAAGTATGGTGGCAGGTGCAGGAATCGCCAGCTGAACATCGAGACTGCCGGCTGCTTTCCTTCCAGCCCACAGCCTCAAGCGCCCTTATCGGCTTTTAACCTATTTGGTGCTTTTGTCTTCCACCTTCCACTTGCCGCCATCGAAGAACGCCTTCCAGCCCGTCGGTTTACCGTTGACCTCCGTCTGCACGTACTGCTCCTTGGTCTTGCGGCTGAAGCGGATAACGGCTGGGCGGCCTTCCGGATCTTTCTTTGGCGCATCGAGCAGGAAGTAGTACTTCGGATCGATCTCATCCTTGTGCGGAATGAGCTCCTGCACCAGCGGCGCACGTGTCTCGCGGTTTTTTGGGAACTGACTGGCTGCCAGGAACAGGCCCGATGCACCGTCGCGCAGCACGTAAGTATCGTCGACCTTCTCGCACTTGAGTTCCGGCATCTTCACCGCATCCATTTTCGGCGGTGCCGCCTCGCCGCTTCTGAGCAACTTGCGTGTGTTCTTGCACTCGGCATTGGTGCAACCAAAAAACTTGCCGAAGCGGCCCGTCTTGAGCTGCATCTCGCTGCCGCACTTGTCGCACTCGAGACTCGGGCCTTCGTAGCCCTTGATGCGGTACTGGCCTTGCTCGATCTCGTAACCGGTGCAGTCGGGATTGTTGCCGCAAATGTGCAGTTTGCGGGTTTCGTCCAGCAGATAGGCATCCATCGCCGTGCTGCAGATCGGGCAGCGATGCTTGCCAAGCAACACACGTGACTCGGACTCGCCCTCATCGTCGGCAGCAATCTCGTCGCCCGGTATCAGGTTGACCGTCGACTTGCAGCGTTCTTTCGGCGGTAGGCTGTAACCGGAGCAGCCAAGGAACACGCCGGTGGAAGCCGTACGAATCATCATCGGCCGGCCACACACCTTGCATGGAATATCGGTCAGGGTCGGTTGGTTGGCACGCATGCCGGTATCGCTGGATTCGGCGATTTCCAGTTTCTTGCGAAAATCACCATAGAACTCGTCGAGCACGTGCTTCCACTCGCGCTCGCCCTGAGCGACATCGTCGAGATTCTCTTCCATCCCGGCGGTGAAGCCATAGTCCATCAGGTTGTTGAAGCTTTCCGAGAGGCGCTCGGTAACGATGTCGCCCATCTTTTCCGAATAGAACCGGCGGTTATGCAGGGAAACATAGCCACGGTCCTGGATCGTCGAGATGATCGCCGCGTAGGTGGACGGACGACCGATACCGCGCTTTTCCATCTCCTTGACCAGGCTTGCTTCGGAGTAACGTGCCGGCGGCTTGGTGAAATGCTGGCTTGGGTCGAGCTTGATCAGCTTCATCCCGTCGCCCTTGTTCATATCCGGCAATACGTCGTCTTCACCGCTCTTGCTCTGCTGCGGCATGACCTTGGTGTAACCGTCGAACTTGAGAATGCGACCCTTGGCACGCAGCTCGTAATTACCTGCCGTCACGGTCACACTGGTGGACAGGTACTGCGCCGGCGGCATCTGGCAGGCCACGAACTGGCGCCAGATCAGATCGTAAAGACGCTCTGCGTCGCGCTCCATGCCGGAAAGCTGCGTCGGGCGCAGGTTGACGTCCGAAGGGCGAATCGCCTCGTGCGCTTCCTGCGCGCCTTCCTTGCTGGAGTAGAAGTTAGGCTTCTCCGGCAGGTACTTATTGCCGAACTCATCTTCGATGAAGCCGCGAACCATGGCCAGCGCATCGGCCGATAGGTTGGTCGAGTCGGTACGCATGTAAGTGATGTAGCCCGCTTCGTAAAGCCGCTGCGCCATCATCATGGTCTTCTTCACGCCGAAACCGAGCCGGTTGCTCGCCGCCTGCTGCAGGGTCGAGGTGATGAACGGTGCAGAAGGCTTGCTGCTGGTTGGCTTGTCTTCACGCTTGGTGACGCTGTAGCTCGAATCCTTGAGCTGCTCGAGCGCAGCCATGGCATGGGCTTCGTTGAGTGGCTTGAAGGCTTCGCCGTTCTCGCGGGAAACCTCGAATCGCACCTTGGCATCGCCAGCCGTGGCGAGATCGGCGTGCACTTCCCAATACTCTTCCGGGACGAACGCACGAATTTCACGCTCGCGCTCGACCACCAGTTTCACGGCAACCGACTGTACCCGACCGGCCGAAAGGCCGCGGGCGATCTTTGACCACAGCAATGGCGAGACCATATAGCCCACCACGCGATCGAGAAAGCGCCGCGCCTGTTGGGCGTTGACCCGATTGATATCGAGATCGCCCGGCTTGGAGAACGCTTCCTGAATCGCTTTCTTGGTGATCTCGTTGAACACAACGCGCTTGTAGCGGCTGTCTTCGCCGCCGATCGATTCGCGCAGGTGCCAGGCGATCGCCTCCCCCTCTCTATCCAAGTCGGTCGCGAGATAGATGGTGTCGGCTTCCTTGGCCAGTCGACGCAGCTCGTCGATCACTTTTTCCTTGCCCGGCAGGATTTCATACTTGGCTTTCCAGCCATGTTCCGGATCGACGCCCATACGGGTGAACAACTGGCGCTTGGCCTTTTCCTTGGGCGAGAGCGCAGGTGCCTCGGCAGCCGCAGCCTTGCCACGCTTGGCCGGCTCGCGAGTACCAGAACCGCTGGTAGGAAGGTCGCGGATGTGGCCGATACTCGACTTCACCACGTACTGGTTGCCCAAATACTTGTTGATTGTCTTGGCCTTGGCCGGTGATTCCACGATGACCAGCGATTTACCCATGGAGAGGAGAGTTCCTGAATCGAGAGGTGAACTGAGAAATTTGATCGGCAGCGCGTAACGTCGTATGCGATGCGCAGGCTGCCAGAAAGAAGCGAAGCAGCACGTTCCAGAGCTGCACAGAGCACTCGTATGCTCCGGAAAATCCTTCGTACCCACGGTCAAAATCCGTTGGCAGCATCACTGCCTGATGATTTTGTACCGTCCGAAACAGAATGGAGTCGCTTTCACTCTGTCCGAAAAGCACCGCTATATATAGTGGCGGTAGAGCTGAGGTCAAGCGCAAGGGTTAAGCCAGCTTGCCCAAACAGCGCTTAAAAACGGCTGGGTTCGGCTTCAATCAGAGCGAAACGGGGAAGCGTTTCGCCGTCGACCTCTACCGTTTCGGTGAACATTGAAAGCGGGCGTACCCAAAGGCCGAAATCCCCGTATAGCGCCTGATAGAACACCACGGATTCTTCTGTCTCGGAATGTCTGGCGACCGCATATACCCGATACTCGGGTCCCTTATAGTGACGATAACGACCGGGCATAACCTGCATGACACTGCCTCTGGAAAAACAACTACCTATAAAAATGAAAACCGGGGCACGAGGCCCCGGCTTCCTTGTCCCGAACAGCTTAGACGCGTTCGAACACCGTGGTGATACCTTGACCCAGGCCGATGCACATCGTGGATACGCCAAGGGTACCGCCGTTCTGCTTCATCACGTTCAGCAGCGTGCCGGAGATACGTGCGCCTGAGCAACCGAACGGATGGCCCAGCGCGATGGCACCGCCGTGCAGGTTGACCTTCTGCTCCATCTTGTCGAGCAATTTAAGATCCTTCAACACAGGCAGCGCCTGAGCCGCGAACGCCTCGTTGAGCTCGACGAAATCGATGTCGTCCATCGTCAGACCGGCACGCTTGAGCGCCTTCTGGGTGGCCGGCACCGGGCCGTAACCCATGATCGCCGGATCGACACCGGCCAGCGCCATGGAGCGGATCACGGCCATCGGCTGGATCCCCAGATCCTGTGCCCGCTGTGCCGACATCACGATCATGCAGGACGCACCATCGGTGATCTGCGAGGACGTACCCGCCGTTACAGTGCCGCCCTTGGGATTGAAGGCAGGCTTCAGAGCCGCGAGGCTTTCCAGCGTGGTTTCCGGACGAATGGTCTCGTCATAGTCGAAAATCTTGAGGAAACCGTTCTCGTCATAGCCCTGCATCGGGATGATTTCATCCTTGAACAGGCCCTCGACGGTCGCCTTGTGCGCCAGGCGGTGAGAACGCTCACCGAACGCGTCCTGCTGCTCGCGGGTGATGCCGTGCATCTTGCCCAGCATTTCAGCGGTCAGGCCCATCATGCCGGACGCTTTGGCGGCGTACAGCGACAGCTGCGGGTTCGGGTCGACTCCGTGCATCATGCCGACGTGGCCCATGTGCTCAACACCACCGACAACGAACACATCACCGTTACCGGTCATGATCGCCTGAGCGGCAGTATGCAGCGCGCTCATCGACGAACCGCACAGGCGGCTGACGGTCTGCGCGGCGCTGGTGTGCGGAATGCGGGTCATCAGCGACGCCATGCGGGCGATGTTCCAGCCCTGTTCCAGGGTCTGGTTGACGCAGCCCCAGATCACATCTTCCACTTCCGCCGGATCGATTTTCGGATTGCGCGCCAGCACTCCATCGATCAGGTGCGCGGACATGCTCTCAGCGCGGGTGTTGCGGTGCATGCCGCCCTTGGAACGACCCATCGGGGTACGGCCGAAGTCGACAATGACGACGTCTCTCGGATTAAGGCTCATATCTCTCTATTCCTCGATTAACCGTAGAAGCGCTGGCCGTTGGCAGCCATTTCACGCAGCTTGGCAGTCGGCTGATACAGCGGGCCCAGGTCGGCGTATTTGTCGGCCAATGTCACGAACTCGGCAACACCGATCGAATCGATATAGCGCAGTGCACCGCCGCGGAAGGGTGGGAAGCCGATGCCGTAGATCAAGCCCATGTCGGCTTCGGCGGCAGTTTCGACGATCTTGTCTTCCAGGCAACGGACCGTTTCCAGACACAGCGGGATCATCATGAAATTGATGATGTCCTCGTCGGTGACTTCACGCTGCTCGTAGACGATCGGTGCCAGCACTTCCTGGACGCTCGGGTCGACCACTTTGGCCGGCTTGCCGCGCTTGTCCATTTCATAGCTGTAGAAGCCCTTGCCGTTCTTCTGGCCCAGGCGATTAGCGTCGTACAAGGCATCAACCGCAGTGCGGCGATCATCCTTCATGCGATCCGGGAAACCCTCGGCCATGACGTCACGGCCATGGTGGCCAGTGTCCATGCCTACAACATCCATTAGGTAAGCCGGGCCCATCGGCCAGCCGAACTTTTCCATCACCTTGTCGATGCGAACGAAATCCACGCCTGCGCTGACCAGACGGGCGAAGCCACCGAAATACGGGAACAGCACGCGGTTGACCAGGAAGCCCGGGCAATCGTTGACCACGACCGGACTCTTGCCCATTTTCTTGGCGTAGGCAACGGTGGTGGCGATCGCGGTTTCGCTGGTCTTCTCACCACGAATGACTTCCACCAGCGGCATCATGTGTACCGGGTTGAAGAAGTGCATGCCGCAGAAGTTTTCCGGACGCTTGAGCGCCTGAGCCAGCAGGCTGATGGAGATGGTCGAGGTGTTCGAGGCGATGATCGCGTCTTCACGCACCAGGCCTTCCACTTCAGCCAGCACCGACTGCTTGATCTTCGGGTTCTCGACCACGGCCTCGACGACGATGTCGACGTTGCCGAAATCACCATAGGAGGTGGTCGGGCGAATCGCATTGAGGGCTTCGGCCATCTTCGCCGGGGTCAGACGTCCTTTCTCGACGCGCTTGCCGAGCAGCTTGGAGGCCTCGTTCAAGCCCATCTGGATGCCTTCTTCGCGGATGTCCTTCATCAGGATCGGCGTGCCTTTGACAGCCGACTGATAGGCGATACCGCCACCCATGATGCCAGCACCAAGCACAGCAGCCAGCTTCACTTCGCGCGCCTGCTTGTCGTAGTTCTTGGCTTTCTTCTTCAGCTCCTGATCGCTGAGGAACAGGCCGACCAGGCTCTGTGCGACCGAGGTCTTGGCCAGTTTGACGAAGCCGGCGGCCTCGACTTCGATGGCCTTGTCACGGCCGAAGTTGGCGGCTTTCTGAATGGTCTTGATCGCTTCGACCGGGGCCGGATAGTTCGGGCCAGCCTGACCGGCGACGAAACCCTTGGAGGTCTCGAAGGCCATCATCTGCTCGATGGCATTGAGCTTGAGCTTGTCCAGCTTGGGCTGACGCTTGGCCTTGTAGTCCAGCTCACCGGAGATGGCGCGCTTGACCAGATCCAGAGCAGCGGCTTGCAGCTGATCAGGGGCAACGACCGCATCGACGGCGCGAACTTTCAACGCATCTTCAGCGCGATTTTCTTTACCGGAAGCAATCCACTCGACCGCGTTGTCGACACCGATCAGACGCGGCAGGCGTACGGTACCGCCGAAGCCTGGGTAGATGCCCAGCTTGACTTCAGGCAAACCAACCTTGGCTGCGGTGGACATGACGCGATAGTCAGCAGCCATGCACATTTCGAAACCGCCACCCAGGGCGATACCGTTAATGGCAGCGACAGTCGGAACGCCAAGGTCTTCGAAATCGCTGAAAATCTTGTTCGCTTCGAGGTTGCCGGCTACCAGTTCTTCGTCCGGCATCTTGAAGTTGTCAACGAACTCGGTGATGTCGGCGCCAACGATGAAAACATCCTTGCCGCTGGTAACGATCACGCCTTTTACCGAAGCGTCGGCCTTGATGGCATCAACGGCTTGGCGCAGGTCATTGAGAGTGAGGCGATTGAACTTGTTGACGGACTCACCCTTGAGGTCGAAATTCAATTCGACGATGCCACTCTCAAGAGCCTTAACCGTGATGGCTTTACCTTCGTAAATCATCAACTGATCTCCAGGTATGGAAGCTGAACGTTACGTGTCGCACGTCTTCGGTCCGAAGACCGTCACCGATACTGGTGTAGCGACACCCGGTGAAACGACACCCACCGACACGATAAGCCGGGCTGACGGCGTTTGCGTGGCAAACGCTCGATTCATACGCCCGTTTGATTTGGGTGAGCACACCTTCATGGAAAAGCGATCCGTTGTCAATCGGCCAACATACCGTTCGAGTGCGCCCGCCCAGGAATCAGACCAGTAAGACTAGCCAAGACCCCGGCTCGTGCGGCGCGTGATGTATCGTTTTGGCCCATCGATGCCCATTCACGCAGATGATCTGAGCGGTGACGCCAGTGAACCCGTGACGGTCAGCACCGTCACAAACTGACGATGCGCCTTGTACACTGGCCGCCCGCAATCCTCACGCAGCTGTAAGCCGCCGCGCTCCAGGAGTTCTGAATGTCCGCCCCCATTGCCCGAGTCGATAACGGCCAAGACCCATACAAGTGGCTGGAAAATCGCGACGCGCCCGACGTGCTCGATTACCTGAAGGCTGAAAACGCCTATCTGGAAAGTCAGCTCGTTGATCAGGCCGAGTTACGCGAGGCGCTGTTTCAGGAGATCAAAGGTCGCATTCGTGAAACCGACCTTTCGCTACCCTCGCCGTGGGGGGCCTGGCTCTATTATCAGCGCACTACCGCAGGTGATGAATATCCACGCCATTACCGCTGCCCACGACCGATGGACGGCTCGTTCAGCGTGGACGAGAACGCCGAACAATTGTTGCTCGACCCCAACGAACTGGCGGCAGGCGGCTTTCTCTCGCTCGGCGCATTCAGCGTCAGCCAGGATCACAGCAAGCTGGCTTACAGCCTCGACACCCAGGGCGACGAGATCTACCGGTTATTCGTAAAGGATCTCGCCACGGGTGAAGTCACCGCCCTGCCCTTCGATGATTGCGACGGCAGCATGACCTGGGCCAACGACCATCAAACCTTGTTTTTTGGCGAACTCGACGACACCCACCGCCCGCACAAAATCTACCGTCATCGCCTTGGCGAAACGGACTGCACAGAGGTGTATCACGATCCCGACGGCCGCTACTTCGTCCACTGCTATCGGGCCAGCTCCGAGCGTCAGCTAATAATTCTGTCCAACAGCAAAACCACCAGCGAAGCCTGGGTGCTTTCGGCCGATGAGCCCGACGGCCGCTGGGTTTGCCTGGCACCGCGCCAGGAAGATCACGAGTATTACCCCGATCACGGGCTGCTCGACGGCCAGTGGAGCTGGCTCGTTCGCAGCAACCAGACCGGAATCAACTTCGCGCTATATCAAGCGCCTGAGAGCACACCGCAGCGCGAGCATTGGAAAGAACTGATCGCTCACCGGGAAATGGTGATGCTCGAAGACGTCAGCCTGAATGCCAGCGCCATCACGCTCAGCCTGCGCGAGTCCGGCCTGCCGATAGTCGAAGTGCGACCGCAGGGCGGCGCACCTTATCGCGTGCATTTACCGGATGCGGCTTACAGCCTGCACGTGCACAACACCCTTGAGTTCGACAGCGCCGTCATCCGCCTGCGCTATGAGGCGCTCAATCGCCCCGCGCAGATTCGGCAGTTGAATCTGGCCGATGGCGAACAGAAGGTACTCAAGGAAACCCCTGTCGAAGGCCCCTTCGATGCCGACGCCTACGAAAGCCGTCGAATCTGGGTAACCGCAGCAGACGGAACCCAGATGCCGATCAGCCTGGTCGGCCGTCGCGAAACCTTCGGCAAACCCGCCCCGCTTTATCTCTATGGCTACGGCGCCTATGGCCACAGCCTGGATCCCTGGTTTTCCCACGCACGGCTATCGCTGCTCGACCGTGGCTTCGTCTTCGCCATCGGCCATGTACGCGGCGGCGGCGATCTAGGCGAGGCCTGGTATCGCGCCGGCAAGCTGGAGCACAAACCGAATACCTTCAGCGACTTCATTGCCTGCGCGGAAAAGCTGGTCACCGATGGCTACACATCACCGCAACAGCTGGCTATCAGCGGCGGCAGTGCTGGCGGCCTGCTGATCGGTGCCGTGCTCAATCTGCGCCCGGACCTGTTCGGCGCGGCAATCGCCGAAGTGCCTTTTGTCGATGTGCTGAACACCATGCTCAACGCCGACCTGCCGCTGACCGTTACCGAGTATGACGAGTGGGGTGACCCGAACCTCCCGGATGTGCATGCGCGCATCAAGGCTTACGCGCCGTACGAAAATATCCGCACCCAGGATTATCCAGCGCTGCTCGCCGTCGCCGGTTACAACGATAGCCGGGTGCAGTACTGGGAAGCGGCGAAATGGGTAGCCAAACTGCGCGCTAGCAAGACCGACGACAACCTTCTTCTGCTCAAGACGGAATTCGGCGCCGGTCACGGGGGCATGAGTGGGCGCTATCAGGCACTCAAGGATGTCGCGCTGGAATATGCGTTCGTGCTTAAGGTATTCGGAATGGCGGCGCGCTAAGGGTGACGGGGTGGGCCTGCGTGGCGCACCCCGCAGTTATATGGCGGTGCAGATTGCCGACTTGCGGTGGGAACGGGCTCTAGGCGCCGGGGTCATTTATTCACACCACTGTTTCGGAGTGATTACCCATGAACAGGACATCGTCACATCAGGCTTCGCAAAACGTGCACGGTTGGGAACGCGCAGCATCGATCGCTGGCGGGCTGTATTTCCTTGGCAAAGGGCTCGGACGTGGCGGCCTGGGCGGTCTGCTTCAACTCGCCATGGGCGGCATGGCGCTCGCGCGAGGAGTATCTGGCCACTGCGAAGCCAAACGGGTCCTCTGCGAGGTGAACGAGCAGGCAAAAATGGCCGAAGGCAATTCCCGTAGTATGCCGCTGGAGCGCAGCGAAACAGACGAGGCACGCCTGAAGGCAAATGCTCAGGCAGCCACCGGAACCGCAACAGTGACTGGTAACGATTCGCTCACCAACCCACCGACCGGCGTCTGACCGCTAGCCGGCGCGCTTCAGTGGGAAGCGCGCCCCACGGTGATAACTTCTTGCCGCCCGCTCAAAGGTAAAAGCTCCGCCCCAGAGTCGGGCCCCTCAGGAATCAAAACGGCCAAATTCGAAACCGAGCCGCTTTTTGTAAAGCGGCAGCATAATTCAGTTGAGGGGCACGACGATCAAGCCGGCACGCTCGCCGATAGCGACACTGGCCATCGGAAACAGAATTCGCGCGCTCAGCTCTTCGACCACCCAGCGCACTTCATCGCCATCCTCGGCCAGCAAGGTACCGGGCGATACGGGCGTGAAGTTGTCGATACCAGCCGGCAGACGCAGCACGAACTGTTCGCTGCGCTTGATAATTTCCCTGGCCAACCGGAACTTCATCAACGGTCGTACCGGTCTTTTCTGTGACGGCTCAGTCGCCTCGATCCAGCATTGTGCAGCTTGTAGAAACTCACCGAGGCAATCAGGCCAGACGCCGCCTGGCGCTTCTGCCACTTCCAGGGTAAAGGCCTCAGCGCCGTGGCGTATCGCCGTATGAGCACTGAAGGTCGAGGACGGCTTTTCCTGTAGCAGCACTGCATCAACCGCTGCATGCTGAAGGCGTTGTAGGCTTTCCTCAGAAACTTCGCGCCCAGCCACCCATGGGCACACGGCGAACTGCGGCAACTTCGATGCGCGCATGGCCGAATGTAGATCGTAGTGCCAGCGTCGGCGATCCGGATCATGGAAGAAACCCGCCACCAGCGCTTCCAACTGCGAAGCGCGCCGCGCCTCTTCGCTCGAATCATCCTCGTGTGCACCGCAGAAGAGCCGATTCAGATCCCGGCCAATCAGACGCACGCCCTGACGCATCGCTGGCACATTGCAGAACAGCAGAAGCAAGCGCACACGAGGACAGATCTCGCCGCTCCCGATCGCCTGCACCAGGCGGTCAAGCAGTTCAATCGGGATGATTTCACAACCGTGTACACCAGCAGACAACACCAGATCCAAACCAGCATCCCGGCCGGCAGCCGGCGTTACCTCAAGCGCACCTTCGCCCAGCCATCGCAGCTTGGCTCCGTCAGTCGTCCATTGGACCTTCTCAAGGGGCTCGCGCCCGGCCAGAGTCAGCTCCAGTAACCCACCGAGCGAGAGCATGTCGACGCGATCAGTGATCGTGGTTGCAGTCCGGACCATGAACGTGATCATCGTCGGCGGACTCGACCGGTTCCATCTCGAGCTCGAGGCTGACCAAGTTAGTCGCGAGCGGACGCAGCAGCAGATTGGCATATTCGGTGTCGCCATCTTCGACGTCGACGCCAATCATTAGCTGATTATTGCCGACCTGCTGAATCCAGACTTCACGGCCCTGCCACATGACGGCGAAGCGGGTGCAGGAGGTCTCCAGCTGGGTGCCGTCTACGTCTTCCAAGATCAGTTGCAGGCTATCGCTCATGGTCAATGTTCTCGATGAAGTGAAGAAGACAGGACGGAAAAACCGCCCTGCCGGAATCATAGGCCTAGGTTAGGCTTGGGTAAGTTTCGCTGCGGCGCGCTCAAAACGAGCAAGACCTTCTGCGATGTCGGCCTCTTCGATGATCAGGCTGGGGGCCAGGCGGATCACATCGGGGCCGGCTTGCAAGATCATCAAAGCCTCCTTCTCGGCGGCATCGAAGATGTCCCTTGCGCGGCCTTTCCATGCATCGTTGAGTACACACCCGATCAGCATTCCCATGCCACGCACCTGACTGAACAGCCCGTAACGCTGGCCGATTTCAAGCAGCCCGCTCTTGAAGCGCTCGTGCCGGTCCTTAACGCCGTTCAGCACCTCGGGAGTGTTGACAATATCGACCACCGCCTCTGCCACCGCACACGCCAGCGGATTACCGCCGTAAGTGGTGCCGTGGGTACCGACGCTGAAATGCGCGGCGATCTCATTGGTGGTCAGCATCAGGCCGATCGGGAAACCGCCGCCAAGGCTCTTTGCGTTGGTCAGAATATCCGGCGTGACACCGTAATTCATGTAGGCGAATAGCTCACCGGTACGACCCATACCAGTCTGTACCTCATCAAGAATCAGCAGCGCGTTGTGCTTGTCGCAGAGTTTGCGAGCGCCTTCCAGATAGGCCTGGTCAGCAGGCAGAACGCCGCTTTCGCCCTGAATTGGCTCCAGCACCACCGCGCAGGTTTTATCCGAGATCGCGGTGGCGAGCGCGTCCAGGTCGTTGTACGGCACATGGCTGATGCCCTGAATCTTCGGCCCGAAGCCGTCAGAGTATTTCGGCTGACCACCAACGGTCACGGTAAACAGAGTGCGGCCGTGGAAGCTGTTCACCGCCGAGATGATTTCGAATTTTTCCGGCCCATGTTTATCGTGGGCATAGCGACGAGCCAGCTTGAACGCCGCCTCGTTGGCCTCGGCGCCGGAGTTGCAGAAAAATGCCCGGTCGGCAAAGGTCGCCGCCACCAACTTCTTCGCCAGGCGCAGCGCCGGCTCGTTGGTGAAGATATTGGAGATATGCCAGAGGTTGCCCGCCTGCTCTGTCAGCGCAGCTACCAGCGCTGGGTGTGCATGGCCGAGCACATTCACGGCGATGCCGCCGGTAAAGTCGATCAGCTCTCGCCCGCTCTGATCCCAAACTCGCGAACCCTGGCCGCGCACCGGAATGAAAGCGGCTGGAGCGAAAGTGGGAACAATGACCTGGTCGAAATCAGCGCGTTCTACCGGGGTGTGCGGGGCGGACATCAGGACTCTCCTGCGATGCGGCGAATAAGAATGAAAAACGCCCCGCCATGGCGGGGCGTTGCAAGCGCAGTTTAAACGCAGGTCCGCCAGGAATGGGCGGTCCGTCGAAAATTCTCTTCAGGATACGATCGAGTGCTGCTGATCCAGCACGATGGCTTGATCAAGCGTTTCCAGCAGCGCCTTGCGGGCCTTGAGCTTGGTGTTCTTATGGGCCGTCATGTTGATCTTCTTCAATTGGGCCGCGGTCGCTTTGGCGACGTCCAACAGCTCACCAGCCGGGACGATCCTATCGAGGAAGCCGGCTTCGAGCGCCGCCTGCGGATTGAATATCTCGCCATTGATTACCGAACGCTGAAACGCCGGCTTGGTCAGCCGATCCCGCGCTACCTCAATGCCCGAATGGTGCATCGTCATGCCAATCTGGACTTCGTTGAGGCCGATATTGAAAGCGCCTTCGACGCCGATACGGTAGTCGGCCGAAAGCAGTAGAAACGCACCCTTGGCGATGGCGTGACCCGGGCAGGCGACAATGATCGGGAAGGGATGAGCGAGCATCCGTCGCGTGAAGGTCGAGCCGGTCGTCACCAGCGCAATGGCGTTTTCTGGGCCAGACGTCATCACCTTCAGATCGTAGCCTCCAGACAATATTCCCGGTTGCCCGGTGAGAATCACTACGGCGCGGTCCTGCTCGGCGCGATCGAACGCTGCATTGAGTGCGTCGAATACCGCTGGGGACAGCGCATTGACCTTGCCGTTGTTCAGGGCCAGGGTGGCGATGCCGTCTTCGAGTTCGTAGGAAACCAGATCACTCATGACGAATATTCCTTGTTAGAAGTCGGCAGACGTTACTCAGCACAACCCTCCAGGTAAAGCGCCGTGACTGACTGGCAAGTCATGATTTAAAGATTCATATCCCTAAAAAGCCGCACACATAGGGGCTGGCTCAGCTTTCGGCCGTCTCCGGCTCAAGCTCCAGTATTGCCAGTAGTTCGGGATGCAAGATGGTCTGTAACTGCGGATCGGCGATGAACAGGCCGTAGGATCCATCGGAGATACCGCTGCGAATCCGGTAAGGCGTTCCGTCAGCGTCGACGGTTAGCTGTGAAAGATCCAGATAACGCGGCTCGCAAGGCTTCTTCTCGGCGTCCCGCATGACTACCACCTTGGGGCGTAAATGCAGCTGCTGATGCTTCTCCAGCACCAGCGCCACCTCACCAGTGTGCAGCTCGACGAGCGTACCGACCGGGAACACGCCTAGCCAGCGAATGAATTCCTGAACCAGCGTTTCGTCGAACTGCTTGCCAGCACCGCTACGCAGGACGTCATACGCCGCCTGGATCGGTCGCGCGTCGTCGTAAGTGCGATGACTGGTGATCGCGTCGAACGCATCGACAATGGTGATGATCCGCGTAGTGAAAGGGATCTGATACTGATCCAGGCCTAGCGGATAACCTTTGCCATCCAGTCGCTCATGGTGTCCATACGCCGCCTGGGCAGCAGCAGCGGGAATGTCTTCCTGGCTGCGTAGCGCCTGATATCCAAAAGTCGGGTGCAGCTTGATATGTTCGAATTCTTCCTGGGTGAGCTTGCCCGGCTTGTTGAGGATGGTGGGATCGATCTTCATCTTGCCCACGTCATGCAGCAACCCGGCGATTCCCAACAGCTCGATTTTTTCATCAGGCAGCCCGAGGTGGGTACCAAAGCCCATCGCCAGAATGGAGACGGACAGGCAGTGCAGACTCGTATAGACATCCTGCGACTTCAGCCGAGTCAACCAGAGCATGGCGCTCTCATTGCGCAACATGCTTTCCAAGTTGCGTGTAACCAGTGTCTGACAGGCCTTGGTATCGATCGCTCGACCTTGCTGGACATCCAGCAGCACCTGATCCAGCACTAGCGCGCTACTGCGATAGGCTTCGCGGGCTTCATGGACTTCAAGCGATAGCGGAATACGGTTCATCGTGCGATTGACGCGTATTGGCGTTGCCGAAGGCACGATCATCTGCCCCTGATCGAGCAGAACCCGGCGAGTGTCGTCGACAAAAACGTAGTCACAACGCTCACGCACCGCCTGGATATGTTCGATTTTAAGCAGGGGAAACCCCTGGAACAGAAAATCCGTCTGACGCCACGGCCGATCCAACTCGCAGATATACATGCCAAGTTCGAGATGACTGACGTGAAGGCGGCGCTTCGTAGCGACCTCTATTACATCCGGCCGCTTGCGCTTGTTCTTGAATAACTTCATCAAAGCCTGTCCTGGCTCTTCATATTCACTACGCTCGATCCCAGTGACGTGCGATCCGTTTGCCAATTGCAGCTGAGAACCCTAGAGAAACGATAGGTTCATTACGATCACCACTTTGCCAGTATTCCAACGGTGCGTTAAGCACATGAAAAAACTAAAAAACTTTTTGCCATCTAAGAGCTCTTCGGCTACATTAGCGCGCCTCGACGGATATCAACTCCGTTGAGATCCGGTGAGGTGTCCGAGCGGTTGAAGGAGCACGCCTGGAAAGTGTGTATACGAGAAATCGTATCGTGGGTTCGAATCCCACCCTCACCGCCAAATCAAACGTAAAGCCCCGATTATCGGGGCTTTTTCGTTGCTGCTGCCCGGAGCCCCGTCCGGAAGCGCCGAGCACTACGAGCCCCCACTCAGCCCTTTGACCGGGCAATCATACAATCAAGCATAGCCCTTTATAGGGCCCGTGCAGCAAATGCCTGTCCGCCGGCTAGTCAGTTGCCGGCCGCGCCGCTAGCAGCCGATCCTCCTGAACCCGCTGCGCCGGTACCAGCGCCCCCGACTCCGTTACCGCCGGATGTTCCGATTTCACCCGTAGCTGCGCCGCCGTCAGGCCTGGCGTTTCCATTGGCACCACCATTACGACTGGGATCAATCGGCGTGCCGGTAGTTGTTGGCCTGCCAGGCTCGACTGTAGAACTTCCCGGACCAGTGGTCGTGATCGGACCGTCGTCATCGCCCGGTTGCGTGATGCCCGGATTACTGGCGCTGCCAGCCGGGGCCTGTCCAGGCCGCGTTGCGCGGGTGCCAACCGAATTATTCGGACGGGCCGAGCCTGCTGCGCCCGGCTCAATGGTCGACCCAGAGGATATGCCAGGCTCGCGGACGGCATTGATCTCGCGTCCAATCTGCTGGCGATTCTGCTCCATGTCTGCGCCTATCTGGTCACGCTCCTGTTGCAGGGTCATGTTCTCTTCTTCGGCATCCGCCACGCCTGAAACAGCCAGAGCAAGCAGCAATGCCGGAAAGCCAAGCCTGTTCATATGTGCCTCCAGTAAAGAACGTTCACATCAATAGACAACAGAAACCGCGTAGCTGCACGCGTTTGAACAAGCATGCCACTCAGCCATTGTCGGATGCGTATACCAGCGCGCGTGCCTGCACTGGTCTGTAAATTGCTTGAGATTTGTTTAAAAGGAAGACTCCAAATTCGGGGAAACAGCGATCATGAGGCCAGTACGTCTGGAAGGCGGACCAGACCAGTGCCGCGTTGATCAATCTCGTGCAGCGCATCCCAAATCATCGGGTACGCAATTCTTTCGGCAAGGGGTGACGGGATAATCCGGCCAACCGGGACTTCGCGCCAGAACACAGTGAAGGCCGCTAATCATGTTCAAACACAAGAAATTCAGGCAGGCGACACTGATCCTGTTCGCCACGGCGGTCATTCTGATTCTGCCGAATCTGACCCGTCTGATCAGCTGACCGCCCGAAACAAGGCGGCCAAGAGGGAACGTATGTTCCGATTGCTTCTGCTCTTGATGATATCGACCACCACGGCAATCGCTGGCGATATCGACAACTCAGCCGCGCTGGCGGCACTGCAGCGTCCCGACAGCATATTGATCGATGTTAGAACAGCGAAGGAGCACTCCGAGGGTGCCCTGCCCGGCTCAACGCGTATCGAGACCCAAGACCTTGCCGAGCGCATCGCCGATGTCGCACCCGACAAACACGCTCCGGTCATTCTCTACTGTCGCACCGGCCGCCGTTCCTCCGCTGCGCAGGATTTACTTCAACAGCTGGGATACAGCCAAGTCATCAATGCCGGCGGTTATGACGATCTGAAGCAGGCCGTTCCGCCGCGCTGACTGCGCGGCAATACTCGTTCCAGCCTCATAGTTTCGCCTCTCCTCCTCGGTCAACGCGGGAACTAATGCGTGGCAGCGGCTACTGAAAAAGTAGCCATTGCTTCAGCGCCTGGTCGCGCCAACCCTCGGAGGACTCGAACTGATGAATTGGGACGTGATGTTGAACGAAACGCTGTGGATCAACATCGCCATAATCGTTGGCGTTACTCTTGTCAGCTATCTGGTGCTGCAAACCATTTTGCGGGTCATCACCAATCGCTTGCGAAAGATGGCTAAAGGCTCGCCGAGTGGCTTCCCGGCTATTGCCGCGGAGATGCTCAGCCGCACTAGCCATCTGCTGCTGATTGCCCTCTCGCTGCTGATCAGCCTGAAAATCGTCCAGTTGCCCGATCGCTGGGAATCAGCAATGTCGCACGGCTGGTTCATAGCGCTGGCGTTCCAGATCGCGCTTTGGATGGATACAGCCGTTCGCCTATGGATGGAAAGCCTAACCCGTGACGGCAAGGCGCGAAACCCTGTCACCACCACCATCATCGGCATCATGATCCGCATCGTTATCTGGACCATGATGCTCCTTTCGATCCTGGCCAATCTGGGCGTCGACATCACCGCTATGGTCGCGAGCCTCGGCGTTGGCGGTATTGCGATCGCACTGGCGGTGCAGACGCTGCTCAGCGACATCTTCGCCTCCCTGTCCATCGGCGTGGACAAACCCTTCGAGATCGGCGACTTCGTCGTATTTGGCGATGTTGCCGGGAATATCGAGCACATCGGCTTGAAAACCACGCGTATCCGGGCGCTCAGCGGCGAGCAGATCGTCTGCGCCAACGCCGACCTGCTCAAGCAGATCCTGCATAACTACAAGCGCATGAACACACGACGGATCGTGTTCAAGTTCGGAATCACCTACAGCACGCCGTCGGAAAAGGTGCGAGAAGTTTCCGCGCTGGTGAAGCGGATCATCGATGGCGTTGAAAATGCCAAGTTCGACCGGGCGCACTTCTTGGCATTCGATGACAGTCAGCTCACCTTCGAAATCGTCTACATCATGCAGACAGCGGATTACAACCAGTACATGGACACCCAGCAGGAGATCAATCTGCAGCTCATGGACGGTATCCGGGAAATGGAGGTGCAGTTCGCCTTTCCGACTCGAAGCGTCGAATTTATCGGCGGGAGCTTTCCGGAACTCACCGTGGCCGGTATGCCGAAGGACAAACCCGCCGCCAATCAAGAGCCTCGCGCCGCGCTGCCTAACGGCTGACCGAGTTCGCGGTGCTCGGGCGTTTCTGCCCGGCACCGCGAGGAACAGATCAGCGCGGGCGCATCTGCTTGTGGGTTTCTATCAGTTGCGGTACCACGCCTGGGTCAGCCAGCGTCGAGATATCACCCAGGGCATCATATTCGTCTGCGGCGATCTTGCGCAGGATGCGTCGCATGATCTTGCCCGAGCGCGTCTTGGGTAAGCCCGGGGCCCACTGGATAACGTCCGGCACTGCGATCGGCCCGATCTCTTTACGTACCCAATGCTGCAATTCCTGACGCAGCTGATCGGACGGCTCCTGGCCTGACACCAACGTCACGTACACATAGATGCCCTGCCCCTTGAGCGGATGCGGTACACCGACTGCCGCCGCTTCGGCCACTTTGCGGTGCGCCACCATGGCGCTTTCGATTTCCGCCGTACCCATGCGATGGCCGGAAACGTTCAGCACGTCGTCTACCCGACCGGTGATCCAGTAATAGCCGTCCTCGTCACGGCGCGCACCGTCACCGGTGAAATACATGCCGCGGAACGTCTTGAAGTAGGTATCGACGAAGCGGTCGTGGTCCCGATAGATGCTACGCATCTGTCCCGGCCATGAATCGAGAATCACCAGATTGCCCTCGGTGGCGCCTTCGAGCAGGTTGCCGAGATTGTCCACCAGCCCCGGCACCACACCAAAGAACGGCCGTGTCGCGGAGCCCGGCTTCAATGCGGTAGCACCAGGCAATGGGCTGATGAGGACACCGCCGGTTTCGGTCTGCCACCAGGTGTCGACGATTGGGCAACGCGACTTGCCCACCGTCTCGTAATACCAGTGCCAGGCTTCGGGGTTGATCGGCTCGCCCACCGAGCCAAGCAACCGCAGGCTCGAACCATCGGCACCTTCCATCGCTGCGTTGCCTTCGGCCATCATCGAGCGGATCGCCGTGGGCGCGGTATAAAGGATATTGACCTTGTGCTTATCGATGATCTTGCCGATCCGCGTTACATCGGGATAGTTCGGCACGCCCTCGAACATCAGCGTGGTCGCACCATTGGCCAGCGGCCCGTAAAGGATATAGCTGTGGCCGGTAATCCAGCCGACATCGGCGGTACACCAGTAGACCTCACCGGGCCGGTAATCGAAGACCCGCTCATGAGTGAGCGCGGCGTAGAGCAAATAGCCGCCCGTAGTGTGCATCACGCCCTTGGGCTTGCCGGTGGAGCCGGAGGTATACAGGATGAACAGCGGCTCCTCTGCACCCATCTCCTTCGGCGCGCATACATCGCCTGCCACGCGCATGAGATCGTCGTACCAAATGTCGCGATGCTGGTTCCATTTGATCTCGCCACCAGTGCGGCGCACGACGATGATCTTTTGCACACAACGGGTTTGTGGGTTGGTTAACGCCTCGTCGACGTTGGACTTCAGCGGTATTTTCTTGCCGCCGCGCAGCCCCTCATCGGCCGTAATAACTACCTTGGAACTGCCGTCGATGATCCGCCCGGCCAAGGCTTCCGGCGAGAAACCACCGAACACCACCGAATGAATCGCGCCGATGCGCGCGCATGCCAACATCGCAACCGCCACCTCGGGAATCATCGGCATGTAGATGGTCACTACATCGCCCCGGTGCACATCCTGCCCGCGTAACGCGTTGGCGAACTTGCTGACCTCGTGATGCAGCTCGCGATAGGTGATCGATCGATGCTCGGACGGATCATCCCCTTCCCAGATGATCGCGATCTCGTCGCCACGCGTTTCGAGATGGCGATCGAGGCAATTCGCCGAAACGTTCAGGGTGCCATCGGCGAACCACTTGATATCCACGTGATGGTCGTCGAAGGACGTCTGCTTGACGCGCGAGAAAGGCTTGATCCAGTCCAAGCGCTGCGCCTGCTCGCGCCAGAAGCCGTCAGGATTGACCACCGACTGTTGATACATCGATTTGTAGGCGGCCTCGTCGGTCAGCGACCGAGCCGCGACTTCCGGTTTCACGGGGTACAGGGACGTAGCGCTCATGGGCAATACCTCACTCGTCGGTCTTGTTATCGTTTCGAATCCTGTCTCACAGGCGAACCATACGAATCAAACCAGGCGCCTGCAAACCTCACGTTCGAGCTACGTGGGGTCTAAGCGTTCCGTTGGCTTGCGAACCTCCGGCAAACGCTTTTCTCGGTAGAGCATAGACGCTTCGGCCAGGACGCACTTCGCAGCCCGACGTGGTCATACGAGCGTCAGGGCCAACGCCCTCCGCGCCAGGGATTCGAGATGACAAATCCAGCCAACGTGTTCTTTCGTATCGTCAAACGCCTCAGCGAAAGCATCGCCTTGTATCCGGTCCTTATCGCCAGCGCTTATGTTCTGGTAGCGGCTCTGGTACTTGCATTCGAGTCGACCCGGATTGCCGAAACGCTACGCGACGACCTGCCGCCTGGCCTGATCGATGCCGACAACAGCGCGAAATCCTCGGGACGCTGATCACCGGCATCATCTCGCTCACCGTGTTCAGCTTTTCGATGGTGATGGTTGTGCTCAACGGCGCCGCCGCGCGCCTGTCACCGCGTGTACTGCCGGGGCTGATCAGCGATAGGCGCAATCAAGTGATTCTTGGCATCTATCTGGGCAGCACGCTCTATTTCCTGCTGATGATCGGTACCCTGGACAAGAACGATCCGGCCAGCATTCCCACGCTCGGACTGCCACTTGCATTGATGTTCGGCATGGCCTGCATGGCGCTGTTCGTGGTGTTTATCCGCTCGGTTTCGCAATCGATTCAGGTCGATTGGATCGTCAGTCAGCTTTACTGCGACGCATTGGCCAATCTGGAAAAGCGTAAACGACGCCTCGCCGACATCGTCGAGATTCCCGATACCACGGGTTGGTGGTGCCTGCCCGCACGCCAACCCGGCTATTTACGCGAAGTAAACGAACGGCGCCTGGGCAAAATACTGAGCAAACGCGACTTGGTCGCCATGATCCAGGTGGAGCCGGGTTTCTTTCTTGTCGTAGGCCATCCGCTGATCACATTCAACGAGCCACTCAGCGACGAGGAAGCAACCGAAGTGCTGGACTGCTTCAACTTTCACAACAACGAGTTTGCCGGCGCCAACGTCTCCTACGGCATGCGGCAGATCGCGGAGATTGCGGTCAAGGCGATAAGCCCGGCGATCAACGACCCAGGCACGGCGATGCGTGCGGTTAATCTAATAGGCGTACTACTGAAGCGGCTCAGCGGCGTGCTGCCTTACGACATCGGCTGTTTCGACAATGGCCGGCCGCGCCTCTTTTACCCGCAGCTGGGCATGCAGCGCATGCTCCAAGCCGTAATAGCCCCGATCCGCGTCTACGGTAGCCATGATCCGCAGGTGCTGATCACGCTATTGCAGTGCTTGAAGAATGCCCTGCACGACCACCCGAACGCGGAGCAGCTGGCGGCGCTTCACGATGAAATCCATGCCTTGCGAGATGAAGCCGATGCGAAAGTCGAGAACCTGCGCGATCGGCACGCAGTGAATGGTGTGCTCGAGCGGCTGAATAAACTCCACGGCGAAAATCCCGTGGTAGCGCTTCTACCAATCGACAGAGAACGCCAACCACATCCGGAGCTGAGCGTGACCTAGCCAGTGACAGGTGCTATCAGGCAGCGATGGGTTTCACCTGCGCGGCCCGACCCATCCCTATGCCTGCCCGGCCGCTCCGTAGGATGGGATTACTGCCCCTGATTCGCCGCTTCGGCGGCTTGGATCAGATCGGCGCCGATTTCATTTTCGTACTTCTTCCAGGCCGGACGAACCGCGTCGCGCCAGGCGTTGCGCTGTTCTTCGGTCAGCACCAGGATTTCGCTCTTGCCGGTGTCGACGATGTTCTGCTTGGCTTTTTCATTCAGTGCTTCGGCCTGGCGATTCACCTCGGCGGTAACCTCCTCGATGATGTCTTCGAGCTCCGTCCGCACCGGAGCCGGCAGGCCGTTCCAGAACTGGGTGTTGGTGATCAGCAGGTAGTTGCCGATGCCGTGGTTGGACTCGGTCATGTACGGCTGCACTTCGTAGTACTTCTGGCTATATATGTTCGACCAGGGGTTGTCCTGAGCATTGACTACGCCGGTCTGCAAACCCTGGTAGATCTCGGCGAAAGCCATCTTGCGCGGCACGGCGCGCAACGCGGTGTACTGAGCGGCCTGTAGATCCGACGGCTGCACACGGAACTTGAGCCCACGAGCGTCGGCCGGCTCGCGCAACGGCTTGTTGGCGGTGAACTGGCGCATGCCGTTGAGCCAGTAGGCCAGGCCAGTGATGCCCTTGTCCTCCATAGACTTGAGCATGGCCTTGCCTTTGTCCGATTGCTGGAAGCGCTGCGCGGCGGCCACGTCATCGAAGAGGAACATCAGATCGAACAGCTGTAACTGCTTGGTGTATTGCTCGAGTTTCGATGGCGCCGGGGCGAGCATCTGTACCTGATTCAGCAGCAGAGCCTCCATTTCCTTGCCATCGCCATACAGCGACGAGTTGGCGTAAACCTCGACCTTGACCTGATCCGGCAGGCGCTCCTCGACGAGCTTTTGAAACATCAACGCTCCCTGCCCCTTGGGCGTGCTGTCCGCGGTGATGTGAGAGAACTTGATCAGGATAGGTGCGCTTGTCTCCGATTCGGCCTGAGCACTGAATACGGTGACTAGTGCCGAAACGGCGAGCAGACGGGTGATACCACGGGTGAGTCGTGTCATGGGGAAGCTCCGTTTTGTAGTTGTGTGAGCCATGCAGCTGACTGGACTCTAGCCGGCGTCGTTTCCCACTGACATTCATATTTGAGCAAGCGAGGCTTCGCTGCTCGCGAAGGCCGGGACGAAACCACGCCGTATACAGCCTGTTTTCAGCGATTGCCTTCGCGAGTCGTGAGGTGCTCCAGCAACTGCCGCGCCGTGATCGAAAGGCTTTCAACGCTACGCACACCAATCTTCAATTCGCGTCGTGCCCAGGGATCGGTCAGCGGAATGATCGCCACATCCAGCGCCGGCAAATAATTGCGCACCACCTGTTCGGGCAGCACACCGATGCCCATACCGGTGTGAATCATCCGGCAGATCGCCTCGAAGCTGCGCACCTGAATGCGCAGCCGCAACGGCATGCCCATCTGCTGGGCTGACTGCTGCAGTAGCGCATGCAGCGAAGCATCCTGCTGCAGGCCGATGAAATCGAAACCGGCTGCATCGCGCAGAGCGATGCCTTCCAGCGTCGCCAAGGGATGCTTGCGCGGCGTAACCAGTACCAGCCGGTCCTCGCGGTAGCCGAACACCTGAAGATCTTCGACCGGCATGTGGCCAGCGAAGATGCCGATATCCGTCAGTCCTTCGCGTAGGGCACGCAAGGTGTCATTGCTGACGCGCTCTTCCAGATCGATTTTTACTTCGGGATGCAAACGAGCGAAGGCACTCAAATCCTCGGGCAGGAATTCGATCACCGCCGAGGTGTTGGCATGGATCCGAACATGCCCTTTCACGCCCTGGCTGAATTCACTGAGATCAGCATCCATCTGTTGCAATCCGTCGAGCAGGTTGCGCGCATGGTGCAGCAATGCGTGGCCGGCGGGCGTCAGTTCCACGCCCTTGGGTTGGCGATATAACAGGCTCACGCCGAGCTGGCCCTCTATGTCGCTGATGCGCTTGCTGACAGCCGCGAGCGCCAGGTGCTCGCGTTCGGCGGCTCGGGTAAGGCTGCGCTCGTCGGCGATGGCTACAAAAAGGCGCAAGGTAACGAAATCGACACGCCGCATGGTTGGTTCTCGTATTCGCAAGTGACGAAGCGCCAACGATAAACCGGCCCGTTCAGAAAGGCATCCGTTAACAGCCTTCGCATTCCACGAAACCATCCTTGGCTATTCGGCAATTGTCCGCCGACCGGCTCTCAGTCATTCTTCGTCCATGAATCGACCCGGCACAGGTGTGGGATGAACGACACGAATGTAAACAGCTTGCCGCTGCAGGGCCTCAAGGTCATCGAGATGGGCCAGCTGATCGCAGGCCCGTTCGCCAGCAAAATGCTCGGTGAGTTCGGCGCCGAGGTGATCAAGATCGAGCCGCCTGTTGTTGGCGATCCACTGCGCAAGTGGCGCAAGCTCAAGGACGGCACCTCGCTCTGGTGGCATGTGCAGTCGCGTAATAAGCAGTCGGTGACTCTCGACCTGAAGGCCGCCGAAGGTCAGGAAATCGTTCGCCAGCTGGTCGCTGAAGCGGACGTGTTGGTCGAAAACTTTCGACCCGGCACGCTCGAAGGCTGGGGCCTTGGCTGGGACGAACTGGCCAAACTCAATCCGCGGCTGATCATGCTGCGCATCTCCGGCTACGGTCAAACCGGCCCCTACCGCGACCTGCCCGGCTTCGGCGTGATCGGCGAGGCCATGGGCGGGCTACGACACCTGTCCGGCTATCCCGGTCAGCCGCCGGTACGTGTGGGCGTGAGCATCGGCGACTCGCTGTCCTCGCTCTACGGCGTAATCGGTGTGCTGCTCGCCCTGCAGGAGCGCAACCGCAGCGGTAAGGGCCAGGAAATCGATGTTGCACTGTACGAATCGGTATTCGCCATGATGGAAAGCCTGGTGCCCGAGTACGACGCCTTCGGCTATATCCGCGAGCCAGCCGGCAGCGCCCTGCCCGGCATCACGCCCTCCAATTCCTACCTGTGCAACGACGGCGCGTACGTACTGATCGCCGGTAATGGCGACAGCATCTACAAGCGCCTGATGACACTGATGGGCCGTCCGGATCTAGCCGACGACCCGCGCTTTGCCCACAACGACGGTCGCGCCCAGCATGCCGAACTGATCGATGCCGCCATTGGTGAGTGGACCGCGCAGCATAGTCGCGACGAAGTTATCGAGGCGCTCAAAGGCGCACGCGTCCCGGCCGGCTATCCCTACACCGCCGCCGATATCGTCAAGGACCCGCATTACCTGGCGCGGCAGATGATCGAGCAAGTCCAGACCTTCGCCGGGCCGCTCAAAGTACCAGGCGTGCTACCCAAACTCAGCCGCACACCGGGCCGCATCGGAACCGGCGGCCCACAACTGGGCGAGCACACCGAAGATGTACTGGCCGGGCTCGGCCTGACCGACGAGCAGGTCCAGGGGCTGCGTGAGCGCGGGATCGTCTGATGTAGCTGTTCGCGAGCAAGCTCGCTCCTACGGGAGCAACGCACCCGCCCTGCTGTAGGAGCGAGCTTGCTTCGAAACCGTCCCCACTAATTGTAGGGTGGGCTTTAGCCCACCATCCGTGCGTTGCCCAGCGGGCACTTTATTGTCCCCACGCGACGAATCGGAACGATCAAAGCCATGAACGACCTGTAGGAGCCAGCTTGCTGGCGAATGGGACCGCAAAGATTCGCGAACAAACTCGCTGCTCCGCGCTTATCGATGTTTCCGACGCTCTGCGTGGGGGACCATCAAAGAAATCGCTCGCCACCAACGGAGACATCATGACAAAACGCCTCTACATCCAGGACGTCGCGACCCGCGATGGCTTTCAGATCGAGCCGAACTTCATCCCAACCGAAGACAAAATCGCCCTGATCGATCGCCTCTCCGAAACCGGGCTGGCGAAGATCGAAGTCACCTCCTTCACCTCGCCTAAAGCCATCCCCAACCTGCGCGACGCCGAAGAGGTAATGCGCGGTATCCGCCGAGTGCCGGGCGTCGAATACACCGTACTGGTACCCAACGTGAAAGGCTGTGAACGCGCCGTCGCATGCGAGGTGGATGAGATCAATCTGGTCATGTCCGCCAGCGACACGCACGGCATGGCCAACCTGCGGATGACACCGGAGCAATCGCTAGTACAGTTCCAAGAAATCATTGAAGTCACCCGGGGCAGCGGCGTTTTCATCAATGCATCGCTGTCCACCACCTTCGGTTGCCCGTTCGAAGGCGAGATCCCCGAGCCCCGCGTGTACGAGCTGATGCAACGCCTGCTGGATATCGGTGTGCAGGGCATCACCCTCTGCGACACCACCGGTATGGCCGACCCAGCACAGGTCGAGCGCATCTGTCGCAAAGTCTTGAGCAACTGGCCCGAAGCAGTGTTCACCGCGCACTTCCACAACACTCGCGGAATGGGCTTGGCAAACGCGCTGGCCGCGCTGAATGCGGGCATCGACCGCTTCGACGCCTCGCTCGGCGGCCTTGGAGGCTGCCCCTACGCCCCCGGCGCCAGCGGCAACATCTGCACCGAGGACTTGGTACACATGTTTCAGCGCATGGGTATGGACACCGGTGTCGATCTGGACAAACTGCTGCAGTGCGCTGCCAGCCTGCCAGAGCTGGTCGGCCATGATGTGCCAGGAGCCATGCTCAAAGCTGGCAAAGCGGACCGCCGTTATCCGAAGCCAGAGTGGATGCAGCAAGCAGCTGCCCCCAATAGGCCCTGCCGACAATGACGTTGTAGCATAGGCCCAAACGAACCTAGGGCTCCACGAATGGACAACATTGACATGCGCTGGCAGTAACGCCTAGCCAACTTCCGCAAGGCTCTGCTGCAGCTCGATGAAGCGATGGAACTCATGCAGCAACGAGAACTATCGAAACTGGAAAAACAAGGCGCTATCCAAGGCTTCGAATACTGCTATGAGCTGGGCTGGAACACACTGAAGGACTTTCTTGTCTGGCAAGGAATCGATGGCATCGTTGGCTCACGCGATACCATTCGAGAAGTGTTCAGCAAGGGCTGATCACTGACGGTCATGCCTGGATGCAAATGCTCACAGACCGCAACCGTACATGTCATACATACAACGAGGAAACGGCCGAGGCGATTTTGAGGAATATCGAGTTGCAACACCAACCGCTACTAAAGGCGTTAGAGCAAACGATGACCAGCCGGGTAGAGTCAACCCTATGATGCTGGAGCACTCGGGACTATCCAACGGGGATGTTCAATCGATCAGGAGAACGCTTCGCCATTTTCCCAAAATTAGCGAAGCAATCCTCTACGGCTCCCGCGCCAAAGGAAGCTACCGGCCCGGTTCAGACATAGACTTGACCCTGATAGGCGATGAGCTCTCATACCAGGAGCTGCTCGACATCGAGCTGGCATTGGATGACCTGCTTCTACCCTACAATTGATCTATCCCTACATCACCAGCTCGACAATCCGCAGCTGATCGATCACATCGCCCGAGTCGGAAAATCGCTGTACAAAGCAGAGAACTGAAAAGAACCCTTCAAAAGCAAAAGCTGAGTACATGCCAAAGCCTCACACCGACCACTTTCGTGGGAAGCGCGCGCCCCGGCGAACAGCACCAACACCGAATCCCAACCAGCCCCCTTACTCAGCCGGCCCAACCCTTCGCTGCTGATAGATCAGATCGACAATCTCCCCTTCCGGTACATACCCGCTCACTACTTCCCGCAGCAGTACCCGGACTTGTGGGTAATCGTCCTGCTCAACTGCCTTAAGCAGCTTCGCCAACACACCGCGAAGAACATCCCAAGTGAAGTATTCCTCATCGGCCCGCATGATCATTGGATGTTCAGTAGGGCTCACGTTATCGCCGATCAGCAGCTCTTCGTAGAGCTTTTCACCTGGGCGCAATCCGGTGAACTCGATCTCGATATCACCGTGGGGGCATTTCTCCGATCGGATGCTCAAGCCCGATAGGCGGATCAGCTTCTCAGCCAGCTGAGCAATCAGCACCGGCTGCCCCATGTCCAGCACGAACACATCCCCACCCTGCCCCATGGAACCCGCCTGGATCACCAGTTGAGCGGCTTCCGGTATCGTCATGAAGTAGCGTGTAATCTTGGGATGGGTAACCGTTACAGGGCCACCAGCACGGATCTGCTCGTAAAACCTCGGGATTACCGAACCAGACGAGCCCAGGACATTACCAAAGCGAACCATAGTGAAACGGGTCTTGTTGACGTGGTGTATCCCTTCTTCACCAGCGAAAAGAACCGGTGCGGTCTCACGACTCAGTGCCTGTAAGATCATTTCGGCCACACGCTTAGTACTGCCCATTACGTTGGTGGGCCGAACCGCCTTATCAGTCGAAATAAGCACGAAGTTCGAGACGCCAGTCTGAATCGCCGCCTGCGCCGTATATGTCGTTCCAAACGTATTGTTCAGCACCCCTTCCGCAATGTTGTGCTCGACCATCGGGACATGTTTATAAGCAGCAGCGTGGTAAACGGAATCAACCCTCCATGTGCGCATGACATCAACCATGCGAACGCAGTTTCGGATCGAGCCGAGAATTGGTACCAGCCGCACCGGTAGGGATTCACGCTCGACCCTATTCTCCAGCTCACTATGAATACGGTATAGATTGAACTCGCAGTGTTCGAAAAGCAGCAACGTTCTTGGTTTGGTGGTAATGATCTGACGACATAGCTCACTGCCGATCGAGCCCCCAGCGCCAGTTACCATAACAACCTGATCGCGAATGCAGCGCTCGAATAGCTCCTGGCGCGCAGGCACCGCATCACGCCCGAGCAAGTCCGCGATATCGACTTCCTGGATATCTTCGACCTTCACTCGACCACTCGCCAAATCCATGACAGCCGGCACGCTTCGAACGTGGAGCGGATACGGTTCCAAGCTTTCCAACACCTCACGCCTTCTAGCACGAGACGCAGAGGGAATCGCCAGGAGAATTTGCTGAGCAGCTGTCTCGTTGATCAGTTGCTGAATGTGCCTTGGCTTATAGACTCGAAGTCCCGAAATGGTTCGGTTTGCGATGTTCGGATCATCATCGATGAACGCAACCGGGCGCATAGTCCGGCCCATTCGCAAAGCCGCAACCAGTTGATTGCCTGCCGCGCCTGCCCCGTAGATAGCCACCCGGGTCAGACCAGCGTCCGGTCGTTTGAAACTTAGGGTTTGTCCTGCCGCAAACCAGTGCCCCATAAAATATTGCCGCATGACCAGTCGCAGCCCGCCAATCAGTAGAAGGCTCAGCCACCAATAGTTCAAGACCAGGGAACGAGGAATGACCTTGGGTGCGCCCTGATACCAATACACGATCAGCGAAAGCATCAAGGCCGAGAGCGTTACTGCCTTGGCAATTGCGATCAGCGCATCATTGCCGAAATAGCGCATTACCGCCCGATACATACCGATACGAATGAATAACGGAATTGCAATCACCGGGGCGACAGCGAACAGCCAAGCATGCACGCCGAATGGATCGATAGTCTTCGCGTCACCCAAGCGGACCACGAACGCTAGCCACAGAGCAGCCCACACCAGCACGACATCCGTCGAAACCTGGATAAGCCTTTTATATCGTCGGGGCAACCTCACGAGGCGCCCACGCAGCTCCTCGGCCAATCTCAACACAGCATCACCTCAATTTTTATTATCTGCAAAACGCGACCCACAAGAAGCAGAGCTATTTAAAGCTCTATCAGCCAGCGTTGGACAGCAGATTTTCAGGCTGACCGGCTTTGAGTCTTACAACAGCCCAAACCAGCGGAGCATAGGCGATCGCCAGCCCCACCGTCCCATCCAGCCAATTCAACCCTACTGCCAGTGCGATGGGAAACAACCAAAGAACATTCACAGCCAGAACACCAAGGGTAACCGGCAAGTGTGCGCCCAAGCGCCGTGAAGCGATCTGATAGGCGTGGCTGCGATGCGCCTCATATACTTTGACACCACGTAACAAACGCCGGATCAGCGTCCAGGTCGCATCCACGATAAAGACTCCGAGTAGGATCAACCAGCACCACAGCAGTTGCGGTGCTAACCAGCCAGCCTGGATCGAAAGCGCGCCTATCGTGACACCGAGAAATCCACTACCTGCATCCCCCATGAATATTCGGGCCGGAGGTAAATTCCACATTAGAAAGCCCGCAACCGCCGCAGCCAGTAAAACAGGCACAAGCATATCGACTGAATAGCCCAGAAAAGCATATATCGCCGCTGCACCCAGACATACGGTCAGCGCCTCGATACTCGCTATGCCGTCTACTCCATCCATGAAGTTGTAAAGATTGAGTTGCCAGACGAGCCAGATCGCCGCAAGCGCATGTCCCGACCAGCCCAGATCCAGAGCCAACCCGAACAACTCCAACGGCGGGAGCCCACCTAACCAGAACAACACCCAAACTGCCGCCATGAAATGTCCGAGCAGCCGCCACCGCGCCGGAATATGACCGTGGTCATCAAGGAACCCGATCACCGCGACACCACAGCCGGCACCCCATAAGCCCCACATCACAGCCCAAGGAATCAGCGCCAACCAAGCGAGAACCGGCAAAGCGGCCAAGACACTAGTGACTATCGCCACTCCGCCGCCACGCGGTGTCGGCATCGTGTGAGAACTACGGAAATTGGGTATATCGATGAGGTCACGATGCAACGCATAGCGCCTCAGCACCCAAGTCAACAGAAACGACGCGCTGAACAACAGCGGCAACAACCAGAACACCGCATCCATTATCAACTCCTAGCCTTTCAGCGCCCCACGCGAGTGATAGGCCTGCACGTCGCTCGTATGGGGATTCTATGTTCACCGCGAGCAGTTCGGCGTTTTCGTTTTTGCAGGAGCCAGCTTGCTGGCGAACAGCAACTATTCTGCGGTTAGGGATCGCCCGTGGGCTGGCTTCTACAAAGCAAAAGTGAAGCCCCCGCACCGGATCGCTTCGGTGGGAGGCGCGCCCCGCGGCGAACTGGGCCAACTCCGAGGCAAAACCGCATCGCCCCGGCGCCGCCTTAAAATCAAAACCAGCTCCAGCCTCACGCCCGATAGGCCCTAGCGGAATGCTCCGCCACAAACGCAGCAGCCGTCGAAGCAAGTGCACTGCCTACGCTTACCGGCGGCACCCACCCCAGCAGCAGTCTGGACTTTTCAATATCCACCTGCAGCGAACCACATATACGCTGCATCACAGCACGCTTGCCCAGCAGAGCCCCAGCTCCGACCAGAAGAGAAGAACGGACCGGGACCAACCGCGCCGGCTTGCCAAGCGCCTCCGCTAAGCGGTGCAGTAGTTCGGTAGTCGACAGATCCTCTCCATCATTGACCAAAAATGCCTGCCCAGCAGCGTTGGGGTGGTCCAAGCAGACCATTAGAAAATCAACCAGATTATCCAGCGAGACGAGGCTGCGACGGTTCCGTATGGCTCCAAGCGGAAGCGGAATGCCTCGACTCAACCATTTCATCATGCTGTTGAAATTCGCTTTGACACCTGGCCCGTACACGAGGGGCGGCCGAACGATGACCACCTCCAATCCGGTCTCCGTCGCGAGTGCCATTAACGCCCTCTCGGCTTCCATTTTGGATATTGCATAAGGGTCAGCCGGGGAAAGCGGAGTATCTGCAGTAAATGGATTACCGCAAGGCGTCGCCTCGCCATGCACTTTTATCGAACTGAGGAATACAAAGCGTCTGACGCCAGATCGAACTGCAGCGCGGGCCAGTTTCAGCGTGCCATCGAGATTGACGGCTCGGAAGGCAGCTATCGGATCAGCAGTGGTCTCATGCATCACATGAACCCGCGCGGCGCAGTGAACCACCACGTCCACACCTTCGAACAACCTTGGCGGTGGTTCGGCATCTGCCAGATCCCCAAGCTCGACCCATTGTGTGACACCATCAGGCAGCGCACCAAATGTTCCGGCTACCGGGAGCGGAAGCCTTCTAACTGCCGCAACAGTGAAATATCCTGTCTGCGATGCCAGCTGTTGCACTAGCGCCCGTCCTACAAAGCCGCCTGCGCCTGTAACGAGTACACGCATCAACTAACGTCCTCGACGAGCGCCAACACATCCTCAGCCATGGATCGCATAATCCGGCTTCGAGCATAACGCTCGACAAACTCAGGGCGCGGCACCTGCTCAAGACGCAATCGCTCCAAAGCTTCAACCGCGTCATCGATATCGCAAGGGCTAAACAGCGTCGCGTTGGAAATCTCGCTTTTTATAAATCCAGCAGCGTAGCCCCTCACCCCGGCCCATATAGGCTTGCCGGTTGCCGCGTATTCGAACAGCTTGGATGGTAACACCCTGCGAAATGCGTTGAAGTCATTCAGGTGAAGAAACAGAACATCAGCCTGGTGATACATCGCCAGCAGCTGTTCTCGGGCAACCGGTGCTATTAATTCCACGTTATCCAACGCACCGGACGCAACGGCCTCTCGCAGAGCTTCCAGACGCCCACCGGCACCCACGATACGAAACTGCACCCGGCCCCTGAGGCGCCGGGCAAGCGCTGGAATGATGAGATGCAGGCCTTGTCCGTCACCAACATTGCCAGCGTATAAAACTCGCAGCGGCTGATCACCACTAACATGCTCATAGCCGCTTAGCGGGAAGTCGATAAAATCCTTGTCCACCCCATTTGAATGCAGCGAAAACTGCTGCTTGGCGTACCTCGGCTGGAAATAACCCAAGAATCCAGCCGTCACCAGATTCACTTTATCCGCACGGCGAATCGCCCAGCGCTCAAGCACACCAAATGCCACCATTAACGGATTGGAAACGAGCGGCGAGAACAACTCGCCCAAGTTTTCGACGAATATGTCGCGGATATCGAGATATAACCGGCCCCGCTGCCGGTAAGCGATCCACGCACCCAGTACCGCTGTCATCAACCGTGATGAGGTTGCTACCACCACGTCATAGCGCCCCTCACCGGCAAAGCGCGAGGCCTGATAGGTGAACGAAGCGAACGCCTTTGCCTGATCCACAAAACCGCTCTTATGCACCGGCAACTGGACGCGTCGGATGCGTACGCAACCTTGTTCCTCGACCGCTAGCGCTTCGCTGACGTGGGCGTGGGCGTGGGCGTGGTAGCGGTTGGGTTGCGTGGTCAGCACGTCAATATCTACCTCACCGGCGGCCTGCTCACAAAGCGCATCAACCAATGCCTTGGCGCGAAAAGAGCCAGCGGAGAGATCAGGAGGATAGAAAAAGCTAAGCAGCAGGATTCGTTTACGCATCAAGGAGCACAGATCAGGTCGAGGCGCGATTGGACAACACCCGCTCGTACAATGCGAGCAGTTCATGCTCCTGGCTTTCCCAGTTAAGAACGCTTGCCGCTTTCCGCGACTGGGCCGCGTAGTACTGGCGCTTGCCCTCATCATCCACCAGGTCGCGTAAGGCCGCAGCCAGCGCCACGCTATCGCCTTCAGGCACGAGCACACCCAGGTCGTGCTCTCTTACAACACGCCGTATCTCAGGCAGATCGGACGCAACGACCGGCAGGCCCGCCTGAACGTACTCGAACAGTTTGTTGGAGTCGGTCGTGTAGTGATTGAGGCAGGTGTTCTCGATGGGCTGAACGCCGATGTCTGCCGAAGCCGTATAGCTTGGTAACTCGGCTAAAGCCACAGTCGGGATGAACCGAACCCGCTGCTCCAACTGCAGCTCTTCAACAATGCGGCGCAAACTGCCATCGAGCCTCCCGCCGCCAATGAACACAAAGTATGCATCCGGAACATCCGCGGCGACGCGAGCAAGACGCTCCAGACCTCTACCCTGCTGCACACCACCCTGATAGAGAATGATTGGCCAGCGCTGCTCTAGCTCAAGTTCCGTACGAATCCGATCGGACCGTATCGCCTGCTGCTCCCTCGGCCGATTCTGCAGCACTACCGGCCGCGAGACGCCATAAGCGCGCGCGAAATACTTGGCCCGTGCCTCGGTAGTAGTAATGGTGCCTTGCACACGCGGCATCAAGGTACGCTCGATCCAACCCACCAGCTTGCGTACCCTGGAATATCCCTCGCGGCTGGTGCTTATTTCGTGGGCGTCGTACACCACCTGAGCGCCCGACAGCTTCGCAGCGAGCCAAGCCGTGGGCAGGGTATTAACATCATGAGCATGGACAACATCCGCACGCTGTTTGGCAATCATCCAGAGCAACGTCAGGTGAGCCCAAACGCGGCTCAAAACCAGCATGGCCAAGCCGATCGCGCCCCGCTGCGCCGGCGCGATCACCTTGGCTGTACCTCCTCCTGATGCGTGAATCCGCCAGAGCGGGTGCCGAGGTACACGGATAACTGCAACACCGTTGGAAACCCGCTCCCGTAATGGGGTTAAACCAGGACTATGCACAGCGAAAACGGCGACGAAATGCCCCGCCGCTGTAAGGCTCTCCGCCTCTTTCAGAACCCGTGCATCGTTCCGGAAGTCATTCCATACCACCATGGCTATATCAGCCACATCGCCTCCAATCTTCCGCAACGTAAATAGAACAGCCAGCGCGAAAGGGTACCCCAGGCGCCGCACAACGAATGAGATAAAAGCCGGAATTCACGCTTGCAGCCGAAATAATATAGGCGACATCAGCAGGTAAGCGTCGCCGTAGCGTCCCCTTTGGATACGCACTTCTAGCTCAGTGAACAGTGCAGACAATTGAACTTGAGAAACAGTCACAGATTTACAATCTGGCCGCTTAAGCTGCACTCGACCCAACAGGTCTTCAACATCCGGCTCCCTATCGTCTGCGTAAGGCCATCGCGAACCAAGCGGCTCGAGATCCCAGCGTGACCAGTGGGACAAAAAATACCGCCCGTCCGGCCCCTTCCAGAGCATCCCCGGCCGTATATCAGGAAGACTCAGGGCCAATGGGAGAGCTTTCAACTCCTTCTCGATGACCGGAAGAGCATCTATCAAGCGCTCAACCAACGCCCCATCCACCTTGGCGTCCAGCAGGTACTGGACACGCAGAATCATGCTGTCATCCAAACGCTGCCAAACAAGTGGACGAGTCCTGATGTAAGCAGCAGACAAGCCCTCAGATGGCATGCATTCCGACAAGCTGGCACGAAAATCAGGTAGTACCCTGGATGTCTCCGCTTTTCCGCATGGGGAATAACCAGTCGCGTCGAAAACGTGGCATTGCAATTCTTCAACAACCGTTACAGACATAAGTGGAAGAGTCGGTAGCCTGTGCTCCCCTGTGAGCAGCGTCGCTTCATGCTTGGCCCACGCATTTCTGTTAGCGTTGAACAGCTTGATTAGAAATGCCTTTTCGAAACGTTCGGCCTGCCCGGAAACCAGAAAACAGTACACATCGGGCACTCCGATATCGCACCACTCCATACAAATATTCTGAACCGGGTGGCCTGCAACTTCCTGAAGCAACTCCCGTAGCCAAGCTTGTCGAGCGTTTGGCTCCAACAGGCTCCACATGCCTTTCTGTTCGCTCTTTATCGGCGGATGAAATACTTGGCCGTGGAAAAACAACGCGGACAACTGCGCTTTTTGACTGTACAGACCATGAATATCTCCTATCACCCCGGACGCTCGCCCGTACAGCTGCCTAGCTAAAATAAGCGACACAACGGATGTCAATAATCCAGGCGCTGCGCCAAACAGATGATCGAATACGATAAAGCCGAATGCGACCAGAAAACCAACACTGCCAATTACCTTGGGCAGTGTGCCCAATGAGCGAGCAAATCTCTCTGCTAAAGACGAGAAAATCGATAAAAAAACGACGACCGATACAAAACCAAGCGTCATATATAAAACAATAACCACAGCCAGCTTGAAATAGAAAAACAACATCCCTACAAGGCAGATAGACACAAAGCAAACACCGGCGAGGCTCTGCGTATACCGTTGATATCCCTTGGAGGCAATCTCGTCTTGGTTGTCAAATAGAGCCATCTTCTTGCTTTTCAAAAGCAAGCGCTTGCTCGCTGCTACTGCGCTGATTTCAACCAGCTTTCCGGAAAGTAGGTGCAGTAAATAGAAAAGCACAGACGCTGCACTTAAAGTAACTATAAGCCAATCCCGCCCCCACTCCCGCAGAAAAGCAGGGAAATAGCCTGGTACGTGATCGCTCCCCAGCAACAGCACCACCTTGAGTGGTAATAAAAAACCGACAAGAAGAAATAACTGAGCTAAAACAGTTGCGGCGATGGAGCCCAAAGTAAAGCCAGGCACCACTCTAAACAGCTTACCGCCGAGAGATACCGACCAGCGAACTGCCCGCGCAACACCGTATAAAACGTTAAGCTTCATAATAAAGCCAAGTGAGAAACGCGTAGCACGCTACGCATGCAGAATAAGTTCAGCTGCGGTAACTGCTCCATTTTTTTGATCCCGAACAGCAACGGCTTTACGAGACAGAAACCTCCCCACCGCGTGCGCAAAAGCATCCTCATCAAAATCAACTAGATACTCATACGAACCAAACTGACTAGCCTGACGTACTCGCTCTACCTGGTCGTCCGCCCCTGTTGCGGTGTTAGGTAAAAAAATAGCGGGCAGCCCCAAAGATACCGCTTCGCAGACAGAATTATACCCACCGGCCAATACCGCAAAATCAAACGCCGCGAAATATCTACTGTTAGGGTAATCAACCACGACACTGTCTGCGCTCATATTCGGTTCAGCTCGAAGCGCAATGGGTGACTGCCCAAGCACCACCTGAACACCTTGCCTTTTCAATAATGAGATCACACGATCTAGTATGTCTGATATACCGTTTATATTGCCTGCGCCAAGCTGGACATACGCACAGGGGCGATGAATATCTAGCCGGAGCATACGCCGGGCAACCTCGGGTTCCAAAAGCTCATCTTTATCAAGCAACGAAATGGGCTCTACCATATTCAGCTTGCCAGCTTGTGACTGAACAGCCATTTCAGCAGAAATCAGCTCACCAGGAGAAATCACAATATCGAACTTTCCTACATAAGCATCAAGCTTTCGATGGTCTACATCCGTTTTATAAAGCCCGCGCTTCACCCAGACATATTTAATATTTTTGTAGTTGTGCATTACTCGCTGAAGACCCAGGTATGGAATGGTGCCATCGAATATTAAGGTCGCGGGCTTGTGTAGACGCAATATATTTTCAATCGTCGCAAAAAAAAGCGTATTCCATTCCACTGAACCTGTTTTCACCAAGGCTGCCGGGGTAACGTGATGGCACGCAAAACCCGCCCGATGAACGAGCGTAACGCCGATACTAGTAGTAAGGAATATAATTTCCGCGAATGGGTCCAGCCCCTGAAGCCGTCTAGCTATGGCAAGTGAACGGGTTAGATGCCCTAGGCCCGCTCCGTTAATAGGAAGGAATAAGTATGTATTTTTTTTCGGCCTGTAATATATAGCCTTCAAAGAGAGAAGCCTGACCCACATATACTTAATAAAAAATTTCAACAATGATCTCCTGAAACACTTAAGTAAAGACCAATTTTATCTAGGAGCACCGGCAACTCTGCTTCCCAAGCCGAATCAATAGATGGGCTAAACTTTGAAAACCGCTCAACCCATGCTTCGTTATAAAAACCTCCACCCCCCCAAAATTTACCGGTTAAATCATCAAATGAGATTGCAGGCGCAACCCCTTTCTCCACAAATGAATAGTAATCATGCCCTATATCATCCAAGTCAAATAGTTGATAGACCGGCACTCCCTGCTCAAGAAGCTCAACGACAACCGAAGAGTTTGGCACAACCGCTACATGATCAAACGTGGGAACACTTGAAAGTAAAGCAACGTTCGGACCGACATTCAAAGAGGAAATATCAGTTCTGGGATGCGGCTTCACTGAAACACTGGTCACCGAGGCGTTCGATGCCAGCTGGGATAAACACCGAGCAAGGCCACTCTCCGAATAAACAGAACTAATATATACAACTACCGGAGTAACAACGACCCTCGCTCTAAGTATCCGCTCAAACATATCACTTTTAGGAGAGCGAGGCACAACAAAAACATCACCTTGAATAGGGCCAATCGCCTGATATTTCTCTCTAGAAATTTCATTCCTCAAAATGGAAACATTAAAGTCCAACGCTGGAAATCGCTCAGATATTTCAGCATGCTGGACATATACAACCGGAACATCGAAATATTGCATGAGCATTGATGCAATGACAGGAAAATCCGTGTGATCATTAGCTACAACAAGCAATCGAGGCTTCTCTTTTGACCTCATCAAACTAGCATACAAGAAAAAATAAATTTTTGTATAAAAAACCAGGTACTTTAAAGATATCGGACCAAGCTTAATTCTAAACAGGTAAAAACATCCAAGCACAATGAACAACAATGAAATAAAATACTCAACTATTGTTTTCTTTAATTGGCGAGCCGGAACAAAAGACAAATTAGATTCTCTAGAATAATCTAGGCATTGACGCCCTGCGAACAGAGATGAAAAAAAATGAAACTCCCGCTCATTATTGCTTGACCCCCCACAGAAGATAAGGGGTCCTGTAGGAATACTGTATATTTTAAGCGTAGGACGCAACATTTCTCGCCCTAGCTCGGCAACACTTTTCCAATAACCGATTAAACTGCAACGTGCGAAAGCGTACTTCTCCATGTAAACAGGATTATTATAAATAAAAGGCACGTCACCATAATTAATAATTTTAAACATTCGATCAAGGCCTTTGTAAAAGGTCCGCACAAGAGCGATCAAGTTCATAGCCACCTCTAACGCACCGCAGTTACTAAATACTGCCCTACATCAAGGGCAACTGCCCCCCGCTCAGCAGCAGCAGAAACAAATATTTTTCCAATAAATCCAGCCGACACAAGGAAAACCATCCCTGGGCCTGCAATGGACTTTATCTCATTGACATATTCCTTATATACATAGGGCAATATCGTTTCCGAGATGGCACCGGCATGCTCATTTCGCAATAATCGGTGCGTGGGTATCTCAATACATTTTAGCTTTTTTGGCTCAGGCGCCCATTGCGTGACAAGCTCAGACTTTAAACCCGAAATAACGCATATACGTTCGGCAGCATCAAACAAACCTACCAAAAAATCCGCATTAAATAGAAAAAGATTACTTTGGTCTTCAACTATCTTTTTATCGGACAGAAATGGCGCAGCACCGCTCATGACGCAACATAACCGTGAAATCAAACCATTAACTGGATAGTCATCGGGATAGTGAAGTTTGGAGTCCTTAATCAGCCTAAAAACCGTCGGCACCCCTAAAATATTAGCACTACAAAGTGCACTCAAGAATTCAGATCGCAACTGCTCTCTATGCGCCGGAGTCAATAATTCGCCCCACCAATGTAATTCTTGACGGGCTACTCCTTGAGAATCAACATAATTATTATCTACAAACCCATAGCATTCACCGTCCCCTAAACGGATATAAGCGCAAGGCTTACCTTTCACTATGAAGTCGAGTATATAGCACCGCAATTCACGCAAACGATCCTTTTCGAATCGGATATCCCTATAATCATTAGACGCATCTATCTCTTTGAATAGAGGCGCTATATTAGATAAATAATGCGCCGAAATCTGGTAAGGCAAGTCTACGAATCTCTTTTCGTAATAACTGGCTGGCTTGCCATTCTCGTAGATCAGGCTACTATGCACTAAATCAATTTTTAGCTTTCCTAGCTCGCTAAGCGCAGGGTAAAAGCAACTATAGAGCGCTTTAAATAGCTCTATATTCCCCCCCCAAGTGAAGCGTGATAACAACTTTACTTTTTGAGACTCTTTAAGAGAGTCTCGTCCCACCCCCAATCTTTGCAGCGCATTAAGGACGTCACAGACCTCCAGCTTGGACGTACACAAATCCACTAACATTCCCGCTAACTGCTTTCGCCCCACTTTCGTGGTGTTCAGTCGCTCATATTCTTCCACTAATGAACAGAAAATCTCTAACGGAATATTTTCCGACTTAGACAACAACTGCTTTATATCACATTTAAAGCGTAGCTCTGCATTATCAATAAGGACCCTGTTTTTAATTATAAAATCATATGCAGGATCACGACGCTCATCGAGGCTAGTTATAGCACCCCACAAATCGCGCTCTGGGGATGAGATATTTAATAACATGTAGTTGGCAGCTAATACCGGATCGCGAGAGAACGATAAAGCGCACCGCATTAACTCCGCGTCACTCCCCTTTTTTTTCTTTTTCGCAAGTGCATGAGCCACTCCCGGCATAGTTTTTGATATAAGGAAAACTAACGTCTTCTTAATTACTATTTTCAGTTTCAGCGCAAGGGTCGTCATGCTTTATCCGCCACTATGAATCTGGTTCTATAGACCGCGTTTTAGTCCTTTACCATTTTGGAGATATCATACTCACTTCCTAAATAGGCAGCACCTTCACGTGAGAGATGTCCGCTATCACGGTAGATTAACGTCTCGCCCACACTCACACGACACATACCGTTAGGGCATATAATTTCACTTAACCAAATAATTCGAGCCTGAGCTTGGCGTGAAAGCGCTTCAAGTATCTTATATGTTTCGATCCTATTATTTCTCGAAAGTGGAAAGTCGCAGGATGAGCTATGCTGCCTAAGTACGTGGCTTCGAATATAACATTTACCCATATCATACCCAGGTGTCGGTGTAGGGGACACAATAACAACATCCTTACCCATACTTGTTATTTTCTTTATAGTCGCCAAAAACAGCTTTGAACCCAGCCCCTTGTTCTCTTTTATCAGCTTACCACCAGTCAATGTGAGAGACGCAATATCGGATAACTGGCGAAATGGGGATGCTAATATTACGTACTTTATTTCGGACTGCGTCTTAAGCCAATCGAAAACTTTTTGATTATTTTCTATACATTTCTCCCCCCAAGCAGGGGTATATCTACCTCCGTAAGCCGCAGCCCCTAGGATTGGCGCACAGTTGGACATCGTCATCTGCACAAATGGTAGTTCCGATGGACTATTCTTTAATGCAAGCGCTAGATGCATTGCATAGCTATCACCCCACAATAACGCCAACGGCTTTTCACCTTCTTGGCAAAGTGGATCAACCAGAAATTGCACGCATTTCTTGTTTAGCCCGTAATTGGTAGCCGTCTTTCTGCTAAGCTCCAGAAAGTTCTCACCAGATAGGGTTTTTCTGTGCTTTGGCGCGTCTGAGAACTTTAGCCACAGCCCCAAGCAAATAAAGATTGTTATGCCTAATATAGATAGTCCAAATATTTTTTTTCGACTAAACTTTCGAGAATCACGAAACGGATTTTCAATTAGTTTCCAAGTCACGTATGCGAGCAGCATCGAAAGAACCGACAAAAAACCCATCATCCACTTCGACGGCTCGCTAATACTGATGGCTCTTGCATATGCGAAAATAGGTTGATGCCAAAGATACGCGCTATAACTTATAAGCCCAACATAGACAATTGGAGCAAAACTCAATATCCGGTGCACAGCGGTACCTTGCCGTGCGTAAATTATTATAAGTAATGCCCCAATAATTGGTAGCAAGGTGTAAAGACTGGGGAACGGCACATGTGCATCGAAGAAAAAGATCGCTAACAATATTGCCAGCACCCCAACTAAACTGAAGATTTCGTTACCATCTTCATTCGTATAGTTATTGGTTTTTACTGCCACTAGCCCTCCAACCAGTAGCTCCCATGCTCGGGTATGTAGTAGAAAAAAACCGGCATCGGCATATCTTGTTGAACTGTATTGCGCGAGACAAAAACTAATTATCGCCAGTGCGCTAAGCAGAACAACCAAGCCGCGCTCACGGTATTTCCACACTAGAGACATCAGCAAAGGAACAGCTATGTAATATTGTTCCTCTACAGATAAACTCCAAGTGTGCAGCAGGGGTTTTAACTCGGAAGCCGTGTCAAAATACCCAGCCTCCATCCAAAATAAAAAGTTTGAAGAGAATGTAAATACGCTTATTATACTTTCAGAAAAATCAATTAACTGGTGATACGGCAGAATCACCCAAGCTACCGCTAAGCTCGCAGCCACTACAAAACACAAAGCGGGGAGTATTCTGCGTGCGCGGCGCTCGTAAAAGTTTAAAGTTGAAAATTTTTCTTTTCGTAGGTCCTCAAGTATTATAGATGTAATGAGATAACCACTGATAACAAAAAATACATCTACGCCAACAAAACCGCCACTAAATGATTCATACCCTGCGTGAAATAATATGACCGGCACCACAGCCAGAGCTCGAAGACCATCAATTTCGCTACGATATTTCAACTTACCAGCCCGTTTAGCCCTTTAAACTGAAGATACTTCCGCATAGCATGTTTCAAGGCCATGTTTGCTCCGTACAAAAGGTTGGCCCTCATCACATTTAACTGATGAGCGACCTTCCGCCTAATACTGATTACATTCACAAAATCACTTATCTAAGACCTTCCCCATAAACTCATCGAATATTGCGCATTACCATAAAGGCCTCAGCGGCGCTCACACCAACCGAATGCCCCCGATGTCGCGCAAGAGCCTCTAAGTGTTCAATACTTCGAGAGTGTGGCATATCGCGCATCTCCAACTCATAAGCCTTAAGCGCATCCAACTTTAGTTCTAAATACTCACTGATATCTACATAGCATGTTGGCAGAAAAGGACTAAGACCTGGGGAGGACCACTCTGTGCTGGACATAATTTCAAATGTATATATCTCTGTTACCGAACTACCAGGAATCGGGCGACAAGCAGTCATTACAGCTTGGTGAGCGACTCGATGGTCAATATTCAAGTCACCGTAATGATGAGTGTAAACCACATCTGGCATTATGGTTTGCAGTGATCCCTCTACGGATTGAACTATGTCTAGTAGGTTTATTCCATCCAACCGATTATCTGGAAATCCCAAATAGCTTACACTAGAAAACCCCAACAAACTGTGCGCTTTCTGTGCGGCAGCTTCACGCGTTTTTAATGCTTCGTAGCTGGCGTCTTTCCGCGAACCAACTCCATCGGCAATAAAAATGCCATGCACTATGTCTCCCTCAGCCACATGCCTTGCTATTGTACCGCCGCAGCCAAGAGCTTCATCATCGGCATGAGCGGCGACAACCAATACACTTTTAGACATTAATTAAATCCCAACTAGTTGGTGTTCCACACTTAACATCAAATTTAACGCTCTTACCAATTAACCGCTCAAAGTACTTAGGCTCCAGACCAAGCCCCGGCCGGATGCGCCTGATGTCATGCACGGTAATGACATCTCCCGCTTTGAGATCACGCACAAAATAGACAGACCTGCGAAACTGCTTATTGCCGATCTCAGCTTGCTGTCGCTCAAAACCAGGTTTACCGAGAGCAGACCAAGCATCGTGAGTATCTCGGCAGAGCCGCTTCAGCTCGTGAGGCTCCAGAGAAAACTCGCTATCCGGCCCCTTGTCTTCGCGACTGATGGTGAAGTGCTTTTCGATAACACAGGCGCCTAGCGCAACCGCCGCCACCGAAACGGTGGTCCCCAGTGTATGGTCCGAAAGCCCGGGTATGGTGCCGAAGCGCTCGGCCAATACCGGCATCTGCCGAAGATTGGCTTGGTCGACCGGCGCCGGATAGCTACTGATGCAGTGCAGCAGCACTAGCTGCTGGCAACCAGCTTCTTTTGCAGTGGCCACGGCTTCCGCAATCTCTTCTTCGGAACACATGCCCGTGGACATGATCATCGGCTTGCCGGTACTCGCCACGTACCGGATCAAGGGAAGGTCGGTCGCCTCGAACGAGGCGATCTTGTAGGCAGGCGCCCCTAGTTCTTCCAGCAAATCGACAGCGCTTTCATCAAACGGGGTAGAGAAGATAGTGATACCCAGCTGCCTGGCATAGTCGAATATCTGCTTATGCCACTCGTAGGGTGTCTCCGCCCACTTGTAGAGATCGTAGAGTTTGTAACCATCCCATAACCCACCGCGAACCATGAATTCCTCGCGATCACAATCGATGGTCATGGTGTCAGCTGTATAGGTCTGCATCTTGATGGCATGCGCACCACTTTCGTATGCCGACCTGATGGTTTCCAGCGCACGCTCAAGAGAGCCGTTATGGTTCGCAGAAAGCTCGGCGATGATGTACGGAGGAAAACCCTTTCCAATCTTCCTACCATTTATTTCACAGATCATGTGCGATCACTCTTCACTCTCAAAAAATATATTCACCGAGGCAGACACCCCATCGGCATTCAACTTTGCAGCAGAAAACTCAATTCTCATGTCCCCGTACTTGATAAACGCACGAGGGTAACCCTCAGCATCAAGCATTCGGATAAAATCGTAGACTTCCTTAAAGCTGCACTTTTCCGGAAGGAGACTTTGGTCAGGCTTTCGCCGCTTAAAAAAAGTAGGCTCCCCTTGTTGCTCCTGCGGCTCGGGCTCAGCATCAACAATCCACCGGATAACTTCAAAACTGAGCTCACCAGCTCTTAAATAAATTTCTTCTGCCGAGCCATCCAAAGAAAGAGGCTTTTTCGTGTATATGGGACCAGCATCCACCTCACCAACCATCTTCAATGCGGTTAGTTTCGTCTGCGAGTGGCCAGCTAGAATTAAGTTCTGCAGAGGTGAACCACCCCGCCCGTATGGCACGTCGGTCATGTGAAAACATACACACTCGTATTTGGTCCAAATCTCAACTGGCACAATCCAGTTCCAATGTAAGAAGAACACATATCTCGGTCGTGCGTGCCGAATACAGTCCATCAACTCATTGGGAGAAGACACCCAATACCATTCGCCGCCATGCTCTTCGAGCATTCGGTCATAGCGTTCCTTGTGCCACGATTTACAGCTGGCGACGACATAAGCAGCGTTCATACATCCTGCTTCCTTTTGCTCATTTCAATGCTCTGCCCATTCAGCACGAAGCAGGCCAAAGCAATAGATCGATTGGTAACCCGCCACAGTAGGATGCTGTTCACGCAAGCAACCTTCTTCCTTGAATCCGAGGCGACGGTGCAAGGCTAACGATCGAGTATTTTCCTGGAGTACTTCTGCATAGATCTTATGCAGACGCTGCTGATTGAATGCATAGTCCAAGACAGCTCTCAGCATCCGCGCTCCGGTCCCTCTTGGCGCACAGGGAGCTGCGTGAAAACTCCAGTCTGCCACGCCTATAGCAAGCTCATTCAAGCATGCATACCCTCGGGGCTCACCTGACTGCTCAAATACCAACAGGTGCTTGCGCGGATTCTTGGAGGCGGCGGCGAACCATGCCACATGCTCATTCCAGAAAATTTCACCCGGATTGAACATGTAGCGACGGACTTCCGGGTGATTGCGCCAGGAAAGAACAGGCTGTAGATCCCGTTCTTCCATAGCTCTCAGATGTACTTCAGGAACTGTGTTCATGCAGACTCCAACATATAGGCGGCTACCCGCTCCGCACCGACTCCGTCACAGATGGCGGCGGCACCCTGACTATAGGAAGTAAGCGCCGCCGAGACATCGGCGAATGCCGGCGCAAGTTTCCGGGGAATATCTGCAGCATCGCCCACCCAGCGCGCGGCGCCCGCCTGGTCCAGAGCCCTGGCGCCGGACAGCTGATTGTCGGCGAGGGTCGCCAGCAACGTGGGTAGCCCAAGGCAGCACCGCTCCCAGGACGACCCTCCGGCAGCTCCAACGGCCAGGTCACTGTCGGCCATTAGCCGTGCCATGTCTGACACATTGACCAGCACTTCCGCCGTGAAAGGGAGCTCCTGCAGCAGTGCCCTCACCCGATCCACCCATGGGGCAGTCGCCCCCATAACCACCTTAACCTGACACCCTTCAGGCAGAGAGCAGTCGCTCAGGGTCCTCAGTATTGCTGCCGTAGCATTCGGACGGTCGACCCCTCCCATGCTGACAAGAATCTGCTGGACACTCCCAAGCCGCTCACGACGCTGCAAGCTATAGCCACGCAATTGGGCGAACTCCGGGCGCAGCAGGGCGAACTGAGGGCCAGCCAGAACCGTACACCGGTCTGGGACCTGCCCCAGGTATGCCTGGGCCGTACGGCCAAGGTTCTGGTCCAGGAGCAAGTCGCATTGATGAGCTCTATCGGCAAGGTCATCAATCACCAGGAGCCTGCTGTAGTGTGCCCGTAGCGCCGACTCCCAACAGGCATCCAGCCCATAGTGATCCACCACCAGCCATTCAGGACGCAGCCGCTGCAGAAGAGGCGCGCAGTCCAAGGCATCCTGCTCTTGGCTAACTCCCAGCCAGTGGGCGTGCGTCAATGCTCCGGCAACAGCCTCATCAGCCACTGGCAGGTCGAGGGAATATGCCGGATAGCCACGCTGGCGTATGAACGCCAGCAGACTGCCAGGATGCTCGCGACAGATGAAATGGCATTCGGCACCTTGACTGCGCAAGGTATCGGCAAGAGTCAGGCAACGATAAACATGCCCGGCACCAATCTCGAGGGAGGCGTCAGTACGCAGTACGACTTTCATCATTCAGCCCAGCTGCGCCTGCATGGCCTTGAACAACCATTCGGCTCGCACCCAGTCTTCCGGCGTGTCGATGTCCTGGACCCGATGACGGGGCAGCATCACCGGCAGCGACGTCGGACTGAAGATCATCTTGCCCTGCAGCCAGGCATCGGCACGGCCCCAATAGAACTGGCCGGCATCGTGATAGGCCTCCTCCAGGTCCTGCGAGCGGGTGGTGAAGTGTTCAGGATTGAACATTTCGACTCTCCCTTCGCGGGTGAGGCGAAGGGCACGCTGGATGGGGAAGGCATAGCTGGTCATCGAGAACGCGTAATCAACGTCGCTCCCCTGAAGGATGTCCAGTCCCTGCCGCAGGTCTTCAGCGCGAATGAAGGGCGCGGTGGCATACAGGCAGCAGGCCTGCTCCACGAGACGGCCCTGGCTGTTCATCGTCTCGATGGCATGCCGAATCACCGGTATGGTCCCGGTATGGTCATCGGAAAATTCTGCCGGCCGCATGAACGGAACTTCGGCGCCTTGCTGGCGAGCCACCTCGGCAATCTCCGCATCGTCCGTCGAGACGACGACGCGGTCGAAACAGCCACTTTCCAAGGCGGCTTCGATGGACCAAGCGATCATCGGCTTGCCGCAGAACGGCTTGATGTTCTTGCGCGGAATGCGCTTGCTACCGCCGCGAGCTGGGATGATCGCCAGTTTCATACCGCTATCGCCTTGCGCACCGCAGCGACGACCTCGTCCTGCTGGGCTTCGGTCATGGTCTGGAACATTGGCAGGCTGATAGCTTCGGCGTAATAGTGTTGAGCCTCGGGGAAGTCGCCTGCTGCGAAACCCATGCGCTGATAGTAAGGCTGCGTATGCACAGGGATGTAGTGCAGATTGACGCCGATGCCGAGCTCACGCAACGCATCGAACACCTGACGGTGGGTTCTGGCAATCTTGTCCAGTTGCAAGCGGACCACATACAGATGCAGGCCGGAGTAGCTGTCCGGATGTTGCCACGGTGTGGTGACAGGCAGGTCGCGCAACAAATCATCATAGCGCTGCGCCAACTGGTGGCGTCGCGCTACGTACTTGTCGAGGCGCTCCATTTGAGTAACGCCCAGCGCCGCTTGCATCTCGGTCATCCGGTAGTTGAAGCCTAGATCGATTTGCTGGTAGTACCAGGGGCCGTCAGCTTCGTTCGTCATCTGAGCCGGGTCGCGCGTGATGCCATGGCTGCGCAACAGGGACATTTTGTCGGCCAGTTCGGTGCTGTTAGTGAGCACCATGCCACCTTCGGCGGTAGTGATGATCTTCACCGGGTGAAAGCTGAATACCGTAATGTCACTGAAGCGACCACTACCGATGAACTCACCTTTGTACTTGCCTCCGATCGCGTGGGAGGCGTCTTCGATGACCTTGAAGCCATAACGCTGGGCCAGCTCATGGATCGCTTGCATATCACAGGGCTGGCCACATAGATGCACTGCGACCACAACTTTGGGCAGCTTGGCTTCACGCTCGGCACGCTCGAGCTTGTGCGCAAGGGACTGCGGGCAGAGGTTGTAGGTACGCGGATCGATATCTACGAAATCTACCTGCGCGCCGCAATAGAGCCCACAGTTCGCTGACGCAACAAAGGTGATTGGCGTTGTCCACAGCCAGTCACCCTTCCCTAGCCCCAACGCCAGACAGGCGATGTGCAACGCGGAGGTAGCGCTGTTCACCGCCAGGGCATGCCGGGCTCCGACATGCTGTGCCACATGCTGTTCGAAGCGTGGCACGACAGGCCCCTGTGTCAGAAAGTCGGATTCCAGTACAGCCACAACCGCGTCGATATCCGCCTGGGTGATGTCCTGACGCCCGTAGGGAATCATGGTTTAGATGCTCCCGATCTTTTCGCGGTTGGCGTCGATCCAGGCTTGCAGCGCGTCGTCGCTCATCCATTCGGTATTGTTGTCGCTTGCGTAGACGAAGCCTTCCGGCACTTTCTTGCCGTCCTTGATGCGCTTAGAGCACGTAGCCCAGTTATTAATGGTCGGCAGAATCTTGAAATGCTCCGGATACTCGTATGTGTAGTAAGCATCTTCCGCACTGATCATCTGCTCATGGAGCTTTTCTCCCGGACGTATGCCAATGACCTCCTGCTTCGCATCAGGCGCTACCACCCGGGCCAGATCAGTAACCTTCATGGAAGGAATTTTCTTCACATAGATTTCACCGCCCTCCATGTCATCGAAGGCGTGCCAAACGAGCTCAACGCCCTCTTCCAGCGAAATCATGAAGCGCGTCATGCGCTCGTCGGTAATAGGCAGTACGCCCTTGTCCTTGATGGACATGAAGAACGGGATGACTGAACCACGCGAACCCATCACGTTGCCATAGCGGACCACAGCGAAACGGGTGTCATGCCCACCGGCGTAGGAGTTGCTGGCAACGAACAGCTTGTCGGAGGCCAGCTTCGTAGCGCCGTAAAGATTGATGGGGCTGCTCGCCTTATCAGTAGATAACGCAACGACTCGCTTGACGCCTTTATCGATACAGGCGTCGATAAGGTTCATTGCGCCATCGACGTTGGTCTTGATGCATTCGAAGGGATTGTATTCGGCGGTTGGAACGATCTTGGTTGCCGCGGCGTGAACCACGTAGTCGACGCCGTCGAGGGCGCGGTACAGCCGATCCTTGTCGCGGACATCACCGATAAAAAAACGAACGCGGGGATCACCATCGAACTTCTTGGCCATGTCCCACTGCTTCATTTCGTCGCGAGAAAAAATGATAATTTTTTTCGGGTTGTATTTCGCCAGGGTCATTGGCACAAAAGTATTACCAAAGGAGCCGGTGCCACCCGTTACCAATATAGTTTGACCAGTCAACATAATAGCTCTCCAATTAAGCCTTGACGATATGATCAGCACGCATGAGGTATTTACCGCGAGCATCAACTATCAACTGGGCATTTTGTTCAATTAGTGAAAAATCAAATTTATCGTGATCGGTAGCAAGCAAAACGCAATCGAATTCGGATATAGCCGACGCATTCAACTCGACACTTTTCAGATCGAAATGGTGTTCACGCATCTTGGGGAACACCGGGACGTGCGGATCGCAGTACTGCACATCGGCACCCAGATCGCGAAGCTTTTCCATCATGAAGACTGAAGGCGACTCACGCATGTCGTCGACATTTTTCTTATAGGCAATTCCGAGTACCAGAATCCTGCTGCCGTTTACGGACTTCATTCGCTGGTTGAGCGCGGAAGCTACCTTGCCGATTACGTAATCCGGCATCGCGGAGTTTACTTCGCCCGCGAGCTCGATAAAGCGAGTGTGCAATCCGTACTCGCGTGCTTTCCAAGTGAGGTAGAAGGGGTCGATTGGAATGCAGTGGCCACCGAGGCCAGGACCTGGATAGTAGGGTACGAAGCCGAATGGTTTGGTCGCCGCCGCGCGAATAACTTCGTGAATATCGATGCCCATCTTATCCGCAACGATTTTCATCTCGTTGACCAAGCCGATATTGACTGCACGGTGAATGTTTTCCAGCAACTTGGTCATTTCAGCAGCGCGAGTGCTGGAAACTGGCACAACGCGGTCGATGACTTGCCCGTAGAGTGCCACGCCAACTTCCTGGCACGCCTGCGTGTGACCTCCGCAGACCTTGGGGATAGTGCGCGTCGTGAAGTTCGGGTTGCCTGGATCTTCACGCTCCGGCGAATACACAAGAAAAACATCATCCCCAACTTTTAAGCCGCGGGACTCGATACGAGGCAACAGTTCCTCATCGGTTGTGCCTGGGTAGGTAGTACTCTCAAGAGACATTACCTGCCCCGGACGCAGGTGAGGGATCAGTGAATTCGTCGTATCGAGTACATAACTTAGATCTGGTTCGCGGTACTTGTTCAGCGGGGTCGGCACGCACAATATCAAGGCGTCAACATATTGGGCACGCGTGAAGTCCGTCGTAGCCTCAAATCCCCGATCGACAGCCGACTGGATCGCGGCCTCTGAAATATGCTCGATATAACTCTTACCTTGCTGAAGCAGATCAACCTTCACCTGGTCAATGTCCAGACCCACCACTTTGTAGCCCACTTCGGTGTAGCGCAGGACCAGAGGCAGCCCAACATAACCAAGACCTACCACGCCGATAACGGCGGTCTTGTCGTTCAGCCGCTGTAGAAGTTGTTGCTTCATGAACCACCTATAATCAATTCGAGCGATTGCCCAAGCGAGAGAGTTAGCGAAGCTGCAAAGCGCCTCGGGTGTCCAGCAGGCGCTGGTTCTCGCGCAGACATAACGGCTGCGCGGTTAAGTCCCTGTGATCAACCAATAGCACCAGGACATCCGCCAAAAGTGCTTCCGTCATACCAACTAGCGGGACATCAGCCTGGCGCAAATCTGCAGGGACAACATCGATATGAGGCTCGACAGCCATCACCTGTCCGGGAAACTCCCGGGCTATTGCTCCAGTAATTGTTAACGCCGGACTTTCACGCAGATCATCGATATTCGCCTTGAACGCCAGACCCAGGCAGGCAATACGCACCGAGCGGCGGCTTTTCCCTGTACTGGTAGTCAGATCGTCGATGAGGCTTCTCACCTTGGCGAGCACCCAGGCTGGCTTACTGTCGTTTACCTCTCGAGCCGTGCGGATCAGGCGGGATTGCTCCGGCGCCTGGCTGACGATAAACCACGGATCAACTGCGATGCAGTGCCCACCGACCCCTGGTCCCGGCTGCAGTATGTTTACGCGAGGATGCCGGTTCGCCAGGCGGATGAGCTCCCAGACATCCACATCCAGCTTGTCGCAAACCATCGACAGTTCGTTGGCGAAAGCGATGTTAACGTCCCGAAAGCTGTTCTCGGTCAGCTTGCACATTTCGGCAGTGCGCGCATTGGTGATCACGCATTCGCCTTCGACGAATATCTTGTACAGACTGGTAGCCACTTCCGAACAGCGCGGCGTCATCCCGCCAATCACCCGGTCGTTATGCACCAGTTCGCTCAGAACATGCCCAGGCAACACACGCTCCGGACAATGAGCGATTCGGATATCCGAGGCTTCTCCGGCTGCTTGCGGAAAGGTCAGATCCGGTCGGGCTTGGGCGAGCCAAGTCGCCATCTGTTCGGTGGCCCCTACTGGAGAAGTAGACTCCAGAACTACCAGGTCGCCTGGTTTTAATACCGAGGCGATCGCCTTGCTGGCAGATTCAATGAAGGATAAATCGGGCTCGTGATTGGCCTTGAATGGTGTCGGTACGGCAATTAGAAATGCATCCGCCGGCTCCGCCACCGACGTGGCGCGCAGATATCCCTCGGTAACAGCGGCGTGCACAAGCATGTCGAGATCAGGCTCGACAATATGTACCTCCCCTCGATTTATCGTCTCTACCGCATAAGTGTTGACCTCAACGCCGATCACTTTTTGCTTTCTGGATGCGAATACAGCTGCGGTAGGTAGGCCGATATAACCCAGTCCAACCACGGCAATGGTGCCAAAAGTCATTTATTGTCTCTTAATCACAGTATGTAGTGTGCCGATAATCCGCGGGCATGCATTACCATCCCCATAAGGGTTATGAGCGTAGGCCATGGATCTGTATGCGTCGTTATCAGTCAGCAAGGTGCGTAATCCGCCAACGATCGCATCAACTTCAGTGCCTACGAGCTTCACGGTACCGGCTTCGACCGCTTCGGGTCGTTCAGTTCTGTCACGCATGACCAACACAGGCTTGCCCAGCGAGGGAGCTTCTTCTTGTATGCCACCTGAGTCAGTGAGGATCAGGTAGGAGCGATTCATTAAATAAACAAACGGCAAATAATCCAGCGGCTCTATTAGATGAACATTGCTAATGCCAGACAAAAGGCGATTCACTGGCTCGAGCACGTTCGGATTCAGATGTACTGGGTAAACAATCTCGACGTCTGGGAATGCTTTCGCAGTATTGGCCAGCGCTTGGCAAATTCGCTCGAAACCGCCCCCGAAACTTTCGCGGCGGTGGCCCGTCACAAGCACGAGCCGGCTATCAGAGCGCAAAAAGGCGAACTGCTCTTTAAAGCTCTGCTGCAACTTGTCGTCGTTATTCAGCTTCCGAACGACTTGCAATAGCGCGTCGATGACCGTATTGCCAGTTACTTCAACATCACTGGTTATGCCTTCGCGTAGCAGGTTCTGGCGAGACGTTTCAGTAGGCGCGAAGTGGATAGCGGCGAGCACACCGGTCAGCTTTCGGTTGCCCTCTTCCGGCCAAGGTGAGTAAAGATTGCCGGTACGCAATCCCGCCTCGATATGCGCTACAGGAATCTGCTGGTAGTACGCCGCGATTGTGGTGGCAAAGGTAGTCGCGGTATCGCCATGGACGAGTACTACGTCGGGTTTGAACACTGCGAATACTTGCTTCATGCCCAGCAGGATCGCGCTGGTTAGATCTGTGAGATCCTGCCCGGGCTTCATGATGTTCAGGTCGAAATCCGGCTTTAACTCGAACAACTCAAGTACCTGATCGAGCATTTGTCTATGCTGGCCGGTTACGCATACTTTCGAGTCAAAACGCGGATCAGCATTCAGCGCAAGAGCCAATGGGGCCATTTTTATCGCCTCCGGTCGCGTGCCGAACACACAAAGGGTTTTGACTGTCATACCGTATCCATAGCTTGAGTCGACACATGTGCCTTATTACGGGATTGTTAGCTGCAACGCTTGCTGCTTGCCTTGATAGAGAGCACCAAGCCTATCGGCCAATGCCTGTTTCGCCTTTTGTTCGCCGTGAACGATGCGTATATGGGATGGTGGTCGACGCATCCCGGTTACAAATTTAACTAATCCATCTTGATCGGCATGAGCCGAGTAGCCGCCAATACTCGCAACGCCGACCTTAATGTCGAGCCGCTCGCCTTCGAGATCGACATAACCACCCGCCGGCCCATAGGACTGAATGGCCCGACCAGGCGTTCCTGCCGCCTGGTAGCCCACGAACAGCACGTTGTGCCTCGAATCGCCCAGCATAGCCTTCAGATAGTTAACCATCCTTCCGCTTGAGCACATGCCATTGCCGGCAATCACGATGGCCGGACGAGCGGTACGCGCGAGGTGCTGCACCATACGCAGGTGATCGCCGTGGCTATCGACAGTTACCAGCTGCTCGAAGCCCAATGGACGGCGGCCGGATTGTACACGCTTGAGCGCTTCCTGATTCCAGAAGGGCTGTAGTTCTCGATAAGCTGCAGTGAAGCGGCTGGCCAGGGGCGAATCGAGGATGATGGGGAGCTCGGGCCAGTTGGTTTCTAGATTGAACTTCTGAGCATTACCGTCGCCTCCCGTCTCCCCCGAGGGGAGAAAGGATTTGGTTTGTGCGCGATGAATGATCTCTTCGAGTTCATATAGCAATTCTTGGGTTCGGCCTATGCTGAAGGCTGGGATCAGCACGGTGCCTTTATCTAGCAATGCTTGCTCAATGACTTTTTCCAGGCGCTGTCGGCGGGTGCGGCGATTTTCATGATTGCGGTCACCGTAGGTGCTTTCAATAACCAAGATGTCGGCACGGTGCGGTGGCTTTGGTGCAGGTAGCAACGGCGCGTGGGGCGCGCCGAGGTCGCCCGAGAAGACGACGCGTTTTTTCTCACCCGTTGGTGGATATTGCAGGTCGAACTCAACGTAGGCAGAACCGAGAATATGTCCGGCCCGCTGCAGACGAACGCGACATATTAATTCGGGAGAATCCTGCAGGGTGAACCAAATTTTGTAAGGGAGCGCGATGATGCGTGTTTCGATCAATTTGATGTAGCGCTCTACTTTTTTCTGATCGCGGCTAACGCCCAGCTTGAAGGCATCCTCCAGCACTATCGGCAGGAGTTTGGCTGAGGGCTCGCTGCAAAGGATAGGGCCCTCGAATCCCGCGGCGAGCAAATATGGAATTCGGCCGACATGATCGATGTGAACATGCGTTGCGATCAGAGCCTGCACGGCATCTAGCGGGAATTCGATTTCCAGGCTGCCCTGCCCTGTTCTTCCACCATTGGAAGTATCGGCACCCTGAAACAGGCCGCAGTCGATCAGGTAGCTGTTGACGGCATCGGCATGCAATTCATGGCACGAGCCGGTCACGCCATTGACCGCACCGTGATGGCTAACCTGGGGGAATGTCATCGGTTAGTTCCTTTAACCTGGCGATGCGGGAGGCGTCGCAAAAAAGGGCGGCATTCTGCCACGCACGTATCCCACACACCAAGCGCGGCTTAAAAAAATAACAGGCGTTATGGGAATTTCAACGAGCTACCGCGCAGCCGCATTGCCAAAGAATCTGAAGCGATTAGCTCTTAACAACGAGACGGGGCTATTCGTCCTCGTTCACGCGATCACGCAACTCTTTCCCCGGCTTGAAATGCGGAACGAATTTGCCATCGAGCGGGACGGATTGCCCGGTTTTTGGATTACGGCCAATGCGCGGGGCGCGGTAGTGAAGGGAGAAACTGCCGAAGCCGCGGATCTCTATGCGGTCTCCGGTCGCCAGTGCCTGGGCCATTTGCTCGAGCATGGTTTTGATTGCCAGCTCCACATCCTTGGACGAAAGCAGCCCCTGTTGGGTGACGATACGCTCGATCAACTCCGACTTGGTCATTGTTTTCCCTTCGTTTTCAAGCGGCTAGATCATTTGGGTTGCGGTCGTTTGTAGCATGTTGTTCAGAGTTTGAACAGCCTGAACGTTTGGGTCAGGTTTTTGGATTTAGTGCAGGTCCGGACCTTGCTTTGGGCTGGTGGATCGGTGAAGCGCGATTCCCCTACCGTTCCGTCAGCGGTGCGTACGGCTCCGAGGACGATGGGTTTCATTTGCGTGGCCCAACCAACCGCATAAGCAGGCAACTACCGTAGAGTGGATGACGCTTTTTCATCCACCATAAGCCGCAGCGGCGGTGTCGACTTGCTTGGTGGATCGGTGAAGCGTGATCCACCCTACCGTTCTGGCAGATAGCAGATACAAAAAAGGGTGGACCGAAGTCCACCCTTTCTATAACTGACGAGGCTTTGCCTCATCGCACCGCTGCGGTTAAAGCATCAATCCTCGCGATAGCGACGCAGCTTGAGCTGCTTGCCGCCAACGCGGGTGTCCTTGAGCTTGCCGAGCAGATGATCGAGGCCGTCTTCCGGCAATTCGACCAGGCTGAAGCTATCGCGCACCTGAATGCGACCGATGGCTTCGCGGACCAGACCGCCTTCGTTCAGGATCGCGCCGAGCAGGTTACGCGCGGCGATGCCATCGCGAGCGCCCAACGGAGTGCGGCAGCGGGCGCGGCCTTCTGCCAACGGGATCGGTGCACGACGCTCTCGGTCACCGCTTCGCTCGGGACGATCGGAGCGCTCACGCGGACCACTGCTCGGGACCAATGGCTGCTCTTTTTCCACTTCTGCCAGAGTCAACGACTGGCCATTGGTAGCTTTGCGCAGCAGCGCAGCGGCAAGCGCGCGGGGGCTGCAGCCGATATCGGCAACCAGCTTGTCGAGCAGGTCGCCATGGCTGGCTTCTGCATCGGCTACCAGCGGCGAAAGGCTGCTGGTGAGCTTTTTGATGCGTGCATCCAGCACTTGTTGAGCGTTAGGCAAACGGGCTTCGGCAACCTTTTGATTGGTGACGCGCTCGATGACCTGCAGCATCCGACGCTCACGCGGGGTAACCAGAAGCAGTGCGCGACCTTCACGACCGGCACGACCGGTACGGCCGATACGGTGTACGTAGGATTCCGGATCATAGGGCATGTCGACGTTGAACACGTGGGTGATACGCGCTACGTCGAGACCGCGGGCGGCGACGTCGGTGGCGACAACGATATCCAGGCGACCATCCTTGAGCGACTCGATTACACGCTCGCGCTGGTTCTGGGCGATGTCACCGTTCAGCGCAGCGGCTTTGTAGCCCTTGGCTTCCAGCGCAGCGGCGAGATCAAGAGTGGCTTGCTTGGTGCGCACGAAAGCGATAAGTGCGTCGAAGTCTTCAACTTCAAGCAGGCGCAGCACGGCGCCAATCTTCTGGTCGGCATGAACCATCAGGTGCGCCTGCTCGATGCGAGCGACGGTCTGGGTCTTGGCGGCGATCTTGATGTGCTGCGGCTCGCGCAGGTGTTTTTCAGCGATGGCACGGATGGAATGCGGCAGAGTCGCGGAGAACAGAACGCTCTGGCGGCTCTCCGGCATGGCTTCGAAGATGACTTCGAGGTCGTCCATAAAGCCCAGTTTGAGCATTTCGTCGGCTTCGTCGAGGACCAAGTACTGAATGGTCGACAACAGCGCGCTGTTGCGGCTCAGGTGGTCGACCAGACGGCCTGGAGTGGCGACGATGATCTGCGCGCCTTGGCGGATGGCTTTGAGCTGCGGACCCATGGGCGCGCCACCGTAGACGGCGACAACGCCGACGCCGGGCATCTGCTTGGAATAGGTTTCGAACGCGGTGGCGACCTGCAGGGCGAGTTCGCGGGTTGGCGCGAGGATCAGCGCTTGCGGCTCGCGCTTGGACGGATCGATCTTGGAGAGAATGGGCAGTGCGAAAGCTGCGGTCTTGCCGGTGCCGGTCTGGGCCTGGCCGATCATGTCGTGGCCGCCGAGAATTACCGGGATAGCCTGGCTCTGGATCGCCGACGGCTCTTCGTAGCCCACTGCGGTGACAGCAGCGAGTACGGATGGATGAATACCGAGTGCGGCAAAGCCGCCGATTTCCTGGGTCATGGGTCTTTTCCTGATGCTCCGCAAAGACCCATGTTCCGAAGCTGCGCATGCCATGCAAAACCCGAAGGTCACCCTGGCAGCCTGGTCGGCGGGGTTTGCGAAAACGTAATGAATGATGAATCGTCAAGGACAGCCGCGAGAAGCGGACAGCAGCCGAAGCAGCGCTTCGTGTATTGCAGTACCTGAACGCAAGCTGAGTTTCAGCCGGCGCGTACTATACCGGAATTCTGTGAAGCTGTGCGCGCATTTTGTCTTGCGGGTTAAGTTTGTGGCGACTCGGCGGGAGACTGCGTTTTGCTTTGCTATGGCTGCGTTAAGTGTTGGGGTTGGTGCAAAGGCCGTAGGGTGGAAAGCCTTCCCTGAGCCAATTGACAACAGCTACCTTTGCTTTTGTGGGAGGCAAGCGAGGCGGCGTGAGGCTGCAATACCCTATCTTTAACTGGCTGGTCGTAGCGCATCGATTAGTGAATCCAGTGAATAACCAAGACGCGGTGCCAGGGTCGCGGCGCGCTCGCGCAAGGCGGCTATATCGAGCATCTGTTCCAGATCGGCGGGAACGAACAGGACGACATTGCCCTCCTTCACCGGGCACTCCCAATAATGACGGTGGAACAAGCCGCGCAGCAGGGCGGCACCGAGCGGTTTGTCTTCGTCAGTGCCCCACTGGTTGATGATCAGCCAACCGTCTGGGTTCAGCTTCTGCTGACAGCGCTCGAGAAAGCGCCATGCCAGATGCGCCGCGGCCGGGCCCACATCGGTGTAGAGATCGACGAATATCAGATCGGCGGTTTCGGCCGAGTCGAGCAGCTCCACCGCGTCGCCAACACGAATGTAGAGCCGCGGATCGTTCTGCAGGCCCAAATAACGCATCGCCAACTCCGGCACATCCGGGCGCAACTCAATGGCCTCGACGTCTTCCAGCGGCAGAAATTCGAGGCACGCCTGGGTCAGCGTGCCGGCGCCCAGGCCGAGAAAGAGCGCGGTCTCCGGCGCTGGATTAAGCAGCCCGCCCATCAGCATGGCGCGGGTGTAGTCATACTCCAGCCAGCTTGGATCGCGCGTGAATACGCAGCTTTGCTCGACCGCCGCGCCGAATTCGAGAAACCGGTAATCACCCACTTCCAGCACACGGATCAGGCCAAAGGCATCGTTTACTTCGGCCAGCAACACTTCCTGCTTGTCCATTGCGCGCACTCCAAACCGGTCGGCGCATCTTAACAGCCAGATTAATGACGACTATCAGCGGCGACGCAGTGCATCAGGTAAAATCTGTGCACTTTTTCGTAGACGGAAGCAACTTCGATGAGCCAGGCCTGGAGTCCTACTAGCTGGAGAAACAAATCCATTCAGCAGCAGCCCGAGTACCCTGACGTCGAGCATCTCAAGCGCGTCGAAAGCACTCTCGCGAGCTTGCCTCCGCTGGTGTTTGCCGGCGAGGCACGGGAGTTGCGCCGACAGTTCGCAGAAGTGACCCAGGGGCGCGCCTTCCTTTTGCAGGGCGGGGACTGCGCGGAAAGCTTCGCCGAGTTTTCCGCACCGAAGATCCGCGACACCTTTAAAGTGTTGCTACAAATGGCTGTAGTCATGACCTTCGCCGCGGGCTGCCCGGTGATCAAGGTCGGGCGCATGGCCGGGCAATTCGCCAAGCCGCGCTCATCCGGCAACGAGACCATCGATGGCGTCACCCTGCCCGCCTACCGCGGCGATATCGTCAACGGTATCGATTTCGACGAGAAAAGCCGCGTACCGGACCCGGACCGCCTGCTCCAGGCTTATCACCAATCCACGTCCAGCCTGAACCTGTTGCGCGCCTTCGCCCAGGGCGGTTTCGCCGATCTGCATCAGGTGCACCAGTGGAACCTGGATTTCATCGCCAATTCGCAGATGGCCGAAAAGTATCACCAACTGAGTGAACGGATCGACCAAGCGCTGAGGTTTATGCGCGCCTGTGGGATGGACAACGCGCCGCAATTGCGCGAGACCAACTTCTTTACCGCTCACGAAGCCCTGTTACTCAATTACGAGCAGGCGTTCGTGCGTCAGGACAGCCTGAGCGGCGGCTGGTACGACTGCTCCGCGCACATGCTGTGGATCGGTGACCGCACGCGGCAGCTGGACGGCGCGCATGTTGAATTCCTGCGAGGCGTGGGCAATCCGATTGGCGTCAAGGTCGGACCGAGCATGGACAGCGAGGAGTTGATCCGCCTGATCGATATCCTCAATCCGGACAATGACCCGGGTCGTTTGAACCTGATCGTGCGCATGGGTGCGGACAAGGTCGAAGCAGGCTTGCCGCGGCTGATTCAGACCGTGCAGACCGAAGGCCGTCAGGTGCTTTGGAGCTCCGACCCGATGCACGGCAACACCATGAAGGCGTCCAGTGGCTACAAGACCCGCGATTTCGCACGCGTGCTCGCCGAGGTGCGCCAGTTCTTCGATGTGCACCGTGCCGAAGGCAGCTATCCAGGTGGCATTCATATCGAAATGACTGGGCAGAACGTCACCGAATGCATCGGCGGTTCGCGCCCGATCACTGAGGACGGGCTCTCCGACCGCTACCACACTCACTGCGATCCGCGGCTAAACGCCGATCAGTCACTGGAAATGGCATTTATGATCGCCGAGACCCTGAAGCAGGTGCGGCCGAGCTGACAAGACAGCTCTAACCAGCATCGCTAGCCGCCCCTGCGCCCGGCCGCAGAGCTGCGACTTCGTAGGGTGGGCTTCAGCCCACCGGGGTCCGCCCCGCGCGCCTGCCTGCGCGGCACGACGAGAGGCCGGCACTGCAACACGCAGTTCTGTCTAACACTTTATGCCGCATCGATATCGCTGCGATCGTCGTCAAGCGGCCAATCGAACATGCATAGCAAGCTATTAATTCGCAAGCTAATTAAAGCTGTTATAATTCGCGCCGCATTTGACCTGGATCTCCTACGCCCTCTCGCAGCCGGGTCATCGACCAGAGGAAATCTTTCATGACCGATTCATCAGAGAATAAAGGAGCGGCCCTGGCGGCCTCCATCGGCCTTTTTCTCGGCCCACTGCTCTTGTTGCTGTGCATCCTCACCGACCCGCCGGCTGAGCTCTCCGAGACCGCTTGGCTGACCGTCGGCATGGCGGCGCTGATGGCTGTCTGGTGGTCCACCGAAGCCATTCCGATTCCGGCGACCTCGCTGCTGCCGATCCTGCTGATTCCCGTACTGGGTATCGATACCCTGGAAAAAGCCACAGCGCCTTATGCCAACGCGACGATTTTTCTTTTCCTTGGCGGTTTTCTGCTCGGGCTGGCCATGCAGCGCTGGAACCTCCACAAGCGTATCGCTCTGGCCACGCTGCTGGCGGTCGGCAATGCGCCGAGCCGACAGATCGCTGGGTTCATGATCGCTACTGCGTTCATCAGTATGTGGGTAAGCAACACCGCCACCAGCATTATGATGTTGCCCATCGGGCTCTCGGTGATCGGTCTGCTGGTCGAAGGCAGCGGCGCGCATGAACGTGAACGCTTCGCCACTGCCTTGCTGCTCGGCATTGCTTATGCCGCCAGCATAGGCGGTATCGCCACACTAATCGGCACGCCGCCCAACGCATTACTGGCCGCTTTCTTGCGCGAGAGCTACGACGTGCACATCGGCTTCGGCCAATGGATGTTGCTGGGCGTTCCGGTGAGTCTCGGCATGCTCATCTTTACCTGGCGGTGGCTAACGCGCGGCGGCTTCAACCTGTCAGGCCGCGACAGTCGGACGATGCTGGAGAAGGAGTTGGCCGATCTCGGCCCCATGTCGCATCCGGAAAAACTGGTCGCCGCGGTGTTCCTGCTTGCTGCGCTGGCATGGATTTTCCAGCCACTGCTAGCCAACTACGTCGATGGCGTGAACGACACCAGCATCGCCATCGCCGCCGCGCTGGCCCTGTTTCTGATTCCTGCCAATCTGCGCGAGCGGACCTTCCTCATGGACTGGGAAACAGCCAACAAGCTGCCCTGGGGCGTGCTCTTGCTGTTTGGCGGTGGTCTGTCGCTGGCTGGCGTTATTGGCGCCTCCGGACTTGCGCAATGGATTGCACAGAGCCTCGGTGTTTTCGGCATGTTGCCGCTGATTCTGATGATTGGCCTGGTGGCGCTGGTGATCACCTTCTTGACCGAAATCACATCCAATACCGCGACCGCAGCCGCCTTCTTGCCATTGCTGGGCGCGCTTGCCGTGGCACAGGGCCTACCGCCGGAAATGCTGGCGATTCCCGCCGCCCTTGCCGCGAGCTGCGCATTCATGATGCCAGTGGCCACGCCGCCGAATGCCATCGTTTTCGGTACCGGCGAGATGCGAATCCAATCGATGATCAAGGCAGGGTTCGCCCTAAATATCTTCGGTGTCGTGCTGATTACGCTGCTCTGCTACGTAATGATCGGCTGGCTCTGGGCAAGCTGATCCAATTCATTTGGCATTCTTCAGGTGGCTTATCGTGAGGCGATATCCTTTCGATGCTGAAACGAAGAAGCCCGGCGCAAGGCCGGGCTTCTCATGCATCCGCGAGGACTGCGATCAGATGTGAGAAACAGCCAATGCACTCCGAGCCTGCCAGTAAGCGGAAATTCAGAAAAAAACCCGGCATTTAGCCGGGCTTTTCGATCTCTGCGAGCGGCAATCAACCCTTGACGCGGGACTTGTACTCGCCGGTGCGGGTGTCGATCTCGATCGAGTCACCGATTTCGCAGAAGGCAGAAACCTGCAGCTCTGCACCGTTCTTCAGGCGAGCGGTCTTCATGACCTTGCCGGAGGTGTCGCCACGTACGGACGGCTCGGTGTAGACGATTTCGCGAACGATGGAAGTCGGCAATTCAACCGAGATCACCTTGTCGTTGTAGAACACGGCTTCGCAAACGTCGGTCATGCCGTCTTCGATAAAGGTCATCACGCCTTCGAGGTCGTCTTTCTCGATTTCGTATTGATTGAACTCTTCGTCCATGAAGACGTACAGCGGGTCAGCGAAGTAGGAATAGGTCACTTCCTTGCGCTCGAGAATGACCGGCTCCAGCTTGTCGTCAGCCTTGTAGACAGTCTCGGTAGCCGAACCATTGAGCAGGTTCTTCAGTTTCATCTTGACTACGGCACTGTTGCGGCCGGACTTGTTGAATTCGGCTTTCTGGATAATCCAGGGTGCGCCGTTGATAACGGCCACTTGGCCAGCACGGAACTCTTGTGCGGTTTTCATACGAATATCCGAATGGGATTAGAGACAAAAAACAGGCCGCGTATCATAGCCAATCTGTGTAAAAAAACACCAGCTTTCCGGCCAGATCGCCGTTAGCGACCTGCCTGTGTGTCCAGCGCTCGGCATGGGCGTTCAGCTCGGCCTCGTATTGGAGCATCGCGGACCAGGCACCACCGCTGCCCTCGCCATCGTTCCAGGCACGCCAGAAGTCACGCAGCGCGGCCGTGGGTGCTGGCGCCAGGTCGCGCATATAGAGTTCCAGGAACGCGTTGAGCTTGTCCCAATGCGCGTCTTCTTCCTGCGGGTAGATGTGCCAGACCAGCGGACGCCCGGCCCATTGCGCGCGAATGAAGGATTCCTCTCCTCGCACCGCATTAAAATCGCAGCACCACAGGAGCATGTCGTACTGGTTTTGCGTCATGAACGGCAACACCGCGATTTGCAGCGCGCCACGGGCATGACGGTCGCCGGCGCGCAACTGGTCCAGCCCCAGCCAGTGAGCCACGTCACCCAGCACTCGCCCCTCCGGCACCAGCAACTGCGACGGGCGCGCATCGGCGGCCAATGCACCGAGCCATTCTGCGACGGCGGGATTTTCGTAGGCGAACAGCGAGATCAATCGAGCGCCGGACTGCACTGTCAGGTCGAAACTTTGCAGAAATGCTGCGCGAAGCACTGGATCGCTCTGGAATGCCTCCCGGCGAGCCAGCAAATCGCCCTCACGAATCAGCCCTCCAGTACCTTGTTCGAATCCTGGAAAGAAAAAGTACTTTTGCAAGCCATGCGGCTGCATCGAAGGCAGCGCATGGCAGCCCACGACCCAATCTTCGGCGCTCAGATACTCCAGATTCAGCCAGAGGATACGACGCTCGCTTTCGGCCATCGCTTCTATATAGGCAGCGGGCAGTTGGCAGGCGAAAGCCTCGATCACCACGTCAGCCGGCTCGGCACCCGGCCACTCGGATGCCCAGTGCCGCACGTCGACGCCTTCATGCCATTGTTGACTGGCCGTGGCGCTGGTACCTGGGCAGAGCCGCGCAAAGGTATTCAGATCATCGACCCAAAGACGCACGCGCTGACCATGCTCGGCGACCAGTTGCCGCGCGAGGCGCCAGGTCACGCCAATGTCGCCATAGTTGTCGACAACGACGCAGAAAATGTCCCAGCTCGCTTTGACAGACAAACCAACACTCCTTGAATGAGAACCCCAGGCTGTTGCGTACCCGCCCAAAATCCTCACACGAATACAAATTACGGCAGGGCTATGGCCTGCAATCGCCGCGGGGCACGCCTCGTAACAATGCTCAGCGCAAGTCGGCTGTTTTCGTAGAGGCCCAACCTCAGGCAAAACTTTATATTTTTCAAGCACTGCAAGTGCTGCAGCCGCCGTTCGCTGTGCGGTCAAGAAGGCGTGAGGATTCGTTCGACTCGCAGGAGGAGTCAATGCACGGATATAAAGGAGGGAGAGAATCGTCGTTATGGAGGTGAACCCTACCAGCCACACCCCGGCACACAATGTCACCGCTTCGGCTGCTCCCTTCCGGGCCTGACCGGGTTCACGGCTGATCGTTGCGGGGGGACCGGCAGGGCCCACCATAACAAAACCCGCCTGGCGGCGAGCGGCGCCATTGTACCGGCTTATTCCCAACTTACAACCAATCCATGCAAGCGCTAACGCATTGACTCGTCAGGCATAAGGACTGCACCGAAACACGTCCGCCAGATCGAATCAGTCGCATCCCACCGCCTGTCAGCCCGCACGTAAAAAAACACTATATGTGCCTTCCATCGGCCCGAACCCCTAGGCAAAAGGAACAGTCTGCTTGAGGATAGGAAGCGCGTCAGCCGTTGCCGTTTTGCTCTCGAAACGGCAACAGGACCGAACGAACCAGCGCAGTTGTCACGCAGCAGAGACTGGTGGCGCTATCGAAAGAGGTAAGCATGAGCAACGCTCCCATTGCCATTGTCGGCACCGGCATTGCAGGGCTTTCAGCCGCGCAGGCACTGCATGCGGCCGGACAGCCTGTCCAACTTTTCGACAAGAGTCGCGGCCTTGGCGGACGCCTGGCCAGCAAGCGCAGCGACGCGGGACATCTCGATCTCGGGACCCAGTATTTCACCGCTCGGGACCGGCGCTTCACCGAGACCGTGCACCAATGGCAGACTCAAGGCTGGGTTGCAGAATGGTCACCCAATCTTTACCAGTCCCGCAGCGGGCAGCTGTCACCCTCCACAGACGAGCAGCTTCGTTGGGTCGGCGTGCCGCGCATGAGCTCGATTGTCGTCGGCCTGCTTGGCGAGTTGCCGGCCACATTCGCCTGCCGCATCACTGACGTGTTCCGCGGCGAGGAGTACTGGACGCTGGTTGACGCCGAAGGCACCAACCACGGCCCGTTCAGCCAGGTCATCATCGCCATTCCCGCGCCACAGGCCAGCACGTTGCTCGCCTCTGCACCGAAGCTGGCCGCTGTCGCCGCCAGCGTCGCGATGGAGCCAACCTGGTCCGTCGCCCTAGGCTTCGCCAAACCGCTGGACACCAAGCTCGATGCCTGTTTCGTTCAGGACGACGCCCTGGATTGGCTAGCCCGCCACCACAGCAAACCCGGGCGCGACGACCATCTCGATACCTGGGTATTGCATGCGACCAGCGCCTGGAGCCGTCAGCATCTCGATATGTCCAAGGAATCAGTGATCGAACAATTGCACGGCGCATTTGCCGAACTGATCGACTGCGTTGTGCCTGCCCCTGAATTTACCCTCGCCCATCGCTGGCTCTATGCGCGCCCGAGCCAGTCCCACGAATGGGGCGCCTTGGCCGATGCTCACCTCGGCTTGTACGCCTGCGGCGACTGGTGCTTGTCCGGCCGTGTCGAAGGCGCCTGGCTCAGCGGCCAGGAGGCGGCACGGCGATTACTGGAGCAGTTCTAGCCAGCCGCCCAAAACTACCTGCGTTGGCAACACTGCGTTGCCGCGACTCGGTTAGCCCAGCGCCGTATCAAGGAACATCATCACCGCAAAACCGCCCATCAAACCGACCGTAGCGGGCGTCTGATGGCCATTACGGTGGGTTTCGGGGATCACCTCATGCGAGACCACGAAGATCATGGCGCCAGCGGCCAATCCGAGGCTGACCGGATAGGCGATAGCCAAACCACTGGATATGCCCAAACCTACCAGAGCCCCGAGTGGCTCCATTAAGCCCGATGCGGCGGCGACCAGAATCGCACGCCAGGCGGAGAGACCGGTGGTCCGCAACGCCAACGCAACGGCCAACCCCTCGGGAATATCCTGAATGGCAATTGCCGTTGTAAGCGGCAGGCCAACTTCCATATCGCCTTTGGCGAAGCTCACGCCGATCGCCATGCCCTCCGGAACGTTATGCAGGATGATCGCAAAGACGAACAACCAGACCCGACTCATGCGCTGATGATCCGGGCCAAAGGCACCCGCGCTTTCATGCTCATGCGGCGTGAAATAGTCCAGCCCGAGCATCAGCAGTACGCCAAACCCGAGCCCTACCACTACAGTCAATGCTGCAGCAGGGCCGCTGCCAAAAAGATCCCTGGCAGCGGCAAGACCTGGAAGGATCAGCGAAAACGAACTGGCCGCGAGCATCATCCCGGCCGCGAAGCCAAGCATGCTGTCCTGGGTGCGAGTAGAAATATTACCCAGCGCAATCGCCATCAGCGCTCCCAGCGCTGTCGCAGCAAAGCCTGCCGTACCGCCGAGTAACCCGTAGCGAATGTTGCTTTCGTCGCCATTCTGGAACGCGTTGTAGCCACTCGCCCCAAGCAGCAGCAACACAACCAAGAAAGTGCCGACGAGCCCCACCGCAATAATGGGATTTGCCTGTGCGTGGGCGATCCATGCCGAGCGCAACGTCGCTGCAGCGCTTTGAGTACTTGCCATGATGACGGCCCCGATGTGTAAGTTTGTCGCCGTCCGTAGCGGACCCAGGACCTGCCGAGCGGTAGATCAACCTGCCTGCAGCACACCCAGCGCATACGACGCGAACATCTAATCCATATGACCGTAACCGGCTCGCTGAGTTTTGAAGAATGAGACAACGCAGACCCTGGCAAGGCGCCAGCAGCTTCGCGAATATTGAAATGGGGAATGAAGTTCCGCGCGGTGTCGGGTCGCGACAGCGATTCCGGAATTACAGGCACAAAAAAAGCGACTCTAGGTCGCTTTCTTTATGCTTTCGATTGGCTTAAAGGCCTTTCGCAAGCGAATTTGGAGCGGGAAACGAGACTCGAACTCGCGACCCCGACCTTGGCAAGGTCGTGCTCTACCAACTGAGCTATTCCCGCGCTAAAACAAAAAGTGGCGTCCCCTAGGGGACTCGAACCCCTGTTACCGCCGTGAAAGGGCGGTGTCCTAGGCCACTAGACGAAGGGGACGCAGCCCGGAAACTACAGCTTTCATTCCGGCTTCCAGCGTCTGCGATGTGCTTCACGCTGCAAGTGGCGCGCATTCTATGGAGGACATGAATAGTCGTCAAGCGCCATTCGAGATTTTTTTAAACGAAGGATTCCGAAGCCGCGTCGAGCTATCAGCTTGCCATCTAACGCTCTACACTCGACAAAAAACCGCCCGATAGAGAGGTGCGTCCCGTGTCCCCGGTTCTGATTGCAGGATTGGTCATTGCTGGCCTGTTCATATTGATAGCGATTGGCTTCATCAACCAGATCGTCGAAAAGAACAATCTGGAAAAGGCTCGCATGCGAGCTGAGCTCAACGACCGAATACGTCGCTGCGCCAATCTTTCCGACAGCATTCCAGGGCAGATGATGAGCCCTGCACTCAAGCTGATGCTGGCGAGGCTCGAGCTGCACCTGGGCGAACGGCTACTGCCATTGGAGAAGAAGAACTCCGCCATTACGGCCCGCGTCGAACTGCTGCGCAACGCCGTTGCCAAGGGCGACGAAATTCCGGTACAGAACACCCCGGTGAAAATTCTCACCGAGGCTCAGGCCAAAGAGGCTCGCCTGCTGTTGGAAGATCTACACGCACAAGTGATCTGGGCCAACAAGCAGGGTCAGCTCGATACGAACGCGGCCAAACGCTGGTTGCACCAGATCCAGCGGATGATGGTGATGTTACACATAGAGTATTTCACCAACATCGGACAGCAGGCCCTGCGGCAGGGAAGCGCGCACAAGGCACGCCTCGCCTTCGAGCGCGGCATTCAATACATCCGCAAGCAATCCAACCAGGCGGATTACCAGACCCAGCTGCAACAGCTAGAAGCGAGCTACACCCACGCGAATCAACTCGAGCAGACGCAACACCAACCGAAGCTTGACGAACCCAATGAGCTGGCAGAAGGTCTGAAGAACTTCGAAAATGAAGACGACTGGAAGAAGAACAATATCTACTAGCAGGTCGTTGAAAATGTAGGCGAGGCAACCCAGACAACGCGCCAACTCGGGATGCGGGTGCATTCTCCCTTGCCGGCTGCCACCCTATACCCAGCAATGCCTTGGAGAATCTCTATGTCCTTGACTGTATTTGGCGCCCCGCTGTCGCCATTCGTTCGCAAAGTCCGTCTGTGCCTACTAGAGCGGGGCCTGGACTATCAGCTCGAAATGGTTATGCCGTTCACGCCACCAGAATGGTATTTACAGCTCAATCCCCTCGGACGTATCCCAGCCTTCAAGGACGGTGAGCTCTGTCTCGCTGATTCCAGCGTGATCTGCCAATACCTCGAAGAAGCCTACGAAAACACCGCGCGGCTGTACGGAAACAACGCAGCACAACGCGCACAGGTACGCTGGCTGGAAAAATACGCCGACTATGAACTTGCTCCGCTGACGACTTTCGGCGTATTTCGCAATCGGATACTGAAGCCGAGCTCGGGCCACCCGTGCAACGAAGAAAGCGTCCAGGCAGCACTGAACGAAAAGCTGCCGCCGCACTTTGATTACCTTGAGCGGCAACTGGGCGAAAACGATTACTTCATCGGCAGTCAGCTCTCGATGGCCGATATCGCTTTCGCTTGCCAGTTGATCAACATGGAACACGGCGGCGAAGTGGTCGATGCGGGGCGCTGGCCAGCGCTTGCAGCTCACTTTGCGCGAATGAAGGCGCTCGTTTCAGTGCAAAACCTACTGCCAGGCGAACAGCGCATGACCGCCAAGCTCATCGAAATGGGCAAGAGCGCGAAGCAGCCCAGCTGACTCACTGCAACGGCGCTCACGAGTTATCGGGCACCTGTCCAGCGCCTCAGAGCAAACGAATTCCCACCCACTGCCGCGCGAACTGGTAGGCGCAACGGCCGTTGCGATTGCCCCGTGCGGTAGCCCAGCGAATCGCGTCCTTCTCCAGCGCTTCATCCCAGCTCCAGCTGAGCCCGGCCTGCTCGGCCAGCGACCCGATCCAGTGCCGCACTACATTCAGGTAATGTTCCTGACTGAAAGGATAGAACGAAAGCCAGAGGCCGAAGCGGTCAGACAGCGCAATCTTGTCTTCAACCGCTTCATTGGGATGCAGCTCACCGTCGATCATCTGCCAGTTCTCGTTATCGCTCTGGCGTTCCGGCACCAGATGCCGACGATTGGACGTGGCGTACAGCAGTACATTTTCCGGCGCTCGCTCCAGGGAGCCGTCCAACACGCTTTTCAACACACGGTAATCGCCTTCACCCGCCTCGAATGACAGGTCGTCGCAGAACACCACGAAATGTTGCGACTGCCCGGCAAGCTGCTCGACCACTTTCGGCAGATCAGCCAGATGATCGCGCTCGATCTCGATCAGGCGCAGACCCGCTGGCGCATGCTCGGCCAGTAGCGCTCGAATCAGCGAAGACTTGCCAGTTCCCCGCGAGCCCCAGAGCAGCACGTGGTTGGCTGGTAGGCCAGCCACGAACTGGCGGGTATTGTTCGACAGCAACTCGCGCTGCCGGTCAATGCCGATCAGGTCAGCCAGATTCAGATCGAGCGATACGCTCAACGGCTGTAGATAGCCGCCCTGCCCCTCGCGGTGCCAACGTGCGGCCAGGCTGCTGGCCCAGTCTATCGATGCGCGCGGCGACGGCAACAAGGGCTCCAGGCGCGTGATCAGCGCATCGGCGCGCTGCAAGAAGGCTTTCAGCTCGGCATCCATTCAACGACTCCAAAATAAATGTGGCCCGCGCCACCAGGTTTTCACCGCAAGCTTAAAGGCGAGATTCGATATGGGTTACCAACGCCTCCGGCGGCGTCCGCGACGAGAAGCGCTCAATGGAGCGCCCCTCATCGGCAATCAGGAACTTGGTGAAATTCCACTTGATCGCCTTGCTGCCAAGCAGACCCGGCGCACGCTTTTTCAGTTGGACGAATAATGGATGTGCATCGCCGCCATTGACCTGGACCTTGGCGAACAACGGGAAGCTGACACCGAAGTTGCGCTCGCAGAATGTGGCGATCTGTTCCTCGTCGCCCGGCTCCTGCCGGCCGAACTGATCGCAGGGAAACCCGAGCACCACCAACCCCTGCTCCGCATAGCGCCTCCATAGCGCTTCCAACCCCTTGTACTGCGGTGTGAAACCACACTGGCTGGCTGTATTGACCACCAGCAGCACCTTACCGCCAAAATCGGCCAGAGTTTTCGCCTGACCATCAATGGAAATGCAGGGAATTTCTAACAGCGGATCGCGCATGATTGGTGTCCCGATGGCTGCGTTTCGGATGCCGATCAGGCTTCACGCGGCTTGTGGTTGAGAGACGCTGAATTGATGCAATAGCGCAGGCCGGTCGGAGCCGGGCCGTCCGGAAAGACATGGCCGAGATGCGCATCGCAGCGCGAGCATTTGACCTCGATACGATGCATACCGTGGCTAAAGTCGTCGACGCTTGAGATAGCCGTATCGCTGACGGGCTGGAAGTAGCTGGGCCAGCCACAACCGGAGTCGAACTTGGCATCCGAGTCGAACAACGGTGCGTCGCAGCAGGCGCAATGATAGATACCGGGGGTTTTCGCGTCATTGTACTTGCCGCTAAACGGACGCTCGGTCGCACCCAGGCGACAAACCTGAAACTGCTCGTCGGAAAGCTCTTCACGCCAGGTGTCGAGCGGTTTTTCTAGCTTTTCCATCGGTACACCTCGTCATCTGAAAAAAGGCCGATCTGTACCTTTTCCGGTAGTCGGGCCGCACGTATGATGCGTTGCTCTTAGACGCCTAGTCTGGCAGCGGGGTTTCCGACTGCCAAGGCGCCCGGGTTCATGCCAAACGTTGCCAGCCTTTCAAGCGCATGGCACGTCTCCACTTCGGGACACTCAGGATCATGCAGGTAAGCAAATCGAACAAGCTCGCCAATGTCTGCTACGACATCCGCGGGCCAGTGCTCAAGCACGCCAAACGCCTGGAAGAGGAAGGTCATCGCATCCTCAAGCTGAACATTGGCAATCCGGCGCCGTTCGGTTTCGAAGCCCCTGAAGAAATCCTTCAGGACGTGATCCGCAACCTGCCGACCGCGCAAGGCTATAGCGATTCCAAAGGCCTCTTCAGCGCGCGCAAGGCCATCATGCAGTACTACCAGCAGAAGCAGGTAGAAGGCGTGACCATCGAGGATATCTACCTCGGCAACGGTGTATCCGAGCTGATCGTGATGTCCATGCAGGCGTTGCTCAACAACGGCGACGAGGTACTGATCCCCGCCCCAGATTATCCATTGTGGACTGCCGCAGTGAGTTTGGCAGGCGGCAAGCCGGTGCACTACCTCTGTGATGAGCAGGCCAACTGGTGGCCGGATCTAGCTGATATCAAGGCCAAGATCACACCCAATACCAAGGCGCTGGTGCTGATCAATCCGAACAACCCGACCGGTGCGGTTTACCCGCGCGAAGTGCTGGAAGGCATGGTCGAGCTGGCGCGTCAGCACAAACTGGTACTGTTTTCCGACGAAATCTACGACAAGATTCTCTATGACGACGCGGTGCATACCTGCACCGCATCGCTGGCGCCGGACGTCCTTTGCCTGACCTTCAACGGCCTGTCCAAATCCTATCGGGTCGCCGGCTTTCGCTCCGGCTGGGTGGTGATTTCGGGACCCAAGCACAAGGCGCAGAGCTATATCGAGGGCATCGACATACTGGCCAATATGCGCCTGTGTGCCAACGTGCCGTCACAACACGCGATTCAGACCGCACTCGGCGGGTATCAGAGCATCAACGATCTGGTCCTGCCGCCAGGCCGTCTGCTGGAGCAGCGCAACCGCACTTGGGAACTGCTCAATGACATTCCCGGCATCAGTTGCGTCAAGCCGATGGGCGCGCTCTACGCCTTCCCCCGAATCGATCCGAAGATATGCCCAATCCATAACGACGAGAAGTTCGTACTCGACCTGTTGCTGTCCGAAAAGCTGCTGATCGTTCAGGGCACCGCGTTCAACTGGCCATGGCCGGATCACTTCCGTGTGGTCACGCTGCCGCGGGTGGACGATCTCGAACAGGCAATCGGCCGCATCGGTAACTTCCTCAAGACCTACAGCCAGTAGCGACTCCATGGATTTGCAGATCGACGATTTCTACCGGGACGCCGCCGCCGGTCTGCTGTTGCTCTATCAGGCGTTCCCTCGGAAAGTCACGCTATACGTCGAAGACCTGATCGGTCTGGAAGAACCAGACGAGTTCGGCCTGCCCAGCAAGCGGCATCAGAGCTGTCTGGGAGCGCTCCTGTGGCTGGCCGATGAAGGTTATCTGCGATTCGAGAGCATTATCCAACATCAAGCAATCGACCAGACCGTTCTCACCGAGAAGGCATTTCTGCGCTTATCGAGCAGCGTGCCTGAAGCAGTGACCAGTAACGAATCGCTACCTCCGAGCGTGCGTCGGGTTCATTCCAGCCTCGCCCATCAACTTCGTCAGGCGCTACGCGACGGCCACAGCGAACAGCTTGCGCAGCTGACCCGTCAACTGTTAGGCAGCACGCCAACAGCCAACACCGAGCGCGCCCGCGCCACGGGCGACATAGCTTGAAATAGTCGCCCGGTTGAATAGCGCCGAGCCGCACCTTATATAGCCTATCGTTCTTTACTGTTCCCCTTGGAGTCTGCCGCAACATGATGCGCATTTTCTTGTTCCTGGCCACCAACCTGGCTGTACTGGTCGTTGCCAGCATCACCCTGAAGCTGCTTGGGGTGGATCGCTACACGGGTCAGAACTACGGCAGTCTGCTGATTTTCTGCGCCGTCTTCGGCTTCGCCGGTGCACTGGTTTCGCTGTTCATCTCCAAGTGGATGGCGAAAATGAGCACCCGTACCGAAATCATCAGCCAGCCTCGTACTCGTCACGAACAATGGCTGCTGCAGACCGTCGAGCAGCTCTCTCGCGAAGCTGGTATCAAGATGCCGGAAGTGGGTATTTTCCCCGCCTACGAAGCCAACGCCTTCGCAACCGGCTGGAACAAGAACGACGCGCTGGTCGCTGTCAGCCAGGGCCTGCTCGAGCGCTTTTCTCCAGATGAAGTCAAAGCTGTATTGGCTCACGAGATCGGCCACGTCGCGAACGGCGATATGGTGACCCTTGCCCTGATTCAGGGGGTGGTGAATACCTTTGTCATGTTCTTCGCGCGGATCTTCGGCAGCTTCGTCGATCGGGTGATCCTGAAGAACGAAGACGGTCATGGCATCGGCTACTTCGTCGCGACAATCTTCGCTGAGCTGGTGCTGGGCATTCTCGCCAGCATCGTGGTCATGTGGTTCTCGCGTAAACGCGAGTTTCGCGCTGATGAAGCAGGGGCGCAGTTGGCTGGCACCACCGCGATGATCGGCGCGCTACAGCGGCTACGTACCGAACAGGGCGTACCGGTGGATATGCCGGACAGCCTCAAAGCCTTCAGCATCAACGGCGCCTTGCGTAATGGCCTGGCCGGACTGTTGATGACGCACCCGTCTTTGGAAGATCGTATCGAAGCGCTGCGTCAGCGCGGCTGAACGAACGGACATCAGCTCCCGCAATAAATGATGCAGATGGTTTCAGCGAACTGGTTGGCGGCGCGCAACGCGCTGCCTTCCATCGAACGTTCGCAATCGCAGCTTGGGTGTAATCCTCAAACACCTAGTCGCGACCCTTGTTGCATCATCGCTCCGCAATGGGAGCAAACGCCTATTCCATCCTTCTGAGCCGATAGCAGTTTTCTTCCAGGCGCGTCAGCCCGCGTTGGAGGAACTTCCAGTTGCCTTCCAGCACATCCGCCTGCTCCAGCAACTCGATGTCCCAATGGGCGCTCAGCGATTGCCGAACTTCGGCATCACTGACGGAAAATGGCGGTCCGGGCATCTGCTCTTGCTCGTAGTTCAGGGACACCAGCAAGCCCTGACAGCCCGGCGCGAGAACGCTCGTTAGATGCCCGACGTAACGCTGACGCATCGCCGCAGGCAGTGCGATTAGCGCGGCTCGATCGTAGAGTCCCTGGCAATCCGCGACGTCGCTGCGGCTCAGGGCGAAGAAATCGCCACATCGGATTTCCAGCGAACCTGCACGGTAGACCTTGAACACGCCCTGGCGGCTCACATCCGCGGCCACCCCCTGGCCAGCAAAGAAGTCTTCGACTGCGCGTTCGCTCAGCTCCACGCCGAGCACGGCGAAGCCCTGCTCGGCCAGCCATGCCATATCGAGGCTTTTTCCGCACAGCGGCACCAGGACCCTGGACCCTCTGGCTAATCGCAAACTCGGCCAGTGGCGGAGCAAATAAGGGTTGACCTCGCTCAGGTGAAAGCCGATTTCATTGCGCGCCCAGCGCCGTTGCCAGAATGCTTCGTCCACCTTCAGACCCTCGTAGTCATGATCGACGAAGCTTATCAGAGCCGCCCGCGCCGATCCTCGAGGGACCTTTCAGGTTCACGTTTAGCTGGCGTACAAGGCGGCTTCCGGATCCATACCGGCGTCACGCATCTGCGCAAGCTTGTAGCGCAGCGTGCGCGCACTGATGCCCAACCGGTCGGCGGTCTCCTTGCGTCGGCCACGCTCGGCTCGCAGGGTGTCGAGGATCAACTCGAATTCACGACGCCGCAGGTCTTCGCCCAACGCGTTGCCCGCTTCTGCCGAGGCGGGTGGAACGGCGCGTACTGGGTCCAATGGCGTAGTGTCAGCTGCTCCTCGCGCTAGCGAAGCGAAACCAGCCGTCACGGTCAGGCAGAGATCCTCCGGGCGGATCAAACCGCCTTGTTGCAGTATCAGAGCGCGCTGGATGGCGTTATCCAGCTCGCGGACATTGCCGGGCCAGGGATGGCCGAGCAGGCACTGGCGCGCCTCGGACGTGAGCTTGGCGGTAGGCTGGCGCATCTTCAGCGCATGACTTGTCAGCAGGCGCTCGGCAAGCGGAACGATATCCGCAGGTCGGTCACGCAAGGCGGGCCAGGCGAGCGGGAATACCGAAAGCCGATAAAACAGATCTTCACGGAAGCGCCCGCTTCGGACTTCCTCCGCCAAATCACGGTTGGTCGTGGCGACGACTCGGATATCCAGCGCTATCGGTTTGCGGGCGCCGACGCGCTCGACCTCGCGCTCCTGCAATACGCGTAGCAACTTGGCTTGCAGCGCCAACGGCATCTCAGAGATTTCGTCGAGCAGTAGCGTGCCGCCTTCGGCCAGCTCGAATTTGCCCGGCTGAGTCGCGATTGCGCCAGTGAAGGCGCCCTTCTCGTGACCGAACAGCGTCGCCTCGAGCATGTTGTCCGGTATCGCAGCGCAGTTGATCGCGATGAAAGGTTTGCCTGCGCGCTGTGACTGCTGATGGATGTAGCGGGCCAACACTTCTTTGCCGGTACCGGACTCGCCGGAGACAAGCACGGTCGAATCGCTCTGCGCGACGCGGGCCGCCAATGCCAGCAGTTGCTGACTCGCAGGCTCGACCGCGACTGGCCCTTGTGGATCGGCCTCGCCAATTTGGCCGCAGGCATGTCGAGCGACAAGACCGAGTAAGACCTTCGGTTCAAACGGCTTGACTAGGTAGTCCACGGCACCCTGACGCATCGCCTCGACGGCTCGCTCGACGGCGCCGTAAGCGGTCATTAGCAATACCGGCACCTGCGGATACCGCTGGCGCACGAGTACCTGCAACGCATGACCATCCATGCCGGGCATGTTCACATCGCTGACCACCAGGCCGAAGCCTTCCTCTTGCAGAGCAAGCAACGCGGCCTCGGCGCAATCAACCGCCCGGTGCGAATAACCACCGAGGACCAGGGTATCGCTCAGCGCCTCTCGCAGTGCGCGGTCGTCCTCGACCAAGAGAATTTTGGCAGCCATCGTCTTCACTCCGAAATTGCCGGCGCGCACACCGGAAGCAGCGGCAGCTGCAAAATGGCGCAGGTCCCTCGACCCGGCCGAGAGCGCAACTCAAGCGCACCTGAATGGGCACGCGCAACCGACTTGACCACGGCCAGACCCAGCCCGGTTCCTGTCGCCTTGGTGGTGAAAAACGGCTCGCCGAGCCGCGCCAGAGTCGCGGCATCGATTCCCGCACCGTTGTCGCTGATGCTGATCCGCAATACCGAACCTCGAATGTAGAGATGCACCTTAAGCCGCGGATGGTTGCTGACGGCCTGAAGCGCGTTCTCGATCAGATTGAGCAACGCACCCACCAGTGTGTCACGGTTGCATCGCAAGCCACCGTTCCGCACGTCGCATTGCCAACGAATGGCGATGCCCTGCACGCGCGCTTCGGCCGCAGAGCGCAACGCCGTCAGCAGCTCGGCGGGCGCCAGCTGATCCTCCAGCGGCAGATCGCCGCGAGCGAAGAGCAGCATGTCGCGGACTTGGTGTTCCAGCTCGTTCAAACGGTCCTTCAGTCGACCGGCAAAACGTTGCTGATGCTCGTCGGACAGCCCACCTTGCTCCAAGTGACTGGCGTACAACAATGCTGTCGATAACGGTGTGCGAATCTGATGGGCCAGCGAAGCGACCATCCGACCCAGCGACGACAAACGCTCATGACGCGCCAATTGCTCCTGCAATCTTCGCGTCTCGGTCAGATCGGTAAGCAATACGAGCTGCCCGGGTTCGCCATTCAGCGAGCGGGTGGCGATCGAGACACGGCGTCCGTCCCTCAAAGAAACCTCATGACCATCGTCCTTGCGGGGGGCAAAGCTGCGCGCGATCACCTCACGCCAGAGCTGGCCTTCGAGCGGCTCGCCCAGAAGCTCCAGAGCAACCGGATTGGCTTCGCGGACTACACCTTGGCCGTCTATGACGATGACACCGCCAGGCAAGAGGTCCAACAGACTCTGCAGGCGATTGGCCAGGCGCTCCTTCTCGTCGAATTCACGCAGACGCAGTGCGCTGGTTTCGGCGAGTTGATCTTTCAGCTCGGCTACGTGGACCTGTAACAGCTGCTGGGATTCGCCTAACCGACCGGACATGCGAGTGAACAACTCGAGTGATTGTTCAAGCTCGGCGTTTGCTGCTGCCTTGGCAGAATGCTGGGTAACAGCTAATGAAGAGAACGCTGAAGTCACTGGCACTCGTATCCGTCAAAAAGATGGTCGGTCGAATGTCAGGCAGCAAGGATCATGCCTAGCGCATGGGCGTGCGTATAGAGATGAGATAAAGGAAGCCACGCCGCCGGGCCAGCGGCGTGGCGGGTACTCACTCGTCGAGATCGTCGTCGCGACGATTCATGCCGTATTTGCGCATCTTCTCGACGAGGGTCGTTCGACGAATACGAAGACGTTCAGCAGCGCGGGCAACGACGCCGCCGGCATCTTCGAGGGCCTGCTGAATAAGCCCCTGCTCCAGATTGCCCAGGTAGTCTTTCAGATCGAGGCCTTCAAGGGGAAGCATTGCGTGCGCGTCGGATACGACGATGGGCGCGTTGATCGCGGCCCTCTCCTCCATCTCGTCATGCATATTGGCTGCATATTGCTCGTCGTCATCATCGACATGGCGGAACTTCTTCGGCAGCTCCATCACCCCGATTACGCCGTACGGATGCATGATTGCCATTCGCTCGACGAGGTTCGCCAGTTCGCGCACGTTGCCCGGCCAATCGTGACGGCATAACGACATGATCGCAGCGGAGTTGAAGCGAATCGAGCCGCGCTTCTCATGCTCCATGCGCGAGATGAGCTCGTTCATCAGCAGCGGAATGTCCTCGATACGCTCGCGTAGCGGAGCCATTTCGATGGGGAAAACATTGAGACGGTAATACAGATCCTCACGGAAGCTGCCGTCTACGATCATCTTCTCCAGATCTTTGTGGGTCGCCGCGATTATTCGTACATCGGCGTTCTGCGTACGGTTGCTACCCACGCGTTCGAAGGTGCGTTCCTGTAGGACTCGCAGCAATTTGACCTGCATCGGCAACGGCATATCACCGATTTCGTCGAGAAACAGCGTCCCGCCTTCGGCCAGTTCGAAACGGCCGGCACGCGAGCTGATCGCGCCGGTAAAGGCGCCCTTCTCGTGACCGAACAGCTCGCTTTCCAGCAGCTCGGCTGGAATCGCGCCGCAGTTGACTGGAACGAAAGGCCCGCCGCGGCGCTTGGAATGGTAGTGCAAGTTACGCGCGACGACTTCCTTGCCAGTTCCGGACTCGCCGAGGATAAGCACGCTCGCCTCGGTGTCGGCTACTTGCTGCATCATCTGCCGCACATGCTGTACGGCACGGCTGGTGCCAACCAGGCTGCGAAACAGGTTAGGTTCGCGCTGACGCCCGCGCGCCTTGGCTTGGTCGTACATCTCACGGTAGACCTGAGCGCGGTGAAGCGAATCGAGCAGTTTGTTGTAGCTCGGGGGCATTTCGAGGCTGGCCAGCACACGGCGGCGGATCTCATCCGGCCAGTCCGCCGGAACGGGCTCGCCAATCAGCATCAAAGGCAGATTCTCGTCCCATTTACTGAGTTGCTTGAGCAGTTCTACCGCACCGCCTTTAGCTGAAACGTCGCCGAGCAAAACGCCGAGCACACTGCGGCTAGATTCGAGCGAGTCGACCTCATTGCGCCAGTCGCTACTGGAACAGGCCAGATGATCTTCACTCAGAAAGTTGAGGATGACCGCCAAATCGCGGCGACGATCCTTGTCGTCGTCTATCAACAAAATCTTGGTTTCACGCCACATCTTGTTTATAGGCTCTAGAGGCTGGAAAAGAAGGCCTGCGCTCGTATCTGGAACAACACGATTGCGCCCGCCGGCAGATAGCCACCAGTTAATTAAAAAAAACGATTCGAGTCAAATTTATGACGTGAATTAGACACGGAAGATGCTAAGAAAGCATCCGGTTTGTTGACGCTAGGAGAAAGAGGATAACCACAACAATCGCGTTCAAATGCCTTCGTCAGGTAGGTGACGCCTATCTAGCGGGACTATCTGAAATTTACGATGCGCGGCATTTTTCGACGACGTTAGCTGGTGATTCAGCTGAACATGCAGGCGGAACGCGGATACAAGCCAGCCACGAAATCATACCGACCATGTCGCTGCGGTCTCGCGATATAGAGAGCCTGGCCAGCAATCCCGACCGTACTTAACGTCAGAAATTAAGGTGACGAATGGTAGGTGGCGGAGCACGAAAACGCTTCGAAGAATCAGCCGAACAACTTGTAAAGCTTCGCGCCCTGCTGGGACTGGTTGAGCTGAATCAATTCATCAGCTACACGCCGTTGCTCCGCTTGGCACGTAGTCACCAGTTCACGATAAAGATTGACCAGCTCCTGCAGGCGCTGGCGAATCGCAGGCTCATCCTGACGAGGCTCATTCATTGCAGCTTCGACGACCTGACGGCACTGCAGATCAAGGACGCTAATCGCTGTCCAGTCCTGTTGCACCATCGCATCGCGTAGCGCGCTGCCGGTTTCTTCAAGACGTTTGACTGATGCACTCATGATCTGCTCCGGATGAACTGGGTTACAAGGCTGAGCCCGCTGCCCGGCAATATATTGCTGGACCTGACTCCTTATCGGCACTTTTCGATTCGGCTTTAGTGCGCCACGGGAAGAGGACCGAATGCCATTGGTGATCAGTGCAAACTGCGAAGACCCGTTGGGACGCTCGGGAGCGCGACCGGTTCCCATGGACCATCTGGACGGCCGGCGCAATACCAGTCGCCATCCCAGCGGTAATAAAGCCGTTCACGATAGAACATGTTCCGGCCTTCCACGACATACACGCCCAGACGGTTGTCCCAATGCGCAGCGGCATGAGGCGGCGGCGCGTAGCGCGGATGGCTCTTTTGTGTAGCCGGTGGACGTGGCGCCGGCGGCGTGCGCACTGGCGGTGGGCTTGCGACCGGCTCCTGGGGCTCTGACACAGGCGGAGTAGGCGTGGGAGTCGGCTTTGATGCCTGATACGGGTTACCCGCGCATGCGCCGAGCAACAGCGCCAGTGCCATCACGCCAGAAGCCCTGAGCAAACGCCATGCATGCCGTGTGGAAACCATTGTCATCATCAGTCGCCTCGTAGCCGCCCTGCCTGCGGTCAGGGCATTTCAGGTTGGTCGATTGTCAGCTTGACCGTGCCGTTGTTGCCCAACGCCAGCGGCGTACTGCTGCCTTTCCACTCGCCTCGAGTGGCATCACCGCTGCGAGAAATGCGGGCAAACAGCCTGACCTGTTCGAAGTTGGACAACCGGAGCTGCGGAGTCATTGCATCGGCATCGCTCAAACTGACCGTAGCAGGCAGATCAGCGACAGTGAGACGTTTCACCGCCAACGGCATCGGCGGCCCGGAAACCGCACGAGCGAACACGAACACCGTATCGGTGGGCTGCACGTCATCCGCCAGAGTAGCGTCCAGGCGAACATCGACTGTCAGGCTGGAGCTGGCCACCGCGGCTGTCTCACCAGCAGGTTCCGCACCGTCGGAAGCAGGTTCGCCGAGTTGCTTGCGAGCCCGCGCGATACCGGACTCAATAGCCTGACGCGAAGGGTCTTGTGCCGGCAATATGGCAACCAAACGCTCCCAAAAACCTATGGCTTCCTCGAAGCGTTCATTTTCAAACGCAGCGATGCCCAGCAAGCCCAGGCTGGTAACCTCATGGGGGTCGTTCCTCAGCGCCTCGTTGGTGAGTTGCTGCATTTGCTCCGACCACTGACGATCCTCAGCAAAATACAACGCCTGAGCCCACTGCCCGAGCAGTTCCGGCTGACGACCTGCCAGCTCGATGAGCTGCGCATAGGCTGCGGCGGCATCGGCGGCACGCCCCTGACTCATATACGTCCGGGCAAGGAAATACCACGCTTCGGTGGATTCGGGTTGCGCCTTCACCGCGCGTTCCAGCCTTGCAGTCGCTTCTTCCATGGTTTTAGGTTGCACAGCAAACTCGCGTGCCAGCTCCAGCTTGTCGCTCGCACCCCAGTGCATGTACAGACCATAGCCAAGCAGCGGCACCAGAATCGCGGCGATCAGCGGAATGGCACGACCCAGACTGCTACTGCGCCGCGTATCGCCGCCCTCGGTGTCGTCGAGCAGTTCGCGCGCCGCATCGGCGCGGCCTGCCTCGAACTGCTCCGGCGTAAGGATTCCAGCTGACTGCTGTACGGCCAGTTCATCAAGCCGCTCTCCATACAGCGCGACGTTCAGGGCAGTCCTGTCCTCCTCCGCCTGCATTCGACGCCCCCGCAGCAAGGGAAGCAGCAGGAACGCCAGGGCAGCCAACAACAGCAGGCCGGCACCTATCCAGAAATCGATCATGGTTGTTTTTTATCCAGCAACGTGGCGAGGCGCGCTCGATCGGCCTCGGAAAGTGTGTTCGACGCGTTGATGCCTGCCCCACGACGGCGGCGTATCAGGATGAACGCCAGTACGCCAAAGCCAAGCACCAGCAAGGCTATCGGGCCGTACCAAAGCAGGACTGTCTTGGCGTTGACAGGTGGCTTGTAGCGCACGAAGTCGCCATAGCGCGCGACGAGATAATCGACTATTTGCTCGTTGCTCTGCCCTTCTTCCAACATGCGGTAGATTTCACGCCGCAAGTCCATGGCAATGGGCGCGTTGGAATCGGCAATGTTCTGGTTCTGGCATTTAGGGCAACGCAGTTCTTCGACCAATGTGCGGTAGCGCTCTCGTTCAGCGCCGCTCTTGAACTCGTACGTATCGATCGCCGCGTGCGCGCTGCCGACCAGACACAGCGCCAGCAGTACGCCCCGGATCAACTGTCTCATTCGTCCACCAGTTCCTGATAAAGCGCGGCAAGCTTCTCGCGCCAGACGCGCTCGTCGATCACGCCGACGTACTTGTGACGAATGATGCCCTGCTTGTCGACGATGAAGGTTTCCGGAGCGCCGTACACACCCAGATCCAGCCCAAGGCTGCCTTGCTCGTCGCGAATGTTCAGCTGATAGGGATCATGGAAATCCCGGAGCCATTTCTGGGCAGCGGCGTTGTCGTCCTTGTAGTTGACTCCATAAATATTCACGCCCTGCGCTGCAAGCTTGTTGAGCACCGGATGTTCGACCTTGCAGGCCACGCACCAAGTCGCCCAGACGTTGACGAGCGCCGGTTTGCCTTTGATGTCCTGAGCGCTTATCAGCCGTTGCGGATCCTCGACCGAGGGCAGAGAGAACGAAGGAAGCGGCTTGCCGATCAGCGCCGACGGAAGCTCCGTCGGGTCCAGGAACAAGCCGCGATAAAGAAACACGGCGACGATTAGAAAGAGTGCCAGCGGCAGCAACATCAACAATCTTTTCATCTCAGGCTCCTTGCTGGGCCAGACCCAGTGTCTCGCGGACGCGGGTCCTGACTTTGACCCGGTAGCGTTTGTCGCTCACCGAGAGAACACCGCCCAGCGACATCAGCAACGCGCCCAGCCAGATCCAGCGCACAAACGGCTTGATATGCACCCGCACCGCCCAGGCGCCGTCTTCTAGAGGCTCGCCCAACGCCACATAGAGGTCACGGGTGAAACCGGCATCAATGCCTGCTTCGGTCAGCGGCATCTGCTGCACGGTGTAGAGGCGTTTTTCCGGATGCAGTGTCGCGACCTGCTCATCGCCATCGAAGACGCGAATCGTGCCTTTGTCGGAGGTAAAGTTGGGCCCCTCGAAATGCTTGGCGCCATCAAAGACGAAGCTGTAGCCGCCCAACTGCAACGACTCCCCCGGTGCCAGGCGCAGATCACGCTCGTCGCTCTGCTGGCTTGTCAGCACCACGCCCAGCGCACACACCACCAGCCCGAAATGCGCCAGCTGCATGCCCCAGTAGCTCGGCGCCAGGCTACGAATGCCTTTCACCAGACCTTTGTGGCGCGTCTTGTCGAGTATGTCGCGAATCCCCGCTGTTACCACCCAGGCCGCAAGCAGGCAGACAGCCAGCACAGCCCAATGGAAGTCGCCGAAGACCATCGAACCCAGCCCGCCAAGGACAGCGCTGGTAATCAGTACCGGGGTCAGCATGCCAATCAGCCACTTCACTGGAGTGTCTTTCCAGCGCACCAGAATCCCCACGCCGAGCGCGAGCATCAGCGCACCAACGAGCGGCAGGAACATGGCATTGAAATATGGCGGCCCGACCGAGAGTTTCGTGTCGGACAAAGCATCGAGCAACAGCGGATACAACGTGCCCAGCAGAATCATTGCGGTTGCAACCACCAGCAGCAGGTTGTTGACCAGCAGCAGCGTTTCCCGCGACCACAGGCCAAAGCCGATCTGGCTCTTGACTACCGGTGCGCGCAAGGCGAACAGGGTCAGCGAACCGCCTACCACCAACAGCAGAAACGCCAGGATGAAGACACCGCGCTCCGGATCGGTGGCAAAGGCGTGAACCGAGGTCAGCACGCCGGAGCGAACCAGGAAGGTACCCAGCAGGCTGAGCGAGAATGCCGCAATCGCCAGCAGCACCGTCCAGCTCTTGAAGACGCCACGTTTTTCCGTCACTGCCAACGAATGAATTAGCGCCGTGCCCACCAGCCAGGGCATGAAGGACGCATTCTCCACCGGGTCCCAGAACCACCAGCCGCCCCAGCCCAACTCGTAATAGGCCCACCAGGAGCCCAGCGCAATACCAGTGCCGAGAAACGCCCAGGCGATCAGCGTCCAGGGACGCGACCAACGTGCCCAGGCGGCATCCAGACGACCGCCAAGCAGCGCGGCGATGGCGAACGCAAAGGCCACCGAGAAACCGACATAGCCCATGTAGAGCATCGGCGGGTGTACGATCAAGCCGAAGTCCTGAAGTAGCGGATTGAGATCACGCCCATCCATCGGCGCTTGCGGCAGCAGTCGCTCGAAGGGATTGGAGGTGAGGATCAGAAACAGCAGGAACCCGATGCTGATCAAGCCCATCACACCCAGTACCCGGGCCAACATGTCTTCCGGCAGTTGGCGGGAAAAAATCGATACCGCAAAAGTCCAGCCCGCAAGAATGAAGGCCCAGAGCAACAGCGACCCTTCATGCGCGCCCCATACGGCGCTGAATTTGTAATACCAGGGCAAAGCGCTGTTGGAGTTCTGCGCGACATAAGCGACAGAGAAATCATCCACCATGAACGCGTACGTGAGGCACGCGAAGGAAAACGCCAGGAAGGAAAACTGCCCCCACGCCGCGGGCTGAGCCAAGCCCATCCATTGGCGATCACCGCGCCAGGCACCGATCAGCGGAAGCGTGCCCTGCACAATTGCCAGGCACAGCGCCAGAATCATCGCCAGATGGCCGAGCTCCGGAATCATTTCGCGTACTCCTGCTCGCTGCCGCCGTAGGGTTTGCTCTTACCGCTTTTCTCCAGCGCTGCGGTGACTTCAGGTGGCATGTAATTTTCGTCATGCTTGGCCAGCACTTCATCAGCGACCAGCACCCCGTCCGAATTCACTCGCCCCAGCGCGACAATCCCCTGCCCTTCACGGAACAGGTCAGGAAGAATCCCCTGGTATTGGATGGTGACTGCTTCGGCGTAGTCGGTGACACGAAAGGACACCGTCAACGAATCGTTGCTGCGTTGTACCGAGCCCTCTTCGACCATGCCGCCGGCACGGATGCGTGTGCCTTCCGGTGCTTCGCCCGCAGCAATCTGAGTTGGGGTATAGAAGAGGTTGATGTTCTCTTGCAAAGCAGACAATGCCAGCGTCACGGCAATACCCACGCCGGCCAGGATGGCCAGCACGATAAACAGACGCTTCTTGCGCACAGGATTCACTTCATTTCCTCCCGGCGCAAACGACGCGCCTCGTCTTGCAGGTAACGCCGACGCGCCATCATCGGCAGCGCAACGTTCAGAATCAGGACGGCCAGACTAATGCCGTAGGCCGTCCAGACATACAGGCCATGGTTACCCATGGCGATGAACTCGGAAAACGATGAGAAATTCATGCGGCTTTGCCCACCAACGCTTTCACTTCAGCCTTCACCCAGTTGCTCCGGGATTCACGGCGCAGCACTTCGAGACGCATGCGCATCAGCAGCACCAACGTGAAGAAGCAGTAGAAGCCCAACACCATCACTAACAGCGGCAACCACATCTCCGCAGGCATGGCGGGTTTTTCCGTGACGGTGAACGTGGCGGGCTGATGAAGGGTGTTCCACCACTCCACCGAGTATTTGATGATCGGGATATTCACCACCCCGACGATGGACAGCACCGCGCAGGCCTTCGCCGCGCTGTCGCGATTGCTGATAGCCTGACCGAGCGCAATGATGCCGAAGTACAAGAACAGGAGAATCAGCATCGATGTCAGGCGTGCATCCCACACCCACCAGGCGCCCCAGGTCGGCTTGCCCCATACCGCACCGGTGAGCAAAGCGATAAAGGTCATCCACGCGCCGATGGGTGCGGCTTGCTGCAACGCGACGTCAGCCAGCTTCATTTTCCATACCAGGCCGACCACACCCGCAACTGCCAGCATTACGTAGATCGACTGAGCGAGAAATGCAGCAGGCACGTGGATATAGATGATGCGGAAGCTATTGCCCTGCTGGTAATCCTGCGGCGCAAACGCCAGCCCCCAGACCACCCCCACACTGATTAGTACGAGCGACGCCCAGGCCAGCCAAGGCATCCAGCGGCTGCTGATTTCGTAGAACCATTTGGGCGAACCCAGCTTGTGGAACCATGTCCAGTTCATAGAGCTTGCCTCGCAGTGGCAACGCGCGTTCCGCTATCGGGTAGAGCCATCGTGCATTCCATCATTCGCCGACACTAATCTTCAGGCCGGCCGCTATCGCAAAGGGTGTCAGGGTAACCGCCAGAGCAGTCAGGCTGGAAAGCCATAATAGGTGACCGGCAGCAGGCAGGCCCTGCAACGCTGCCTGCAACGCCCCGCTGCCCAGAATCAGCACGGGGATGTAGAGAGGAAGGATGAGCAGCGCCAGCAATAAGCCGCCACGCTTGAGACCAACGGTCAATGCCGCACCAACCGCGCCCAGCAGACTGAGCACCGGAGTGCCCAGCAGCAGCGACATCAGCAGCACCGGCAGCGCACTCAACGGCATTCCCAGCATGAGTCCCAGCAGTGGCGCCAGCAGCACCAGCGCCAAGCCTGAAAAAGCCCAGTGTGCCAGTACCTTGGCAAGCACCAGAAGTGCCAAGGGGTGCGGCGAAACGACCCACTGCTCGAGCGAGCCGTCTTCGAAATCGCTACGGAACAGCCCATCCAGCGAAAGCAACACGGCCAACAGGGCGGCCACCCAGACCAGCCCTGGCGAAATCGTCTGTAATAACTGCGACTCCGGGCCGACCGCCAAAGGAAACAAGGCGATGACAATGGCGAAGAACACCAGCGGGTTTGCCAGTTCGGCCGGGCGGCGAAATAGAAGACGACCTTCGCGGACCAACAACAGGGTGAAGACATTACTCATGCGGCCCGCTGCCCCAGTTCGATCTCGCGGAAGCCCACCGGTTTACAGGTAAGCGAGTGATGTGTAGTCAGCACAACCATACCGCCCTGCTCGCAGTGGGCCGCCAGATGGCGTTCGAGTTGAGCCACGCCATGCTTGTCCAGCGCGGTGAAAGGCTCATCGAGAATCCACAAGGGCGGCGGCGACAGATACAGACGGGCCAGACCGACACGGCGTTGCTGGCCAGCGGAAAGCGTATGACAGGGAACATCTTCGAAGCCACGTAGCCCCACCGCGTCGAGCGCTTGCCAGATGGCGTCACGGGCCGCAGGCTGATGCAGCGCGCATAACCATGTGAGGTTTTCCTCGGCAGTCAGCAGCCCTTTGATACCCGCTGCATGGCCAATCCACAATAGATTGCGGGCCAATTCCCCGCGCTGGGTTTCGAGGCCATGGCCGTTAAGCAGCACCTCACCCGCGGTCGGTTGCATCAGACCTGAGAGCAACCGCAGCAGGCTGGTTTTCCCGCTACCGTTGGGCCCGGCGATCTGCAACATTTCCCCTTTGGTAATCCGCAGGTCTAACCTCTCGAACAAGAGGCGCCAATCCCGCTCGCAGGAAAGCGCCACAGCTTCTAGAAAGGGACTGGACACGCTATGGATACCTCAAGATGAAAGGAGCGCGGCCGCTACACTGGACGGCAAGCCGGGCGGCCGGAATTATACATGGCGAGCCTCGGCACCAAAGGCCACAAAGGCGAAAGGTTGTAAGAGCATTTAAGTAAAATGACCGAGATCAAAAGCACCCAGGCGATCCCCGCTTCCGGCCCGTCCCGGCCGATTACCACGGCGGCCGACGTGGCGTTGAAACTGCTGCAGCCAATGCAGGGGTTGCTAGCCGCAGGGGAAAGCGCCGAGGCCGAGGTCATTAGCATCAAGGAAGCGTTGCAGACCTTTCAAATGACGCTGCGCCTGACTCTGAACAACGGGCGGCAAGCCACGGTTGAGGCCGGCAGCCCCAAAGCAGCCGCGCCTGGAGCGGCCATGCTCGTCACCGCGGTTTCCGACACTCGTCTTTTAGCCACGCTACAGCCAGGCAACCGACAGCCCCAAAGCAGCATCGATCTCGACCAGCTACCGGTCGGCACGGTGATACAGGGCAAGGTGACGGCCAGCCAACAGATCCAGCAGGCTGGACAAACCGTATTCAAAGCAGTGATCAGTCTGCTCAACTCGCCGCTTGTCGGCCAGAAGCTGAACATCGAATCAGCCGTACCGCTCGCGCCGGGCAGCCTGATCACGGCCCGCGTCCAAGGCGATCAATCGCTGGCGTTCATGCCGCTGAGCGGTCGTCTCGATCAGTTGGTGCTGGGCCAGCAACTGACTGCACAAAGTAATCGTCAAGGCTCGATCGAAGGGTTGCTTGGCGCACTTACATCCAGCGCCACATTACCCGAGCAGTTGCGCGGCGCGGCCGAGCGATTACTCGGTTTGGTCCCGGACATGCAACAGTTGGGTGATGCCAAGACACTGGCACAGGCATTGGCCCGGAGCGGTGTCTTTCTCGAAGGGAGCCTGCTGAGCGGTCAGACGGGCAACCTGACGGCAGATATGAAAGCAGCCCTGCTCCGTCTGGTCGCGCAATTGCCAGGACTACCCGGTGGACCGCTGACTACCGCCCAGGCGGGCGCGACCCTGGGCCAGGCACTGCCGGCCTTTGCCCGCAACGCTCTGGGTGCGCTGGGACAACCGAACGCTCGCCAACTGGCGCAAAGCTTTCCACTACCGAGCCGATTGTCGCTGGATGCCGACGGCGAAGCCGACCTGGAGATGTTGCTGAAACTTGCGGCTGCGGCTGTTTCACGATTGCAGACGCACCAGCTGTCCAGCCTCGCACAAACCCAGACCAGCCCGGACGGGACTCAGGTCACGACCTGGCAGATCGAGGTGCCGATGCGTGATCAGCACGACATCGTCCCACTGCAGGTGAAACTGCAACGCGAAGAAGAATCTCAGCATAATCGCAAGGAAAAACCAGAAACCCTCTGGAAAGTCGAACTCGCATTTGACGTCGCACCCCTGGGCCCGCTGCAGGTACAGGCACAGCTGGCGCACGGCAGCCTGTCGAGTCAGATATGGGCAGAGAACAGCGGCACCGCCAACCTGATCTCGGCGGAACTCGACCATTTGCGCCAGCGACTGGTCACGGCCGGATTGAACGTCGGAGAACTCGCCTGCCGCCAGGGAATGCCACCGCAGGGGCCTCGCACCGCTCTGGATCAACGTTTCGTGGATGAAACCGCATGACCGTCAACACACCACGTCAGGCCATCGCGCTCACTTACGACGGAGTAAGCACCCCGACCCTCTCAGCCAAGGGCGACGATGAGTTGGCCGAAGCGATATTGGCGATCGCCCGCGAACATGAAGTGCCGATCTATGAAAATGCCGAACTGGTAAAACTGCTGGCGCGACTGGAACTCGGCGATGCGATACCCGAGGCGCTTTATCGCACGATCGCCGAAATCATCGCCTTTGCGTGGTATCTGAAGGGGAAATGCCCGCAAGGATTCACCGAGCAACAGGCCTCGTCGCCACTTCCCCGACTCAGTGGGCCTGAGCGTTCAGGGTCGTGACACCACTGAACCTGCCCTTTTCCTGTGGAAAGTCTTGCAACATCCAGGCGAAGTAGCCCTGTCGAAAATAGAAGACCTGCTCATAGCCCCAGGCGACGGCAAGGCGAACCGCCTCTGCGCTGGCAGGACAGACTTCGCTATCGCAATAGACCACCAACGGCACCGTTCTCGGCCAGTCGAGGTGCGACAACCCGAAAAACTCCCGCGCCAGATCCAGATGCACCGCACCGTCAACGTGGCCCCAGCCCCACTCTCGACGAGGGCGCACATCAACGAAAACCGCGCCGAGATCATGGAGCTGTTTAGCCTGGTAAACGTTAACAGTCATTGCACCTTCGACTTCAGTCGGCGCTTCGGCCGCATAAAGCCATGCCGGGCTCGCCAGCAGAAGCAACGTCAGAATGCGCAGCATTACTCCCTCCTCGCCCGAAGCCGGGCACAGGCCTGCACCGGACTCGGGCGAAGCCTTGTACGCATTGGAGGGAGCAATGATTACAACGTTCCATGGCGCAGCCAACCGGCCAGGCATGCGTCACAAATTCGACTAGAGGTGATGAAACAAACGCGCAACTAACCAGGGTTGCGCCGTGCCTGATGCAGTTTGCTCATCAATTCGGCTTCAGACTGGGAAAGACCGCAGGACTGCGTCAGATCATCGATACTGGCACCCATTCCGACCAGCTTGGCGGCTTGGGAGAAGGAGAAGTTGTTCGGATCTCGCTGTTCAAGCTGACTGAGCTTTTCTGGCAGCGGGGCAACGATGCGTGACAGCTCGTGCAAGTTCTTGCCCATCCGCACGCTGCCTTCAAGGTAGGTGTCCAGACGGGCACCTAGTTCCTTGATCCGCTTGTCACGGATTTCATCCTGGTGCGCTTGCAACTCGGCCTGGCGCCGCTGACGCCGGAATAGCCAGATGCAACAGCCCAGCAATGCCAGGCAGCACAAGGCAAGCGCGACGACCGCCGCAACCAGCGACGCGATCATGTATCAGATGCTCTCAAGTTCCGCCCATTCTTCTTCGCTCATCATCTTGTCCAGTTCGACCAGAATCAGCAGCTCATTGTTCTTGTTGCAAACGCCCTGGATAAACTTCGCCGACTCGTCGTTACCAACATTGGGCGCGGTTTCGATCTCCGACTGGCGCAGGTAGACCACCTCCGCGACGCTGTCGACCAGAATCCCGATCACCTGGCGATCCGCCTCGATGATCACGATCCGCGTGTTGTCCGACACCGGCGCCGCTTCAAGACCGAAGCGCTGGCGCGTATCGATCACGGTGACCACATTGCCGCGCAGGTTGATGATGCCGAGTACATAGCTCGGCGCGCCCGGCACCGGTGCAATTTCGGTATAGCGCAACACTTCCTGAACCTGCATCACATTGATGCCGTAGGTCTCATTATCCAGACGGAAGGTTACCCATTGCAGGACCGGATCTTCGGAGCCCTGTGCGGAAGTCATTTTCATAGCCCCACCTCTTCAAATACCGCTGTGGCGGTCGATTCTATCGATTACTCGGGCCGCTTGCGCGCACCCTTGGTTTGTAGTTCATTTACGACGGGACGCCCTTGAGATGGCGGGTCGCCCCACTGGCGATCAGCTCGGCAAGTGCAGCCACGTCCACCAACGCACACATATGATCGATCACCGTCCCGGCCAGCCAAGGCCGCTGGATGCGCTGCGAGCGCCATTTGACTTCCCGCGGATCCAGGCGAATCGAGCGGCTGACCTGATGCACCGCCAGCCCCCATTCATAGCCCTGCACCGATATCACGTATTGCAGTCCCTCGCGAAAATCTTCGCGATATCGATCAGCCATTACCCAGCGCGCCGTATCCAGCACCTTCAGGTTCCCGGCCTGGCTCGGCAATATGCCGAGAAACCAATCGGGCTGGCCGAACAGCGGCGTCAGATCCTGCCCGGCAAGCGGATAGATCGAGCCAAGGCTGACCAACGGCACCGCCAGGGTCAGGCCGGCGACATCGAATAACAGACATTCGAACGGTTCCTCGCCCCATTGAGGCTGACCGCTCTGAGGCTTCGACGGCCCACCGGGCAGCTGAACCTGTTGCTCCAAATTCGCGACTGGCTCGACCAATACCGGGGCCATCGGTGCGGGAAATTCGGGCTCCAATTCGAGCAACATTTCCGGCTCGGCAGCCAGCGGCACCACTACCCTCAAGGTTTCAGGCTCTGGCTTGACCTGCCGCAGCGGAACCACCCGCTGGACGTCCCGCTGTTGCTCTTCGAGCACCGCCGCCTGGAATTCGTCGTGACTTACCGATTCGGTCAACTCCATGACCGCATCCTGCAAGAGCGCGTCGAGATAGGACTGCAGCGTTTGTTGCGATCGGCTTTCTTTAAGAACGGTACGGCTCATGAAACCAACTCGTGCGAACCAACTGGATAGGCTATCGGCCGCAACCGCGGTGAACTTGAACCGCAATCGAGCCCGTATGTCGACATTCAGGCGACCTGTGGGGATGTTTGTGCAGCCAGTAGCGCCTTGAGCAGCGCGCGATAGGCAAGTACCGCGCGGCTGTTTGGGTCATGCTGCGAAGGCGTGACGCCGGCGAGACTGGCATCGCGCAAGCGCGTGTCGATGGGAATGAAGGCCTGCCAGAGATTCGCCTGATACCCGTTACGCAGAACCTTCAAGGTATTCATCGATGCCTGGGTGCGCCTGTCGAACATGGTCGGCACAATGGTGTAAGGCAATGCCTGCCTGCGCGACCGGTTGATCATGCCAAGCGTGCTGACCATTCGTTCCAGCCCTTTCAAAGCCAGAAATTCGGTTTGGACCGGAATGACCAACTGCTGACTGGCCGCCAGCGCGTTGACCATGAGCACACCCAGCAGCGGCGGGCTGTCGATAATGGCGTAATCGAAATCCTGCCACAGTTGCGACAGGCTCTTGGCGATTACCAGGCCGAGGCCGTTCTGCCCAGGCGACTGGCGCTCCAGAGTTGCCAGCACGGTGCTCGACGGCAGCAGCGAAATACGCTCGTGGCTCGTTGGCAGCAACAGTTGCCAGGGCAAGCCCTCAGGAACGGATCCCTGATGTTGGAATAGGTCGAAGACGCTGCGATCGAGGTTATCCGGATCATGACCGAAATAGCTTGTCATCGACCCATGGGGATCGAGATCCAGTGTCACAACCCGCTTGCCAGAATCGGCCAGCAGTCCGGCAAGCGCGATGGAGGTGGTGGTCTTACCCACTCCGCCTTTTTGATTGGCTACAGCCCAGACTCTCATAACTCTCATCCATCCGGATCGAACCAGACCGGGAACTGCCGCGTCAGCTCGGCCGACGACGGGGAATTGACGACACCGCTAACGGCACCTAACGATCGGAAGCGATTGCACTTTATGTGCCAGACTGTGGCGCGACTTCAGCAGCGCGAGCATTGCCGCTTCCAACACCGCTTACGCTACGGCGCACATCCAGATTACGCGAGATGACCAGAATAACCCGGCGGTTGCGCGCCCGGCCCTCTGCGGTCGAGTTGTCCGCGATAGGCTGAAACTCACCGTAACCGACCGCGGCCAATCGCGACGGATCCACCCCACCGGCAGCCAGCATCCGCACGACACTGCCGGCACGGGCAGCGGAAAGCTCCCAGTTGGTCGGGAATTTGTCCGTGCTGATCGGCAGGTTGTCAGTAAAGCCTTCCACATGAATCGGGTTACCGAACGGTGCCAGAATCCTGGCGACCTTTTCCAGCAAATCGAACGCGCGATCGTTGGGCAAGGCATCACCACTTGGAAACAGCAGACTCGAGTTCAACTCGATCTCGACCCAGAGCTCGTTGCCCCGTACGGTGAGTTGGTTCGAGTCGATCAAATCGGCAAAGGCCTCACGCATGCTTTGCATGATGCTTTCCAGCGGATCGACCGAGTTCTGCGACGACTGCAACGGCTCGTCGATCTGAGATACGTCCGGTTGCGTTGTATGCGGCCGCTCTTCACCGATGGGGATTGGCTTGACCGCGCGATCTGGTTGATTGAAGACGCCCACCAGCGAATCGGAAAGAATCTTGTACTTGCCCTCGTTGAGCGAGGAGATCGAATACATCACGACGAAGAAAGCGAACAGCAGCGTGATGAAATCTGCGTAGGAAACCAGCCAGCGTTCGTGGTTCTCGGGCTCTTCATGGGATCTGCGCCGAGGCATATTAGATAACTCCCGGCGCGAGCGAGCGATCAGTCACCACATGACACCCACGCGAGGCGGCGACGTTTTGGCGGATGATGATTATTTCAGTGGATGCCATGTTCGTTTCCCGTGTCCGCAGCGCAAGGATTCGCTGTCGGCCTTCGGCCTCTCAATCCATGAAGCCTTGCAGCTTCATTTCGATCGAACGGGGGTTTTCCCCTTCGGCTATCGACAGGACGCCTTCGAGCAGCATCTCGCGGTAGGCGGTCTGCTTCTGCACCACGCTCTTGAGTTTGTTGCCGATCGGCAATACCAGCAGGTTGGCGAAGGCCACGCCGTAAATGGTCGCGACGAACGCAACGGCGATGCCATTGCCCAGCTGGCTGGGATCGGCAAGGTTGCCCATCACGTGAATCAACCCCATCACAGCACCGATGATGCCCACCGTAGGCGAGTAGCCACCCATGCTTTCGAACACTTTTGCCGCACGGATATCGCGGGTTTCCTGGGTATACAGATCCACCTCGAGAATACTGCGGATCACCTCTGGCTCAGCACCATCGACCAGCAGCTGCAAGCCTTTGCGAGCGTAGGGATCAGGCTCGGCTTCAGCGATCGGCTCGAGACCCAGCAGTCCCTCCTTGCGCGCCGTGGCGCTCCAGCCAGTGACCAGGCTGATGCCACGGGCCATATCCACGCGCGGCGGAAAAAAGATCCAGCCGATGATCGACATTGCACGCATGAACACCGGCATCGGCGTCTGCAACAACACGGCGCCGAGCGTACCGCCTAGCACGATCAAGGCGGCTGGCCCGTTAACCAACGCCGAGACGTGACCGCCCTCGAGAAAATTACCCCCGACGATAGCGACGAACGCGAGAACCAGCCCGATGAGGCTGAGCACATCCATCAGATGCACGCCTCGCTCAGGTGATGACCGATCTCGTCAAGGCCATAGATCGCGTCGCTGAGGTTGGCCTTCACCACCGCCATCGGCATGCCGTAGATGACACAGCTGGCCTCATCCTGCGCCCATACCTGACTGCCGCATTGCTTGAGCATGCGCGCGCCTTCGCGGCCATCGGCACCCATGCCGGTCAGCACGACCGCCAGTACCTTGTCATTGAATGCCTTGGCAGCGGAGCCGAACGTGACGTCCACACAAGGCCGGTAATTGAGTCGCTCGTCACCTGGCAGAATGCGCACCGCGCCGCGCCCGTCGATCATCATCTGCTTGCCGCCGGGCGCCAACAACGCAAGACCAGGGCGCAGCAGGTCGCCATCTTCGGCTTCCTTGACGCGGATATTGCAGAGCTTGTCCAGCCGCTCGGCGAACGCCTTGGTGAACGCTGCAGGCATGTGCTGAATCAGAACGATAGGTGTCGAAAAGCTGGCGGGAAGTTGGGTCAGCACGCGCTGAAGCGCCACCGGACCTCCCGTGGATGTGCCGATAGCAACCAGCCGATACGATTTGCGGCGCGGCGGTGATGCGTGTGTTGGCGTCGGCACCGCAGCGCGTGGCGCCGTTGATGCCAACCCCGCCGGAGCGGCTGCTTGACGAGCTGCTGGAGCTACGGCAGCCGGAACGCTGGAATAAGCACTGAAACGACGATTGCTACGCGAAATCGTGTTGATCTTCTCGCATAGCAGTTGTTTGACCTTGTTCGGATTGCGAGAAATATCCTCGAAGTTCTTCGGCAGAAAGTCCACAGCCCCGGCATCCAACGCATCGAGCGTCACTCGCGCGCCTTCGTGGGTAAGCGAAGAAAACATCAGAACGGGAGTTGGGCAACGCTGCATGATCTGCCGTACGGCGGTGATGCCGTCCATCATCGGCATCTCGTAATCCATGGTAATGACGTCGGGCTTCAACGCCAGCGCCTGATCGATCGCCTCACGCCCATTGGTGGCAGTGCCGATCACCTGGATGTTCGGATCTGAAGAGAGGATTTCCGATACTCGGCGGCGGAAAAAGCCGGAATCGTCCACCACCAAGACCTTGACTGCCATAAAACAACTCCTAGCAGCAGCGGTCCGATCAGGACCACTGCCAGCGGATCAGATCCGGCGCGCGTAACGCTTGAGCATGCTCGGAACATCGAGGATCAGGGCGATACGACCATCGCCAGTGATTGTCGCGCCAGACATGCCGGGAGTGCCCTGCAGCATCTTGCCCAGCGGCTTGATCACCACCTCCTCCTGTCCCACCAGTTGATCGACGACGAAGCCGATGCTCTGGTTGCCAACGCTCAGAATCACCACGTGCCCCTCGCGCTGTTCTTCGTGTTCCGCGCCTCGCACCAGCCAGCGCTTGAGATAGAACAACGGCAGCGCCTTGTCGCGCACGATCACTACTTCCTGACCATCGACCACGTTGGTGCGGGACAAGTCGAGGTGGAATATTTCGTTGACGCTCACCAGCGGGAAAGCGAACGCCTGGTTGCCGAGCATCACCATCAGAGTCGGCATGATCGCCAGCGTCAGCGGTACCTTGATCACTACTCGCGAGCCCTGGCCTTTGTTCGAGAATACATTGACCGTGCCGTTGAGCTGGGAAATCTTGGTCTTGACCACGTCCATGCCGACGCCGCGGCCGGACACATCGGAAATCTCCGATTTGGTGGAGAAACCCGGCGCGAAAATAAGGTTGTAGCTTTCCAGATCGCTCAAGCGATCGGCAGCATCCTTGTCCAGCAGACCCTTTTCTACCGCCTTGGCACGCAAAATTTCCGCGTCCATACCCTTGCCGTCGTCGGTGATCATCAAGAGGATATGGTCACCCTCCTGCTCAGCCGACAACACCACGCGGCCCGTCCGAGGCTTGCCTGCTGCTTCGCGTTCTTCCGGCGTCTCGATACCGTGATCGACGGCGTTGCGCACCAAGTGCACCAGCGGGTCGGCCAGCGCTTCCACGAGATTCTTGTCCAGATCGGTTTCTTCGCCGACCAGCTCAAGATTGATCTCTTTCTTCAGGCTACGCGCCAAATCGCGAACCAACCGCGGGAAACGGCCGAAGACCTTCTTGATTGGCTGCATGCGCGTCTTCATTACGGCGCTCTGCAGATCGGCCGTCACCACATCCAGGTTGGATACGGCTTTGGCCATCGCTTCGTCGCCGCTATTGGAGCCCAGGCGCACCAGACGGTTACGCACCAGCACCAGCTCGCCGACCATGTTCATGATTTCATCGAGCCGCGCAGTATCGACCCGCACGGTTGTTTCAGCTTCGCTCGCCGGCTTCTCGGACACAGCGGCGGCTTTTGGCGCAACCTCCGTCTTCGCTGGTGCCGCAGCGATCTTGCTCGGCGCGGGTGCCGCCGCCGGCTTTGCTGGAGCATCTTTCTTGGCGACCGGCGTGGCAACAGGCGCTGCTGCTACGGCTGAAGTCGCCGCTTCCGGCTCGAACTTGCCTTTACCGTGAAGCTGATCCAGCAGCGCTTCGAATTCATCATCGGTAATTTCATTGCCACCCACCGTGGCAGGCGAGGCATCAGCGACAGGCGCTGCTGCAGCCGGCTCGACGAACTGACCCTTGCCGTGTAACTGATCCAGCAACGCTTCAAATTCGTCGTCGGTAATCTCGTCACTGGCGGGTGCGACAGGCGTCTGAGCGGCCGGTACGGCACTGGGCTCTGCTGCGAACTGGCCGACACCATGAAGCTGATCCAGCAGCGATTCGAATTCTTCGTCAGTGATTTCGTCACCGGCACTCGCGGGCAGAGCGCCAGTGGAATCATCCAGAGCGCCGAGAAATTGCTCGAATTCGTTATCTGCCGTCGAGGTTTCCGGCTCCGGTTCAACCGCAGCGGGCTCGGCAACCGGAACTTCCGCTCCGGCAGGTTCAGCCAGACGCGACAGCGCGGCGAGCAGCTCGGGGGTGGCTGGCGTGACCTCGGTGCGCTCACGCACTTGGGTAAACATTTCGTTGACGGCGTCCAGTGCCTGCAGCACGACGTCCATCAATTCCGAGTCGACGCGACGCTCACCCTTGCGCAGGATGTCGAAGACGTTTTCGGCAATGTGGCAGCACTCAACCAGCTCATGCAGTTGGAGGAAGCCCGCACCACCTTTTACCGTATGGAAACCGCGAAAAATCGCATTGAGCAGCGCGGTGTCATCGGGGCTGCTTTCCAGCTCCACCAACTGCTCTGACAATAGTTCGAGAATCTCGCCGGCCTCTACCAGGAAGTCCTGGAGGATTTCTTCATCGGCGTCGAAGCTCATATTCACCTTCCCCTAAAAGCCCAGGCTCGAAAGCAGATCGTCGACATCGTCCTGCCCGGATACGACATCCTCACGTATATCGGCATGCATCTGCGGACCTTCACCGTTGGAAGGCTCTTTTTCTTGTTTTTTCTTTTCTTGCTCGGCACGCATGGCTTCGCGGTCATGTTGAATGCCGGCCACACGATCAACCTGGCCAGCCATCAGCACGAGATTGAGCAGGCTGCTTTCGAGTTCACTGATCAGACGGGTTACCCGCTTGATCACCTGGCCTGTCAGGTCCTGAAAATCCTGGGCCAGCATTATTTCGCTGAGATTTTGCGACAGCTGACTGCCATCGTTCATGGTGCGCTGGAGGAATTGATCGATGCGCTTGACCAGATCGCGGAACTGCTCGGCATTCATGTCACGGCGCATGAAGCGCTGCCAATCAGCGGTCAGGCTCTGGGCTTCATAGCTTACGTAGTTCACTAAAGGCGCTGACTCTTCGACCAGATCCATAGTGCGATTGGCCGCTTTCTCGGTCATTTCCACGACATACGAAAGCCGGTCGGTAGCGTCAGTGATCGGTGACGGGTCACCGCCAGTGGCGCACGTATCCATCTCCAGCTTTACGATGGCGTTATGCAGCTCGCGGGTGAGCTTGCCGACTTCCTGATAGAGCCCGTGACTACGGGCCTGGTTGAGCTCATTGAACATCTGCGCCGCTTCATCGAAGCGGCCCTGCTGCAGACTTTCGATCAGCTGAGGTGCATGAGCCCTCAGAGTCGCTTCGAACTCTGCCAGGCTTTGTTCTGCTTGCGTCATAGTGCCCTCGCGGCGTTACTTCAGCCGTTGACGCGCTCGAAGATTTTTTCAATCTTTTCTTTGAGCACTTGAGCCGTGAATGGCTTGACCACATAACCGTTTACGCCTGCCTGCGCGGCCTCGATAATCTGGTCGCGCTTCGCTTCGGCGGTGACCATCAACACCGGAAGGTGCTTCAGGCGATCGTCGGCGCGCACAGCTCGAAGCAGATCGATGCCGCTCATCCCGGGCATGTTCCAATCGGTGACGAGGAAGTCGAAACTCCCGCTCTTTAACATGGGCAGCGCGGTCGTGCCGTCATCCGCCTCAGCGGTATTGGTGAAGCCCAGATCGCGCAGCAGATTCTTAATGATCCGTCTCATGGTCGAGAAGTCATCGACGATGAGAATTTTCATGTTCTTGTCCAAGTACACCTCCGTAATCCCGAAATCCCCAGAACCTGCTCACGGTCTGTTGCGGGCCTCATGAATGAAGCTCGTAAGGGCCTCTAATGCTTTTTTTGCGAACCGGCCGTTAACGGGCGCGCCACTCACCAAGGCGAGCACGCAGGCGCGCCGCGCACTGACTATGCAACTGGCTCACCCGTGATTCGCTGACGCCCAACACCTGGCCGATCTCCTTCAGATTCAACTCTTCGTCGTAATACAACGAAAGCACCAGCTTTTCACGTTCGGGCAGGTTTCCGATGGCCTCGGCCAGCGCCTGTTGAAAACGCTCGTCTTCAAGATCCCGGGACGGCTCCGGATGCGCACTGGCGGCATCCTCCCCAAATTCCCCATGTTCGCCTTCCTGAAGTAAATCATCGAAGCTGAACAAGCGACTACCCAAGGTGTCGCCCAGAATGCCGTAGTACTCATCGAGACTCAATTTAAGTTCGGCCGCAACTTCTTGATCTTTAGCGTCGCGGCCTGTTTTGGCTTCAATTGCCCGAATCGCTTCGCTGACCATGCGCGAGTTACGGTGAACCGAACGCGGTGCCCAGTCGCCCTTACGGACCTCGTCGAGCATCGCGCCACGAATGCGAATTCCAGCGTAAGTCTCGAAGCTCGCGCCTTTGCCGGAATCGTATTTTTTTGACGCCTCCAGTAGACCGATCATGCCCGCCTGCATCAGGTCATCCACCTGCACACTCGCCGGCAAACGCGCCAGGAGGTGATAAGCGATGCGTTTGACTAACGGTGCGTATTGATCGATGAGCTGATACTGCGAGTCTTTTGCCTGAGCTTTGTTGTAATACATACCGAGTCCAGCCACTGTCAGTCGTTAGGCTCTGTGGCGGGCCTGACAAGGCGCTCCACAAAGAACTCCAGATGGCCCCGCGGCGTTGCCGGCAGCGGCCAGGTATCGATCTTCTGCGCGATGGCCTTGAACGCCAGCGAACACTTAGCTCGCGGATAGGCCTCGTAGACGGCACGTTGTTTCTGTACTGCCTTGCGCACCGCCTCGTCGTAAGGAATCGCGCCGACGTACTGCAGCGCCACGTCGAGGAACCGCTCGGTCACTTTGGTCAGCTTGGCGAACAGGTTCCGGCCTTCCTGCGGAGCGTGTGCCATGTTAGCCAGCACACGAAAGCGACTGATGCCGTAGTCGCGATTGAGCAGCTTGATCAACGCATAGGCATCGGTAATGGACGTCGGCTCGTCAGTCACGACTAGCAGCACTTCCTGCGCGGCGCGAACGAAACTCACGACGCCATCGCCAATACCCGCTGCGGTGTCGATAATCAGCACGTCGATATCGTGACCAATGTCGCTAAACGCCTGTATCAGCCCGGAGTGCTGCAACGTGGATAGCTGCACCATGCTCTGGGTTCCCGAAGCCGCGGGCACTATGCGAATGCCGCCCGGCCCCTGAATCAGCACATCACGCAGATCGCATTCGCCAGCAATGACGTCGGCCAACGTGCGCTTGGTAGCCAACCCTAGCAGCACGTCGACATTGGCCAGCCCAAGGTCGGCATCAAGCAACACCACCCGGCGACCGAGGTCGGCCAGCGCCAGCGCCAGATTGACCGACACATTGGTCTTGCCGACGCCACCCTTGCCGCCAGTCACGGCAATAACCTGTACGGGATGAATACCCATTTTCAAACGCCTATATCTTGCTGGGGCCCTGAGGCCATCGATGCGTTCAGCCCGAACGCGTCTTCTTTGTCTGTGTCACGGAGCAAAGCGTTCATCCGACCTTCCGTGAAGAACCGTTGTACAGCCCGGAGAACATATCGGCCATGGTCTCTTCGCTGGGAGTCTCTTCGGACTGCAGGCTTACCGCACGGCTGACCAGCTGATGGCTGCGCGGCAGATGCAGATCATCTGGGATGCGCGGCCCATCGGCGAGGTACGCGATGGGCAAATGCTGGCTGATCGTGAGACCAAGCACATCACCCAGGCTTCCCGCCTCATCCAGTTTAGTCAGAATGCAGCCAGCCAGCCCACAGCGGCGATAGTTATGCCATGTCGCTTTGAGCACCTGGCTCTGACTGGTTGCCGGCAGCACCAGATAATTCTTCGATTTGATACCACGATCAGCCAGCGCTTCGAGCTGCATACGCATCATCGGGTCGCCCGCAGGCAAACCGGCGGTATCGACGAGAATCAGGCGCTTGCGGGCCAACGGCTCCAGCGTCTTGCTCAGCGGCTGGCTGGGGTCTATCTGAATGACCGGTACATCGAGGATGCGACCAAGGGTCTTCAACTGCTCCTGTGCACCGATGCGGTAGTTGTCCATGCTCGCCAGGGCAATGCTCTGCGCGCCGTGTTTGAGCACGTAGCGCGCGGCGAGCTTTGCCAGCGTGGTGGTCTTGCCGGCGCCAGCCGGGCCAACCAGCGCGATGATGCCGCCCTCTTCCAGCGGCTCGACCTTGCTGACCTTGATCGCCTGCGCCAGGTACGCCAGCAACATGCGCCAGGCCTGGCGTGGCTCGGACACGGTAGCAACCTTCTCCAGCAACGCGCGCGACAGTTCGGCCGGCAGGCCGATCCGTTGCAGGCGGCGCCAGAGACTGGCCTGTTGCGGACGGCGACTCTGCTCATGTCCCCAGGCAATCGAGCCAAGCTGCACTTCGATCAGTTCACGCAGACCTTGCAGCTCCGAATGCATGGCTTCGACCGCACGCGAATCTAACGACGCAGCCGCGGCGCTGGAAATCGGTGCCGGCTGAACGGCAGCCTCTGGCTTCTCGTCAAGCAGTTGACGGTCTTTACCCGCCTGAGTGCGTGAAGGCGAGCTCAGCTCAGCGTGAGCATTGGCGATGCGCGCCTGCGTTTTGCGCAGTTCCGCCTCGAGCGCCGGATTCGGCTGCTTGGGCGCTGCCGACTCCATCGGGTAATCAAGCACAGCGGTCAACTCGACGCCGCCAGCGACACGACGATTACCCGTGATCACGGCATCAGCGCCCAGCTCGTCACGAATCATCTTCATGGCGATACGCATGTCGGCTGCGAAGAAACGTTTGACCTGCATGGCCTGTACCCTCGGTTAATTCTGACCCACCGTTGAAACGATGGTGACTTGCTTGTTGTCCGGTATTTCCTGATAGGCCAGGACGTGAATGTTCGGTACTGCCAGCCGGGCGAACCGCGACAGCATCGCGCGGACCGGACCTGCCACCAGCAGAATCGCCGGCTTACCCAACATTTCTTGACGCTGTGCCGCCTCTACCAGGGAACGTTGCAACTTTTCGGCCATTCCCGGCTCCAGAAGAATGCCATCTTCGGAACCTTGACCAGCCTTCTGTAGACTATTGAGCAATATCTGTTCCAACCTTGGCTCAAGCGTGATGACAGGTAGCTGCGGCTCAAGCCCCACAACGTTTTGCACGATTGCACGCGAGAGCGCGACCCGCACCGCAGCCACCATCATGGCGGGATCTTGACTCTTTGCGGCGACGTTAGCGATAGCCTCGGCGATGGTGCGGATATCGCGAACCGGAACCTGTTCCTGCAGCAACGCCTGCAACACCTTGAGTAGCGTCGACAACGAAATCATTCCAGGCACCAGCTCTTCGGCAAGCTTCGGCGAACTCTTGGCCAGCAGTTGCATAAGTTGCTGGACCTCTTCATGCCCCAGCAACTCGTGAGCATGTTTGTGCAGCACCTGGTTCAGGTGAGTCGCGACTACAGTACTGGCATCGACGACGGTGTAGCCGAGCGACTGTGCCTGATCGCGCTGGCTGGCCTCGATCCACACCGCTTCCAGCCCGAATGCCGGGTCCTTGGCGGCGATTCCGTTGAGCGGGCCGAATACCTGGCCCGGATTGATCGCCAACTCGCGATCCGGATAGACCTCGGCTTCGGCCAGACTCACACCCATCAGCGTCAAGCGGTAGGCGTTAGGCAGCAGGTCGAGGTTGTCGCGGATATGCACTGAGGGCATCAGGAAACCAAGATCCTGCGAGAGCTTCTTGCGCACGCCCTTGATCCGCGCCAGCAACTGACCACCCTGGTTGCGATCGACCAGTGGAATCAGCCGATAGCCCACCTCAAGCCCGACCATATCTACCGGGGTCACATCATCCCAGCCAAGCTCCTTGGTTTCTGTCGCACGCTGCGCTGGCAGCATTTCCTGTTGTTTTTGAACTTCCTGCTCGGCCTGTTGCTTGACCTGTTTCTGCCGATGCCAGATCCAGTAGGCGCCGCCCGCAGCGACCGCACCCAGGCCGAGAAACGACATATGCGGCATGCCAGGCACCAGGCCCATGGCGATCATGATTGCGGCTGACACGGCCAGCGCCTTGGGCGAGGCGAACATCTGCCGGTTGACCTGCTGGCCCATGTCCTCGGAGCTGGTAACACGGGTAACCATGATCGCCGCCGCGGTAGACAGCAGCAGCGAGGGGATCTGAGCCACCAAGCCGTCACCGATGGTCAACAACGCGTAGATCTCTGCTGCCTCGGCAAAGCTCAGGCCGTGCTGTGCCATACCGATGCCCATACCACCGAGCAGATTGATGAACAGAATCAGCAGACCGGCGATGGCGTCGCCACGCACGAACTTGCTGGCACCGTCCATAGAACCGTAGAAATCAGCCTCAGAGGCAACTTCGACGCGACGCTTTTTAGCTTCGTTCTGGTCGATCAAGCCAGCGTTGAGATCGGCGTCGATGGCCATCTGCTTGCCAGGCATGGCATCCAAGGTGAAGCGGGCGCTGACCTCGGAAATTCGCCCAGCACCCTTGGTGACCACCACAAAGTTGATGATCATCAAGATCGCAAAGACCACCACGCCGACTACATAGTTACCGCCGATCACTACGTTGCCGAACGCTTCGATCACATGACCGGCTGCCGAACCTCCTTCATGGCCATGAATCAGCACCACACGAGTGGACGCAACGTTCAGCGCCAGACGCATCAGCGTCGCAACGAGCAGAATCGTCGGGAACACTGCGAAGTCGAGCGGGCGCAACGCGTAAACGCTAACCAGCAGAACGACAATGGACAACGCGATGTTGAAGGTGAACAGCACGTCCAGCAGGAATGCCGGCACGGGCAGCATCATCATGCCCAGCATTACGAGCAGCAGCAGCGGCACGCCGAGATTGCCGCGGCCAGCGCCCGCCAGACCATTGCGGATATTGATGAGTTGCGTGCGATCCAATGGAGACCCCGGCAAGCAGAACAAAGAATTGACGCAAAGCGCGCCCTGCCGGGGCTATAGCAAGAAGGAGTCCAACTTGTTCCAGACTGCTGCGAGGGGCTTGGATAGCGCCTGCCGCCCAGATGGATGCTGCACTGGCCAGCGGTATTCGAACCGACCGGGGACTGAACAGTCTCACCCCTAGCAGCGCCGCCCGAGGTCACAGAGGCCGAGACGGCGCCAGCTACCAGCGGCATTTCCGCTTCTTTTCACTTCACAGGAGTTTTGCCATGAAACAGTGGATCATTGCGGCACTCGCCAGCTGCACGGCCATGGGCTTACAAGCCGAAACCCTCAGCGTGCCGGTCAAGGCCGTGACAGCTCAAGGCATCGGCGAGTCCGTCGGCACTGTCAAGATCGAAAGCAGCCAGTACGGGCTGGTATTCCGACCCGCGCTGTCCGGCCTGGACTCCGGCGCTCATGGTTTCCACATTCATGCCAAAGGCAGTTGTGAACCGGCAGACAAAGACGGCGAAGCCGTCGCAGCGGGCGCCGCCGGAGGCCACTGGGACCCGAAGAACACCGGCAAACACGGCGAGCCCTGGGGCGAAGGCCATATGGGCGATCTCCCAGCACTGATGGTCGACGACGAAGGCAAGGCCAACCAACCGGTCCTCGCGCCCCGCCTGAAAAGTCTTGGCGACATCAAGGGCCTGGCATTGATGGTCCACAAGGGCGGCGACAACCATTCCGACCATCCACAGCCGCTCGGTGGTGGAGGCGCAAGGGTTGCGTGTGGGGTCATCGAATAAGAGCGGCTGGAGGCTGGACGAGGGCTATAGTCCAGGCCACGGTGGGCCGAGGCCCACCCTACAAAAAAGCAGCGGAGCGCCGCCCAATCCACACTATAGGGCGTGCCGCGGCGGCGGTTTCGCGGCATGCTCCGGACCACGTAGGGTGGGCTTTAGCCCACCAAATCACGCTCGCATACCGCCACGGCGGTTGAAGCGGAGTGCCGCGCGGCCCACGCTACTACTTTTTTTGTCGGTTTTTCGCTATTCATCCCGGCGCAAGTCCGGCGGAATAGGCAGATTGCTCAGCGGATCAGGCCGCTTGCCCTTGCCAGAACGGTACTGGCGTAGCTGGTAGACATATGCCAGTACCTGCGCCACCGCGAGGTAAAGACCCGCCGGAATTTCCTGCTCGAGCTCGGTGGAGTAGTAAACCGCCCGCGCCAGCGCAGGTGATTCGAGAACCGTCACCTGATGCTCCTGCGCGATCTCGCGAATCTTCAACGCGAGGAAGTCGCCACCCTTGGCCACCAGCATTGGCGCCCCACCCTTGTCACCGTCATACTTCAGCGCCACAGCAAAGTGCGTCGGGTTGGTAATGACCACATCGGCATCCGGCACGGCCTGCATCATCCGGCGCTCGGCCATTTCGCGCTGCATCTGGCGAATCCGCGATTTAACCTCGGGTTTGCCCTCGCTGTCCTTGTATTCGTCGCGCACTTCCTGCTTGGTCATCATCAGCTTCTGCTTGTTGTCCCAAAGCTGGAACGGCACATCCACCGCCGCGATCAGAATAAGCCCGCAGGCCATCCACAATGCGCACCAGCCCACGACCTCAGCGCTGTGCATGATCGCCAAATCCAGCGGTTGCTTAGCGATCGACAGCAAATCGTCCTCATAAGCGCCCAGCACCGCCAGCGCCACCAGCAGTACCACTATGAATTTGGCCAACGCCTTCAGCAGCTCGACCAGCGCATGGGTAGAAAACATCCGCTTCAACCCGGAACCGGGGTTCATCCGGCTGAACTTGGGCGCCATTGACTTGCCCGAAAACAGCCAGCCGCCGAGCGAAATCGGACCGATGATGGACACGATCAGCAGCGCGATCAGCAAGGGCATGATGGCCTCGAGCGCGATCATGCCGCTGCTCATGAGCAGCCGCACCATGGCATTTTCGTCCAGCAGCGTTTCCCGGCTGAGTTCGAAACTGCCCTGCATCATTGCCATCAGGCTGCCCGCCAGGCTGCCGCCGGAGGCCAGCAGAGCGCCGATCCCACCCAGGGTGACCGCTACGGTATTCAGCTCGCGGGAACGGGCAAGCTGACCTTTCTCGCGAGACTCACGAAGACGTTTCTCCGTGGGTTCTTCGCTTTTATCGGCACCGCTTTCGCTCTCAGCCATGCGAGGCCTCCCGAAGCTGTAAAGAAGGCAAAGGCGAGTGCATTAGCGCAGCCCGATCAGTTCACGAAGCATGCCCAGCGCCTCGCTGACGAAGGTCTGGTATTGCGCCAGGATGTCGGCCATACCGATCCAGACGATGACCAGACCGAGCACCAGTGTCAGCGGGAAGCCGATCGAGAAGATGTTCAGCTGCGGCGCCGCACGCGTCATCAGGCCGAAGGCCAGGTTGACCACCAACAGCGCGGTGATCGCCGGCAAGACCAACAGCAACCCCGCGCCCAAGACCCAGCCGAGCTTTCCGGCCACTTCCCATAAGTGATTGGTGCCGACCAACCAACCGCCGATCGGCAAAGTAGTGAAGCTTTCGGTGAGGATTTCCAGCACCACCAAGTGACCGTTCATGGTCAGGAATAGCAGGATCACCAGCATATTGAAGAACTGGCCGATCACCGGCACCGAGACACCGTTGGCTGGATCGACCATCGACGCGAAGCCCAAACCCATCTGCATGGCAAGCAACTGCCCGGACACGATGAATACCTGAAAGAACAACTGCAGCACGAACCCGAGCATCACGCCGATTAGAATCTGCTCGGCAATCAACATCATTGCCTGTGCACTCAGCGCCTCGACCACTGGCACTGGCGGCAACCCCGGTACCAGCACGACGGCGATGGCGACCGCCAGATACAGCCGTATGCGCATCGGCACCAACTGGGTTCCGATGATCGGCATGCTCATCAGCAGCGCCGCGATGCGAAACAGCGGCAGCAGAAACTGCCCCACCCACGCGCCGATCTGCGCGTCGCTCAGCTCCAGCATCAGCCGATTATCAGCGGGATGTTCTGGATAAGGCCCTGGGTGTATTCCATCAACTCACGGACCAGCCAAGGTCCTGCCCAGATCAGCGTCAACAGCATGACCAGCAGGCGCGGCAGGAAGCTCAGGGTTTGTTCGTTGATCTGCGTGGCTGCCTGAAACATCGCCACCACCAGACCGACCAGCAGGCTCGGGACCACCAGCACACCGACGAGCATGGCGGTCATCCACAGTGCTTCACGAAACAGGTCAACCGCGACTTCGGGTGTCATGACGAAACTCCGATGGGCTTATAACGTGCCGAAACTGCTGGCGAGCGTGCCGATGATCAGGCCCCAACCATCGACCAGCACGAACAGCATGATCTTGAACGGTAACGAAATGATCAGTGGCGAAAGCATCATCATGCCCATCGCCATCAGCACGCTGGCTACCACCATGTCGATGATCAGAAACGGGATAAAAATCATGAAGCCGATCTGGAAGGCCGTCTTCAGCTCTGACGTCACGAATGCCGGTACGAGTATGGTCAAGGGAGCCGCGTCCGGCGTCTGGATATCGGTACGCCTGGACAGCCGCACGAACAGTTCCAAATCACTCTCACGGGTCTGCGCCAGCATGAAGTTCTTGAGCGGGACTTCAGCACGGGCGATCGCGTCGGGAGCCGACAGCTGCTCATTCAAATAAGGCTGCACCGCTTCGTTATTTATCCGCTCGAACACCGGCGCCATGATGAACAGCGTGAGGAAAATCGTCAGGCCGACGAGGATCTGATTCGAAGGCGTCTGTTGCAGGCCCAGGGCTTGGCGCAGGATGGAGAAGACGATAATGATCCGGGTGAAGCTGGTCATCAGCATGACGAACGCCGGAATGAAACTCAGCGCCGTCATGATCAGCAGAATTTGCAGGCTGACCGAATATTCCTGCTGGCCTTCAGCATCGGTGCTCAAGGTAATCGCTGGGATCGACAATGGATTATCGCCCTGGGCGATCAAGCCTCCGGCATCCTGACCCAAGGCGAGCGGAGCGGCCAGCACCAGCAGGACCGCCAACAACAATCGAAACATCAGGGCTTGTCCTTCTGATCCCTGCCAAGCAGCTCCATGAGGCGCTGGGCAAACTCCGGGTTGGCCGGCTCGGCGTCCGGCAAATGGACGGGTTCTTCAAGCACATGCAGAGGCGTGATGCGGCCAGCACTCAGGCCGAGCAAAACCTGTTCGCTGCCGACCTGCACCAGCACCAGCCGCTCACGCGGGCCCAGCGCATGGCTGGAAATCAGCTTGATGGCCTGGTTGCCGCGCGGATTGAGCTGTTGCATTCGACGCAGGAGCCAGGCAAGCAGAAAAATCAATCCGATCACCAACAGCAGCCCGAACAGCAGCTTGGTCATCTGCGTGCCCATGCCGCTGCTGTTCATGCTCGCCGATGGCTCGGCTGCCATCGCCGGCAAGGTCAGCAATAGCGGAAGGAAGGCCAGGATTCGCATGTCAGCGCAACTTCTTGATGCGTTCGCTCGGGCTGATCACGTCGGTGAGACGGATGCCGAACTTCTCGTTTACCACCACCACTTCGCCGTGAGCAATCAAGGTGCCGTTGACCAGGACATCCAGCGGCTCGCCTGCCAGCCGGTCGAGTTCTACGACCGAGCCCTGGTTGAGCTGCAGCAGGTTGCGAATGCTGATTTCGGTGCTGCCGACCTCCATGGATATCGACACCGGAATATCGAGTATCACATCCAGGTTCGGACCCTCAAGCCCGGCCGGTACGGCCGCCGGCTTCGGGCTGCTGCCGAATTCTTCCAGCGGAGCGCGCGGCGGTGCCGGCGCCGCTGCCGGCCCCTGATTCAACAGCGCGTCGATATCGTCCTGGTTGGCGTCTCCCGCCTCTGCCAACGCCGAAGCCCATTCATCGGCAAGCGCCTGCTCTTCGGCGGAAGTGTTTTCGTGTTCGTCTGCCATCGCTAGTCCTCGATCGGCTGGTAATTGAATTGGGGCTGGATCAACGTGGTCGCAATACGGATTCCAGCACCTGCAGGGCCAGGTTGCCCTTGTGCGCACCTAGCTTGACCTTGAAGGACGGCATGCCGTTGGCGCGCATGATCATGTCTTCGGGCATTTCCACCGGTATCACGTCGCCCGGTTGCATGTTGAGAATGTCGCGCAATTTGAGTTGGCGCCGCACAACCGTCGCACTGAGCGGCACATTCACGTCGAGGATGTCCTCGCGCAGGGCGTTGACCCAGCGTTCGTCCTGGTCGCTGACATCCGATTGGAACCCGGCGTCGAGCATTTCGCGGATCGGCTCGATCATCGAGTACGGCATGGTCACGTGAAAGTCGCCACCGCCACTGTCGAGTTCGATATGGAAGGTCGAAACCACCACCACTTCGCTGGGGCTGACGATGTTGGCCAATGCCGGATTCACTTCCGAGTGCACGTACTCGAAGTTGACGTCGAGCACCGCGTGCCAGGCTTCCTTCAGATCGACGAAGGCCTGGTCCAGCACCATACGCACGACGCGCAGTTCGGTCGGCGTGAACTCGCGCCCCTCGATCTTGGCGTGCCGACCGTCGCCACCGAAGAAGTTGTCAACGAGCTTGAACACCAGCTTGGCGTCGAGGATAAACAGCGACGTTCCGCGCAGTGGCTTGATTTTCACCAGATTGAGGCTGGTCGGCACATACAGCGAATGCACGTACTCGCCGAATTTCATTACCTGCACGCCACCCACCGACACATCTGCCGAGCGACGTAGCAGATTGAACATGCTGATGCGGGTGTAACGGGCGAAACGCTCATTGACCATTTCCAGCGTAGGCATGCGCCCACGGACGATGCGGTCCTGGCTGGTCAGGTCGTAACTTTTGATGCTGCCCGGTTCGGCATCGCTCTCGGTATCGACCAGACCATCGTCCACACCGTGCAAAAGCGCATCGATCTCGTCTTGCGAGAGCAGGTCTTGAACAGCCATCTACAGCGACCCCTATTGCAATACGAAGTTGGTGAACAGCACTTGCTCGATGGCAAGCTTGCCGATTTCCTTCTGCGCCAGCTCCTGAACGCTGGCAGTGGCCTTCTGCCGCAGCATCTCCTGTCCTACCGGCGTGGCCAGGGTGGCGAACTCCTGACTGGAAAACAGCATGACCAGTTGATTGCGCAACAGCGGCATGTGTTCCTTCAGCGCATCGAGCGCCGCCTGATCGCGGGACATCAGCGCCACGCTGACCTGCATGTAACGCTGCCGGCCACCGGTATTACTGAAGTTGACGATGAACGCCGGCGCCAATACTTCATAGATCGCCGCCTGGTGCTGTGGTGCCGCCTGAGTATCAGCGGACTCGTCCGATTGTTGTTCAGTGTCGCCCCGGCTCATGAAGTAAATGGTACTGCCCACCGACACCCCGACCGCCAGCAACAGGCCAAGCACGATCAGGATAATCAGCTTGAGCTTGCCTTTGCCATCCGGAGCTGCAGCGCCAGGATTCGCTACATCTGGAGGTCCCTGTTTCTTAGCCATGCCAAATATCCGTCATCACGCGTGATTTCACTCGCATCAAAGCGTTACGAGCAACTGCTGTGCCAAAGTATCGACCAGGCAAGGGGCGCCGTAAACGATTGCCGGACGCCCCGGCTGATTTCTGACGAATAGTCAGTCGACGAAAACAAGAAAACCGGGCGTCTAGCCCGGTTTTCGGTTGTCGGCAAAAACGATTGTCAGGCGTAGTAATCCACGAGCCCGCGATCACCGCTGATACGGCTGCTGCTGATCTCCATGGTGCCGTGAGTGAATTCATCGTCCCCGCCAGCCAGCCCGCCGGTCGCAGCACTCTTGCCGCGCGACTCGCCGCCCCCTTCACCCTGCCAACCGCGCGAGAGGGACTGGTCCGAAACGTTCACGTCCATGGTCATTCCCTGTTGCGCGAACATGTCGCGCAATCGCTGCATCTGTCCTTCCAGCGCATCGCGGACACCCGCATGAGGGCTGAGGAAAGTCACCTGGGTCTGGTCCTTGTTCATGTCGATGCGAACTTCCATGCGGCCCAATTCGGCCGGGTCGAGCTGTATCTCGGCGGATTTGAGGTTCTGACTCGACAACCACATCACCCGATCGACCACCGCCTCGGTCCAGCCCGATTGCTGAATTTGCACTGGCTGTCCGGGTACGAGCGTCGACCGCTGTGCCTGCTGGGCCTGGTTCTGCTGGGTGATCGCCTGGGTCAGCGGATTGAGCCGGTTGGCTGCGGCATCGGCTGCGCTTGTGCGGCTCTCCTTCGGCGCGTCCAGCTTGTCGAGCAACTCACCGAAACCCTCTTCCAGCGAGAGCTTGTCGAGATCTTCGGAAAACTCCTCGCCTGCCAGCAGGCTCGCCGGGAGCACGTCCTGCGCATCCGCTGACGCTCCATCCTGCATAACGAGGTCCGAGAGCGGAAGCTTCTGCGTCGCAGACTGAGTCTCGAGCAACGCGCGTTGGCCGACCAATGCCTCCTCGCCCTCGCCCTCAGCATTTATCGCGGTTGCCTGTGCCTGAGCCAAGCCAGCCAGGAACTCGCCGCCGGTCGGCGGCTGCGCGGCCAGCGGATCGTCAGTGACTTCACCCTGCCCGCCCATGCCCAGCAGCAATAGCGGGTCCAGCTCCGCTTCGTCGCTTTGCGCGGCGTCATCAGCCGCCACCTCGTCACCAGGCAATTCGTTGCCGGCCTCGGCCGTATCCGGCTTTTGGGTGCCGCCCGCCTCGGCAGTTTCCTGACTTGGCTTCTCGTTCACCGGCTTGTCACGGGCAGGCTTTGCCGCAGCGTCCGAGCGCTCGGCCGGTTTGGCCTGGCGCTCTTTCGCGTAAACGTTCGCGAAGCTGGAAGGCTCGTCCCGGCTGGCTTGTGGGGCTGGTTTGGGGGACGCGCTCGCAGCCTTGGCGGCAGCCGTAGGCGTCTTGATATTGAGCAACAGATCGGGGGAAACGGCCATGGGTCTTTCCGCTGAGATTGATGACGTGCGTTTTCTAAAGCAAAGTCCAGGCCAGCGGCGCTACCCATCTGTTCTTGCCCACCACGATGGGCTTGATGGAGATGATGCGAGTGCGACGAAGAACGCAAAAAAATCAGGCAAGCCCGCCAAAACGCTGGCGTTCGGCACGATAGAGAATGCGCACAATGGCGAACTCACGCTCGATGCGCTCGATCAGCTCAGGCGCATCGCCAAGCTGTTCACGTCTTGCGAACTCTTCCAGTTCGCGACAAAGTTCCGCCAGCAAGGCTGCGCCCATGTTGCTGCAGCTCCCCTTGAAGCTGTGCGCGGCTTGGCGAAGGCTTTCCGCCTCGCCTCCCTGGCAGGCGTTCTGCAACAGGCGCAGCCTTTCTTCCGAGTCGACCAGAAAGGTGTCCAGCAGCACCGGATACTCCGCTTCCATCACTTCCTGAAGGGTCGCCAGCACGCTACTGTCGAGATGATCGACCACAGTTGTGCTCCTGGCTGCAAAGCGTTGAATTATGCATGACCGCCCCAGTGGAACTCCACGCTCATGCCCTTGCCGTCCGGCTGCCAATGGAAGTGCTCACTCAGTTGGCGAATCATCCGCAACCCCCTACCTCCTAGACATTCAGCGCAGTACTGCTTGCTTAACGCCTGCTGCACATCGAACCCCGGCCCGCTGTCACGCACCCCGATACGCAAATAGCCTTTGGCCCCTTCGGATTTAATGTCCAGATCGATCGACACACAGCCTTCCGTCAACTCGTCCAGCCGCCGCTGACGCTCACGGTAATATTTGGCGAAACCCTCGGCATCGCACTTCAAAGACGAGTCGAGTAAAAGCACCCCATGTTCCAGCGCATTGGCATAAAGCTCGGTCAGCACCGTATAAACGGTGCCGGCGCGGTGGCGCAACGGCGGGATCTGCAGAAACAACTGCATCATCAGTGGCAATGGGTTCGATGTGCGCAAGCTGGCGGGACGGAGCTCGAAGCTCGCCGACCAATCCATCGGCCGTAACTGGCGCGCGCCAAGTGGGAATATGCCTAACGGTGGGATGTCGGTCGACGCCATTTCTTCGGTCATGCTCACTTCGACCAGGCTCAGGTCGTCAAGTATTTGACCGTGAAAGGCGTGCAGCGCCTCTTGGATTTCGTCGAACAGCAGAGCCGGTTCGCTGTTTGCATCCATCACCGCCAGCAGACGCTGCTCGCCAAACAGCTCGTCATCGATATTGCTGATTTCCAGTACGCCATCGGACATCAGCAGCAAGCGATCACCGACTTCCAGTGGCAACGTGTCGAAGGCATCGTCGAAGGTCGAAGCACCGAGCACGCCAAGCGGCAGATGCCGGGACGGCAGTGGCAGCCGCTCTCCATTGGATGCCTTGAGCAGATATCCGTCCGGCAATCCGCCATTCCATACCCGTAGCGTGCCATGTTTGAGGCTGATATCCAGCAGTGCCGCACAGCAGAACATTTCTACCGGCAGGATAAGTTTCAGCTTGGCATTGATCTCGCGAAGGATGTCATTGCTCGAATAGCCCTTGGCGGTCATTCCGTAAAAGGTTTCGGCCAACGGCATGGCACCGATCGCAGCGGGCAAGCCGTGTCCGGTGAAATCGCCCAAAAGCACGAACATTCGCTCGGCAGGCGCCTGCGCGGCCAGCAACAAGTCGCCGTTGAACAATGCGCGAGGGGACTGGCGGTAACGGATGTTCGGCGCATTGAGGCAACCGGCGTGGGCGACCTTGTCGAAAATGGCTTTGGCGGCGCGCTGTTCGTCGAGCAGTTGCTGATTCCGGCGTGCGATCAGATCGCGCTGCTCCAACACCGTCGCCTGCAGTCGGCGCAGGCGATACATGGCCTGAATCTTTGCTTCGAGGATGACTGGGTTGTAAGGCTTGGCGATGAAGTCGTCACCGCCTGCTTCGAGGCAGCGCACCAGCGCCTCATGCTCCGTCAGCGAGGTGAGAAAGATGATCGGTACCAACTCATTGCCAGCCAGGCGCTTAATCTGTCGCGCAGCCTCTAAACCGTCCATCACCGGCATCAGCGCGTCCATCAGCACCAACTGTGGCCGCTCGCGCTCGAACAGCTTTACCGCTTCGGCGCCATTCTCGGCAGTCGTCACCCGGTGCCCCTGACGACTGATGATGGCTGCCAGCAGCATGCGGTCGGCAACGCCATCCTCGGCGATGAGTATGGAAAGCCGACCCGACATTCAGGCGATCACGAACAATTGTTCGAAATTGGAAACCGCAAGGACCTTGCGTACATCTGGATTGCAGTTGATCAGGCGGATGTCGGCCTTATCGCCGCCGCCGTGATCGCGCAACAGCAGCAACATGCCAAGAGCGGAGCTGTCGAGGTAAGTGGCGCCACAAAGATCCACCACGTAACGCTGCGCGGTGCTGCCAGCGCGCTGATACGCATCGCGAAAGGCCTGATGGGTATTGAAATCGAAGCGCCCCTGGATGGTAATCGTCAGCTCCTGTCCATCTGCCGATAGCTGTGAACTGATGGTCATGTAGCACTCCCTGATCCGAAACGAGGTCGTGGCTGCCGCCACGGCTGTCGTGTTAGCTGGATAGGCGCTGGCGCATTCGCCGGTGGCGCCTCGTCCAGCCTGCGTCTGCGGCTTCTATGCCAGCCGTGCTGTAACAAAGAAGCTAAAGCTAATGAAGATTTAGCATTCAAAGCCCTGCGCAGCAAGGTTCAGCCCTGTTTCGGCCGGCCCGCAAGGCGCTGCGAAAATTCATCGAGCAGCTTTTGCTCGCGCTTGTCGGCCGCCGTTCTCGCTTCCTGCAGGTAACGCTCGACCAGTTTGCGCAGGCCGTCCAGCCGCGCACGTCGCTGTTGCCACTGATCGCGCAGCTTGTCGAGATTGTTGCGGTGCCAATCCAGGCTGCGTTGCTGCTGCCCGATGGCCGATTCGAGTTGCGAAAGGAATCGCTGGTAGTTCACCAGCCATTGGCCGGACACGCCCTGGCTGCCCTGGCTCATCCACTGCTGCTGGTAATCGCTGAAATACTGGCGCAATTCGCCCAGTTTGGCTTCGGCCTGGGATAGCTGGGTTTGACCCTGACCGAACAGACGCGCGGCATCGCGCTCGGCGCGCTCGGCCATGTCGATCACTGGCGCCAGACGGGCTGCACGACTTGCCGACAAGGCTTAGCTCGCCGCTCTGGGGTTGAATACGCTGGCCAACGCTGCTTCGCTCTGGGCCAGGGACTCGGCCTCGTTCAAGCCCTGTCGAAGATAGCGGACCATCTCTGCCTGACGCGCGATGGCCAAATCCGTCTCGGGATCGCCGCCGGGCACATAGGCACCGACGCTGATCAGATCGCGGCTCTGCTGGTAGCGTGACCACAGCTGTTTGAACCGCTGCGAATGGCGCACATGCTCAGCACTGACCACCTGCGGCATGACCCGGCTGATGGAGGCCTCGATGTCGATAGCCGGGTAATGACCCTCTTCAGCGAGGCGCCGCGACAGCACGATGTGACCATCGAGCACGCCGCGCGCAGCATCGGCTATAGGGTCCTGCTGGTCGTCGCCCTCGGACAGTACGGTATAGAACGCGGTGATCGAGCCACCGCCCTCTTCGGCGTTACCAGCACGCTCCACCAGGCTCGGCAGCTTTGCAAATACCGAAGGCGGATAACCCTTGGTCGCCGGCGGCTCGCCAATGGCCAGCGCGATTTCCCGCTGGGCCTGGGCAAAGCGGGTCAGCGAATCCATCAGCAACAGGACGTTCTTGCCCTTGTCACGGAAATATTCGGCGATGCGCGTGCAGTACATGGCTGCGCGCAGCCGCATCAGCGGCGCATCGTCAGCTGGCGACGCCACTACCACGGAGCGCTTGATACTTTCCTCGCCTAAGATGTTCTCGATGAATTCCTTGACCTCGCGGCCACGCTCGCCAATCAGCCCGACAACGATCACGTCCGCCTCCGTGAAGCGGGTCATCATGCCCAGCAGCACGCTCTTGCCGACGCCGGTGCCGGCGAACAAGCCGAGGCGTTGACCGCGACCGACCGTCAGCAAGCCGTTGATACTGCGGATACCAACGTCCAGCGGTTCGCTGATGGGGTGGCGCTTGAGCGGGTTGATCACCGGGCCATCCATCGGCACCCAATCCTCGGCCTTCATACCGCCCTTGCCATCCAGCGCCCTGCCGGCGCCATCGAGCACCCGACCGAGCATCGAGGTACCCATCGGCAGGCGACCGGTATTGGCAAGCGGCACGACACGCGCACCCGGCGCGATGCCGGCCAGACTGCCAACCGGCATCAGATAAAGCTTGCCGCTGGAAAATCCCATCACCTCGGCTTCGACCTGGGTCGGGTGATAGCTGTCCTCGTTGATCACCAGGCAGCGGCTGCCGACAGCAGCACGTAAGCCTTCAGCCTCCAGCGTCAGGCCAACCATACGCAACAACCGACCCTCGAGGATCGGTTGGCTGGGTAGTTTGATCGCCTCGCCGTAGGTTTCGAAGCGCTTGGCAAAACTGGTGCGCTCAAGACGCATCGGGCCGCTCCGTATTCGAACTCAGATCCAGCTGCAAATCAGCCTCGGGCGGGCTGGTAGCGTTTTCGCGCTGTTGTTCGAACAGCTGCTTGATGGCCTGACCCAGACGCGTTTCGACGCTGGCGTCGATACGGCTCTGTTCGGTTTCTATTCGGCAACCACCCGGCAGCAGCTCGCTGTCTTCGACGATCCGCCAGGTCTCTTCGTGGCGCTCACGCAGCGCCTTGACCAGTTCGAAATCCTGCGGGTTGATATGGATTCGCACGTTGCTGGCACCCATTGGTAGCAGCTTCAACGCATCGCGCAAAACCTGACGGATCTGGCTGGAGTCGACCAGCAGGTCGCGTTGAATCACCTCGCGGGCCAACTGGCTAACCAGCGTGACCATGGCGTGTTCGAGGTTGCGATCCTGATCAGCGATGGGCTCGAGCAATTGCGTCATCACTTGCTCCAAGCTGGCGAGCTTGGGCGCCAACGCCGCGTCGGCCTCCTGCCTGGCCTTGAGCTGGCCGGCGTGAAAGCCATCTTTTTCGCCCGTGCTGAAACCTTCGTTATAGGCTTCCTGACGAATCGCTTCGAGTTCGTCGAGCGTCAGCGGTTTGACTTCCTCGACTGGAACATCCTCGCTGTGCGACAGGTCTTCAACTTCCTCCGGATCGTCGCCCGTCTGTAGCTCTTCCGGCTCCGCGCCTAGCGGGTCGAAGCTCGGCAAGGCCCAGCGGTTGAAGGCGTTGACATCCTTTGCGCGGATGACGTCGCTGGGGTTTTCCTTGGACATCAGGGTTATGGCTCGCTTAGATCATTTCTTCGCCGCCCTTGCCGCCGAGAACGATCTCTCCGGCTTCGGCCATACGGCGGGCGATGGTAAGAATTTCCTTCTGGGCACTTTCGACTTCGCTGATGCGCACCGGCCCCTTGGCTTCCAAATCGTCGCGCAGCAACTCGCCAGCGCGCTTGGACATATTCTTGAATACTTTTTCCTTGATACCTTCGTCAGCACCCTTGAGCGCCATCACCAGCACATCGGAGGATACTTCGCGCAGCAGTATCTGGATGCCCCGGTCGTCGACATCCGCCAAGTTGTCGAAGACGAACATCAAGTCTTCTATCTGTACCGACAAGTCTTCGTCGACGTCGCGGATGGCGTCCATCAGTTGGCCTTCGACCGAGCTATCGAGGAAGTTCATGATGTCCGCGGCCCGCTTGACGCCGCCCAGCGTCGCGCGGGTGGTGTTGGCGTTGCCGGAGAACTGCTTCTCGAGGATCAGGTTGAGTTCCTTCAGCGCCGCCGGTTGTACGGTATTGAGCGACGACACCCGCAAAACGATGTCGAGCCGCACCTTGTGATCGAAATGCGATAGCACTTCACCGGCCTGGTCAGGATCGAGATACGCCACCACAATCGCCTGGATCTGCGGGTGTTCGTAGCGAATCACATCGGCGACCGCGCGCGGCTCCATCCATTTCAGGCTGTCCAGGCCGCTGGTGTTGCCACCCAGCAGGATGCGATCGATCAGACCGCCCGCCTTGTCCTCACCCAGCGCCTGGGTGAGCATCTTGCGAATGTAGCCATCAGCGCCCACGCCGAGGCTGGTCTGGTCGCCAACGATCTCGACGAATTCACCCATCACCCGCTCGACTTGCTCGCGATGAATGTTGCGCATCTGTGCCATCGCCGTGCCGACTCTCTGTACCTCTTTTGGCCCGAGGTGGCGCAGCACTTGGGCCGCATCGGCCTCGCCCAGCGACAGCAGCAGAATCGCGGCCTTGTCGACTTTGTTCATCTTGACGGGAATTCGAGCGTCACTCATCAGCGTTGATCCACTCTTTGACGACCTGAGCCACCCGGCCCGGATCTTCAGCTACCAGATTCTTGATGGCATTCAGTTGCGCATCGTATCCCTCGGTCGGGCTCGGTAGCATGATGCTCTGGGGCCCGCTCAGGCTGACCCGATCATTGACTAGCGAACCGTCCATTTCATCCATGCCGCCCAGTTCGGCGTCACCACCGACAGGCTGAAGCTCCTTGCCCTTACTAGCATTGGTCAGGTTATTCAGCACTGGCCGCAAGACGCCGAACACCAGCACCAGGATGAACAGCACGCCGAGCACCTGTTTGACGATGTCCCAGAACCAAGGCTGCGAGTAGAACGGGATATCGATGAAGGTTTCGTCCAGCGAATCGGCAGCGAACGGCGCGTTGATCACGCTGACGCTGTCGCCACGGCTGGCGTCGAAACCGACGGCGTTCTGCACCAGGCGAGTGAAGCGCGCCAGTTCTTCAGCGGTCAGCGGTACACGTGTAGTCTGCCCATCCGCTGAGACCGTCACCTGGTCGTCGAGTACCACGGCAACCGACAAGCGGCGCAGGCGACCCTGTTGCTGCTTGGTGTGACTGATGGAGCGGTCCAGCTCGTAATTGCGGGTCGATTGCTCGCGTTTGTCTGCCGGATACGGCGCCAGCATCGGCTGGCCGGTTGCCGGGTCCATCACCTGCTGCCCGTTGGCATCCAGCAACGGCTGTCCGGGAGCGACGGCACCAGCAGCGTCCTGTCCCGCCAGCGCGTTTTCCGGAGCCGTCGCCGGGCCCGGTGGCTGGTTGCTCAGTGCACCCGGAACGCCTTGCGGGCCGAGGCTGCTTTGGCGCTGCTCGCTGACGCTCTGCTCACTTCGCAGGGCAGGCTGGTCCGGATTGAAGGTTTCCGAGGTAGATTCCACCGCGCTGAAATCGACGTCGGCGGAGACCTCGGCCTTGTAGCGACCATTGCCCAGCACCGGCTGCAGGATGTTGTGTATGCGTTGGGTGTAGAGGCTTTCCATACGACGGCTGTAATCGAATTGCTTGCCGGCCATGGTCAGCTCGGAGAGCTGTTGCTGGTCAGATAGCAGATTGCCCTTCTGGTCCACCACGGTGATCTGCGATTTGTTCAGCTCCGGCACGCTCGTGGCTACCAAATTGATGATCGCCATCACCTGGCTCGGCTCGAGGTTGCGCCCCGGATAGAGCTCAACCAGAACCGAGGCGCTGGGTTTGCGCTCGTCGCGCACGAAGACTGAACTCTTCGGAATCGCCAGGTGCACACGGGCCGCCTTGACGTTATTGAGGCTGGAAACGGTGCGACCCAATTCACCTTCCAGGCCACGCCGATAACGTGTGGCCTCCATGAATTGGCTCGTGCCGAGGCCCTGCTCTTTGTCGAGAATCTCAAAGCCGATGTTGCTGTCGGTCGGCGCAATGCCAGCGCCAGCGAGCTTCAAGCGCGCACGGGCGAGATCGTCGGCCTTGACCAGCAAGGCGCCGGAGGTCGGCTCGACGGTGTAGGTAATATCAGCGGCTGCGAGGGTTTCCATCACTTGATTGGCGTCCATCCCGGCCAGGCTTCCCAGCAATGGACGGTAGTCTGGCTGCTGTGACCAGAGCACCACGGCAAAGCCGATGGCGACGCTTGCAGCCAGCCCGACCAGCAGACCGATCTGCCGCAACATCGACATTTCAGAAAGATTTTCCAGAAAGGACAAGCCAAGCAGGGGCTTCTTCGGATCGCCCGAATCAACCGTTGCCGGAACTTTGCTAAGCGCTTCAGCCATTATTCAAACCCTGCCTTAAACCGGCATCTGCATGATGTCTTGATACGCCTGCACCAGCTTGTTACGCACCTGGGTCATGGCTTGCATGGAAACGCTGGCTTTCTGCGAAGCGATCATCACTTCGGTCAGATCAATGCCGCCCTGCCCCATCTCGAAGGCGGTCGCCAGTTGGCTGGCAGCTTGCTGGGTTTCGCTCACTTTATTGACGGCCAGACCGAGCATGTCGGAAAAGCTTGGCGCGCCGGCCTCGGGGGCAGCGACCACTGGTTTCGAGCGCGCCATCGCATCGGTCTGCATGGCCCGCATTTCCAGCATCAAGCGATTGAATTCAATACCCTGGCTCATTCTTCCTCCGACAGCTGCGGTTTTTTTGACGCTTCGCAGCGACCACCTGAGTAATAGCAACATCAGTGCCATTGTCTGATTTGGCATCTCGTACCAGTTCGTGACGGAGGACGAACGGTATCTGGCGGCGTAGTAGCACTGTTACGCTGATCCCGCTTGCGGCTGTACCGCGACGCAGCGCGCCTTGGCAACTAGCCTGCAGCTGCCGGGAAGCAAGGATCGTGCGCGAATTGCCAACCGCCTGCTCTCCTGACATACCGTCCCCTCACCTTCACGTGCGTTGCCATGAAACCGGATCCGACCCCGACGATGACCAACACCGCCGCCCCGTTGCTGCGACCGCTTAAGGACAGCTCAGCCTCGACGATCGTGGCCGGCTTCATTGCCATGCTCACCGGCTACACCAGTTCGCTGGTGCTGATGTTTCAGGCAGGCCAGGCAGCGGGACTCAGCGGCGCACAAATCTCCTCCTGGATCTGGGCGCTGTCGATTGGTATGGCGGTGTGCAGCATCGGATTGTCGCTGCGCTACCGGACCCCGGTGGTTATCGCCTGGTCGACGCCCGGTTCGGCGCTGTTGATCAGCAGCCTGCCCGGCGTTCCCTATGGCGAAGCGATCGGTGCTTTTATCTTTGCGTCGGCATTGATCGCGTTGTGCGGCCTCACCGGCAGCTTCGATCGCCTGATGCGCAGAGTTCCGGCGTCCCTGGCGGCGGCGCTGTTGGCCGGCGTATTGTTCAACATCGGCAGCGAAATCTTCCGCGCGGTAGAAGTGCAACCCTTGTTGGTGTTGGGGATGTTCTTCAGTTATCTGCTGGCCAAGCGCCTGGTTCCGCGCTATGCGGTGCTCTCGGCACTGATCATCGGCTGCGCGCTGGCCGGCGGGTTGGGCTTGCTGGACTTCAGCGAGCTGAGGCTGGAAGTCGCGGTGCCGGTCTGGACCACACCGACGCTGTCGTTCGCAGCTATTTTCAGCATCGGCGTTCCTTTGTTCGTCATCGCCATGGCCTCACAGAACATGCCGGGGCTGGCCGTATTGCGGGCGGAGGGTTATCAGGTGCCCGCCTCGCCCTTGATCTCCACGACCGGTATCGCCTCGGTCCTGCTCGCCCCGTTCGGCTCTCACGGTATCCATCTGGCGGCTATCACCATGGCAATCTGCAGCGGACCGGAGGCGCATCCAGATCCATCCCGGCGCTATACCGCGGCGGTCTGGTGCGGGTTGTTCTACGGGATTGCAGGAATCTTCGGCGCGACGCTGGCAGCCCTGTTCGCCGCTTTTCCGCCGGCGCTGGTGCTATCCATCGCGGCGCTGGCATTGCTCGGCTCGATCGGCAGCGGCCTGACCCAGGCCATGCAGCTGCCGCGTGAGCGCGAGGCTGCATTGATTACCTTCATGGTCACCGCGTCGGGGCTGACGCTGTTCGGCATCGGCTCGGCATTGTGGGGGCTGGTGGCGGGAATCTTGACATTGCTGATCGTCAGCGAACGCAAGGCCGCGGCCTAATCGCCGCGGCTGTTGATACTTTCAGATGGCCGTGGCGCCACCATCGACAGCCAGTGCGTGGCCGGTCGTGAAGGCGGCGCCATCGCTGCAGAGATAGAGCACCGCGGCGGCGATCTCCTCAACCTTGCCGACCCGGCCGACCGGGTGCATGGCCGCGGCAAATTCCGCCTTGCGCGGATCCGCTTCATAGGCTCGGCGGAACATATCGGTATCGATCACCGCCGGGCAGACCGCGTTGACCCTGATCTTTTTCTTGGCGTACTCGATCGCCGCCGACTTGGTGAGGCCGATTACCGCGTGTTTCGACGCCGAATAGATACTCATCTTCGGCGCCGCCCCCAGGCCCGCAACCGAAGCGGTGTTGACGATAGCGCCGCCGCCCTGCGCCAGCATTAGCGGCAGCTGATGCTTCATGCACAGCCAGACGCCTTTGACGTTCACGCCCATGATGGCGTCGAATTCGGCTTCGCTGCCTTCAGCCAGGCGGCCTTGCTCGATCTCGATCCCGGCATTATTGAACGCATAATCCAAGCGCCCGTAACTCGCGACTGCCTGCTCGATCATCGCTTTGACCTGATCATCGCGGGTGACATCGCAACGTACGAAGACCGCCTCGCCGCCCGCCTCTCGAATAGCGTCGGCACAGGCGGCACCACCCGTCTCATCGATATCGGCCACCACCACCTTTAGGCCATGTTCGGCGAACGCCAACGCCGTGGCGCGGCCGATCCCTGCTGCTGCACCGGTAACCAGGGCGACGCGCCCGGAAAAAGACATGCTCATGCTGAATATCCTATCTATTTGAGAAACGGCATTGAGTCCGAATGTGACCACAAGCCAAACATCAGTCATGGTTATACCGTCATCCTTTGCTTCATTTAACTGCCACGAGGCGATATCACTCAGACGGATGCCTGTGCATTCCAAATTTCCGGCATTGCTTGCAGGGATGGTCTTGGCGGGCTAAACCAAGCTTTTGCAATCGACCAGAGGCTTCCATGAACAAGACCAACCGCCAGTTTCTGCTGGCCAAACGCCCTGTCGGCGCCCCCACGCGAGACACCTTTGAATTCATCGAAAAGCCGCTGGGCGAACCTGGCCCGAACCAAGTTCTGGTCAAGGTGGAATACCTGTCGTTGGACCCGGCCATGCGCGGCTGGATGAACGATGCCAAGTCCTATATCCCACCGGTAGGCATCGGCGAAGTGATGCGCGCGCTCGGCGTTGGCAAGGTGGTTGCGTCCCAGCATCCAGCGTTCGCCGAGGGCGATTACGTCAACGGCGCGCTCGGCGTGCAGGAATACTTTCTCGGCGAGCCGAAAGGCTTCTACAAGGTCGATCCAAACCGGGCGCCGCTGCCGCTCTACCTGTCCGCATTGGGCATGACCGGCATGACGGCTTATTTCGGTTTGCTGGCCGTAGGCGAGCCGAAAGCTGGCGAAACCGTGGTGCTCTCAGGTGCTGCCGGTGCGGTAGGCAGCGTTGCCGGACAAATCGCCAAGCTCAAGGGTTGCCGCGTGGTGGGCATCGCCGGTGGTGCCGACAAGTGCCGCTTCCTCACCGAAGAGCTCGGCTTCGACGCCGCCATCGACTACAAGGGCGAGGACGTCGCAGCAGGTCTCAAGCGCGAGTGCCCCAAGGGCGTCGACGTTTACTTCGACAACGTCGGCGGCGATATCCTCGATGCCGTATTGACGCGCATCACCGTTGGCGCGCGCGTGGTGATCTGTGGCGCCATCAGCCAATACAACAACAAGGAAGCGGTCAAAGGCCCGGCTAATTACCTGTCTTTGCTGGTCAACCGGGCACGGATGCAGGGCATGGTCGTCAGCGACTACATTCCGCGCTACCCGGACGCTATGAAAGACATGGCCGGTTGGCTGCAAAGCGGTGAGCTGAAAAGCAAAGAGGACATCGTCGAAGGATTGGAGACATTCCCCGACACGCTGATGAAATTATTCACCGGTGGCAACTTCGGCAAATTGGTGTTGAAAATCGATTAAACCATCGTGCCGCAGAACCGGTCGTCTGACAGAGACGACCGGTAAAGCTTGCTATCGATCAGGCCAGTTCGGCTACCACCGCAACCAACGCCTGAGCCGGATCGGCCGCCTGGGCAATCGGGCGGCCGATCACCAGATAATCCGAACCCGCCGCCATCGCCTCGGTCGGCGTCAAAATCCGCCGCTGATCATCCGCTTTGCTTCCAGCTGGGCGAATACCCGGCGTGACCAGTTGCAGCTGCGCGAACTGTGCTTTCAGCGATTGCGCCTCCTGCGCCGAGCAGACCAGCCCGTCCAATCCCGCCTTTGCCGCCAGTCCCGCCAGACGCAATACCTGCTGCTGCGGCTCCAGATCCAAGCCGATGTCGGCGAGGTCCGTCTGCTCCATGCTGGTCAGCACCGTCACGCCGATCAGCAGCGGTTTCGCCCCGCCCGCCTTATCCAGCGTCTCGCGACAGGCCGCCATCATCCGTAGGCCACCCGAGCAATGCACGTTGACCATCCACACGCCCAATTCTGCAGCCGCCTTGACTGCCATCGCGGTGGTGTTGGGAATGTCATGGAATTTCAGATCCAGAAAGACCTCAAATCCTTTAGCTTGGAGCGCCTCGACCACTGGCGGGCCGCAGCGGGTAAAGAGCTCCTTGCCGACCTTGACGCGGCAAAGCGCTGGATCGAGCTGCCCAGCCAACTTCAGCGCCGCATCATGGGAAGCAACATCGAGCGCAACGATGATAGGAGTCTGGCAAGTCATGGCGAGTCCTCGGCAAAATTCGGCGCGCATTGTCGCAGAAAATTGCAAACAAGGCGGTGTCGTTGAGCGCTGAGATCCAAGCTGAATTGTGTCAATGCACAGGCGCGAAATGGCGCAGCCATGTGCGGTGGCGTAAGGTGAAAGCAGCTCTTAATTAGGAGAAATAAATGCCTTGGTATATCTGGCTATTAGTGGTTCTGGTGCTCGGGATGATTATCGGTGGGCTGTTGACGCTACGTGCCAGCGCACACAAGGTTCCACTGACCGAACAACAGAAGCAGCGAATTGCACAACGCAACGCCGAAGCGGATGTCGAAGACGCTCGTAACAAATAAGCCTGCTATTCATAACAGCGCCTCTCCATCCTGCCATGCGTCGAAAAAATGACGAACCCATAAATTAGTGATGGCTTTTCGCCAACATTCCGGTAAATATCCTGCCTCCCCTCAAGGAAGCATTGATGTCAGCAGTTCCCTCATCGGCCGAGGACCTCAGACCCAAGGCCCACATCGCATTCTCCCGACGAATCTTGCCAGGCATTGCCGGCTTGCTCGCCGTTGCGCTGCTCGCCGCAACGGTCGCGGTGATACAGATCGCCAGTACCATCGACCACGATGCTGTGACCCAGGAGCGCTTCCTGGCCGGTAAGACATTCGAGGCACATATGAGCGGCATGAATCGCCATGTCGCGGACAATGCGTTCTGGGGCGATGCCTATGCCAATCTGAGCAAACAGGTCAATCTGAACTGGGCTTACGATCAAGCGAACCTCGGCCCCTCTCTGTATGAAGATTTCGGTTACGAAGCGGTGTTTGTCGTCAATTCAGCCGGCGAAACCACTTATTCGGTGATCCGCGGGAACCTGGCTCAGGTCGATGCATACCAGTGGCTCGGCAACGGCCTCGATGTGTTATTGGCCCAAGCACGCGACGCGCTGGAAGACGATGAAACCGCGGCCGGCCTGCTTTCGGCCGAAGGTTACCCGGCGATAGCTGCCGCAGCGGTAATGACGACTGGCGGCAGCGATGTGAAAGAAGCGCCCGGTCCCGCCTCGATATTGCTTTTCGTGGATGTGCTGGATCCCGGCTTGCTCCTACACCTAGGCCAGGAATATTCAATCGAAGGGCTGCGGGTCCGTGACGAAACCGTCCGCACCGAGCGGCCTCTCATCAAAACGAAAATGCTCGACGGATCACCGCTGGTATTTACCTGGACCGTGTCCGAGCCCGGCCGCTACTTGTTATGGATGACCCTGCCGGTGCTCGCCGTGGTCACCCTTGGGCTCGGCTTGCTGGCTTGGCTGTTGCTGCGCCAGGCGCTGAAAACCGTGAGGCTGATGGATGCCAACTACAAGCGACTGTCCAAAAGCCGCACGGCATTGGTAGCCAGCGAAGAACGTTTTCGCGACGTGGCGGAAGCCGCATCCGACTGGATTTGGGAAACCGACCAGAACGCCCGGCTGACTTACCTATCCAGTCGTTTCGAGGAAATTACCGGTCACGACCCAGCGGCTTGGATTGGCCGACCCTTGATCGATTTGTTGATCAGCGACCACGCCGCGCTACAGGACTGGTTGGCCGCACCGCACAGAACGCCGCTGCGTTGCAGCTATCATGCGGCGAACAGTTGCGAGCGGTACTGCCGGCTCTCTGCACGTGCAATCCATCGTGGTGACGAGCTGCTGGGCTATCGCGGCACTGCCAGCGATGTCACCGAAGAAACCCAAGCCCAGGCACGCGTGCAATATCTCTCGCAGCACGACGCCTTGACCGGACTGCCGAATCGAAACCGGCTGCGCGACTATTTGGAAACCAAGCTCGATTCGCTGACAAGCACGTCACGACTGACCGTCCTTTATATCGATCTGGATCGCTTCAAACCGGTGAACGACACGCTGGGTCATGGGGCGGGCGACGAGGTGCTGGTCAGCGTCTCCAATCGCCTCAAGCAATGCATTAGAGGAGACGACCTGGTTGCCCGTCTGGGTGGCGACGAGTTCGTCATGGTGATGAGCCGTCTGCAGCACAACGAGGACGTCGAGAAACTTTGCCTCCGCGTGGTCGAGGCGATCAGCGAACCCTTCCTGTACGAAGAGAAACAGATCTATATAGGCACCAGCGTTGGCATCGCCATAGCACCCACCGATGCGACGCAGGCCAACGAACTCTTGCGTTGCGCGGATATCGCGTTGTATCAGGCCAAGGCCGACGGCCGCGGGACCTGGCGGTTCTACGGCAACGAGATGGACAGGCGGCTGCTGGAGCGGCGCCGACAGGAAGACGAGCTCCGTCAGGCCATCGCCGAAGGCCAATTCGAGGTGTACTACCAACCGCGTTATTTCAGCGAAGGCATGCGCATCAATGGTGCCGAAGCCTTGCTGCGCTGGCAGCATCCGGCCCGAGGCCTATTGTTGCCCGAGCATTTCATTCCTTTGGCCGAAGAAACCGGACTGATAGTCCCGCTCGGCGAATGGGTACTGCGCCAGGCCTGTAGCGAAGCCGCAGGCTGGACAAGCGATATCATAGTCTCGGTCAATCTGTCCTCTCTGCAGCTTCGCACCGGTGACCTTTACGAAATGATTCATAGCGTTCTTGGCGAAAGCGGACTGCCAGCCAGTCGCTTGGAGCTGGAAATAACTGAAACGGCATTGCTCCAGGAAAGCCAGCGCACATTGGACGTGCTTAGCCAGCTGAAAACATTGGGCGTGCGACTCGCCATGGATGATTTCGGTACTGGATATTCCTCGCTGAGCAATCTGCGTAACTATCCGTTCGACACGATCAAGATAGACGGCAGCTTCGTCGCAGGCATGTCGCGCTCGATTGAAGATCATTCCATCGTCAAGGCACTCATCGATCTAGGGCATGGCTTGCGTATGCGAGTAACGGCCGAAGGCGTGGAGACCTCGGAACAACTGAAGCTGCTACTTGCTGATGGCTGTAGTGAAATTCAGGGCTTTCACATGAGCCATCCACTCCGGGCTAAAGACCTGCATGCCCTGCTGAACCAGGCCGGCACCGGCGAGATCGAGCCGTTGGGCCAAAACCCCGTTTGATACCGGACCTGATAGCGATCAGCGCTTGAGCTCGAAATTGATCTGAGCGCCGTCGATTAGAGCCTCATCATGTTCCAGCCCCGGTAGAAGGCGTCCGCTCATCTGCAGCGAGCGAGAATCATCGGACTCGAACAAGGGCGGCAGTAAGTTCATGGTCGTTGCATTCCGGCCTGGCTCGAGCTGCTCGGACCAGTCCTCAGGGAGACTCAGATCGAGGTTCGGCTCAGGCAGTTCGACATCCTCGACCGCGACCTTCTTCTTCGGCGCAGCCGGAGCGGCCGGTTTGGCGGAAGGCGCAGACGCGACCCGATCAGATGGCAGCTCATCGGGATTTCCAGCGGTAACCGGCTCGAGTTCGATTTCGATTTTCGGAGGCACGCTATCCTCGCGCTCAACGGGTGTCGACAACGGCGCCTGCTCGCTATTAGAGACCCGAACCTTCGGCGGCGCGGGCGGGCTGGGTTCGGCCGGCACGTTGTCACCGTCGCATGCGCTCAACAGCGACAGCGTAAGCAGGAATATCAACAACTTCATCGCCAGCGCCCTCCTCCGATCCAACTAGTTCGATTGTCGACAAAGTTCGGCCGTAAGCTCGCCAAGCGTCTTCAGGGCCCGTTCCGCCTCTGTCGTCCAGGGCAGCCCACAGTTGAGCCGCACGCAGTGATTGAACTGCTCGGTGTTGCTGAAAATCAGGCCCGGCGCGATGCTGATCCCTCGCTCCAACGCCTGCACATGCAACTCCTTAGTGTTGATCCGCGCCGGCAGGCTGACCCATAGAATGAATCCGCCGGTTGGGCGGGTCATCTGGGTGCCTTCCGGAAAGTACCGCTGCACCGCCAGTTGGAAAGCGCTGAGATTCTTGCGGTACTCATGGCGGATATAACGCAAATGGCGATCGTAGCCACCGTTTTCCAGATACGCGGCGACCCCCATCTGTGTGACGCTGCAGGCCGAATGCGTGCTGAATGTTTGCAGCCGCTGTACTTCTTCCCGATAACGCCCGGGAATGATCCAACCAATACGCACACCCGGCGAAATCGTCTTGGAGAAGCTCGAGCAATAAATCACGCGACCGTCGCGATCATTGGACTTGAGCGCCTTGATGGACCCCGCATCGAACAACAATTCGCCGTAGATATCGTCTTCGACAACCTGGATGTCGAAATTCGCCGCCAGCTTCAGCAATTGCTTTTGCCGTGCATCGGGCATACTGCCGCCTAGGGGGTTGCTCAGGCGCGCCGTCAATACCAGCGCCTTGATCGGCCATTGGCTGGCAGCCAGTTGCAATGCCTCGAGACTGAGCCCGGTGTCTGGATCGCAGGGAATCTCGATAACTTTGAGCCCGAGCAAGTCGGCCAACTGGAGCAAGCCGTAGTAACTGGGCGATTCCGCCGCTATCAGATCACCCGGCTTGGTCAGTACGCGCAAGGACATTTGCAGAGCGTCGACGCAACCATGGGTAATCACTACTTCATCCGGACCGACGACCACACCGGCATCACGCATGCGAATCGCCACTTGCCTACGCAGTGGCTCATAGCCGGGGCTGAACATGTAGCTGAACGCCCGTTGGCTCTGGAAACGAGTGACTTTGGCGAGCTGCTGATGCAAGGCACGCACGGGCAAATAATCAACATGAGGAACGGCTGCGCCCAGGGGAATCAGGCCATCGCGGCGCGACTCGCTCAGTACCTGATTGATGATGCTGCTGCGCGTGACCAGGGTGGGCCGTTCAACCTGGGCGATATCGGGCGTGGGCGCCGTCAGTGCAGGCGTATGGTGGACATAGAAACCGGACTGAGGACGAGCGCGGATCATCCCCTGATCTTCAAGGTTGGCATAGGCTTGCAAGACCGTCGCGTGGCTGACGTTCAGCTGCATGCTCATCTTGCGCACCGAAGGCACACGTTCCCCCGGCCGGTAAACGCCTCGCCGAATGTCTTCGGCAAGCTGATGAGCGATACGCTGATAAAGCAACAGATTGGTCATATTGTCCGTCTCCGCCAACTGGACCATAACAGTAGTACAGCACCGTTACGCAGGACCAATACAGTTGCAGCTTAACTCGCCGACACAGTCAGTTACGTTTGCGGAAGCCGACAGAGCGTGATGTCAACGCGAATTACTCAGTCGCCCTTGCTCATCGGAAAACAGGATCTCGACCCGCCGATTCTGCGCGCGCCCGCGGGCCGACGCGTTCTCGGCGATGCGGAACTGCTCGCCGTAACCCACTACCTCAATGCGTTGTGCGTCGATGCCCAAACCCTGCAAAAAGTTGCCCACCGCCTGTGCACGAGCCTGGGAGAGCGCAAGATTTTCCGCCGCGTCACCTCGATTATCGGTGTAGCCCTCGATCCGAATCATGCGCTTGGGATTGAGCTGGAGGAAATGCACCAGCTTGAGCAACGTGCGGTTGGCCGATGGCCCCAGCTCAGCGCTTGCCGCCTTGAACAGCACGTCGCCCAATGTCATCACCAGGCCACGGTCGGTTTCGGCGGCGGCCAGGCTGATCATCTGATCTTCCAACCAGCGGCCCTGCTGCTGCATGTCTAGTAGCTTGGCTTGCTGCAAAGTCTGCCGCAGGCGCTCACGTTCCATAGCTAGCCGTGTGGCGCGCTGCTGATTCTGCAATTGTTCGCTGTGCTGGCGAGCGATCTCGCTATAGCGTTTACTGAGATAAGCATAGTGACTAACGTCCTCCGCACTGCCTAGGTAACTGGCGAAGCGTCTGGCTCGTTCTAGCGACTCGCCCGCACGCATCACGTCCTTGGGCGCATCGCGAAGCACCTGAGGGTCTTCGCTGACGCTTTGATACGCAGCAGCCGCTTGTTGCAGCTGCTGCTCTGGCGTCGCACAACCCTGAAGTCCGGCGAGCGCGACCAGCAAAACGGGTAAGAGGCGTACTGGCTTCATCGCAGATCCCTCAACTGTTCACGCAACCGTGCGATGCGCCGGTTCAACTCTGTCACCTCGAGCTGACCTTTTTCATTCAGCACGGTGGCCTCCGCCAGCCTGGCGTCCAGTTCTGCTTCCTCGGCTTGCAGGCGCGCTTCGCGATAGCGCTCGTCCTTCATCGCAGCGATAGCCATCGAGAGCTTGCGTTCGGCGAGAGCAAATTCCGGGGTCTGCTCCGACGCGCCAACCGCACGTGCTTGGCTTAGCGCCTGTTCAGTCAGACGTAGCTGCTCAGTGGGTGCTGGATCGCTGGCACAGCCGACCATTGCCAACAGGACAAGCATGCAGGGAAGGTGTTTTTTCAAGAATATGGTCCTAGCGTTGCGGATTGCTTTCCGGTGCCAACTGCTGTTGCTTCCAGCGATCAAGATTTTCCGCCAGCAGCTGCTGCGGAACCCCGGCGGCACGCAATTCTGTCATTTTTATCGCCAGTTGTCCGCGCAGCCAGGGCCCGTTGCAGGCCGAGTCATGCGCCACGGCGAAATGCATGCCGCGGCTGAACACCGGCGGTTGCAGTCTTTGTACGTCATCGAGCAAACCCAGCGGCCCAGCCAGCGCGACTGCACTGTAACGCTCGTGCAATACGTAATCGGTTTTACCGATCAGTAAATTTTGCATGGCTTCGGCCAGGCTCGGCGACGATTTCAGGCGAAGGTTGTTTTTGACGTACGCGTCGAACTCGCTGCCAAAACGAGCGCTCGCTATGTAGGTGCCCGTCTGGCCTGAGAGATCGTCACGGTTGGCATAGAGGAAACCCGGCTCGTTGCGCACCCACGCAGCTATCTGCAAGCCGGAGATTGATGGATGGATGAAATCCAGATGCGCCAACTCCGGCGTACTGAGCACCGCGTCAACAAGCAGATCTACCCGGCCGCTGCGAACCTCCTCAAGTGCCTTGTCGGCATCGCCTGTGTAGAGAACCTCAAGCTTCAGATTGAGTGAATCGGTGATGGTCTTCAGCAGATCGGCGTTGGCACCCATCAACCGCTTAGGGTTCTGCGGATCGCGCCATAGGAATGGTGGGTTGTCCGCACCGCCCGTTGCGATCAGCCTGTCACACTTTGCAGCCGCCGCGCTCGCAGCCAACGTTGTCACCAGCAGCAGGGTAATCAAAGCGGATTTCAGCGGAACGGCACAGCGCATGGAGAACCTCATCGTTCGGAATCGAGCAGGCACCTGCCGGAGCCAGACGGCGATCTTACCATTGGCTACCGCAACCGAGCGCCCATGAAAAAACCCGCTCCTGGGAGCGGGTTTCGTTCTGAAGCCGGTCAGCTCAAACGAGCTTCTCGAGCTCCGGCACGATCTCGAACAGGTCACCCACCAGGCCGTAATCGGCGACCTGGAAGATTGGCGCCTCTTCATCCTTGTTGATCGCAACGATCACCTTGGAATCTTTCATGCCCGCCAAGTGCTGGATAGCTCCTGAGATGCCCACGGCGATGTACAGCTGCGGCGCAACGATTTTGCCGGTCTGCCCGACCTGCATGTCGTTCGGCACGAAGCCGGCATCGACCGCGGCGCGCGAGGCACCAACGGCAGCGCCCAGCTTGTCGGCCAGCGAATACAGATGCTTGAAGTTGTCACCGTTCTGCATGCCACGACCGCCGGAAACGACGATCTTGGCAGCGGTCAGTTCTGGGCGATCAGACTTGGCCAGCTCTTCGCCAACGAAGGACGAAACCCCCGCATCGCCAGCACCCGAGATCTGTTCGATAGTAGCCGAACCGCCTTCTGCCTTGACCGGATCGAACCCGGTGGAACGAACGGTGATGACTTTGATCGGCGCGCTGGACTGCACGGTGGCAATGGCATTACCGGCATAGATCGGGCGCTTGAAAGTATCAGCGCTTTCTACGGCGATGATCTCGGAGATCTGGTCGACGTCCAACTGTGCAGCCACACGCGGCAGGAAATTCTTGCCATTAGTGGTGGCAGCAGCCAGCACATGGCTGTAATTAGCAGCCAGGCCGGCAATCAGCGGCGCGACGTTTTCCGGCAACTGATTGGCATAGGCGGCATCGTCTGCAACCAGAACCTTGGAGACGCCTTCGATCTTGGCAGCCCCTTCGCCAATTGCCGCGCAGCCGCTGCCGGCTACCAGTACATTAATGTCGCCGCCAATCGCTTTGGCAGCAGCAACGGTATTGAGCGTAGCAGCAGCCAGAACGGCGTTGTTGTGTTCAGCGATAACCAGGATAGTCATTTAGATTACCTTCGCCTCGTTCTTCAATTTCTCGACCAGTTCAGCCACGGATTTGACCTTGATACCAGCGCTGCGAGCCGCTGGCGCTTCGACTTTCAAGGTCTTCACGGTGGAGGTGGTGGATACGCCCAGTGCGTCCGGGGTCAGGACTTCGAGCGGCTTTTTCTTGGCCTTCATGATGTTCGGCAGCGAGGCATAGCGCGGCTCGTTCAGGCGCAGGTCGGTGGTGACGATTGCTGGCAGATTCAGCGAAACGGTCTGCGAGCCGCCATCGATTTCGCGCTCGACCTTGACCTTGTCGCCTTCAACTTCGACTTTCGAAGCAAAGGTGCCCTGAGCGTAGCCAGTCAATGCACCAAGCATTTGGCCGGTCTGGTTGTTGTCGCTGTCGATGGCCTGCTTGCCGAGGATGACCAGCTGTGGCTGTTCCTTATCGACTACCGCTTTCAGCAGCTTGGCAACGGCCAGAGAATTGAGTTCTTCAGTCGATTCGACCAGAACGGCGCGATCAGCACCCAGTGCCAATGCGGTGCGCAGTTGCTCCTGCGCAGCGGTCGGACCAATGGAAACCACGACGATCTCGCTCGCAACGCCCTTCTCTTTCAGGCGTACAGCTTCTTCCACGGCGATTTCGCAGAAGGGGTTCATCGACATCTTGACGTTGGCGAGGTCGACGCCGGAGTTGTCCGCCTTGACGCGAACCTTGACGTTGTAATCGACCACTCGTTTGACAGCTACAAGAACCTTCATGGATTCCTCGTTACTCTCCGGTGAATAGAATTTCGCCGAGGCGAACCGAGCCATGCTCGAGGTCCGGGGTCGTCAATTCAGCCACCGGACCTGTTCGGCGAGCACAAAACTGCTCGTATCTTGACTGCTGGTGATGGCCGGGGTCAACAGCGCAAATACCCCGTTATAAGCCGCAGTTTCCCGATTCTAACAGGGCTGCGTAAATTCAAACAAACGTTTGTATTGGACCCTTTCCGGCGTCTATATATAATGCCGCAGCTCGGCTTGGTCAGGGAAACGATCCAGCCCTCCATCACCTAAAAAATAATCAAGCCTTGAGTAGGAGATAGCCAATGGAACGCGAATACATGGAATTCGACGTAGTCATCGTCGGCGCCGGCCCCGCGGGCCTTTCTGCTGCCTGCCGACTAAAGCAAAAAGCCGCCGATGCCGGGAAGGAAATCAGCGTCTGCGTCGTCGAGAAGGGTTCCGAAGTAGGCGCCCACATTCTGTCCGGTGCCGTGTTCGAGCCCCGCGCATTAAATGAGCTCTTTCCCAACTGGAAAGAACTCGAAGCGCCACTGAACACCCCCGTCAAGCGCGACGACATCTACCTGCTCAAAAACGCCGAAGCCGCGCGCAAGCTGCCCAATGCGCTAGTTCCCAAGACCATGCACAACGAGGGCAACTACATTATTTCGCTCGGCAACTTCTGCCGCTGGCTGGCGCAACAGGCCGAAAACCTCGGCGTCGAGATTTATCCCGGCTTCGCAGCTCAGGAAGCGCTCATTGATGAACAAGGCGTGGTTCGTGGCATTCTCACCGGCGACCTCGGCGTGGACCGCGAAGGCAATCCAAAGAAAGACATGTACACCCCAGGCATGGAGCTGCGTGCCAAGTACACCCTGTTCGCCGAAGGCTGCCGCGGCCATATCGGCAAGCAGCTGATCAATCGTTTCCAGCTCAACGCTAATGTCGACCCGCAACACTACGGCATCGGTATCAAGGAACTCTGGGACATCGACCCGGCCAAGCACGAACAGGGCCTGGTCGTACATACCGCAGGCTGGCCGCTGGATGACGAGAACACCGGCGGCTCATTCCTCTATCACATCGAGAACAACCAGGTCGTGGTCGGCTTGATCGTCGACCTGTCCTACAGCAACCCGTTCCTCTCGCCGTTCGACGAATTCCAGCGCTACAAGCATCACCCGGTGGTAAAGCAGTACCTGGAAGGCGGCAAGCGCGTTTCCTATGGAGCGCGCGCCATCGCCAAGGGTGGCATCAATTCGCTACCCAAGATGGTCTTCAATGGCGGCGCACTGATCGGCTGCGATGCCGGCACGCTGAACTTCGCCAAGATCAAGGGCAGCCATACAGCGATGAAATCCGGCATGCTCGCCGCAGAGGCGGTTGCGGACGCCCTGTTCGCCGGCCGCGAAGGTGGTGACGAACTGACCGGCTACGAAGAAGGCTTCAAGGCCAGCTGGCTTTATGAAGAGCTGCATGCCAGCCGCAATTTCGGCGCGGCGATCCACAAGTGGGGCGCGGTCAAGGGCGGTGCCTTCAATTTCATCGACCAGAACATTTTCGGTGGCAAGATCCCATTCACCCTGCATGACACCAAGCCGGACTACGCATGCCTGAAAACCGCAGCCGAGTCGAAGAAGATCGATTATCCCAAACCGGATGGCAAGCTCAGTTTCGACAAGCTCAGCTCGGTATTCCTTTCCAATACCAACCATGAAGAAGAGCAGCCGGTCCATCTCAAGCTGACCGATCCGAGCATTCCGATCGAGAAGAACCTACCCCTGTACGACGAGCCCGCCCAACGCTACTGCCCGGCTGGCGTCTACGAAGTGGTAGATAATGACGATGGCAGCAAGCGCTTCCAGATCAATGCGCAAAACTGCGTGCACTGCAAGACGTGCGATATCAAAGACCCCGCACAAAACATTACTTGGGTGGCGCCGGAGGGCACCGGAGGACCTAACTACCCCAACATGTAAATTGCAGAAAGGCTCCCTCGGGAGCCTTTCTTATTTTAGTTAGTGCAGACGCGAATCCGAACGGGTTACCTCATCCTGTTCGGATTATTCGGTGCGCCCAATGGGGAAAAATTGTCCGTGGCTCCAGACACCCAGCCAAGTAGCGCCTTCGATTTCACGCGGCACAGCCAGCTCGACCAGTTGGTAGAAAACGTTTCGATGAATCAGCGCGTCGAGATTGGCGCGCACATGGACATAGGGTGTTGGCTCCTGACTATCGGGATCGAGTTCGACCCGCATCGGATGCTCTGACCCAGCTTCGATTTCGTCGTCGACATTGGTGATGAAGCGAAGGATCTGTACATCACCGCTCCCCTCCATCTCCAGCCGAACCGCCACGAAGGGTGCGTCATCAACCTGGATGCCGACTCTCTCCACCGGAGTCACCAAGAAGTATTTGTCGCCATCGCGCCGGATAACCGTGGAAAACAGCCGCACCATGGCGGGCCGCCCTATCGGCGTGCCCATGTAGTACCAACTACCGTCGCGGGCGATTCGCATATCCAGATCACCGCAGAACGGCGGATTCCAGAGATGCACCGGCGGCAGACCTTTCTTTTCAGACTTCGTAATCTGACCCAGCAGATCCGCGGCTTTTTCAGAATCGCTCACGTGCGCTCCCTAACGACTGAGGCCCGTCAGGCGCCGGGCGTAGTCTCGCAAAGGCGGACCCAGCAAAACCTGCGGCGTCGCATCATAAATATTCAACAGCCCGCCCCGACTGCGGATTCGAGCTGTATCGACAAGATAACGGTTGCCAGTCTCGATCAGCATCAACTGCACCACGCTGGTGTCGACACCCAGACGATCGAGCGCGCGCTGATCGTTGAGCTCATCGAAACTACCGATGCGATCATCGGCGGCGGCAAATCGCGTGTACAGCAAGTAATTGGCACCAGCGGTAGCCGCCTGGTTCAGTGCCTCGTCCAACCCGACAGGTTCCGGGGCTCGCCGGACCAGTGGGAAATACTCGACGAAACCCTTGAAGGCCTCCTCGGCTACCACGTTGGGCCTGGGATAGGCATTGCCGGGCGGCACAAAATGACCTTGGGCAATATAGATGAACGAATCGGGCTGCAAGCGCCAGGACGCGGATCGCACGGTCTCGCTGTGATCGAGAATACCGACGTCGCGCAATTGATCGCGAGTGCCTTCGGCCATGTCGCTTATCTTCATGCATCCGCTCAGTACGAACAAAGCTGCGATAAGGCTAAACACTTTCATTTTTTGCTCCTGCCTCTGACGAAAAACCGGCGAATAGCGAAGCAATGCAGCAAACAAGCCAGTTCAGTACGAAGAAGAGGTTACAGGCCCGGGCGGCCGTTCTTGGCGTTATAACGAATACAGGGCTCTTCGAGTAACGCGGCGAACCTGCGCCAGCGCTGACAGGCGCGGCAGGCCCCACCCAGCATAAATGGACTAGTCGCGCTTGCGCTTGTTGCCCATACGTACACCGATATCCATCAGGAACTGGAAGAAGCCTTCCTGATCTTCCAGCACGTTACTCCAGAACGGCGAGTGATAAAGCGCTACAGCTCCATGCACCAGCGCCCATGCAGCGCAATAGTGGAAGTATGGCGGCACATCTTCCAGCTTTCCTTCGGATATGCGCCCCTTGATCAGTTGGGTCAAATGTTCGAAGTTGGATGCGCGAATGCGGTGGAGTTCTTCGACCATTTCCGGAACCTGATTTCCTTTGACGACCTTCTCTTCGAGACGATCGAACAGGCGATAGCGCTGGGGATCGCGCATGCGGAATTCAAAGTAAGCGCGTGACAGCGCTTCCTTGTCCTGATCGAGGTTTGGCGAGTGCAGAAGCTCGTTCAGGTCGCGCTCGTAGTCCAGCATAAGCCGCAGGTAAATCTCGGCCTTTGATTTGAAGTGCTTGTAAATGGTGCCTTTGCCGATACCCACCATGTCGGCGATCATCTCGACGGTGACGCTGTCTTCTCCCTGATCGAGAAAAAGCTGAAGCGCTGTATCGAGAATCTCTTGCTCGCGACGGCGAAATTCGCGGACCTTCCGGGGTTCAGTTTGCATAAGAGGCTGCAGCTTGAAAATCAAAGCGGATTATTATGCCTATCTAGTCAGAAAATGCACGGAACATCGCCAATGAGTACATTGAATGACGAATTTCCTCAAATCGAGGGGCTGCGATATCTAAACCATGCTGCCGTCGCGCCCTGGCCACGCCGGGCGACAGAAGCAGTGACGGCTTTTGCTCAGCAGAATATGACGCTGGGCGCGCGCGACTATCCAAAATGGCTGAACGTCGAGACGAGCCTGCGTGGGCGCTTGGCCAGGCTGCTGAATGCACCATCCACGGCAGACATAGCGCTGGTGAAGAATACGTCCGAGGCACTGTCCTTCGTGGCATTCGGTCTGGATTGGAAAGCCGGCGACCAGATCGTCATCAGCGACGAGGAGTTTCCCTCTAACCGGGTGGTCTGGGAGGCTTTGCAGCCGCAAGGCGTCGAGGTGATACAGGTCAATCTCAAGGGCGAAAATCCGGAGGCTGACCTGCTTGCCGCCTGCGGACCGAAGGTGCGGTTGATGGCGATCAGCGCGGTGCAATATGCCAGCGGCCTGCGGCTCGACTTGCCGCGTCTTGGCGAGGGCTGCGAACAGCGTGGCGTGCTGTTATGTATCGACGCAATCCAACAGCTGGGGGCGCTGCCGTTCGACGTTCAGCAATACCGGTGTGCCTTTGCCATGGCTGACGGGCACAAATGGCTGCTGGGTCCCGAAGGGCTCGGCGTCTTCTACTGCCGCAGTGATCTGCGCGCCAAATTGAAGCTTCATGAGTACGGCTGGCATATGCTCGAGCATGCCGGTGATTACGATCGAAGCGATTGGGAGCCGGCCCGTAGCGCGCGCCGCTTCGAATGCGGCAGCCCGAATATGCTCGGGACCATGGCGCTGGAGGCAAGCCTGTCGTTGCTGGAAGAAGTCGGCATGGACAGAGTGGGTCAGGCGCTGGGCGAGCGCATCGATCATCTGCAATACGAGCTATCAGCTATGTCCGGCGTTGAGCTATTGAGCCCTGCCGATCCGTTTCGGCGAGCGGGGATTATGACCTTCAGGGTCAGCGGCTTGAAAAACCAGATGCTGTTCGATCGTCTCAAGGCGGAGCAGATTGTCTGCGCCCTTCGCGGCGGCGGCGTAAGGCTCTCGCCACACTTCTATACCCGCCCGGATGTCATTGAACAAACCTTGTCGGTGATTCGCGCCCTTGCTGCGGTCCAGTGAGCGATCAACGGCACCACAGCTATTCCAAATCCGTTTTAAAAACGCGGCGAATCGGGCGGCAAAGTCGTCAATCCAGGCCAATACTTCAAGCACTGGCCGAGCAATCCCCCCAATGCTCGGCCAGCTGAGGGAGCGAGGAACGTGACCTCATACTCCTAATGGTCTTGACCCGGCTCCTCGCGAAGCCGGGTTTTTTTTGCATGGACATAGCGGGGTTCAGCGGAGCCTGGCGCCTCTGGCCAGGCGAAATCGGAAGCAGATCCAGATAAACAGCACCCAGAACGGCATGGCGAATATCGAAGTACGCAGCCCGGGCATCGACAGCATGATGGCTGCGATCAGCGCCACGAATGCCAGGCAGAGGTAGTTGCTAAAGGGAAACCAGAAGGCTTTGAACGAGGGCTCGATGCCCTGTTCTGTGATTGCCTTGCGGAATTTCAAGTGGGCGAGACTGATCATGGCCCAGTTGATCAATAGCGCGGCGACTACGAGAGACATGAGCAATTCCAGGGCGGTTTGCGGCAGCATGTAGTTCACCAGCACGCAAAGCATGGTCACCAGCGCGGAAACGGCAATGGCCAGCACCGGAACCCCGCGGCGATTGACCATCATCAGCCCCCTCGGCGCGTCGCCCTGCTCAGCCAGGCCATAGAGCATCCGGCTGTTGCAGTAGACGCCACTGTTGTAGACCGAGAGCGCCGCGGTCAGCACCACGAAGTTGAGGATGTGCGCGGCGGTATCGCTGCCGATTAGTGAAAATATCTGTACGAATGGGCTGCCGCTGTAGGGATCGCCGGCCGAGCCCAGGGTTTCCAGCAGACTGTCCCAGGGATACAACGCCAGCAGCACGCTCAGCGCACCGATGTAAAAAATCAGGATGCGGTAGACAACCTGATTGATGGCCTTGGGAATGACAGTCTTCGGATCGGATGCTTCGGCAGCCGTGATCCCTACCAATTCGAGCCCACCGAAGGAAAACATGACGATCGCCAGCGCCATGATCATCCCGCTGACCCCATTGGGGAAAAACCCGCCGTGATTCCACAGGTTGCTGAAACTGGCTTGCTCACCACCCTCGCCGCTCAGCAACAGGTAGAGACCCAGCGCGATCATGCCAATGATTGCGCCAACCTTGATGATGGCGAACCAGAATTCGGTCTCGCCGAATGCTTTCACGTTCACCATGTTGATGAGATTGATCAGTACGAAAAAAGCAGCCGCGGTGGCCCAGGTTGGAACCTCCGGCCACCAGAACTGCACGTACTTACCAACGGCAGTCAGCTCAGCCATTCCCACCAACACGTAGAGCACCCAGTAATTCCAGCCCGAGAGAAAGCCCGCATAAGGCGCCCAGTATTTGTGGGCGAAATGGCTGAAAGATCCTGCGACCGGTTCTTCAACGATCATTTCGCCAAGCTGACGCATGATGAGGAACGCGATCAGGCCGCCTATGGCGTAACCGAGAATCATCGACGGGCCAGCACTGCGAAGTACACCAGCCGAGCCTAGAAACAGACCCGTGCCGATGGCGCCGCCGAGCGCAATCAGCTGGATATGCCGATTTTTCAGGCCGCGCTGAAGCGGGCCGGTCTGCAGCGTGTCGCTGGACATGCGTCACCTTGTTCTGTTTGTAACGAGAAGTTGCCCCGTCCTGGCTGATGAGCGGAGGCGGAGTTGAACTGGAACGTCGAGCCTGATGTCCCGACCTTTGGCGATGCGAGCACCGAAACGGCGCCGAATTTTACACATGAGCTGCGGGTGAGGCAGCGTCATACGCGTCAGGGCGCAACAAAGGAAATCAATCAGGCGCCGATCCGAGCCAGCGGGAACAGCCGCTTGAAGTTGCTGGTGGTCTGCTCCGCCAGCACATCGAAATCGACACCACGCAGGTCGGATAGAAACTCGGCAACGTCACGCACGTATTGCGGCAGATTCGGTTTGCCACGATAGGGAATCGGAGCCAGATAGGGAGAATCCGTCTCGACCAGCAGACGATCCGCTGGTACACGACGGGCAACCTCTCGCAGCGCATCAGCATTGCGGAACGTGACAATTCCAGAAAGTGAAATGTAGAAACCGAGATCCAGCGCTGCCTTCGCCATGTCCCAATCTTCAGTAAAGCAATGCAGCACCCCAGCCTGTGGCAACGCCGCTTCACGAAGCAGCTCCAGCGTGTCAGCGCGGGCCGCGCGGGTGTGCACGATCACCGGCTTGCCGCAGATTCGGGCAGCCTCGAGATGCAAACGAAAGGATTGTTGCTGCAGATCAGCGGCTTCGGGCTCGTAGTGATAGTCGAAACCGGTCTCACCGATCGCCACGACACGGGGATGTTCCAGCTCGCTCAGTAGCCAGTCAAGTACAGGCGCGGCACCTGGATCGAGGTCTAGCGGATGCACACCGACCGAGCAATCGACATCGTCATAACGCTCTGCCAGCGCCTTTACAGCCGCAGTATTGTCGGCACTGACGCCGATACAGAGAAAGTGGCCAACACCACGCTGTCGCGCAGCAGCCAGTGCCGCATCAAGAGAACCTTTGTGTGCAGTGAGATCGAGTCGATCAAGGTGACAGTGGGAATCTACCAGCATTGAACACGCTACTCATCGAGCCAGATTGGGCGTGCATTGTAGGGGAAACAACAGCTGCAAGCTGCAAGCTGCAAGCTGCAAGCGAGCTGACACCAAAGTCTGGAGGCTTTTCCTTTTCCGGTTGCCTCTGAAGCTTTTCGCTGTTTCCCACCTACATGGTATGCGTCGGCCGATCCGACTTCATAGCGCCAGCCAGGTAGGTCTCGATCTTGTTGCGAGCGGTCGAATCACCCTCGTTGAACTGCACACCGACACCGGCAGCCCGGTTGCCCTGCGCGCCCTTCGGTGTGATCCACACGACTTTGCCAGCAACAGGGATTTTTTCCGGTTCGTCCATCAGGCTCAGCAGCATGAATACCTCATCGCCGAGCTTGTAGCTCTTGTTGGTGGGGATGAACAATCCACCGTGCTTGATGAATGGCATGAACGCCGCATAGAGCACCGACTTGTCCTTGATGGTCAGGGACAGGATGCCGTTACGCGGACCAAGATTTGCAGGCAGGCTCATGCGGTATTCCTAACAACAGTTCCGGTGGATTCTAGCTTGGCCCAGGCAAACTTGCCCACTGCACCAGCAGCGCTTCGAGAAGCAAGACACGGTTGAGATTGGCTTTGCCCAATACTTTCTGCCGGTGGGCCAACAACCAGTCCTGTAATGCAAGCAACTTGGCCGATGAGGATTTTTGTGCCAGGTATTGAACGACTTTTTTCATATCGGCAGCACCGAGCCGAGCTTCATCGCCGGTCATCTGGAAACGCAAAATCAGATGCGCCCATTCGCAAAACCAATCGAACAATAGAATCAGCGAGAACGGATTCCAGGCTTCGGCCAACTGACTCGGGGATTGCTGTTGCTTGAGTAGCTTCTTCACCCCCTCGACGATCTGCACACGCATCTCCAGCACGCCCAGCCCATGCAGCTTGAGCGCTGCAAGGGGTGAACCCGCCGCCAGTGTCAGCAGCTCTTCGCGTTGCACTGTCGACAGGTCCGCAAGCTTGTCACCAAGCCAGTCCAGGCTTTGCTGACGCCCAGGTAAGGGACAGCTCTGCTGCACACAGCGACTTTTGATTGTCGGCAACAACCGGCTGGGCTGATGACTGATAAGCAGCAACACGGTGTTACCCGCTGGCTCTTCGAGGCTTTTCAGCAGAGCGTTAGAGGCGTTCAGATTCATCGCCTCGGCCGGCTCGAGCAGCACCACCTTGCGCCCGCCGAGCTGTGCGGTCTGGCTGACGAACCCAACCAACTGACGCACCTGATCGACACGAATGGCCTTGTCGATTTCCTCTGGTTCGAGAATGTAATGATCCGGATGGGTGTGTGCGGCGAGGAGCTGGCAACTCTTGCAGTGCCCACACGCCCCATCCCGCGACGGCTGTTTGCACAGCAGCAACGCCATCAGTTGTTCGGCCAGTGCTCGCTTACCGATACCGGCGGGACCGTGCAACAAATAGGCATGGGCGTGCTCCTGCCGGCCTGCCAGTAACTGCCACAAGTCGCTCTGCCAAGGAAGAATGCCGTCAGCCAAGGGCACGCTCCAAAACCTCGGGCACTAGCGTTTCCAAATCCCGCTGCACCGCAGACAGTGGCTGGCCGGCATCGAGCACGCGATAGCGCTGCGGAACCTCGCGGGCTCGGTCGAGATAAGCGCTACGCACGGCCTCGAAGAAGGTCAGGCCTTCCTGTTCGAATCGATCGAGACGCCCGCGTGCAGCAGCGCGGCTCAAACCTACCTCCACCGGCAGATCGAAGATAAGCGTCAGATCCGGGCGCAGATCACCTTGCACGAAACACTCAAGTTGCTCGATACGTTGAAAGGATAAGCCGCGACCGCCGCCTTGATAGGCGTAGGTCGCATCGGTGAACCGATCGCAAAGCACCACAGCGCCGCGTGCCAGGGCCGGTCGAATGATTTGAGCGAGATGCTGTGCACGCGCCGCGAATACCAGCAGCAACTCGGTATCGCTGGCCATCGGCTCGTCTGCAGGCGCCAGTAACAGTTCGCGCACTCGCTCAGCAAGCGGTGTTCCGCCGGGTTCACGGGTCAGTACGACATCCAGGCCGTGCTCGCGAAAACGCTGAGCGAGGTATTCCCGGTTGGTGCTCTTGCCGGCGCCCTCAGGCCCTTCCAGAGTAATGAAGAGTCCTGTCACTGAATATTCTCGGCTGGCGCCGGCGCTTGCCGGGGGGGTGGACTGGAGCGATAGTCGGCGCGACGCTGGAGCTGGTATTCGCGTACCGCGCGATTGTGTTCGCTCAGTGAATCACTGAACACGTGGCTACCGTCTCCACGAGCGACAAAATAGAGGCTTTTCCCTTCCACCGGATGCAGTGAGGCGTGAATGGCCTCACGGCCCACCATTGCGATCGGCGTCGGCGGCAGTCCTGCATTGGTGTAAGTATTGTAGGGTGTCGGCCTGCGCAAATCCTTGCGGGTAATCCGTCCCTGATACCGCTCGCCCATTCCATAGATGACTGTCGGATCGGTCTGCAGCAGCATGCCGCGCTCGAGGCGACGGACAAAGACGCCTGCGATTTCACCGCGTTCGGACGGCACACCCGTTTCTTTTTCGATGATCGAAGCCATGATCAGCGCCTGATAAGCGTCTTGGTAAGGCAGTCCCTCGCTGCGCTGCTGCCACTCTTCAGCCAAAACGGTTTCAAGCCGTGAAAAGGCCCGCTGAAGCAATTCGAGATCGGTTACTCCACGAGTGAAGCTGTAGGTATCCGGAAAGAAGCGCCCTTCCGGATGAATGCCCGCCTGACCGAGTCGCGCCATGACCTCGCTGTCCGACATATTCCGGAGTGTTTGCTGGATCGTGGGCAATGCCTCCAACGCGGCGCGAACCTGGCGAAAATTCCATCCTTCGACAATTGTCAGGGTGTGCTGAACGACCTCGCCACGCTGCCACAACCCGATCATGTCGTGCGCGGTCATCCCCTGAAGCAATCGATACTCGCCGCTGTGTAGATTCTGACCAGACAGATTCAAACGCCAATGCAGCCGCAACCAGAACGAGTCGTCCAGAAGCCCTTCTCGCTCCAGACTTTGGAATAACCCGCTGGGCGTATCGCCGGGTTTGACCTCGAGGGTATGCGTCTCGCTGAGCTGCAATGGTTGCTCTAACGCGGAGTAGAGTTTCCAGGCAACCAGACCGAGGGCCAATGCGGCGACCAGTACGGCACCCACGAGCATGAAAGAGAGTTTTCGAATCACGTATTACTCGACAGATCAGCAACCAGGCTTTGAAGTTTACGTGTGAGCGGTCCCACCGGCCAGACGCTCGCCTGCAGTTGCCGCACGGGCCAGATGCCATACAGGCTGTTGCAGACGAAGACCTCGTCGGCACCAAGCAATTGATCGAGCGAGATATCAGCTACCTGCGTCGGAATGCCTGCACGGCGGGCCCGCTCTAAAAGCTCTCCACGCATCACGCCGGCCACGCCGCACCGCTCAACCGATGGCGTGAGCAGTACGCCGGATTTCACGATAAAGATATTGCTGAAAACAGCCTCGATGACACGCCCGGACGTATCACGCATCAACCCCTCAGCGACTGCGGGATCCTGCCATTCAGCACGCGCCAGCACCTGTTCCAACCGATTAAGGTGTTTCAGTCCGGCCAATGCTGGCTGCTCGGCGAGGCGAGTCGTACAAGCGAACAAGCGCACGCCATCTTCAGAATGTTCGATCGGGTAGTTCGGCAGAGGCGAGCCAGTCAGCACCGTTCGCGGCAGGCAGGGCTGCGGCAGCCTATAGCCACGCATCCCATCGCCGCGGCTGAGGATCAACTTGGCCACGCCATCACCAAGCGCTGCGCTAAAAGCGGCGATTTGCGCGCGAAGCATAATGAAATCACAAGGTATAGCGAAGCGATGGCAGCCGAGTTCGAGACGATGCAGGTGGCGATCCAGCAGTTCCGGCTGGCCGTCGACCACCTTTATGGTCTCGAACAGACCGTCACCGTATGCGAGCCCACGATCATGAACAGACACCCCATTGGCGGGCTGCCCGTTCACCCAGCTCAATGTCACTCGGCGAACCGGCGGAAAACCAGCGAACCGTTGGTGCCACCGAAACCAAAGGAGTTGGAGACTGCGACATCAATCGTTCTTGGTTTCGCCTCGTGCGGCACGAAGTCCAAATCGCAGCCTTCATCTGGCTCATCGAGGTTGATAGTCGGTGGGGCGACCTGATCGCGAATGGCAAGCACGCTGAAAATCGCCTCGACGGCACCGGCGGCACCCAGCAGGTGACCAACCATCGACTTCGTCGAACTCACCGACAGATCATAGGCATAGCTGCCGAACACGGACTTTATCGCGGCGGTCTCAGCCTTGTCGCCAGCGGGCGTAGAAGTGCCGTGAGCGTTGATGTAGTGCACCTGATCGATATCGATCTTAGCGTCGACGATGGCGTTGCGGATGCAGCGAGCAGCACCTGCGCCGTCTTCTGGCGGGGACGTCATATGGAAAGCATCGGCACTCATGCCGAAACCGATCAACTCGGCGTAAATTTTCGCGCCACGCGCTTTGGCGTGTTCGAGCTCTTCCAGGACCAACGCGCCAGCACCGTCGGACAAGACGAAGCCATCCCGCCCCTTGTCCCAAGGTCGACTGGCTGCCGCTGGGTCGTCATTACGTGTGGACAGCGCTCGCGCTGCGGCGAAACCGCCAATTCCGAGCCCGCTGGCAGCCATTTCCGAGCCCCCTGCGACCATCACATCGGCCTCGCCATAGGCAATATTGCGAGCAGCCATGCCGATGCAGTGCGTTCCGGTGGTACAGGCTGTTGCGATGGCATAGTTCGGGCCCTGCAAGCCCAGATGGATCGACAGAAAACCCGAGACCATATTGATTATCGAGCCCGGGACGAAAAATGGTGAAATACGCCGCGGTCCCTGCTCAATCAACGACTTGCAGCTGTTTTCGATATTGGTCAGGCCGCCGATACCAGAACCCATAGCCACGCCAATGCGCTCACGATTAGCGTCGTTGATTTCCAGTCCGGAATCACGCACTGCCTGAAAACTGGCAGCCAGACCATACTGGATGAAAAGATCGAGCTTGCGAGCTTCTTTCGCTGGCAGGTACTGCTCGACATCGAAATTCTTCACCGATCCGCCAAAGCGAGTGGAATAGGCGGAGAGGTCCATATGTTCTATCAGGCCGATACCACTGCGGCCGGCGAGAATCCCTTGCCAGCTGCTTGGCACATCGTTACCCAGCGGCGATAGCATGCCCATCCCGGTGATTACGACGCGTCTACGCGACACAGCAATTCTCCTTCCGTTTACATTTGGCCCGCTCGATCCCGCTAGCTAGCAACGGATCAAAACCAACCATCTCAAGCATCGCGCAAATATACGCGACCAGCTGAATTCAGCTAACTCAAACAAAAGCCGCACTGCCCGTTCAAGGCAGTGCGGCTTACTGGTTCGAAGCAGGATTACAATTTACTGCGCGTGCGCATTGACGTAATCGATAGCTTCTTGAACAGTGGTGATCTTCTCGGCTTGCTCGTCCGGGATTTCGGTCTCGAATTCCTCTTCCAGAGCCATAACCAGCTCAACAGTATCAAGGGAGTCGGCACCCAGGTCTTCGACGAAGGAAGCGCTGTTGGTGACTTCCTCTTCCTTGACGCCAAGTTGCTCGGCAACGATTTTCTTGACGCGTTCTTCGATGGTGCTCATACCTTGTTTTCACTCCTATGGAAAAATCAGGCAGCTGGTCTGCGCGGTAGTGTATAGAAAGCGTTTTCCGCATTTCAAGCTGAAAGCGGGCAAGCATGAACCTGCTTTCAACCTTCTGTCTATAAACAAGCCGCAGTTTTATAACGAAATTGTCAGCCGTTATGACTACTTACATGCGTTGGGCGTCACATTAACTCATGTACATGCCGCCGTTCACCGGAACCGTAGCCCCAGTAACATAGGCAGCACCGTCAGAAGCTAAGAAGGCAACGACCTTGGCAATCTCTTGCGCCTGCCCAAGACGACCCAGCGGGATCTGACCCAGCAGAGCGTCACGCTGCGTTTCCGGCAGTTCACGCGTCATATCGGTATCGATGAATCCCGGCGCCACGGCATTGACCGTGATACCGCGCGACCCGACCTCACGAGCCAGCGCACGACTGAAGCCCTCGAGTCCGGCTTTGGCCGCCGCGTAGTTTACCTGTCCGGCATTGCCCATGGCACCTACTACGGAGCCGATACTGATGATCCGCCCCCAGCGTGCCTTGGTCATGCCTCGCAGAACGCCCTTGGTCAGACGATAAAGACTGCTAAGGTTGGTGTTGATCACATCGTGCCATTCATCGTCTTTCATCCGCAGCATCAAATTGTCGCGAGTGATGCCTGCGTTGTTAACCAGAATAGCCGGCTGGCCGAAGCTTTGCTGGATCTGCTCCAACGTGCTTGCCACGGACTCGTCATTCGTGACATCCAAGACCAAACCTGCGCCCTCGATACCGCTTTCCTTGAGCGTTTCGGCGATGCGCTCGGCACCCGAAGCAGAAGTCGCGGTGCCAATCACGATCGCACCCTGACGACCCAATTCCAGAGCGATGGCCTGGCCAATACCGCGACTGGCGCCGGTTACCAGCGCAACCTTGCCTTGCAAATTCATAGAGTTCTCCTTGTTCAGACCAGTGCGCCGCGAGCGGCAGCAAAAGCTTCGGGGGTGTCCAGATTGTAGGTGTTCAGGCCTTTTACACAGCGCTTGTTGAGTCCCGAAAGCACCTTGCCCGGACCACATTCGACCAGATCGGTTACGCCGCGCTCACTCAATGCAATGATCGTCTCGACCCAGCGAACCGGACTATAAAGCTGTGCCAGCAAGTTGCGCTTGAGCGTGTCGAGATCCGTGACTGTCGCCGCGCTGACATTCTGCACCAATGGAATTTCGGGCGCCTGCCAGGCTGCTTCGGTGACGGAATCGGCAAAACGCTCTGCCGCAGGGCGCATTAGATCGCAATGCGACGGCACGCTGACCGGCAGCGGCATTGCGCGCTTGGCACCCCTAGCTTTGCAGGCTTCGATAGCGCGCCCAACGGCTGCGGCGTTGCCAGCTATCACTACTTGGCCAGGCGCATTGAAGTTGACCGCACTGACGACCTCGCCTTGGGCCGCTTCGCTGCAGGCCGCCAGGACATCCGCATCTTCCAGCCCCAAAATTGCCGCCATTCCGCCAGTGCCTGCCGGAACGGCTTGCTGCATGAGCTGGCCACGCAACTCGACCAGCTTTACTGCGTCGGCAAACGGGAGACTGCCTGCTGCGACCAGTGCCGAGTATTCGCCTAGGCTGTGACCTGCTACAAATGCTGGCTTCGCACCACCCTCAGCCAGCCACAAACGCCAAAGCGCAATCGAAGCCGTAAGAATGGCCGGCTGAGTCTTGTCGGTCTGATTCAGATGTTCCTCTGGACCGTGCTGGGAAAGCGCCCAAAGATCGTAGCCCAGCACCGACGAGGCTTCAGCGAACGTATCGACGATCAGCGATTGTTGGGTGCCGTGCTCTGCGAGCATGCCAAGGGCCTGGGAGCCCTGCCCAGGAAAGACGAATGCAAGTGATGCGGACATGAAACGGCTCTCTTGTGGTTGTTTCGTCAAAAAATACGCCACGAGGACGCACCGAATTGTCAGTTGGATGGTGAGCTGCTGGCAGCGGTCACATCACCGGGACCGTTTACCGATCGATTGGTCACAAGCAGCTGCTCGAGCCGACTATGCAGCTTCTCCGGCAGATTGTGCTGCAAGTCTTGGGCTGCGCGCAGAATCGCCGAACGGAAACCTTCCGCGCCCGCCCCGCCATGACTCTTCACAACGATGCCCTGAAGCCCCAAAAAACTTGCGCCGTTATATTGCTCCGGCCGCAGATCCGCTCGTAGCTGGCGTAACAGAGGTAGAGCCAGCGCACCCACCAGGCGCGAGATCAGCGAACGGCGAAAAAGCGCCTCGACACGCAAGGCAACCATATGCGCCAGCCCCTCGCTGGACTTGAGCAAAATATTGCCAACGAAGCCATCACACACCGCCACGTCAGCCTCGCCACGAAACAACCCGTCACCCTCGATGAATCCCTGATAATTAATATCGCCAGCTTGCTGCAATAGCCCAGCTGCCGCCTTGACCTGCTGGTTTCCCTTAATTTCTTCTGTACCAACATTTAGCAGCGAGACTCTCGGGCGTTCGATCCCTAGACTTTGCGCAGCAACCGAACCCATTACCGCGAATTGATAGAGTTGCTCGGCGGTGCAATCCACGTTCGCACCTAGGTCAAGCAACAGACAGGCACCATCGATAGTGGGTATAGCGGTCATCATGGCAGGACGATCGACTCCAGGCAGCGTCTTCAGTACGTGGCGAGCCAATGCCATTAAGGCACCCGTATTACCAGCACTGACACAGGCCTGAGCCTGACCATCGCGCACCAATTGCAGAGCGACGCGCATTGATGACCGCGGCTTGGCGCGCAGGGCCTGTGTGGGTCGTTCGTCCATGCCGATTACCTCGTCAGCATTGACGATCTTCAGGCGCGCTCGATCCACACCCGCATGCCGGGCGACGATTTCTTCGAGAATGGAGGATTGGCCAACCAGGGCCAGATGTAACGAGGGGGATTCAGCCAGACACTGGAGACTGGCCGGAACAATGCAGTGGGGACCAAAGTCCCCACCCATTGCGTCGATCGCTATGATCGGAGCAGACAAGACTTACTCGTCAGCGCCCTTGTCGATCACTTTACGACCACGATAAAAACCTTCCGGGGAAACGTGGTGACGCAGGTGAACTTCACCAGTGCTCTTTTCCACGGACAGGGCGTTCGGCACGAGCGCGTCGTGCGAACGACGCATGTCACGGGCGGAACGGGATTTTTTGTTCTGCTGAACAGCCATTGGGGTCAACTCCTAAACGTTTGGGTCACGCTTTAACTGCGCCAGTACGCTGAACGGGTTGGACCGCGATACCTCGTCCTCACTCGGCTCGGGCTCATCAGGCCCAACCGGCGGCTGGCAAACTTCTTGGTCATGGAGTGGAACAATCGGAAGAGCGAGCAAAAGCTCCTCTTCAACCAGCGCCAGCAGATCCAGAGGATCCTCTCCCACTTCCAGCACGTCATAGCCTTTGGGCAGGTGCTGACTGTTCGAACCTTCATTCACCACGGCATAGTCGCATTCGCTGTGAATAGGCAGAACAACCGGCTCCAGACAACGCTGGCAAATCATTGTGACCTCAACATCCAGCTCGCTGTGGATCACCACAGTACGCTGCTCGTCGCGCCCGAAATCAAAACTGGCGCGCACCACACCTTTATCGTCCTCGAGAGGATCGACGAGCCGCCTCAGCTCCGACAACTGCAGCTCACCCCTCAGAGTGGCCGCTCGATCAGCGAGCTTGCGCGGGTCAACGTGCGGAGGTATTGGTCCTTTCAACATAAGCGCGGCATTCTAGGGATGCGCCCCTCGACTGTCAAAGGAATTCAACCCCACAATTGAGCCCGACCAACCAGTAATTGGCCCCCTATATATAAGGAAGGAAAATGCGCCGTCTGCTTCTCGCATCAAGCTCCCCCTATCGACGCGAATTGCTTTCGCGACTGAGGCTGGCATTCGATTGGAGCGCTCCGCAGATTGACGAAACCGCACATATTGGAGAATCGCCGGAGCATCTTGTGCGCCGACTGGCCAGCGAGAAGGCTCAGGCGCTGACCGAGACCCACCCGGATCACTTGATCATCGGCTCCGATCAAGTCGCCGTGTTTGAGCAGCAGATCCTCGGTAAACCCCATACGTTTGAGCGAGCAAAGCAGCAGCTGAAGATCTGCAGCGGAAAAAGCGTGAGCTTCCTGACCGGGCTAGCGCTTCTTGATAGCCGAAACAGGACCACCCAAGTCGACTGCGTATGCTTTACCGTGCATTTTCGGGTTCTTGAGGACCAACAGATCGAGCGCTACCTGCATGCCGAACGACCTTACGACTGCGCCGGCAGCTTTAAGGCCGAAGGATTAGGGATCAGCTTGTTCCGCGCCACGGAAGGCACGGATGTTACCAGCCTGATCGGGCTGCCACTGATCAGGCTGGTAGACATGCTCAACGAGGCAGGAATCGAAGTGCCTTGACAGGACGAGAGCGACTATCGCAGCTGCGGTCCCTGGAAGCCCATCCATAGAGCAAGCTGCGCGCCAAGGCTAGCACCGAGCTTCTTGGTAAAGCGATCCAGAGCGGAATCTTTGACAGTGAAGTCCACCAACTCCTCTTCTCCGACTACTTCGCGCGCGACGTATCCGGTGCTGCCGAGACCGTCGATCAGACCGAGCTCCAGCGCCTGCTCGCCGGACCAGATAAGCCCGGAAAACAATTCAGGATGCCCGGTAATCTGCAATCGATCCCCCCGCCCCTGCTTGACGCTATCGATGAACTGCCGATGAGTGGTGGCCAGAACGCTGCGCCAGAATTCGGTTTCCTCAGGTTTTTCCGGCTGGAACGGATCGAGAAATGCTTTGTGTTCACCCGACGTGTACACCCGACGCTCGACACCCAGCTTGTCCATCGTCTCGACAAAACCAAAAGTCGCTGCCGTCACTCCGATAGAGCCAACAAGACTCGATTTATCCGCATAGATTTCGTCCGCTGCACTGGCAATGTAATAAGCACCCGATGCACCCAGATCGGTAATCACCGCGTATACCTTGATGGCCGGATACTCGCTACGCAACCGACGTATTTCGTCATAGATATAACCCGACTGCACCGGACTGCCACCTGGGCTATTGATCCGCAGCACCACACCTTTGGTATTGGCATCCTCAAAGGCTGCACGAAGCGCTCCGACAATATTGTCCGCACTCGCCGACTCCTCGTCGGCAATCATCCCGCGCACATTGATGACGGCGGTATGGCTACCACTGGCATGCTTTCCATCACCCAATTGCAACAAGGGCGAGAACATCAGCAACGCGCCGAAGAGATAAATGAATGTCAGCAGCTTGAAGAAAATCCCCCAACGCCGGGCGCGCCGCTGTTCCTGCACACCAGCAAGCAGTGTCTTTTCCAGCAACTTCCAACTGCTGCGGTCTTCCTTACTTTCATTCACCGGCGCTTTCCATTCATCCGACATATGCAACTACCTCTGCTGTACCAGCGGAACGCAGCCAATTGCCGAGCTCCGAAAAACGATTGATGAGCTTGCTCGGCGCGCATGCCTGCAACACCTCTATGGGCTGCGCACCGTAGGAAACCGCAACACTGTCTACGCCAGCTCGCCTGGCCATTTCCAGGTCGAACACCGAATCTCCAATCATCACCGCCTGCTCGGGACGCGCCCCGCAATGCGCCAGAATTTCGCGGATCATTAGAGGGTCAGGCTTGCTCGCGGTCTCGTCTGCGCAGCGAGTCACATCGAAGAAACCCGTCCAACCCTGACCTTCAAGCACCCTGTCCAGCCCACGCCGACCCTTGCCAGTCGCCACAGCGAGCAGATACCCCTGATCGCGAAATTGCTGCAATGCCTGCGCGACGCCTGGATACAACGCCGACGGCTCAATTTCCAGGGAAAGATAATGGTCGGCATAGGCGCGACGAAACGCCTCGATCGCACCCGCATCAGTCAGATGCGGATACAGCACCGCAATCGCCTCGGGCAAACCGAGCCCAATGATCCCCTTGATGGCGACTTCATCAAGCGCTGGCAGATTACAGCTGGCCGCTGCGGCAGAAATCGATTCGACGATACGCCCGATCGAGTCCACAAGGGTCCCATCCCAGTCGAAGATCAATACTTCGTATTTATTCACCCAGCTTCTCCATCGTCCGCGTCCAGACTTCATCGACCGGCGCCTCCAGACTCAACTCGCCGCCGTCGGGCAAAGGCACCTTCAAGGCATAGGCGTGTAGAAAGAGGCGCTTGCCGCCCAGATCACGGACAATCTTGGAGAACTCTTCATCGCCGTATTTGTTGTCGCCAGCAATGCCATGACCAGCGTGACGCGCATGTACGCGAATCTGATGCGTGCGTCCTGTCACCGGCTTGGCTTCGACCAGCGTAGCGAAATCACCAAAACGGCGCAGCACACGGAAAAGCGTCAGCGCCTCCTTGCCCTCATCGGTAACCTCGACCATGCGCTCACCCGAGCGCAACGTGTTCTTCAATAGCGGCGCATTTACCTGCTTCTTACTGGTATCCCAGCGGCCCCGCACGAGCGCCATGTAGCGCTTGTCGACGCCATCACCGCGCAACTCCTGATGCAGGTGGCGCAGCATGCTGCGTTTTTTTGCGATCATTAGCAGACCCGAAGTATCCCGATCCAGGCGATGGACCAGCTCCAGCTCTTTCACGTCCGGACGCAGTTGGCGCAGCGCTTCGATGACCCCAAAACTGAGCCCGCTGCCACCGTGTACCGCGATACCCGCCGGCTTGTTCAGCACGATAAGCGCCTTGTCTTCGTAGACAATCGCAGCTTCCAGACGCTCGAGAAGGCCCTGGGCCAACGGCGCTACCTCATCGCGCTCGGCCAATCGAAGCGGTGGAACACGCACCACATCACCTGCCTGAAGTTTGTATTCGGGCTTGATTCGTCCTTTGTTGACCCTCACCTCACCCTTGCGCAGGATGCGGTAGATCAAGGTCTTGGGCACACCCTTGAGCTGGGTACGAAGAAAGTTATCGATGCGCTGGCCGGCAAGTTCCGGCGAGACCTCGAGCAGCTGAACGCCGGAGATCTGAGAGGGGGTATTGGTCATCGGCGGATGATATCAATTTTCATGAATTTGAAGCACTTAAACATTGCTGTTATAGTCCCGAACGCCGCCAAAAGCGGCCAGGTCGAGGAATGCCAGCGAAACCGCCATTTCTGACCCTGTAATGCAAGGACGTGAGGCCGTCCGACGGAGCTTCTCTCAAGTAGCGTTGAAGCACCGAAACAAGCCTTGAAGACATGATGCGTGCCCCCGTTGGGGAATCGCGATAATCGACAACCGCTCCCGGATTTCTGCGAGTGGCACCCGATTTTCAAAGTATGAGTGTTGGGTGGAGATGCACAGCCATCGGATTGCGTAGCAAAGGCTTTCACAGACGCTTCATTCCGTCCGCTACCGATTGCTGATTCCTCCTCCCGAACCATTGCTTCTGTTCCGACAGCAAGCAGGAGACGTCGTCGCGACGCCGGCCCAACTGGCCTCACATCGCTGGACACTGGAATGCCTTACAACCATTCCTGACTCACCTGACACCGACCGCGAGAGTCGTGTGTGCCGAACGCCGTTTCCGCTGCCCTGGAAACCGACGGTACTACATGAAAAGAATGCTAATTAACGCAACTCAGCCAGAAGAGTTGCGTGTCGCACTGGTCGATGGCCAGCGTCTGTTCGATCTCGATATCGAATCCGGCGCCCGCGAACAGAAAAAAGCCAATATCTATAAAGGCAAAATCACCCGCGTCGAGCCCAGCCTCGAAGCAGCCTTCGTGGACTTTGGCGCAGATCGCCACGGCTTTCTCCCCCTCAAAGAAATCTCCCGCGAGTATTTCAAGAAGGCTCCGGAAGGCCGCGTCAACATTAAGGACGTCCTGAGCGAAGGCCAGGAAGTCATTGTCCAGGTCGAAAAGGAAGAGCGTGGCAACAAAGGCGCAGCCCTGACTACCTTCATCAGCTTGGCTGGCCGTTACCTGGTATTGATGCCGAATAACCCGCGTGCGGGTGGTATATCGCGCCGCATCGAGGGCGAAGAGCGCAACGAATTGCGCGAAGCGCTGAATGGCCTCAACGTTCCAGCCGACATGGGCCTGATCGTCCGCACCGCCGGCCTTGGGCGCTCCAGCGAAGAAATGCAATGGGATTTGGACTACCTGCTGCAGCTGTGGAGCGCGGTGAAGGAAGCCTCGCAGGATCGTTCAGCGCCCTTCCTGATCTACCAGGAATCCAATGTCATCATCCGTGCCATCCGAGATTACCTGCGCCAGGATATCGGCGAAGTCCTGATCGACAGCGTCGAAGCCCAGGATGAAGCCCTTTCGTTCATCCAGCAGGTGATGCCGCAGTACGCCAGCAAGATCAAGCTGTACGAAGACAGCGTCCCGCTGTTCAATCGCTTCCAGATCGAAAGCCAGATCGAGACCGCATTCCAACGTGAAGTGAAGCTGCCGTCCGGTGGCTCCATCGTCATCGATCCTACCGAAGCGCTGGTTTCCATCGACATCAACTCGGCGCGCGCCACCAAGGGCGGCGACATCGAAGAAACCGCGCTGCAGACCAACCTTGAAGCAGCCGAGGAAATTGCTCGTCAGCTGCGCCTGCGGGATATCGGCGGTCTGATCGTCATCGACTTCATCGACATGACCCCGGCAAAAAACCAGCGCGCCGTGGAGGAGAAAGTCCGCGAAGCGCTCGAAGCTGACCGCGCACGCATTCAGGTCGGTCGCATTTCTCGCTTCGGCCTACTGGAAATGTCCCGTCAACGCCTGCGCCCGTCTCTCGGCGAAACCAGCGGCATCGTCTGCCCTCGCTGTAATGGCCAAGGCATCATCCGTGACGTCGAATCGCTATCATTGGCTATCCTGCGCCTGATCGAAGAAGAAGCGCTTAAAGACCGCACCGCCGAGGTTCGGGCTCGCGTGCCCTTCCAGGTCGCCGCCTTCCTGCTCAACGAGAAGCGCAACGCTATCACCAAAATCGAACTGCGCAGCCGCGCGCGCATCTTCATTCTGCCGGATGACCACCTGGAAACACCGCATTTCGAAGTACAGCGCCTGCGCGACGACAGCCCGGAGATCGTCGCCGGTCAGGCCAGTTACGAGATGAGCCCGACCGAGATTGAAGAAGCCCAGCCGGTTAGCTCGACTCGTACGCTGGTGCGACAGGAAGCAGCAGTGAAAACGGCGCCGCAGCGTACCGCACCCGCACCTACCCCTGCTCAGTCGCCAGCCGTAGCCGCACCTGCCGTTCAGGAACCAAGCCTGTTCAAAGGATTGGTCAAATCTTTAGTCGGCCTTTTTGCTGGCAAGCAGGAAGCGCCGGCAGTGGAAGTTGAGAAGAAACCTGCAGCCAGCAGCCGCCCGCAACGCAACGATGAGCGTCGCAGCGGTCGCCAACAAAACCGTCGTCGTGATTCACGCAGCAATCGCGACGAAGAGCGCAAGCCACGCGAAGAACGTGTACCGCGAGAGGAACGCCAGACTCGTGAAGAGCGCCAGCCGCGTCCGCCGCGCGAAGAGCGCAAGCCACGCGAACCTCGTGAATCTCGCGAGCCGGTAGAAGCCAGCGAGAGCCCTTCGCAGCCTCAACCGCGTCGTGAACGCACCCCTCGTGAGGACCGTCAGCCCCGCGAAGAGCGTAAGCGTGAATTGCGGGCGCCGCTCGACGAACCGACCCAGGCAGCTCCGGGCGTGGACCTCATCGAGGAAACGACAGAGCGCAAACCGCGCCCGCCTCGCGAAGAGCGCAAACCTCGCGTCGAGCAGAGTGTGAACGAGGAAGAACTGCAGCAGAACGAAGAAACAGTTGAAAACGCACAGGACGAGCAGCCATCGACCGAGGGCAATGATCGCCCACGTCGCCGGTCCCGTGGCCAGCGTCGTCGCAGCAACCGCCGTGACCGTCAGCGTGATGCCAATGGCAACGAGATCGACAGCGAGGCCGAGGCGGCTACAGCTGAAGTCAGCGAGAGCAACGCTCCGGTGAAATCCGAACAGGTCGCCATCGCTGCCACGGCAGCTGCTCTGGCTGCCAATACGGCCGACACCGAGACAGCACCGACTCCAGCCCAGCCCGAAGACGAGGCGATGCCGACTGCATCGGTGCTCGCCGAAAGCGCCACCGAAAGCATCAGTGAATCCAAAGAGGTTGCGAAGCCTGCTGAAAGCATCTCAGCGCCGGCAGTCGAGGTCGCTACACCGGCTGCCCTGGAAGCCGAGCCGGCCCCGCAGGAAGCCAGCCAACCAGAACCGGTCACAGCCGAACCCACATTTGCCGAAGCAGTCTCGCCTGCTGCCGAGCAACCCGCCCCGGTTGCGGTCGAACCTGCGGCGCCGGTTGTGACTGCCTCTGGCCGCGCAGCTAACGATCCGCGTGAAGTACGCCGTCGCCGCCTCGAGCAGGAACGTCTAGCCAAGGAAGCGTCGGAGGTTGAAGCGAAAACCGCAGCCGAAGCGAAGGCCCCAGTAGAACAGCCAATGGCCAGCCCTGAGATCGTTGTCGGCGAAACGGCCAGCGATGCGCCAGCCGGGCACATGTTCGACGCAACCAACAGCAGCGAGGAAAAGCCCGCCGAGGCTGCTCCCCAAGCTGAGCAACTAGCTGCCGAACCGAAGACTGAACAGGTCAACGCGGAAACAGCCCAGCCGAACGCCGAGCCGACCGAAGTTGCACAAGCCAAGCCTGATGTAGCTGACGACGCTGGCGAGCAAGACGACGCCGAGAAGCGTCAGAGTTAATCTCGTCGCAATTGAAAAGGGATGCTTCGGCATCCCTTTTTTGTGGTTCGCTGGAGGCCCAGCAGCACGAGCCGGACCTCGCAAACAACCGGGCCACACTGAGGCGGCGCCAGGCCGCCGCACGAATTAGATAACGTTCGGCTCGATTTCCAGCTGTACGGCAAAACGCTCGGCGATATCCGCCTGAATACGCCGGGCGAGCTGGATGATCTGCTGACCGGTGGCCTGACCGTAATTAACCAGAACCAGCGCCTGCAGCTTGTGCACGCCGGCATCGCCATCCCGATACCCTTTCCAGCCTGCACACTCAATCAGCCAGCCGGCAGCAAGCTTGACCTGCCCCTCCGCCTGAGGAAACGTCACGACGTCCGGAAAGCGTTCGCGCAGGGCATCGGCTACAGATTGCGGCACCAACGGATTCTTGAAAAAACTACCGGCGTTGCCCAAGATCCTGGGATCAGGCAGCTTCTCGCTCCGAATGGCGCAGACCGCGCGACTGACATCTGCTGGCGTAGGTGAATCAATAGCGTGTTGTTGCAGCCACTGACGGAGCGGCCCGTAATCCAGCTGCAAATTCGCCGTCCGCTGCAGCGCGAAGCGCACCCGAAGGATGATGTAGCGCCCCGCCTGCCGCTTGAATACGCTGTCGCGATAGCCGAACTCGCAGGCTTGCAGATCGAACTCGCGTTGGGCACCCGTTTCTCGATCCAACGCAGTTAGCCCGGCGAATACATCCTTGACCTCGACGCCGTACGCGCCGACATTTTGAATTGGCGCGGCGCCGACAGTGCCAGGAATCAGACTGAGATTTTCCAACCCCGACAATCCGAGCTCCAGGCTGCGCAACACGAAGGGATGCCAGGGCTCCCCCGCCTCCGCCTCGATTATCACCCGTTCACCGTCATCCTCGAGCACCCGAATACCTCGGCTTGCCATGCGAAGCACCAGCGCATCCAGGTCGGTCGTAAGCACGAGATTGCTACCGCCGCCCAGGATCCACAGCGGAACTCCGAGACGCCGCGCCTCGCCGAGCGCTTCAGCTACGTCTTGATCGAACTGTGCTTCGGTGAAGTGCGTCGCACGGGCTTCGACCGCGAAGGTATTGAGCGCCTTGAGCGAGCGATTCTGTTCGATAAGCAGACTCACAAACGTTCCCTGACTTCATTAAGTAACGCCGTGGATGCCAGCTCGACAAGATCCAGCACCTGCTCGAAACCGTCCTCGCCACCAAAATAAGGATCCGGCACAACATCTTGACCCAGGCGATAGCGGCGCAGGAACAGATCGAGTTCACCATGGGAGTCAGCAGGTCGCAGCGCCTGCAAATAGGCCAGATTGTCATGATCCATCGCAAGGATAAGATCGAAGCGCTGGAAGTCTTCTCTGGTCACCTGACGTGCTTTCAGCGACTGCAGATCGTAGCCTCGCAGGGCGGCCGCCTGGCAGGATCGCTGGTCTGGCTTCTTGCCGACGTGCCAGTCACCGGTTCCGGCCGAATCGATGCTGATTCGACTTTCCAGCTGGGCCACCTGCACCTGTTTACGAAACACCGCCTCAGCGGTGGGTGATCGACAGATATTGCCCATACAAACGAACAGAACCTTCACGCTCAGGCTCCGAGCAGCTTGCGGACACGTTCCAGATCCTCAGCGGTATCGACCCCGGTCGGAGGTGCCTCAACCGCATCAGCTACATGAATGCGCTTGCCATGCCAGAGTGCCCGCAGTTGCTCCAAGCATTCTGTGTTTTCAAGCCAGCAAGGCCCCCAGGCAACGAAGTCGGCGAGGAACCCGGCCCTGTAGGCGTAGATGCCGATATGCCGGCGATACGGAACACCAGGCGGAAGCGCATCCCGATCATGCGCGAATTCGTCCCGCGCCCACGGCAATGGCGCACGGCTAAAGGCGAGCGCCAGCCCGTCGATATCGCTGAGCACCTTCACCACATTGGGATTGAATAGGGCCTGCGGATCGCTGATCGGCTCGGCAAGCGTTGCGATCGCCGCCTCTGGGTGACCAGCGAGATTGCGCGCAACCTGGTCGATCACCGAAGGAGGAATCAGCGGCTCGTCGCCCTGAACGTTCACTACGATGGCATCAGCCGGCAAACCAAGCTTTTGTGCCACTTCGGCGAGGCGATCGGTGCCCGAGTTGTGCTCCACCTGGGTCAGCAACGCCTCCGCGCCAAACCCTTTGCAAGCTTCGAGAATACGCTGGTCGTCGGTGGCAACAACGACCCGCTGAGCACCACTTTTACACGCCTGCTCCCAGACGTGGCGGATCATCGGCTTGCCGGCAATGTCCTGCAGTGGCTTGCCTGGAAGGCGGCTGGACGCGTAACGCGCCGGAATCACGACAGTATAGGCGCTACTCATTTGTCCAGACGCTCATCCACTTCCAAGGTGCGGGCTTCGCTTTCCAGCATCACCGGGATGCCATCACGCACCGGAAAAGCCATTCCGTCGGCTTTGCAGATCAATTCGAATTTGTCTTCAGTCAGCTTCAGCGGACCCTTACAGAGTGGGCAAGCGAGAATATCGAGGAGTTTGGTATCCATGCGCGGTCCTTGGATGCAGCCGACTGCACCTGGCAGATCGAGCGGCTTAGGGGTGTTCGGGCAGCAATCGGTCCAGCTGGGCGTCGAACCAGGTAACAAACGCAGCCGAAGGCTCGGCTTGCACCTGCAGATAGCACCAACCCGGGAGCGCAAATGCCCGGCATTTGACCGCATCCTTCTCAGTCATTACCAGCGGTAGCGCGGGGCTGAAGCTCAGCTGCTCGGGGCTATAGCGGGCATGATCGGCGAAGGGATGCGGGATCGGTCGCCAGTGTAGCGCCTCGAGCGTAGTGAAGAAACGCTGCGGATTACCGATCCCGGCGACCGCATGCAGCTGCTGGCCTGGCGGAAAATGGTCGAGCGGCCAGTCCTGCCCACTGACCAGCTCGATCAACCTTGACGGTTGCAAGGCGAAGGAATAGCCGGATGCGCTGTCGGCAAAAGCGCCGTTGAACAGCACCGCATCGACTGACCGTAAGCGATCAACAGGTTCACGCAACGGACCGGCGGGCAGGCAACGACCGTTACCCAATCCACGTGCCGCATCGATGAGCACCAGTTCGAGGTCTCGAGCAAGCCGGTAATGCTGCAATCCGTCATCCGAAAGGATCAAATCGAGCGACTCGCTCTTGAGCAATTCACGAACCGCGCGCCCGCGGTCCGGATCGATCATCATCGGCACACCAGTCCGCCGAGCGATCAGCAACGGTTCGTCGCCCGTCTCCGCTGCCGAATGCTCTGGCAACACACGCCAGGGATACGAAGGAGGTGTGGCGCCGTAGCCCCGACTGACCACGCCGACCTTCAAGCCACGCTGGCGGCAGTGCTCGATCAGCCAGAGGATCAACGGGGTTTTCCCCGTTCCGCCAACGGTGATATTGCCCACTACCACAACAGGTACTGGAGCCCGGTAGCTATCAACGTTGCCACTGACAAATTTGCTCCGTCTGGCGTTGACTACGCGCCGATAGAGCATCTCAAGCGGAGCGAGCAGAGCCAGGGCCGGATGCCCCTCATACCAGGCTCGCTGCAGACGGTCGGCAAAGGACATCAGGGCTCCGGTTGGGCCTCGACAGTGGTGATACGCAGATGAGCAAATCCCAGCTTGCCAGCAGCATCCATCGCGGTGATCACCGCTTGATGCGGCGTCTTGCCGTCTGCACTGATGATCATCGGCAAGCTGGTGTCACCGCCGGATTCCTTGCTGAGTGCAGCCATTAAGGTGTTCAGATCATGCTTGATCAACGCTTTGCCATTGAGGCTGAAGCTGCCGTCGACGTCGATAACCACTTCCAGCCGTTTCTTCTCGGCTTCTTGCGGCGGCGTACCGCTGGCCGCTTCCGGCAGATCGACCTGAAGCTGGGTCTCGCGGGTGAAGGTAGTAGTGACCACAAAGAACAGCAGCAGAATGAACACCACGTCGATCAACGGGGCCAGGCCGATATCGACGTTCTCCCGCGCCTTACGACGAAACTTCACGCCTTGCCCTCACCCAGATCGACGTCACGGTCGCCCTGCACCACCTCGACCAGCTTGATCGCCTCTTGCTCCATACCGACCACCAGTTCTTCGACACGGCGCAGCAGGAAGCGGTGGAAGAACAACGCTGGGATGCCGACCATCAGACCGGCGGCAGTAGTGATCAGCGCCTTGGAAATACCGGCCGCGAGCAAAGGCGCGTTAGCCATACCGGAGCCCATGAAGGCGCTGAAAATCTCGATCATCCCGAGCACTGTGCCCAAAAGCCCGAGCAGTGGCGCGATACCGGCGATGGTACCCAGCGCATTGAGATAGCGCTCCAGGTCATGCACGACCCGCGCTGCGGCTTCCTCGATGCACTCCTTCATGATTTCCCGGCCATGCTTGGAGTTGGCCAGACCTGCGGCCAGGATTTCACCGAGCGGCGAATCCGCGCGCAGCTCCTTGAGCTTTTGGTTGCTGAGCTTTTTGTCCTTGATCCATTTCCACACCTGCCCAAGCAGATGCGGCGGGGTCACGCGGCTTGGCCGCAGCGTCCATAACCGTTCGGCAACGATGCCGGCAGCAGCGATGGAACACAAAATGATTGGCAGCATTATCCAGCCACCCGCTTTAACCAGCTCCCACACGAGATGAATCCCCCTCGAAAAAGTGGCGCCACTCTAGCATAGGGGCGCTGAACCGCTGACGGCCTCGGTTCTCATTTTTCCCGCCAGAATCGACGTTCGGCGCGCAATACCCGAACCGGCTCAAAACGCCCAAGAGCGATCCGCATGGCGCCCTGCTCCGCCGTGTCGTAGAGCTTCGCGCCGGACGCCTGCAGACGCCGCACTACATCAGGGTGTGGATGACCAAATGGATTGTGCAGGCTGCGCGAAACAAGCGCACCACTGGCACCGACCGCCTCGATGAACGCTGTCGATGACGAACTACGGCTGCCATGATGCGGCACCAGCAGCCATTGCGCATCAACTGCCATGTTGCTCTCCAGCAGCGCCTCCTCGGCAGACACATCGATGTCTCCGGTGAGCAACAGACGTTCGCCGGCTGCCTCGACCAAGAGCACGCAAGAAGATTGATTGCCATCTCGAGGATGCGACCATCGCCATAGGGTGAAGCGCACCTGATCCCATTCCCAGCGCCCTCCAGACCGGCATGATTCGACGCCCAGCGAGGCAGGCAGCCGTTTCGGCTCTCCGCTGAGCACCCGCGATATCGGCATCAGCCGCTGGATCGCCTCGGCGCCACCAGCGTGATCGCTATCGGCATGACTGAGGATCATCATGTCCAGATCGGCCAGCCCCAGCGTGCGCAATGAGGGAAACACGACCCGCTCACCGATATCGAAGTCGCCATAGCGCGGCCCTGCGTCATACAGCAACGCATGCTCACGTGTACGTACCAAGACCGCCAATCCCTGGCCAACGTCGAATATCCAGACCTCTGCCTGTCCCGCCGTCTGCTTTTGTACCGGTGGAAACAAAAGCGGTGCGAGTAGCACCAGCCCCAGGGCCCGGAACGGCACGCCGGGTGGCAAAAGAACGAGCACCATGCCCAGCGCCACCACACACCATCCCCACAGCGGCAAGGACGCCGACAGCCAGGCAGATTGCCAGCCAGCAAGCCATTGCAACCCCTCGAAAAGAATCGCTAATAGTCCGCCAGCCAGCCATAACAACAATTCACCAACTTCGGGCAGCCATAGCAGCGAGGTGCCAAGTAATGACAGCGGCACAATCAGTACGCTAACCAGCGGCACTGCAAACAGGTTGGCGATTGGCCCGCTCAGGCTCACCGGCAAGCCAAGCGCAAGCAACACCGGCAGTAGGCCGAGCGCCATGCTCCATTGCGCACGGCCCAGCGTCTGCCACCAAGACCAGCTACCCAATCGACCCCGGAAGATCAGTGCGAGCAGTCCAACCGCTGAGAACGACAACCAAAAACCCGATTGCAGGCTTACCAGGGGATCGATCAGCAGGACGCCGTTAAGCGTCATCAGCAGCGGCACCCAAACACCGAGATGTCGAAAGCGCAATCGCCACACGAGTACCAGCGCGACCATCATGCAAGCGCGCTGGACCGGCACTTCGAAGCCCGCCAGCCAACCGTATCCAAGCGCGCCAACCAGAGCGAGGCCACACGCCCAAGGTAGCCAGGCGACCCGTGGCGGCCAAACACCCCAACGCGCCATCAGCGCGACCAGGCCATAGAGCAAGCCGGCCAGCATCCCGACATGCTGACCCGAGATCACCATCAGATGCACGGTGCCGGTGTCCTGCAGGATCCGCCAATCGGACGTCGACAGGCCACTGTCGTCCCCCACTACCAGCGCTGCGATGGCGCCCGAGCGTCCATGGGCGTCAACCTCCATCAAGCGTTGTCGCAACCGATCGCGCCACGCCTGCTCCCCCGCCGCGATCGACACCCGCTCGCCCGCCTTGATCGTGCCACTGGCGCCGATCCGGCGCGCCAGAAGCCAAGCCTCGTAATCGAACGGATGCGGGTTGACGAGGCCACGCGGCCTTTTCAGCTTGGCGGCGAGCCGCCATCGCTCCCCCGCCTGCATGACAGGCCCGCCGTACCAGGCCAGGCGCATCCGCGACGGCAAGCCGGTATGCCTGGACGAGATATCTTCCAGCTCGAATCGCACCACGCCGTCACGAATGTCAGGCAGTCCGGTTACTCGCCCCTCAAGCCAGAAGGTTCGCCCGTCGAGTTCCGTCGGGAGGCGGTCGTCCATGGCCCAGTGAGCACTTAAGCAAGCCCAGCCAAACCCTAGGAAAAAGAACCCGATCGCCCGGTAGCGAAACGGCAGCAACGCCAGGCCCACTGTAAATATGAACGGCAGCGCCGATATTGGCGGCAGTTGCGGTAGGAAGCGCAGCAGTAGAAGGCCTGCTGCCAGCGCCAGCATCGCTGTACGCATTACGTGGATTCCTTTCCAAACGATGGTACGACCCGCCGAGCAGCTGATGCGTGTTCTCTGCGACCCTTACCGACATCCTATCGGCGGTCGCAGTGTAGAATTTATGTCACAAAGTCATCTCAGCGCCGGGTCTCGTTTCAGGCATAATCGGCGCGCTTCAGCCCGCCAGAGAACCTTCATGCCGCGTCGTTTTTTCAAACGCTACATGCCGCACCCCGATCGCATCAAGGCTCACAAGTCCCTGCGTTTTCTTGGCGCGCTGATTCACGACCCCAACCTGCTTCACCTCAACCGGCATTCAGTTTCCAGAGCGATGGCTATCGGCCTTTTCTGGGCCATGATCCCGATGCCCATGCAAATGCTTGCGGCGGCCCTATGCGCTGTACCGGCCAGAGCCAACCTGCCGATAGCCGTGGGCTTGGTCTGGCTGACCAATCCGTTGACGATGCCACCGGTCTTCTATTGCAACTACAAGGTCGGCGCCTGGCTGATGAATACACCCGTCTCACCAATGCCGATGGAGCTAAGCCTCGCCTGGGTTCGCCAGATGCTCAACAGCCATTGGCAACCCCTTTTTCTCGGCTCATTCGTCGTTGCCGTCGTCTCGGCGGTACTGGGTTATATCGCAACCCAAGCATATTGGCGCTGGTGGGTCAGCCGCAGTTGGCGCAAGCGCCAGCAAGGTCGCCGCTGAGCGCCGCTTGTTATTCGTAGCGTAGTGCCTCGGCGGGCTGAGTCTGCGCGGCGCGCCAGGCGGGATAGAGCGTCGCGAGGAAACTTAAAATCAGCGCGGCAAGCGTAACAAGCAGAACATCTTCCAGCCGCAGTTCTGACGGCAAGGTATTAATGAAATAGACGTCGGAGCTGAAGATATGCTGCCCTGATATCTTTTCCAGCCAGCCAACCAAAGCGCTGACATTGAGCGCGCCGAGCACGCCCAAGACGGTACCTATCAGCGTGCCGGTCAACCCGATAATGCTTCCCTGTACCATGAAGATCCTCATGATCTGTCGGGGTGTTGCGCCCAGGGTACGCAGGATCGCAATATCGGCACGCTTATCCGCCACCACCATGATCAGGGTCGCGATGATATTGAAAGCGGCCACCGCCACGATCAACAGCAGCAGCAGCCCGATCATGGTCTTTTCCATTTTCATCGCGCTGAACAGGCTGCCCTGGGTCAGTGACCAGTCCTCGCCGCGATAGCCATCGCCGAGCATGGTAACGAGCTCGGCAGCCACTTCTGGAGCGCGGTACAGGTCGGCCAGCCGCACCCTGACGCCCGCAACCTGATGCGGTTGCCAGCGAAGGATCTGCGCCGCATCGACGCGATGGATCATCGCCAGGCTACCGTCGAGCTCGGCACCGACCTTGAATACCCCAACGACATTCAGGCGTTGCATTCGCGGCGTTATGCCACCGGGCGTGTCACTGAGCTCGGGCACGATCAGTGTCAGCTTGTCACCCAGTTTCAGGCCGAACCGACGCGCAGTCATCAGTCCGATAATCACCCCGGAATCGCCCGGTTTGAGATCATCGAGTCGGCCGGCAACCATTTTCGAGCCGAGGATCGACACGTCGGCTTCCGCCTGTGGATCGATACCATTGATCTCGATCGGTTGCATTGAGCCCTTGAACGAAAGCATGCCTTCGAGCGGGGTGATAGGCGCCGCGCCGAGTACTTCGGGATGCGTACGAACCCGCTCGGCGACCGACTGCCAGTCGTCCAGCGGCTGCCCGTCTCCAGCGACCATAGCGTGCGGGACCATACCGAGAATGCGATTGCTCATCTCCCTCTGAAAACCATTCATGACCGACAGCACCATGATCATCGCCAGCACACCCAGCGAGAGACCGATCATCGAAGTCAGCGAAATGAACGAGATGAAATGGTTGCGACGCTTGGCGCGCGTGTAACGGCTGCCAATGAAGATGCTTAACGGCCTGAACATTAGCCAGCCACCAGCCGACCGTCTTCCAGGCGCAATATATGATCCATTTGCCCGGCCAGTTGCGGATCGTGTGTTACGACGAGAAAAGCGGTGCGCAACGAGGTGCTTAGCTCCAGCATCAAGTCCTGAATACCCTGCGCAGTGTGGTGATCGAGGTTGCCGGTGGGCTCGTCGAGCAACACCAGAGCCGGACGATTGGCCAACGCCCGGGCAATCGCCACGCGCTGGCGCTCGCCACCGGACAGTTCCGAAGGCTTGTGCGCCAGTCGATGACCGAGCCCCACACGCTGCAGCAGTTCGCTTGCTCGCGCGCGCGCTTCGGAAATTGGCGCCTTGCCGATCAGCAGCGGCATGCAGACATTCTCCAGGGCGGAGAACTCTGGCAGCAGATGATGGAACTGATAGACGAAGCCCAGCGCGCGATTACGCAGCAGGCCGCGATCCTTCTCGCTGAGCGCGGAAAGCTCCTCTCCGGCCAGCCAAACGCTTCCTTCGGTGGGTGTGTCGAGTCCGCCGAGCAGGTTCAGCAGCGTGCTTTTGCCGGAGCCGGAACTGCCGACGATGGCGACTCGCTGACCGGGGAACAGCTCCAACTGCAGCCCGGAAAGCACATTGACTGACTCGGGGCCCTGTTCGTAGCGCTTGCTCAAATTGCGGCAGCTCAACACCGCGCTATCCAGCGAAGACCTTTCATTCATAACCAGCTCACTCATAACGTAGCGCCTCTGCCGGCTGGGTGCGGGCCGCACGCCACGCCGGATAAAGGGTGGCGAGAAAACTCAGGACGAGCGCCGCGACACAAACCTGAACCACATCGGCAGTCATCAATCGAGACGGCAGATAGTCGATGAAATACACATCGGCACTGAGAAATTTGTGGCCGATCAGGCGTTCCAGCGCGGCGATCCAGCTACTCACATTGAGCGCAACGAAAATTCCGAGCAAGGCACCAACGAGGGTTCCGACGACGCCGATGACCGTTCCCTGAACCATGAAGATCGCCATGATTTGCCGGGGCGTTGCGCCGAGCGTACGCAGGATGGCGATATCGCCGCGCTTGTCGGTCACGACCATGACCAATGTGGAGATGATATTGAACGCTGCTACGGCAACGATCAGCAGCAGCAGCAGACCGATCATGGCCTTTTCCATGCGGATCGCCTGGTAGAGATTGCCATGAGTACGGGTCCAGTCACGCGAATAGAAGTCGTCACCCAGCTGCCCTGCCAGCTCCCAGGCTATACGCGGCGCCTGGAACAGATCGACGAAACGCAGGCGCAAGCCCTGAACCTGGTCCGGCTTCCAGCGATGCAGGCGTGCCATGTCGGAGATATTGGCCATCGCTACATAACCATCGATCTCACCCGCACCGACATGAAAGATGCCACGCACGGTAAAGCGCTTCATGCGCGGAAATACCCCTGCCGGCGTGACCGTTACTTCCGGAGCTACAAAGGTGACCTTGTCGCCGACACCGACGCCGAGCGTTTCGGCAGCCTTATCGCCGATAACGATGCCGAACTCGCCAGGCTCGAGAGCCTCCAGTGACCCTTCGCGAAAGAACCGTCCAATGATCGAAACGTCCGGCTCGATCTCGGGATCAACGGCGTTGATAAGAATTTTGGTGACCTGTCCGCGACTGGTCAGCAAACCCTGCATCTGAATAAATGGCGCTACCGCCGCTACCTGCGGATGCTTTTCCAAACGCTGCCCCAGCGTCTGCCAGTCGTCGATCGGCAGCGGGCTTTCGATCGTTGCGTGCGGCACCATGCCAAGCACCCGGGTGCGCATTTCATAGTCGAAGCCATTCATCACCGAAAGCACGACGATCATCACCAGCACGCCCAGTGCGAGCCCGATCATGGACGTGAACGATATGAAGGAGACGAAGAGGCTGCGACGTCTGGCGCGTGTGTAGCGCGCCCCGATATACACGGACAGCGGTCTGAACATAAATCGATGAGTTCGCTTTCGCTGGCAGGAAATAACAAGCTGCATGACGTTGCCAAGCGGCCTGATACACTCAAGCCATCACTGCAGCCCAGGGATCGACATGCCCACAGAAGACACTGAAGATCGCCGCGAATACTATCGTATCGAGGACATGATCGCACTGGAAATCCTGCCATTGGAACACGCCGAAACAGTCTCCAGTAGTGGTTCAACGCAGCTGTTCGACCTACTCGGCGAGCTGCATCAGCTTGAATTCGAAGCGCAGCATCTCCTGCGTCAGATAGCTGAGGGCAACCGCACGCTGGCCAATTATCTGAAGGTGCAGAACAAGCGTATCGACCTGCTTGGCCAGGTGCTGGCGCAGGATCTGCTGAAGGACATCGGGCCGGCGCGCGAGGTGGTGCTTTCCGAAGGCGGCATAAGCTTCGCTCATGATCAGCCACTCGGTGAGGGCTCGGCCTGGACACTCAAGCTGGTATTGATGCCGCAGGGTCTGGGCATGCTGTTGACGGCACGCGTCGCGAGTTGCCAAGCGCTCGATGATGGCCAGTTTGCAATCGGAACGTCCTTCGAAGCGTTGACTGATGCACAACGGCAATTACTCGCTCGACATATCCTGCAGAAACAGGCGACGGAACGGCGCCTGGCTCGTGAAAGCCTGCAAGGAATTTGATACATGCATCCGCTACCAATCGTCTTTCTGCTGTTCGTTCTAAGCGCCCCGGCCCGTGCCGACATCATCCGTATTCCAGTTGGTCAACAAGGCCACGTCGAGACGACCATGCCCAGCCGCGGCGACTCAAAGAATCAGGTACTCAATAACTTCGGCCTCGCCGATGAAGAGCATCCGGCGGTCGGTCAGCCGCCCATCACACGATGGGATTACCGCGAGTTTTCCGTTTACTTCGAAGGCAACCGAGTAATCAACAGCGTTCTACATCATCAACGCATCAGACCCGTACAGCGAGAAATGCAATAGTGACCTTGATCTATGGCCACCGCGGCGCAAAAGGTGAAGCTCCGGAAAATACCCTGATCGGCTTCCAGCAATGCCTCGCCCATGGCGTGCGTCGCTGCGAGCTGGATCTGCATCTGTCGAAAGACGGCGTGCTGATGGTCATCCATGATCCGACCTTGAAGCGCACCACCGGTCAGCGCGGCAAGGTGGTGGAGCACGATGCCGAAGAACTGGTGCATTACGATGCGCGCAATGGCGGACCAGGCTGGAAACAACCCTGCCCCATTCCTCGCTTGTCAGAACTATTCGAAAAATGTGATTTCGATCATTGGCAGCTTGAAGTCAAAAGCGCTTCAAGGGTTCGCGCCGCGCGCTCGGTAATGGCAATTAGGGAACTGGCCGAACGCTATGGCCTGCTTGATCGTATTACCGTCACATCTGGCTCACGGGAAGTGCTGCGGGCGCTCAAGCGACTGACGCCCGAGTTGTCCTGCGGGCTGGTGGCCGAGTATGGCTGGCTCGATCCGCTGAAGGTGGCCAAGCAATACGGCTGCGAGCTACTGGCGCTGAAATGGACTTTATGCACACCCGAACGGATCGCTAAAGCGCGCCAGCAGGGCTTGCACGTATCGGTATGGACTGTGAACGAGCCGGCGCTGATGCGCCGACTCGCCGATTTCGGAGTCGACAGCCTGATTACCGATTTTCCTGGTCTCGCGGTTGAAACACTGCGCAAGAAATAAGCGGCTGAAGACTAGGCTTCAAGCTTGGAACCGCTCGGTTCTTCTTGTAGCTTGCCGCTTTTCTACCGATTCCTGATCAAAAGCTTTCCCGGTTTGGCCAACGCCAATCTTGGGTATCGTCTCCGACCGGCTCAGGCCACCGGTCGGAGCCGCTTAAAAAAGCCGGTTGAGCCCGTCGAACGCAGCCACGCGATAAGCTTCAGCCATAGTCGGGTAGTTGAAGGTGGTGTTGATGAAATACTTGATGGTATTCGCCTCACCCGGCTGGTTCATGATTGCCTGACCGATATGCACGATCTCTGAAGCCTGATAGCCGAAGCAATGCACGCCGAGCACCGCCAGCGTCTCGCGATGGAAAAGAATTTTCAGCATGCCGACCGGCTCGGCAGAAATCTGCGCTCGCGCCATTCCCTTGAAAAACGCCTTGCCCACTTCGTAGGGAATCTTCGCTTCGGTGAGCTCTCGTTCGTTCTTGCCGATCGAGCTGATCTCCGGAATGGTGTAGATCCCAGTCGGCACGTCGTCGACGAAGCGCCAGCTATCGTTCTCGACGATGCTACCTGCAGCCGAACGGCCCTGGTCGTATGCAGCGCTGGCCAGCGATGGCCAGCCGATCACATCACCGGCCGCGTAGATGTTGCCGACGTCGGTACGGTAATGCTCGTCGACCTTTATCTGCCCGCGACTGTTGACCTTGAGGCCGATGTTTTCCAGGGCCAGCTTGTCGGTATTGCCGGTCCGCCCGTTACACCAGAGGAAGGCGTCTGCCTTGATCTTCTTGCCTGATTTGAGATGCAGGATGACACCGTTGTCCACCCCTTCAACGCGCTCGTACTCCTCGTTGTGACGGATCAGCACGTTGTTGTTGCGTAAGTGATAACTCAGCGCATCGGAAATCTCGTCATCAAGGAAGCTGAGCAACTGATCGCGATTGTCGATCAGGTCGACCAGTACGCCGAGGCCGCTGAAGATCGATGCGTATTCTGAGCCGATCACACCGGCTCCGTAGATGATCAAGCGACGCGGCGTATGGCTTAGGGTCAGGATGGTGTCGCTGTCATAGACACGCGGGTGCGAGAAGTCGACATCGGACGGGCGGTAGGGCCGCGAACCGGTGGCAATGATGAACTGATTGGCAACCAGCTTTTCGACCATACCGTTGGCACTGACCACCTCGACTGTCTGCTCGTCGGCAAAGCTCGCGGTGCCAAAGAACAAATCGATACGGTTACGCGCGTAGTAGCCGGTACGCGATGTGACCTGCTTGCCGATTACGCTCTCAGCACTCTTGAGCACGTCAGGGAACGAAAACCAGCGCGGTTCGCCGATCTGGCGGAACAGCGGATTGGTGTTGTACTGCATGATCTGCCGCACCGAGTGGCGCAACGCCTTGGAAGGGATGGTCCCCAGATGGGTGGAGTTGCCGCCAACGTGCGGTCTGCTGTCGACCACGGCGACCTTGCGTCCCGCCTTGACCGCATTCATTGCCGCACCTTCGCCGGCAGGGCCTGAGCCCAGTATCACCACATCGTAGTTGTAGACAGCCATATTCACCCCTGAACACGCAGCAGGCAGCCCTGCCGCTGTTAACGAATTCGGTAGATCTAGAAGGGGGCGTCATTCGCTGAAGCGCCGCCGCCCCGAGCCGTTGTTACGCCGATGCAACCCGAGCGGCACGACTGTCAGCGTCTGGTCGCATCGTATGCGAGATCTGCTTTTGCGCCCTGGCTCGTCTGCTGTTTCACTTCTTCGCATTTTTCGCGACTGCCGCCGCAAATCGAGCACTCTTTCTCGATGCCGAGATTGGCAATACCCCCGCAGGACCCTGCGATGGGCTTGCGTCCCATGATCACGCCAATGGACATGCCGAACACAACCAACAACATGACGAGAAAAACAATTAACCAAGTCATTGCTCCGCTCCCGCACCGAACAGCTCATTAAAGGCTTCGGTGCTTCTGCTTACGAATTCCTGTCCTTCGCGAACCACGAAGAACGCTGCAATTTTCCGTTCAGTCGCAAACGTCAGGCCACGCTCAGGACCCAGCACCATGAGCACAGTAGACAACCCGTCGGCGCGCAATGTCGATGGATCGACCACCGTCACCGCCGCCAAGTGGTGGTCGATAGGGGCACCGGTCTGCGGATCCAGCGTGTGCGAATAGCGTTTGCCGTCACGCTCGAAATAGTTGCGGTAATCGCCGGACGTAGAAACGGCATAGCCGTCCAGCTCAATGATCCGCTGCGCAACACGCTCGTTATCCCGAGGCGCCTCGATGGCAATGCGCCATGGCGATCCGTCCGGCTTATGGCCTTGAGCCTTGAGTTCACCGGTGATTTCCACCAGATAACTGCTGACCCCGGATGCTTCGAGGGCTGCCACCACCTGATCAACCGCATAGCCAGCCGCAATGCTATTGAAATCGACCTGAACGGCTGCGTCCTTGCAAAGCTGTTCACCGTCGATCCGAAGATATTGCTGACCAATATTCTGACGAACGCTGACGATTTCCTCGGCAGAGGGCACCCGTTCGCCGCGGCCGTGCGGGCCGAAGCCCCACAGATTGAGCAACGGCTCGATGGTCAGATCCAGCGCACCGTTGCTTTCTTCCGAAAGCTGCTGCCCTGCCAGGATCAGCTTACGGACTCCGCTCGGCATGGCCATGCACTCATGTGCAGGCAAGGCGTTGAAGGTTTCGATATCCGAGTCGGCGCGGTAGGTCGAGAGCTGCTTGTCGATCTCCGCAAGTATCGACTCAGTCTCGCGCTGCAGCTGTTCCTTGGCAGCGGCCTTGTCTCCGGCCACATACTTCACCGAATAGGTGCTGCCCATGGTTGGTCCGCCAAAGCTTTCTACCTTGTCCTGAAATAGACAACCCGTCAGGGCTGTCGCCAGAGCGACAACGATGACGGGCTGTAGTAACGCTTGGGTCATGCTAGCCGCCGAAGTCGTCGAGCAGAATGTTCTCCGGCTCGACGCCTAGGTCCGTGAGCATCTTGATCACCGAGGCGTTCATCATCGGCGGACCGCACATGTAGAACTCGCAATCTTCCGGAGCCGGATGGTCCTTCAGATAGTTCTCGAGCAGAACGTTGTGGATGAAGCCAGTCGGGCCGTCCCAGTTATCTTCAGGTTGCGGATCGGACAGCGCCAAGTGCCACTGGAAATTGTCATTTTCCGCCTGCAGCTGATCGTATTCCTCGACATAGAACGCCTCGCGCATGGAGCGCGCGCCGTACCAGAAGGTCATCTTGCGTTTGGACTTCAGGCGCTTGAGCTGATCGAAGATATGTGAACGCATCGGCGCCATGCCCGCACCGCCGCCGATGAAGACCATCTCGGCATCGGTGTCCTTGGCGAAGAACTCACCGAATGGACCGTAGACGGTGACCTTGTCGCCCGGTTTTAGGCTGAACACCCAGGAGGACATCTTGCCCGGAGGCAGATCGTCCTTGCCTGGTGGGGGTGAAGCAATACGGATGTTGAATTTCACCAGACCGACTTCTTCCGGGTAGTTCGCCATGGAGTAGGCCCGGATCACGGTTTCGTCGACCTTCGATACGTACTTCCACTGGTTGAACTTATCCCAGTCCCCTCGATATTCCTCCTGAATATCGAAGTCTTTGTAGCGGACCTCGTGCGGCGGGCATTCCAGCTGAACATAACCACCGGCACGGAAGTCCACGTTCTCGCCTTCCGGAAGTGTCAGGGTCAGCTCCTTGATAAAGGTAGCGACGTTCGGATTGGAAAGCACGGTGCATTCCCACTTCTTCACACCGAATACTTCTTCCGGCACCTCGATCTTCATGTCTGTCTTGACCGGGGTCTGGCAGGACAGGCGCCAGCCCTCTCCCGCCTCGCGGCGGGTGAAGTGCGACTCCTCGGTGGGCAGCATCTCGCCGCCGCCGCTCTCGACAATGCACTTGCACTGTGCACAGGTGCCGCCGCCACCACAGGCCGACGACAAGAAGATATTGTTGGACGCAAGGGTCTGTAGCAGCTTGCCGCCGGCGGGCACGGTGATGGTGCGTTCGCCGTTGATCTCAATGCTGATGTCGCCGCTGGAAACGAGCTTGGCGCGTGCCGCCAGGATGATCACCACCAGCGCAAGCACGATGGCAGTGAACATGCCAATGGCGAGGAAAATTTCGTAACTCATCTGTTCATCCCGTCCTTAGAGCTGTACGCCAGAGAATGACATGAAGCCCAGCGACATCAGGCCGATGGTGATGAAAGTGATACCCAGCCCTTGCAGACCCTCCGGCACATCGCTGTACTTCAGCTTCTCGCGGATACCTGCCAGCAACGCAATGGCCAGCGCCCAAGAAGCACCGGAACCCAGGCCGTAGACCGTACTTTCTGCCAGGTTGTAATCACGCTCTACCATGAACAGAGAACCAGCCATGATGGCGCAGTTCACAGTGATCAATGGCAGGAAAACCCCCAGGGCGTTATACAAACTGGGAACGTACTTATCGAGCAGCATCTCCAGGATCTGCACGATCGCCGCGATCACGCCGATGTAGCTGAGCAGACCCAGAAAGCTCAGATCGACGTCTGGCAGCCCTGCCCAGGACAAGGCTCCGGCCTTGAGCAGATAGGTATAGATCAGGTTGTTGGCCGGCACGGTGATGGCCTGCACCACGATGACCGCGATACCCAAGCCTATCGCCGTTTCCACCTTCTTCGAGATCGCGATGAAGGTGCACATACCGAGAAAGAACGCCAGAGCCATGTTCTCGATGAACACGGCACGGACGAACAGACTGATGTAGTGCTCCATTAGTAAGCCTCCTTGTTCGAGACTTGCGGCGCCATCTTGAAGGAAGGCTTCTCGACCTGCTCCCTCTTCCAACTGCGGATGCCCCAGATGATCAGTCCGATCAGGAAGAACGCAGACGGCGGAAGCAACAGCAAGCCGTTGGGCTGGTACCAACCGCCATCGTTGACCACCGGAATGATCGTGTAGCCCATCAGCTTGCCGGCACCGAACAGCTCGCGGAAGATGCCGAGAACAATCAGCATGGCGCTGTAGCCGAGACCGTTACCGATTCCATCGAAGAACGACAGTATCGGCGGGTTCTGCATGGCGAAGGCTTCGGCTCGCCCCATCACGATGCAGTTGGTGATGATCAGGCCGACAAATACCGATAGCTGCTTGGACAGCGAGAAGGCGTAGGCTTTGAGGATCTGATCCACCACGATTACCAATGACGCAATGATCACCATCTGCACAATCATGCGGATACTGCCTGGAATCTGTGAGCGAATCATCGAAATGAACATGCTCGAAAAGGCAGTCACCAGTGTTAGCGCGATGGACATCACCAAAGCGGTTTTCAGGTTCGAAGTAACAGCCAGGGCCGAACAGATACCAAGAATCTGCAGACCGATGGGGTTGTTGTTGAAGACCGGATTGAACAGGACTTCCTTAACGGTAGGTTGCGACATGATCAAGCCTCCCCAGCGCGTAGGTTAGCGATAAATGGTCCGAAGCCATCCTCGCCCAACCAGAAATGCAACAGGTTATTCACTCCGTTACTGGTCAGCGTCGCACCGGCCAGGGCATCGACTTGGTGGTCAGCCTGCGGGCTTTGCGGATCGACACCACCCTTGACTGCCTCAATGGCCAGCTCGCCATCCTCGTTGAACAGTTCTTTGCCCTGCCACTGACTGCGCCACTTCGGGTTGTCTACTTCACCGCCAAGACCCGGAGTCTCGCCGTGCTGATAGAAACCCAGACCCTCAACGGTATTCAGGTCGCCCTGAATGGCTACAAAACCATACAGAGTGGACCACAGCCCGTAGCCACGAACCGGGACGATCAGCGTCTCAAGCTCGCCATTTTCTTCGACGATATACACGACACTGTAACGCTCACGGCGTTTGATCGAGGCGATGTCCTCATCACTTGGCAGCGCTTTCGAAAGTTCGGGGTCCTTGGCAGCGACCAAGGGGTCGAAGCTGTTCGGATCGAACTCATCGCTGAACTTTCCGGTTTGCAAATCGACCAGCTTGGCAACGATACGCTCACCGTACAGGGTCTTGACCTGCTTGGCAGACATACCCGCCTCACCCAGGCCGGCAATCGCCAGAATGCTGCGCTGCTTGTCCAGCTGACGATTTTCCATCTGCGTCGGACGCAAAGCCACAGCCGCGCCGGCGACAAATACCGAGCAAACCAGGCAGACCAGCAGGGCCACCACCAGCGTTCGGGTAGTGGATTCTTTTTGACTAGACATTACGTGCCAGCCTCCGCTTGATATTGGCCTGAATGACAAAGTGGTCAATCAACGGTGCACAAAGGTTGGCGAACAGGATTGCCAGCATCATGCCTTCTGGGAAGGCCGGATTGACCACACGGATCAACACGACCATGACGCCGATGAAGATGCCGAACACCCACTTGCCGGTATTGGTCATGGATGCCGAAACCGGATCGGTAGCCATGTAGATCAAGCCAAAGGCGAAACCACCCACCACCATATGCCAGTACCAGGGCATGGCAAACATCGGATTGCTGTCGGAGCCGATCAGGTTGAACAAGAAGCTCAGCCCGATCATGCCGAGCATCACGCCCGAAACGATGCGCCAGGAGGCGATCTTGGTCATCAGCAATACCGCACCGCCGATGAAGATGGCCAGCGTACTGGTTTCACCGAGCGAGCCGTGAATGGTTCCAACGAAAGCGTCCATCCAGGTGATACCACTGGCGATTACGTTTTCCATGCCGCCGGCAAAGCTCAGGCTGAGTGCGGTAGCACCGGCGAAGCCATCTACTGCAGTCCAGACCGCGTCACCCGACATCTGCGCCGGATAGGCGAAGAATAGAAAGGCACGGCCGGTAAGGGCCGGGTTGAGGAAGTTCTTGCCGGTGCCGCCGAAAATCTCCTTACCGATTACGATACCGAAGCTGATACCCAGGGCGACCTGCCAGAGCGGAATGCTCGGCGGAAGCGTCAGGGCGAACAACACCGAAGTAACAAAGAAGCCTTCGTTGACTTCGTGCTTGCGGATCGAGGCGAACAGCACTTCCCAGAAACCGCCAACGATGAACGTCACCGCATAGACTGGCAGGAAGTAGGCCGCCCCCTGAATGAAGTTATCCCACAGGCTGTTCGGATCGAACCCAGCCAGCGCGCTGATCAGCGCCATGCGCCAGCCTTCCTGCGCAGCAAGCAGATCAGGGCTTTGTGCATAGATCAGGTTGGCTTGGTAGCCAGTGTTCCACATGCCGAAGAACATCGCCGGGAAGGTGCACAGCCAGACCGTGATCATCATCCGTTTGAGGTCGATGCCGTCACGCACGTGAGCCGTGGTCTTGGTCACGCTGCCAGGACGATAGAGGAAGGTGTCCGCGGCTTCGTAGAGTGCATACCACTTCTCGTACTTGCCGCCCTTCTCGAAGTTGTGCTCGATCTTGTCGAGGTATTCGCGAATGCCCATACCTTACCCCTCCTTCTCGATACGGGTCAGATTGTCCCGCAGGATCGGGCCGTATTCATATTTGCCGGCACAGACATAGGTGCACAGTGCCAAATCTTCTTCATCCAGTTCCAGGCAGCCGAGCTTCTGCGCCACCTCGGTATCACCGACGATCAAGGAACGCAGCAATTGGGTCGGCAGGATGTCCAGCGGCATGACTTCCTCATAGTTACCCACCGGCACCATGGCGCGAGGACTGCCGTTGGTGGATGTGGAGAACGCGAACTTCTTGCCACCCATCAGCTTCGAGATATAGATATTGAGGATCGAATGCTTGTCGCTACCGGCACGCAGGTAATGCAGCATCTCGCGCTCTTTGCCTTCACGTAGACAGGAAATCTGCTGGTGATAACGACCGAGGAAGGCGAAAGCCCCATGTGCCGTGCGTCCGCCCAGCACTGAGCCGGACACCACGCGATTCCCACCGGGCTGCAGCTCACCGGCCGTCAGCTCGTCGAGGCTGGCGCCCAGGCGTGTCCGCACGAGGCGTGGATTTTCCACCACCGGACCGGCAAGCGAAACCACACGCTCGACCGACAGGCGACCAGTGGTGAACAACGCACCGATTGCAATCACGTCTTGATAGCCGATGGTCCAGACACTCTTGCTGGCGCTAACCGGATCGAGGAAATGGATGTGCGTACCGGCCAGGCCCGCTGGATGCGGGCCGGAGAAGATTTCGGACTTTACCTTGGCGAGCTGCTCGCCTGGCAACGAAGCGCCCTCTGCCTTGCACAGGAATAATTTGCCAAGGTTGCCGAGCACTTTCAGGCCCGCTTCGAAATCATCGGCACGCTCGCCAATGATCACCGCCGGATCGGCAGCCAGTGGATGGGTGTCGATAGCCGTGACGAAAATGGAGCTGGGCACGGCGTCGATCGCCGGCACCTTGCTGTAGGGGCGCGTACGCAGGGCTGCCCAGAGGCCCGATTGCTGCAGGTTCTCACGAACCTGTGCATCGCTGAGCCCTTCAAGTTCGCCAGCGCCGTACTGGCTGAACGTCATCTCGTCCGTTCCATCGAGGTCAATGACCACCGATTGCAGAACGCGCTTCTCGCCACGATGAATAGCGCTGACCACACCTGAGCCAGGCGCGGTGAAATGAACCCCAGGAGTCTTCTTGTCGGAAAACAGAACCTGCCCCAATTTGACGCGATCGCCGACCTGAACTTCCATCGTCGGCTTCATGTCGGGGTAATCAAACCCTAATACGGCGACGCTTCGGACGGGCCTTCCAGCCTCGATACGCTGCGTCGGCGTACCTGCAATGGGCAAATCAAGCCCACGTTTTATATTGATCATCGGTTCGCTAACCACTGATTTAAAAGTCTTTTTTACGAGCCCGACGGCTTGGCTAAAAGTCGAATTGCACGACGCGCACTGATGAATTATCAGCGCGGCGCTATGCCGCGGGTCCAGGTAGAAATCCGCCCGATTATAGAGGCCACGACCCGTGACTGACCACCCAAGGCCTTCCAATTTTTTGACTCGGGACCGGCAGCCACCTATAACCATCTATTGACGCCGGGCTCTACGAACACCCTGAACGGCCGAATTTTCCGCCGAATTTTCCTAGAGTTGAATGCAAAACGGGAGCCGAAGCTCCCGTTTATCGACACCCGGCGCCTTAGCGTGGGAAGGCTGGCGGATTGACGCCTGCCATGTCCTCCATCACACGCACCACCTGGCAGCTATAGCCAAACTCGTTGTCATACCAGACGTAGAGCACAACGCGGTTATCACTGCAGATGGTCGCCTCGGCATCCACCACGCCGGCGTGCCGCGAGCCGACGAAATCACTGGATACAACTTCCAGCGAGTTGACGTAGTCGATCTGCTTCTGCAGATCCGAGTGCATCGCCATTTGACGCAGGTACTCGTTGATCTCCTCGCGCGTGGTGGCTTTTTCCAGGTTCAGATTGAGAATAGCCATGGAAACGTTCGGCGTCGGTACGCGAATGGCATTGCCAGTCAGCTTGCCCTTGAGCACCGGCAGCGCCTTGGCGGCCGCCGTAGCGGCACCAGTCTCGGTGATCACCATATTCAACGCAGCACTACGACCGCGACGACTGCCTTTGTGGAAGTTATCGATCAGGTTCTGGTCGTTGGTATAGGAGTGCACAGTTTCCACGTGGCCGTTAACGATGCCGTACTGATCGTTGACGGCCTTGAGCACCGGCACGATGGCATTGGTGGTGCAGGAGGCCGCGGAGACGATCTTGTCGTCAGCGCTAATTTCACCGTGGTTAATGCCATGAACGATGTTCTTCAGCTCGCCTTTGCCTGGCGCTGTCAGCACTACGCGTGCAACGCCTGGACACTTCAGATGCTGGCCAAGACCTTCGGAATCACGCCATTTGCCAGTGTTGTCGACCAGCAGTGCGTTCTCGATGCCGTATTGGGTGTAATCCACCGAGGCCGGGTCATTCGAGTAAATCACCTGAATCAGGTTGCCGTTGGCGGTGATGGTGTTGTTTTCGGCATCGATATGGATGGTGCCTTCGAACGGACCGTGCACCGAGTCACGGCGCAGCAGGCTGGCGCGCTTGACCAGGTCATTCTCGGCACCCTTGCGCACGACGATGGCACGCAGGCGCAGGCCGTCGCCGCCGCCGGTCTTCTCGATGAGAATGCGCGCCAGCAGGCGGCCAATGCGACCGAAACCGTAGAGCACCACGTCGGTACCCTTGTGCACGCCGGTGGTGTTGCGCTTGCCGGCCACTTCAACCAGTTCGTCACGCACGAACTGATCGAGGTTGCGGCCGTTGCCCTCGGCCTTGTACTTGGCGACGACTTTACCCAGGTCGACCGAAGCGGCGCCCAGATTCATGTCGCTCATAGTGGCGAGAATCTGATGCGTCTCGTGCACACAGAGTTCGGCTTCGTCAGCCTGACGATGACGAGCAAAGCGATGGGCCTTGAGCAGCGCGATGACCGAGCGATTGATCAAGCCACGGCCGTAGATGGAAGTCACCACGTTATTGTTACGATACAGCTGACCAATCAGCGGAATCATCGCTTCGGCGAGGGCTTCTCGATCAATCCATTCACCAAGACACTGGTCGGGCTTCTGAGTCACGGGCAGTTCCTTCCAACATGTAGGGGCTGAGAAAAGGGGCTACATTATGCCGACGCACCCTAGCGTCGGCAATCTGTGCAGCGGAAACACTGACAGCGTCCCGCGCGGATAGTTACAATCCGCGCGGTCCATTTTTCGACCGGAGCCACGCCCACTCGTGTCCGTATTGCGCCTTCCGCCCATGCCTGCCGCCAGCGGCAAGCAAACCTGGGGCAACCTTCCCGGAGCCGCGCTGAGCCTGGCCATTGCCGAAGCAGCCAGCAACGCAAAGCGATTCACTCTTCTTCTCACGGCCGACAGTCAGAGCGCCGAGCGCCTGCAGGAAGAACTAGGCTTCTTCGCGCCAGAGTTGCCAGTGCTGCATTTTCCTGACTGGGAAACATTGCCCTATGACGTTTTTTCGCCGCATCAGGACATCATTTCCCAGCGTATTGCGACGCTTTACCAGCTGCCTGAGCTGACCCATGGCGTGCTGGTAGTTCCTATCACCACAGCGCTACACAGGCTTGCGCCCAAGCGCTTCCTGCTCGGCTCCAGTCTGGTGTTGGATATAGGACAGAAGCTCGACGTCGAACAGATGCGCGCACGCCTGGAAGCTGCCGGCTACCGTTGCGTCGACACGGTGTATGAGCATGGCGAGTTCGCCGTACGCGGCGCACTGATCGACTTGTTCCCTATGGGCAGCGCCCTGCCCTATCGCATCGACCTGTTCGATGACGAGATCGAGACGCTGCGTACTTTCGATCCAGAGAACCAGCGCTCGATCGACAAGGTCGAGTCGATTCGCCTGCTGCCGGCCCGTGAGTTTCCGTTGAAGAAAGAGTCGGTGACCGGCTTTCGCGCACGTTTCCGTGAGCGTTTCGATGTGGATTTCCGTCGCTGCCCGGTCTATCAGGATCTCTCCACAGGGATCACGCCAGCGGGCATCGAGTACTACCTTCCGCTGTTCTTCGACGAAACCTCGACGTTGTTCGACTACCTGCCAGAAGACACGCAGGTGTTTTCCCTGCCTGGCATCGAGCAGGCTGCGGATAATTTCTGGAAAGACGTGCGAAATCGCTACGAAGAACGCCGCGTCGATCCTGAACGCCCGCTGTTGCCGCCTACCGAATTGTTCGTACCGGTGGAAGATTGCTTCGCCCGGCTGAAGCTGTGGCCACGGGTTGTTGCGAGTCACGACGACGTCGAACCCGGCATTGGCCGCGAGCGTTTCCCCGCCAGCCTGTTTCCGGAACTGGCGATCGATGCCAAGGCCAGCGAACCACTAGGCGCGCTGCGTCGCTTTCTCGATGAGTTTTCTGGCCGCGTACTCTTCACCGCCGAATCCGCCGGCCGCCGCGAAGTGCTGCTGGAATTGCTCGCGCGGCTGAAACTGCGGCCGCAGGAGGTCGCCGGCTGGCCGCAATTCGTCGAAAGCACGGAGCGCCTGGCGATCACCATCGCCCCACTGGATGACGGGTTATTGCTTCAGGACCCGGCACTGGCGCTGATAGCGGAAAGTCCGCTGTTCGGCCAACGCGTCATGCAGCGTCGGCGCCGCGAGAAAGGCCGCGACGCTGGCGAAAACGTCATCAAGAACCTTACCGAGCTGCGCGAAGGCGCGCCGGTGGTTCATATCGACCACGGGGTTGGACGCTACCAAGGCTTGGTCACACTGGAAATCGAAGGCCAGGCCGCCGAGTTCCTCCAGCTGCAATATGCCGAGGAAGCCAAACTTTACGTGCCGGTCGCCAGCCTGCATCTGATCGCCCGCTACACCGGCAGCGACGACGCACTGGCGCCGCTGCATCGCCTGGGCTCGGAGACTTGGCAAAAAGCCAAGCGCAAGGCCGCCGAGCAAGTCCGTGATGTTGCCGCCGAACTGCTGGATATCTATGCCCGACGTGCAGCGCGTGAAGGCTATGCCTTTGCCGATCCGCAGCTCGACTACGAAACCTTCAGCGCCGGCTTCCCCTTCGAGGAGACGCCTGATCAGCAGGCCGCCATCGAAGCCGTGCGCAGCGACATGCTCGCGCCCAAGCCGATGGATCGCTTGATCTGCGGCGATGTCGGCTTCGGCAAGACAGAAGTGGCGATGCGCGCAGCCTTTATCGCCGTACACAGCGGGCGTCAGGTCGCGGTATTGGTACCAACCACCCTGCTCGCCCAACAGCACTACAACAGCTTCCGTGACCGCTTCGCCGACTGGCCGGTTCGGGTTGAGGTGATGAGCCGCTTCAAATCCACCAAGGAAATTCAGGGCGCGGTGCAGGAACTGGCCGAAGGGAAAGTGGATATCCTGATTGGCACCCACAAGCTGCTGCAGGACGATGTGAAGTTCACCAATCTAGGTTTGGTCATCATCGATGAGGAGCACCGTTTCGGCGTTCGCCAGAAGGAACAGCTCAAGGCCCTGCGCAGCGAGGTGGACATCCTCACGCTGACCGCCACGCCGATTCCGCGCACGCTGAACATGGCGGTCGCCGGCATGCGCGACTTGTCGATCATCGCCACACCACCGGCTCGGCGGTTGTCGGTGCGCACCTTTGTCATGGAACAGCAGAACTCCGTGATCAAGGAAGCCCTGCTTCGCGAGCTGCTCCGCGGCGGTCAGGTCTATTACTTGCACAACGATGTGAAGACCATCGAGAAATGCGCTGCCGACCTCGCCGCCCTGGTGCCCGAGGCGCGCATTGGCGTCGGTCACGGGCAGATGCGCGAGCGCGAGCTGGAACAGGTGATGGGCGACTTCTATCACAAGCGCTTTAACGTGCTGATCGCCTCGACCATCATCGAGACCGGCATCGACGTGCCCAGCGCCAACACCATCATCATCGAGCGTGCGGACAAGTTCGGCCTGGCTCAGCTGCACCAACTTCGCGGCCGAGTCGGGCGTAGTCACCACCAGGCCTACGCCTATTTGCTGACGCCGCCACGCAAGGCCATGACGCCTGATGCCGAAAAGCGCCTGGAAGCCATCGCCAATGCGCAGGACTTGGGTGCCGGCTTTGTCCTGGCGACTCACGACTTGGAAATCCGCGGTGCTGGCGAGCTGCTAGGCGACGGCCAGAGTGGGCAGATCCAGGCGGTCGGCTTCACCCTTTATATGGAAATGCTCGAACGCGCAGTCAAATCCATCCAGAAAGGCGAACAGCCGAATCTCGATCAACCACTAGGGGGCGGCCCGGAGATCAACCTGCGCGTGCCGGCGTTGATTCCCGAAGATTATCTGCCGGATGTGCATGCACGACTGATCCTCTACAAGCGCATCGCCAACGCCGCCGACGAGAACGGATTACGTGAGCTACAAGTGGAAATGATCGATCGCTTCGGCCTGTTGCCCGAGCCGGCCAAGCATCTGGTACGTCTGACACTGCTCAAGCTGCAGGCTTCCGGCCTCGGCATCAGCAAGATCGACGCCGGCCCGCAAGGCGGGCGAATCGAGTTCACCGCAGACACCAGCGTCGACCCGATGGTGCTGATCAAGCTGATCCAGAGCCAACCCAACCGCTACAAGTTCGAGGGTGCTACCGTGTTCAAATTCCAAGTGCCTATGGAGCGTGCCGAGGAACGCTTCAATACTCTGGAAGCGCTGCTCGAGCGTCTGGCCCCAACGCAAGGCCAGTAATACGTTCGCCCGCCCGGCGCAGCACCGCTGCGCCGGCTTGACCACCGACCCTAGCCGGTAGCTATGCCCGACGCGTTTTTCGACCATATCCCCGAACCTTGGACGGCCTACTTCTCGCCCCTTGCCCTGAGCCGTGGCCAGGAATACGCCAAGCAGGAGCGGGTTCGGATCGAGCAGCAAGCGGACCAGCGGGTTATCGCCAGCTGCCTTGGCTCCGGCAGCAACCGCTACCGCCAGACGCTTTCTTTTAGCCCACGCGGGGAATTGCACTGTCTGTGCACCTGCCCGGTAGGCTGGGTCTGCAAACACGCGGCGGCGGTCCTGTATGTGCTTGAGCGACAACAAACGGAACTCAACGAACCCGCTGACAAAACGCAAGACGGCCTGCCCGGCGCGCTGCAAACTTGGCTTTCGCAACTACCCGAAGCCCTCGGCGAAGCGCCTGCAGCGTTACCGCAGAACAGCCTGCGTTATCTGATCGAGCCAGACCTAACCGTTGCCGTATTCAAGGTGCGCCAGCTCAAGGACGGCAGCGTCAGCGATATTCAACCTTATTTCGCGATGCGCGAGGCGAGCTTCCGCCAGCCGCGCTTCCTGCAACCGATCGACCTGCGCATCGCAGCCCTGCTGAGCCTTTGCAAGAGTGCCGGCCACAGCTTCTGGCTCGACGGCCCGAACGGCGGCGAAGCATTGCGTCTGGCGCTGGAAACTGGACGTGCCTATCTGAATTTCGAACAGCCGCCGCTGCAGCCCGGCCTTTGTCGCGAGGTCCGGCTGGAATGGCGCGACGCCAGCGACGGCGCTCTGCGTGTCAACCTGGCGCCAGAGGGCACCGAACTGCTCACGGCGGTCGACCCGCTCCATTATCTGGACAAGACTCGCAACGAAATCGGCATGGTTCGCCACGGGCTAAACGATGCGTTGGCACGGCACCTGATCGGCGCCCCAGAGGTGCCCGCTGGCCAGGTCGCGCTATTCAGCCTCTCGCTGAGCGACATTGCTCCGGAACTGCCCGCGCCCGCTCGGCCGACCGAAAGGCGCATCGACGACCTTCTTCCCCAGGCACGGCTGATACTCGGCAGCCGTCACGTCACGAACTACCACGCCGCTAGCGGACGGATGATCAACGACCAACAGCACCGCGCCGGACTCAGCTTCGTCTATGACTGCAGCGCCGTACACGGCAAAAGCAAAGCTGCAGAGCGGGTTCGCCAGATCAATGGCCAGGATGTGCTCAGCATTGCCCGCCAACCCACGGCCGAGCAGGCCTTGCGCCAGCGCCTTCAGCAGCTGGGCCTGCGCCCTGCTCTGCGGCAGAGTCAGGCGCTGCCGAAGGACTCGGCGGAAATGTTCGAGCTGCCCAACGAAGCCGCCTGGCTGCACTTCGCCGAGCAACTGCCACAGCTGCGCGACGAAGGCTGGGAGATCGTCATTCAGCCAGGCTTCGCCTACGACCTCACCGCTATAGACGATTGGTATGCCCAAGTGGAGGAATCGCCGGAGCACAGCTGGTTCGACCTGGAACTGGGCATTGTCGTCGAAGGCGAGCGCATCAGCCTGCTACCGGTGCTTCTCGACGTGATCCGCAAGAATCCGACGCTGCTCGCTGCGCCGCAGCTGGCCCAGCGCGGCGACGATGAAACACTGCGGGTGCAGCTGCGCCAGCGCGACAACGCTCAGCCGCTTCAGGTGATGCTGCCGTTCGGCCGGCTCAAGTCGATCCTCGCGACGTTGGGCGACTTATACCTGCAACCGGAGCTCGGCAATAGCCTGCGGCTGGATCAGGCCGACGCCGTACGCTTGAATCACCTGGAGCAGTTGCCGCTGGACTGGCAGGGTGGCGAGCGGTTACGCGATTTCGGCCGGCGCCTGCTGGACTACAAGCAGCAACCCTGCGGGGCACCGACCGGTCTGAATGCCGAACTGCGTCCCTATCAGCTTGAGGGTCTGAGCTGGATGCAAACCCTGCGTGCACTGGAAGTCGGAGGCATTCTTGGGGACGACATGGGTCTGGGCAAGACCCTGCAGACCCTGGCCCACCTGCTTACCGAAAAACAGGCCGGGCGCCTAGACCGTCCCAGCCTGGTCGTCATGCCCACCAGCCTGATACCCAACTGGCAGGACGAAGCGGCGCGGTTCACTCCGGATCTGCGGCTGCTGACCCTGCATGGCACGGCGCGGCACAAGCACTTCGATGCGCTGGGCGATTACGATGTCCTGCTGACCACCTATGCGCTGTTGCCCCGGGATATCGAGCCGCTAAGCGAACAACCTCTTCACGTGCTGATCCTGGACGAGGCGCAGAACATCAAGAACGCCAGCAGCAAGGCCGCCCAGGCTGCCAGCCGGCTGCAAGCGCGGCAACGCCTGTGCCTGACCGGCACGCCAATGGAAAACCACCTCGGCGAACTGTGGTCATTGTTCCACTTCCTGATGCCAGGCTGGCTGGGTAACGCCAAGGAGTTCAACCGCACCTATCGCACACCGATCGAAAAGCATGGCAACCAGGAGCGGCTGCAACATCTGATCGGCCGTATTCGTCCCTTCCTCCTGCGTCGTCACAAGGAACAGGTGGCCCGCGAACTCCCACCGAAAAACGAGATTGTGCATTGGGTGGACCTGACCCCGGCCCAACGCGATCTATACGAGACGGTGCGTTTGGCGATGGATCGCAAGGTCCGCGAGGAGATCGACCGCAAGGGCTTGGCACGCAGCCAGATCGTCATTCTCGAAGCGCTGCTCAAGCTGCGCCAGGTCTGCTGCGACTTGCGCCTGGTCAAGGGTGAAGCGGGCCGTTCGGCCAAGAGCGGCTTTTCCGGCAAGCTGGACAGCTTGCTGGACATGCTCCAGGAACTGCTCGCCGAAGGCCGCCGCGTGCTGCTGTTTTCACAGTTCACCTCGATGCTGGCGCTGATCGAGGACAGCCTGCGTCAGCGCGGCATCGATTATGTGCAGATCACCGGCGAAACCCGAGACCGACGCACCCCGGTACAGCGTTTCCAACGCGGTGAGGTGCCGGTATTCCTGATCAGCCTGAAAGCCGGCGGCACCGGCCTCAACCTTACCGCCGCCGACACCGTCATTCATTACGATCCCTGGTGGAATCCAGCCGCCGAGAACCAGGCCACCGACCGCGCCTACCGCATCGGCCAAGACAAACCGGTGTTCGTCTACCGCCTGATCACACGTGGCACCGTCGAAGAACGCATTCAGCAATTACAGCGACGCAAGGCCGACCTGGCCGCCGGCGTGCTGGATTCAGGCAACCAGGGCGAGTGGCAGTTGGAGCAGAACGATATCGAGGCACTGCTCGCCCCGTTGGGAAGCTTGAGGACTGAGGATTGAGACTTCCAGTTTCAGGCGGCGGGTAGGCTGGACGCCTTCGCTCGTTACCTTGCATGAGCAGCTCCCTCTCCCCTCGGTGAAAGTACGCAGCAAGCCAGGGGAGAGGGCTGGGGTGAGGGAGAAGCTGTTATCCCCAAGCCTGACAAGCCCCCACAAGGAACCGCCTTTAAGGCCGACCTCCAACGGCTTTTTGATGCCCGCCGCTTTCAAGCCCGAAATCCAATCTCTATGATCAACACATCGGCCCCGCCCAATATAGGAACGTAATCATGAGCCGCTATGAGATCGCCTTTTCCGGCCAACTCGCACCGGGCGCCACGCTGGAACAGGTCGAGGCCAACCTCACGCGCCTGTTCCAGGCCGATGCCCAGCGCATCGCGCTGCTGTTTTCCGGTCGTCGGATAGTGATCAAGCAGGACCTGGACTACGCCAACGTTGAAAAATACCGCGAAGCCATGGCCCGTGCCGGTGCGATCGCCGAGGTTCGAGCCCTACCGGTGGAAGTCGAAGAGATCGAACTGGCCCCGCCGCCAGCGGTAGAGTCCACGACGCCAGCAGCCACCCAAACCTCTACGGCCGCGCCGTCGCCGCTCAAGGTCGTGCCTCGCGACGAATACATGGCAGCTTTTGTCGACGTCGAGGCGCCGGACTTCGGTATTGCACCGGTAGGTGCCGACTTGCAGGATGCCCGTGCGCCTGCTCAAGCGCCCGCCGTTGACCTTTCGCAGTTCAGCCTGGCCCCTGTGGGCAGCGACATGGGTGAACGCCGCCGCGCCAGCGATGCACCGGTACCTGACACTTCGCACCTGAAACTGCAGGACTGAACCTATCGGGCGGCGTCCGCCCGAACTCCTTCAGCCCCGACAGGCTCCAACCCTACAAGCCCTCAAAGTGCCTGTATTCAATGGACCTTGTCGTTGCCCGCCCAGAAGGCCTCTACTGCCCGCCCGGCGATTTCTATATCGATCCCTGGCGTCCGGTCGACCGCGCCGTGATCACCCATGCCCACGGCGACCACGCCCGCTGGGGCATGAACCATTACCTGGCGTCCAGCGACAGCGAAGGCATCCTACGCTCGCGAATCGCGCCGGATATGCCGCTGCAAACGCTGGCGTACGGTGAATCCATCGACCATCACGGCGTAAAACTCAGCTTTCACCCCGCCGGCCATGTGCTTGGCTCGGCGCAGGTACGCCTGGAATATCGCGGCGAAGTCTGGGTCGCCTCAGGAGACTACAAGGTCGAGCCCGATGGCACTTGCGCCCCCTTCGAGCCGGTGCGCTGCCATACTTTCATCACCGAATCGACCTTCGGCTTGCCCATCTATCAATGGCCATCGCAGACCGAAGTATTCCGAGAAATCAACGACTGGTGGCGGGCCAACGCCGCGGTAGGCCGTGCCAGCGTGTTGTTCTGCTATGCCTTTGGCAAGGCGCAGCGGATTCTTCACGGGCTCGATGAAAGCATCGGCACGGTGGTGGTGCACGGCGCTGTCGAACCATTGAACAAGGTTTACCGCGAAGCCGGCGTTTACCTTCCGCCGACCGTTTATGCGGGAGATCTGAAAAAGGGCGACCCGCGCCTGAAGCAGGCGATCATCCTCGCCCCGCCCTCGGCTGGCGGCAGTACCTGGATGCGCCGATTCGGCGACTATGCCGACGCCTTCGCCAGCGGCTGGATGATGTTGCGCGGCACGCGCCGCCGTCGCGGTGTCGACCGTGGTTTCGTACTTTCCGACCACGCCGACTGGCCCGGCCTGCTTTGGGCCATCGAACAGACCGGCGCCGAGCGGGTGATGGTCACCCATGGCTCGGTGCCGGTGCTGGTGCGCTACCTGCGTGAAATGCGCGGCCTCGATGCGCAGGCCTTCGAAACCGAATATGGCGACGAAGATGATGCGCCTGAACCGGAGGTTCAGTGATTCTCCATTCCTGCTCCGCCCTGCTCCCCTGTAGGAGCGAGCTTGCTCGCGAAGCCCTTTCAATCGCTACTTGGCACGGCGGCGTCCGATGAAAGCCTTCGCCACGCTCTACAGCCGCCTCGATGCCACCACCTCGAGCAACGCCAAGCTCGCCGCTATGCGCGATTATTTTCGGGAAGCCGACCCTGCCGACGCCGCTTGGGCCGTGTACTTTCTCGCCGGCGGGCGACCGCGCCAACTGGTGCCGACGCGGGTATTGCGTGAAACGGCCATGCAGACCTCGGGCTTACCTGAGTGGCTATTCGAGGAGAGTTATCAAGCCGTCGGCGACATGGCCGAGACCATCTCGCTGCTCATTCCCGAATCTGCCCATAGCTCCGACGACGGCCTCGCCGTGTGGATGCAGGACAAGTTGCTGCCGCTACGCGGACAGCCGCCCGAAGAACTGGCCGTACGCCTGCCGGAGCTATGGGCGCAATTGGACCGCCTGAGTCTGATGGTCTGCATCAAGCTGATCACCGGCGCCTTTCGCGTCGGCGTGTCGAAGCTTCTGGTAACCCGCGCGCTGGCCTCTCTGGTGGACCTCGATCCCAAGCGCGTGGCGCAGCGGCTGGTGGGCTATACAGACCTATCGCACCGGCCGAGTGCTGAAGGCTACCTCGCCCTGATTGCCGATGAATCGGAGCACGAGCACGCACAGCGCGGCGGCCAGCCCTACCCCTTCTTTCTAGCTCACTCGCTGCAAGCGCCGGTGGACGAGTTCGAGACGCTGCTTGGCTCGCCGGAGAACTGGATCATCGAATGGAAGTGGGACGGCATCCGCGCCCAGCTGGTCAAACGTGACGGGCAGATATGGATCTGGTCACGCGGCGAAGAATTGGTCAGCGACCGCTTCCCCGAGCTCTGCGAACTGGCCGGGTGCCTGCCGGATGGCACCGTGATCGACGGTGAAATCGTGGTCTGGAAGTCGCAACCGACAGAGCAGCCAGCCGCGCTATTCGAGAGTTCATCCGCAACAGGCAGCGAGCCGGCCCGCTTCGGCGTACAGCCCTTTGCCCTGCTGCAACAGCGAATCGGCCGCAAGAACCTCACTGCCAAGGTGCTTGAAGACGCACCCGTCGCGGTGCTCGCTTACGACCTCTTGGAATGGCAAGGCGAAGACTGGCGCCAACGACCACACCGTGAGCGACGAGCGCAACTCGATACGGTCGTAGCACAATGCCCCAACCCGATCCTGATGGCCTCGCCCTTGATCGAAGGCAGCGATTGGGCTGATCTGGCTCGCCAGCGCGAGGCATCCCGTGAGTTGGGGGTGGAAGGGATGATGATCAAGGCTCGCGCGGCGCAGTACGGCGTGGGTCGCACCAAAGATGTCGGCACCTGGTGGAAATGGAAGATCGACCCCTACTCGGTAGACGCGGTATTGATCTATGCCCAGCGAGGCCACGGCCGCCGCGCCAGCCTTTACACCGATTTCACCTTTGCCGTCTGGGACGGCGAACCAGGCGCGCCGGAGCGCAAGCTGGTGCCCTTCGCGAAAGCCTATTCGGGGCTGACCGATGAGGAAATGCGTAAGGTCGACGCCATCGTGCGCAAGACCACCGTGGAGAAATTCGGCCCAGTGCGCAGCGTGACGCCGACGCTGGTATTTGAACTCGGCTTCGAGGGCATCGCCGCCAGCAGCCGGCACAAAAGCGGCATCGCCGTCCGCTTCCCGCGCATGCTGCGTTGGCGCCACGACAAGCCGGTCGAGGAAGCCGATACGCTGGAGACGTTGAAGGAATTGCTGGGATGACGCGGCCATGCGCTCCCGTAGGGACCAATATGCTCGCGACCCACAACCACGCGGCGGCGTCTGTTCGCGAGCAAGCTCGCTCCTACAAGTGCCATGTCGCACCTCAACGCCGTCGCCCTTCTGTAGGAGCCAGCTTGCTGGCGAATCGCAGCCACGCGACCTCTCATGTTCGCGCTTATTCGCGGCCCGAAGCATGAGCAACCGATCAACCACAGCTGGGGAAAATTGGTTCGCCAGTAAATCCTGGCAACCCTTTCCGTTTCAGCATGAAGTCTGGCAGGCCGTACAAAACGGCGAATCCGGCCTGCTTCACGCCACCACCGGCTCGGGCAAGACCTACGCCGTCTGGCTCGGCGCGCTCGATCGTTTCGCTTCTGTAGGAGCGGGCTTGCCCGCGAAAGAGTCGGATGCACTCGCCAAGCCATCGGACAAACCTGCTCCACTCACAGTCCTCTGGATCACCCCTATGCGCGCCCTGGCCGCGGATACGGCCCGAGCACTCCAGGCGCCGTTGGACGACCTCGGCATCAACTGGAGTATTGGCCTGCGCACCGGCGATACCGCCAGCGCCGAACGCGCCCGACAAAGCCGGCGGCTACCTAGCGCGTTAGTCACCACACCGGAAAGCCTCACCCTGTTGCTGACCCGCGCCGATGCGCGCCAGGCCTTCGGCGGGCTGCGCATGCTGGTGGTAGATGAGTGGCACGAGCTGCTGGGCAACAAACGCGGCGTACAGCTGCAGCTGGCGTTGGCGCGGTTACGCAGCTGGATGCCGGAACTGATCGTCTGGGGGCTATCCGCCACGCTCGGCAATCAACCGCACGCACTGGAAGTGCTTCTGCATCCGGGCACAGGCCGGTTGGTTCAAGGAAAAGTAAACAAGGAGCTGCGCGTCGACACCTTGTTGCCGCCCAGCATTGAACGCTTTCCCTGGGCTGGGCATCTCGGCCTGCGCATGCTGCCGCAGGTGGTCGAAGAAATCGAATCGGCGGCCACTTCCTTGGTGTTCACTAATACCCGCTCGCAATCGGAGCTGTGGTATCAGGCGATTCTCAATGCGCGGCCGGACTGGGCCGGGTTGATCGCGCTGCACCACGGCTCATTGGCCCGCGAAGTACGGGACTGGGTGGAGTTGGGACTCAAGCAAGGTGCGCTGAAGGCGGTAGTCTGCACCTCCAGTCTCGATCTGGGCGTGGATTTTTTGCCCGTCGAACGCGTGCTGCAAATCGGCTCGCCCAAGGGCGTGGCGCGGCTGATGCAACGCGCTGGGCGCTCTGGTCATGCGCCTGGGCGGGCCTCGCGAGTCACACTGGTGCCGACACATAGCTTCGAAGTGGTGGAAGCCGCGGCCGCTCATGTCGCCGTTGCCGAACGGCGGATCGAAGCCCGCAGCGCTCCGCATCGATCGCTCGATGTGCTGGTGCAACATCTGGTAAGCATGGCGCTGGGCGGTGGTTTTCGGCCGGATGAGCTCTACGCCGAAGTGCGCCGGGCCTGGTCCTACCGAGATCTCGATGCCGAACAGTGGCTGTGGGCACTGGCTTTTGTCCGTCACGGTGGGCATTCGCTTACGGCCTATCCGGATTATCAGCGGGTGGAACCGGACGAAACCGGGCTGTGGAAGGTTCCGAGCCGGCGTGTCGCCATGCGCCACCGGATGAGCATCGGCACTATCGTCAGCGATGCCAGTCTGACGGTGAAATTCTGGGCCAAGGGTGGCAGTGGCCGCTCACTGGGCTCGGTGGAGGAAGGTTTCATCGCGCGCCTGCGACCGGGTGACAATTTCCTCTTCGCCGGACGCCTCTTGGAATTGGTGCGGGTGGAAAACATGACCGCTTACGTTAGCCGCGCCACTGGCAAGAAGGCCGCTGTGCCGCGCTGGAACGGTGGGCGCATGCCGCTTTCCAGCGAGCTGGCCGATGCGGTGGTGGAACAACTCGGCGCCGCCTCGCGCGGGGAATTCGCCAGCGACGAGATGCGCCTGGTGCAGCCGTTGCTGGAAGTACAGCTAGGCTGGTCGGCGCTGCCCACTGAAACCACGCTGCTGGCCGAGGTGATGAAGTCCCGCGAAGGTTGGCACCTGTTCCTTTACCCCTTCGCCGGTCGCCACGTGCATCTGGGCCTCGCCAGCCTGCTTGCCTGGCGAATGGGCCAGCGCCAACCGGTGACCTTCTCCATCGCGGTCAATGACTACGGGTTCGAACTGCTTTCGGCCACCGAAGTGGATTGGATGCACTGGCTGACACCCGCGCTCTTCAGCCAAGACAACCTGCTGCACGACGTGCTCGCCAGTCTTAACGCCGGCGAGCTGGCACGCCGGCGTTTCCGCGAGATTGCGCGTATTGCGGGACTGGTGTTTTCCGGCTACCCAGGCGCGCAGAAAAGCGCCCGGCAGCTGCAGGCGTCCAGTGGGTTGTTCTTCGATGTGTTCCGCCAGTACGACCCGGACAACCTGCTGCTGACCCAGGCAGAAGAGGAAGTGCTGCGCCAGGAACTGGAGGTCGAGCGGCTGGAACAAACCCTGACGCGCCTGCAACAGCGTCGGCTGGACATTCATCAGGTCAAGCGCACCACACCATTGGCCTTTCCGCTGATGGTCGAGCGTTTTCGCGAAAGCATGAGTTCGGAAAAGCTGGCCGACCGTATCCGCCGAATGGTCGCCGAACTCGACAAAGCCGCCGGTCCCGGTGGTTATCAGCCCGAGCAAGGCGACGCCATTGCGGTCGAGCGGGAAACCAGCCCGAAACGCAAACCGCGCATGACCAAAGACGGCACGCCGAGGCCGAAGAAGGCGAAACCATAACGCGATGAGCTTTGGGCGAGGCTATTCGCGAGCAAGCTCGCTCCTACAAAAGCAGTGCTCAACTCCGACACCGTAGCGCTCCTGTAGGAGCGAGCTTGCTCGCGAAACGGCATAACACAGACCATCGCCGGGCCAACAGATTAGACTGCCCCCAATGACCCCATACTTGCCCATCGAACTGAAAAACACCGAGCTCTGGTTACTCGCCGACAAAGCCATCTACTGGCCGGAGCAGCAAGCGCTACTGATCGCCGATATCCATTTCGGCAAGGCCGCCGCGTATCGCCGTCTCGGTCAGCCGGTACCGCACGGCACCACCCAAGCCAATCTGCAGCGACTGGATGCCTTACTGGCCCGCTACAGCTGTCGGCAGTTGATCTTCCTCGGCGATTTCCTGCACGCACCGGAATCCCAGACGCCCGCCATCCTGGCGCAACTGCACGCATGGCGCGCAACGCACCCCCAGCTCGAAGTCACGCTGATCCGCGGCAACCACGATCGCCGCGCTGGCGACCCACCGGCGACGCTCGACATGGCCGTGGTCCCCGAGCCGCTGCTGCTCGGTCCGTTCGCCCTGCAGCACGAACCCGATCCGCACCCTACTCATCACGTGCTGGCTGGCCACCTACACCCCGCTTATCGCCTCATCGGACGAGGACGTCAGAGCTTGCGCCTGCCCTGCTTCTGCATCGGCGCACAGGTGAGCCTGCTGCCGGCGTTTGGCAGTTTTACCGGCATGATGGAGCTCGACGCCGACCCAGGTCGGCGTCTGTACGTGGTTGGGGATAACAACGTGTGGCGGGTAGCGTGACCGGCAATCAAGCCTGCGAAATGCCGGTTACGGTGATGCCGAAGCGTTCGGCCAGAAGCGTGGCTGGCGTCTCCTCTATGTCCGGGTCATGCTCAAAGGCATTTTCCTCACCGGCATATTCCTGTTCGGCCTTCTGAGTAACCAGCGCTACTGCCTCGTCTATATCCGGCTGGTGATCGGATTCGGTCCTGAGGATAGAGGTGTTGCCGTCTTTGCTGTACGCGATGATCCAGGTCGTCATGATGCCCCCTCATTCTTAGCGCCTTCGGCAAAATTCTCTCGCCGATATTGGCGTTGCTTTGTTTAGAGACTAGCCCGTCGCCTTCAGTTCTGCCGCTTATGCTTGATCGGACGACCTGCCGAACGGTCCGAACAGAGGTATGCAACGTCGGTCATCGATAGAAGAGCAAGCAAGGAGACGAGGCCATGATCCAATCTCGCCCACGGCCTACCGAGATGACCGAAGAGCAGTTGGCAGAGTTGCTGCGTCAGCATGCCACTCCGCTGCCGCCGGTCGATGATCCAACCTTTGCCAATCATTTCGATCAGTTCGCCGACGCACGGGTCGTGCTGATCGGCGAGGCCAGCCACGGCACTTCGGAGTTCTACCGCGCCCGAGCGGCCATCACCCGCCGGCTGATCGAGCAACACGGATTTACCATCATCGCCGCCGAAGCGGACTGGCCGGACGCTGCGAAGATCGACCGCTACGTGCGCCAGAAACAGCCGCCGACGTGGGTCGAAGAAGGCTTCAAACGCTTCCCGACCTGGATGTGGCGCAACCAGGAAGTCGCGGATTTCGCGCGCTGGCTGCGAGATCACAACGACACTCTGCCGCCCGAGCGGCGCGTCGAGTTTCGCGGGCTGGACGTCTACAGCCTTGGCTCATCGATTCAGGAAGTGCTCGGCTATCTCGACCGCGTCGACCCTCAAGCCGCCAGCGCCGCTCGCCACCGCTACGGTTGCCTCAGCCCTTGGCACGAGGAGCCGGCGATCTACGGCCACAACGTGATGCTTGGCCAGCCGTCCTGCGAAAGCGCAGTGGTCGAACAACTACGCGCGCTTCTCGATCAACGGCTGGAATATCTGGAAACAGATGGTGACAGTTTCTTCAACGCCGAGCGCAACGCCCGTGTCGTGCTTGCCGCCGAGCAGTATTACCGGTCCATGTATCAGGGCTCGACCGAATCCTGGAATTTGCGCGACCGGCATATGTTCGACACCCTGCGCGCTTTGCTGGAACACCGCGGCGACGCTGCCAAAGTGGTGGTCTGGGCGCACAACTCGCACATCGGCAACGCCGCCTCGACGTCCATGGGCTGGGGCGGCGAGTTCAATATCGGCGAGCTATGCCGTACCGCCTTCGGCCGAGACACGGTGTTGATCGGCATGGCAACTGATCGCGGCGAGGTGGCGGCGGCGGATAACTGGGACGAGCCGATGCAGGTCAAGCAGGTCCGTCCTTCGCGCCCGGACAGCTGGGAGCAACTGTTTCTGCGCGCCGGCAAGCCGGCATCGCTGACAACCTGGCGCGACGATGACGAACTGCGCCGTGCATTGGCCAAGCCGCGGCTCGAGCGCGCCATAGGCGTCATTTACCGTCCGGCCACTGAACGTCAGAGTCATTATTTCCAAGCCATACTCTCTGAACAGTTCGACGCCCTGATATGGCTGGAGCAGACGACGGCAGTGACGCCCATCGGCCCACAGCAGATCGACGACGACATCGTTCCGGATACCTATCCATTCGGAGAGTGAGTCATGCGTGCGTTCATTCCTGAAACCCATTTGTTCCGCGACCGCGTCCATGCCGGCCAGGAACTGGCCGAGGCGCTGCTGCATCTGGCCGATACGAAACCCTTGGTGCTCGCTCTGCCACGCGGCGGCGTGCCTGTTGCCTTCGAAGTAGCCAAGAGCCTGAACGCGCCGCTGGATCTGGTGCTGGTGCGCAAGATCGGCGCGCCGGGCAACGAGGAGCTGGCGCTGGGTGCGGTGATCGACGGCGCCGAGCCCAAGTGGGTGATCAATCAGGAGCTATTCAACCAGATCGCGCCGCCGCCAAACTGGTTTGACGAAGAGATGCAGCGTCAGCTGACCGAGCTGGAGCGTCGTCGCCAGCGCTACTGTGGCGATCGGCCAGCGCCCTTGCTCGGCAATCGCTGCGTGATCGTGATCGACGACGGCGTCGCCACCGGCGCGACCGTAAGAGCGGCGCTGAAGGGATTGAAACAATCGAATCCGAGCAGAATCGTGCTCGCGGTACCTGTCGGGCCGAGGGATGTGATCGAGATGCTGCGAACGGAGGTGGATGAACTGGTGTGCCTGGCGATGCCCGAGCCATTCATCGGCGTCGGGCGTCATTACGGTGAATTCGACCAGACTCGCGACGAGCAAGTCATCGACCTGCTCGCGCGTGCTCAAGCCTTCATAGCGGACAAGCCGGCAGAACCTTGAAATCAGGCCACTGGTGCAGGTGGCGGCTGGTCCGGGATCGTCGGCTCGCCCGGCTCGCTGGGTAGGTCCGGTACGCCTGGTTCTTCTGGATCACCGGGCACGCCGCCGGCCTGCCAGCTGAGCGTCTCGTTGTCGTCCGAATAGCCTGTGGTTTCCATGTCGCTGTCCTCCGCTGCGGTAACCGGGAAGTCCGGATAGGTCTATAGCAGTAGAGGCCGAACGACCGGCAGATATCCGTCCTTCCGTCGGGCATGGCAGTCACAGCCAGGCCGATAACTCGCCACGGGCGCCGGAACCGCGCTCAACACAACATCTAGGCTCCTGTAGGAGCGAGCTTGCTCGCGAACAGGTAACTGCACATACGCCAGCAAAGGTCGGCGCCCCGCTGGTTCCTACAGAAGCGGCGGTAGCGCGCGCGAAAATCGCCGTCCAGCGGTAGCCGTTACCACATCAAATCGTCGGGAATCTGGTAAGCGGCATAAGGATCGTCCGCATCCGGAGCTTCGGTCTGGGTGTTGAGCTGGACGATACGGCGCGGATCGCGCTCCTGAATCTTCAACGCCGCCTCGCGCGGAATGACTTCGTAACCGCCACCATGGCGGACGATGGCCAGCGAGCCGCTGGACAGCTTGTCACGCATCAGCTTGTTCACCGACAGACGCTTGACCTTCTTGTCATCGACGAAGTTGTAGTAATCCTCGGTGGTCAACTTGGGTAGGCGGCTGCCTTCGATCAGCTGCTTGATCTGCGCAGTACGCGCCTTCTGCTCGGCCTTTTGCTGCTGCTGGCGGTTCAACTCCTGATCGCGGGCCTGTTTCTCGGCCTGGGCCTTTAGCGCCGCTTCGCGCTGAGAGTCATCCTTTTCTGCCTGGCCTTTCTTAACCAGACGCTGCTGTTTCTGCTGCTGCTTGCCGGCCTGTTTGGCCTGCTTCTCATTGACTAGCCCGGCTTTGAGCAGCTGGTCGCGAAGGGAAAGACTCATGTGTCGGCTCGTCTCGTCGTGGATTCAAAATTAGACGTAGGGTGGATCAGGCTTTGTCGATTCACCCAGGAGAATTGTGGTGGATGAAATGGCCATCCAGGTCTTCGAATTGTCTTGGCTGTTAACCGCAGGAAGGCAACCGTTCGGCTTTCTTCGCCTCGCCCCAGAGCATGTCGAGCTCTTCCAGATCGCAATTCTCGATGGGCCGGCCGCTATCCCGCAAGGCTTGTTCTATAAAGCGGAAGCGCCGTTCGAATTTGCGATTGGCTGCGCGCAGTGCGTTTTCCGGGTCGACCTTCAGATGCCGCGCCAGATTCACCGTGACGAACAGCAAGTCGCCAATCTCCTCGGCGATGGCCTCGGGGTCGTTCTCGCTCATGGCTTCGAGCACTTCGTCCAACTCTTCGCGCACCTTGTCCACTACCGGCAACGCATCCGGCCAATCGAAGCCAACCTGAGCGGTGCGCTTCTGCAGCTTGGCGGCACGGCTCAGCGCCGGAAGCGCGCTGGGTACATCGTCGAGCAAAGACAACTGCTCCGGTGCACCGGCCTTCTCGGCGCGCTCCTCGGCCTTGATCTCTTCCCAACGCTGTTTGATCGCCGCCTCGTCGAGGCGCGGCAATTCAGTCGAACCGTAAAGGTCTCCGTCGGGGAAGACATGCGGGTGCCGGCGCAACAACTTGCGGGTGATTCCGTCGACCACCGTACCGAACTCGAAGCGCCCCTCTTCCTTCGCCAGTTGACTGTAATAGACGACCTGAAACAACAGATCGCCCAACTCGCCTGGCAGATGATCGAAGTCACCGCTCTCGATGGCATCTGCCACCTCATAGGCCTCTTCGAGGGTGTGCGGCACGATGCTGGCGTAATCCTGCTGCAAGTCCCAAGGGCAGCCATGCTGGGGGTCACGCAGCCGGGCCATCAGATGCAGCAGGTCGTTGAGTTGGTACATAGAATTCCTCGGGCCAAGCGGCAATCGTAGCGGCGTTTCGGTGGATGTAAAAAAGCGACATCCACACTACGGAGTCAAGCCGATTGTAGGGTGGATCGGGGCGCGTAGCTGACGCTTCACCCATCCACCGTGACGCGGCCGGCAACACCGCCGGAGAGCGCCTCACGTCGCTCTTTGACGCTTGGCCTCGATGATATTCGGGAGTTGCGAAACCCGGCCGAGCAACCGCCCCAGAGCATCCAGCCCTGGAATTTCAATGGTCAGCGACATCAATGCCGTGCTGTCTTCCTTGTTCGAGCGCGTGTTGACGGCGAGCACGTTGATCCGCTCGTTGAGCAGGATCTGCGAAACGTCGCGCAGCAGGCCAGAACGGTCGTAGGCACGGATGACGATATCCACGGGATAGGTTTTCTCGGGAATCGGACCCCAGCTGACCTGGATGATCCGCTCCGGCTCGCGCCCGGCCAGTTGCAGCACCGAGGCGCAATCCTGACGGTGGATGCTTACGCCACGGCCCACGGTGATATAGCCAACGATGGGGTCGCCCGGCAGCGGCTGGCAGCAGCCTGCCATTTGCGTCAGGAGATTGCCGACGCCCTGAATCTGCACGTCGCCGCGCTTGCCCGGCTTGGTGCTGGTAGGTCTACGCGGGATCAATTCGAGCTGATCGGAATGACCGTCCGGCTCCACCAATTGCTGGGCATGATTGACCAGCGGGGCCAAACGCAAATCGCCGGCGCCAAGCGCGGCGAACATATCTTCAGCGGCCCTCAGGCCGGCTTTTTCGGCCAGTTTGTCGAAGTCGACCGGTGGCAGATCGAGACGGCCCAGCTCACGTTCCAGCATCGCCTTGCCGGCAGCGACGTTCTGATCGCGGGCCTGCAGCTTGAACCAGTGGACAATTTTTGCCCGCGAGCGTGAGGTGGTGATGTAGCCCAGGTTGGGGTTCAGCCAATCGCGGCTCGGCGAGCCGTGCTTGCTGGTGATGATCTCGACCTGCTCGCCGGTCTGCAGGCTGTAGTTGAGCGGCACGATGCGCCCGTTGATCTTGGCGCCGCGGCAGTTGTGGCCGATCTCGGTATGCACGCGGTAGGCGAAGTCCAACGGTGTGGCGCCTTTGGGCAGGTCGATCGCGTGACCGTCAGGCGTGAACACGTAAACCCGATCGGGCTCGATATCCACCCGCAATTGATCGGCCAGACCACCGATATCACCCAGCTCTTCATGCCATTCGAGCACCTGACGCAGCCAGGAAATCTTCTCCTCGTAATGGTTGGAGGTGCTCTTGACGTCGGTGCCCTTGTAACGCCAGTGCGCACAGACGCCCAGCTCGGCCTCCTCGTGCATGGCCTGGGTGCGGATCTGCACCTCCAGAACCTTGCCCTCCGGGCCGAGCACGGCGGTATGCAATGAGCGGTAGCCGTTCTCCTTGGGGTTGGCGATGTAGTCGTCGAATTCCTTGGGAATGTGCCGCCAAAGCGTATGCACGATGCCCAGCGCGGTGTAGCAATCGCGCACTTCCGGCACCAGCACACGCACGGCGCGAACGTCGTAAATCTGGCTGAACTGCAGGCCCTTCTTCTGCATCTTCCGCCAGATCGAATAGATGTGCTTGGCGCGGCCGTCGATCTCGGGATCGATGCCGGTAGCCGTCAATTCTTCCTTGAGCTGTTGCACCACGCTGTCGATGTATTGCTCGCGATCCAGACGACGCTCATGCAGCAACTGGGCGATCTGCTTGTACTGCTCGGGCTCGAGATAGCGGAAGGACAAATCTTCCAATTCCCACTTGATGTGGCCGATGCCCAGGCGGTGCGCTAGCGGCGCATAGATATCGAATACCTCGCGGGCGACGCGGTGACGCTTGTTATCGTCGGCATTTTTTACCGCGCGGATCGCGCAGGTGCGCTCGGCCAGCTTGATCAGCGCGACGCGCACGTCGTCGACCATCGCCACGAGCATTTTGCGCAGGTTTTCCACCTGGGTTTGGGTGCCCAACACCAGCGACTCGCGCGGGTTGAGGCTGGCGCTGATGGCGGCCATGCGCAGCACACCTTCGATCAGCTTGGCGACCACCGGGCCGAACTGCTGATGAACCTCCGCCAGTTGGATTTTGCCTTCGCGCACACCTCGGTACATGACCGCCGCAACCAGGCTGTCCTGGTCGAGTTTGAGATCGGCGAGAATCTCGGCAATTTCGAGTCCGGCGTGAAAGCTGGAAGTACCTTCGCTCCACAGGTTCTGTGCAGCGTTGGCCTGCTGTTCCGCCGCGCGAGCGAATTCGCAGGCCTGTTTGAGTGCGTCGCGGTCGAGTGCCGGGTCCATTCCCAGCACATGATCGAGCCAGCCATCGAGGTTGATGCTGCCGTCGGTATTGATCGGCTGAAGCGCTCTGACCTGGACCATCTAATTTACCTTCCCTCTACGCATCATCTGCGTCGAATACGCCGACTTTCTCGGAGTCGGTCGGTTGAACCACAGGCCTTTTGCCTGTCGAAAATTCCAGCGCTACGCCGGCCGCTCGAAGAGCGCCATGGCCTCGACGTGCGCTGTTTGTGGAAACATGTCCAGCACCCCGGCCCGTTTCAGCTGAAAGCCTTGGCGCACCAGCTCTGCGGCGTCGCGTGCCAGCGTTGCAGGATTACATGAAACATAAACCACGCGCCGTGCTCCTAAAGTCTGCATTTGCCTGGCCAGTTCCAGCGCGCCGTCACGCGGCGGATCCAGCAACACCGCGGCAAAACCGCCTTTGGCCCACTGCGCTTCGATAAGCGGCTTCGACAGGTCCGCCTGATAGAAGTGCGCATTCTCCAGACCGTTATGCGCCGCATTGGTGCGGGCGCGCTCGACCATCTCTTCGACGCCCTCGACTGCAATCACCTCAGCCCCCTTACGGGCCAGCGGCAGGGCGAAGTTGCCCAGCCCACAGAACAGATCCAACACCCGCTCGCCCGGCTCCGGTACCAACCATTCCAGCGCCTGCGCCACCATCGCCTCGTTAACCGGTGCGTTGACCTGAACGAAGTCGCCTGGCCGCCAGGCCAGCTCAAGATCCCAGGCCGGCAGGCGGTAGCCCAGCGTATACGCCGGCTCCAGCGGCTGCGGCTGGCCTTCGCCCTGCAACCAGAGCTGCACGCCCTGCTCCAGGGTGAACGCCTTGAGGCGCTGCAAATCCGCGTCAGCCAGTGCCACCGTATGGCGCACCAGCACCGCTTCGGCGGTGCCACTGAACAGCTCTACGTGTCCGATCGCCTGCGGTTTGTCCAAGGCTTGCAGAACCGTCAGCAATGCCGGCAGCAGCGTTTGCAAAGGCTGTACCAGCACGTGGCATTCGCGGATCGAAACGATGTCCTGGCTGGCGCCAGCGCGAAAACCGACATCCAGCCGCTGCGCCTTGTTGTTCCAGCGCACCGCCAGCCGGGCACGTCGACGATAGCCGAACTCGGGCCCACTCAGCGGTGCCGCCCAGATCTGCGGCTCGATACCCGCCAGTCGCGACAGCTGTTCGGCGAGACTGCGTTGCTTGAGCGTCAATTGATCGGCAGCCGGCAGGTGCTGCAGAGTGCAGCCGCCACAAATGCGGGCATGCGGACAGGGTTCGGCGCGGCGCAGTTCACTGGCGGTCAAGATGCGTTCGCTACGGGCTTCGACGATCTGGCTGCGCGCGCCCAGCACCCGCGCCTCGACGTCCTCACCGGGCAGAGCGCCCTCGACGAACCAGGTCCGGCCGTCGAGAAAGGCGATGCCGCGTCCGTCGTTGGCCAGGCGCTCGATCTTCAGGCGTTGCTTCTTGCCGGTCGGTATCTGCGGCTTCTTCTCACCGCCACTGGGCTGAAAGCGCAAGCCGCCGCTGCGTTTGGCCATCAGCGGAGTCCGCCCTGAGTTCGCCTTGCCAGGTCAGTTGGGTTGGTCATAGACGCCTGTCGAGAGATAGCGGTCGCCCCGGTCGCAAATGATCGCCACGATCACTGCATTCTCGACTTCTTGCGATAGGCGCAACGCCCCCGCCACCGCGCCGCCGGACGACACGCCACAGAAAATACCCTCTTCGCGGGCCAGACGACGCATCACGTCCTCGGCTTCGGCCTGTGCCATGTCGACGATGCGATCGACACGCTCGGCCTGGTAGATCTTCGGCAGGTATTCCTCTGGCCAACGGCGAATGCCCGGAATCGACGCGCCTTCCATGGGTTGCAAGCCGATGATCTGGATCGCCGGGTTCTGCTCCTTGAGGTAACGCGACACGCCCATGATGGTGCCAGTAGTGCCCATGGAGCTGACGAAATGAGTGATGCTGCCACCCGTCTGCTGCCATAGCTCAGGGCCGGTGCTGGTGTAATGCGCCTCAGGGTTGTCGCCGTTGGCGAACTGATCGAGCACCTTGCCGCGACCTTCGGCGGCCATCTTCACAGCCAGGTCACGGGCACCTTCCATGCCCTCGTCCTTGCTCACCAGAATCAGCTCGGCGCCGTAGGCGGTCATGGCCGCCTTGCGCTCGGCGCTGGAGTTATCCGGCATGATCAGAATGAACTTGTAACTTTTGATCGCCGCGGCCATGGCCAGGGCGATGCCGGTATTGCCGGACGTGGCTTCGATCAGCGTATCGCCGGGCTTGATGTCGCCGCGCGCTTCGGCACGAGCGATCATCGACAATGCCGGGCGGTCTTTGACGGAGCCGGCCGGGTTATTGCCTTCGAGTTTGACCAAAATCGTGTTGGTGGTTTCGCCGGGCAGACGCTGCAGGCGAACCAGCGGAGTATTGCCGACGCAATCGGCAATGGTCGGGTACTGAATTGTCATGGCGACGATGAACCGAGCGGCATTGGAAGGCGCACATGATACCGGCAACGACCGCAGACGGGCAGACCGCTTGACCCTTCCTCGAGTCCTGAACGGCACGAGCCGTACCAGCACGAGCCTGTAACTTGGGAACGCAGCGAACCACAAGGCGAGCCAGTTGTACCGCGAAATGCCGACGCTGGCCGATCAAGCTTGGCCGATGCTTGTCTGTCGTTAGGTCTATAAAGAATCTATCTTCGAGCTTTTGCCTTTCACCTTCTACTAAGGAACCCGCCATGCCCGCCGGACGCGCCGCACTGGTTTCAACGCTTTTCCTCCTCAGCGTTACTGCCTGCACCAATCCGGATGGCCCATCCAGCGAAACCCCGCCCGCTCCGGAGGCCTCAAGCGGTTACACCGCAAAGCCCGGCTGGGCCGTCGAACGCTTCGCCGTGGCCGCGGCCAATCCGCTGGCGACAGAAGTGGGTTACGAAATTCTCAAGGCCGGTGGCAGCGCGATGGACGCCGCCGTTGCGGTGCAGATGGTTCTGAGCCTGGTCGAGCCGCAGTCCAGCGGGCTCGGCGGCGGTGCCTTTCTACTGTATTGGGACGGTGAAAATGTCGCTGCGCTGGACGGTCGCGAGACTGCGCCGGCCGCTGCCAATGAAAATCTATTTCTGAACCCCGACGGCACCCCCATGGATTTTCTGCAGGCCGTGGTTGGCGGTCGCTCTGTCGGTGTACCTGGCACGGTGAAGATGCTTGAACAGGCACACCAGCAGTACGGCAAGCTGCCCTGGAGAGAACTGCTGCAACCTGCAATTCGTCTTGCCGAGGATGGCTTCGCCATCAGTCCACGTCTGCACAGCCTGCTCCAGAGCGACCCAGCGCTACGCGACAACCCGCCCGCGGCAGCCTTTTACTACCAGCCGGACGGCAAGCCGTGGCCTGTCGGTTACCGACTGCGCAACCCCGCCCTCGCCGCACTGCTGCGCAACATTGCGCAGGATGGCAGCGATGCCTTTTACCGCGGCACCAATGCCCAGGCACTGGTCAAACAGGTGAACAGCCATCCGAGCAACGCCGGGAAGATCACGCTAAGCGACCTTGAGGTCTACGAGCCGCGTCAGCGCGACGCCCTCTGCAACCTCTGGCGGAACCAGTATCAAGTCTGTGGTTTTCCGCCGCCCTCGTCCGGGCACATCACCCAAATGCAGATCCTCGGAATACTGGAGCAGCTGGGACCCTTGCCGGCACTGGATCAGGGTGTACCGTCAGTCGATTTCCTGCACCGCTATACCGAAGCAGCGCGTCTGGCCTACGCCGATCGTGCAAAGTATCTGGCTGATCCGGATTTCGTTCCCGTACCGGGGCGGACCTGGAACAGCATGCTCGCGCCTGATTATCTCAAGCAGCGCGCCGAGCTGATCGGTCCGCGTAGCATGGGCACCGCCGAGCCCGGCGAACCTGGAGATATGCCCATCGCGTTCGCATCGCAGGCTGAGCAGCCGGAGTACGGCACCAGCCATATCAGCATTGTCGATGCCGAAGGTAACGCGCTGGCGATGACCACGACTATCGAACAAGCGTTCGGTTCGCGCCTGCTCAATGACGGCGGTACCGGGCTGCCCGGTGGTTACCTGCTGAACAACGAACTCACCGACTTCGCCTTCGTACCACGTGATGCCCAGGGCCGGCCGGTGGCCAACCGCGTCGAGCCGAATAAACGTCCGCGCTCGAGCATGAGCCCGACGCTGGTGTTCGATGCTGCGGGCGAGAAGTTGCTGGCAAGTGTCGGCTCGCCAGGCGGCGCGGCGATCATCCACTTCACGGCGAAGACACTGCTGGGCATGTACGGCTGGGGACTGGATGCGCAGCGGGCGATAGACCTGCCCAATTTCGGCAGCTTCAATGGTCCGACGGTGCTAGAAGCAGATCGCTTCCCGGACGGCACAGTGCAGGCGCTTAAAGCGCGAGGTCATGAGGTCAACGAGACAGAGATGACCAGCGGACTACAGGCTATTCAGCGCACCGACAGCGGCTGGTTCGGCGGTGCCGATCCGCGTCGTGAAGGCGTTGTGATGGGTGAGTGAAACTACGATCGCATCAGCCATCCCTGCGATAGCAGCTGAGGAATAGAGGCAGCCCAGCGGCCTGCCTCGCCGCAAAGGCGCGCCTCCGACACCAGGTGCGCATCTACTAGGCGTGGAAGGCCCGACCTCAGGGCGTGTGCTAGACGACCCGAGCCTCGTATTCCAACCGTTCGATGGCGCTGTCCAACTCGTCCAACGCCTGGGCGGCGCTCGGGTGATTCTGCTTGAGCAAGGTCTCGCTGCGCTCGCAGGCGGCCCGCAGCTGCGGAACGCCGCAGTAACGGGTAGCGCCGTGCAGCCGGTGAACGCGATCGATCATCGCCTGTTGATCGTTGACCAGGCGCGCTTCACGGATCGCCCGCCGATCATCATCCAGGGACGCCAGCAACATGCTCATCATGTCCGTCGCCAGATCGGCCTTGCCCGCGGCCAGACGTAACCCCTCCTCCGCATCCAGCACCTTGAGGTTGTTTTCCGGTAACGGCACTTCGGCAGGTGCCGCCAGGAAACTGCGCAGCAGCGGCAGCCCGGTCCACTTCAGCACCACCTGCGCGAGCTGCCGTTCGCTGATCGGTTTGGTCAGGTAATCGTCCAGGCCGCTCTGCAATAACGAACGCTTTTCGTTGGACAGCGCATGCGCGGTGAGCGCGATGATCGGCAGAGGTGGCTGTCCGCTGTCGACTTCCCATTGACGGATCGCCTCGGTGGTCTGGCGACCGTCCATGCCGGGCATCTGCACGTCCATGAACACCAGATCGAAAGCCTTGCGCTTGACCGCCTCGAGCGCCTCCTTGCCGCTGCCCACCGCTTCGGCGTCGCCACCCATGTCGGTGAGCAGCGTTTCCAGCAGCAACAGGTTGGCCGGGTTGTCGTCGACACAAAGGACGCGCGGCGGGCGGGTCTCGGGCATAGCCATGCTCTCGGCCAGTGCCTGTGGCGGGCGCAGCAGATCGAGCAGGACCCGCTGCAGCTTGCGCGTGCAGGCCGGCTTGCCCTGCAGTTGAGTATGAGTGTGAGATTCGGGCAGGGCCTCGTGGTACTGCGCCTGCTCGCTGGTCGGGCAGAGCACGATGCACTTGCAGCCCAGCCCCTCGAATTCCCACAGCCGCTGACACAGCTGCTGCGGTCCGATCTCGCGGCTGGACACGCCAAGCACGGCGATTTCGATGGGCGTGTCGCCTGTGCGTGCGGTCGCCACAGCTTCCTGCAGCTGATCCAGGGTGCTGAACGGCACTACCTCAAGGCCACAGCCTTCCAGCTGATGCTGCAGTGCCTGGCGCGCCAACGGGTGCTGCTCAAGCAGCCCGATCTTGCGCCCCAGCAGGGCTGCGCGCGGTAGGTCCTCAATATCGTCGCGGGCCTTGGGCAGGCTCAGGCTGATCCAGAATTCGGAGCCCTCCTCAGGAATGCTGTCGACGCCGATTTCGCCGCCCATTTGCTCGATCAGACGCTTGGATATCACCAGCCCCAGGCCGGTACCGCCGGGTTGGCGCGACAGGGAGTTGTCCGCCTGACTAAAGGCCTGAAACAACGCACGCAGGTCCTGATCGGTCAAGCCGATGCCGGTGTCCTGCACGCTGATGCGCAGCTGGGCGCGATCGGAGCGTTCGTCCTCGACCATGGCACGGACGACGATGGTGCCTTCGTTGGTGAACTTGATGGCGTTGCTGACGAGATTGGTCAGCACCTGCTTGAGGCGCAGCGGATCGCCAACTAGCGACAGCGGCGTATCGCGATAGACCAGGCTGACCAGCTCCAGATGCTTGGAATGAGCCGCTGGACCGAGGATGGTCAGGGTGTCTTCGATCAGGTCGCGCAGGTTGAACGGAATATTGTCGAGCACCAACTTACCGGCCTCGATTTTTGAGAAATCGAGAATCTCGTTGATGATCCCCAACAAGCTGTCGGCGGATTTTTCGATGGTCGACAGATAATCCTGCTGGCGCGGCGTGAGATCGCTTTTCTGCAGCAGATGGGTAAAGCCGAGTATGCCGTTGAGCGGCGTGCGGATTTCGTGGCTCATGTTGGCTAGGAACTCGGATTTGATCCGGCTGGCTTCCAGAGCCTCCTTACGCGCCAAGTCCAGTTCGATGTTCTGGATCTCGATGGTTTCGAGGTTCTGCTGTACGTCCTCGGTCGCCTGATCGATGCTCTGCTGCAACTCCTCGCGGGCGCTGAGCAGCGCCTCGGCCATGCGATTGATGCCCGCCGCCACCTCATCCATTTCATGGCTGCCGAGCGGAGGCAGCCGGGTTTCCAGATAGCCGTCTTTGAGCTGAGCCACCGCTACCTTGACCTTGTGCAGCGGCTTGCTGATGGCGGTGCTCATGCGCAATGCCAGCAATGCGGTGATGATCAGTCCGGCGCCGATCAGCAACAGACTGGTGAACAGACTTCGATAGCCACGCAACAGCGTGCCCTGATGCGACAGCTCCAGTTCCAGCCAGCCGATCTGGCGAAAATCGTCGTTCGGGTTGTCTTCGGCGAGGTTGAGATGCTTGCCAAGCACTGGCATCAGGATGCGCGTGGTGTCGACACTGCTGACCTGAGTCAGCGCCTCGGGATCGGCCGGTGGCGAGGGCGTAATCATATTTGGCCCGGCATGGGCCTGCAGGTTGCGCTCGATATCGAGGATGGATACCGCGCGCACATCATGTTGATCCAGCACCTGCTTGAGGATCCGCTGAAGACGCTTGTCGTAGCCCTGGGCCATGGCCGGTGCAGCCAGCGGCGCCAACTGCTCGGCGATCAGTTGGCCGCGTTCGTCGAGTTGGTGGCGCATCTCCGCCAGCTGCATCCAGGTGAAATAGATGCCGAGCACCACGGCCAGCACGGTGCTGGGCAGCAGTATCAGCGCCAGCACACGACTCCTTATTCCTAGATCTTTAAGCACGGATCCATTCCCCGGTTTGCCAGGCGACTAGTGTAGCGGCTCAGCGTGCGGGAATCTGCCTGCCAGAGCCGCCCGGCGACAGGGCGCGCTGACGATCGATCAGCAATCCGTCAGGCAGACCCTGGCAGGCAGTTGGACAATCAGTCCAGACCGCGGATATTCCGCTCCTGAAAATCGGGAAGTTTCCAATGGAAGGTCATCGCCAGCACGCGGAACAGGAAGCCGGCACAGAGTGTGGCGAGCGAGGCGATGGAATTGCCGACACCCAACCAGAGCAGCGCGACATAGAGCACACCCGTGAACAGCGCCACCGTCGCATACAGCTCGCGCTGCAGCACCATCGGCACCTCGTTGCAGAGGATGTCGCGCAGCAATCCGCCGAACACACCGGTGATCACGCCGGCCAGCACCACGATCGAGACATGCGCGCCCATCTTCATCGCCACGCCGCAGCCGATCACGGTGAACGCCACCAAGCCCAGACCATCGACCAGCAGAAACACCTGCCGCAGATGGTGCATATGCCGCGCTACCATGGCGGTAACGATGGCCGCGCCAATGGTGAATCCAAGGTATTCCGGGTTGGCGATCCAGCCCACCGGGTAATGCCCCAGCAACACGTCGCGCGCCGTGCCGCCGCCGAGTGCGGTCACCGTGCCTAGCAGGCAGATGCCGAACAGATCCATACCGCGACGCATGCCCATGATGGCGCCGGACATGGCTTCAGCCGTAATCGCGATCAGATAGATAATGTGCAACAAGGTCACGGCGCGACTCCAAGCTGGGCGGGACGATGAAAGGCGCGCGATTATGGGGCAGACTCCGGCTTAATCGTTGTGGCTAAGTAAATTTAGGCTATACAAATATTTCCTTAATCGGAGCGCCACCTCTTGAATCTCGACCCCAAACAGACCGAAGCCTTTCGCGCTGTCATCAAGACCGGCAGCTTCGAGCAGGCAGCGTTGCGTCTGCACCTGACGCCCCCTGCTATTTCGCAGCGGGTACGCGCCCTGGAAAGTGCATTGGGCAACGCGCTGGTGGTGCGTAGCCGGCCCTGCCGCCCCACCGAGACCGGTCAGCGACTGTTGCAATATCTCAAGCGGGCAACTTTGCTCGAAGCCGACCTGATAGCGGATCTGGCCGAACGCAGCGATGCGCCGTTGGTGGTGGTCGCCGCACTCAATGCCGACAGCCTCGGCACATGGTTCTTCCCGGCCCTGGCCGAAGTGCTGATGCGCGAACGCGTGCTGCTGGACCTGACCGTCGAAGATCAGGACCACACCTACAGCCTGCTGGAAACCGGACTGGCGATCGGCTGCATCAGCACCGAGCCCAAACCCATGCGCGGCTGCACCGCCAGCCCGCTGGGCAGCATGCGTTATCGTCTGGTGGCCTCGACGGAGTTTCGCCAGCGGCACTTCGCCAACGGCCTCACCCGCAACGCCGCACGCAAGGCTCCGGTGGTTGCTTACACCCGCAAGGACAGCCTCACCTCCTCCTTTCTGCTGCGCCAGTTGGGCCTGCCGGAAGGCGCCTATCCTTGCCACTACGTACCCGGTGCCGAGCCGCATTTCAGCGCGATCCGCTATGGCCTGGGTTACGGCATGGTGCCGGAACTGTTGTTGGACGACGCCCTGGCGCAAGGCGCGGTGGTCGATCTGGCGGAAGATGCGCCGCTGGATATCGCACTGTATTGGCACACCTGGAAGGTACAGTCGCCACGAATGGAAAACCTGTCGCGACAGATCGTCGAAGCCGCACCGAAGATCCTTGCACAACCGGAGGAGGCGTAGTGCGACGGCGCCGTCAGGCTCCCTACTAGCGCGCTCTTCGCGAGCAAGCTCGCTCCTACAAAAGCTGTCCGGTGCTAGCCGGAGCACCGTAGGAGCGAGCTTGCTCGCGAAAAAGAGTATGGCGAGCACGAACCTCGGATCCAGCAGTTGAGGCACACTAGCGCACCATGAATTCTCGACCTCAGCACCCCGCCTGCTGCTCGCCTTTGCTCGATCATTGGCCACTGCCGCGTGCCCTCCCCGGCGTGCACCTGCTCAGCACCCGTTTCGATCCCAACCTGCTCGATCCAAACGACTTCAGCCGCTGGGGCCTTCCCGCCCTGGCTGCGGTGAGCAAGCGCCAAACCGAATTTCTCGCCGGCCGAATTTGCGCCCACGAAGCGCTGCGCCGGGTTACCGGTGTTCCGGGCATTCCCGCCGTTGGTGAAGATCGTTCGCCTTGCTGGCCGACCGGTGTAGTCGGCTCCATTACCCATGGCGCCGGCTGGGCCGCGGTGGTGGCGGCGCGAAGTGAACATTGGCGCGGGTTGGGACTGGATGTGGAAAAGCTGTTACCCGTCACAAAAGCCGATCGCCTAGTCGCCGAGATCCTCACACCACGGGAGCTGGAAGGCTACGCCGAGCGTCCTGACGCACAGCGAGCGCTGCTGGTTACCGTGACCTTCTCGATCAAGGAGAGCTTGTTCAAGGCGCTCTATCCGTTGGTGAATACGCGTTTCTATTTTCAAGAAGCCGAACTGATTCACTACGACAGCAGCGGCCACGCGCGCCTACGCCTGCTTAATGATCTCTCGGAAGAATGGTCGACCGGCGCCGAGCTGGAGGGCCAGTTCGTTCAGTTCGACGATTATCTGCTGAGCCTGGTCAGCATTCCGGCCTGAAGACGCGCTTTAAGAGGCGGAAGGATGCAATCCGTCGCTTGTGGCTTGATGGATTTCCTTCATTCTACGGGTGAGCCAACAGGCAGGACGTGGAGCGGCACGCCCGGCGGATGCAACCCATCGCTCCCAAACTCCAACGGTACTGCGCACTTAAAACTGATTCGCGCCAAGGCGGCGTCACTTACCCCGGCTGCTTTCGCGGCCAGACCAGGCTGAAGCGCGCTCCGCCCAGTTCACTGTGGCCGATCTGTGATCGCCCACCGTGCCAGTAAGTGATTCGCCGCACGATGGAAAGCCCCAACCCATGACCACCGGAGGCTCGAGTACGGCTATCGTCCAGACGCAGGAAGGGCGCGAAGACTTTCTCCCACGCCTCTTCCGGTACGCCCGGCCCGTCATCGTCGACGCTCAGCTGCGCGCGCTCGGCGTCGACGATGAAGCTCACCTGCACCTGCGTTTCAGCGTGGCGCATGGCGTTGGTAACCAGATTACTCAGCGCACGGCGTAGATAATGCGGCTCGGCCTCTACTAGGCAGCTACCGTCGAAAGCCGGCACACAAGCGCCACGCTCAACCCGTACGTTTGCGCGCAGCGGTGCCAGCTCACCGATCACCTGATCGACCAGCGCGCCGAGATCGACCATCTGAAAGGTCAACTCAGGCGAACCGCGTTCGAGACGGGTATAGACCAGCATTTCATCCACCAGCCGGTCGAGGTCATCAATGTCACCGTCCATGCCTTCGAGGTACTTGGTCCGAGCCTCAGGCGTCTGCGCCTCGGCTGCCATTTCCAACCCGAACCGCAGACGCGCAACCGGCGTGCGCAGCTCATGCGCCACCGCGCTGACCATCTCGCGCTGTACCGCCAACAAGCGCTGAAGGTGGCTGGCCATGCCGTTGAAGGCCTTCGCCAGCCGCCCCACCGAATCGGTGCCGGCGGCCGGCACACGCGTCTCCAGATTGCCACCGGCGATACGCGTGGCGGCGCTTTCCACTTCGCGCACGCGCCGTTCGAGTTGGCGCACCAGCAGATAGACAGTGAGCCCGATCAGCGACAGCCCGAGCACGCCAATCACGATCAGCAGCTGCGGCGGATAAGGGTTCAGCTGATGCAACGGGCCCAGCGACATGATCCAAGGCGTTCCGGAAATCGCGGCGAACACGCGGATGGCATCACCACCCTTGTCCAGCGCCATGACCGTGTCGCCCTCGTCGAGGCGACGGCGCTGATCGTCATCGAGGCTGGCGCTGTCGCGGGTGAGCAGCTCCAGCGCATAGCCAAAGCCACGGGCCTTTTTCAATTCAGCCAGGCGCTGGGGTTGCTCTTGCTCGGGATAGCGGATCAGCTCGTCGATCAGCAGATAGATGGTCGCGCGTGCCAGCTGTTCGCTGATCTGTTCGACCTCACCGGTGAGCACCAGGCGATCGGTGGCGCTGACCAGGGAAAATATCGTGACGCTATGCGGACGCATCTGCTCGACCAGCACCTGGCCGCGCAATAAGCGGGTTTCCAGGCGGCTCTCCAGACTGACGTCTTCCAGCGTACGCACCCGCAGCGGGATGCCTAGCAGACGGCCCCAGAGATTCGCCGCCTGGCGGCGTTCGATAGGCGTCATGCTTTGCATGTTGTGCGCCATGAGGCGGAACGTGCCAGCGGCCAGCGCCTCGCGATGGTGATCGGCGCGCACCTCGTTGAGCAGTTGCAGGCCACCGGCACCCAGCAGCCCAACCAGTACCAACACGGCGAGCACGCCGCCATAGATGCGCAGGAAGACCGAATTCACTGCAGCGCTTCAGCCGCTTCGGATACGAATAGATAGCCTTTGCCACGCACCGTTTTGATCAGCCGTGGATGCTCGGGATCGTCACCGATTTTGGGGCGGATGCGTGAAATACGCACATCGATGGAGCGGTCCTGGCCGTCGTACTCGATGCCGCGCAACTCGGAAAAGATCTGCTCGCGGGACATGATGCGCCCCGGATTGGAGGTCAACAGCCAGAGCAGATCGAACTCGGCGCCGGTCAGCTCGATACCTTCGCCGCGCAACCAGGCCTCGCGCAGCGCGTTATCGACGACCAGCGGGCCGTACTGCAAACGCTTGCCGTTGGTGGCCGGGGCCGGCTCCGCTCCCTCACGTCGGCGCAACAGTGCCCTAATCCGCGCCAACAGCAGGCGTGGACGCACCGGTTTGCAAACATAGTCGTCGGCGCCGATCTCCAGGCCCAGCACCTGATCGAGATCATCGGCGCGGGCGGTGAGCATCAGAATCGGGCCATCGTAGCGATGGCGCACCTTGCGGCAGATGGTCAGCCCATCCTCGCCCGGCAGCATCAAATCGAGCACGACTAGATCAGGCCGCTCGTTGATGATGCGCTCGGCAGCCTGGGCACCGTCCGCCTCGATCGACACCTGCATGCCATTACCTTCGAGATACTCACGGGTCAACTCGGCCAACCGCTGGTCATCTTCGACAATCAGGATGTTCCACGACTCTTGATCCACCATGCGCCCTCCCCAGATCATCGGCCGCATTGTAGCGTTACGCCGAGGCGAGATGGCAGCGTCGCGCCGCCTGGCGACGCAGAGCATCCGGCCAGCTGGATGGCTGGCAGCCCGTTGTGGCACCAAAGCCCAAAGTCGCTTCGGTGTCAGCCTGACGCTTTTATCGTCATGTGGAAGGCCTGCACTGCCAAGCGCAACTGATCGGTGGCCTTTTATAGCAACCTGGATCGCGCAGACCTGATCGTTCAGTAGCAGCCAATCCGCACCTTCAGATGCCATAAGGCCAGTATTTCCGGCCTGCTTATCAATATGGTCTACCGATAGCGGGAAAAGCGCACAAAGTCGTCTTTGACAAAACACCATATATAGTGTTTACGCCTTCAACGTTTTGATGACCGAATAGCGTGCCTGGACCGGCATTTCATCCGAACGCAGCGCAGCCCCGAGGTGGCGCGGGCTGCGCTGCAATCGCGCACAGCTCACCCACAACTTATTCACAGGTTGTTCATTTCCGGCACCTTGCGTTGGGCTCGAACCGCTACTATCGTGTCGCTTCCGGCCGTTTTAACCCCATATATTGGGGGCAAACAGCCAAACAGACACAAACACCCAAAAAAGCAAGCAAAATAATTTGCTCTGTATTTTGCCGGCTCGCGCCCGCGCAGGGCGCGATGGATCGATGCCGCAGGCCCCGAACTTGCGGAGCCCAACGTTGATTTTGTACACGCCCAGCAGTAGCGCACACGCCAAGCGCATCACACTACATGTTGTGTTTTGAGGTTGTGATCTTCACAACGCCTGACTATGCTTCGGGACATTCGATTCGCCACCTCCCGGTGCGAGATCGACTCCTTTTTGAATTACCCATGTGCCGGCTCGCCGGGGCATGGTTCATGCAATACGAGACATGCAATAGAACAAGGCCGCCCGCAAAGCAGGCCTGACACCTAACGCGTTAGAGACAGAGAGAATTCGGAGACCCCATGCAGAACGAGTCCATTCGCGAGAACCCACACGCCGACAGCACGCTGGACCTGGCCGCCACTGCGCCGGGCCAACTGCGCGTGATCAAGCGCAACGGTACAGTCGTCCCCTACACCGATGACAAGATCACCGTCGCCATCACCAAGGCGTTTCTCGCAGTGGAAGGCGGCAACGCCGCCGCCTCGTCGCGCATCCATGACACCGTGGCGCGCCTGACCGAACAGGTCACCGCCACCTTCAAGCGCCGCATGCCCTCCGGCGGCACCATCCACATCGAAGAAATCCAGGACCAGGTCGAACTGGCCCTGATGCGTTCCGGCGAGCAGAAAGTCGCCCGCGACTACGTGATCTATCGCGAATCCCGTAGCCAGGAGCGCAAGCGTGGCGCGGTCGACGTGCCGGTCGACGCCCACCCGAGCATCCGCATCAAGCGTGCCGACGGCAGCCTGTCGCCGCTGGACCTCGGCCGCCTGAACACCATCATCACCGAAGCCTGCGAAGGCCTCGAAGAAGTCGATGGCGCACTGATCCAGAAAGAAACCCTGAAGAACCTCTACGACGGTGTCGAGCAAACCGACGTCAACACCGCCCTGGTAATGACCGCCCGTACCCTGGTCGAGCGTGAGCCGAACTACTCCTACGTCACCGCTCGCCTCTTGATGGACACCCTGCGCGCCGAAGCCCTGAGCTTCCTGGAAGTCGCCGAGTCCGCCACCCATCACGAAATGGCCGACCTCTACGCCAAGGCGCTGCCGGCCTACGTGGAAAAAGGCGTGCAGTTCGAACTGCTCGACCCGCGCCTGAAGGAATACGACCTGGCCAAGCTGGGCGCTGCGATCAACCACGAGCAGGACCAGCAATTCACCTACCTCGGCCTGCAGACTCTTTACGACCGTTACTTCATCCATAAGGATGGCGTGCGTTTCGAGCTGCCGCAGATCTTCTTCATGCGCGTCGCCATGGGCCTGGCCATCGAGGAAGAACAGCGCGAAGCCCGTGCCATCGAGTTCTATAACCTGCTGTCGTCCTTCGACTACATGGCCTCCACGCCGACCCTGTTCAACGCCGGCACCCTGCGTCCGCAGCTGTCCTCCTGCTACCTGACCACCGTGCCGGACGACCTGGGCGGCATCTACGACGCCATCCGCGATAACGCCCTGCTCTCCAAGTTCGCCGGCGGCCTGGGCAACGACTGGACCCCGGTGCGTGCACTGGGCGCCTACATCAAGGGCACCAATGGCAAATCCCAGGGCGTCGTGCCCTTCCTGAAAGTGGTCAACGACACCGCTGTTGCGGTCAACCAGGGCGGCAAGCGCAAGGGCGCGGTCTGCGCCTACCTGGAAACCTGGCACCTGGACATCGAGGAATTCCTCGAGCTGCGCAAGAACACCGGTGACGACCGTCGCCGTACCCACGACATGAACACCGCCAACTGGATTCCGGACCTGTTCATGAAGCGCGTCTTCGACGACGGCAAGTGGACCCTGTTCTCGCCAAGCGAAGTACCCGACCTGCACGACCTCACCGGCAAGGCCTTCGAGGAGCGTTACGAGTACTACGAAGCCCTGATCGAATACGGCAAGATCAAGAACTACAAGACCCTGCAGGCCAAAGACCTGTGGCGCAAGATGCTTTCCATGCTGTTCGAAACCGGCCACCCATGGCTGACCTTCAAGGACCCGTGCAACCTGCGCAGCCCGCAGCAGCACGTCGGCGTGGTGCACAGCTCCAACCTCTGCACCGAGATCACGCTGAACACCAACAAGGACGAGATCGCCGTCTGCAACCTGGGCTCGATCAACCTGCCGCGCCACATCGTCGATGGCAAGCTGGACACCGCCAAGCTGGAGCGCACCGTGCGCACCGCCGTGCGGATGCTCGATAACGTCATCGACATCAACTACTACTCGGTGCCGCAAGCGCGCAATTCCAACTTCAAGCACCGCCCGGTGGGCCTGGGCATCATGGGCTTCCAGGACGCGCTGTACCTGCAGCACATCCCGTACGGCTCCGATGCCGCCATCGACTTTGCTGACAAGTCCATGGAAGCGGTCAGCTACTACGCTATCCAGGCCTCCTGTGACCTGGCCGACGAGCGCGGTGCCTACGAAACCTTCCAGGGTTCGTTGTGGAGCCAGGGCGTGCTGCCGCTGGATTCGCAGCAGATCCTCATCGAAGCGCGTGGCCAGAAGTACATCGACGTCGACCTGACCGAGTCCCTGGACTGGGCTCCAGTTCGCGCCCGCGTCAAGAACGGCATCCGTAACTCGAACATCATGGCCATCGCCCCGACCGCGACCATCGCCAACATCACCGGCGTGTCGCAGTCCATCGAGCCGACCTACCAGAACCTATACGTGAAATCGAACCTCTCGGGCGAATTCACCGTGATCAACCCCTACCTGGTGCGCGACCTCAAGGCGCGCGGCCTGTGGGACGCGGTCATGATCAACGACCTCAAGTACTACGACGGTTCCGTGCAGCAGATCGAGCGCATCCCGCAGGAGTTGAAAGACCTCTACGCGACCGCCTTCGAAGTGGAAACCAAGTGGATCGTCGACGCCGCCAGCCGCCGCCAGAAGTGGATCGACCAGGCCCAGTCGCTGAACCTTTACATTGCCGGTGCCTCGGGCAAGAAGCTGGACGTGACCTACCGCATGGCCTGGTACCGTGGCCTGAAAACCACCTACTACCTCCGCGCCCTGGCCGCGACCAGCACCGAGAAGTCCACCGTCAACACCGGCAAGCTCAACGCCGTGTCCAGCGGTGGCAATAGTGGCGCCAGCGCCGCCCCGGCGAAAGCTGCGCCAGCACCGGAAATGTCCGCTGGCCCGGCACCGGTACCAAAGGCCTGTGCGATCGATGAACCAGACTGCGAAGCCTGCCAATAAGTAGTTAAGAAAGTCGCGGTCCCAGAGCGGACCGCGCGTTGTTGCCCGGCAGGCCGGCCCCCATCACGTACATGCGTACGCTCAGGGGCTCCGACCCGCCAGGCGCCTAGCGCTGCCTCGCTCAGCTTCGCGCTCACACCGAGCTGCTGCTGAAGAGCGCGCTTTTCGTAGGAGCGAGGGGGCGCCTAGTCCTTGTTCGCGAAAACCAGTCGGGGACGCCTGCGCGGACCGGACCAATTTGTAGGAGCGAGCTTGCTCGCGAAGCGCTATCAGCCAGCTCACTAGCCGAGCGAACGCATAGCCTAAGGCCGCCTCCAATCCAGTCCCCTCGCCCCTCCGGGGAGAGGGTTAGGGTGAGGGGCAGCCCCACCAAACAACCCAAAGGCCGGACCAATACCCCGACCTGATACAGATCACCGGGACGCAGGGCACCACCACCCTCCCCCCAACAAAACACCCGCTTTTGCGTGCACACACAAAAGCCCAAACATTCCCGACCGGCCAAGCCGGTCCCCAATCAGGAGAAACCGCCATGCTGAGCTGGGACGAATTCGACGAAGAAGAAACCACCACCGCCACCGCGCAGGCCGCCCCTCAAGCCGCTGCCGCAAAGACTGAATCTCCCGCCAAACTCGACCAGGACGCCGCCGGCTCCGTCGAAGAAGCCCGCGCCGTAGCCTCTGACGACTCCGCTGCCGTCGCCCGCGCCAAAAAGGCCCTGGACGACCTCGACATCCAGGAAGGCCTCGACGAACTCGAAGGCGAATCCGCCCGCGTTCACGTTGGCGACAAGCAAATGATCAACGCCCGCGCCGACCTCAACCAGCTCGTGCCCTTCAAGTACGACTGGGCCTGGCAGAAGTATCTGGATGGTTGCGCCAACCACTGGATGCCGCAGGAAGTGAACATGAACGCCGACATCGCCCTGTGGAAGAGCCCGGACGGCCTCACCGAGGACGAGCGCCGCATCGTCATGCGCAACCTCGGCTTCTTCTCCACCGCCGACAGCCTGGTCGCCAACAACCTCGTGCTGGCCGTGTACCGCCTGATCACCAACCCCGAGTGCCGCCAGTACATCCTGCGCCAGGCCTTCGAAGAGGCGATCCACACACACGCCTACCAGTACTGCATCGAGTCACTGGGCATGGATGAAGGCGCCATCTTCAACATGTACCACGAGATCCCGAGCGTCGCGAAGAAGGCCTCCTGGGGCCTCAAGTACACCCGCTCCATCTCCGATCCGACCTTCCAGACCGGCACCGTCGAGACGGACAAAGAGTTCCTGCGCAACCTCATCGCCTACTACTGCGTCTTGGAAGGCATCTTCTTCTACTGCGGCTTCACCCAGATCCTCTCCATGGGCCGCCGCAACAAGATGACCGGCACCGCCGAGCAGTTCCAATACATCCTGCGCGACGAGTCCATGCACCTGAACTTCGGCATCGACGTGATCAACCAGATCAAAATCGAAAACCCACACCTGTGGGACGCCGCTATGAAGGACGAAGCGACCCAGATGATCCTCCAGGGTACGCAGCTCGAAATCGAATACGCCCGCGACACCATGCCCCGCGGCGTCCTCGGCATGAATGCCTCGATGATGGAGGACTACCTCAAGTTCATCGCCAACCGTCGTCTGACGCAGATTGGGCTGAAGGAAGAGTACCCGGGTACAACCAACCCGTTCCCATGGATGAGCGAAATCATGGACCTGAAGAAGGAGAAGAACTTCTTTGAGACGCGGGTTATTGAGTATCAGACGGGTGGGGCTTTGAGTTGGGATTGATTCAGGCATACCGAGACCACTGCGCCCTGTCTGAGTAGACCTCGAGTGTTGTGAATAAAACCTAAAAAGCCCCGCCTCGCACGGGGCTTTTTCTTTCCTATGGATTTCACTATGAAGCTGATCAAATCAAGTAACGACTGGCAAGACTGGAGGTTAGAACTCAACGAAACAATCTTCGATCTTAAAGGAGGCAGCCGCTACGATGACAATATCTATGAGTTACCTTACCACCATGAGAGTGACGTATTTAAACAAATATCCAATTTGCCAATCTGTTCCATACCATCAGAAATACGAATCCCACTCGACGGCCAAAAATTCCACCACATGGCAACATTCGCCTCAATAAATGGGCAAGACGACAGCATTGAAGTTTGCTGGACGATTGACCCTTTAAGCTGGAACGGCACAATCAACCCAAAGTTACTAAGAGACGAAATGGTACAGGCAAGCAAAAGCCTCAACTCATCCGCAGTGCTAATAAACACGGAGGACAACGATGGATATCTAGATATTTTTTTCTCTTTCAACTTTCAACCAAAAATAACGATCTCGGAAGCGGCAGAAACTATAAACAAACATATAGATGAATTGCAAAATAAAGCCAGCGATAACATTCAAACGCTCGATAGCACAGACAAAATAATAGCCAGATTTAACTTCAGCACTGGAGTCGAGACTTCCTGCACGAGATATCTGGTCTACTTCATAGAGTTCTTAAGAGACTTAGGAATCGACTCTAACAGCACTGTAACAAGAAGAGGCCACGAAACCCTTTTCTCTATTGAACCCACTGATAAAGACACCTCTCTAAGAACGATTAAAGAAGCACTAGTTATCTATCTGTCACTACCCGAACTGGAACCGCCACTTGCAAGCAACCACCAAGAGCCGATCATCCAATTGAAGCTAGAAAAGCTCATCTCTGAGGTTACAAATATCAAAAGCGAAAACCGCGTTCAAGCGGCTCTGCTATCTTTACAGACAGAAAAAATAACAAACTTAAGCCAAGAGCTAGCTAAAATTAAAACACCTAGGAATAGCCTCGTTTCGGTCTCGTCGGATAACAAGACCCAAAGTAGCGATATGTTTTTTGGTGGATTTATTAAATTAGGACGCTTTCAATACCTCGGCATCGAACTAGATTGGAGCTCATTAAAAAGACGCTTATCAAAAAACAGCAACGACCCGAGATAGCCAGCAAAGTGGACGCTTAAGGAAACCAAAGTTTTGCTTTCGAAACGGGCGAGACTTTAACGCGGGATCTATCGCTATTTCAATAGACCCGCCTAGCCTGGGGCTTCCCACTTCTAACTCGAGCGTTAAATAGCAGGCCATTGCACATGCACTGGTAACCACCCATAGCTACCTACCCAAATGCCCGAACTGAATTAATACCCCATCAGCTTATCGATAGGTACGTGGCAGCATCTCCTGGGAGCATGCATCCCACCCCCGCGCAACCAGCTAACTTTTTATCAAAGATATTCTTATTTTTTTTATAAACCAAATGATAGAAGTTCATAATTATAAACTTAAAAAAGACGTTCGGTAGTACAGGATGACTAACGGGCACCCTGCAATTTTCGAACTGCCCGAAAGTCACATGCGACTTAGGATGGAATAAAGGCTTATAACTTTTAGGATCGTAGTCAAACCGAATAGGAAACCGGACTATCTTATTTAACAAGATATCACCATAAAGCTCATCCCGTTCATATAGCTCTGGCGACTCTTCAACTGAAGGCAAAACAGGCGAAGGGAAAAAGCCTAGCCGATGCTTGACTAGTCCAACATCATCAAAAGCATACTGGAAGATTAGCAACCCACCATCTGGCAGCTTTATATGATACTGGTCGTTTAGCTCTAAATCGTTATATATGTCTACGTACGGGATATCTTTTAAGGCGACACCGGACGTTTTTAGGTCGCCCACGGAGCAATCAGTTACCTTGGGATAATTCTGTCTTACCGAAACCCCAGATTCTATTGCTCGCTTTATTACTTCATTCAACTGAAGCACAACCGAGTTCAATTTCATCTAGGCATCTACTCTTTCCTACTAGCACGTTCTAGATCGAGAATAAGCTGGGTGATATCAATATCACCCAACTTAGCAGCCTCTAATAACTCATCCCTTTGCTTCTTCAACCTCTTTTCACGCAACGCTTGTCTAGGCGTTAGATCAACATTTATGAGGCGCAGCTCTTTTTTCTGCTGCTCAGTTGGATAAGTAAATCTCAATTTGAAATTGTTATTTTTGAGACGCATCCATTCCTCGCGTAGCTGCTCCATTTTTGGACCAACCCCCAGCACGCATACCCACCCCTTAGATCTAGTAATAGCGGTAAAAAGCCGATTCCTAATGAGCGCCAGCTGGGGCTTGGTAAAGGCATCAAAGCAATCTTGGGCGTTAATAATGTAAACCATCCCTGCTTCGTTACCTTTCGCTCTGAATATTCCGGTAAAAGTTACTGCGCCCTCCTTTGAGAATACGTCTCTTGAAGTGCTTACACCCGCAAGCTCGCTGTTGATACCAACAGAAAACAGCTGCCTTCTTCCCAGCCCTACAGAATCCTGAGTCTTAATAGGGTCAGGATTTATAACCACAATATCCTCAGCCCTAAGCTCTTCATTTTCGATATCGTTTTTGATTTCTTCCACTAGCCAGCGGGTTTGCTGTTCGGAGGTTTCGAAGCAATGAAATTGAATCAGCTCATCAGGGTCAGAGTGCTCTTCCAAAAATAATGGAGAGGTCTTAGCAGTACGAGCAAGCGTAACGTCAACACCGCCTTCCAGCGCCCCGTCCTCGACTTCATAACCAACGTCGGACCATAGATTATCTTGATTGAAGAACTGAACCAAACCGCGTTCCCTATAGATACCGAAACCTAGAGCGTGAGCCGTAGCCAGTACAGGTCTAGAGTTCCGGTAGCATTTCTCCAATATTATGTCCTGCCGGGGAATGGCAGCTTCTGAATAATCAAACTTAACCAACGGTCCCTCCTCATTCGCCCCGAACAACTCCTCGGGAGGAAGAACCGAATTCCCAGTCAATGATTGCAATTCGTCATACGCATAAACCAGCCGTTTAGGCTCATTGATAAACGCGTGACAAAGCCTCAAAAACTCAGGAGGAAAATCCTGTGCTTCATCTACAAGTATCAAGTCATATAACGGGCGTCGTTCCGTAGCTTTACTTAGCGCATCCGAACAAGCCCCAGCAAATGGGTCAAAAGCACCATACCGTGACTTAGCAGTACCAAAATCTAAAAACGGAACGCCATGTTCTCTACAAAACTTGTGATAAATTCCGTCCTGCTCTTTTTCACCTGGGCCTCCCCAAGCGTTGATAATATCGATCCGCTCCCAATCAGGCTCGGAACTGGTTTGCTCAATTGTGAAGCTATTAATTAATCTCTTGAACTGTTCTTTAAGGGAGCGCGTGTTAAATGTTACCGCAATCTTCCACCCTGGATTCTGAGAATGCAGGTAAGCGACTTTCAGAGCTAATATGATAGTTTTTCCCGAACCCGCGAGTCCGCGGATACGCTGGACACCTTCCACAGTTTCGATCACAGCGCGCGACTGATGCTGGTCGAGATTCGCGATCGACTCTTCCACCCGTTTTAACCTTGCCCCTTTTGAATTTGGACGCGCCGGTTCTCGCTTCGACCTTCCCGACCTAATTGTCGTAACAACCTGAATAGCCGCTAGCAAATTCGCGTATAACTCGTCATCTATAGGCTCCCCACCCTCTACAGATTTTACAACGTTATCTCGGTTTGCGCATATGTAGTAATCCTCTGATTCAGGGACACTTCGCTTTGCTGGCGCAAACGTCACACTATTGATCGGAAATTTAAGGTTCCTGCCCTGCTTAAGAGTTGGATAGGGCTTTAGTTTTACTTCTAACATCGAGGCAATATCATCAAGGCGAGATTTATAATCACCAAGCTCAAGCCCCTCAACTAGGTCAAAAGCAAATAATCCATATTTTCTTGATAAGAGCAGTGAGTCGAACTTTACAGGACCTAACGGCGAACCTACGACGGGATACCCGACATATAAATAACCTTCACCACCGATTTCGCTTGCCAGGATATCCGCCAAGGCTTTAGCAGCCTCTGGCTTTTCCTTATTAGAACCCCAAACGATATTGAGCATTTTTATACCTTCAACGTACCAACGGTGGCTGGAGCCCAATCAAGGATCTGGGCGCCTGCAGGATCTGATTTTAGATTCTACTTTTTCTGACTAGCTGGGTCGCGTAGCGGCGGGACGAAAAAGGGGACAGATTTATTTTCCTGCCCCTCCGCTGACGTTTTCCTCGAGGCTAAGCACCGCTCGGTACCCCTGAAGCAACAGGTGAGCCCGTCGAAGCCGGCGGGACACCAGCGCAATATCTATCCAGCCATTCTCAGGGAAAGTCGGCCGGCTCAGCCTCGTGGGCCTTGTGCAGCAGCTCGATGAAAGGTCTTGCCTCGTCAACGATATGGGAGGCGATCGCGGTAACTGGAATCCCCGGCGTCCATGAGTTCATCACTGCCGCACCGGAGAGTTCGTTCAAGCGTTCAAGCGTGATGTGCTCGTGGCGCTGCGGCACATCCAGGCGTGCAAGTTGACGCTGAACCATGCCCATCATGGTGCCTTTCAGCATATCGGCCCTGGGCCAGATCACCGTTTCGCCATCCCAGAACACCAGGTTCCAGATGGTGGCCTCACTCAGATGGCCGCGATCATCGAGAAACGCCGCATCGTCAAAGCCCTGCCGTATGGCCTGGTGCAGGTAGTAGGTCTTGCCTACTTCACCGACATGCTTGATTGCGGCCAGAGGCCTCTGGTGCGCGATGGCACTCAAGCGTAACGGGCCTTTCGGTCCATCAGACGGAGCGACGGTACGCACGAGCACGCCAGGCTCAACATCCATGCTATCGGCGGTGAATTCGCCATGGGGCGAGAAGACAGTGACCGTCAGCGACTGGTCTCTCGCCCCCTCTTGAATCGCCATCCGAATGTATGAGCGCAGAAGGTCATCGGACGGCGCCCGGCCAAAAAACTCCAGGGAGGCATGGCGCAGACGGTCCAGGTGAAGATCCAGAAACAATAGGGGACAGACCACGATTTTCAGTCCATTAACATCTAGGAAACGCGGTCTGTCCCCTATTGTCCGAAGTGCAGAACGCCTCCTCTTTCCCTACCGCATGTGCTTATTAGTTTGCCTGCAGGTCAAACGCTGATACTGCCCCCTCCGTCGACAACGCCGGGCCAAGGTGATCCGGCCGGGCTTGTTAAAGCTCGCGGCCGGGTTGATTGCGGTGCTCATCGCTCAGAGACGGAAGCTCCCCATTTTATGCGCCAGGTCTTCTGACAGCTGGCGTAGCGTATGGCAGCTGGCGCGGCAGCGCTGAATATCGCTGTTGGTTGAGGTGGCAAGGTCGGAAATGCCCTGCACGTTGCGGTTGATTTCTTCGGTCACCGATGACTGCTCCTCAGTGGCGGCGGCCGCCTGCTGGTTCATGTCGCTGATTTCTTCGATGCGTGCTGCGATGGTCTGCAGCGATTTGCTGGTCTGTTGGCTGGCCTCAACACCGGTCGCGGTGGCTGCATGGCCGGTGCGCATGGATGTCACGGCGTCTTCGGCGCCCTTCTTGAGGCGGGCAATCATCTGCTGGATTTCATCGGTCGAGCCCTGCGTACGGCCGGCCAGGGTGCGAACTTCATCGGCAACCACGGCGAAACCACGGCCCATTTCGCCCGCCCGAGCGGCCTCGATGGCGGCATTCAAGGCCAACAGGTTGGTCTGCTCTGAGATACCGCGAATCACCGCCAGCACTTGGTCGATGGATGCCACTTGTTCAGCCAGTTGGCTGACAGCACCGGCGGCATTGCCGATATCACTGGCCATGGTTTCGATATGGCTACAGGAGTTACGTACGTTTTGGCTGGCCTGCTGGGACTCTTCCAGGGCGTCACGGGTGGCGAGCGCGGCGCTGCTGGCATTGCGGGCAATCTCCTGCACGGTAAGGCCCATCTCATGCACGGCTGTTGCCACCAAGTCGGTCATTTCGTTTTGCTGGTTGGTTCGACCGGTGGTGTTATCGACCATCTCGGTCACCTCGCCGATGGCCGACATCAATTGCTGGCTGGTATGCAAGGCCGCGCCAATCAGGACCCTGAGTTTGTCGTTCATCATATGCAAAGTACCCATCACGCTGTCTGCGGAAGCCTGCGGTATTTGCACGGCCAGGTTGCCGGCAGCCAACTCATTGACCACGCGGTCCACCTCAGCGGGCACGGCGCCGAGTTGGCCGAGCATCTTGCGGTGGTTGAGGTAGATCAGTAGGCCGATTTCGGCGAACAGGGCGAAGATCAGCGCCAGGAATATATATTGGGCCTGAACCAGACTTTCATCTGCAACGGCTACCGCACTGGCGGTGCGCTGGTCGAGCAGTACAAAGAACTCGTCCAACGGCTGCATGATCTGGCCTTTGAGCTGGTGATAGTCCTTGCTGTGCACCAGCTCGCGGGCCATGGCTAAATCCGGTTCGCCCGTACGGGTGTAGTTACCCTGGGCATCGGCAAACCGGCCTTTGACTGCATTCATGGCTTTCACTTCAAGTTGCACCAGGCCATTTGAATTGGCTTGTGCTTGTTGCAACTTGGAAAATTCGGCATCGCTAAAGCCGGTTTGCTTCATCAGGTCATCGAGCGAGATTGCGGTTGTATCGGGACGCGGCTTGGCGTTGCCGGCGGCTACAAAGTCCCAGTAGATCCGCTGGTACTCCTGGGGGCGCGGGGCCTTGCCGTTGCGGATATCGAGTATCTGCGTGTACTGGCGTTCATATTCCGGGTCGGCTGTTACCACGTAGGTGCGGCCCAGCCGGGTCAGGTCATCCGAGCTTTGTCGGAGCTCATCGGCTAGCAAATAGGAGTTGTAACGTAATTCGCTGATGTCGCGCAGGTCGGTCGAAGCGTGCTTCATGGCATAAAAGGCATAAAGCAGTGCGGCCAGCGTGACGGCCAGAATAGCGGTAAGCAGTTGAATCGGTCTTGTACGTGAGTGTCGTGCGGGGCTCATTGAGGGTGACTCCAGATTAAAGCGTCTGAGGAGTTCCTTATCTGCAGTGCTGCCCGCTTGGGTAGGGGCGGTCCTGTCTTGCAGTCGGCTGGTCTGCAAGGCGTTCCGTCGCCGCTCTTTGGGGTATCGGCACTATTGGCCGTTGTCTTGATGGTTAGGTCCTGAAGGTTTGAAGGTCTTGAAGGTCTTGAAGCGCGGACAAGGCGGCACGCCAAAACGACTATGCCCCGCATAGGGCGGGGCATAGTCGCTGTTTGCGTGCTCCTTACAGACCGTTGCCGGCTTTGAATTCGCGACGACGGACGGTATGGGAATGTTTAGCGAGTAGCCTGGAAGTGAGGCGTGGAAAAGGCTCCGCCGTTTTCCACCCTACGATCTGACTCGCATACATTGCCGCTATCACTCCGTCACCTCACACAACCCACCCGGCACGGCCATCACCCAATCCCTCACAGCCAGAACCGTCGGATCATCCCGACGGCTCTCTGGATATACGAGATGAAATGGCTTCCCTTCCATCTCCGGCCCGAACGGCTGCACCAGCCGCCCTTCCCTCAGCTCATCGTCAATCAGCTGACGGCTCATTAAGGCCACGCCTTGGGCGCCAACGGCGGCTGAGATGGCGTGGGTCTCGTCGGAGAAGACCAACCCAGCGCTAACGTCCAATCCCGGTACGTTGGCCAGTTTCTGCCATGACGCCCAATGAATCGGAGCGGATGAAGCGCCCTGGGCGCGGAAGTGGATTAAGGAGTGATTTGGCAGCTCGGCTACATCACGCAAACCGAGGTGCGGGCTACAAATGGGAACGAAGGTGTTGTCGAACAGCTTCTCCGCCACCAGCCCCGGCCAGAGGCCGTCGCCGTAGCGGATGGCGACGTCCGCCGTGACGCCATCCAGCGCGACCGGTTCATGGGACGTGTGAAAGCGCAGATCGATGTTGGGATGCGAATCGCGCAGCATGCAGACCCAGGGCACCAGCCAGCGCACCGCTATGGCCGGTGTGGTGCTGAGGGTGATTGCCTGACGGCATGGCCCCGTGCTGAGGCGTTCGACCGTTACGCTGATGGTGTCGAACGCCGTTTCCAGCACCTGTTGCAGCTCGCGCCCTGGGTCGGTCAACTCCAGCTTTCGGGGCTTTCGCAGAAACAGCGAGACGCCGAGTGATTCTTCCAGCAGCCGAATCTGGTGACTGATCGCCGTAGCGGTGACAGACAACTCCTCGGCGGCCTGCTTGGCGCTCTCATGGCGGGCAGCCGCTTCGAAGGCTCGCAGTGCGGAAAGCGAGGGTAACCGGCGATACGCCATAACTGAGTTTTCCTCATCTGTACCTGGAAATATTGATCGTTTGTCGCCCATAGAGCCTAGTCCTAGCCTGGGTCTACCGCGAATGACAGATGAATTTAGTCACAGAGGAGAACCACCATGACGCACCTTCTGCACCTCGACGCCAGCGCTCGCCCCGGCCTTGCAGGCAAGGACGAGCACGGTTCCCACAGCCGCAACCTTACCCACCGCTTCGTCAGCCAGTGGCGGGCCCACCGGGCGCAGGACAGCATCGTCTATCGGGACATCGGCCAGAACCCGCCCTCCTTCCTCGACCATGACTGGATCGCCTCGGCCTTTACGCCGCCAGAACGCCAGGAGCCTTGGATGAAGGAAGCGCTGGCAGAAAGCGACCAGCTAGTCGATGAGTTGATTGCAGCCGATGTGCTGGTCATCGGGACGCCGCTTTACAACTTCGGGATGCCCGCGCCGTTAAAAGCCTGGATCGATCAAGTGGTGCGCTTGGGCCGCACGGTTGGCATCGATGAAAGCCGACTTCCCGACGATCCCTACCTGCCCATGCTGGAAGATCGGCCACGGCATGCGGTCATCCTCACCGCCAGGGGCGGCATTGGCTTTGGTCCTGGCCGGGAGATGGCTCACATGAACCATCTGGAGCCGAACCTGGCGACGGCGCTTAATTTCATCGGCATCACCCGCATTCATCAGATCGCAATTGAAGGTCAGGAAACGGGTGGCGATGTGTTGGCGGCCTCGGTGGCTGAGGCGCTGCATCAGGTTGATTCCTTGGTGGAAGAGCTTCAGGCAGCGCTTGTGACCAGTCCTCAATCTTTTGTAACCCACGCCGTTGGTGCTGCTCGGGCTCAAGCTTCGTGAACAGGCGCTAATTGGCCGACGCTTTGAACAGATAAACTGCGGCCCGATTCAGCAAAACAGGGAGATTTTCATGGGAACGGACAACCTTAAAGACGCGGCCTACCCGCTCGATCAGGACTGGAACTTGGACAACGGTTGGAAGGCAGACAGCACCGGCAGCCGCGACTCCAGTTGGATGCCTGATCGTGGCTGGGGCCGTCAGCCGGAACTGCCGAAGACCAAGCTAGGTAACGGCGGCGCCTCATTTGCGGCCTGGGAAGCGAATGTCGAAAGCACTCCAGAGCTTTCGGATTGGCCGCCGCCCGACATGCTTCGGCTCCCCGAGCCCCAGCCTCCTGGCTTCTACATTGTGCCGCGTAGCATGTCCGGCGAGCAGGTACTTGCCAGACTGTTTGCCGATGCGCCCCACAACCACTTGGTCAACCGCATCAAGGCACTAAACCCCACTTTCGCCAAAGGCTTTAAGGCCGGCGAGATGGTCGTCTTGGGCAACCTGATCAATCCAACTGCTTGCTCGCGCGAAGAAGCCGACCTGATGGCGGCGGCCGCCAAGGTGCGTGCGGCTCTGGAACCGTTGAGCGAGAGCGAAGCCGACTTCATGGCTAAGCATCAGGCTGAGATCGCCGTGATGGTCGGTGGCGCCAGCCAGTCGCTGGGGATGGGTACCGATGTGCTAGGCAACGGTTTGAAGCAGATTGACGGCACGCTACGCGATATCGAATACCTGCATCAGCGCGAGTTCGCCACGCATGGCCACCTGCGCAGTACGCAGTTCTTCACCTCACGCCAGCAGTTGTATCGCCAACTCGATAACCAACTAAAGGCAACCTTCCTCGGCAAGCAGCTGGGCTTGGGCAGCTATACAACGCTGCGCCAGGATCTCGGCATCTCCACCCGCAGCCTCGTGCACCACTGGAGCAAAGGCGGCGCACCGGGCCAGGTCCCCGGATACGCCACCCATATGGATCAGATTGCCAAGGCGGCCAAGTACCTCAAGTATGGTGGCTATGTTGGTATTGCGCTGGGCGGTACTGCCTCTGCCTTGAAGGTTCAGGAAGTGTGCAAAGCTGGCGAGACCCAGGCGTGCCAGAAAATTCGCTTTACCGAGACGGGGAGCTTTGTTGGCGGAATCGGAGGTGGATCGGCAGGCGTGGGCATCGGAATAGCTATGGCTCCTTATGTCTGCGGCGCTATAGGCCTGGCCTCCGGCGGCATTGGCGGTATTATCTGCGGCCTTGTTGTTGTCGGTGGGGCTTCGGCTGCGGGTGGGGCTGGCGGCGGATGGGCTGGCGAACTGGCCGGGGAAAAAGTTTATGAGAGGAGCCAGCGATGAGTTTCAGCGCTTGGTTTGAAACTTGGCCCTTGGATTTGCAGATAGCCTTTTTGATAACGCCTTTTGTCATAGCGCTTTCCGGTCTGGCCGTTCAGGCATACACCACGCACCGCTACTACGATCGAATAATCGCAGCCTTCCCCAATAGCCTTGGGGTAAAAAATTATCAGCGACTGTGGGCAGGATTCGATTTTGTATCGCGTTGTATGCAGGTCGGGAGCACTGGAGGATTCTTACTCTGGCCAAAAATCCATATTCGACAAGGCACACTTGACCCTGAGGAGGTTCGTAATTTCCCCCCCGATATCAAACGGCTAATGAGAATTTCGGTCGGTCTTTTATTTGTTGGCTTTGCGTGGCTTCTAATCGCAGTAGCCCTACTCAAACTCAGCGGCGTTGAGTGAGACCAGATGGATTAAGTTGCTGTGGCGCACCGGGCCAGATCCAAGATACACCACCCATATGGATGAGATTGCCAAGACGGCAAGTACCTAAAATATGGAGCTATCGGCATTGCCCTGGGCGGTACGGCCTACACATTGAAAGTCCAAGAGGTTTGCAAGGCAGGGAAACTCAGGCATGTCAGGAGATTCGATTTACCGAGACGGGAAGTTTCCTTGGTGCGTGGGCGGTGGAAGTATGCTGAGTCGGCTGCAAGCACAACGCTCAGGCCTATCAAAGAACTGCTGATAGCTCACTTTGCGTGATGCGAAGGCTCTGCCTTGCCAAATGAATGGATGTATAGCGACTTGAAGGAACGTTTGCAGGTATCCACCAGCCCCTTCCATCAATGGTTGGATCATGCATATACGAACGGAGCAGAACTGCTCGAGCCGCAGGTATAACTTTCATACATGAAACGTTGACCTAGGATGATCAACATTGGCGACAAGATAGAGGCAGCTCCACAACCTTGGCTCTGCCTAAAGCCTAAACAGAACGGGGGAAGCAGGATGACCAGCGAAAAGAAAGCCGCAAAAATGCCGGTGGAGTTCACCCAAGAAGAAAAGAACATCGTCAGCTATGTCATGGACAACAAGCTGACGTTGGTTTCATACGAGAGGCTGTGGGCAACCTTGATGGCCTGCAAGCATGCCGTCGAGAGGGATATTCCGGGCGATTTTGTCGAGTGCGGAGTATGGCGAGGGGGCAACGCTATCCTGGCAGCAGCGATATTCAAACTCTACGGGTCAGATCGCCGGGTATATTTGTTCGACACATTCAAAGGAATGACTGAGCCCACCGAGGCGGACAAGTATTTCTCCGATGGTTCATCCGTTCGAGAGGTCTTTCTCAGCAAACAACGCGACACCCACAATGAGATGTACTACTCCGCCCTGGAAGAGGTAAAAGCAAACTTTGCCAAGGCCAATCTTCTTGATGAAAACGTAATCATCGTTGAAGGCGATGTACTGGTTACGCTTGAACAGGAACAGAATCTTCCGGATAAAATCGCAGTACTTCGTCTGGATACAGACTGGTATGAGTCCACAAAGAAAGAGCTGGAAATCCTGTATCCGAGAGTTAGCATCGGCGGTTCGTTGATTATCGATGACTATGGGCACTTCACAGGCTCGAAGAAGGCAACTGATGACTATTTCGAAGAGACGAAGAAGCGTCCTTTGTTGCTTTATACCGATTACACCGGCCGGATCGGAGTGAAGTACGATTAACGCGGCTCGCACTCTGCCGGTGACTCGTCAGCCTTAGGGCTCAAATCGGCGCTGGCGCCACAAGGGCGCCAGCGCTTTGCTTAGGCCGAGAGCTTCTGGCTGAAGATATCTTCCGGCTTACCGATATCCATCCTGTCCGCGTTCATCACCTTGTCCCAGGCTTTGACGAAGTCGTGGACGAACTTCTCGTTGCCGTCGACCATGCCGTACACCTCGGCTTGCGCACGCAGCTCCGATTGCGAGCCGAAGATCAGGTCCACGCGAGTGGCAGTCCAAGTGGGTTGGCGGGTGTTGCGGTCGAGGCCCTGGAAGCGGTTCTTGTGCTCGGTCGCGGTCCACTCGTTCTTCATGTCCAGCAGATTGACGAAGAAGTCGTTCGACAGCGTGCCCACGCGGTTGGTAAAGACGCCCTCTTTGCCGCCATCCGCGTTGGTGCCCAGCACCCGCATGCCACCGACCAGCACGGTCATCTCCGGCGCGCTGAGGCGTAGCAGGTGGGCCTTGTCTACAAGCGCTTCCTCGGGCGCCATGAAGTGGGCCTCGTAATAGTGATTGCGGAAGCCGTCCGCGACCGGGCGTAGCGCCTCGAATGACTGCGCATCGGTCCACTCCTCCAGAGCGTCCATGCGCCCTGGCGTGAAGGGCACCTTGACGCTGACCCCGCCGTCCTGCGCCGCTTTTTCGATCGCGGCGCATCCGGCCAGCACGATCAGGTCCGCCATGGAGACCTTCTTGCCACCGGTGGCCGAGCCGTTGAACTCGGTCTGGATCTGGGTGAGCTTCTCAAGCACGCGAGCCAGTAGCGCCGGGTTGTTTTCCTGCCAGTCCTTTTGCGGCGCGAAGCGGATGCGTGCGCCGTTGGCCCCGCCGCGCTTGTCCGAGCCGCGATAGGTCGACGCCGAAGCCCAGGCGACCGACACCAGGTCAGAGACGGAAAAGCCCATGCTCAGCATCTTCTGCTTGAGCGAGGCAATGTCCGCGTCATCGATTTTCGGATGGTCGCACTCGGGGATCGGGTCCTGCCAGATCAGCTTTTCCTTCGGCACCAGCGGCCCGAGGTAGCGGGCGGTGGGGCCCATGTCGCGGTGGGTCAGCTTGAACCAGGCGCGGGCGAAGGCATCGGCGAATTCGTCCGGGTTTTCGAGAAAATGACGCGAGATCGGTTCGTAGATCGGATCGAAGCGCAGTGCCAGGTCCGAGGTGAGCATGGTCGGCTTGCGCTTCTTGTTGGGGTCGAACGGGTCGGGAATGATCTCCCCGACGTCTTTGGCTTCCCACTGATGCGCTCCGGCAGGGCTCTTGGTCAGTTCCCACTCGAAGTTGAAGAGGTTTTCGAAAAAGTAGTTGGACCATTTCGTCGGAGTCTGGCTCCAGATGACTTCGAGGCCGGAGGTGATGGCATCGGCACCTATGCCGGTCTGGAACTTGCTGCGCCAACCCAGTCCCTGGTCTTCGATAACTGCGCCTTCCGGCTCCGGCCCCATCAATGAGGGGTCGCCCGCGCCATGGGTCTTGCCGAAGGTGTGACCGCCAGCAATCAGCGCCACGGTTTCGTAATCGTTCATCGCCATGCGCGCGAAGGTCTCGCGGATGTCGATGGCCGAGGCTTTCGGGTCTGGGTTGGCGTTCGGGCCTTCCGGGTTCACGTAGATCAAGCCCATCTGCACGGCGCCCAAGCCAGGGTGCAGCTGCCGTTCGCCGCTGTAGCGCTCATCGCCTAGCCAGGTGCCCTCAGGGCCCCAGTACAGTTCTTCGGGCTCCCAGGTGTCCGCACGGCCACCGCCGAAGCCGAACGTTTTGAAGCCCATGGATTCGAGCGCAACGTTTCCGGTGAGTACGAACAGATCGGCCCACGACAGTTTGCGCCCGTACTTCTGTTTGATCGGCCACAGCAGGCGCCGGGCCTTGTCCAACGCGGCGTTATCCGGCCAGCTGTTGAGCGGCGCAAAACGCTGCTGACCTCCACCGGCGCCGCCGCGACCGTCAGTGATGCGATAGGTACCGGCGCTGTGCCAGGCCATCCGAATGAACAGGCCGCCGTAATGGCCAAAGTCCGCTGGCCACCAGTCCTGCGAATCCGTCATCACGGCGTGCAGGTCGGCGATCACGGCGTCGAGATCGAGTGACTTGAACTCAGCTGCGTAATCGAAATCGCCGCCGTATGGATTGGAGCGCGGCGAGTGCTGGTTGAGTGAGGTGAGGCTCAATGCTTCCGGCCACCAGTCACGATTGCCCGGGCGTTTGCGGGGTGCACCGGCGCCATGACCGAACGGGCATCCACCGCCAGTATTTTCTCCAGACTCAGCGCTCATGTTCTGTTCCTCTCGTGGTTGTGGTTATCGCGGTCAGGCGCCGCTTTAGAACCGTAGCACTCAGTTCATGGCAGAACAAAAACGCGCAATCCGCCTATCGAAACGGCGCGAGCCCCCAGGATGAGCCTCAAACACAGCATTCATGCGGTCTGGATCGCTTCGCGTATGCCTGAAGAAGGCAAATAAACGGGGGATCAAATTTCGCTATTGCCTCGATAGGCATTACCTAAACCTGAGTCACAACCAACAGCAAGTCACTGTGCCAGCGCGGCTGCGTTGGGCGCCTCTTCAGGAATCGTTGCCGCTTCACATCGTCTCGCTCTGCCCGATGCAGATCTGATAAGGAAGCAGAAACCAAGCGAATTCAATTGCCGCAACGGCTGCAACGTGCCGTTACTATTCCCTGTTCTGTCTCTTTCCAGGGATGAGCACGCCCTTCCCGCTCGCCCCAGCCTATCGCCCAGTACAATGCCCGCTTTGCGCATTGATCCGGAGTCTCATCGCCTATGTTCACGCTTGCCCATCTGGACACCCCGCCGCCGGAATCGATGAAAAGCCAGGTGCTGCAGATGGTCGTGGACTACCTCGGCGACATCAGCCCGGTATCGCTCACGCCTGCCAACCCGCTGTATCAGCTGTATCAGTACGTGGTGGGGTTCGAGGTGCATCGTTATCTGGATAGCATGGATGGCGCGCAGGCGGGCAAGCCCGAACTGATCATGGCGCTGGATGCCGATGACCCGTTGCTCCTGCTCGGATTTGCCCTGTATCTACCGTATATGGACGACCCTGAAGCCTGTGCGTTGGTTTATCTGGCAGTGCAAACCGACCATCGCCGTCAGGGCATCGGTCGGGCCATGGTCGACGCGATGGTGGCGCGTTATCCCCATGCGGAAGTGGCGTGCGTGGCGGGCAAGGTTCCCTACTTCGAAGAGCTGGGCTTTCTGCCTCTGGCGGCTCGCGGTCCGCAAGTGGTGATGAATACCCGGAGCCAGGCGTCGAACGGAGTGGTCGCAGTGCAGGATTTGCAGCCGATTTTCCAGTCCCAGGAAGTCCGTCAGATTCACAGCTATCTCGTGAAACAGCACGGTGAGCAAGCCATGAGCGATGCGGAGAAAGAACGCGATTGTCTGCTCGACCAACTGGCCCAACAGGCCCTTCACCTCACTCAGACCTACTCGGCAGCCAATCGCTTGCATTAATCGTTTGAAGAAGCACGCCCCATGGAACAGGTGCCGCCGCCTTCCAGCTGCGTAGCTACCGATGCGTCGGCGAGCGAGTGAAAGCCCGGGCTTTGAACCCCGCAGATCAAACCCTCACACAAGCAAATATCGCGTTCCCGGTCGTCTTGTTCCAGGGAATGATCCTTTCGTAATCATGTTCAAGCACGTGCACTTCGAAGTACGGCCGTAACAGCTCGATCAATTCGCCAAAGCTCACCGCCACCATGCGGTGTTCGTCGTGCCATACCTGGCGTGCGCCTGCGGTCGTTTTCTCGATGCGGAGTTTTAGAGACTGCTGCTCACCGTTGCCGGAATAACTCCAACCAGAGCTAAAGCTGAACAGGCCGTCCGCATGTTTGGCGGTGTGCGAGACGAACGAGTCATTGTCGATTCTTTCCTTGTCAACGGCGTTGAAGCAGAAGAGCCCACCCGCCGCCAGTGCGCCATGCACGCTGGCGATACAGGCCTTCAACCGCTCAAGTCCTGCGCTGTAGTGAATGGAATACAAGAAGCAGGTGATCAGATCGACCGGCTGATCCACCTTGAAGCCGCACATATCCTGAAGGGAAAACCGGGCTTCGGGGCAGCGGATGGCCGCTCTATCTAGCATGGGCTGGTTGATGTCGAGCCCGCAGCTTTCAAAACCGGCATCGATGAAATGTCGCACATGCGGCCCGGTGCCACAGGCGAGATCCAGATGCCTGATCCCAGCGTTACCAAATAGCTGCTGCAGCCTGTGAATACAGTGGCTTTGCGCTGTGTAGTCGATATCGGCACACATGAGGTCGTAGTATCCCGACAGGTCGGTATAGAGAGCATTGCCGGGCATGATGACCTGATGTTTTGGGCGTGGAGCGTTGGCGGGCGCGCATCATAATCTCAACCCCGCTACGAGGGAATTGCCATGGTGGCGGCTATCGGATGTCGGGGCATACCGGGGGAAAATGTCCCCCAGTGCCTGAATAACGAAGCAGCTTTTAATGGATAGAGAGAAAAAGGTGGCGGACCACTTCGCCGTACAGCACCTGAAGCTTTGCCACCCATCCTCATCCCTGGCGATCAATCATTCATCCGGAATCTCAACCTCGACCAGCTTCGCCAGTAGCGTCAGCGATTCCTGCCAGCCGAGGTAGCAGGAATCGGCTGGGATCGCGTCCGGGACGCCGTCCTGGGTGATGTTCAGCTCGGTGCCGCAGGAAACGGGGGTGAGCGTCACTGTCACCTCCATGGTGCCCGGTAAGCCCGGATCATCGAATGTGTCTTCGTAGCGGATTCGCTGGTTTTCCAGCAGCTCGAGGTATTGGCCACCGAAGCTGTGGATCTCACCCGTGGAGAAATTGGTGAAGGACATCCTGTAGCGGCCACCCACACGCGCATCGATCTCGTGCACCTTGCCGGTAAAACCATTCGGCGGCAGCCATTTGGCCTTGGCGTCTGGATCCAGGAACGCGCGATAAAGGCGATCGGGCGTAGTTCGCAAGACGCGGTGAAGGCGGATAGTGCTGGGCATGGCGTTCTCCTTTGGTCGCGGGTTTGCCTTGATGGCTCTGATAGTCGAACGAAGGAGAATGAATTCGACGCCACGCTTACTTTTTTAACGCGCACCCCGTTTTTGTGAGCGGCCGATCCTGAGCACTAAGCGATATGCCTGCGTCGGCCTGGCGCAGCAGGCCACTAAGGATGGCGTATAACGAGCAAGCCGCTAGCCTGACTATCTGACTCACTCTGGGGGGACGACGATGACAGGCGACGTGATCACTGATTGCTACCGAGGCTACATCGCCTGCTTGAACAGCCGTAACTGGCCGGAGCTGGGGCGTTTCGTCCATGACGAGGTGCACTACAACGGCAAGTTCGTCGGGCTGGATGGCTATCGCCAGATGCTCGAAGGTGACGTTCAAGCGATTCCCGATCTGCAATTCAATATCGGGCTGCTCATCGCCGAGCCGCCCCATGTGGCGGCACAGCTGCGGTTCGCTTGTACGCCCACCGGGGATTTGTTCGGCTATGCGGTAAACGGAAAGCAAGTGGCCTTCACCGAAAACGTGTTCTACGAATTCGGCGAGGGAAAAATCCGAAACGTCTGGTCAGTAATCGACAAGGCCGCGGTTGGCGATCAGCTCTGATCGCGCGACGGCCAGCCGTTAGCGGGCCATAAACGTGATTCAAATTGGATAGTGCTGCCGCCTGCGCGACGTGCTTCTCGGCTGTAGCTGGCCCAGTGCAGTGGAGTTCTGCCGTGCCCACTCGTAGATCATTTCGATGGGTTGGATCATGAGCCTGCCAAGGGGTGACACCCCGAAGCCCACCGCTGGCGGTATCGAGTCGAGCGTATAGCGTTCGATCAGTCCGCTCGCTTCCAGCTCGCGAAGCCCGGGTGTTCTCGGCACTGCGTGAAAACAAACTCATCCCCTGATCGGAGCCAGGCGCCTCGATCCAACTAACGGCAGGGCTGTCCCGTATACTCGCGCGTTTTCCGCGCGAGTCCTCCCTGTGAGCAACAAACGATACGCCTGCATCGGCCTGAGCAACCCGAAATCGCCTTCCAACGTCGGGGCGATCATGCGAGCGGCTGGCTGCTACGGCGCCGCTTCGGTGTTTTACACCGGCACGCGCTACGACCGCGCTAAGGATTTCATCACCGATACCAAGAAGGTCCATCAGGGCATTCCGCTGATCAACATCGATGATCTGCGCAAGATCCTGCCGCTCGGTTGCGTACCGGTGGCCGTGGAGCTGGTCGAGGGAGCCCGCGCCCTCCCCGAGTACACGCACCCGGATCGCGCCCTGTACATCTTTGGCGCAGAGGACGGCTCGCTGAGCAAGGAGATCCGCGATTGGTGCGAGGATGTGGTCTACATCCCCACCAATGGTTGTATGAATCTCGCGGCGACCGTAAACGTGGTGCTCTATGACCGTCTGGCCAAGGGCAATAACACCCGCTCCGGCCCGCAGTTCTGAACACGGCTGCCATCACGGCGATGGCTAATTTCGCTACAACTAACCATTCAATGGTTTCAAACAGGCCGATAAGACATGGCACTCGATCCACTAACCATGTTGACGCTCTCCGTCGCCCTCGCGCTGGCTTCCGCGCTGTATCTGGCCTTCGAGTGGCAAACCGTTCGCGAGCCCTCTTTGCTGTTTTGGAGCGCAGGCTTTGCCTTGATCAGCGTGGGCTCGTCGCTGGCCTTGCTCCGTGTAAGCGGCCTGCTGCTGATCGGCATCTGGTTTGCCAACGGCCTGCTGGTAACGGCTCACTGGCTTTTCCTGATAGGTGTTACGCGCTTCACGGAAACGCGCCTGTCTCGCGCCTGGTACCTGATCTTCGTCGCCTGGTTCGCGCTGCTGCTGCTACCGGGCGAGCAGCCCTGGTCGAAGGTCATTCTGCTGCTCAATTCGTTTTTGGTTGCGCTGTTGGCGCTCAAGGCCAGCTTACTGCTGCGCCCGCATGCCAAATCGCTGGGAGCTGGAGCGGCGCAGCTGCGCTATGTGCTGCTGGGGCACAGCCTGTTCTACTTCGCCAAGATGATACCGGCGCTCGTTCCAGGCACGCTGATCGATCTTGCTGCCTTCCGGGGCAGGATCATTCAGATTTCACTGGTCGAAGGGGTGATGGCGATTATGCTGATTGCGCTATCGATGACCGGTACCGTGCGCTACCGCCGAGAAAAGCGGATAGAGCGGTTAGCCGCGCGGGATCCACTGACCGCCATGTATAACCGGCGCGCCCTGGAGGCTCGGGCGCCACGTCTGCTGAATGAGGTCTCCCCTGCTCGCCCGGGCGCTCTGCTGCTGATCGATATCGATAATTTCAAGCTGGTCAATGACCTTCACGGGCATACGGCAGGCGACCGATTGCTCGTCGCGTTGGGCGAGATGATTCGTCTGGTATTGCCCGCAGGCGCGGTAGCGGCCCGGCTGGGCGGCGATGAATTCGTGATTTTGTTGAGCGACGCCTCCAATGAACGAATCTTGAGTCTAGGCGACGTGCTGCGCAGAGAGTTCCATGACACAGCAGCCCAGAATTTCACCACACCCGAGCCGGTCACCCTGAGCATCGGCGTCAGTGTTTTCGATCAGCCTCCAGCCAGCCTGGCGGCGCTGATCGAGCAAGGCGACGTCGCGCTCTACGAATCCAAGCGTGGCGGGCGAAACAGTATCCGCCTAGTTGATCGAACCCTGACAAGCCAAGCCGCGCCAGGATCCTAATCTGCAATAACAGCTCGGCGGCGCACGACTGAATATGCTGTCGTCGAAGCGAAATAGCGAAGTAGCGAAGTAGCTTTGGGAGCAACGCGTGGAAAAGGCTTCGCCGTTTTCCACCCTACAAGCGCCGCGGACCGGCCATCGCGCAGATCACTCAGGAAATATCAATCTGATACCGGAACCCCTCGGCCGCAGCGCGGGACATGCGGTATTCCAGCGGGCATCGGTCATAGCCCAAGGCCGTGCGCTCGATCATCACCATCGGTGCGCCCTCCTTGATCGACAGGACTTTCGCCATGGTGCTATCGGCTGCCCCAACGGTGAGGGTTTCCTTGGCCGAGGCGATGCACTGGCCGCACTGTTTTTCGTAGAACGGATAGAGCAGCTCGCCAAAGCTTTCGGACTCGATCTCCAGTAACGCGCCGAAGCGTGTGGCGGGCAGCCAGATCTCCTCGTGAAACAGCGTGCGGCCTTCGACCATCCGCAGGCGTTCCATGCGGACGATCTGCTCGCCGTCGTTCAGCTCCAGCGCCGTGGCGACCGTCGGCGATGGCTTTTGCAGCGCCTTGGAGAGAATGCGGCTGGTGGGGATTTCTCGTCCGCCGCTGGCGTTCACCTGGCGAAAGAAACGCGCCAGCGAGGCATCGAAGTTGGGCCGGCGAACGAAGGTACCGCGGCCTTGGCTACGCAACAGCAACCCTTCATTGACCAGCGTGTCCACCGCCTTGCGCACCGTACCGATGGCCACGCCATACAGTCGGGTCAGTTCCGCTTCGGTGGGAATGGGCGCGCCGGGCGTCCACTCGCCAGCGGCGATCTTGGCCAGCATTTCTTCTCGTAGACGCTGATAGAGCGGTAGGCGCTCATCGTATCCGAGGGTCGGGGCGTTCATGTTTGATCAGTCCATTTCCGAGACGGGAGCCACTTTAGCACTGACACGTTGATTGACAGATATCCACCGCTGAATATATGGTCATCTATTCATATATATGACTACATGTCAGTAACAAATGTGGCCGCGAGCTTTGGTTCGCCCGCGATCTGGCGGCGAATACGCCAGGCCGTTCGCCACTACAACAATCGACCAGGGTTATCCGCTTATGACTGGCTTTTATCCGCCCGCTCTCACTGGCGTAGACACGCATGCCCATATCTTCCGTCAGGATCTGCCGATGGCGCCCGGCCGTCGCTACAGCCCGCATTACGATGCGCTGGTTGAGCAGTACCTCGAGCATCTTGATCGCAACGGCCTGTCGCACGGTGTGCTGATTCAGCCGAGCTTTCTGGGGACCGACAACCACTTCATGCTCGAAGCGCTACGCCGCTATCCGCAGCGCCTGCGTGCCGTCGCGGTGGTCGATGCCGACATCAGCGAGACTCAACTGGACGAACTGGCCGAAGCCGGTGTGGTGGGCATCCGTCTGAACCTCATCGGTAAGACACTGAACGACTACAGCGGCCCCGCCTGGACAGCCCTGTTCGAGCGGCTCGCGCCGCGCGGCTGGCAGGTGGAAATTCAGCGCGGCATTGATGATGTGGCGTTGATCGTGCCGGCCATTCTGGCCTGCGGCGTCGACGTGGTGATCGACCATTTCGGGCTGCCGACTGGCGGCATCGACGCTGACAAGCCCAACCACAAGGCGTTTCTCGCGTTGCTGGGAGACAAGCGCGTATGGCTGAAGCTGTCCGCCGCCTACCGCAGCCAGTCCGATCTCGCCCAGGCAGCCACAGTGCTGGCTCAGGTGCGTGAAGCGAGCGACGGCATCGAGCGTTTCCTCTGGGGCAGCGACTGGCCCAACACCCAGTTCGAAGACCAGACCGATTATGACCGGCAGGTCGCTTTCATCGAGGCGCTATTGCCGGACGCGGGCGAGCGCGCCCAGGTGCTGATGAATAACCCGGCGGAGCTGTTCGGCTTCAACCTTTCCCGCTAAACGCTTCATAACAACAACAGGACACTTACATCATGATGAGCATGCTCGTCGTCGCGGCCATCGTCGTCGCCGTCGCACTTGGCTACAAGACCAAGATCAACATCGGTCTGTTCGCAATCGCCTTCGCTTACCTGATCGGCTGTTTCGGTATGGGCCTCAGCCCGTCCGAGGTCATCAGCATGTGGCCGTTGAAGATCTTCTTCATCATCTTCTCGGTCTGCCTGTTCTACAGTTTCGCCACGGTCAACGGCACCCTGGAGAAACTGGCCGAGCACCTGATCTATCACTGTCGCTCGGTGCCGCAACTGTTGCCGTTCGCGGTCTTCTTCACTGCGACGGTCATCTCCGCAATGGGCGCGGGTTACTACACGGTGCTGGCGTTCATGGCACCGATCACCCTGCTGCTCTGTGAGCGCACTGGCATGAGCCTGATTGCCGGCGGCATGGCAGTGAACTACGGCGCCTTGAGCGGCGCCAACTTCGTGTCCAGCCAGAGCGGCATCATTTTCCGTGGCTTGATGGTCAACGCAGGCATCCCGGAGAACGACGCCTTCATCAACGCGGCGGGGATTTTCGTCAGCACGCTGGTAATTCCGCTGCTGGTGATTTCCGTACTGGTATTCCTGACCGGGCATGGTAAAGCGATGAAGGCATTCGCCTATATAGCAACCGAGCCGACGCCGCTGAACCGCGAGCAGAAGATTACGCTGTGGCTGACGTTGGCGATGATGGCAATCGTGCTGGCGGCACCAATCGCGCACATCGCCTTGCCGGACAACGCGACGGTCAGCTTCATCAATTCGAAGATGGACATCGGCCTGATCGCCAGCATCTTCTCGGTCATCGCACTGCTGTTGAAGCTGGGCGACGAACGCAAAGCCATGGCCTCGGTGCCCTGGGCCACGTTGATCATGATCTGCGGCGTGGGCATGCTCATTTCCGTCGCCATCAAGGCGGGCACCATCGACGCCCTGGCGTCGTGGATGGGCAACAGCATCCCGCCGATCATGGTCCCGATCGTCTTTGGCGTGGTGGCGGCGTTCATGTCGCTGTTTTCCAGCACATTGGGGGTCGTCACGCCGGCGCTGTTCCCGATGGTACCGCCAATTGCCTCGGCGCTTGGCCTTGATCCGATGCTCCTGTTCATCGCCATCGTTGTCGGTTCCCAGGCCACCTCGATCTCGCCGTTCTCATCAGGCGGCAGCCTGATCCTCGGCTCGTGCACAACGGAGCAAAGCCGTACCTCGCTCTTTCCGCGATTGCTGTTCCGCGCTGCGCCCCTGGGCTTTGTCGCGGCACTGATCTTCAACGCGCTGCTGACGTTCGTTTATTGAGCTATCGCTATAGCCCGAGGCCGTGGCACCGGGCTATAGCAATCAGCGCATGCGGCATGCAACACGGCCTGAATTTCTGTCACCCCCTCGGCAGCGGCATTGGCATTACCTACCCCACGATGTCACCTGGCAGTCGCAGCGTCAGCGGTTGTCAGGCGTCTCGGCACCGCAGCCGAATCTGGTCAGGAGAAAATTGAATGAAGAACTGGTTTGCCGATATCAGCATGACCAAGAAGCTGGCGATCGGATTCGGCTCGGTGCTTTTGCTTACCGCCGGGTTGGCCGTCTCCGGCTGGCTCAGCCTGGGTAGCGTCACACACCGCAGCGCCTTGATGGAGCAGATCGCTTCGCTAAACAAATCGCTAACCGATCTGCGAGTTGCGCGCCTGCAGTACATGCTCGACAACGGAGATGCGAAATCGGCCGAGGCCGTGAACGGGGCCCTGGACCGGTTTGAGACTCGTCTCAACGAGATTTCGCCGAACTTCTCCAACCCCAAAAATCTGGTGCTTCTGCGAAAGCAAGGCGAGCAGATCCAGCTCTACCGCGCCTCGTTGAAAAACATGCGTGACGCCTACACCGCCGGCGACGCAGCCCGAGCGGACATGGGCAAGCATGCAACGCTCGCCAGCGCGCCAATCGACGCCATGGGCAAGGCGGTGGAGCAATTGCCGGTCTACGCGGACAATCGCTACGCAGGCCTGAAGGCGATTTCCGACCTGCGCATGAACTGGCAATTGGTGCGCTACCAGATGCGTGGTTACAACACCACGCCTACGGCCGAGGTCGCTGCCAAGGTCGAGCACCAGATTGGGCAGGCTCGGCAATCCGCCGCGCGCTTGAAGGCGGTGCTTGGGGACGACTTCTCCGCTCAGGTGGCCGTCACCGAGCAGGCACTCGACGGGTATCTCGTAGCGCTCAAAGCAGTCGTCGCTCAAACCGAAGCGATTGCAGCGGCACGCCAGGAAATGGCAAGCGAGACGGATGAGATCAACCGTCTCGGCATGGCCCTGACCCAGGCCCAGAACGCTAGCCGCGATCATGAGACCGCTCAGGCTGGAATCACCCAGATCTCGGTTACCGTGCTGGCATTGCTCATCGGCCTGCTGGCTGCCTGGTTGATCACGCGTCAGATCACCCAGCCGTTGGCGGATACGCTTGCGGTCGTCAGGAATATTGCTGCCGGTGATTTGACCGACCAACGCCACATCGCGCGCAAGGATGAAATCGGTGCGTTGCAGCAAGGCGTGATGGGCATGGCGGCGACCCTACGCGAGCTCATCAGCGGTATCCGCGACAGCGTTACGCAAATGGCCAGTGCCGCAGAGCAATTGTCGGCCATTACCGAGCAGACCAGCGTCGGCATGAACGGCCAGAAAATCGAGACCGATCAGGTCGCAACGGCGATGCACGAGATGTCCGCCACGGTGCAAGAAGTGGCGCGCAATGCCGAGGATGCTTCGCGAGCCGCCAGCGACGCGGATCGGGAAGCGCGTGCGGGCGACGCGGTAGTGTCCGAGGCGGTAACCCAGATCGAACGGCTATCCCACGAGATGCTTCGCTCTACCGCAGCCATGACCAAGCTGGAGTCTGAAAGCAACCGAATCGGCAGCGTCATGGACGTGATCAAAGCGGTCGCCGAGCAGACCAATCTGCTGGCCCTCAATGCGGCTATCGAAGCCGCACGTGCCGGTGAAGCGGGACGCGGTTTCGCAGTGGTCGCTGACGAGGTACGCGGCCTGGCTCAGCGGACACAGAAATCGACCGAGGAAATCGAACAATTGGTTGCCGGTCTGCAGCAAGGTACGCAACAGGTTGCGGTCGCGATGCAGAACAGCCACAACCTGACCGAAAGCAGCGTCGAGCTCACGCGCAAGGCCGGGTTGGCGCTCAACGATATCACCGCGAAGGTCTCGAACATCCAGGCGATGAATCAGCAAATCGCTGCCGCTGCCGAAGAGCAAGGCGCCGTGGCCGAGGAGATCAGCCGCAGCGTGGTTAACGTGCGCGACATCTCCGAGCAGACCGCAACGGCCAGCGATGAGACCGCCGCATCGAGTATCGAACTGGCTCGCCTTGGCAATGAGCTGCAGGCGATGGTCAGCCGCTTCCGCGTGTAGCACGACGCATGTCGCTCACCAGGCACCGCCATGGTGAGCGACCGTCGAGCGCATGCGCGAAGACGCCGGAACTCCTGGCTGTTGGACGCATGGACGGGGCGCTCGCTCGACCTGACTGGCAAACACCTCGCCGCTCAATCGCCAGTTCACCTCATAACCCGAACATCAACACCCGATGCGCGGCCACGCCGGCCATCGCGCCGTCCCCCACCGCCAAAGGCACCGAGCCGGCCGCCCGCGCCGCATCGCCGCAGGCGAATACACCAGGGATCGAGGTGGCTTTGGTGGGATCGGTCTTGATGAAGGGACCGAGCGGGCCTTCTTCCATTTCGCACCCCAGTTGCCCGACCAATGCCGAGACCCGCATACGTGGCGCGACGAAGAGGCCGGCGAACGGCAGCTGGCGGCCATCTGCCAACGCCACGTTCAGCGGTTCGCCGTTCAATAGCCGAGTGACCTTGGTGCGCTCCAGCGCTGTCCCGCGTGCGTCGAGCTGGGCCAGCTCTTCGGCTGACGGCTCGAAGGCATCGTTCAACAGCAGTGTCGTACTACCCCAATCCGGCAGCATCAGCGCCTGGTGCATCGATAGTGGAGATGTCGCCAGCACGCCGATGCGACCCTGTTCAAGTTCATAACCGTGGCAATACGGGCAATGAAATACCTGCGTGCCCCACCGCTCGGCCAGGCCCGGAATGGCCGGCAGCTCGTCGACGACTCCGTTAGCCAAGATCAATAGGCGCGACCTGTGCTGCTTTCCGTTCCGGTCGGTGACGCTGAAGCCTTGGTCGTCACGCTCGGCCTGCGCCACCTCGGCATGGAGCCAGTCGACAGTGTCGTAGTTCATCAACTGGGCGCGACCTTCAGCGGCGATTTCGTCTGGGGGTACGCCATCCTGGGTCAGAAAACCGTGAGATGCCGCGGCAAAACGGTTACGCCGCAGGCCCGCGTCAATCACCAGAACCCGCCGACGGGCCCGCGCCAAGGGTAGCCCCGCAGACAATCCCGCATAGCTGCCACCGATAATAATCACGTCATAGAACATGATCCGCTCCCTCTCGATAATTTTTGTATCTTTTGAAGTTACACTAATAATCAAGTTCCATGAAAGAGTTTTAATGATGAAAAGGTTGAAACGCTCAGTGCGAGCGATGAGTACCGGCTTTAGATGGGCACGTGCCGTACAGCGTATTAAATTCGCTAGACAGGTCAGCCAAAGTCAACGAACCCAGCCGTTGCAACAGCAGGGCTTCGGCTTGTTGCAGGGCGTCTTCGAGCGCGGCGTTGACCACTCGCTCGACCAGGCAATCCGGATTGTCGCGGTCCGCGCCGATAGCAAAGATTCGCGGGCCGCCGACCGCATGAAAGATGTCCAGCAAGGTGACCTGTTGTAGATCGACCGACAGGCTCCAGCCGCCGTTGTAACCTTTGTCGGCGCGGACGTAACCGGCCTTTCTCAGCCCCGTCATGGTGCGACGCACCACTGCCGCGTTGGTCCCGAGCATCTGTGCGATCTGCTCCGAAGTGACCGGGCGTTCGTCGCGCGCCATGTGCAGCAGGACGTGGAGCATGCGGGAAAGGCGGCTGTCGGTTCTCATGCGGGCTTTTCGATCGGTGGCCAGGTTCGGCTCGCACCATACATCGCAACCTATACAAAGGCCACGCGGCGAGACCGTTCAGGCGCTGGGCAGATAAGGTTCGATATTGGCCAGCGCCCGCTCGACGTACTCCACCTTCTCCCCTACCGGCGCGACGTAATGCAGCGCCTCGGCTGCGGCCTCGCGCCCAACCAGGCGGGCCAGCGTCCAGGCTGCAAGATAGATGGAGGCCAGGCAGCCGCCGGCGGTGGCGAGATTACCGCGAGCGAAGAACGGCTGTTCCAGCACGTCGATGCCGGCTTCCTGCACCCAGGGTTTGGTGGTGAGGTCGGTGCAGCCTGGGATGCCTTTCAGCAGCCCCAATTTGGCTAGCAGCAAAGTGCCGGAGCACTGCGCGCCGATCAGCTGGCGCGCAGGATCGAGCCGCGCCAGCGTCCGCATTACGGCAGCATCCTCGGCAATTTCGCGAGTTTTAATACCGCTGCCAACGAGCACGGCATCGAACGAGTCGATCTCTTCCAGCGCGGCCTGGCGGTATAGCCGCACGCCGTTCATCGAGGTAACCGTTTCACTCGGTGATGCCAGGGAGACGCGCCAGTCCGGCTGCTTGATGCGATTCAAGATGCCTAGCGCGATAAGCGAATCCAGTTCGTTGAAGCCGTCAAAGGTAAAAATGGCGATGTGCATGGCTGGGCTCGGCACTGTGGGGACGGCTCATTCTCCGAGCGGGTTGTCGCAATGAGTAGACACAGTAGGCCGCGGCTGCAGCGGTACAGGGTGATCGAACCGCTTAAGCCGCGCTTAAAAACCAAAAGGCTTATAGCCCCGGCCTCATCATTACCAGCACAAACCCAACAACAATCCCCGCCAGCGCAATTAACCAGCCAATCCGATGCGCACGGTTCTTTTCCGCCTGCCGGACGGGGTCAACGGGCTTTTTCTTTCTCACAATCCACCTACCTTTCGATCAAAACAAACGCATGCACAGCGCCTGGCACTGGCTGAGCCGGCAGCATCCTCCTTCACCGAAGCAAAAAGGGAAAGACCTTGATCGCCAGCAGCTACGTCGAACGACGATTGGGTGCCCTGAAAGAAACGCTTTGTACCTAGCACCGGGCAGTGGCCAGGCACGCTGACGAAACTGTACGCTTCAATCCCCTTTCGGCTGTCGCCCGTGATGAACACCAACCAATCATTTCTGCTTCGCTATCCGTCTGCCAGCCTTTTGCTCATTCAACTGCTGGGTATCGTGCTGTACCCGTTTCTGGAAGACCTATCCCATGCGCGGGCCATCATCGGCACATTTGGCATCGTTGTATTGGTGGCGGCCCTGCGCATGGTGCGTCGTAGCCCACTGACTCAGTGGGTCGCCCTTACGCTGGCCGCATGCATTCTGGCGCTGACGATCATCGGTGAGGTTCGCGGCGGTCCCGTGCTGAGCCTGTCGCTGGCAGCGCTGGAGTCCGCCTTCTATTTCTATGCCGCAGCCAGCCTGATCGCTTACATGATGGAAGATCAGCGCGCCACCACCGATGAGCTGTTTGCGGTCGGTGCCACTTTTACGCTGCTTGCCTGGGCATTCGCGTACAGTTTCATGGTCTGCCAGTTGTTATTTCCGGGCAGTTTTACCGCATTGCTCGATCCCGAAGCGCCGCGCAGCTGGCTCGAACTGCTCTTCTTGAGTTTTACCATTCTTTCCGGAGTGGGCATCGGCGACATTCTGCCGATCACGCCGATGGCGCGTGCGTTGGTGATGCTCGAGCAATTCGCCGGGGTGATGTATATCGCCCTGGTCGTTTCGCGCCTGATCGGACTGACGATCCGGCGCTAACGCCTCGGCGGGAAATCGCTTCGCGATATTCCAAATTACGCCACTATTGGCCTTCCGACTTGACGCGCGTCTTGAGCAGCGACAGCAGTACACCGCCAGCCAGCACACCGAGCGTCACGCTGAGCGACAACAACGCCGGCACCTTGACGAAGCCATGCAGGAAAATCTTGCCGCCGATGAAGATCAGCACGATTGCGAGCGCGTACTTCAGATACACGAAACGGTGCATCAGAGCCGCGAGCGCGAAATAGAGCGAGCGCAACCCGAGAATGGCGAAGATGTTCGAGGTGTAGACGATGAACGGATCCTGGGTGATGGCGAACACGGCCGGTACGCTGTCCACGGCGAACACCAGATCCGCCAGTTCGATCAGCACGAGCGCCAGCAGCAGCGGCGTGGCGTAGAGCAGCGTCTTGCCGCTGGCGGCGTCGTGCTGGCGCACCAGGAAGCGCCCCTCGTGAAGGTCGTCGGTAACGCGGATATGCCGGCGCAGGAACGCCAGCAGACGGTTCTGCGAAAGATCTGGATGCTCTTCGTGGTCCTTGCTCAGCAGCATCTTGACGCCGGTGAATAGCAGGAACGCACCGAACACGTAGAGAATCCAGTCGAACTGCTGCACCAGGGCCGTGCCCAGGCCGATCATGATGGCGCGCAACATGATCACCCCGAGGATGCCCCAGAACAGGACGCGGTGCTGGTATTTGCGGGGGATGCCGAAGAAACCGAGGATCATCGCCATGACGAACACGTTGTCCATCGACAGAGATTGCTCGACCAGAAAGCCGGTGTAGAACTCCAGCGCCTTGGTCGCGCCGAGCTGCCACCAGACCCAGCCACCGAACGCCATGCCGACGCTGAAATAGCCGCTGTACAGCAGCAGGCTTTCACGCATTTCGATTTCGTGCTGGTCGCGGTGCAGCACGCCGAGGTCGAAGACCAGCAGCGCAAAAACGATGACTAGGAATGCCAGCCAGAACCAGTAAGGTGTACCGAGGAACGGAGTCGCCAAAAACGCGTGCAGAGCTGTCATGAGCCCTCCCTGTATGTCTGCCTAAGTCAAGAATTCAACTTAGTGACTCCGACATCACGGTGAGGATTGTTCACCGCCAGAGGGGCCCGGCGCCACGTGCGAGAAAGGTTAGTTGAAAAGAATATCCGCTGTCATTAGCGATGCCTGGTGACGCGTTCAGGTCAGCGGGCCTCTTGCCGTCCTTGCCCAACGACGATACATCGACGCGTTGAGCTTATTAATGGCCTCGCTGGCCTTCCTCAGCCGACGCCATAAACCGTAGCTATGGCCAGCGGCGCTGCTAAAGATACGCCTGAATCCCCCGCCAGCCGCACTAGACCGTATGTCGGCGGCTGAGCCCAATATTGAGAACCAGTACCGCGGGCGAGAATCAGCGCACTTGCCTGATGGCAATATGCCGCTAAACTCCGCCGCGCCCAAGGATGGCTAAAAGATCTCCACAGAGAGCGCCAACGACCATCCACGGCAAGCCAGCACTTTCTGCAAGTACCTTCAAGGATGTTCCATGATCAAGTTGAAATACCTAGCCGCTGCGCTGATGGGGCTGGCGCTGACCGGCTGCGTCTCCTTTACCCCTTCAGGACCTATCGGTCCGCCTTCGCAAATCGTCGAACACTCGATACCCGCCGGCGCAATGCTCAAGGATGTGGAGATTTCCGACACGCGCCTGAATGAGACCCAGCGCAGGAACATCAGCAACACACTGACGGCGCAAATCGCCCAGCACGTCGACCGCGGCGAGTACTTCGAGCGAGTCATCAGCTTTCCAGCCAAGCTGGACGAGAAGGATGTTCAGCTGCAATTCAACTTCAGCTCGCTAAAGGGCAAGCGCACACCGCATCCCGGTTATTTTCCCGGCGCGCTGCTGACCCTGACCGTGTGGATCTGGGTAAACGGCCCCATCTACGTAGACAAATACGACCTCGCCGCCGAGCTGCAAGTTACCGATGCCGCCGGCAAGCAACTGGCGATTTCACGCAAAACGCTGGTGTTGAATCAGAACACAGGTCTTTGGGACTACGACTACTTCAACACATCTCTCGGTTCGCGCCAGCTCACGCAGCTCGTCGAACAGCTTCTGCAAGACAGCACCCAGCAACTCGCAAACTGACACGGAAGCCAAAAATGAAAAAGCTGATAGCCCTCCTGGCCGTAGCCGCGTCCCTGAGTCTTCAGGGCTGCATGACTTACTCCCACCACTCGCTGCCGAAGGTCGAGCAATGGCCGCTGGCCGAATCTGCGCGGGACAAACCCACCGCTTACCTGAAGGTGCAGACCGAATATTCGGTGAACGGTACGCCGACGGCCAGCAGTCCCGACATTGCCAGGATTGAAGGGCTGCTCAGGCAGGCATTCATGGACAGCGAACGCTTTGCCCGGGTCAGCACGGAGCAGGAAGAGTCGGACCTCTATGTGACGGTGACGCTGCAAAATCAGGAAACGGGCAGTATGGGCTTGGCGTTCGTTACTGGTGCCACCTTCTTCCTGGTGCCCGGTACCTTCGATAACACCCTGACCATGGACATGATGTTCCGCGACGGGGAAGGTAAGAAGTTGGGACGGGTGCAGAAGCAAGAGAAACTGACGACGTGGATGCACTTGTTGCTGGTTTTTGCGCTGCCGTTCAACGAGTCGGGCGATGCGCTGCTAAACGACCTCACCAAGAGCAATCTGGAAGAAGCGGCGAAGAAGAAGCTGATCTAACCAGGTCCCGGTGACGGTACGGTTGTCATGTATGTTTAAGCGTTCCCACGCCCCCATGGGAACGCTTCCTTGCCGGTTATCAGCAGGAACCTTGAATAGCGGCGCGGCGCGGCGCGTGCCCGTTCTCAACCGCTAACTCGAAACACTCCGCCTTTCGCTCCACGCGTCACGGTTCTCCAAATAGCCCCACCCAATAGATCCCCGCATCGCTCTGCGGGTCGACCGCATAAGCCGCGCCCAGCTCGCTGAACCGCGGATTCATCACGTTGGTGCAATGCCCGGGGCTGGCTAGCCAGCCCTCGACCACCCTGCTCGGCCGGTCCACCGCTGCAGCGATGTTTTGCCCTACCTGGGTGCCGCTATAACCCGCCAACTCCGCCCGATCTCCGGGTGTGCGGCCATCCTTGTCGAGCGGGCTGAAGAAATTGCCGTTGGCCATGGCCCGGCTGTGGGTTTCAGCGACGCTGGCGAGGGTCGCGTTCCAGGCCAGCGGTTTCGCACTAGCGAAAGGCTTGCCGCCACATTGCCGCGCTTGTCCGCGGGCACGGTTGATTTCATCGAGCAGCATCTGCCCTTCCACCTGCCAGTCCCTTAGATGCCCGCCGAGCAGCGGCCGCGCGACGACGATTCGCCAGTCGCGGCCCTCTCGGCTGATGCCGATGTCGGCGTACTGCGGATCGAGCACCACGCGACAGAAGCTTTCCTGTAGCGCCTGCATGGCCGCTTGCGCATCGCGCGGGCCGGACAGGCTGATGGCTTGCACGTTGACCATCGGATAACCCGCGCGAGCAAGCGAGCCCTGTAGATCGCCAGCACCAGTCGCCGGCAATACCAGACGCGGATCGGGCGAAAGCGGCGTTAGCTCCTCGCTCGCCTGGCTGTCGCAATGCTGCACTGCACTGCGATAGGCGTTGATCGATTCGACCAGCTGCGCCTCTTGGCTGCCGTTTGCAGCGACAGCGAGGCTGTTGCCGCTCAGTAGCACAGCCAAAAGCAGGGAGGATGAAAGGACGCGCATGAAATCTCCGAAAGCCCAAGTTGTGAGTAGCTTGACGATGCACCGAGAGCGCATCTCAAGTCGAGCCGCCGATGACAGTACGCCAGCGCAATCTTCTCAACTGTCGATGCCTATTGCCGCACCGGCACACCAGCAATCTATAATCATTCTTATTTGCACCGGTTCCTGTAATGCTCCCTTCCGCAGCCCGCCAGATTCTTGCAATCGAAGACGACCCAATTCTCGGTGCCCACTTGAAAACATCCCTGGAGAGCCGCGGCTTTCAGGTCACCCTTGCCGACGAAGGCCCGAGCGGGCTGGCGCTGGCCAGCGAGACAGATTACGACCTCATCCTTCTCGACGTGCTGTTGCCGGGTCTCAGCGGCCTGGAGCTGCTTACCCAACTGCGCATCAATTGCCGCACGCCGGTGCTGATGATGTCCGCGCTAGGCAACGAGGCGCATCGCATTCAGGGGTTCGACAGCGGCGCCGACGATTATCTGCCCAAGCCGTTCAGCATCGAAGAACTGCAGGTGCGTATCGCCGCCATCCTGCGTCGCGTCGCCTACGAGCGTAGCGTGCCACCGGCTGCGAATGACGACCTGCTGAGGTTCGACGATCAGCGCAGCGATCTACGTTACGAGAACCGCTGGACCGGCCTCACCGCCACCGAGTACCGATTGCTGAAGGTCCTTCACGATGCAGCTGGCGAGGTGCTGAGCAAGCCGTTTCTCTATCAACAGGCGCTGCGCCGTGGCTACTCGCAACATGACCGCAGTCTGGACATGCATATCAGCAATATCCGCCGCAAACTCGCACGCGAGCAGGTCGTCGCGCTGCGCCTGGAGTCGGTGTGGGGCAAGGGTTACGTGCTGGAACTGCAGGCCGACTGATGCCCAACCGTCATTCGCTGTTCTGGCGCCTGGTGCTACTGGTCGCCGGTTTTTGCCTGTCGATGATCTGGGTCAGCGGCTATGTCGGTCGACAGATCGACCGGAACAATTCCTACCTGTCAGAGGACGCGCGCGAGGTGCTCTCCGGTTACGCCAAGGACGCTCACACCGCGTTGCAAGCGGGGTCGGAAGAGCTGGGCCGTTGGCTCAGGACTATGTGGCAGCGCGAGTCGAGCTGGATGGTAGTAGTGGACCAGCACCTGCAACCGCTCGGCGGCCAGACGTTGAGCGTCGAGGAACGTCAGATGCTCACCTTCGTGAGGGATTATGAGTGGCCGATGAGCCGTCGCAACGCGGGCCTGCCGCTCGTCTCGATCCCGCTGAGTGACGCGGGCGAGAAGCTGATCATGCGCCTACCCGAGCGTTTTCGCCCCTGGCGCAACCATGCGCTGCTCACTGCCGGCGCGGTGTATTTGCCTCCGGTACTGCTGTCAGTACTGTTCTGCTGGCTACTCTATCGCCTGCTGGTGTCGCCATTGGATAGTTTGCGCCGGCAGGCCAATGCGCTGCGGGGCAATCGTCTCGACTCGCTGCTGCCCACGTCGATCGCCCGTCGCAGCGATGAGCTCGGCGAATTGGGCCGCTCGCTCGAATATCTCACCCAACGCCTGCGCGACTCCATCACCCAGCAGCGACAGTTGCTACGCGACCTTTCCCATGAACTGCGCACGCCCCTTAGTCGCCTGCGCGTGGCCTGCGAAAGTGCGCTGAGCGTACAAGAGATGCGTTGCCGTACCGACCGCGAAGTCGTCTGTATGCAGCAACTGGTGGACCGCACGCTGGAGTTCGCCTGGCTGGACAGCGAGCAGCCGCGCTTCGAGTGCGAGCCGGTGGATGTCGAGGCCTTATGGGATGTGCTCTGCGAAAACGCCTGCTTCGAGGCGGGCTGGCCGCGCGAGCGTATTTGCACACGGGTGCCGGAGGGCTGCCAGGTGCTCGGCAATCTGAACGCGCTGGCGCAGGCGATGGAGAATATCTTGCGCAACGCCATCCGCTACTCCCCTGCAGAAGGTGCCATTTGCCTATCAGCCCACCGTGAGCCTGATTGCTGGCGTCTGTGCATTGAAGATCAAGGACCGGGCGTTCCACGGGAGCAACTGCCAATCATCTTTCGCCCCTTCGCCCGCCTCAGTGCAGCTCGGCCCGGAGGCGATGGGTTCGGCCTCGGATTGGCCATCGCCCGCGGCATGGTGTTGATGCAGGGCGGCGATATCTGGGCCGAGAACGGCGCGCCCGGTTTGCGGATGAACATCCGCCTGCGAAGTGTATAGATTGTAAATGCGCTTTACTCTCAAATGAGAATACATAGCATTACGGCCGACACGGCAGCCAGTAACACTGCTGCGCCAGGCACGCGGTTACCCAACGGACCGCAGACGACGTAACGCTTCTCAGGGAGACTGCTGTAAATGGTGATTTTCAATCGACACCGGCTGGCTTGCGCGATCGCTGTGGCAACCTGGATGAGCACACCGGCACATGCCGAAGAGCCTCTCGAGCTGCAGCCCACGACTGTGGTGACCGCCGCCGGTTATGAGCAGAACATCGCCAAGGCCCCGGCGAGCATTTCGGTGATCACCCGCGAGCAGCTGGAAAAGCAGTCGTACACCAACGTCGTCGATGCGATGAAAAACATACCCGGCGTCTACGTTACGGGCGGCGGCAACATGCAGGACATCAGCATTCGAGGCATGAGTTCGTCCTACACCCTGTATCTCGTCGATGGCCGCCCCGTTTCCGCTGGCCGTTCGGTGAATACCAACGGCAGCGACGGCGGCAAGCAGATCGGTCTGCCGCCGCTGGCGATGATCGAACGTATCGAAGTGATCCGCGGGCCGATGTCTTCGCTGTATGGCTCCGATGCCATGGGCGGTGTGATCAACATCATCACCCGCAAAGGTGGTGATGCCTGGGCCGGTACCATTTCCACCGAGTACGGCCACTCGCTGAACGACATCAACGAAGACGAAGCGACCACCAACTTCTACCTGGGCGGCGCGCTGGTGCCTGGCCTCTTGGGCGCCAGGCTGAATGGCAGCTACACACGGGCAGACGAAAGCGACTACATCGGCGGTGGCGATGGTGCCGCCAGCATGCCGGACAGCCAGCGCAAGCAAGGCGGCGTCGAGCTTTATCTGACACCCGACGAGCGCAACCGCTTTTCCATCAGCTACCAGGCCGCCCGCCTGAACGAAACCCATCATCCGGGCCAGAGCGTCGACATCACGGCGAGCAAGAACACCACCGATTACGAGAAAGACATCTACGTGCTGGCCCATGACGGCCACTACGCCGATTGGCAGGTCAGCAGCTATCTGCAACACGACGAATCGGAGCGTGTCCAGGACCTGACCAAGCGTGAAGAGATCACCACGCTGAACACCCAGGCCAGCTACTTCTGGGGCTCGCATGTGTTTACCGTTGGCGGCCAGTACAAGTACGAAGACTTCGTCGACGAATCCAACGGCTTGCTGACCTCCAACGTGCCGGGTGCCGTGGCGAGCGTCGATCGCTGGCTGGCGGCTGTCTTCGCTGAAGCGGAATGGGGCGTAACCGAAGATCTGGCGGTCACCACTGGCCTGCGTTACAACGACGACGAGCTGTTCGGCGGCTACCTGTCACCGCGCCTCTACGGCGTGTACCAATCCACACCGAACCTGACGCTCAAGGGCGGCATTTCCACCGGTTACAAGCAACCCGGTCTCGCCGATGCCACCGAAGGTTTCGGTCGTGGCACTGGCGGCGGCGGTTCGCCCGCGCCCTACCCGCGCGGGCTGATCATCGGTAACCCGGAACTTGATCCGGAAACCAGCACCAACTACGAGCTGGGCTTCAACTACGACAACCCCGAGCTGGGCTTCGCCACCAGCGTCATGGCTTTCTATACCCAGTACAAGGACAAGATCACCGAAGACCGAATTTGCGAAACCGACACCGACGGCTCCAGTACCAACCGGAACAACGTGGCGGCCTGGTCCTGCGATTTCGGCGGCAACAACTTCTACTTTCTCAGCACTCGGATGAACGTCGACGAAGCCGTCATGCAGGGCGTCGAATGGACCTTGGACTACGATTTTCTGCCGAACCTACATCTGAGCACCAGCTACACCTTCACCGACTCCGAGCAGAAGACCGGCGAATTCAAGGGCGATCCGCTGAACAAGCAGCCCAAGCACATGGCCAACGCCCTGCTCGACTGGCAGGCGACCTCCCGCCTCAACGCCTGGCTGCAAGGTAACTACCGCAGCGAAACCAGCACCTACCTCAGCCGCACCAGCATGTCCGACGGCACGCCCGGCTACGGTTTCTTCGACGCTGGCGTGGTGTACCAGTTGACTCAGAGCGTCGATGTGAAGGCCGGGGTGTACAACATCGCCAACAAGGAAGTCACCAATGACGACTACGAAGTGGTACTGGACGGACGCCGGCTGGTTGTGGGTATGACGGTCGATTTTTAAACGCGATGCGGCGCGGCCTGGCCTTCGCGGCTTGCCACGCCCGCCTCGAACAGACTGCCCGCTGGCTTGCCTGGCGGGTTTTTTCGTATGACTTCAGCTGTTTCCCACCGGGAGCCTGTCGTGACTCGTTCCGTATCGCAATCGCGAAGTGCATGGCCTGACATTGCGGCGCGTACCGCCCTCGCCGTCCTCGGCGGCTATGCCTTCACCTATGCAGCCACGGCCGCCCTGGCACGGCTGTTACCGATGGATCGCGTCGATGCCCTTGCGACGGCCTCGCTGCTGTCGTTCGTGGTTTATCTGGCGTTCATTCTCTGGGCTTTCACCGCCACCTCGGTGCGTCGTGTGCTGGCCGGCGTAAGCGGCGCCCTGCCTTTGGCAGCCATCGGCTTCTGGCCACAGCTGCTGGAGGCGTTGCAATGAAAGGCAGCCTGACGCAATCCATGTCCTGGCTGCATACCTGGTGCGGGCTTTTGCTCGGCTGGGTGCTGTTCGCCATATTCCTCACCGGAACCCTGGCGGTATTCGACAAGGAAATCAGCTGGTGGATGCAGCCGGAACTGACCGACCAGGGCCAGTCGTCTGCAGCTGCGGCCAACGTCGCGCAGCGCTGGCTGATGGAGCACCACGCCGATGAGACGAACTGGAACATCAGCCTGCCGACCGAGCGTTCGCCGGATCTCGGCGTGTCGGTCGGGGAGCGGCGGCGTGGTGGTAGTGGTGGCACGCATCTGGACCCGCTCACTGGCGAGACCGTCGAGGCGCGGGAAACCATCGGCGGCAACTTCTTCTTCCATTTCCACTACACGCTGCATATGCCACGGCTGCTCGGCATCTGGGTGGTGGGGTTCGCGGCGATGGCGATGCTGGTGGCGCTGATCAGCGGGATCATCATCCACAAGAAGATCTTCAAGGAATTCTTCACCTTTCGCCCGGCCAAAGGGCAGCGCTCCTGGCTCGACGGCCACAATGCCAGCGCCGTCCTGCTGTTGCCGTTCCACCTGATGATCACCTACACCGGGCTGGCGATCTTTTTCCTGATCTATATGCCGGCTGCGGTCGATGCGCTGTACGGCGGCGATCGCCAGGCCTATTTCCGCGAGGCGCAGCCGGCACGAGCTGTCGCACAGGCGCCGCTCGGCGCAGGCCGTGACAGCAAACCCGTGCAAGCGCAGGCCGCGCCGCTGCTTCCGCTAAGCGAGATAGTTACCCATGCCGAGGCGCACTACGGCGCGGGCATGATTGGCGGTCTGGCCGTGAGCAACCCGGGAAGGGCGAATGCCCAGGTCACGGCGCGACCGGTACTGGGTAATCGCATCGAGCTGACCAAGGGCGAAGGCATGGTCTTCAACGGTGTCACCGGTGAGCTGATCCAGGCGCCGGAGCCGTCGCGCACCAGCCAGCTGACCCAACGCGTGATGGCCGGCCTGCACTTCGCCCAGTTCGGCGGCTACCCGATGCGCTGGCTGTACTTCATCTGTGGCCTGGTCAGCTGCGCCATGATTGCCACTGGGCTGGTTCTTTACACCGTCAAGCAACGCAAGCAGGCCAAAGCCAACGCGCAGTTCCTGCGGATGGTGGAAAGCCTCAACGTGGCCGTGGTGGCCGGGCTTTCCCTGGCCTGCGTCGCGCTCTTGTGGAGCAATCGCCTGCTGCCGGCTGAGTTGGCCAATCGGCAGGATTGGGAGTTGCGCCTGTTCTTCGGCATCTGGGCCCTGAGCTGGCTACATGCCCGGGCTCGCAAGCCGTTGCTTGCATGGCGAGAGCAACTCTTCGCCGCCGCGGCGTTGGCGATGGCCCTGCCGCTGCTGGACCTGATGACAACCAACGCAGCGCTGGACGGCATCCGGTTGTCCGTTCTCGCAGCCGTGTTTGCGATGGGCCTGCTGTCGGGCTGGACCGCCTGGAAAATTCCGGCGGTCGTCGCCGCCAGGAAATCACGCCAAGCTTCCCTCAACCATCCGGTCCCGGGAGTCTCGTCATGAACGGTTCGGCCCTGCTCGCCAGTCTGCTGCTGGCCTACGCCGGTATGCTCGGCTTCTGCCTGGGCAAGGAACGCCACTGGAAACAACTGGCCCACCCACACGTTCCCGCTCGGCTACGCCGTCTCTGCGTACCGGTAGGCGCCCTTCTGCTCGGCCTCGCCGTGTATACCGCCACCCGCGTATGGCCCGGCGGCATGGCGCTGGTCGGCTGGTTCGGTCTGATCTCGCTTACCGGCTTCGCTCTGCTTCTGCTGATCCCCTACGCCCCGCGTTTGGCGACGGGGTTACCCTTGTTAGGCGGGATGATTTGGGCGGTTTGCGTACTGATTTGAGCGAAGCGACACTCATCGAAGTACCGCTGAGAACCTGAAGAAAATTATTTCAGGCTCAATCCCCCCAACCGAGCTCGCCTGTCAACGAAGGCGGATGCGGTGTGTAAGGGAGCCGCCGCATGTCTTAAGCTGCGGCCCATCTCACGCCCATGCTTGCCATTACCATGACCAACCGCCCTGTTTCGCCCTTCCAGCTTTTCATTCTCGTGCTCTCGTTGTATGTCGTGGGGGCGCTGATCGCCGACCTGCTGCTCGACTTGCCGCCCGATGTGTCCGAGCTTCTGGGTTACATCGACAACATCGTCTGCGTGTTCTTTTTCATCGACTTCGTCAGACGTCTGCAAATGGCCGAAGACAAATGGCGGTTCATGCGTTGGGGCTGGATCGACCTGTTGGCCAGCGTGCCGGCGGGAGGCCTGCAGGCGGCGAAATTGGTGCGTGTCGTGCAGGTTCTGCGTGCGCTGCGCGCGATCAAGTCAACGCAGATCATATGGCGCCTGCTGTTTCGCAACCGGGCTGAAAGCATTGTCGCGTCGGTCGCCACGGCCACGCTGCTACTGGTCGCGTTCGGCGCGATCACCATGTTGCTGGTCGAGGCGCCTAACCCGCAAAGTGCTATCAATACGCCGGAAGAAGCGCTCTGGTGGGCAATCGTGACCGTCACGACCGTCGGCTATGGCGACTACTACCCGGTCACGACCGAGGGTCGCATCGTAGCGGTGCTGCTGATGGTGTCCGGTGTCGGGCTGTTCGGTAGCTTCGCGGCTTACGTTGGCTCGCTGTTCACCGCTGACAAGAGCGATGAGAGTGCCAAACAACAGGAAGCCGACCGGGCGGTGATGCAAAGCCTGCTGAAACAGGTCGAACAGCTGAACCACGAGGTTCAGGGGTTACGCGCGCAGTTGGGCGCTCAGGAACGGCTGTCAAAGGAAGGGACCGATCCCTCCTCTTAAGCAGCATTCAGCCGACAGGGTCGGTAAGAGGCGAAGCCGTACGTCGACTTGGAGCCTCGCTGTGCTGCGCAGTAGCGAGGCGGCAGATGGCAAGTCGGAATCATCGTTTGCGCGGAGATGGGCATCGCCGGCCATGCAACCCGACCGGCAAATTCCACATTTTTGCAGAGGCAGAACCTGCTGCCGCTGTCTCGCCTCGGAGAAGCGAGACAGCGGACTTTGAACCGCAGACCGGCCTGTTTACCAGTTGTAGCTAACCTTTGCCGTGATCTCACGGCCGGGGTTGTAGTAGTCCGCAGTACCAGAGCCGACCACGTGCTGCTCATCCAGCAGGTTGCTGACGTTAACGGCCAGCTCGGTGTCTTTGAGGATCTGGTAGTTGAAGGCGGCGTCAAACAACGTGGTGGCATCGCTTTCGGCGGTATTGGCGGCATCGAACTGGTAGGCACCGGTGTAGCGCGCACCCAGACCAACGCTCATGTCCGTGCCCGGCAAGCTGTAGTAAGTCCATAACGAAGCGGAATGCTTTGGCGCCGTGGCGAACTCATTGCCCTTGAGTGAAACGCCACTGCGCAACGCTCCGCGCAGCACTTCCGACTCCATGTACGAGTAACCACCGATCAGGCTCAGGTTGTCGGTCAGTTCGGCCTTGGCTTCCAGATCTAGACCACGCACCTGCGACTCACCGATGGTTTCCCGTTCGATGGTGCCATTGGGCTGTACGACAGCGATGGTGACGTCTTCCTGGGTCAAATCATAAACAGCAGCCGAGAACAGCGCGTTCATGCCCATAGGTGAATACTTCACCCCGATCTCGTACTGCTTGCCGCGTTCCGGGGTCACGCCGATGGTGGGCGGTGCGACGGACTCGACCATGCTGACGTAGGTGGATATCTCGTCGTTGACCATATAGGTCAGCGCACCGCGGTAGGAGGTCTCCGAGAAGTTATCAGAGGCTTTCACGTTGGTGATGTCGGTGCTGGCGAGGTCCAAAGAGTCGTTGCGCACACCGCCGGTGACGATGAAACGGTCGAAGAAGGACAGGTTCTGCTGCACGAATACCGACTTGGTGGTGTAGTCCTGTTTATTGCGGCTATAAGGCACCAGTCCGACTGGGGCACCGCCGTAAGTTGGATTGGCGATGTCGATGGGAGAAACGCCTTGGTATACAGAGCTGTCCTCGGACGAAGCATCGCGATACTCCACCCCTACCATCGTGCTGCTATCGATGTTCTCGAAGCGGGCGTCGTACTGCAGCATCAGGTTGCCGTTAAGCTGATCGGCTTCGGTGTCGGTACCGAAAGCGTCACGATTGAGTGAGGTTCCCGTCCCCGTACCGTCCAGGTAAACGTAGCCAAAGTCGTCGGTCAGCTCGCTGTAACGCAGGTTGCTGCGCAGCACAAAGCCGTTGTCGAAATCATGAGTGAAGATGCCGCTAATACTGGTGCGCTCGACATCATGGAAATTGTAGCCAGGCTCACCATAGAATTTGCTGCGGTCATATTCTCTGTCCTTCGGATAACCACCACTGTTTGGTGAACTATCAGTGTTCAGATAATCAAGAATCACGGTGGCCGACGTAAACGCGGTCGGTGCCCAGGTCAGACCGCCCATCACGAACTTGTTGTCGTCCTTGGAATGGTCGTACTCGCGGTCGCTGTCCTGGATCTTGCCCGTGAAGCGGTAGGCCAGCGTCTGGTCCTCGTTCAACGAATCCCCGACATCGATGCCGGTCTCGACATGGTCGAAGGAGCCGTAGGTCACATAACCCTGGCCGAACTTGTCGAAACGCGGCTGTTTGCTTACAAAGTTCACCGAGCCACCCGGGTCTGCCGGTCCGAACAGGGTGGAGTTGGCCCCGCGCAGAATCTCGATGCGCTCGTAGGCGAAAGGCTCTTCGCGAACGCCGCGCATCGAGCCCAGCGTCAACCCGTCACGGTAAGTGGTGGCCTGGAAGCCGCGAATCTTGAAGTAATCGTTGCGGTCATCTGTACCGTAAAAATCGGTGATGACGCCGGGGGTGTATTGCAGCACCTCCTCTGTGGTGCTGGCGCTGCGTTGCTCGATTTCCTTCTGGGTAATCACGGACACCGAGGCGGGCGTGTTGAGGATGCTGGTGGGCACCTTGCCGCCAACCCAGAGCTCCTGAGCAACGACGGTGCTTGCGTCGTCACCCGCAGATGCGTTGGCGTTGACGATGATAGGTGCAAGGCGATATGGCTCCTCGCCCTCGTTGCGGCTCGACTCCTGCGCGTTACCGCTCAGGGGTGCAATCAACGGAGCACAGCACAAGAACGCGGTGGTGGTGCGTCGCCAAGATGCCTGCGCCTTGTCAAGCCCGGCCTTGCTACCAGTCATACGTGAATTCCTCATTGTTGTGGGTGGATGTCAGCCGCGCGCCTGATGGGTCTTTTTTTTGCAAGCACGCCATGTTTCGGATCGAGATAATAATCAATCTCAAATAAGATACTTAATCATTTTTAACAGCAATAGCAAAAATCTTCAGCGAGCAAGCTCGCGCATAGACTTGCCGGGCGTTCTGGCCTCCCTGTTGATACAGGCTCACCGAGGACGGTTTTCGAACGGTGTGTCAGAAAGCTTTTTGCAAAGGCACTTGAAATCGGCTAAGCGGGCCTCGCCAAGCACAAGCGTTTGGTGAACGTGGCTCTCGGTCATCTACAGTGCAGGATCAACTGGCTGACACGCCCAGCGGCCAACCCCAAACAGGCCGCAAGCCATTACAATGCGCGACTTTCGATTCACAGCCGGTCCGCGCTCATGTCCCTACCCCAGCACCACCTCGAACTGCTCAGCCCCGCGCGGGATGTGTCCATCGCCAAGGAGGCCATCCTGCATGGTGCCGATGCGGTGTACATCGGCGGACCGAGTTTCGGCGCGCGGCACAACGCCGAGAACAGCGTGGCGGACATTGCCGAGCTGGTGACCTTCGCTCACCTGTTCCATGCGCGGGTATTCGTCACGATCAACACCATTCTTCATGACGACGAGCTGGAAGCTGCGCGCGCGCTGATCTGGCAGCTGTACGAGATCGGCGTGGATGCGCTGATCGTGCAGGACATGGGTGTGATGGAAATGGACCTTCCGCCGATCGAACTGCACGCCAGTACCCAGACTGACATTCGTACCCTGGAGCGGGCCAAGTTCCTCGACAAGGCAGGCTTCTCGCAGCTGGTGCTGGCGCGCGAGTTGAATTTGCAGGAAATCCGTGCGATCGCCGATGAGACCGATGCTGCCATTGAATTTTTCATCCACGGTGCGCTGTGTGTCGCCTTTTCCGGGCAGTGCAATATTTCCCATGCGCAGACCGGACGCAGCGCTAACCGCGGTGATTGCTCACAGGCCTGCCGCCTGCCCTACACGCTGAAGGACGACCAGGGCCGCGTGGTCGCCTTTGATAAACACCTGCTGTCGATGAAGGACAACAACCAGAGCGCCAATCTGCGCGCGCTGGTAGATGCCGGCGTGCGCTCGTTCAAGATCGAGGGCCGCTACAAGGATGTGAGCTACGTGAAGAACATCACCGCTTACTACCGTCAGCGCCTCGACGAGATCCTCGAAGACCGCACCGATCTGGCCCGTGCTTCCAGCGGTCGCACCGATCACTTCTTCGTGCCGGACCCGGACAAGACCTTCCATCGCGGCAGCACCGACTATTTCGTCACCGACCGCAAGATCGACATCGGCGCGTTCGATTCGCCGACCTTCACCGGCCTCGCCGTGGGTGAAGTGCTCAAGGTCGGCAAGCACGACCTGACCGTCCAGACGCGCGAACCGCTGTCCAACGGTGACGGCCTCAATGTGCTGATCAAACGTGAAGTGGTGGGTTTCCGCGCCAGCGTGGTCGAGCCGCTGGGGCAGTTCGAAGAGGACGGCCAGCAGCTCTTGCAGTACCGCGTCGAGCCGAACGAGATGCCAGCGGCGCTGCGCCAGTTGCGTCCGAACCATCCACTGAACCGCAACCTGGACCACAACTGGCAGCAAGCACTGCTCAAGACATCCGCCGAACGCCGTGTTGGTGTGCGCTGGTTGGCCAAGCTGCGGGCGGACGACTTGGAGCTGCACGTGACCAGCGAAGAAGGCGCCTATGTCACGGTTTCGCTGTCAGGCCCGTTCGGCGAAGCGAAGAAGCCTGAGCAAGTACCCGGTCAGATCGCCGACCTGCTGAGCCAGCTGGGCACCACGATCTACCACGCCGAAGAAGTCGACGTAGACGCTCCTCAGGCGTTCTTCATCCCCAACTCGCAACTCAAGGCCCTGCGCCGCGAAGCCATCGAGGCGCTGACCGAGGCCCGTGAGGCGATTCGTCCGCTGGGCGCGCGCAAGCCGGTCAGCGTACCGCCGCCGGTCTATCCGGAGTCGCATCTAAGCTTCCTCGCCAACGTCTACAACGAGAAGGCACGCGCCTTCTATCAGCGCTACGGCGTGGAGCTGATCGATGCGGCCTACGAGGCCCACGAGGAAACCGGCGAAGTGCCAGTGATGATCACCAAGCACTGCCTGCGTTTCTCCTTCAATCTCTGCCCGAAACAGGCCAAGGGCGTCACCGGCGTGCGCACCAAGGTCGCGCCGATGCAGCTTGTACACGGTGACGAGGTGCTGACCTTGAAGTTCGACTGCAAGCCCTGCGAGATGCACGTGATCGGCAAGATCAAGGGCAACATCCTCAACCTGCCACAGCCGGGCAGCGCCGGTAGCGTGGTCGGGCACATCACGCCAGCCGACCTGATGAAGACCATCCGCAACAAGCCGCACGCCTGAGTAGCATGTCACGTGCGATATGAGCCGGACGCCGTCATGGCGTCCGCAGCTCAACCGGCCGCTGATCCGTTTCGTAAAAACCTTGTGAGCCGAGGCCGCCGTCCGGTACGTTCGATACGCCCGCCCGTCAGGCGGCTAGAACAACAACCGCGACCTCCCCAGGCATGCCCTTGTAAGGAACAACCATGAGATATCTGATTGCGGCCGGTGTCTTGCTGGCCAGCGGCGCCAGTTTCGCTGCGCCCTCGACTTCACTGCTCGACGACGTTCAGCAGCGCGGCACCCTTAAGGTCTGTACCACCGGGGACTACAAGCCCTACACCTTCCTGCGCGACGACAAGCAGTACGAAGGCATCGACATTGCCCTGGCCGAGTCGCTGGCCAAAACCCTTAACGTGAAGATCGAGTGGGTGCCGACCACCTGGAAGACGCTGATGCCTGACTTCCTTGCCGGCAACTGCGATATGGGCGTGGGCGGAATCTCGATCTCTCTCGAACGGCAAAAGAAAGCCTTCTTCAGCGACCCAATCACAGTGGACGGCAAGATTCCCTTCGTCCGCTGCGATGAGGTCGAGAAGTACCAAACCATAGCCCAGCTCAATCAGCCCTCGGTGCGTCTGATCGAGCCGCCGGGTGGCACCAACGAAGCCTTCGTTCACCGCGAATTGCCCAAAGCGCAATTGGAGCTGTTTCACGACAACACGGTGATCTTCCAGTCCGTCGCCGATAACAAGGCCGACGTGATGATCACCGATGCCTCCGAAGCGCTGTACCAGCAACGCAACTACCCTACGCTATGCGCGGTCAATGCCGACAAGCCGTTGCAGTACAGCGAGAAAGCCTTCCTGTTGCCGCGCGACGACGTTGCCTTCAAGGCATACGTCGATCAATGGCTGCATCTGACCAAGGCCACCGGCGAGTACCGACGCATCGCCGATACCTGGCTGGCCAAGCCAAGCAAGTAAGGACCTTCGCGCGGGACGAACGCTTAGGCGCCCTAGCGCTGTGCCATCTGGGGAACCTCGGGCGATTCGTCCACTAACCCAAACAGCATCAACGGGTTGCCGCTGACCATCCATCAGCGGCCGCGTGGCTTCTTCAATTGCAGACAAGGATCAATATGCGTCATAGACCAACCCACTGGAACTGGATCATTGCCCTGTCGTTGGCCGCTGTGCTTGCCGGTTGCTCGACGGCCCCGTCCATAGAGCCAACACCCAGCCAGCAACCGCCCGCCGTGACGGGCGAGCATATCGGCTCGGGAAAGGCTTCGTACTACGGCAGCCAACATCACAACAAGCTGACCGCCAGCGGCGAGCGATTCGATCAAGGCTCGCTCACCGCCGCCCATCGCACCCTGCCCTTCGGCACGCGAGTGAAGGTCATCAATACCCGCAACGGCAAGAGCGTGGTGGTGCGCATCAATGACCGTGGGCCTTTCGTGCGCGGCAGAATCATCGATCTGTCCAAGTCCGCCTTCGAGCGTATCGGCAGCACGCGCTCGGGGGTGATCCCGGTGCGGCTCGAGAAGACAGAGTGATCGATTGGCAAACGTGCAGAGACAGGCCCGTTGAATTCGGAATATCACCAGTGTCACCACCTTCATCAGCTAGACCGATGGCCGCTACACCGCCGAAAAGTAACCACAAGCTTCAAGAAGCCGCCAGTGGAGCCGATAGCGTATTAATGCAAACCCACCTTGGTGCAACCATGTTCAACGGCCGCCTGAAAAAACAACTCCAAGAGCAAACCGCAGAACTGTCCACCCTGCGCCAGCTGCATGACCACATGAACGCCACAATGCTCGCCATCACCCTCGACCCGGAATTCAGGATGGCGACGGTCAATCAGAAATTCGCCCAGACGCTCGGCTACAGCCCCGAGCAGCTACAGGGCCGTGCCATGGCCGATATCGTTCCGGCTTACGTGAAAAACCTGCCCTGCTTCCACAATTTCAGAGCCGCCGTTTCCAAGCTCGCACCGATCAGCGATGACTATCGCTACCTGCGTGCCGACGGCAGCCTGGCGTGGCTGCGCGTCGATTGGTACCCGATCAAGGATGAGCGCGGCGGGCTGCTGCATATCAGCGGTTACGCGCGGGAAGTTACCAAGCAACTGCAGCAGGCGAAGGAGAACGAGTCCTTTATCAACGCGCTGCTTCGCTCGACGGCGGTGATCCAGTTCCGCCTGGACGGTACCGTCGTCACCGCGAACGATCAGTTCCTGCAGGCGATGGGCTATTCACTCAATCAGATCGTCGGCAAACACCACAGCCAGTTCTGCACCGCGGCAGATGCGGCTTCCCCTGAATACAAATCCTTCTGGCAGACACTCAACCGCGGCGAGTTCGTCGCCGATCGCTTCAAGCGCGTCGACAGCCGCGGCCGTGAAGTATGGTTGGAAGCAAGCTACAACCCGGTGCACGACACCGAGGGCAAACTCTGCCAGATAGTCAAGTTCGCCAGCATTATCAGCGACCAGGTCGCCCGCGAAGAAGAAGTCAGGGAAGCCGCCAGCATTGCATTTGAAATTTCCCGGCACACCGACACCAGCGCCGAGCGCGGCGCCGCAGTGGTCAAGGACACAGTCAAAACCATGCAGCGCATCGCCGAGGAGGTCGAATCGGCAACCAAGGGAATAGAAGCGCTAGGCCAACAGTCATTGCTGATCAGCTCGATCGTCCAGACCATCGGCGGCATTGCCGCGCAAACGAATCTGCTGGCGCTCAACGCGGCCATCGAAGCGGCACGCGCCGGTGAGCAAGGTCGGGGATTCGCGGTCGTGGCGGACGAAGTACGGCAGCTGGCGGGCCGTACCAGTGCCGCTACGGAAGAGATCGTCAGCGTGGTGCAGCAGAACCAGACGCTGGTCGAGGTGGCGGTACACGAGATGGCCAACAGCCGCGAGCAGGCCGCTCAGGGTCTTGCACTCGCCAATCAGGCCGGCGAAGTGATCGTCGAAATTCAGGACGGCGCCAAGCAGGTGGTGGGCGCGGTTGGCCGCTTCGCCAGCGAACTCAAGTAAAGCCGCTGGATCAAGCAGATCGGCGGATGGCAGTCCATTCGCCGCACGCTACTCCGCCAAAGAGTGCCCTTAAAGCGCCGTGCTGCCGACCGGCCGGGCGAACCGATAAGTCGCGAAGCAGCACAGCACCAGCCCGCTCAGCGCAAGCAACCCACCGATTATCCCAACATCGCTCAAGCCAAGGTGGACGGTGACCAGACTGCCAAGCAAAGCACCGCCGCCAATCCCGATGTTGTAGATGCCGGAGAACATGGCCATGGCAACGTCCGTCGCATCGGACGCCAGGTTCAATACCTTTGACTGCAGCGCAAGGCCGAAGCACATCCCGGCAATACCCCAGACCACAACCAGCGCGCCGAGCAGCGATGCGTTGCGCGAGGCCGGTAACAGCAACAGCAGGCACAGCGACATAGCGGCGATGGCGACCATCAGAAAGCCTTTCGGATAACGGTTGCTGTAGCGGCTGAAGAGAATCGAGCCAAGGATGCCGGCTCCACCGAACAGCAACAGCAACACGGTAGTCATGTCGCCGCTCAGATGGGCGATGGTCTGTGCGAAGGGCTCGATATAGGTATAGGCGGTGAATTGCGCAGTAATCACCAGCGCGGTCAGCACATAGGCAGCGACCAATGCCGGGCGCTTGAACAGAACCGGCAGGCTTCTGAGCGACCCGGAATTCTGACTGGGCAGCAGCGGCAGCGTCTTCGCCAAACAAACGACAGCCAAGGTTGCGACGGCAGCAATCGACAGAAAGGTAGTGCGCCAGCCCAGCGCCTCACCCACCACGCGTCCGAGTGGAATTCCCAGCACCATCGCCAGCGCGCTGCCGGTCGCCAGCAGACCCAGAGCCTGAGCCTGCTTGCCTTGTGGCGCCACACGCACGGCCAGCGATGCGGTAATCGACCAGAACACCGCGTGCGCCAGGGCAATACCGATGCGGCTGACCATCAACATGCCGAAGCTCGACGCCACGCTGGAGACCAGATGGCTGCCGACGAACACCGCGAAAACCACCATGAGCAAGGTGCGCCGCTCGATATTGCGCGTCAGTAGCATCATCGGCAGCGACATCAGCGCCACCACCCAAGCATAGATAGTCAGCATCAGCCCGACCTGCGAAGGCGGCATTTCAAACGAGCTGCCGATATCGCTGAGCAAGGCCACCGGCACGAACTCGGTGGTGTTGAAGATAAAGGCAGCCATGGCCAGTGCGACGACACTGAGCCAGCTCCCGGCGCGGGTGGTTTCCGATTCGTTCATGTAGGCGATGTCTGGTGTGCGATTCATCCACCAATGCGTCATGCCAGGACGGCGTAACGGGCAGGTGAATGATGAAGAAAATGAGAGGCCGACCTGAGCCTGACAATGCCGTCGCCTCCACGGCTTCGAAGAAGCGCGGGATTCAACCGGAAGAAGCAGTAAATAGTCAGGCGGCACGGGCCAAGCGGCGCGGATTCTACGCCTGCGCCATGCCGCTGTCAGGCGCGGAATGTAATCTGCGACCAGCGGCCAACGCTTCGCTACAAAAAGCGAAAACCGAGCCAAGTCTGTAGGAGCGAGCTTGCTCGCGAATGCTTTCACGCGATCAATGAGCTATTGGGCGTCGGCAACCACCATTTTTAGAGGCGGCGATGCGGTATCAGCTCCCGTAGCCAACTCAAGCCTGATGGAGGCGCTTCTGCACATCCAGCGCGTTGGCCGTCGCGGCACCGCTGGCGGTGTTGTCGAAAATGCACCAGCTGACGCCCTGTTGCCGATCTTCCATCAGCCGCGCGGCAAGCCTGTCGAGCCAGCCATCGTCGTAGAAGGAGTAATAGATACGCGGCGAGCCGTGCAGCCTGTAGTAACGAAACCCTGACCAACCGCCCGGCTTGGCGGCTTCGGGGAATGGCGCCGGATCTGCCGCGACGCGAGCGATTCGCTGCTGCTTTAGCAACGGCTCGGCTTCGAGCCAGCTTCGATGCCGTGGTTCGATGGCGACGAAGCCGTTATAGCGAGCCCGTAACGCCGCGAAAAAAGACGTTGCGCTGGTCGTGTCGAATGCAAGCGATGGCGGTAATTGGACCAGCAAGCAACCGAGCTTGTCGCCCAGATGACCGCATTCATGAAGGAAGCGATCAAGTCCCTCGTCGCAATCAACCAGACGGGCTTCGTGGGTAAGCTGTTTGGGCACTTTGACGCAAAAGCGAAACGCCTCCGGTACGCTCTGCGCCCATTTGGCATAGGTCGCGGGCCGGTGCGGGCGATAGAACGAGCTGTTGATTTCCACCGCGCCGAAGCGGCCCGCGTAGCGCTGCAGATGAGTGCCGTCTGACGGGAATGCAGGCCACTGCTTACGCGGCAAGCTCCAGCCGGCACAGCCTAGAAAAATCGGCTCGCTGCTAGCGATGATGTTCATGCAAATCGAACTCCCACGGCTTCATCGAAATAGCTTTCCGCTTACTGATCTAACACCGTCTCGCAGGCGGCTGGCAGTGGCCGAGGGGGACTCGCCGTCGTGATCGTGCGCGGTGTCGGAACAATGCCCTCGCACCCTTCTCCCGGTGGTGGCGGAGACTGGTCGACACAATCGGGCGAGTCCGCAGGGCAGCGCAGCCGCACATGAAAATGTTCGTCATGGAATGGCCAGGGTCGAATGCGCTGCAGCCAGGATCGGTCCTTCCATTGCCGCTCGCAGAGGTCGCGCTTGATTGCACCGTCGACGAATATCCGCGTTACGCGTGGATCTAGCGCGGCGAGGCGAACAAGTTCGACCTGCTGGTCGGTCCATCGCGCTCTGTCGAGCTCGCCCGTCTGCGCATTCACCAGAATTGGCTGCTCGATATCCTTGCGCTCGCTGCGCTCCAGCGGTGGCAGATCCAGTCGAAACCAGATATCCACATCCAGCCCTGTCTGATGACTTGCATGGCCATAAGGCATGGGACCGCCGCGCGGTTGAGCCATGTCGCCCACCAGCATCGGGCCGAAGCCTGCCTGATCGACGCGATGGCCCAACGCCTGGATGTAATCGACCAGATCGGGATGACCATAATGGCGGTTGCGTTGCAGCTCCACTGCCTGATAGCCGATGCCTTCGAGTGCTAGCGGCTCGGCACCGATCAGACAGCCAGCAGCATGCTGCCCGAGGATTCGCGGTGGGCCTGGTAATGGCTCGGCAAAATCTGACCAGTCTTGATGAGCGATGCACGCTGTAAGTGTCGCTATAGCCGAGGGAACACATAACGCGACCCTAATGAATCGCACCGCGGCGGCCGAGCGAGAGCCATGCATTTTATGAAGCGTCCTCGATAGCGAGCACAGATGGGATCACCACGCTGCTGCCCTGGCGTCTCCCGCTGTGTTTCGGTAAGGCTTACTTGATCTGCGACTCTGCGCTGTCAGAGACGTTCATCGCGGCACGTTTGCCTGGGTCGGGGCGCGTGCTCACGCAGAAGATCGCAAACAGCGATCGGAACTGACGACAGGGTTGTCCATACTCTGTAGCAGAACCTGATCAGAGAGGCGTCGATCATGCGCAAGGCCGAAGTCAAACACCGCAACACAGTCAAACTCGAAAGGCTCCAGCGCTTCCTGACATGGGCTACGGAGCGCCATCCAGACTTCGTGCCGAAGAAGAACCATCAGGAGAAATGGTTCAGAACCTACATTGGCCATCAACCGCCGGAGATCGGTCGCGCGGCGCGGTTGTTCTGGTTGGGATTGGACGAGCCGACAGTCGATGCCAACCTCGAGGGAGCCGACCCCCAAAGCCTGATTGGTCGATTGCTGAATCGGGATCTGAACGACTACAGCAGTAACGTCGATATCTTCGGCGTCGAGAAAACGCTCGACTGCGGCCCAGTACAGAACCTGCTGGAACCTGACTTCACGCTGCGCATCGCCGACAGCACCTCCATCGACGAATTCGAAGCCAACGTGGACAGCGCCATTCAGGCACTGGTCCGGGACCGCCTGCATGTCCTGGAGCAACCCTTCGCCAGCATGACCGGCGAGCAGAAGTCGCGCTGCCTGGATCGCCTGCCAGCAAAAGTCTCCCGGCTCGATGATTTCGCCGCCAAGGCCATCGATATTATCAACGAGGTGAAGCACGAACTGCGCTATGTCGTGAAGCTGCACCACGGTGATCTGGCGCTGGACATGCAGCGGCGCATTACCGGCGGCCAGGGTCACGTGCTCAGCGAGCGCGAGGTAGCCGAACTGAAGGAAGAGGACCGCCAAGCGGTGGTCGCCAAGTTCGAGATGATGGTCGAGGAAGCCGGCGATTTCGATCTGCAGCTGCTGGGCGAGAAGCGCCTGACCGAGATTTTCATGATGGAGCCGAAGAAGCTCCGCCGTACCATCCGCTTCGCCCGTGAAGACAACCGGGAAAAAATGGCCTTTGCGGTGCTGCTGGAGAACAACCCGCGCTTCGTCCATTACCACAAGCTCTACGCCGCACGGCGCATCACCCGCACCTGGACCGCCCTGCTCGGCCCTACCAACAGCGGCAAGACGCACCAGGCAATAGAAGCGATGACGGGCGTCGAGCACGCCATCTACCTGTCGCCCCTACGGTTGATGGCCCTGGAAAACCAGGAACGCATCGAGTCCATGGGCGTGCCCTGCTCGCTGGTCACCGGTGAGGAGGAAATCATTCGCGAAGGCGCCACGCACTACTGCTGCACTGTCGAAGAATTCGCCCGCTTCCGCCATCAGCCCTGGGATGTGGTGGTCATCGATGAAGTACAGATGATGGCCGACTCGCAACGCGGTTGGGCCTGGGTCGATGCGCTGGTCAGCGCCTATACCCAGGATCTGATCATGACCGGCCCGGAGCTGATCCAGCCGTCGCTGAAAACACTCTGCGACCTATGCGAAGACCAACTGGTGGTCAAGCGCACCAAACGCCTGTCGCCTGTCGAAGTGGCGCGCCGCTCCACCACGCTCAAGCAGCTCGACGAGGGCTCGATGCTGGTCGCCTTCAGCCGCAAGACGGTATTGGAACTCAAGGCATTGCTGGAGATGGCCGGCAAGAGCGTCTCGGTGGTCTACGGCGCGCTATCGCCGGAAGTACGACGTGAACAGGCGCGACGCTTTCGTGAAGGCGAGGCGGACATCATGGTTGCCACCGATGCCGTCGGCATGGGCCTCAACCTGCCGGCGCACACGCTGTGTTTCTATACCGACGAAAAGTACGACGGCATCCAGAACCGTCAGCTGAAAGTGCAGGAGGTCAAGCAGATCGGCGGGCGCGCCGGGCGCTTCGGCCATCACGACAGCGGCCTCATCACCGCGCTGGATGCGCAGACGCTGCAGTCGGTGAAGCGCCTTTTCCATAGCGATGACCTGCCGGTAGACCTGTCGCAATTCCAGGTACGGCCGTCCATCGAACACCTGCAAGCCATCGCCGAATTGATGGACGAGCCAAGCCTGTTACGTGCCTGGCTGACCTTCAATCGCAACATCAATTATGGCGAAGAATTCATTTCCATATTGCCGGACGAGCTGGCCGAGTGGATCAAGCTGATCGATGACCCGACCATTGATCTGCCTCTGCGCTGGATTTTCGCCTGCACGCCAATCCGCGGCGGCCTAGACAGCCCCGCCAGCATCTTCGCCCAGCAATGGCTGAAGAAGGTCGCGCAGGACAAGGAAATCCCACTGCCGCGGCTGATCATCGATGCCGACCTGGCGACATTGGAAAGCTCGCTGCATGTCATCGAAACCTACCTGCACTTGGCGCGGACGCTGCCCACGCACTTTCCTGCGTTGGAACAGGCCGAACAGCATCGCAGCCTGCTCAACGGCGCGATCACCCGCGAGCTGTCGCGCCAACGCAAGCCACGCAGTTCGGACCGCCGTCGTTTGTCTGGCGAGGCCCGCAACTGCAAGCAGTGCGGCAAGGCGATGCCGATGGCCGAGCGACAATTTCGTTTGTGTCAGCACTGCTTTAAGGAACAGCGGGCCAAGGAGCAGCCAGGCGCAAAAAGACGTTCTTCGAGCCGGGTGAAAACATAGTAAGACGTGTCTGGGTGAGCGTCCCGTCAGCTCAGCCCGTTATGAGCTGACGGGCGCCCACCTCTCTGCTTTGGCAAATTAACGATGGCCTCTTCGCCAATCACGGCGCTCTACCGGAACCATGACGTACTCGACGCGTTTTGGCCGGTAGTTAACTACGCGTGGAGGGGCCCGGTGATAACGGGCGTGAGGGCGATGCTGAGCATGCCGAGGCTGCCGATATTCGTGATGGTCATCATCGGACTTCGATAACACAGCAACCAATACCGCTCCCACCGCTGCGCCCGCCAGTACGGGAACCACAACGTTGCGATCAGAGGCCGAAGCGGTGCCAGCCATGATCAGGCAGCCCGCGAGCAAACCCACCTTGATTATTCGACCGAACATGAATGTCTCCTTTTGCGGATGGGGCTTTTCCCCGTAGCCATCAAACAACACCGCTCGGTCAGCAGGCGTCAGTGGGGTGTAAACAAGGCGTAAAGGGCGGTCACGCCGAATCCGGCGCGGCACGGTCTGATGAGCAAGGCAGTTGCAAACGTGAGGAATTCTTATGTTCGACCCATACGACTTGAATCGATTCGTCGCCGCCCAGGATGGCATCTACGACCGCGCCCTGGCGGAACTGCGCAGCGGCCGCAAGCAAAGTCACTGGATGTGGTTCGTCTTCCCCCAGATCGCCGGGCTCGGCCACAGCGAGATGGCGCAGCGCTACGCCATTTCCAATGCGGGCGAGGCGCTCGCCTACCTGCAGCATTCGCTGTTGGGAGCACGACTGGAGGATTGCGCGCAGGCAATGCTTCAGCACACCGATTGCTCGGCGCGACACATTCTCGGCTCGCCAGACGATATGAAGTTGCACTCGAGCATGACCTTGTTTGCCTGCGTCGCGCCCGAGCGGCCCGTTTTTCAGGCCGTACTGGACGCCTTCTTTGCTGGGCAGCTCGACCCGCCGACAACCTCGCGCCTGCATCCTTGAGCGGGACGCCCTCGGCCTGCCGTTAGGCGGGCCGAGGCTAGTGCGATAGGCTTGTCGCTTTCTGGCAGGCCACGCCAACCCTCTAGACAGGTTCATAGATGAATATCTCGCTGCTCAGCCGCTACGCATTTTTCGTTCTCTGCGCGTTGACCGCCCTGCTCTGCCTGCCGTTTCTGAATCACCCTTGGGTGTGGCCGCTATTCGGCATCACCGCCCTGCTGACACTGCTGGGCATCTACGATCTGCGCCAGCACGAACATGCGGTACGCCGCAATTATCCGATTCTCGGCAACATTCGTTACCTGTTCGAAGGCATCCGTCCGGAAATCCGCCAGTACTTACTGGAAGGCGATCAGGATCGCGTGCCGTTCTCGCGCGCACAGCGGTCGCTGGTCTATGCGCGGGCGAAGAACGAGATGGACGACAAACCCTTCGGCACGCTGATCGATGTCTACGAACCCGGATACGAGTGCATCGGCCATTCGATCCGCACCGCAGCGGTCAGTGATCCCGAGACCTTCCGCGTGTCTATTGGTGGGCCGCAGTGCGCGCAGCCCTATTCCGCTTCGGTATTCAACATTTCGGCGATGAGCTTCGGCTCGCTCAGTGGCAATGCGATTCAGGCGCTGAACCGAGGCGCCAAACTTGGCGGCTTCTACCACGACACCGGTGAAGGCAGCATCAGCCGCTACCATCGCGAACACGGCGGCGATCTGGTCTGGGAGCTGGGCAGCGGCTATTTCGGCTGCCGCACCGAGACCGGCGAATTCGATCCGGATCGCTTCGCCGTCCAGGCGCGGGACCTACAGGTACGGATGATCGAAATCAAGCTGAGCCAGGGCGCCAAACCCGGGCACGGCGGCATCCTGCCGGGGCGCAAGGTCAACGCCGAAATCGCCTCCACGCGAGGCATCCCGGAAGGCTTGGATTGCATCTCGCCAGCGAGCCACAGCGCCTTCACCACACCATTGGAGCTGATGACCTTCATCGCTCGTCTGCGTGAGCTATCCGGCGGCAAGCCGGTCGGCTTCAAGCTGTGCATCGGCCATCCCTGGGAGTTCGTCGCCATCGTCAAAGCCATGTTGCAGAGCGGTATCTATCCGGACTTCATCGTGGTCGACGGCAAGGAAGGCGGAACGGGTGCGGCACCTGTCGAGTTCACCAATCACATCGGCATGCCCCTGCGTGAAAGCCTGTTGTTCGTGCATAACGTGTTGGTCGGCTGCAACCTGCGCGAACATATTCGCATTGGCGCCAGCGGCAAGATCGTCAGCGCTTTCGACATTGCCAGCGTGCTGGCCATGGGCGCGGACTGGGTGAATTCGGCCCGCGGCTTCATGTTCGCGATCGGCTGCATCCAGTCGCAGCATTGCCACACCAATCGCTGCCCCACCGGCGTCGCCACCCAGGACCCGTTGCGCCAACGCGCGCTGGTCGTGCCGGACAAGGCGGAACGGGTCTTCAGTTTTCACCGCAACACCGTGCATGCCCTGGCTGAACTGCTCGCGGCCGCCGGCCTGTCACACCCTGCCGAACTGGGGCCGCACCACCTGATCCGGCGCATCAGCTCGACGGAAATCAAGCTGTTTTCGCAGCTGTATTACTTCGTCCAACCGGGTGCGCTGCTAAAGGAGCAGATCGACAGCGAATTCTTCGCCCGCATCTGGAGCATGGCCCAAGCCGACGGCTTCGAAGCCATGCCGCAGAAGACCGAGCGCGGCGCGGCGCAGGTCGAGGAACCGCTGATCAGCTGAGCGACGGAAGTCGAAAAGCCCACGGTTTCGTCTGGACCGCCTACTCTTTTGACTTCAGTTTTCGCAAACGAACATAGCTGTGCTAGCGCCACGTTCGAGGCTTGGACTTCTCTCGCCAACATGTCGTGCGTGAGTAAGCCACGCCAAGCGCTGTAGCCCACACGATGTCCGAGCACCAGAGCTCGTTAAGGAATCGACCATGAGCACTCAGAACAACAAGCAATTCATCGTCGCCCTCGACCAGGGCACCACCAGTTCCCGAGCCATCGTGCTGGACCGCAACGCCAACGTGGTCACCATCGCCCAGCGCGAATTCGCGCAGATCTACCCGCAGCCGAGCTGGGTCGAGCATGACCCAATGGAAATCTGGGCCACCCAGAGCGGCGTCTTCGTCGAAGCCTTGGCCCAGGCCGGCATCACCAACGAGCAGGTCGCGGCGATCGGCATCACCAACCAGCGCGAAACCGCCATCGTCTGGGACAAGCTCACCGGCCGGCCGATCTACAACGCCATCGTCTGGCAGAGCCGCCAGAGCACGCCGATCTGCGATCAGCTCAAGCATGACGGCATGGAAGACCATATCCGCAAGACCACCGGCCTGGTCATCGACCCCTATTTCTCGGGCACCAAGATCAAGTGGATCCTCGATCACGTCGAGGGCAGTCGGGAGCGCGCCCGTCGTGGCGAGCTGTTGTTCGGCACCGTCGATTGCTGGCTGATCTGGAAGATGACCCAGGGCAAGGCGCACGTGACCGATTACACCAACGCCTCGCGCACCATGCTTTACGACATCCACAAGCTGGAGTGGGATCCGGTGATGCTGGAGGCGCTGGATATCCCGCGCGAAATGCTGCCGGAGGTGCGCTCGTCCTCGGAAGTTTACGGCCACGCCTATCTCGGTTCCGGGCAGAGCACTGGCATTCCCATCGCCGGTATCGCGGGCGATCAGCAAGCCGCGCTGTTCGGCCAGATGTGCGTCGAACCGGGCCAGGCGAAGAATACCTACGGCACCGGCTGCTTCCTGCTGATGAACACTGGGACCAAGGCCGTGCAGTCCGAGCACGGCCTGCTCACGACTATCGCCTGCGGGCCGAAGGGCGAGGTCAATTACGCGCTGGAAGGCGCCATCTTCAACGGCGGCTCCACCGTGCAGTGGCTGCGCGACGAGTTGAAAGTGATCAACGATTCGCTGGATTCCGAATACTTCGCGACCAAGGTCAAAGACAGCAACGGCGTTTATCTGGTGCCGGCGTTCACCGGCCTCGGCGCGCCTTACTGGGACCCGCGTGCGCGTGGCGCACTGTTCGGCCTCACACGCGGTGTGAAGGTCGACCACATCATTCGCGCCGCGCTGGAATCCATTGCCTACCAGACCCGCGACGTGCTCGACGCCATGCAGCAGGACGCTGCTGAGCGTTTGCGTTCACTACGCGTGGACGGCGGCGCGGTGGCCAACAATTTCCTTATGCAGTTCCAGGCCGACCTGCTCGGCACCCATGTCGAGCGCCCGCAAATGAAGGAAACCACCGCCCTCGGCGCCGCCTACCTGGCGGGCCTGGCGACCGGATTCTGGAGCAGCCTGGACGAGTTGCGCGGCAAGGCCACCATCGAGCGAGTCTTCGAACCGGCATGCGATAGCGAACAGCGCGAAGCGCTTTACAAGGGTTGGAAGAAGGCGGTGGATCGCACCCGCGATTGGGAAGACGCCTGACTCCAGACACATGAATCAACGATACAGCGCCCGGCTCGGATTCGATTCCCGCCGGGCGCCTTCATTCGCAAACGAACAATTCTTTAATCACAAGCCAGACTGCGGCATGCTTCCCGGCATATCGATAACAAGGAAACCGCCATGAGTCTGGCCCCACGACAGCAGAGCATTCTCGAACTGGTGCGCGAACGCGGCTACGTCAGCATCGAGGAGCTGGCGCAGCAGTTCGCGGTGACGCCCCAGACCATCCGCCGCGACATCAATCAGCTCGGCGAAGCCGGCCTGCTACGCCGCTACCACGGCGGCGCTGCTCACGACTCCAGCGTGCAGAACACTGCCTACACCCAACGCGCCCGGCAGATGCGCGACGAGAAACGCCGCATCGCCGATGCCATGGCCGCGCACATACCCGATCAGGCCTCGCTGTTCATCAACATCGGCACCACCACCGAAGCCATTGCCCACGCGTTGCTCAACCATCGCGACCTCAAGGTCATCACCAACAACCTGCATGTGGCGAGCATCCTCAGCCCGAAGGAAGATTTCGACGTGCTGATCGCGGGCGGCAACGTGCGCAGCGATGGCGGCGTGGTCGGCCAGGCCACGGCGGATTTCATCAGCCAGTTCAAGGTGGACTTCGCCCTGATCGGAATCAGCGGCATCGACGAGGATGGCACCCTGCTGGACTTTGATTATCAGGAAGTCCGCGTTTCGCAGGCCATCATCAATAACGCGCGAAAGATTTTTCTCGCCGCAGATTCGAGCAAATTCGGCCGCAACGCCATGACGCGCCTCGGTTCACTGGAGCAGATCGACATGTTGTTTACCGAAGCCCAGCCACCGGAAGCCTTTGTCGAACTGCTGGCCCGCCACGACGTGAAGCTGGAAGTCACCAGCTGATCGACTTTGTTGACGTCGGGCGACGCCTGAGCCCCCGTATCACTCGCCTAAAGAGCATCTGGTGGGCTAAAGCCCACCCTACGAAGCTGGTGAGCTGAAGCGGAACGCCGCCCGGCCCACCCTACGAATTGTCCTCGAAGCACCGTAGGGTGGGCTTCAGCCCACCAAGAAAAAAGCACAACTCGATCTGTAGAGCCTCAGCACAAAAAACAGCTCACTTCTGTTCGTTTATTTGCTTTTTATATAAATATCGAACATCCAATCTGGAGAACAGAACTCTTCTGAGCTACGATGTTCACATTCGAAAATAGATATTCGTTTTTGAGGAGAACACAGTGACCGACACCGACCGCCCCGTCTCCGAGCTCTATGACATCGCCGTCATCGGCGGAGGAATTAACGGCGTGGGGATCGCCGCAGATGCGGCAGGTCGCGGGCTTTCGGTGTTCCTTTGTGAACGTGACGACCTTGCCAGCCACACGTCTTCGGCCAGCAGCAAGTTGATCCATGGTGGTCTGCGCTACCTCGAGCACTACGAATTCCGCCTTGTACGTGAGGCGCTGGCCGAACGCGAAGTGCTGCTGCGCAAGGCGCCGCATATCGTCAAGCCGATGCGTTTCGTCCTGCCTCATTGTCCGCACCTGCGGCCTGCCTGGATGATTCGCGCCGGGCTGTTTCTTTATGACAACCTCGGCAAGCGGGAACAGCTTCCCGCCTCGCGCGGCCTGCGCTTCGGCGATGAAAGCCCGCTGAAACCCGCGATACGGCGCGGTTTCGAATATTCCGATTGCTGGGTCGACGATGCGCGACTAGTCGTACTCAACGCCATGGCCGCACGAGAAAAAGGCGCGCACATCCATACCCGCACCCGCTGCCTGAGCGCCAAGCGTGCCCGCGGCATTTGGCATGTCGAGTTGCAGCGCCAGGACGGCACGCGCTTCTCGCTGCGCGCCAAGGCACTGGTCAACGCGGCGGGCCCTTGGGTCGCGCAATTCATCGGCGAAAACCTTCAGCAACGTTCGCCTTATGGCATCCGTCTGATTCAGGGCAGCCACGTCATCGTGCCCAAGCTGTATGAAGGCGAGCAGGCGTACATCATGCAGAACGAGGATCGGCGCATCGTCTTTGCCATCCCCTACCTGGGTCGATACACCATGATCGGCACCACCGATCGCGAGTATCACGGCGACCCGGCCAAGGTCAGCATCAGCGAAGAAGAGATCGCCTACCTGCTTGGCGTAGCCAACACTCACTTCCGCAAACAGCTGGAGCCGGAGGACATCCTGCATACCTTTGCTGGCGTTCGCCCGCTGTGCGACGACGAGTCCGATAACCCCTCGGTCGTTACTCGCGATTACACCTTGTCGCTGGATGCCGAGCAGAAGCAGGCACCGTTGCTCTCGGTATTCGGCGGCAAGCTGACCACTTACCGCAAACTGGCCGAGTCGGCGATGGCTCAGCTCAAACCCTTCTTTCCGGCCATGGGCCCGAGCTGGACGGCCAGCGCCAGCCTACCCGGCGGCGAAGGCATGAGCACCGTCAAGGCACTGACTGAAGAGCTGGCAGCGAAGGTGCAAGGTTTGGAGCTGCCGCTGGCGCAGCGCTGGGCGACCCTATACGGCAATCGTGCATGGCGCATGCTGGGCGAGGCGCGCTGTGTAGCCGACCTGGGCGAGCAGCTGGGGCAGGATCTATACGCAAAGGAGGTGGACTATCTCCGCCGGGAAGAATGGGCGGCTCGGGTGGACGATGTCCTCTGGCGCCGCACCAAGCTCGGCCTTGCCTTCACCGCTCAGGAAAAGGACCGGTTGCAGCAATATCTGGATGCGCAACCTGCCATGACAAAAGCGGTGGATGTGGACGCGGCCTGATCGGCCGCGGCGTTTGCAGCTCGCTCCACGAACGCTTTACCGGCGTTTGAATCGCCACCCGATTGCGGTAGGCTCAGCCACTTATCAAGACGGAGTAACGCCCCATGGCCCGAGCCACTGCCCGCCACATCCTTGTTCCCACTGAAGAAAAGTGCAACGAACTGAAAGCTGCTATCGAAGGCGGCGCCGATTTCGCCCAGGTTGCTAAAGACAACTCCACCTGCCCATCCAGCCGTCAAGGCGGCGATCTGGGCTCGTTCGGCCCCGGCCAGATGGTCAAGGAGTTCGATACCGTGGTGTTCAGCGCGCCGATCAACGTCGTGCAAGGCCCGGTGAAGACCCAGTTCGGTTATCACCTGCTGGAAGTGACCAGCCGCCAGGACTAATCATCCCCGTCCCCGCATCCATATGCGGGGACGCCGCAACATCTCTCCTCGAAAAGCGCATCAAAGCCACCGACACGTTGATAGCCCACACGACCGTACAGGCCCGAACGGGTCAAAAGGACTATGGTCAGGTGACGGTACAGCCGTTCTTACCGGATGGCATAACGAGAGGAGAACTCACCATGTTCCATGTCACTCGCATAGGCGACAAACGCATCGATGTAGATTTCTCCGGCAAGCTCGATAGCAGCGAGATGCGCTTCGCACTCGATGAGCTGATGAGGAAATCCGAAGGCATTACGCACGGACAGATGCTTTACCGAGTGGGCGATTTCGATATACCGACATTGGGCGCGGTGGGCGTCGAGCTGTCGCGGATTCCAGAACTGTTTCGCTTCATCCGCCGTTTCGACCGCTGCGCCGTGGTCTGTGCCAAGGAATGGGTGCGCAAGGCCAGCGAAATTGAAGGCGCCTTGATTCCCGGCCTGACGATGAAAGCGTTCGATGAGCATCAAGGCACCGAAGCGCATAACTGGCTGGAAGGTCAGGGCTAGCGCGGCGTACCGAATACCTGTGTCCAGTAGCTGACAGCCGCGCTGTCCGGGTTCGTGGCATAGGCGGCGCCCATCTCGGTGAAATCCGGTCGCATGATGTTGGCGCAATGCCCAGGACTGGCGAGCCAGCCGGCCACGGCCTGCTCCACCGAGCCCTGCCCGGCCGCGATGTTCTCACCGATCCGGCTCCATTTGTATCCGGCGCGACTGGCGCGATCGCTCACCTGGCTGCCATCCGGAGCCTGGTGACTGAAGTAATCCTGATTAGCCATGTCGCGGCTATGGTCCAGCGCGGCCTGTGCCAGCTGATCGTTCCAGCGCAAAGCCGGTGCTGCTTCGAAGGTCTGGCGGCCGCATTTACGCGGGTTCGCGCGCGCCTCGTTGACCCGTTCGAGTATTGCCTTGCCCGCTTCTTGCCAATCGCCCAAATTCGGCGATAGCAGCGGCTTGGCAAGCAGCACCTGCCAGGTACTGCCTTGCCTCGACACGCCGATTTCGGCGAATTCATCACTACGCAGCGCGCTGCAATAGCGCTGCCTGAGCGCGCTCATGGCAGCCTGCGCATTCGCCAAGCCGGACACCGAGATAGCCTGCAATTTCGCCGGACGATAGCCAGACGCCTGTAAATCACGCTGCAGCTGCGCCCCGCTAGTCGCTGGCGCCACGGCGAGCGCATCAGAGGGCGCAAGCGGCCCCACCGCTTCGCCTTCGCCACCGCTGCAGGCCTGGGTGGAGCTGCGAAAATCGTTAATCAGGCTGACCAGATCCATCGGCTCGTCCGCCCTGCTCCCGGCCGCGAAGACAACGACGAGCATCAACACGGTGCCAACCCTCAACGGTTTGCCCCGCGCTCGGTGCGTGCGGACTGGAGAAACTACGGATGCTTGCGACGCTGTCATGGATAACCCTTGTTTCGGCTCTCGGTTCTGTCCTGGGCCAGCGCAAGAGCGTGCCCTACGGGTCGTTATATTCTGCTGACCACAGCCAGCCGAGACCTATCCACGAGCGCAAGCGAAACAGGCGGGCAAACGTGCGATCATCACGCGGCGAAACCGAACGTCACACGCTGCATTTCGATTGGTTCTGAAAACACCCAGCCATGACCCTATCCGATTTTCTGCTGTTCGCCCTGCCTGCGATCTTTCTTACCGGCGTCTCCAAAGGTGGTTTCGGTGGAGCCCTCGGAGGCATTGCCGTGCCGCTGCTGGCGCTGGCCATCTCGCCGAAACAGGCGGCCGCCGTGATGCTGCCGATTCTCTGCCTGGCGGATGTGGTGGGCCTGAAAGCCTATTTCGGCAAATGGGATGTGGCGAACCTGAAAGTCATGCTTCCAGGCGCACTGATCGGCATCGCGCTTGGCTCACTGACCTTCGGCATGCTCGACGAACGCATGATCGGCCTGATGATGGGTGCCATCGCGGTGAGCTTCGTGATGCTCGGACTGATCACCAACAACGACAAGCCACGGCCGCTGCAACGTGGGCGCGGCACTCTGCTCTCCTCGATTGCCGGCTTCACCAGCTTCGTCGCCCATGCGGGTGGCCCGCCTATCCTGATGCATCTGCTCCCGCAGCACCTGGACAAGCTGCGCTACGTGGCGACCATCAACCTGTTCTTCCTGATGACCAATGCGATCAAGCTGATTCCCTACGCCGCGCTCGGCCAGTTCAGCCGCGAGAATCTGCTGCTGAGCCTGACGTTGGCGCCCATCGTGCCCTTCGGCGTCTGGACCGGCCTCTGGCTGCACAAACGCATCGATCACACCTGGTTTTACCGAATCGCCCGAATCGGCATGTTGCTGGCCGGCTTGCAATTGATTTTGAAAAACCTCTGACCGTGTGGCCGCTTCGGTCCGGCCAGCGGCTTTTCTGAACGATCACAGCGTGCCTCAGTCGGAATTAGTGAACCCACTGCAACAGGAGTCATCCTCATGCTGAAGTTTCTGGGCAGCACTATCGGAATCATCTTCCTGATTGGTCTGTTGGTGGTGATCGGCTTGTTCATGCTGGTGTTCTGACACCGCTTGCGCAGTCGACGAACAAGCGCATGCCAATCCGAACCGCAGTTCGTGAATCCGTTACGCCGAACTGACAAGCCATTATCGACAGGCCGCCAAGGCTACCGGTGGTCTGTCTCCTACCTGCAGCAGCACATCGGCCACGCCCGCAGATGACCGAATGCCTTCCATACAAAAGCCGATAACCCTCTCGCAGCCATGTCAGCCGATCTGGCTGGTATTGCTGTCGTTTGTCTGGCTGATCTTGGTGTCGCCACCGTTGCAGGCGCAGGAAAGCGTTGCCACGGTTCGTCTCGATGGCCGCGCCTTGTTCCGCATCGGCCTTAACGAAGAGCTCGAAGCCAAACCGCGGGCCAGAGAAGTCGAAAAGCATCTCGCCGCTGTACTGGAAACGCCCCAAGGCATCACCCGTGCACGAATCAATAAGATTGGCGAGGCGGGCAATAGTCGCCAGATCAGCGTGGCCGGACGACAGCTGGTAACCGTCACGCCAATGGACGCCGACGCTAATGGCAAGACCATCGATACGCTTGCCCAGGAATGGGCCGCGCTTATCGACAGGGCGCTGGTTACGGCAGTAGAGCGCCGGGATTCGGAACGCGGGCGCTTCGTCACATCCGTCCAGGCAAGCGTTGAAATGGCATTTGCCCGCCTGCTCGAATCGGCCATCAATATCATTCCGCGCATCTTGGCGGCGGTGCTGGTACTGCTGCTGTTCTGGGGCCTGGCGACCGCGGTGCGCGCCCTGATGCGAATGGTCTTCAGCCGCGTGGTCAACGACCTGACCGTGGAGAACCTGGTCCGCCAGGTAAGTTATTACACCGTCTGGTTGCTGGGTCTCATCGTGGCGGCGAGTGCTTTCGGGCTGGAACCCAGCACGCTCGCCACCGGCCTGGGCCTGACCAGCCTGGCGCTGGGGTTTGCCCTCAAGGACATTCTCTCCAACTTCGTCAGCGGCTTGCTGATTCTGACACTGCGGCCTTTCGAGCTGGGCGACCAGATCATCATCGGCGAAACCGAAGGCAGCGTGGAGCGCATAGAACTGCGCGCCACGCAGATACGCACTTACGATGGCCGCCGCGTATTGGTGCCGAACGCCGAAACCTTCACATCGCGGGTGACCAATAACACCGCCGCCCCGATCCGTCGCGGCAAGGTGATTTGCAGCCTCGGCTATGAAATCGATATCGGCACAATCAGCCATGTCATGCGTGAGGCTGCGCAGGCCACGGCCGGTGTACTGGCGACGCCGGAAGCCTCGGTGCGGCTCAGCAATCTGGGCCAGACCGAATTGGTGTTCGATGCGGAGTTCTGGTGCGATTCGAGCCGATCGGATTTCGTCATCACCGCCTCCGAAGTGCGCAAAGCTCTGGTTGAAGCCCTGCGCGCCGCCGGTGTTTCACTGCCTGACCAGGCCCGGCAGAACGTGGTGCTGCACGCACCGGACAGCTGATGCCTACCGGCATATCGCTGACTACCAGAGGCGCTTGCTCACGAACGAGACTTTGCCGGAACCGTACCCGCGCCGCTGCGGTCGAGTGTAGGTCCGCGCGCTATACCGCAGCGGGGGCCGTGCGAACGCCAACGAAGGTCAGATTAATGAGGCAGTTACTGCTGAACAGTGCGCTAGTCAGCGTCACGGTGCTATTGCTGGTCGCCTGCTCCGACGACAAGAACGTTGAACAACCTGCACCGCCACCACCCAAGGTGGAGGTCACGACCGTCGATCCTCATCCGGTCGCCAACATCGTCGAACTGCCGGGACGGGTCCAGGCAGTCAGGGTTGCGGAAATCCGCGCGCGGGTCGATGGCATCATCCAGAAACGCCTGTACGAAGAAGGCACGGATGTCGAAGTCGGAACGCCACTGTTCCAGATCGATCCGCGGGAGATGCGCGCCAATCTGAAGGCGGCTCAAGCGGCGCTGGAGCGCGCCGAAGCCACCGCGCAGAACGCCGCACAGGATGTGAAACGCTATAAGGGACTGGTGGCCAAACAGGCGATCAGCCAGCTGGAATACGATACCGCCCTGGCCACGCTGCGGACGGCCAGAGCAGACGTCTCACAGGCCCAGGCGAACGTTCAATCGGCTGAGCTGAACCTGGAGTACACCCGAGTCGAATCGCCGATCGAAGGCCGTGCAGGCCGTGCGCAGGTCACCGAAGGCGCGCTGGTGAGCGGCACCAACGGCACCCTGCTGACCACCGTGGATCAGTTCGATCCGGTCTACGTGAATTTCTCCCAATCCAGTTCCAATCTGCTGCGGATCCGCGCGCAAATTGCCTCGGGCGCGTTGACGCTGCCGGAGCAAGACCGCTTCGAGGTGAAACTGATACTGGAAAATGGCAATGAGTATCCGCACCCCGGCTACATCGACTTCTACGCCATGAGCATCGACGAAACCACTGGCACCGTGGCTGTACGCGCCGAGTTTCCCAACCCGGACAGATTGTTGCTGCCTGGCCAGTTCGTTCGCGCCAGGATAAGTGCCGGCACTCGCCCGAACGGTGTGCTGATTCCGCAGCGCGCGGTGATGGTCAACGAGCGCGGTGCCCGCGTGCTGCTGGTCGGTGAGGATGGCAAGGTCGCCACGCGGGATATCGAACTGGGTGAACTGCATGGCAGCAACTGGGTAATACGCGACGGTCTGCGAGCCGGCGACCGCGTCATAGTCGAGGGTGGACAGAATGCGCGCGACGGCCAGCCGGTGCACATGGTGCCTTATAGCGGCCCAGAGGATGGCGCCCCGCCCACCGGGCCTTCTCAACAATGACGCCAACATTTTTCATACGTCGCCCCATATTCGCCTGGGTCATTGCGTTGGGCATTTTTCTAGGTGGAGCGCTCGCTCTGCGGAGCCTGCCAATTGAACAGTACCCGTCGATCGCGCCGCCCGTGCTCAATATCAACGTCACCTACCCCGGCGCAGACGCCTCGGTACTGGAAACCAACGTTACCCAGGTGATCGAAGAGGAGCTCAATGGAGTCGACGGTTATCTGTATCTGGATTCGACCAGCCGGTCGAACGGCAGCGCGTCGATCGAGCTTACCCTGGAGCCCGGTACTGACATCGACGTCGCGCAGATGGAAGTACAGAACCTGCTGACCCGCGTCGAACAGCGTCTCCCTGAAGAGGTTCGGCGCCAGGGCATTCGCGTATTCCAGGCTTCGTCCAACTTTCTACTGATTGTGTCGATCAACTCGAAAAGCGGCGCAATGAGCAGCCTGGAGCTGGGCCATTTCGCTACTACCAACATCGTTGACGAGTTACGTCGCGTAGAAGGGGTTGGCGATATCCGCGACTTCTACACGCCTTACGCCATGCGCATCTGGCTTGATCCTGACCGCATGGCGAGCTTCAATATTTCCGCCAGTGAGGTGCTGGCGCAAGTGCAGGAACAAAACAGCGAGGCCGCAGGTGGCTCCATAGGTGCCCTGCCGCTGAGCGAAGGCACCGATATCAATGCGCCTATCGAGACGCAAGGGCGCTTCAGCTCACCGGAGGAGTTCGAAAACATCATCCTGCGGGCCGATCCGGATGGTTCGGCGGTGCGCCTGGGCGACGTGGCGCGGGTGGAACTTGGCGCCGAAGACTACACAACAAAGAGCGAACTGAACGGCCAGCCCACAGCCGGCCTGGCCATTCAGCTTGCACCAGGAGCCAACTCGCTGGATACGGCCAATGGCATCAAGCAACGGATGGCCGAGCTCGAGTCGAGTTTTCCCGATGATGTCGCCTGGTCAATCCCCTACGACTCCACGCCTTTCATTTCGGCCTCGATCAAAGAGGTGCTGGTAACGCTGGGTCAGGCAATGATTCTGGTGATATTGGTCATGCTGCTATTTCTGCAGAACTGGCGCACCACGATCATCCCCACCATCATCATTCCCATCACGCTGACAGGCACCTGCCTTGGGCTTTGGCTGGCAGGTTTTTCCATTAATCTGCTCAGCCTGTTCGGCATGGTGCTGGCCATCGGCACATTGGTGGACGACGCTATCGTTGTAGTAGAGAACGTTACACGGATCATGGATGAAGAAAAGCTGTCGCCCTCCGAGGCGACGGTAAAAGCCATGGGGCAGGTAACCGCGCCGGTCATCGGTACCACGCTCGTGCTGATCGCCGTATTCGTGCCACTTGCCTTCTTTCCTGGCTCCACCGGCGCCATCTATCGACAGTTCGCGGTGACACTTTCTATCGCGGTAGCGATCTCGACCCTGCTCGCCCTCACGCTTACGCCGGCCCTTTGCGCGACTGTGCTGAAGCCCCGCGCGAACGAATCGGGGAAGCGTGGATGGAGCCAACGCATTTTCGGGCCTTTCAACCGCGGGCTCGACCGCACGACACGCCACTACCACCATGCCGTTAGCGGCGTTCTCGCAAGGCCGCTTTGGTTTCTGTTGCCGTTTGCGGCGTTGATGGTGATCACCGCCTTCCTGTTCCTGCGCATGCCCGGCGCCTTCCTGCCGGACGAGGATCAAGGTTCGGTGATGACGGTCGTACAGGCGCCGCCTGGTTCCACCGTCAAGCGCACCACCGAGGCAGTGGAGCAGGTCAGTGCGTTCTATGCCGAACAGCCGCATGTGGCGAATACGCTCGTCGTCTATGGTTTCAGTTTTTTCGGCCAGGGCCAGGCCAACGCGATGGCCTTCGTCACGCTGACGCCATGGGACGATCGACCTGAAGAGGAGCAAAGCGCACCGACACTGGTGCGGCAGGCCATGGGCGCGTTCTCGCAGATCACAGAAGCGAGTGTCTTTGCGCTGAATCCACCGTCTATTCCCTCGCTCGGTGTCTCCGGCGGGTTCACCTTCAAGCTGGAGGATCGCGGCAATAACGGCTATCAGGCGTTGGTCGATGCGCGGGACCGGTTAATCGGGGAAGGAAACCAAAGCGCGATACTCGAAGGGGTGCGGCCCGAAGGGGCTGATGACGCTCCCCGGCTGCGCGTGGATGTCGACCGGATCAAGGCCCGCGCGCTGGGGCTTTCGATCGCCGAGGTCAACACCACCCTGAGCACTCACTTCGGCAGTGCCTATGCCAATGACTTCAACCTCGACGGCCGCGTGTTGCAAGTGCTGTTGCAGGCCGATTCGCCCTATCGCATGACACCTGAGGATGTGCTCAATCTCAAGGTCCTCAACGAACAGGGCGAGAACGTGCCTTTTGGGGCCTTCGCCACGGTGAGATGGACGCAGGGGCCGACCCAACTGGTGCGCTACAACGGCTACCCGGCCATGACTATTTCAGGCAACGCCGCGAATGGCCGTACCACTGGCGAGGCCATGGAAGAGATGGAACGGTTGGCCGGCGAGTTGCCGGATGGTTTCGCCTTCGAGTGGACCGGAATTTCCTATGAAGAGCAGCAGGCGTCCGGACAGGTGGGCATGCTGCTGGGTCTTTCACTCCTGATGGCGCTAATGGTGCTGGCGGCGCTCTATGAAAGCTGGACGGTGCCCATCGCCGTGCTGCTGGTGGTGCCGTTCGGCGCGCTCGGCGCGGTGCTGTTCGCAATGCTTCGCGATCTACCGGCGGATGTGTATTTCAACGTCGGCCTGGTGACCATCATTGGCCTGTCGGCCAAGAACGCCATCCTCATCGTCGAATTCGCCATCGAAGAGGAAGGCCACGGGAAAAACCTCACCGATGCGGTGATGAACGCGGTACGGCTGCGCTTCCGGCCGATCCTGATGACCTCGCTGACCTTCATCCTCGGCATGCTGCCGCTGGTGCTCTCCACCGATGCCGGGGCGGCCGGTCGCGTGGCGGTCGGTACCGGCGTGATGGGCGGAATGATCGTCGCCACCCTCCTCGGGCTGTTCTACATACCGCTGTTCTACCTCAGCGTACGCCGCTGGCTGAGCAGGCATCGACCGCCTACCAGCGAAGACATGGTTCGCAAACACGACGAGGAGCCGGACCATGCGTAGGCCCGCGTCGGTGCTACTGGTCAGCCTGCTTGCCGGATGCCAGTTCGCACCGCCCCATGAGCGTCCCAAATCGCCAACCGCGCCGCGCTATCCACAGGCGTACAACAGCGACGCAGGGGGTGTCGCTCCGGCGAGTATTGGCTGGCGCGACTTTCTGCTCGACCCTCGCCTGCAGGTGCTCATCGAATCGGCATTAGAGCGCAATCGCGACCTGCAAGTGGCCGTGGAAAGGATCGAAGAAGCGCGCGGGCAGTTTCGTGTTCAGGACGCGGATCGCTACCCCAGCCTCGGTCTCAATGCCGATGCCAGCCGTGGCCGCTTTCCCACCGGAGCCAGTGGCGCACTGGGCACTTCTGCAGGCACAGGCGCCGGGGCTGGCGGCGCACAAGGTAGCAGTGCCGCCGCCGGGGGCGCCGGTGTGATCGAACGTTACTCGCTGGGCATTGGCATCACTGCCTTCGAGCTGGACTTCTGGGGCCGCGTGCGCAATCTCAGCGAAGCGGCAAGGGCGCAGTACCTGGCCACCGTCGAGGCGCAGCGGGCGTTTCGTTTGTCGTTGATCGCCGATGTCAGTGCCACCTATCTGGCGGTGCGCGAGGCCGACGAGCGTATCGCACTGGCGGAGGCTACCGTACGCAGTCGCCGCGACGGCCTGCGCATCGCCCAGGTACGCTTCGATGCGGGCATTACCTCGGCGCTGGATTTCAACCAGGCCCAGGCCCTGCTCACCCAGGCCGAAACCGAGCTGGCCGCGCTGCGCCTCACCCGTGCGCAACAGCTGAATTTCCTGACTCAGCTGATCGGCGGCGAACCGCCCGCCCCGTTACCGGACGCCAACGCGTTGGCGCGGCAAACCAACCCGGTCACGCTGGCTGCAGGCCTGCCATCGGAACTGCTGCTGGTGCGCCCCGACATTCTCGCTGCCGAAGAACAGTTACGTGCGGCCCGCGCGAACATTGGCGTTGCACGCGCCGCGTTCTTCCCACAAGTGTCGCTGACCGGCAGTGCCGGCTATGCCTCTACGGAACTGAACAACCTGATCGGCAGCGATAACCGCACCTGGAGCATCGGTCCGTCAATCAGCCTGCCGCTGTTCGACTTCGGTCGGAACCGTGGCAACCTGACCGTCGCCGAAGCGCGCGAGAATATCGCCATCGCCGAATACGAGCGCGCTATCGAAGTGGCCTTCCGGGAGGTGGCCGATGCCCTTGCGGGTCGCCGATACCTGGCCGAGCAGGTCGCGGCGCAGCAGGAAAACGTTGCTACGCTGCGGCGCATCGCAGAGCTGGCTCAGGAGCGCTATGCCGAAGGCGTGGTGAATTATCTGGAAGTCCTCGACGCCGAACGCAACCGCTTCGATGCCGAGCAGGCTCTCATTCAGGTGCAACGCGCGCAGGTGCAGAACCTGATCGAACTCTACGTAGCCCTCGGCGGCGGCACGGCCTCAACGGCCAATGAAACCGCCGCACGTTAGCTGGCCTCACCAGACGGACGGTTGTTGCTACGCACCGCTTCCGACCTGCGGGATTGAATGTCCTGCCCGCAACAAGAGTCAAACAGCTACCTACATCAACCGAGGATCATGCAATGGGCCTGTTCGACACGATCAAGGACAAATTGGGCATGGGCGGCGTCAGTAACGAGGCGCACAAACCCGTCGACCCGAACAACACGCCGAACCAGCACGCGCCGGATACGATCGTCGACTCCGAACGCCCAACGGCCGCTCACAACGCCACCACCACCCCGCCAGGCGCCGGACCGAGCAATGAGGCGGGAGGCCCGACGACCGCCGCGGTAGACGTCCCGGCCAAGCTCGACGGCATGGCCGCGAATCACCCCGAGCAGTTGAACTGGCGCACCTCGATTGTCGATCTGCTCAAGTTGCTGGGTCTGGATAGCAGCCTGGAGTCACGCAAGGAGCTGGCAACCGAGCTGGGTTGCCCGCAGGACAAGATGGCCGACTCAGCGCAGATGAATACCTGGCTGCACCGCACGGTGATGCACAAGCTCGCCGAACATGGCGGCACCGTTCCACCCGAACTGCGTACCTGAGGAAAACCTGCTCGGTTCCGTGCGGTCGTTGCTTGGCCGCTGATGGCGAACTGGCAACAAACGCTTCGCCAGCAAGCTGGCTCCTACGAAAGCCATCCTGTAGGAGCGAGCTCGCTCGCGAACCGGCATTAAAACTTCGCAGCAAAAGATCGAGTTCAGCCGTCCAGCGAAGGTCCGATCATTTCCGCCAACTGCGGGTACACGCCCGGACACGCGACAAGATAAGGATTGCCAAGCAGCAACCCATCGTTACGGAAGAAGTCATTCACTCGTCCGCCCGCTTCTTTCACCAGCACCAACCCAGCCATGCAGTCCCAGCTCTTGAGCTCGGTCTCGTAGTAGCCGAGCAGGCGCCCGGCCGCTACGTAAGCCGTCATCAGCGCACCGGAACCGTTGCGGAAGAACATGCCGCCTTCGGCCAACAGCTTTTCCAGAAAGGGAATGAAGTGCTCCTTGCCGCGCGGGTGGAAGGTGCCGGTCGCGGTCACGCCCTGTCCCACATGAGTCGCGCCGCTGACTTTCAGCGGCGTGTCATTGACGAAAGCGCCCTGGCCCAGACATCCATGGAACAGCTCGTCGTGGTTGGGATCGGCAATCGCGCCCAGGTGCGGTTCGCCGTCGATCAGCAGGCCGATCGACACGCACCAGTTATGCAGCCCGTTGACGAAGCAGGCCGTGCCATCAATGGGGTCAATTACCCACACGCAACGGGCGCCCAAATCAGCCGAGCCACTCTCCTCGCCGAGAAAGCCATCCTCGGGAAAGCGTTCACCAAGCCGAGCGCGAATGAAATCTTCGATCTGTTTGTCGGCGATGCTCACTACATCCTGTAGATCGTCACCCTTGTGTTCGACGGTCAGGGTGTTGCGCTTTCGGTAGTACTCCATGCCCAATTGCGCCGCCTCGAGGGCGAGGGCTTTGGCGCAGGCGTAGCGCGCGTCGATATCGAGTGGTCGCTCGGAACTCATGGCTTTCCTATGGAGGGGCTGCGCAATTGCGCGGAACGGCGGATTTTAGTGAATCGTGCGAAACAGGCATACCGAACAGGACGCCGCAGCCCTACTTGTCCACTACGGCGCTGTTCCGCCTGACGCGTTACGCCACGGCAAGACTTCAGCTATCGAACCGATATGTCAGTGATGCATTCATTCGGTCCGAGGCGATTCAGGACAGCTCGTCACCCTGCTCATGCAACCGTACATTGAGCTCATCGACGATTGGCGCCCATTCAGCGTCGTCCATCAGCTGCTCCTTGAGAAACGAGCCTTGCGCCTCGTTCCAGAATGGCGCTTCGGAGACCTTGATATGGTTGGGTATAGGCCGGTGACTGGCGATGAAGGCATCAATGCTGGCCGGATCCGAGGGCAGCCCCAGTTGTTCGAAGAGAGTACCGAGATCTTTATTGGGTAGTTCCATGAAGGGCTCCGTCAGGCTATCGAGAATACCGAAGCGCCTTTCTGGCGATCCGGCTGTTCTTAGATAGAGAGGATCGGACCGCACTCAGTTCAACCCGGCTTCTGGCGATCACGTTTCAGAACGGAGTCAGCCACGAGCAATGACAAACGAGACGCTGAAAAGCCTGCCACACCTGAGACGGCGCGACAGGCATGAAGAGAATTACGCCGCCTTGTCGAACAGCTGCCTTCCCTGACCCAGATATTGATCTACGAGCCACTTGCCATGCGCGATGGATGCCCGTTGCGCTTGTTCGAGTTCCGCCATGAAAGCGTGTCCGACAGGGAGCGCCATACGCCGGGTGGTCTGCCCCTGAAGATTGCTTATTCGGCAACCGCCGGCCCAGGGAGTTGGTGTGCCCGGATGCTCCATTACTTCGGCGGTAATGACGTGATCGCGGTATTCGCATTGCATCATGGTCATGGTGTCACCTCACTAGCTGATGGCAATGGGCGGCCACTCGAGCCCTTCCCACGCGCTTGGTCCCCCTCTCGTCAAGGTCTGCCGCGAGCCTAGCGCGCCAGCATTCGGCGCTCCTCGTGCAGTACCTCAAAGGGGTATAGCACAGGCGCCAGGGATCGATAGGCCCGGTGGTCGTGTTATCGATAATCGGGCAGCGATAGGATCAGGTGGGTTGAGCGATAACTGAAGCGAAGGCAGGCACCGCGGGACGATGCCTGCCTGTTTCGATGGGAGATGCTATTCGTCCGAGTTCGCACGGACGGTAAACAGCCGGCGGTTCAGGAGGTGCGCAGTTGCTCGTCGGCGAGGAAGTCTTCCTCCAGCAGTGCATCCCGACCTTCGATCTCAAGGGTCTCGCCTTCCATTGGCGTCGGCGCCGATACCCGCTTGCTTCGCAGCTTGCCGAATTGATGTCTGAGGGCGTTGTTGAGTTTATCGATAGCGCCGTCGACCGCCAGTTCAAGGGATGCCGCCTTGTGCGTAACGGAAAGAGGCTGCTGGCCTTTCGGCCGGGCCTCGATCTGGCATCGTTTGTCGTGGGCACCGGCTTTGATGCCGTTCTCGTCGTTCAGATGCACAACGACGCGGGTGACTTCGTCGTCGAATCTATCCAGCTTGTCGGCAACATTGCCGCTGACCCAGTCCACAAGACGGGCGCTTCCTTCGATGTGGTTATCGCTATGTACTTGGATCTGCATATGCTCTTCCTTCTACGCGATCTAGGTAACCACCGTTCAGCCACAAACGGCCTGAACTAGGAATGCCACTCTTGGCGAGATTAAGCAAGACCAACGCAACGGTACTTGCCGGGCAGCGGGCAACCAGCGGCGGCACTGGCGACTCCGGTGGATTACTGCCCGGCAGGTAGCAGCTTCTTCTTCGGGTAGATGTCGTAGCGGCTGGACTTGCCTTCCAGGCTGTAGCCGGGCTTGGGGCCGTCGACGGCAGGCGCCTTGCGCGGGCGCTTCACCACGACGCGGTGGCTGGCCAATGCCAGCGCCTGTTCGAGCAGTGCGCCGGCGTCCAGATCGTCTCCGACGAAGGGCCGGAACAGTCGCATCTCCTTTTTCACCAGCGCGCTCTTTTCCCGGTGCGGAAACATCGGATCGAGATAGATGACCTGCGGCGGTTCGCCCTGCCATTGCCTCATCAGCTCGATGGCATTGCCCTGACGCAAGCACATGCGTTCGACGATAGGACGCACTTCGGCATCCTCGCGACCACGCGCCAGGCCATCCTCCAGCAGCGCGGCGACCAGCGGCTGACGCTCGAACAGGATCATTTCGCAGCCCAGCGTCGCCAGCACGAAGGCATCGCGCCCAAGCCCGGCCGTAGCGTCCAGTACGCGGGGACGAATACCGGGCTGGATACCGACCGCCTTGGCGATCATCTGCCCGCTGCCGCCACCGAACTGACGACGATGTGCGGCGCCGCCTTCGATGAAATCCACCCGAACCGGACCCGGAGCCTGTGCGCCGAGCAGCTGTAGCTGCAGCCCGGACTCGCCCAGTTGCAAGGCAAATTCCGCTTCATCCGCATGGCCCGGCAAGCCCAGTCGCGACGCCCAGGCCTCGGCCCGCTCAGCGAACTGCGGAGCAAGGGCTTCTACACGGACCAATGGAAGGGAAGCAGTCATGGGCAGCTCGGTGATGGAAAACGCCGCATTCTGCCAGAGCCGGCGCTGGCATGCCTCAGCGGCACATGCCAAAGCCGCCCATGTCCACATGGAAATGATCGTGATGGGCGGCGTTGTATTCGGGGCTCAGGGTAATCTTGAACGCATCACAGGCGGCCGCCTTGACCTGCCGGAGGAAGCGCGCCTTGTCATCGTCGCCCTTCCAGTCGCGGGCGACGGTGATCCGCGTGCCGTCTTGCAGCCGGAAACCTGCCAGATCCAATGCGTTGGCCGACGCGTGCTGGCTGCGCCTGTTACTTCGGGCGATATTCCGGCAGGCGAAGCTGCCGAAGTGATCGACGCGCACCACCGGCTGGCCGAACACCTGCTGCGCCGCCGGCTGCAAACCATGCCGCTCGAACAGCGCATAAGCCGCCGCCAGAGGACAGGTGGCAAGGAACGCACCGTTGAAGCGCACCGCCGATCCGGTGACACGTACCGCGTTCTCCACTGGGCAGCCCGCTTGCGGTGTGCTGTCGGGCACGGCGACATACTTGAGATCCGAGGTCGTCAGTGCCTGCTCGCAGAGGGCACGGTCGCCCTGCAGACGCTGCAGTTTGAACGACGTCAGCAGGTTCGGCGTCTCGCGGATATCCAGCGGCGCCCAGGGGTTCCATTTCGCGGGGACATCAACGTGACCGCGCCATACCGCGTAGATGAACCCGGCGAATGCGAGCAGTAGTAACAGGAAGAAACGGCCAAAAGTCATGCTGGGTTTGGCAACGCGAGCGGTTCAAGGTTGCAAACCCCTTCGCCGGCTTGCCGGCCCCTTCGTATCGCTTTGGGAGCGCCGGGTTAGCGGTGATTAAGGCGCAGACAACCAGGCCGTTCACGTATAGACGCGTTTTGCAGACCGATGGCTCAGTGCCCGTGCGGCGGTCGTAAACAGTGCCACGCTGTACAAATGGTTTCGCTGGCGGGGGCAGAATCACTCCTCCGCTTTCAACACTTTTCCCTTTGCAGGCGGTCCATGCTTCTGAGTCCCGTCATCATGTCGTGCCAAACAGGCTGCATGCACCGCGCATCACGACCAGTCATTTGAAGAAGGAGCGCGCGAGTGCCGAGTTGGTTAGAGGCGGGTCTGTGGGGTCTGCTCGCCGGGGGCGCCCTGCTCCTGGGCGCCGGAACCGGCTTTTTTGTTAGGGTGCCCCAGCGCCTCGTGGCCGCGATAATGGCATTCGGCAGCGGCGTCCTGATTTCCGCATTGTCGTTCGAACTGATGGATGAAGCGTTCAAACGTGGCGGTCTCGATTCAACCAGCCTGGGATTTCTCGCCGGGGCGCTGGTCTACACAACCGCGAGTTGGGGGTTGTCCCGGTATGGCGCGAAACATCGTAAGCGCTCCGGCGGCCAACAAGCGTCGGAAAAGGACCAGGCAGGAAGCGGCCTGTCGATTGCGCTCGGCGCGTTGCTCGATGGTATTCCAGAGTCCATCGTTATCGGTCTGAGCCTGTTGCAAGGCGGCGCGGTCAGCCTGGTTGCCGTCGCCGCCATCTTTTTGTCGAACCTCCCCGAAGGACTTTCGAGCGCCGTCGGCATGAAAAAGGCTGGCCGACACGCAGGCTATGTTTTTGGCGTTTGGGGCGGCATCGCGCTCGCTTCGGGTCTTGCCTCGATCGCCGGCTACGTGCTCTTCGCCGGCAGCTCGCCAGATATGGTGGCGGCCACGACGGCGATCGCCGCTGGCGCCATTCTGGCCATGCTGGTGGATACCATGATCCCCGAAGCATTCGATGAGACCCACAATTTCGCCGGGCTAATCACTGTCGTGGGCTTCCTTGCCGCATTCGCGCTGAGCAAGCTGGGCGGCTGATACGTTAACGGCGGTCGGCTCCCCGCTCGCTGCCGACTATCGTCACGCAGCACTTGATCAGCCTTCGTCTTCAAGCAGCGACAGCTGAGACTCGCTCTGCAGTGCAGGAGCTGCCAGCGGCGGCAGGCCTGGCAGGCGCACTGCGAGCCGGTCATGGAAGCGCATGGCCAGATCGGGCGCCAGACGATTGTCTGGCGTGTGCAAGTAAACATGCGGGCGCTTACCCGACTCGATCCATCCCGCGACTTTCTCCAGCCAGGGCGCGAGAAAGCGATCATTGGCTTCCAACTCAGGGTGACCGACGAAGCGCAGCTGTGGCGACTCGCTGAAGGCAGCGGGCCGAACGGGCAGGCGTGGCTTTTTGCTTTGCGCATGCAGTAACGCCGGATCGCGTGACTGGCAGCTGAACAGCGCACGGGTATCCATGCAGATACGCTCCACGCCACGCTCGAGCAACAATCGATTGAGCGCACGCTCCTCCTCACCCTTCGCGAAAAAGTCGGTGTGGCGCACTTCGACGGCGAGCGGTCGGTTCAGCGTCTCGATCAGATACGCCAGTTCGCCGAGGCGAGCCGGGCCAAAGCTGGCCGGCAGCTGCAACCAGAACGGGGCGACTCGTTGGCCCAGCGGTGCAAGCAGCGAACGGAACGCCAGGATCAGCTCCGACACCTCGTGCAGATTCGATGCCTGACTGATTTCTCGAGGAAGCTTGGCGCAAAAGCGAAACCCTTCGGGCATCAAGGTCGCCCAACGTTCGATCTTCTGCGCCGACGGCCAGGCGTATAGCGTCGTGTTGCCCTCAACGGTGTTGAAGACTGAGCAGTAATGGGAAAGAAAACCGGTAGCCGGCAGCCCAGACGGATAGAGCGAACCGCGCCAGGCGGCATCATTCCACGAAGGGCAACCGAGAAAATAGGGAAGACTCAATGGGATTGGCTACGCCTCAAGCGTAGAGATCCAGACCAAGCACTTCATGGGCATCGATATCGGCGCTGAAACTGGCGGTGGTGCCATAACTTTGCAGTGCTTGCGTCGCACGGTTGGTCAGCGGGCGCTCCATCATCGCCTCGAAGCGCGCCGGCATGAAATCGCCGGACACCACCGAGGTGTAATCGGTGGGCTCGCTCTGGGTGCGTCGGGAGAGATGTTCGTAGGTTGAATCAGCCTGGCCGGCCGGGACGACGTTGGACTTGCGCGCCTGCTCGGCCGCCTTTTCGCTTTCGCGATAGGGTACGGGCGCGTTTTCCCGTGGGGAAACGCGTTCGATGGGATAGGCTGAGGGAGCAAGACCGTTGAGGCGCATCATTCACCTGTACGAAGTGATACCGACTCTAGCGAGCCGCCCAGGGATTGGCAATGCCGTCCGTCACCGCGCGGTCTTCGGCGTGGCGACGTTGTCCCGCAGGTAGATCGGCTGCGCCTGATCGGCCTCCAGCGCTTCCCCTCGCTGCCAGGCAAAACCGGCTAACCGAAGCAGGTCTTCCGCATGCGGCAGCAGCGCAGCATCGGTCGCTGCCGGGCTGACGGCGATACGTGCACCATAGCCCCACCCAGTGCCGGCACCGAACCACGGCCCCTCGCTACCACGCGGCAAGCTGGCCTGTTCCGGTGGCAGCACCGCTTCGATACCCGCCAATTGCATCTCGCCTCCATGGAGTCGATAGCAGCCCCAGTAAACCTCGTCCATACGCGCGTCGATCGCTGTGGCTACTTGCTCAGCGCCGTGTTCACGATGCGCGCGTTGGGCGATGGTGGCCAAGGTCGACACCGGCAGCACCGGACGTTGCAGCGCGAACGCCAACCCCTGAACCACGCCGACAGCGATGCGCACCCCCGTGAAAGCACCCGGACCACGACCAAACGCCAGGGCATCGACTGCCGATAAAGCGATGCCGGCCTCGCCCAGCAGGGCCTGGATCATCGGCAGCAGCCGTTGCGCATGCAGCCGCGGGATCACCTCGTAATGGCTCAGCATGCGGCCGTCATGCAGCAGCGCGACGGAGCAGGCTTCAGTGGCGGTATCCAAGGCCAACAGCGTGGTCATCGGCGGTTCCGGTCAGTCGAAAAAGGGCGGCGATTGTAGCAGCTGCGCGCCATGCCAGATCCTTTATGGACAACTCGGCTAGACGTGAATGCGATGCAAACGAAAACGGCCCGCAAGCGGGCCGTTCAGTTTGCCTAGGTGAATCAGCTGAGCGCAGCCAGCACCTTGGCGGTGATCTCTTCTACCGAGCCGACGCCTTCGACGCGGCTGCACTTGGGGGTGCCCTGGGCGGCTTCGAGGTTCTGGTAGAAGGCTACCAGCGGCTTGGTCTGCGAGTGGTAGAGGCTCAGACGGTGACGAACGGTTTCTTCCAAGTCGTCCTTGCGCTGGATCAATTCTTCGCCGGTGAGGTCATCGATGCCGGTCACTTTCGGCGGGTTGTGCTCGGTGTGGTAAACACGCCCCGAAGCAGCGTGTACCCAGCGGCCAGAAAGACGACCGACGATCTCTTCGTCGTCTACGGCAATTTCCAGTACGTGGTCGAGCTTCACTCCGGCGTCGCGCAGTGCTTCGGCTTGCGGAATGGTGCGCGGGAAGCCATCGAAGAGGAAGCCGTTGGTGCAATCGGCCTGCTGCAGACGCTCCTGAATCAGCGCAATGATGATCTCGTCGGAAACCAGACCACCGCTTTCCATCACGTCCTTGACCTGCAGCCCCAGCGGCGAACCGGCCTTGACCGCTGCGCGCAACATGTCACCGGTGGAAATTTGCGGGATGGCGAATTTCTCGGTAATGAAGCGTGCCTGTGTGCCTTTCCCGGCACCGGGTGCTCCCAGCAAAATTACGCGCATGGATGAGTCCTCAAGTTTGCAAAGGGATGCCGCCAGGGCCGATTGACTGCAACCCTACCGCTGGCGAATCAAAAATTCTGGTTTGCCGCCATGCGACAAAAGGTTGAACACGATACACAGCGCACAGAATGCAGACAAGCAGACCCCACCGCGCTGCTCATGGGCGGTTTATCGGCACATGGAGACGATAAAACGGCGCCGACCGGCCACGATGACATTAGACCGGCGCGCCGTAATTTGCTTTGTTTCGGCTCAACCGGTGTTACGCAAACCCGCCGCAATACCTGCCACGCTGACCAGCAGGGCTTGCTCCAGAGGGCTTTCCGCCGGGTTCTGTTGTCGCCGTGAACGGGCCAGCAGCTCGGTCTGCATCAGGTGCAAGGGATCCAGATAGGTGTTGCGCAAGCTGAAAGCCTCAAGGGTCTCGGGGCTATGCGCCAGCAGTTCGGACTGGCCGGTCAGCCTAAGCGCCGCCTCCACCGCCTGCGACAATCTGTCACGCAAATCGCGACCCAGCGACTGCAGTTGCGCTGAGACCAGGCGCTCGTCGTAACGCTTTGCAATGTCCGCGTCAGCCTTGGCCAACACCATTTCGAGCATGTCGATGCGCGTGCTGAAAAACGGCCAATGTTGACGCATGGCTCGTAGCCGCTCGCCTTCGCCGCGCTCCAGTGCGACCTGCAACGCCTGTTCCCAGCCCAGCCAGGCGGGGAGCATCAGCCGGGTCTGGGTCCAGGCGAATATCCAGGGAATCGCCCGCAGACTCTCGACGCCGCCTTCGCGACGCTTCGAGGGCCGGCTGCCCAGCGGCAACCGGCCGAGTTCCTGCTCGGGCGTCGCCTGGCGGAAATACTCGACGAACTGCGGGTGATCACGCACCACACCGCGATACGCCTCGACGCCCTCCCCGGCCAATTGATCCATGGTTTCGCGCCAGTCCGGTTCGGGCATCGGCGGCGGTAGCAAAGTCGCCTCCAGTACCGCCGCTAGATACAGATTGAGGTTCTGCTCGGCGATATCCGGCAGCCCGAACTTGAAGCGGATCATCTCGCCCTGCTCGGTCGTGCGGAAACGCCCCGCCACCGATCCGGGCGGCTGCGACAGGATCGCCGCATGAGCCGGACCGCCGCCTCGTCCGACAGTGCCGCCACGGCCGTGGAACAGCAGCAGCTCGACATCGTGATCACGACAGATTTCGACGAGGCTTTCCTGAGCGCGGTACTGGGCCCAGGCCGCCGCGGTGGTACCGGCATCCTTGGCGGAGTCCGAATAGCCGATCATGACCTCCTGCGGGCCGTGCAAACGCTGGCGATAACCGGGCAGTGCCAGCAGGCGATCGATGGCCGGGCCGGCATTGTTCAGATCGTCCAGCGTCTCGAACAACGGCGCTACGCGCATCGGCCGCTGCAGGCCGGACTCCTTGAGCAACAGTTGTACCGCCAGTACATCCGACGCACCCTTGGCCATGGAGATGACGTACGAGCCGAGCGATGAACCCGGCGCCTGCGCCACCACGCGACAAGTCGCCAGTACCTCTGCGGTCTCGGCCGACGGTTGAAAATGTGGCGGCAGCAGTGGACGGCGATTGCTCAGCTCGCGCTGGAGGAAATCCAAGCGCTGCTGCTCGTTCCACTGGTCATAGTGGCCTATCCCCAGATAATCGGTAATTTCCGCCAGGGCCGCGACGTGCCGAGCCGAGTCCTGGCGGATGTCGAGGCGCACCAGAAACAGCCCGAACGCGGCGACCCGACGCAGCGTATCGAGCAAAGCGCCGTCAGCGATCACGCCCATGCCGCAGGCATGTAATGAGCGATAGCACAGTTCGAGCGGCTCCCGTAGCTCACGGTTTTCCTGCAATACCGCGAGCGGCGCCGGCTGGTCGTGTTCGACAGCGCTACTCGCCCAGTCTCGCGTGGCCTGAAGGCGCCCACGCAAGCTCTTGAGCAGCGTCCGGTAGGGCTCGGCCGATTCGCCGCTGTGATGCAACAGCTCGTCGCTGGCGGTTTGCATCGACAGCGCGGTGATCAGCCCCTCGATATCGCGCAGGAATAAATCAGCCGCGACCCAGCGCGCCAGCAATAGCACCTCGCGGGTCACTTTCGCCGTCACGTTGGGATTGCCGTCGCGATCGCCACCCATCCAGGATGCAAAGCGAATCGGCGCAGCATCCAGCGGCAAGTGCAAGCCAGTGCTGCGACTAAGCACCTGATCGGTATGCCGCAGCACGTTCGGCAACGCCTGCCAGAGCGAGTTTTCGATGACGGCGAAGCCCCATTTCGCTTCTTCCACCGGCGTCGGCCGACTGCGGCGAATTTCCTCGGTGTGCCAGGCCTCGGCGATCAGCCGTTGCAGGCGCAGTTCGATTTGGGCCAGCTCCGCCGCACCGAGATCGGTGTGGTCACGTGCTGCCAGTTGCGCGGCGATGGCGTCGTATTTTTGGATCAGGGTGCGCCGCGAGACCTCGGTCGGGTGGGCGGTCAACACCAGCTCGATTTCCAGCCGGCCTACCTGACGCGCGAGCAAATCCTGACCGAAGCCTTCTCCCTTGAGCCGCTCGAGCAACCCGGACAGCACGCCGGCTTCGAAGGGTGCCGGCTCGCCGGGATGTCGACGACGTACCTGGTGATACTGCTCGGCGATATTGGCCAGATTGAGAAACTGGTTGAAGGCACGGGTCATGGGCAGCAGCTCATCGTCTGCCAACCCGTCGAGGGTTTCCTGCAACAGTTTGGCCCCATCGGCAGAACCGCGGCGCGCACCCTTGGCACCCTTGCGGATGCGCTCGATCTTGTCGAAGAAGGCATCACCGTGTTGTTCGCGGATGGTGTTGCCCAGCAGTTCGCCGAGCAGATGAACGTTCTCGCGCAGACGCGCGTCGATCTTCGCCATGTTCGTATCTCCCAGACCGCACCATCGAAGGCTCGCAGCCAATCTGCAATCGATGCTGAACGGCTACGCTGTTAGAACCCTCCAAACAGAGTGCCCAGCGCGTTCGTCGATGACAAGGCATGGCGCAATAGCGCACGTTCGACAACCGCTCGCATTTCACGCAAATGTCGCTCGCATAGCGGGCTAAGGATGGAGCTTGATGAAAATCTCAGAACTGGTCCACGAGTGGGAAAGCACTGCCACCGGCCGTATGAGCAGCACGCAATACACCATTCCGCTGGATGTCGAGAGCGCTGCGCGGCTGGCCGCACTGGCCGAGATGTATCCCAAGCGCAGCACCGATGAGCTGCTCGGAGAGCTGGTGGGCGCCGCGCTGGAAGCTATCGAAACCAGCCTCCCTTACAAGCAGGGTTCCAACGTGATTTCCACCGACGAGCAAGGCGACCCGATCTACGAAGACGTCGGCCCTACACCACGTTTTCTGGCGCTTTCGCGAAAACATCTGGAGCGCTTGCTTGCCGAGCGTTCGGAATAGTCCAGAGAGAATCGTCGATCACTTAACACGCTCCACAATGCGCCGCATGGCTGCACCGAGGCGGCTACCCGAGGCGGCCTCGGCCCCGTCCTGATGGCTCTAAACAGCGACATCCAAGCGCTCCGTTTGCCAATCCACTGGAACGATTGTGGCGAAATGGCCTCACAAAAACATGCCCGTTCTGATCTCAGGCCACACGATTCCAGGCCGAGCGCAACGTTTGCGGGCACTGTTCCCATCCGTCAGGCAAAACTTCCATCGGAGACTGACCATGAAAATGAACACCATCGAAAGCCCAGTGTCGCGGTTTCACTTACCCAAACTTGCAGCCGTTGCACTTGGAGGCCTGCTACTGGCGGGTTGCGCCGGCAACCCGCCGAATGAACAGTTCGCCGTCACCGAGTCCGCGGTACGTAGCGCGGTAAGCGCGGGCGGCACCGAATACGCGGCGGTTGAAATGCGCAACGCGCGGGAAAAATGGAAACAGGCCGAGCTGGCCATGCAGAAGGAAAATTACGACGAAGCCCGCAAGCTGGCCGAGCAAGCCGAATGGGATGCCCGAGTGGCCGAGCGAAAAGCTCAGGCAGCCAAGGCGCAGAAGGCAGTAGAGGAAGCCAACAAAGGGATTCAGGAACTGCGCGAAGAAAGCATGCGCGGCCTCCAGTAATCACGACGTTCAACTCTCAACGCCTTCACAAAAGGATGACCCGTTATGAATAAATTACTGACTCTTCCAACAGTCCTGGCCATGACCATCGGGCTGGCAGCCTGCTCTTCTCAGCCCAACCAGAACCTCGAGCAGGCCCGCAGCCAGTATTCACAACTGCAGGCCGACGCCCGCTCCAATCAGTTGGCGGCATTGGAAACCGAAGATGCCGGCAATATGCTGGAGAAGGCCAATCAGGCCTATCTGAACGATGCGGATGAGGAAAAAGTCGACCAGCTCGCCTATCTGGCCAAGCGTCGCATCGAACTCGCCGAGCAGACGATCGCCTTGCGCACTGCCGAGCAGCAAATCGAGAAGGCATCGGCCAAGCGCGCAGAAGCCCGTCTCGAATCGCGCGAACAGCAGCTCCAGCGGCAGCAGGAGGAAATCCGCCAGTTGCAGCAGGACCTACAGGCCAAGCAGACCGAGCGCGGCACGCTAGTGACCTTCGGCGACGTGCTGTTCGATCTGAACAAGTCCGAACTCAAGCCGTCTGGCATGCGTGGCGTGCAGAAGCTTGCCGACTTCCTCGTTGAGAATCCGGAGCGCAAGGTGGTGGTCGAGGGATACACCGACAGCACTGGCTCCGATTCCTACAACCAGCAGCTCTCACAGCGTCGCGCGGAGTCCGTGCTTCGTGCATTGACCCGCGCCGGTGTCGATCCACAGCGGATCCAGACCATTGGCTACGGTGAGGAGTATCCGGTCGCGAGCAATGACTCACCATCGAACCGCGCCATGAACCGTCGTGTTGAAGTGACCATCTCCAACGACAACCAACAGGTCGCCCCGCGCTCGTCGATGGAATGACCGCAACGGCAGTATCGGAAAACCGGTACTAACGACGCTTCAACTAGAAAGCCCGCCATGATGGCGGGTTTTCTAGTTGAAGCGTCAGCCGAATTGTCGCGTTATTGCTCGACCGCTGAATTGCCAGCGGCAGGCACTTGCTGGCCCATGCAACGAATCGCACGCTTGCGGTTATCCACCAACACACCGGTCAGGCCCTTCTGCTCCGTGTCGAACAGCACCAGCACGCCATCGATGCATTCCGCCACCTGCGGCGCAGGCTTGAGCGAGACGCGGTAGTCCTCGCCTGGGATGGTCTTGAGCATGGTGTAGTCGGCCAGCAACAGCGCGTCTTCTGGCTTGGCGACGTGCATATAGCCGTAATAGGACAGCACCGCGACGGTGCCGATGACACTGCCGATGGCAGTGAGGATCAGCGGGATGGGGTTACGTTCGGACATGGAGGGGCTCGCCTGATCAAATAGGCGACATTGTCGCAAAAATAACGCGCCTGGGGCGAAGGCTCAGCCGTCCGACTGAATACACGGCTGGAGGTCGCAGCGCTGAGCAGAAAAGGCCTCGCTTTCGTTGTGACAGCAATGTCTGATCCTATTGATTGCCTGCCATAGCCGGCGCGAATAACACTTCACGCGCGCGCAATTACCGCTGAATGTTGATCCAATCCGATGCACTGCCGTGCCTGCTATTGCATGGCACAACCTCTCTTCTTCGACAGGACGAGCCAGCCATGGATATTTCTGCCCGCCCCGACGCCATCGATCTCGAACAACCCTTTGCGGCCATCCCCGACCTCATCAAGCACTGGGCAAAGCATCGCCCCGATCATCGCGCCTTGATCCAGGGCGAGCGTAGCCTGAGCTTCGCCCAACTCGACGCCCATATGAACAGGGTCGCCGCCGCAGTGCAGCGCGACGGCATGAAACCCGGTGATGTGTTGGCAATCTGTGCGCTCAACTCCATCGAATACGCCACGGTTTTTCTCGGAGCGCTGCGCGCTGGTGTGGCGGTAGCGCCCTTGGCGCCCTCGGCCAGTGCAGAAAGCCTGTTGACCATGTTGGCCGATGCCTCGCCTCATCTGCTGTTCATCGACGAGCATGCCGCGCAGCATCTGGCACCCGTCGCAGCGCGATTGCCCTGCCCGGCTCTGCGGCTGGACCAAACCGCGAACGGATTGTCCGCATGGCTATGCGATACAGCGCCACAACCAGTAGCGATCCAGCCGGATTGGGCGTTCAACATTATCTATTCCTCCGGCACCACCGGCGAGCCCAAGGGCATCGTGCAGTCCCACGCCATGCGCTGGGCGCACGTCCGCCGCAGTGCCGGCTACGGCTATGGCGAAAATGCCGTCACGCTGATCTCTACGCCGCTGTACTCCAACACGACGCTGGTGGCCTTCCTACCTACAGTAGCGCTGGGCAGCACCGTAGTGCTGATGAGCAAGTTCGAGGCAGGCGAGTATCTACGCCTGGCACAGCAGCACGGCGTCACCCATACCATGCTGGTGCCGGTGCAATACCAGCGGATCATGTCGCGCGACGACTTCGATCAGTACGACCTCAGCCGCTTCCGCTACAAGATGTGCACCAGCGCCCCGTTCAATGCAGCGCTGAAGGCAGATGTTCTGGCGCGCTGGCCGGGGGGACTGATCGACACCTACGGGATGACCGAAGGTGGCGGCACCTGCATCCTCGCCGCACACGAATATCCGGACAAGCTGCACACCGTCGGCAAGCCAGCCGAACGACATGACATTCGCGTGATAGACGACGAGGGCAATGAACTGTCCAAAGGGGCCATTGGCGAAATTGTCGGCCATTCGCCGGCCATGATGACCGGCTATCTCAACAAGCCAGAGAAGACCGCCGAAGCCGAATGGTTCGATCCCAGCGGCAAACGCTTCATCCGCACCGGGGACGTTGGCCGCTTCGACGACGAGGGCTTCCTGACGCTGCTCGATCGCAAGAAGGACATGATCATTTCCGGCGGCTTCAACCTTTACCCAAGCGACCTCGAAGCCATACTGCGCGAGCACCCGGCAATCGCAGACGTCGCGGTGGTTGGCGTAGCGTCCGCGCGCTGGGGCGAGACGCCGGTGGCCTTCGTCGTGCGCACCGCAGGAGCGACGGAAAGCTCGGAAGCGCTACTGGATTGGTTCAACGGTCGCGTTGGCAAGACCCAACGCCTGGCGCGCCTGGAGCTTACTGACGAGTTGCCGCGCAGCGCCATTGGCAAGGTACTCAAGCGCGAGCTGCGGGACCGCTATCTGGAAATGCACGGCATTTTGGATTGAAAGCCGAGTTCAGCGCCTGGGAAGGCGCTGCTCGGTACAAGCAGCGTTCCTTGCGAGCGTACCTACGCTTCGCGCCCGCCCTCAGTAACCACGCTGTACGTCGACGATACCGCTGATGGCCTGGCCCTGTTCCAGCGCGAGAATCTTGTCGCCGATCTGTGTAATGGTCGCTTCGCGCAACGTACGTGCCGAGACATGCGGGGTGATGCTCACTTGCGACATGTTCCAGAACGGATGGGTGGTTGGCAGCGGCTCCTCACGAAAGACATCGAGCACCGCTCGGGTCACGCGACCCTCCTCTATGGCCCGAACGAGATCCTCATCTACCAGATGCTCACCGCGACCGACGTTGATCACCACCGCGTCGGGTCTGAGCCGCGACAGCAGTGAATAGTCGATCAGATCCCGTGTGCTGTCGGTCAGCGGTAGCGTGTTGATCAGCACCCGGGTTTCGCCGAGAAAGCCGTCCAGTTCCGCCTCGCCAGCGAAACTGCGCACGCCGTCGATGGCATAAGAGGAGCGCGACCAGCCGCAAACCGGATATTCCAGCCCAGCCAAAGTCCGGGCGACACGCTGGCCGATGTGGCCGAGGCCCAGCACGCCCACCGGCCAATCGCTGCGTTCGATCGGCCGGCGCAGTTTCCATTGCCCGGCAGTCTGCTGTTCGCGGTAGGCGTCCATGTCACGGGTGATGCCGATCACGTGATAAGCGACGTATTCGGCCATCTGCACTGCCATGCCGGCGTCTTCCAGGCGTACCACCGGGACATTTCGCGGCAGGTTCGGCACCTTCACCAAGGCATCTACCCCTGCGCCAAGATTGAAGATCGCCTTGAGCTGCGGTTCCTTGTCGAACAAGGCGGCCGGCGGATGCCAGACGATGGCGTAGTCGGCGCCGCAACTCGGGCTGTCCGGATGCCATACCTGAATCTCGGCATCTGGAAGGTGCTGCTGAATCAGGTTGGTCCAACGCTCGGGCTTGGGATCGGCGGCGACGAAGAGGATTTTCATGGGCGCTCTGCTTTTTGTTCTGTTCGAAAGATGCCCGCCTGCGCTGGCTGGCAGACGGGCCATGATGCCAGCCGAGGCGCTTATATCGCGTAGACGTGGCCGTTGGCCTCCAGCAGACGCAGCAACGCCGGCCAGGTCAGCTTGGCGGCTTTGCCCAGCTCGGCCGACTGCTGGCGAGTGGTCTCGATGGCGGCATCCGACGGCAGGTGGGTCGGGCCGCAAGACTGGGCTCGCACCTGAATCTCGCACGCCTTCATCAGGAAATAGAGATAAGTGAAAGCTTCGGCGACGGTGCTGCCCGCCGTAAGCACGCCATGGTTGCGCAGGATCATTATCTGTTTGTCGCCGAGGTCGCGGATCAGCCGTTCGCGCTCGCTCAGGTCCAGCGCCACGCCTTCGTAATCGTGATAGCTGAGGTGATCGAGACAGAGCATCGCGGTCTGGCTCAGCGGCAGCAGACCATCGCGGTGTGCCGAGACCGCCGTGCCGTCGGCGGCATGCAGGTGCATGACCGCGCCGGCGTCCTCGCGCCCCATGTGAATAGCGCTGTGGATGGTGAAGCCCGCCGGGTTGACCCTATGCAGGCTGCCGCTCTGGACGATCTGCCCCTCGCTGTCCACTTTCACCAGCGACGAGGCAGTGATTTCCTGAAATAGCAGGCCGTACGGGTTGATCAGAAAGTGGTGTTCGGGCCCCGGCACGCGGGCAGACAGATGAGTGAAAACGAGATCGTCCCAGCCGAAGTGCGCCACCAGTCGATAGGCCGCGGCGAGGTCCTTACGCACCTGCCATTCCGCGTCCCGATTCGTCGAAGTTGAATCTTGCATAAGTCTTCTCCATTGGTTTCGAAGGGGCCTAGGTCGGGGCTGTGCCGTCAGGCCTCCTGCGCACTGGCGTGCTTGCGGTTTTCTTCTTCCTGCAAGGCACGCCACATCAGCTTGCCGGTGGACGAGCGCGGCAGCGACGTGACGAATTCCACGTACACCGGCGCCTTGTACGCCGCCATCTCCGCCTTGCACCAGTCGATGACGTCCTGTTCGCTGACCTGCCCGGCCTGACCGTCACGCAGCACAACGCAGGCTTTTACCGTCTCGCCGCGTTTTGGGTCGGGGCGCGAGATGACACAGCACTCCTGGATCGCAGGGTGGCGGTACATCAGGCTCTCGACCTCCGACGGCCAGACCTTGAAGCCCGACGCATTGATCATGCGCTTGACCCGGTCGACCATGAAGAAATAGCCCTCCTCATCGTAGTAGCCCATGTCGCCGGTGCGGAAGAAACGCTTGCCGTCCAGCTCGATGAAGGCGCGTTCGGTCTCTTCAGGCCGGTTCCAGTAGCCGACGAATACCTGCGGACCGTGACTGACGATCTCACCCACCTCGTTGGGGCCGAGCTCGTGTTGCGTGCTCAGGTCGATGACCCGACTGTCGACATCGAATATCGGAATGCCGAGGCATTGGGCCTTGGGCCGCGCAACCGGGTTGATATGGGTGGCAGCAATGGTTTCGGACAGGCCGTAGCCCTCGATGTAACGCAGACCAGTGAGCCGATGCAGCTTTTCTTCGACCGCCTTGGGCATGGCCGCCCCGCCGCCGCCGACGCTGACCAGGCTGGACAGGTCGTACTGTTCGAGATCCGGATCGGCGAGAAAGTCGATGGCCATGGTGGCGATATTGACCCAGCCGGTTACCGCGTGGCGCTCGATCAGTTTCGCCGCGACCTTGCGGTCCCAGCGGGTCATGATCACCGCGGTGCCGCCGTTGTAGATCGGCCCGCTCATGGCGCCCTGCATGCCGGTCACGTGAAAATACGGCAGCGTCGCGAGAATCACCGACTCGCTGGTGCTATTGGTCCAGACCACGCGGTGAATGATGGTCGCCATGGCCGAGCGATGGGTGTGCATGCAGCCCTTGGGCGCACCGGTAGTGCCGGAGCTGTAAGGGAACACGCACAGATCGTCCGGGCCGGCGGTGTGCGGGCCCGGCGCATGACCCGCGCTCAGGGCCTCGCTCCAGCTGACGCCACCGGCGAAATCCGGCGTGGTCGGCGCTGCCTGCACCTCTGCCGGCAACGCCAAATCGGTGGGCTGGCGAACGTACTGCGAATAGGCCGCGACGATCACCTGACGCAGCTGCGCGGTGCCAGCCAGCGGCGCGATGAAGCTGGTCAACTCCTGGCCGCAGATGCAGACGCTCGCGCCGGTATCGTGCAGGTAGTGCTCCAGCTCGGCGCTGTGGTTCATCGGGTTGACCGGCACCACCACGGCGTCCGCACGCAGGATCGCGTAATAGGCGATGGTGAACTGTGGCGAGTTCTGCATGTAGAGCAGAACCCGATCACCCTTGGCGACGCCCAGATGCTGCAGATAGCCGGCCAGCGCTTCCACTTCGCGTAGCAGTTCGGTGTAGGTGATCAGGGTGTCGTAGTAGACGATGGCCGTCTTGTCCGGAAAACGTCGGGCGGAGATTTCCAGATTGGTGAACAGGCTGGTTTCCGGCACCGTCAGATGTTTGGGCAAATCCTCGGGCCAGACCGCATGATGACGAGTGAACATTACAAAGCTCCTGAATCGCTATAAAAGGCCAGGTCTGCCAAGGCCCGTTCTTCGCCCCACTCGAGCCAGCCTCGGGTGTCGCGCAAAGGTGTGATGGCGATGCGTTTCTCGCGCAGTGCCGTGACGTCCGCCTCAGGCGCAACGATGTGCGAAGAGGAATGCTCGAAGCCGAGCCACCAGTACGGCAGACCTCGACCGTCCCGGCCGGCCTGCAGGCGCGGCTTGGAAATTGAGCCGCGCGATTGCTGGGTCATCCGCAGATGGCTGACCGCGTCGGCCGAGCAGGCGGGAAAGTTGACGTTCCAACAACAGCCGCCTTCCGAGCGGCGCATCCAGAGCTCGCGGATCGCGGCTTCAGCGTAGATTTCGACACACGACCAATCGATATTCGTGCGATCGAGAAAGGCCTGGCTCAGGCCGATGGCCGGCAGCCCCAGTAAATCGGCACTGAGCACCGCGCCGATGGTTCCCGAATAGGGAACCGAGTCGCCGATGTTCGCCCCACTGTTGACGCCGGAGAGCACCAGATCGGGTGGCGACTCCTGCAACCACTCGGCCATGGCGAACATCACGCAGTCGGACGGCGTACCGGAAACGGCGAAGCGCCGTTCACCGTGGCGATATACCCGCAACGGCGAGTGCACGGAAATGCCCTGACCGGTGCCGCTTTGATCATGCTCTGGCGCAACTACCCAGACTTCCTCGGCCAGTTGCGCGGCGATTCGCTCGAGCAATGCCAAACCCGGCGCGGCGATGCCGTCGTCGTTGGTCAGCAGGACGCGGCGCAGCAACGGACCGCTCATGCCAATTCTCCCTGACCACCTTGGGCGATGCGCCAGCCCGCATCGGCCAGCAAGCCGGCGCGCTGACCGACTTGCAGCGCATCGGCATTGCTCGCGTTGCCCTGCAGTGCACGGGCATAAACACCCTGGACAATCGCCGCGAGACGGAACAGCGAAAACGCCACGAAGACATGCCAGTTAGCCACTTCGGTCCGTCCACTTTGCTTGCAGTAACGTTCTAGCACTTGCAGTTCGGTGGGAATGCCCTGCGCCTGCAGATCGCTGCCGACTAGCCCACGCAAGCCATCCACACCGGCGGGCAGGTGATACGGCAGGCAGAAATAAGCGAGGTCGGCGAGCGGATGGCCCAGGGTCGACAGCTCCCAGTCAAGAATTGCCGCCACCTTCGCCGCCCCGGGTTCAAAGATCAGATTGCCGAGGCGGTAGTCGCCGTGGGCAATAGCGCATTCATCACGTTGCGGCACCTGTTCCGGTAGCCACTGCATCAGCCGCTCCATCGCTGGCATGTCGCCGGTGCGGGACGCCTGGTACTGGCCGGACCAACGCTTCACCTGACGGGCGAAATAGCCTTGGGCCTTGCCGAAATCGCCAAGCCCCACCGCCTCGACATCGACTCGATGCAGCTCGGCCAGGGTATCGATAGCGGCCAGATGAAGCGGCTGACGCTCCTGGGCCGCCAGCTCCTCCAGCGCCGGATGACTGAAGATTCGCCCCTCGACGTGATCCATCAGATAGAAGGCCGTGCCGATGATGCCTTCGTCCTCGCACAGCAGATGCACATGCGGTACCGGCACACGGGTGTGCTCGGATAGCGCGCGGATTACCTTGTACTCACGTTCGACCATGTGCGCCGAGGGCAGCACCTTGCCCGGCGGCTTCTTGCGCAGCACATAACGGCGCCCCGCCGTCTCCAGTAGGTATGTGGGGTTGGACTGGCCGCCCTGGAATTGTTTGATGATCAGACCGTCATCACCCAGCTGCGGCAGATGCAGGCGCAGATGCCGAGCTAGCGCGGCCTCATCGAAACGATGGGCCGGCAGGACCTCGATCAGTTCGGGTTCGCTCATTACCAACCCCTCAGCACGCGGTTTCTCCGCCATCCGCGACGATTACCTGACCGGTGATATAGGCACTGGCGGGCGCCGCGAGAAAGACCGCGAGTCCGGCAATATCCACCGGCTCGCCGATACGGCGCAGCGGGGTTTTCTCGGCCGCCCGACGAACCCGCTCCGGATCGTCGAGCAATGCCTTGGCGAAATCGGTACGCACCAGCCCCGGCGCGATGGCGTTGACGCGGATGCCCTTGGGGCCCCACTCGGCAGCCAGGTTTCGCGCCAGCGCCGCTTCGGCTGCCTTGGATACGCCATAGGTGCCGATCACGGTATTGCCACGCAGCCCGGCGATGCTGGAGAGCATGATTACCGCCCCTTCGCCACGTTCGGCCATCTGCGGCAGAACCATGTTCGACAGCCAGAAGGTGCCCTTGACGTTGGTGTCCATGATCTTGTCCCAGGCATCATCGGTCAGCTCACTGGTCGGGCCGTAGACGGGGTTGGTGGCCGCGTTGCAGACCAGCACATCGATGCGCCCCCAGGTTTGCAAGGTGGTTTCGACCAACCGCTGCAGGTCTTCCTTGCGGCCAACATGACAGGGCACAGCGATGGCCTCGAAGCCCGCAGCTTGGAGCTCGGCGACCACGGTCTCGCAGGCATCGGCCTTGCGACTGGAGATGACGACCTTGGCGCCGCACCTCGCCATTTCTTCGGCAATGGAGCGGCCAATGCCGCGGGTGGAACCGGTGATCAGCGCCACCTTTCCGGACAGATCGAATAACGGATTGGTCATGACTGCATCCTTCTTGTAGGTTTTGTAGGAGGCTCAGCGCTTTTTGGAATAGTTCTGCAGCTCCAGTTTGGCAATGGTGTCCAGATGCACCTCGTCCGGGCCATCCGCCAGGCGCAAGGTGCGTTGGTGGGCCCACGCCGCCGCCAGAAAGCTGTCCTGGCAGACGCCCTTGGCCCCGTGCACCTGAATCGCGCGATCCAGTACGCGCAGCGCCATGCTGGGTGCAGCCGCCTTGATCATGGCGATCTCCTGGCGCGCCACCTTGTTGCCGACGGTGTCCATCATGCGCGCCGCCTTGAGCGTCAGCAGGCGGGTCTGTTCGATCTCTATGCGTGAACGGGCGATATCCTTGCGAATCGAGTCGAAGTCGGCCAGCCGCTTGCCGAATGCCACGCGGGAATGAACGCGCTCGCACATGGCCTGCAGCGCGCGCTCGGCTACACCGATGGTGCGCATGCAATGGTGGATGCGGCCTGGACCGAGACGGCCCTGGGCGATCTCGAAGCCGCGGCCTTCGCCGAGCAGCATGTTGCTGGCCGGCACGCGGACATTGTTGTAGTGGATCTCGGCATGCCCGTGAGGCGCATGGTCGTAGCCGAACACGTGGAGCGCCCGGGTGATTTCAACGCCGGGCGTGTCCAGCGGCACGAGAATCATCGACTGCTGGCGATGGCGCTCGGCAGTGGGATCGGTCTTACCCATGACGATAGCAATCTTGCAGGTGGTTGCCATCGCGCCGGACGACCACCACTTGTGCCCGTTGATCACGTACTCATCGCCTTCGCGGCGAATCTCGCAGGCAATATTGGTGGCATCGGACGATGCCACGTCAGGTTCGGTCATCGAAAAGCAGGAGCGTATCTCGCCGTTGAGCAAGGGCTTCAGCCACTGCTCCTGCTGCTCCGGCGTGCCGTAGCGCGTCAGCACCTCCATATTGCCGGTGTCCGGTGCGGAGCAGTTGAAGACCTCAGCGGCACCATGGGAACGACCCATGATCTCGCACAGGTGGGCGTACTCGAAATTGGTCAGCCCGGCGCCGAACTCGCTCTCCGGCAAGAACAGATTCCACAGCCCCTGCGCCCTGGCTTTGGCCTTGAGCTCTTCGAGAATCGGCGGCGGCGCCCAGCGATCCGCTGCGGTGGCGACCTGCTCATGAAAGAGGTGTTCGTTGGGATAAACATGCTCTTCCATGAATGCCGTGAGCTGTTCATGGATCTGCAGCGCTTTACCAGTCAATTCATACATCGCCGTTTTCCTTCTTGTTGTTCTGCGGGGGCAACGAAAATGGCACCCCTTGCGGATGCTCGCTGCCGGAGCGCAGGCGGAAAGTCGCTTCGCCGATCGCCAGCAGACGATCATCCTGGTCGCGTACCTCGCCGGAACTGTTGAAGATTCGGGTGCCACCAGCACGCCGCTTACCGATGGCGCGGATGACTCCGCCGGAACACTGCCCGGTGAAGGTGGTGTTCAGCACCAGCGTGATGGCTTTGCGCACCCGGCCTGGATAAGGGCAATAGGTGCCGGCCTCGGCCAGCACCACGTCGAGCAGCGAGGTGATCACGCCACCGTGGAGCACGCCCGCCATGTTCAGGTGACAGGCTTGCACGTCCAGCTCGATGACCGCCTCATTTTCCGTCCAGGTCACTTGACGGTAGCCCAACACCTGATGAAACCCTGGGAGATCCTTACCGCCGCTGATCGGCAGTTTGATCGCCGGGTCTTCGCTCACAGACGGATCCAGGTCTCGCGTCTTCATGACACGCAGCTTGAGCGAGTCGCAGTCGTTGAAGCGCAAGTACAGGACTGCCCCATCTCGATGAATCGAATTACGAACCGCATAGCGAGCCCCCTCGATTGTTTTTGTAGAGACGCTGTTTTTTGAAGCTGGCATGCCTGAATCTTCGAGTCAATTCGAAATCCAGTTCCATCAGGCAGAATTATGACGACCCACAAACAGAACCGTCTAAGATCAATATCGAAGTGCCATGGCACCAGTCAGCTAAGCGGTGGGATAGTTGTAAAAACAAAAAAAGGAGTCGATAGCACATACCAGCGGTTGAAAAAGCTACGCGCTATGTTAGCTTTCGGATACATTTTCAAAAATCAGTTTTACTGTGCGAAACGTAGAATGATGTAAGTACACAAAAAAGGCCCGTCAGCCAGACAATTACAACAAGAGGACGCGTTATGAAATTCATGCTCAAGAAGCTACTCGTTCCAGCCAGCCTGGTCGCCTTGGCGGTCTCTGCGGTCCTGCCGCAAATGGCCGCGGCCCAAGAGGTCACCAAGTGGCGTGTCCAATCCCACTGGCCGAGCGCCAGTAGCTCTTACGAAGACAGCCTGGTGCGTCTGAAGAATGAGATAGAGAGGCGCACCGAAGGCCGCCTGGAATTGCAACTGTTCGAATCCGGTGCGCTGTTCAAGCCACAGGAGACCTTCAACGCGGTCAGCCGCGGCATCATTCAGATGGGCACCATCTCCCCTGGCTACGCCCAGGACAAAATCACGCTCGCCGGCATCGCCTCCGGACTGCCGTTCGCCTTTCAGAATGTTTGGGAAACGGCCTACTTCCATAAGCACATGGGCTTCGAGGACATGCTCCGCGAAGAAGCCGCTCAGTACGGAGTGTACTGGTCGACTGACAAGGTCTACCCGACAGAGATGGTGGTGAAGCGCCCGATCAACAGCTGGGAGGATTTCACCAAACTGAAAATTCGCTCTTCGGGCGCGCTGCAAAAATTCCTCGACGAGGCAGGCGCCTCGACGACCTACCTACCTGGCGGCGAGCTTTACCCGGCGCTCGATACCGGCGTGGTCGATGGTGCGCATTGGGGTGCGGCTCAGGGCGCGGCGAGCATGAGCTTCTACGAAGTAGCGAAGTTTCACGTCAAACCCGCGCTCAACATTGCCGGTACCGACGTGATCATTGTCAGTCAGAAGGCATTGGATAAGCTCTCCGAGCGCGACCAGGAGATCGTCAAGCAGATCCTTGACGAGCAGTTCTGGTACCGCACTAACGAATACCTGTACCAAGAGCAGATCGCCTTGCAGAAAGCGATCAAGGAAGAAGGCGTACAGGTCAACGTGCTGCCCGAGGACGTACAGAAGCGGCTACAGGAAGTAGCGCGTAAGTCGTGGGAAGAAGAAGGCAAGCGCAGCGAAAAAGCCGCTCAAGCCCTGCAAAAACTCAAGACCTTCCTCGGCGACCTCGGCTACATGTAATTTCCTCGCCTGATCACCAGACCGGCGCGCCTAACCGCGCCGGCCTGGACAATTCGCTCAATTCTTGCTCGTGGGACTCGTCATGCGCCTGATCCATGCCTACATCGACGGCATCACCCGGCTCAACGAATTCATTGGCCGCTGGGTGGCCTACCTGATCTTTATCATCTTTGGACTACTGCTGTTCGAAGTGCTCATGCGCTATCTGTTCTCGAATCCCACCTCCTGGACCAATGAATTCGGGCAGATGCTGTTCGGTGCTTACGTAGTGCTGTCCGGCGGCTACGTGATGGCGCATCGCGACCACGTTAACGTGGATCTGTTGTATGCCTCGTTCGGTCCGCGCATCCGCGCATGGATCGATATCTTCACCTCGAGCATGTTTTTCCTCTTCATGGCCGCGCTGCTCTACTTCGGCAGCTCAATGGCTTGGGAATCGATTCAAGGCATGGAAACCTCCTATTCGGCCTGGAACCCGCCTATCTGGCCGATCAAGGCGATGATTCCGCTCGGTACCTTGCTGTTGCTGTTGCAGGGCATTGCCAAGCTGCTGCAAGACATCCTTATCGCGCTGGGGCACGAGCCAGCCAAGCACGCGGAGGATGCGCAATGAGCATCGAAATCACCACGCTGCTGTTCTTCCTGACCTTGGTGTTCTTCCTCGTACTGGGCCTACCACTGGCGTTTGTACTGGGCGGCGTCTCGGTGCTGTTTCTTTATTTCACCTGGGGCGTCGATGCCTTCTACATGGTCGCCTCGCAGATGTGGGGCACCATGGAAAGCTTCACCCTGGTGGCCATACCGCTATTCGTGTTCATGGCCATGCTGCTCGAACGAACGGGCGTGGCGCGCGACCTCTATCGCATGATGCACCTGTGGTGCGGCGGCATGCGCGGCGGGCTGGCGATCGGCACGCTGGGTATCTGCGCGGTGTTCGGCGCCATGGTCGGCATCAGCGGCGCCGCTGTGGTGGCAATGGGTACCATCGCATTACCAGCGATGCTCGAACGCGGCTACGACAAGCGCATGGTGCTGGGCTGCATCAACACCGGCGGGGGCTGGGGCATCCTGATCCCGCCGAGCATCATGATGATTCTCTACGCAATGATCAGCGGCCAGTCGGTCGGCAAGATGTTTGCCGCAGGCGTTTTGCCGGGCCTGCTGCTGGTCTTCCTGACGGTTACCTACGTGCTAGTGCGCAGCTACTTGCAACCGCACCTGGCACCGGCACTGCCAAAGGAAGAACGCGGTACCTGGCCGGAGAAATTTCGGGCGGTGCGCGCCGTGCTGCTGCCGATCGGCATCGTGGTAATGGTCCTTGGCTCGATCATTGGTGGCATAACCACGCCGACCGAGGCGGCTGCGATGGGTGTGTTCGGCGCGCTGATTTCCGCCGCCGTGTACCGCAAGCTGAACTGGCCGATCCTGCAGGAAGCAGCTATCCGCACCTTCAAGCTCACCGGCATGATCGCCTGGATCCTGTTCGCGGCCCACGCGTTCAGCTCGGCCTACCAAGGCATGGGCGCGCAGTCGTTGATCGAAGGGCTGATGATGGACCTGCCGGGCGGCCGCTGGGCGATCGTCATCTTCATGATGGCCATCGTATTCGTCATGGGCATGCTGCTCGATCCGGTCGGCATCATGTTGATCACCCTGCCGGTATTCCTGCCGATCATCGCCTCGCTGGGCTTCGATCCGATCTGGTTCGGCGTGCTGTTCGTGATCAACATGGAAATCGGCTATATGACGCCGCCCTTCGGGTTCAACCTCTTCTATCTGAAAGGTATCGTCCCGCCAAGCATCACCATGAAGGACATCTACTGGTCGGTGATTCCTTTCGTGATCGTCAACATCATCGGCATGGGCATCATCATGGTCTTTCCGGAGATCGCGACCTACCTGCCGAACACACTGTTCTGACTGCCATCAACCGAAACGAAAAAAGCCGGAGCAGATGCTCCGGCTTTTTTTCGTATGCGCCTTAGAGAATATTCGCGTAATCCGCCTCGATCCGATCGAGGCTCAGGTGATTAAGGAAGTTGGAGAAGCACATCCAGGCTGACAGCGCGTTGAGGTCCTGGAACTGCTGCGGCAGATATTTGGGTGGGACGACCATACCCTCGTCGACCAGCTGGCGCAGGGTGCGCATGTCTTCCAGAGTGGTCTTGCCGCAGAACAACAGCGGAATCTGCTCCAGCCGGCCCTTGCGGACCGCAAGCTGGATGTAGTTGTAAATCATGATGAAGCCCTTCAGATAGGACAGGTCTTTGGTGAAGGGCAAACCATTCGGGAGCGAACCGCGGAAAACCCGGCTGGCGTTGCTGTAGCACTCGTCCTCGGCGTAGCCCTGGTCACGGAAGAAGGCGAATACATCGAGGAAATCCGCGCCCTCCTCGGCCATGTGAATGGCGCGGGTACGGTTGGTCAGCTTGCGCAGGCGGGTCGGGTATGAGGCGAAGGCGATGACTTCCATCAGAATTGCCAAGCCTTCCTGAGTCACGGTGGAAGACGGCGGGCCCTTCGCAAGGAAGGTGCAAATCGGCTGGTTCTGCCCGTTGAGCGTCGTGCCCACATGCACCAGGCCTTCGTGCACCTCCAGCGCGCGCACGTCGCGCTCGTTGAACATGGCATCGCTGCGGATCTTGATGTAGTCGGCACCCGCGGCTGCGTCGGCAAGGATGCCGTCGGATTCGAACACTCGGATCACGCCTTCGCCTTCACCAAATACCAAGTCGAGCCGTTTCTGCAGCATGTCCACCGCTTGCGGCGCGTTGAGGGTCTTGGCTTCGTCTTTGAGATCGCCTCGGTCGGCAATGTTGTTCAGGTAATCGGAGAGCATCAAGCCGAGGTCGGCGAGCGTAGGATCGCCGGCATGGAAAGCGTCCGACGCCGCGCCGTAGAGTTCCTGGGAGATCAGCCCGAAATCAGCGGTACCGCGTGCTTCGAGCATGCGGATCACCATGCGGTATTCCTTGCACATGCGCCGCATGATCTGCCCGACCGGGTTGAACTGCCCCAGCTGCCGCGTGATGTCACGCTCGATGTTCTGGAATTCTTCCTTCTTGGCGCTCGAATCGAACGCCAGCGGGCGTCCTTCGTAATAGCTGCGATCGATCTTCGGTAGCTCGCGACCGCCAGCGGCGAAGAAACCCTTACGGACGTTGTCGTCCCACTTCACCGCATCGAGCACCCGCACCGGGGTTTGTGCCTCGACGATGCGGTCGGATAGTGCACGAACCGTGCTTTGGTACTCATCGAGATTGTTACGGGTATTCATCCGTACCTCGTCAGTGATCCGTAGCCTTCAACTTATACATCAGCGGACCGTCGCAATCCGTGCCCGGTTCGCGAAGAGCTGCTTCAGCTATATACAGCTGTCGGCAGAAGATTACCGATCTGAAGCCATCGAGACGGCGACGATATGTGCCGTCGCCCTGCGGCTGCGGTGGTGATGCGGAGGTTCGATGCTCGGAGCGGTGCATCTTCAGTGCAGACGCGACCGCCAGACGCAAACGACGGGACGATCACCGCTCGGTAAAGCGTCACCGAGCGGGGACCAGATGAGGTCAGACCTCAGGGCGCATATGTGGAAACAGAATCACGTCGCGGATCGACGGTGAATTGGTCAGCAGCATCACCAGGCGGTCGATGCCGATACCCTCACCCGCGGTCGGTGGCATGCCGTACTCCAGCGCGCGGACGAAGTCAGCGTCGAAGTGCATGGCTTCATCGTCACCGGCATCCTTGTCGGCAACCTGCTGCATGAAGCGCTCGGCCTGGTCCTCGGCGTCATTCAACTCGGAATAGGCATTGGCAATTTCGCGGCCGCCAATGAACAGCTCGAAGCGGTCGGTGACACTCGGATCATCATCGCTGCGACGCGCCAGCGGCGAGACTTCGAACGGATAGCGAGTGATGAAGTGTGGCTGCTCCAGCTTGTGCTCAACCAACTCTTCGAAAATCATCACCTGCAGCTTGCCCAGGCCTTCGAAGCCGAGCACCTTGGCGCCGGCCTTCTTGGCGATTTCGCGGGCATTATCGATGTCCTGCAGGTCGGCGACGCTGATGTCCGGGTTGTATTTCAGGATCGAATCGAACACCGAAAGCCGCACAAACGGCTCGCCGAAGTGGAACACCTTGTCACCGTACGGCACGTCGGTGCTGCCCAGAACCAGCTGCGCCAGCTCGCGGAACAACTCTTCGGTGAGATCCATGTTGTCTTCGTAGTCGGCGTAGGCCTGGTAAAACTCGAGCATGGTGAATTCGGGGTTATGCCGGGTCGAAACGCCTTCGTTACGGAAGTTGCGGTTGATCTCGAAGACGCGCTCGAAACCACCGACCACCAGACGCTTGAGGTAAAGCTCCGGCGCGATGCGCAGGAACATCGGCAGGTCCAGCGCGTTGTGATGGGTCTCGAACGGCTTGGCTGCGGCGCCGCCAGGAATGGTTTGCAGCATCGGCGTTTCGACTTCAAGGAAGTCGCGTTCGTTGAGGAACTTGCGGATATGCCCGATCACCTGCGAACGCACACGGAAGGTGTGGCGGGTTTCCTCGTTGACGATCAGATCGACGTAGCGCTGGCGGTAGCGCTGCTCGGTGTCGGTCAGACCATGGTGCTTGTCCGGTAGCGGACGCAGCGATTTGGTCAGCAGACGCACGTCGGTCATCTCGACGTAAAGGTCACCTTTACCGGAACGCGCCAGGGTGCCCTCGGCAGCGATAATGTCACCCAGGTCCCAGTGCTTGATCGCTTCCAGGGTCTCGGCTGGCAGTGTCTTGCGGTTGACGTAGACCTGGATGCGTCCGCTCATGTCCTGCAACACCATGAAGGCGCCGCGGTTGAGCATGATGCGACCGGCGACCTTCACCGGAATCGCCGCTTCTGCCAGCTCTTCCTTGGTCTTGTCGACGTACTTCTGCTGCAGATCGTTGCAGTAGCTGTCGCGACGGAAGTCGTTGGGAAAGACGTCGCCCTTGGCGCGCTCGGCAGCCAGTTTTTCCTTGCGCTGAAGGATCAGGCTGTTTTCTTCCTCTTGGATGGCGTGCTGGTTCAGCGGTTGTTCGCTCATGGTCAGTTATTCCGGCGCGTGGGTCGTCTAGACCCATGGATTGGCTAGCTAATGTCTGATTGTCGTGCAGGCTGAAGCTGATGTGCTGCGGGTTTCAGAAGCACGGTGGGCCGGGCGGCATTCCGCTTCAGCCCACCAGCAACCTCGCCCTGTTTTGGTGGGCTGAAGCCCACCCTACATAATCCCTGGCTGACGTCGGTACCGTAGGGTGGGCTTCAGCCCACCGACGCTGGCCAAGCGCAGTATCCTTACAGCCCCTGTTTCAGGCTCGCTTCGAGATACTCGTCAATATCCCCGTCCAGCACCTTGTCGCAGTCGCTGCGCTCGACGCTGGTACGCAGGTCCTTGATGCGCGACTGGTCGAGCACGTAGGAGCGAATCTGGTGGCCCCAGCCGATATCCGACTTGGTGTCTTCCAGCGCCTGGGACGCCGCGTTGCGCTTCTGGATTTCCTGCTCGTACAACCGGGCCCGCAGCATTTTCATGGCGGTGTCCTTGTTGGCGTGCTGGGAACGTTCGTTCTGGCAACTGACCACGGTATTGGTCGGCACGTGGGTGATACGCACCGCCGAGTCGGTGGTGTTGACGTGCTGACCACCGGCACCGGATGAACGGTAGGTGTCGATGCGCAGGTCGGCCGGGTTGATCTCGATCTCGATGTTGTCGTCGATTTCCGGCGAAACGAACACCGCTGTGAACGAAGTGTGGCGACGATTGCCGGAGTCGAACGGGCTCTTGCGCACCAGGCGGTGCACGCCGATCTCGGTTCGCAGCCAACCGAAGGCGTATTCGCCTTTGATGTGCAGCGTGGCGCCCTTGATGCCGGCGACTTCGCCTTCGGACAGTTCCATGATGGTGGCGTCGAAACCGTGCTTGTCGGCCCAGCGCAGGTACATGCGCAGCAGCATGTTGGCCCAGTCCTGGGCTTCGGTGCCGCCGGAACCGGCCTGGATGTCAAGGTAGGCGTTGTTGGGGTCCATTTCGCCGCTGAACATGCGGCGGAATTCCAGCCCTTCGAGAATGCCGCGCAGACGGTCCAGCTCAGCGGCTACGTCGTCCACGGCGCTCTGGTCGTCTTCTTCGACGGCCATGTCGAGCAGGTCGCGGGAGTCGACCAGGCTGCCTGTGAGGTCATCGATGGTTTCGACGATCAGCGCCAACGTCGCACGCTCGCGACCAAGATTCTGGGCGTACTCAGGGTTGTTCCAGACGTTGGGGTCTTCGAGTTCGCGGTTTACTTCGACGAGACGATCATGCTTTTGATCGTAGTCAAAGATACCCCCGAATTGACTGGGTGCGGTCGGACAGGTCCTTGATGCTGTTGAGGATCGGGTTGATTTCCATAGATAGGCAGCTCTCAATCGGACGGTGCGAAAAGCCGACGATTATAGCGCAGCAGGCCGTGGCTGACAGCCCATGCGAGGCCATCGACGCGGCTCTTGGCAAGCCAAGCCGATCCCAGCAAAGGCGGCCATCGGACCGCCCCGGCGGCAATCAGGCGGAAACGCCGCGCACCTGGCTTTCCAGCTCGGCCTTGAGCTGCGCGTCGAGCTTGAGTTGCCGGGCCAGCTCGTCCAGGTAGGCGCGCTCCATGAAGTGTTCTTCATCCACCATCAGCACACTGGCCAGATACATTTCCGAGGCCATCTCCGGCGTAGTGGCGGCAGCGGCGACTTCAACCGGGTCCAACGGCTTGTTCAGCTCCGCTTCCAGCCAGTGTTTCAACTCTGGGTCATCGGTCAGCTGCGCCAATTCGGCCTCGATCATCTTGCGTTCCTGATCATCGACGTGGCCGTCAGCCTTGGCCGCGGCGACCAGCGCCTTGAGAATGCCACGGCTGTGCTCCTCGACCTGATCGGGCGGCAGTCGATCAACGGTTTTCGGCTCGGCCTGTGTAGCGCTCGCCTGCGCTGCGCCGGCCTGCTGTGCCTGCCAGTTGCCATAGGCCTTGTAGGCCAGCATGCCGAGCGCAGCTAGTCCGCCATAAGTCACCGCCTTGCCACCCAGGCGACGCCCACCCTTGCTGCCTAACAACATGCCGAGCGCGCCGGTCGCCAGTGCGCCACGCCCGCCGCCACTTCCTCCAAGAATGCTGCCCAGAGGACCGCTGGCGCCAGCGAGCATGTCGCCGAGCGAACCGCTGCTTTTAGTGTTGCCCGGGCGCGTTACAGAGCCCTGCTGTTTCTGTAGGAGGTCCTGCCCGGATTTGAGCAGTTGATCGAGCAAACCGGAGGTCTTCATGAAATTACCTGCTTAACAAGGGATAGATTAGTCGAGCGAATCGGGAACTTGCCGAATCGGCGTGTTTCGATGAGCGGCGCGTAAGTACTGTGCAGGCCATGGCACCGAGTTTTCACGCAGATCCTCGGCGGCATGCAGCGGCCAATAGGGATCGCGCAACAACTCGCGGGCCAGCAGGATCAGATCGGCTTGCCCGGTGCGCAGAATGTGTTCGGCCTGAACCGCCTCGGTGATCATGCCGACGGTGCCGGTGGCGATGTCGGCCTCGCGTCGGACCTGTTCGGCAAACTGGGTCTGATAGCCGGGCCCGACCGGGATCTCGGCATTCACTGCGGTGCCGCCCGAGGACACGTCGATCAGATCGACCCCAAGGATTTTCAATCGCCGCGCCAGTTCTACGGTTTCTTCGGCGTTCCAGCCATCCTGCACCCAGTCGGTCGCGGACAGGCGGACGAACAGGGGCAGCTCTTCCGGCCACACGGCTCTCACTGCCTCGGTCACTTCCAGTAGCAAACGGATACGGTTGTCGAAGGAGCCGCCATAGCCATCCTGACGTTGGTTGGACAGAGGCGAAAGGAACTGATGCAGCAGATAGCCGTGGGCGGCGTGCACTTCGGCGACCTTGAATCCTGCCGCCAGCGCTCGTTCGGCTGCACGCACGAAGGCCTGACTGACCTCGGCGATGCCGGTCTCGTCCAGCGCGGTGGGTACAGCGTGCTCCGGATCGAAGGCAATGGTCGACGGGCCGACCGGCGTCCAGCCGCCAGCTGCGATTGGCACGCTACCGTGCCGCCCAAGCCAGGGCTGCCAGGTGCTCGCCTTGCGCCCGGCATGCGCCAATTGAATACCGGCGACCGCGCCCTGGGCTTCGATGAAGCGCGTGATCCGGCGCAGCGGCTCGACATGCTCATCAGACCAGATGCCGAGATCTTCCGGTGAAATCCGCCCATCGGCGGTGACGGCGGTCGCCTCGATGATGACCAGCCCGGCGCCACCCACTGCGCGACTGCCGAGGTGCACCAGGTGCCAGTCGTTGGCCATGCCAGCCTTGGCCGAATACTGGCACATGGGCGAAACGGCTATGCGATTGGGCAACGTCAACTGACGCAGGGTGAGCGGCTGAAAAAGCTGTGTCATGGAAACCTCGGCTGCGATGGATGCGGGTTGGACATCCCTCAGTACAGACTGTTTCGACGATCTTGCCTGGTCACAGCTGCGCTTGGTGGGCGAATCGGTGACTGCGTGTTGCGAAGGCCATGGAGTTTTGCGGCATGGCTGGTTGGCTTGCCCCGCTCTCCAAGCAGAAGTTGCTCCGCGCCGTGGCTGATTGGGCTTGCATTGCGTATGGCAGAACCTAGCGTGAGGGTTTGCCTCGTTTCCCCTCACCCCAGCCCTCTCCCCGGAGGGGAGAGGGGGCTTGTTCCGTGTCGGTGTGAAGCGCGTGCTGGCTTCGCTCGTGCTTGCAGCCTCTGACGCATCTGAGCCCAATTCGACGAGGTCCAGCGTGCTTTTCTTGCCACAGTGCGCGCCGGGCGGATCGCTATCGCTCATATCAGCTCGGTCCAGTCCACTCTCCCTGAGGGGGGAGAGGGTTAGAGTGAAGGGACAGTCAGCGTGCTTTTTGCCACCGTGCGCGCCGGGCGGATCGCTATCGCTCGTATCAGCTCGGTCCAGCCCCCTCTCCCTGAGGGGAGAGGGTTAGGGTGAGGGGCAGCAGTTGGTAGCACCGCATAAGCATCGCCCCACAAGATCGCCGGCTACGCCGCCTCCACCTGAACCGGCACACCATTAAGCGCAGCATTGCCGGACAGCGCATCAAGCTGTCGCTCATCAGTCAGGTCGTTGGCGCTGGCACCCGGCTGGCTGCTGGCGATGCCCATCCGCACGCCGGGGCGCCCGTGCCCCCAGCCATGAGGCAAGCTGACCACACCGGGCATCATCTCGTCGCTGGCGGCGACTTCCACTTCGATCATCCCGACCCGCGAGCGAACCCGCACGCGCTGGCCATCAAGTAACCCAAGTCGACTTAAATCCACGGGGTTCATCAACAGCTGATGGCGCGGCTTGCCTTTCACCAGGCGATGGTAGTTGTGCATCCAGGAATTATTACTGCGCACATGACGACGGCCGATCAATACCAGCTGATCCGCTTGCTGAGTGGGCGCCAAAGCAAAGCGTTTCAGGTCATTGAGAAACAGCTCCGGCGCCGCCTGGATACGCTGATTGGCGGTCTTCAGGCGACCGGCGAGGTTCGGTTTGAGCGCACCGAGATCGAGGCCGTGCGGGTAGTCGCGCAGCCTGGAGAAGCTCAATGCAAGCTCGCTGTGGTCGCCGTACGGCCCGGCACGCAGGCCGAGGTCGATCATCTGTTCGGGCGCGATGGTCGGCTTGAGGTCACTACCGGTCCGCGCGGCAAAAGCCTGCGCCAGGCCGACAAAGATTTCCCAATCGTGCAGCGAACCGGCCGGCTTGCTCAGCACGGCCTCGTTGAAGCGAGTGACGTTGCGTACCGCGAAAAGGTTGAACGTGGTGTCGTAGTGATCGTGTTCCAGCGGCGCCGTTGGCGGCAGGATCAGATCGGCGTAGCGAGTGGTTTCGTTGATATAGAAATCCACGCTGAGCATGAAATCCAGGCCGTCCAGCGCTTGCTCCAACTGCCGGCCGTTGGGCGTCGAAAGCGCCGGATTACCCGCCACCGTTATCAACGCGCGAATCTGCCCTTCCCCTTCGGTGAGCATCTCTTCGGCCAGCGCCGATACAGGCAGCTCGCCGCCGTATTCCGGCAAGCCTGAAACCCGGCTCTGCCAGCGATTGAAATGCCCACCGGAGGTGTTGGCTACCAAGTCCACAGCCGGCTCGGTGCAGAGCGCGCCACCGACTCGATCCAGATTGCCGGTCACCAGATTGATCGATTGGACTAGCCATTGGCACAGCGTACCGAACGCCTGGGTCGATACGCCCATGCGGCCGTAGCAGACCGCCTTGTCCGCCGCAGCGAAATCGCGCGCCAGCTGGCGGATCTGCTCGGCCGACACGCCGCAGCGCAGGCTCATCGCCTCGGCCGTGAATGGCGCTACAGCGGCACGGAGTTCGTCCAGACCATCCACCGGTAGATGACTGGCGCGCGTCAGGCCCTCGTCGAATAGCGTGTTGAGCAGACCGAAAAGCAGCGCGGCGTCCTCACCGGGACGAACGAACAGATGCTGATCGGCGATGGCAGCGGTTTCGCTACGGCGTGGGTCGACCACCACCAGCTTGCCACCACGTGCCCTTAACGCCTTGAGGCGCTTTTCCACGTCAGGGACGGTCATGATGCTGCCGTTGGACGCCAGCGGGTTGCCACCGAGTATCAGCATGAAGTCGGTGTGATCGATGTCGGGAATCGGAATCAGCAGGCCGTGGCCGTACATCATTAGGCTGGTCAGGTGATGCGGCAGCTGATCGACTGAGGTAGCCGAGAAACGATTACGGGTTTTCAGCTGGCCGAGAAAGTAGTTGCTATGGGTCATCAGCCCGTAGTTATGCACACTGGGGTTGCCCTGATAAACCGCCACTGCGTTGTTACCATGACGCTCGCGGATGTCGGTCAGGCGCTCGGCCACCAATGCGAAGGCCTCGTCCCACTCAATGGCTTGCCATTCGTCGCCAACACGGCGCATGGGATGGCGCAGGCGGTCCGGGTCGTTCTGGATATCCTGCAGGGCAACTGCTTTAGGACAAATGTGGCCGCGACTGAAACTATCCTGAGGGTCACCCTTGATCGAAACGATTTGTTCGTCGCGGGTTTCGATGGTCAGGCCACAGATGGCCTCGCACAGGTGGCACGCACGGTGGTGCCGGGTCGTTTCGCTCATCGCAGGCTCCGGAGATTGTTGTTGTAGTCCGAACACTCTAGGCGCGCTGCGAGTGGTCAACAATCAATCAAGCCGTGGCAAATGGCTCTTGATTCAGCGGGCCGATCATCGGCCCGAACGAGCGGATCAGCGCGCTGCGATATGCGCTACCAGCAGCTGCACGCTTTCACGACCGCGAAATTCGTTGACGTCCAGCTTGTAGGCCAGATCCGCCCAGCGCACGGTGGGGTTGGGCCAGACGTCGCGATCAATATTGAAAGCGATACCGTCGAGGGTCAGCGAGCCACATTCGCTCTTGAGCACCATCTTCAGATGTTTCTCGCCGACCAAACGCTGCTGAACCAGTTGGAACACGCCGTGGAACACCGGCTCGGGAAAATGCTGGCCCCAAGGGCCGGCGTTGCGCAGCGCTTTGGCCAGTTCCAGGTGAAATTCCTCGATGCTCAGCTGCCCGTCGGTAAGCAAGCGTCCAGTCAGATCGTCTTCGCATAGCTGGCGGCGCACCTCGGCATCGAACGCCGTGGCAAAGGCGCCGAAGTTTCCCTGCGGCAGTGAGAGGCCGGCCGCCATCGCATGGCCGCCGAATTTGCTGATCAGCCCGGGATGGCGCGCCGCGACCGCATCCAGCGCATCGCGGATATGAAAACCCGGCACCGAGCGCGCGGAGCCTTTGAGCAAACCATCGCCTGCATCAGCGAACGCGATAGTAGGTCGGTGATAGCGCTCCTTCAGTCGCGAGGCGAGAATGCCGATAACGCCCTGATGCCAGCCCGGCTCGAACAGGCACAGGCCAAATGGCATATCTTCCAGCGGCAAATCCTTGAGCTGCGCCAGCGCTTCGCGCTGCATGCCCTGTTCGATGCCCTTACGGTCCTGATTGAGCTGATCGAGTTGCACGGCCATGTCGCGCGCCAGTGCTTCGTCTTCGCAGAGCAGGCACTCGATGCCCAGCGCCATGTCGTCCAGGCGCCCCGCCGCGTTCAATCGTGGTCCGAGGATGAAGCCGAGATCGGTAGACGTGATGCGGCTGTGGTCGCGCCCAGCGACTTCAAGGATCGCGCGCAACCCAGGGCGTGCCCTCCCTGCGCGAATCCGCGCGAGCCCCTGATGCACGAGGATGCGGTTGTTAGCGTCCAGCGGCACCACGTCGGCGACGCTGCCCAGCGCGACCAGATCGAGCAGTTCGGCGAGATTTGGTTCGCTCCAGCCGTTGCGGGCGAACCAGCCCGCCTCGCGCAAGCGCGCCCGCAAGGCCAGCAACACATAGAAAATAACTCCGACCCCGGCAATGCATTTGCTTGGAAAGGCGCACTCCGGCTGGTTGGGATTGACGATGGCATCGGCCGCCGGTAACTCGTGTCCCGGCAGATGGTGGTCGGTTACCAGCACCTTGAGGCCTGCGGATTTGGCGGCGGCGACGCCGTCGACGCTGGATATCCCGTTATCCACGGTCACCAGCAGATCCGGTTGTCGCTCAAGCGCGACGGCGACGATTTCTGGCGTCAGGCCGTAGCCATATTCGAAGCGATTCGGCACCAGATAATCGACATGCGCCGCGCCGAGCTGACGCAAGCCCAGCACGCCGACAGTACTGGCGGTGGCGCCATCGGCATCGAAATCACCGACGAAGAGGATGCGCTGACGCTTCTCAAGCGCCTCTACGAGCAACTCAACCGCACCATCGATGCCCTTGAGCTGTGCGTAAGGAATCAGCCGGGAGAGCCCCTTGTCCAGCTCTGCCACCGATTGCACACCGCGCGCGGCGTAGAGGCGCGTCAGCAGCGGCGGCAAGTCGCCCAGATCAGGCAGCAGTTCGGGTAGCGGACGGGGTTCTATGCGCATCTGATGGTTATCCGGCTTGTAGCGAGGGGCAGTTCAAAGCGAAGTCGCGGCGCGCGCAGCCTGATCGTAAAGACCTGACATGGCACGCAGCATCCCGGCGAGACGGTGAATCTCCTCGGGATCAATATTGAGATTTTCGAACGACGCGATCAGGCATTCGCGACGGATGTCGGCGTACTCCTGGCACAGCTCGCGCCCCTTGTCGGTGGTGCGATAGAATATTTCCTTGCCCTGCTTCTCACCCTCGACCAACCCTAGCTTGCCGAGCTTCTTCAGCGCGTAGGTCACGGTGTGAGTGTCTTCAATGTTCAGCAACAGGCAGATATCCGCCTGTCGCTTGGCACGCCCGCGGCTGGTGAGGTTATGCAGCACCATCACGTCCAGCGCATTCATTTCCACCGCGCCGGATGCCTTCATGCAGCGTTCCATCCAGCGCATCAACGCGGCGCTGGCAATGATGACGCCGTATTCAAGCTCGGATAATTCCTGCGACTGCTCGGCGAGATGCGCCGACGCCACGATGGACGATCGCAACGGGCGTGTGGAATTGGCGTCAACCATCTTGTGGACCATGAACTGAGGGGGCGGCAGCGAGACTGGCGCCTTGGTGAATCGGGTCCGCAAGCATACAGCAATGTGCTCCAGAGAGACCGATCGACCCGTGTCCGATAAATATTTATTGATAAATCATCGATAATTTATCGTCGTAGTACTCATATCTCGTCCCGATGTACCGGGACCCGCCAGTTGATTCTCTGGGCGACGAAGAAGCCCGAAATTGTAGGCACTGAGTACCGCCATCCGACCTGGATGTTGCTGTTCGGTCTGCTGGCAATGGTCGACCGCGGTCGGCGTGGTGTTGTCCTTCGACGCGCTGCTGCGATTCTGGCAATCCTAAACCACCTTGGGGCAGCGATGCCCGTCGCGCTGGAACCGGCGACGCGCTCAGTCGCGCTCGCCGATCAGCCATTCCAGCGGCACTTCGTGCTGGCCGCGCTCGTCGGTGATGAACATCGCGCCTTCGCTGATCATGACGCTCCAGTTGATTGCACGCGGCAGATCAAGCGCCACGGTTTCAAGCGCCTCCTGCCCGACCGCAACGACGTTGATCTTCTTCAGGCTGCGTACGCTGTCCAACACCTTGGTCTGCCATACCCGCAAATTGCCGTAGGCGACGAGGCTGAAACGCTCGGTACGACGTGAGCACCAAGTGATGCGCTCTGCATCCGGCTGGCCGACCTCGATCCAGTGCAGCACACGGTCATCCAGGCTCTTTTCCCAAAGGGCCGGCTCATCCACATCCGACAGCCCCCGGCCGAACGCCAACTGTTCGTCATACCAGAGCACGTAAGCGATAAGGCGCGCGGCTAGTCGCTCCTCGGTTTCCGACGGATGCCGGGCAACGGTGAAACGCAGATCCTGATAAACGTGGCGGTCCAGATCAGTGAGGTTGATCTCGACTTTATAGGGTGTGGCTTGCAGGGCCATGACGGCTCCAGGTGCGAAAAAGGAGACGCAGTTTAGCGCATAGCGATCCAAGTCTTGCATTGGCAGGTAACGCCGGAACCCTGCAAATCGTCCGCTAGGTGCCAAACTCTAGATACCGCCTCTTGAGCCGAAACTGGCAGCAGCACTCCCGACGAACGTTCTTTGACAATCATTCTCATTCTGTTTAGCATCTCAACCCAACAGCAGACCCAACGGGTAGTTCTTATGTACGTGTGTCTTTGCCAGGGTGTAACCGACGGTCAGATTCGTGAAGCGATTTACGAAGGCTGCTGCAGCTATCGTGAAGTACGCGAAGCCACCGGTGTCGCCACCCAATGCGGCAAGTGCGCGTGTGTAGCCAAGCAAGTCGTACGCGAAACGCTAAGCAATGCGCAGAGCGCCCAGGCATCCCTCGCCTATCCCGCAGCTTTCGTTCCGGCCTGAATAGGCGCATTTCCTAAGCCGGGCTTATGCCCGGCTTTTTTCTGCCTGAAAATCAAGATGTTGCTTTCTAGTCGCGGAACAGAAGTATTCTTATTCGGTTTTACCCTTTTGCATTCAATGACTTAGGTTTGACAGCCGGATTATTCGTGGCCAGACTGCTTTGAATTAACGTTCCCGATTCGAAGCAGGCACCGACATGAAAGGCGACAAGCTAGTCATTCAGCATCTCAACAAGATCCTCGGCAACGAACTGGTCGCCATCAACCAGTACTTTTTGCATGCCCGCATGTACGAAGACTGGGGTCTGGGCAAGCTCGGCAAGCATGAATACGACGAATCCATCGACGAGATGAAGCATGCCGACAAGCTGATCAAGCGCATCCTTTTTCTCGAAGGTCTGCCCAACCTGCAGGATCTCGGCAAGCTTTTGATCGGCGAAAACACCCGCGAAATGCTGGACTGCGATCTCAAGCTCGAACAAGGCGGCATTCAGGACCTGAAGGTTGCGATCGCCTACTGCGAGAGCGTGGGCGACTACGGCACCCGCGAACTGCTGGAAGACATTCTCGAGTCCGAGGAAGAACACATCGACTGGCTGGAAACTCAGCTGAGTCTCATCGACAAAGTCGGCATGGAAAACTACCTGCAATCACAGATGGACGAATAGCGATCTGCCTGCAGTGCAAACGGGAGCCATCGGGCTCCCGTTTTCTTTTATGCAAGCCCACCGTTCAACTTCTGATCGCAGAGGTGTGGGAGGCTTCAGCGACTCGGAATCGCAACCACAAAAAACCCGCCGTTCGGCGGGTTTGGCAGCGCGTCGCGATCAGGCGCCAGCTTTCTGAACGGCTTCCTTGATCAATGGCTGCAGCTCACCTTTCTCGAACATTTCCAGAATGATGTCGCTACCGCCGACCAGCTCACCATCGACCCACAGTTGCGGGAAGGTCGGCCAGTTGGCGTACTTCGGTAGATTGGCGCGGATTTCAGGATTTTGCAGGATGTCGACGTAGGCGAACTTCTCGCCGCAGCCCATCACCGCCTGGGTCGCGCGCGCGGAGAACCCGCACTGTGGCGCGTTGGGCGAGCCTTTCATGTACAGCAGCACCGGGTTCTTTTCGATCTGCTCTTTGATGGTTTCGATGATATCCATGGGGCACCTCGGCTAGTCACGGTTGGCGCGCATTGTACAGAACAGCACTATAAAAGCCGAGTCGCGAGCTCGGTTTTTATCGGCCGAAGCGGGCGGAGAGCCGCTTGCGATCCACGTCATTGGTGCGCTGAGGCCGATTTGCGCCTGCGAAGGCTTTCTGGATAAGATCTCGCCTTTCCCGTTTCGTCGCTTCTCGTGCGACCCCCTGTCGTAGGCCCCTCCTTTTTCGTTGAAAAACTTCCGGCCTCGACTGCGGCAATAAAGGTAGTTGATATGAGCGCAAGGCATTTTCTCTCACTGATGGACTGCACGCCCCAGGAGCTCATCGGCCTGGTTCGTCGCGGCATCGAGCTGAAGGATCTGCGCGAGCGCGGCATTCTGTTCGAACCGCTGAAGAATCGCGTGCTGGGAATGATTTTTGAAAAAGCCTCGACACGCACTCGACTCTCTTTCGAAGCGGGGATGATTCAGCTCGGTGGCCAGGCCATATTCCTCTCGCCTCGCGACACTCAGCTGGGTCGCGGCGAGCCGATCAGCGATTCAGCCATCGTTATGTCGAGCATGCTCGATGCGGTCATGATCCGTACCTTTGCTCACGCCACGCTGACCGAATTCGCTGCACACTCATCGGTGCCCGTCATCAATGGCCTTTCTGACGATTTACACCCATGCCAGTTGTTGGCTGACATGCAGACCTTTCACGAACACCGCGGCAGCATCGCCGGCAAGACGGTCGCCTGGGTCGGTGACGGCAACAACATGTGCAACTCCTATATGGAGGCCGCCATTCAGTTCGACTTCCAGTTGCGTATCGCCTGCCCTGAAGGCTACGAGCCCGAGGCCGGACTCCTGGCTCAGGCCGGTGACCGTGTGCAGATATTCCGTGACCCGCGCGAAGCGGTGAACGGAGCGCACCTGGTCAGCACCGACGTCTGGGCTTCGATGGGTCAGGAAGATGAAGTGGCGGCACGTATCGCCACCTTCCGCCCCTATCAGATCGACCGCGCTTTGCTTGATGTCGCGTCCGAAGACGTGCTGTTCATGCACTGCCTGCCGGCTCACCGCGGCGAAGAAATCAGCAACGACCTGCTCGATGACCCGCGCTCGGTAGCCTGGGATCAAGCCGAGAACCGCCTGCACGTGCAGAAGGCATTGCTTGAGTTTTTGGTCGAGCCTGCCTACCACCACGCATGAGCCATCAATCACTCCTGCACCTGCGCAACCTGGATTGCGGCTACGGCGGGCAGAGCGTCGTACAGAACCTCAATCTGCATTTGAATCGCGGTGACATCGGTTGCCTGCTCGGGCCGTCCGGCTGTGGCAAGACCACCACGCTGCGTGCCATCGCCGGCTTCGAGCACGTTAACGAAGGCGAGATTCAGCTGGGCGACGCCGTGCTTTCACGGCGCGGTTGTACCCTGGCGCCGGAAAAGCGTCGAATCGGCATGGTGTTTCAGGACTACGCCCTGTTTCCGCACCTGACGGTGGCAGACAACATTGCATTCGGTATCCGCAAGCATCCGCATTGCCAGCGTATCGTCCGGGAAATGCTGGACCTGGTGCACCTCACACCGCTGAGCAAGCGTTACCCGCACGAGCTGTCAGGTGGCCAGCAGCAACGCGTCGCCCTCGCCCGCGCGCTTGCACCGGAGCCGGAACTGCTCCTACTCGACGAGCCCTTCTCCAATCTTGACGGCGACTTGCGCCGCCGCTTGAGCCATGAGGTGCGAGAAATCCTCAAGGCACGCGGCACCAGCGCGATCCTGGTGACCCACGATCAGGAAGAGGCCTTCGCCGTCAGCGATCAGGTCGGGGTGTTCAAGGATGGTCGCCTCGAACAATGGGATACGCCCTACAATCTCTACCACGAGCCGTTCACGCCTTTCGTCGCAAGCTTTATCGGGCAGGGTTATTTCATCCGCGGCCAATTGATCGACCCGGAAACGGTCCAGACCGAGCTTGGAGTTATCCGCGGCAACCGCGCCTACACCATGCCTCCCGGTAGCTCGGTGGATGTTCTGCTGCGTCCGGACGACATCGTCTACTCGCCGCAGAGCCCGCTCAAGGCGCTTATCGTCGGCAAGACTTTCCTCGGTGCGTCGACGCTGTATCGTCTGCAACTGCCGACCGGCAATCTGCTCGAAGGCATTTTTCCCAGTCACGCCGACTACCCGACCGGCCAGGACGTCGGCATTGCCATCGCTGCCGATCATCTAGTGGTTTTTCCTGCACAGGGCAGCGTCGCCGCACATGAAAAACTGCCGGAAGCCGGTGTGCGCCGCTATAGCAGCAACGTATAACCTGTACAGCGCTCAGCCGTCCGCTGGACTCTGTGTGGCATCTTCACTGCGGAGCTTGAGGCGGCGTATACGAAAGAATTCGCTCAGCGCTGCGCTGCACGCTTCGATCATCACCCCGCCCTCGATCAGTACTCGGTGGTTGAGAAAGTCCTGCGAGAAGAATTGACCGCGGCTGACCGCAACACCGGCCTTGGGCTCGGTAGCGCCATAAACCACACGTTGGATACGTGAGTGCACAATCAGGCCGGCGCACATGCTGCAAGGCTCCAGCGTCACATACAACGTGCTGCCAGGCAGCCGGTAGTTCTCCACCGCCAGCGCGGCATCACGGATAGCAACCATCTCGGCGTGGGCGCTGGGGTCATGGCGCGAAATCGGACAGTTGAAGCCACGACCGATGACTTCGCCGTTCTGCACCAACACCGCACCCACCGGCACCTCGCCAAGCCGTGCCCCTTCGGCGGCCAGCGCCAGCGCTTCACGCATGAATTCCTCGTCACGAGAACGGTCGATGATCATAGGTCTTTTCATTCAAACTCAGCTTCAGCCGCCCTCGCTTTCGCTTTGCACTTTTTGTAGCTGCCTCAAACCACTTCGATCGCCGCCATCAGACCGGTTTCCATATGGTCGATGACGTGGCAATGGAACATCCATACGCCGGGATTATCCGCTACTAGAGCGATTCGCGCCGTCTCGTTCTTGCCCAGCAGGTAGGTATCGGTGAACCAGGGCTCGATCCGTTTGCGATTGGAAGAGATGACCTTGAAGGTCATGCCGTGCAAATGGATTGGATGCTGGTACTGGCTGAGATTGCGCAGCTCGAATATGTAGTGACCATTTTTCCTCAACGTCGCGATCGGCCGATCCGCACAGGTTTTGTCATTGATGTCCCAAGCCTGACCGTTGATCTGCCAGAAGGTGAAAGCGTCGCCTTGCCCCGCATCGCTGGACAAGGTGCCTGCCCATTCGAAGTTGAAACGCAGGGTTTCTGCCTGCTGCAGATCAGGCTCGATGATCGGATTAGGTGGCAGTGGTGCCGGCCATTCTCCCTCAACCTCGTTAGTGCTCGTGGATGCGAGCGTAGCCAGCCGCAGCGGCCCGTTGCGCAGGGATAACTGTTGTCCTGGTGGCGGCACCTTCAACGCCAGGTCGATGCGCATGCCCGGGCCCAGCCAGTAGCTTTTGCCGAGCGGCCGCGGACTGATCGGATTGCCATCGAGCGCGTAAATGCGTGCCTCCCCATCCGAGAGATTGAGTCGATAGGTCAGCGTGTTATCGAGATTGATGATACGCAAGCGTACTACCTGCCCGGCTGGCAACTCCAACGTTGGTGCATGCTCACCGTTGACTGTCGAGAGCACGCCCGGCGTGCCGCCACGCGCGGCCTCGCGCGGCACGCTGAAATCAGTGAATGCGCCTTGTTTGTCGACATGCCAGCTCTTCAGACTCAGCGTTTGCTCATAGCGGAAGCCGCTCGGCTCGCGCTCCTCGACGATCAGCGGGCCAACCAGCCCACGCCCCAGCTGCTCGGCGCTGGTCGTGTGCGGGTGATACCAGAAGCTACCCGCATCAGGCACCTGAAACAGATAGTCGAAGGACTCGCCTGGCAACACCGGCAGCTGCGACACGTAGGGCACTCCGTCCATGTTCAATGGCAAGCGGATGCCATGCCAGTGGATGGTCGTGGGCTCCGGCAGATGGTTAATGAAGCGCACCCGCAACCAATCACCCTGCCGCGCGCGCAGCTCCACGCCAGGCGCTTGCCCACCGTAGCACCAGGCTGGCGTCTGTTGCCCCGCAATCAATTCGAGATCCTGTGGCGCGGCGATCAGCTCATAGTCATGAGTGACGGAATCAGAGGGTCGGCCCAACCAATAGCGTGCACCACCACCTGCAACACCCAAGACTGCCAACCCGGCGAGTCCCGTCAACAGCTTTCGTCGTGTAAACCTCATTCTTCCTTCCATAAAAAACGGTCGCGAGCCTCATCGACCTTCCGCAGCCGAAAAAGGAATCTCTCGCATTTGCGTCATGCTACAGCTTCCAGACCGCGCTAACACCTGCCCCGGACGAAACCAGGCTCACAAACCCGCGAACCCTAGCGGCCAATTGCACCTCTACTGCAAGAGACCTTTACAGCATTCTCGACCGGAGGCCCCATGCACATCACTGCCACCCATGCCAAAGGCGAAGTCAGTCGAGGTATCGTCTGGCTCGCCCGCAGCGGCTACGCCGCACGAGGCGTCGTCTATCTGATCATCGGCGTATTCGCATTCATGGCCGGCATCGGCAGCGGAGACACCGTTGGGACCAAGGGCGCGATACAGCAATTGTTGGGGCAACCGTTTGGCGAAACCTTGCTCTGGATCATGGTCGTTGGCCTTGTGGCCTACGTAGCGTGGCGCCTGACTCAGGCCATAACCGATCCGGAGGGGCACGGCAGCGATGCCAAGGGGCTGATGATACGAGCCGGACTGATTGGCAGCGCCATCGCCTATACCCTGCTTGCGCTATTCACCCTCGGCCTGCTCGGCAGTTCTATTGGCGAATCCGCCGGTAGCGGTGGCGGCGGCTCCGGCAGTGGCGACTTCCTCTCCGGCCTGCTCGGCTGGAAATACTCGAATTATCTGGTCTATCTCGTGGCGCTGGTTCCGCTTGTCGTCGGTATCGCTCACATCGTCAAAGGCTGGAAAGCCAAGTTCGAAAAGTATTTCTACGCTTCCGAACATGTCATGCGCTGGGTTCGGCCGATCTCACGTATTGGGCTGATCGCTCGCGGGGTTGCCTTCCTGATCGTTGCCGGCATGCTGTTCAGCGGGGGCGCTCGCTACGAACCCACCAACCCACCTGGAATCGAAGACGCGTTAAACGCACTGCAGAGCCTGCCATTCGGCACCTTCTGGCTGTCGCTGGTAGGCCTCGGGCTGGTCGCCTTCGCCGTCTACAGCTTTTCCGAAGCGATCTGGCGCCGTATCGACATGCCAGCCGTCATGCACTGATATCCCGAAAATAAAAACCCCGGCGTACCGGGGCTTCTATTTTCAGCGAATCGACCCGTCGATCACTCCCACTCGATGGTGGCAGGCGGCTTGCTCGACACGTCATAGGTGACGCGCGAGATGCCTTCGATTTCGTTAATTATGCGGTTCGAGACCTTCTCCAGCAGCTCGTAAGGCAGATGTGCCCAACGCGCAGTCATGAAGTCGATGGTTTCCACTGCGCGCAGGGCAACGACCCAAGCGTAGCGGCGGCCATCACCGACCACACCCACCGACTTGACCGGCTGGAACACCACGAAGGCCTGGCTGGTCTTGTGGTACCAGTCGAAGTTGCGCAGTTCCTGAATGAAGATGTGGTCGGCACGACGCAGCAGGTCCGCGTACTCCTTCTTCACTTCGCCAAGGATGCGTACACCCAGACCCGGACCAGGGAAAGGGTGGCGATACACCATGTCGTACGGCAGGCCCAGCTCCAGGCCGATCTTGCGCACCTCGTCCTTGAACAGCTCACGTAGCGGCTCGACCAGCTTGAGGTTCATTTCCTCCGGCAGGCCGCCAACGTTGTGGTGCGACTTGATCACGTGCGCCTTGCCGCTCTTGGCACCGGCGGACTCGATGACGTCCGGGTAGATAGTGCCTTGAGCAAGAAACTGGATGTTGTCGAGCTTGCTGGCCTGCGCATCGAAGACGTCGATGAACGTGCGGCCAATGATCTTGCGCTTCTTTTCCGGGTCGGCTTCGCCGGCGAGGTTGTCGAGGAACTGCGCTTCGGCATCGGCGCGGATCACCTTGACGCCCATGTTCTCGGCAAACATCGCCATAACCTGATCGCCCTCGTGCAGGCGCAGCAGGCCGTTGTCAACGAACACGCAGGTCAGCTGATCGCCGATGGCCTTGTGCAGTAGCGCCGCCACCACCGATGAATCGACACCGCCGGACAAGCCCAGCAACACATTGGCCGAGCCGACCTGGGTGCGAACCTGCTCGACCAGATCGTCGACGATGTTGGATGGCGTCCACAGCGCTTCGCAGCCGCAGATTTCCAGCAGGAAGCGCGACAGAATGCGCCCGCCCTGACGGGTATGGGTCACTTCCGGGTGGAACTGCACGCCGTAGTAGCCACGGAAGTCGTCGCCCATCGCGGCGATCGGGCAGCTGGGGGTGCTGGCGAGGATATGGAAGCCTTCCGGCAGGTTGGTCACCTTATCGCCGTGACTCATCCAGACGTCGAGACCGAACACGCCGTCGTCATCCATGTGGTCTTCGATGCCGTCGAACAGCTTCGACTTGCCGACCAGATCGACACGGGCATAGCCGAACTCACGCTCGTCCGAACCCTGTACCTTGCCGCCAAGCTGCTCGGACATGGTCTGCATGCCATAACAGATACCAAACAGCGGCACGTTCAGATCAAACACAGCCTTCGGCGCGCGCGGGCTACCTTCGGCGTGCACCGACTCCGGGCCGCCAGCGAGGATGATTCCGCGCGGATTGAATTCACGGATGTCTTCATCGCTCATGTCGAACGGGTGCAACTCGCAGTAGACGCCAAGCTCACGCACGCGCCGGGCGATCAACTGGGTGTACTGGGAACCAAAATCGAGAATCAGGATGCGGTGGGCGTGGATGTCTTGATGAGACATGGGCTTTCCTTCGGAAAGAGCTTGAAGCTGAAAGCCGGAAGCTGGAATTGCAAGCTGAAGTCATCGCTTCCAGCTTCCAGCTTCCAGCTTCCAGCGCCTGTTTACAGGTGTGGATCAACCGACCCGGTAGTTCGGGGCTTCTTTGGTGATCTGAACATCATGAACGTGCGACTCGGCCATGCCGGCACCGGTGATGCGCACGAATTGCGGATGGGTACGCATGTGATCGATGGTCGCGCTGCCGGTGTAGCCCATGGAGGCACGCAGGCCGCCCATCAACTGATGGATGATCGCTGCCAGCGAGCCTTTGTACGGCACCCGGCCTTCGATGCCCTCGGGTACCAGCTTCTCGGCGCCTGCGGACGAATCCTGGAAGTAACGATCCGAGGACCCCTGCGCCTGGGACATTGCACCCAGCGAGCCCATGCCGCGATAAGCCTTGTAGGAGCGGCCCTGAAACAATTCGATTTCGCCCGGAGCTTCTTCGGTACCGGCGAACATCGAGCCCATCATCACGGCGTTGGCGCCGGCGACGATGGCCTTGGACAGGTCGCCTGAAAAGCGTATACCGCCATCTGCGATCATCGGCACCCCGGTGCCTTCCAGCGCGGCAGAGACGTTGGCGATGGCGGAAATCTGCGGCACGCCGACACCGGCGACAATGCGGGTGGTGCAGATCGAGCCTGGGCCGATACCAACCTTGACCGCATCAGCGCCAGCCTTGACCAGGTCCAGCGCAGCTTCGGCGGTGGCGATGTTGCCACCGATTACCTGTACTTGCGGGAAGTTGTCCTTTACCCAGCGCACGCGATCGAGCACGCCGCGCGAATGCCCATGCGCGGTGTCGACCACGATCACGTCAACGCCAGCTGCGGCCAGCGCTTCGACACGTTCGGCCGTGTCGGCGCCAGTGCCAACGGCAGCACCGACACGTAGACGACCCTGGTCATCCTTGGACGCCAGCGGATAAGTCTTGGCCTTCTCGATGTCGCGAAAGGTGACCAGCCCGCGCAGATGGAAATTGCCGTCGACCACCAGCATCTTCTCGATGCGATGTTCGTAGAGTTTGGTTTTGATTTCTTCCAGCCCGGTGCCTTCCTGAACGGTAATCAGCTCTTCCTTCGGCGTCATGATCGCGGCGACAGAATCACCGGTATTCGGCGTGAAGCGCAGGTCACGGCCAGTGACGATACCGACCAGCTCCTTACCGGAGACTACGGGAAAACCGGAGAAGCCCAGCTCACGCGCCTTACGCAGCAGCTCACTGATTTTCGTCTCAGGAGTCACGGTAGCCGGATCGTGAACGATCGCCGTTTCGTGACGCTTGACCTTGCGCACTTCGGCAGCCTGCTGCTCGACGTTCATGTTCTTGTGGATGATGCCGATGCCGCCTTCCTGTGCCATGGCGATGGCCAGGCGGGCTTCGGTGACGGTGTCCATTGCGGCCGAAACAAGGGGAATATTCAGCTCGATTTCGCGGGTCAGGCGAGTCTTGAGGCTGACATCCTTCGGCAATACTTCGGAATATCCCGGAATCAGGAGAACGTCATCGAAAGTCAGGGCTTCTTGGCTGATACGCAGCATGGCGGGGGCTCCCAGGCGGGAAAAAGGAAGCGCGGCATTATACCCATGCACGCCATCCCGCTCAATGCGGTCGTGAGGTCCGTCGCGCGCACTCAGCTTCGCTGCATCGACAAAATGACCAATTGGTCACCACTACTCGATTACTAGCGCCACTCCGAACCCCAGACGAGCGGCGAACTCATCGAGAAATGTCTGACGGAATCCGGCCTCGCCCCAGCCATTGAAGATGAACCCCAGATTGGAGAACCCGCAGGCCGGGATGAATAGAAAGCCATTGATGTCGTCCTCGAATCCGCATTCCGGGCAGGTGAACGTGTCGGTCTGCGCAGGCATCCACTCGTCGAGACTTTCAAACAGTGCCTCACCAATCTCGCGGCGACACTCGGGACAGCCCGCCTCCTCAGCAAAATCCTGAGTCGGCGTGTAGATGCAACGTTTGGTCACCACTTCCAGCCCATTGATCGCCTCGCCGAAAGGTAACCGCTCCGGGTGCAATACGACGCTGCGCGCACCCGCTGCTATCGCATAACCCATGCCGCCGGCACCGCGGCCGCAGGTGGTTGGCAGCGCCTCTACGATGCGTCGCTCGGCCAGCCAGCGCAGGATCATTCGCGCCTTGGCTTCATGGCCGGGAAACGTGGAAATACGCGGCACGACGATGGCTTGGCTGTGGCTCATGGCTGGCTCGAACAGGGATGAAGAAAGCCGCGCAGCTTAATGTGCTCTGCGCATAGGTCAATGATGCCCGGTCGCCTGTTGTCCGTTTAGACTTCGGCCCTCAGCGCTCTTCTCGCGCTTTTGCCTTATCATCGCCGGCATGCTCAAAGATCCTTTCCAACGCCTGAATCTCGACCGCGAAGTGCTGACCGTCAGCCAGCTCAACGGTCGCGCGCGGCTGCTGCTCGAAGACGTATTTGCCCAGGTCTGGGTCGAAGGCGAGATCTCCAACCTGTCCAAACCCGCCTCCGGACACGTCTATTTCACTCTTAAGGACAAGAACGCCCAGGTCCGCTGCGCACTGTTCCGGCAAAACGCCTTGCGCGTGCGCCAGGCGTTGCGCGACGGTCTGGCGGTAAAGGTACGCGGACGGGTGTCACTGTTCGAAGGTCGTGGCGACTATCAGCTGATCCTCGACAACGTCGAGCCAGCGGGCGACGGCTCGTTGCGCCTGGCCTTCGAAGCGCTCAAGGAAAAACTCGGAGCCGAGGGCCTGTTCGACGCCGCCGGCAAACGCGCCCTACCCGTCCATCCACAGCGCATCGGCATCGTCAGCTCGCCGACCGGCGCGGTGATCCGCGACATCATTTCTGTATTCCGCCGACGCGCTCCGCATGTTGTGCTGACGCTAGTACCGACGCCGGTTCAAGGACGCGATGCAACCGCGCAGATCGTGCGGGCACTCGAACTGGCTGATCGCGGCGGCTTCGATGCGTTGATTCTGGCGCGCGGCGGCGGCTCGCTGGAAGATCTCTGGTGCTTCAACGAAGAGCTAGTAGCGCGGGCCGTGGCCGCCTGCGAGACGCCGATCGTCAGCGCCGTCGGCCACGAGACCGATGTCTCCATCGCCGACTTCGTCGCCGACGTGCGTGCGCCGACGCCTTCCGCCGCCGCCGAGCTCCTGGCGCCCAGCAGTGCTGACGTGCGCCAGCGCCTGGATGGCTTGCGCCAGCGACTGCTGCTGCGTATGCGCGACCGCCTGCATCGCGAGGGTTCACGCCTGGAAGGTCTGACCCGCCGCCTGCGCCATCCCGGCGAACGCCTGCAACAGCAGGCCCAGCGCATCGACGACCTGGAACAGCGCCTGCTGCGCGGTATCGACCGTCGGCTCTGTGCCGGCCAGGAACGTTTTGCCCGTCTCGATACCCGCCTCGCCGGGCAGCATCCAGGGCGAACCCTGAACATGCTGCGTCAACGACTCGACCATCTGTCCAGTCGGCTACCGCGCGCCATGCAGGACACCCTGAAAGGCCATCGGCAACAGCTGCTGGGGCTGACGCAGACGCTGAATGTCGTGAGTCCGTTGGCGACACTGTCACGCGGCTACAGCATTCTGCTCGACGAGCGCGGCCAGGCGATTCGCAGCGCCAGCCAGACCGAGCCCGGGCAGCGGTTAAAGGCGCGCCTGGGTGATGGCGAGCTGGATGTGCGAGTGGAGGACAACCACCTCGAACCAGTGACACTGCCTCTGCTTTGAAAGAGCAATCCCGACAGGAAACCCTGCCGGGATTGTGTTTTGCCTAGACCTTACCTCGCCGCGCCTTGCTCCTCGATCCGCTTGAGCAATAGGCCCGTGACGCGCCGGTCCTTGACCTCGGTGACGTGCAATCGCCAATCGGAGTGCTCCACCTGGTCGCCGATCACCGGCAGACGATCGAGCAGACTCATCACCAGCCCAGACAGGGTCTGGTAGTCGTCGGTCGCCACCGCGCGAAAGCCGAGGCGCTCGCGCAGCACGGCGAGATTGACCGCGCCGTTGATGCGATAGCCACCGTCCACCGGCTCGATATCCGGCCCCTCCACCTCACTGGCATCCGGCAACTCACCGGCGATCGCTTCGAGAATATCGGTCAGGGTCAGCAGGCCTTCGAAGCCGCCAAATTCGTTGACCACGAAAGCGATGTGGGTCGAGGCGTGGCGCATCTGCTCCAGAGCGCTAAGCACGGTACAGCTGTCGGGCAGGTTGATGGGCGCACGCACCAGCGGCTCGATCTCTGGCGCCTCGCCATTGAGCAGCGTCTTGAGCAGTTCCTTCTTGTGCACATAGCCCAGCGGCTCGTCCGGCGAATCGCCACGGGCCACCACCAGACGCGAGTGCGGCGAGTTGAGCAGCGCCGCCTGGATGGTCGCGGGCTCGCCGTCGAGGTTGATGCGGTCCACTTCCATGCGATCGGTCATCACCGTGCGGATGGATTGCTCGGCAAGATTAAGCACGCTGCTGATCATCACCCGCTCGCGTCGGTTGAACAGCGAGCCCGTTTCCGGCTGACCGCTGCGGTCCACCATGTCGGCGATCTCGTCATCCACTTCGTCGGCTTCCAGCTTGCCGCCGAGCATACGCAGCACGGCGTGGGCGGTGCGCTCGCGCAGTGGGCGGGCGCCCTGCAGGCTGCGCTTGCGTCGCGAACGGGCCAGCTGGTTGAAGAACTCGATGGCGATGGAGAAGCCGATGGCCGCGTACAGGTAGCCCTTCGGAATGTGATAGCCCAGGCCTTCGGCAGTGAGGCTGAAGCCGATCATCATCAAAAAGCCCAGGCAGAGCATGATCACCGTCGGCCGCGCATTGACGAAGGCGGTCAGCGGCTTGCTCGCCAGCAGCATCAGCGTCATGGAAATGACCACGGCGATCATCATCACCTGCAGATGCTCGACCATGCCAACGGCGGTGATCACCGCATCGAGGGAGAACACCGCGTCGAGCACGATGATCTGCGCCACCACAGGCCAGAAGCGGGCATAGGCCTTGCTGCCGGTGTGCTGGTGCATGCGGCCTTCCAGCCGCTCGTGCAGTTCCATGGTTGCCTTGAACAATAGGAACAGGCCACCGCCGAGCATGATCAGGTCGCGCCCGGAGAAACTTTTACCGAAGAGTTCGACCAACGGCTCGGTGAGCGTCACCAGCCAGGCGATGCTCGCCAACAGGCCCAGGCGCATCACCAGCGCCAGGCTCAAGCCGATGACCCGCGCACGGTCGCGCTGCTCGGGCGGCAGCTTGTCCGCGAGGATGGCGATGAATACCAGATTGTCGATGCCCAGGACGATTTCCAGGACGATAAGCGTGAGAAGGCCCAGCCAGGCCGTAGGATCAGCGATCCATTCCATGTTTGCGGTCTCGTGTGGTGGACAGGTGACGGCGTGCATCGCAAGGAAAGCATCGGCGGCATAACGCGACGCCGGAGGAGGGAATGATCTGGAGACAATAGCTGGACAATGCCGTGATCGTCACGGTTGACGAGCACGGCTGGGTACAGTGGATGTTCATGGAACCTTTGGAGTGGATATGGAGCCGAGAGGATAATCAGCAGCGAGGTGCGCGTCACAGTCGATTGGTTACGAGTCTTTTCAGCCAGCCGCGCCGAAGCGCGCTGCGCCGCGTGCCCTTCCCCCTGCCAGCCGTTTACGCGAGGATGGGCCCGTCCTTACAAACGGAACTGCCCATGCCACGCGTCACCGTTCTCCTGTTTTCACTCGTCCTCACCCTGCCCGCCCATGCCGAGGGCTTCATCACCCGCTTGTTGAACAAGCCCGTGCCAGGCGGTGTGGCAGTGGTCGCACTGGGCGGCGGTGCCACACCGCCGCAGGTCCGCTACCAGAGCAAGCCGGCATTGGTGATCCGGGAGGACGGCCAGCGCTGGATCGCCATTGTCGGCATTCCGCTCACGGTCAAGCCCGGTGCTCAACAGGTGGAGGTCGATGGCAGCCCACGCAGCTTCCAGGTCGAGCACCGCGAATACCGCGCGCAGCACATCACGCTGAAGAACAAACGCCAGGTCAATCCCAACCCCACCGACCTCAAGCGCATCGAGCATGAATTGAACGAGCAGACCCGCGCCTACCGCCAATTTTCCCCGCAACAGCCAAGCAACCTGCTCTTCGATAAGCCAGTCGACGGCCCGCTCTCTTCGCCTTTCGGCCTACGCCGCTTCTTCAACGGCGAAGAGCGCAATCCGCATTCGGGGCTCGACTTCGCCGTTCCGGCCGGCACGCCAATCAAGTCCCCGGCTGCAGGCAAAGTGATTCTTACCGGAAACTATTTCTTCAATGGCAATACGGTGTTCGTCGACCACGGCCAGGGCCTCATCAGCATGTTCTGTCATCTCTCGCAGATCGGCGTGAAAGTCGGCGATGAGCTGGACCGCGGCGCCGTGCTCGGCAAGGTCGGTTCCACTGGCAGAGCCACCGGGCCGCACCTGCACTGGAACGTTAGCCTCAACGATGCGCGCGTCGATCCGTCCATTTTCATCGGGGCGTTCAAACCCTGATTCGCTCTGCAAGGAAAACCACAATGCTCATCAATGCGCAGGAGTCCACACTCCTCATCATCGACATCCAAGAGCGGCTGTTCCCCGTGATTGAGGGCAACACCGCGCTGGCCGAACACAGCGCCTGGCTGATGCAGATTGCCCAGCGCGCCGGCGTGCCGGTGCTGCTCACCGAGCAATACAGCAAGGGCCTGGGCGCGACCATCGCCACGCTACGCGACGGCATAGGCGCGGATTCGATCGTCGAGAAGCTGCATTTTTCCGCCGCCCGCGATGGCGAGCTGTTCAAGCGCCCCGGCGGCGAGCGCCGGCAGTTCGTGATCTGCGGCACCGAAACCCACATCTGCGTGCTTCAGACGGTTCTTGACCTGATAGGCCGCGGCAACCAGGTCTTCGTCGTAGATGAAGCCGTCGGCTCGCGCCGTGCCAGCGACAAGGCGCTAGGCCTGGCACGCATGCAGCAGGCCGGAGCCAGCATCGTGTCGCGGGAGATGGTCGCGTTCGAATGGATGGAACAGGCTGGGACCGACCTTTTCCGCTCGATCAGCCGCGAGTTCATCCGCTAGACCAACGCCACGGCCCCAGTGGCGCCTGAGATAGCCAACTTATGGAGGGCACCCAAATGCAGGAAGAGCTAAACGTTTGGCTGGAATGGCTCAGAACTCATCCTGAGCTGCAGACTCTGGTCGCCAGCGCCGCGCTGATCTTCGCCGCCTGGCTGGCCAACTGGGTCGTCAAACGCATCCTCGTGCGCGGCCTGTATAAGGCGCTGCGTCATGCGCGCGAGACCGAACTGCAGGACTACGGCATCATTCGCCGGCTGTCTAACATCGTGCCGGCGCTGGTACTGTCCGTTGGCGTCAACGCGGTACCGGGCTTGCCGGAAGCAGCCGTCACGGTGGTGCGCAACGTCTGCGGCGGCTTTATCGTGCTGACCATTGCGCTGGCCATAGGCGCGCTGCTGGACATCGTCAATCTGCTCTACCAGCGCCGCGCCGACGCTCATGTGCACCCGATCAAAGGCTACGTGCAAGTGGTCAAGATCGTCCTCTACGCGATAGCGACCATTCTGATCATTGCAACGCTGATCGACCGCTCGCCGCTGATCCTGCTGTCCGGCCTCGGCGCCATGGCCGCGGTGCTGATGCTGATCTTTCAGGACACCATCCTCTCGCTGGTGGCCAGCGTGCAGATATCTTCCAACGACATCATCCGCGTCGGCGACTGGATTGAAATGCCGCAACTCAACGCCGACGGCGATGTCATCGATATCGCCTTGCATACGGTGAAAGTGCAGAACTGGGACAAGACCATCTCGAATATCCCGACCAAGCGCTTCATCAGCGATTCGTTCAAGAACTGGCGGGGCATGCAGGAAAGCGGCGGGCGGCGGATCAAGCGCAGCCTGTATCTGGATCAGCAGAGCGTGCACTTTCTTGGCAGCGATGAATGTGAGCGTCTGCACCGCTTCAACCTGCTGGACGACTACCTTACCGACAAGCGCCGAGAGATCGACGAGTGGAACGCCAAGCTCGAGAAGCGAGGCAAGGAGCCGGTGAACACCCGGCGCATCACCAACATCGGCAGCTTTCGTGCGTATGTGGAGCGCTACCTGCGCAGCCATAGCGGCATCCACCAGTCCATGACGCTGATGGTGCGCCAGCTCAGCCCGACGGCAGACGGATTACCGCTAGAGATCTACTGCTTCACCAACACCGTGGCCTGGACGCAGTACGAAGCGATCCAGTCGGACATCTTTGACCACCTGCTGGCGATCCTGCCCGAATTCGGCCTGCGCGTATTCCAGCACCCGAGCGGTGCCGACATGCGCGACGGATACGGGTCGGTCAGCCAATTGCTGAGCCGTTCGAAGCCCGAGTGGTCCGAACAGTCAAAGCACAGCGAGGATCGAAAGCTGGAAGGCTGAGCGAAGTCAGATGAGACGCGTCAGTGTATGGCGAGTTCTTCCCCAGCGACTGGACGTTCGAGCCTCCAGCCGCTTCAGCAGGCTTTGAGCCAGCGTCCTGGACGCAATCTCTGCTCGGCTCACGGTGAACGCAGCTTCTGCACTTTCACTCGCATCGAACGTGACCGATACAAGCTGCAACAGCAGAGCAATCAAAACTCTATTTCAGCGCTTTTCATGAGCATTGTTTTCTCAGAAAAAAACATTTTTAGAGAAAATCACCAATTTATCTTTGGTTGTTGCAACACACTGCAAGCAAGTTCTACATTGGTTTCATCAATCCCGTATCGATCTGCTCCGTCCTCCCTTGACGCGTCGCGCTTCTGGGAGCTGCTCAAAGGAAAATCGCCATGACCATGCTCAAAGATCCGTCGAAGAAATACCGCCCGTTTCCGGTGATCAATCTGCCTGACCGTACTTGGCCATCGCAGACCATTACGCAGGCACCGATCTGGCTGAGCTCCGATTTGCGCGATGGCAACCAGTCGCTGATCGAGCCGATGGACGCCGAAAAGAAGATGCGTTTCTTCAAGACATTGGTGCAGGTTGGCGTGAAAGAAATCGAGGTAGGTTTCCCCTCCGCCTCGCAAACCGATTTCGATTTTGTTCGCGAGCTCATCGAAGGCGACCACATTCCGGATGACGTCACGATTCAAGTCCTGACCCAGGCGCGTGAGGACCTGATCACCCGTACCTTCGAGTCCCTCAAGGGCGCCAAGCAGGCCATCGTTCATTATTACAACGCCACCGCGCCCAGCTTCCGCCGCATCGTCTTCAATCAGGACAAAGCCGGCGTGGTGAATATCGCGGTTAGCGCTGCGCAGATCGTCAAGCGTCTGGCCGCTGCTGCACCTGAAACAAACTGGCGCTTCGAATATTCCCCCGAGGTGTTCAGCTCCACCGAAACCGATTTCGCCATCGAGGTATGCAACGCGGTTATCGAAGTGTTCCAACCGACACCAGCGCAGAAGCTGATCCTCAATCTGCCGGCCACCATAGAAGCGGCTACCCCGAACATTTATGCCGACCAGATCGAGTACTTCGGTCGCCATATCGACAAGCGCGACAGCGTGCTGATCAGCCTGCACACTCATAATGACCGCGGCACTGGCGTGGCCGCCACTGAGCTGGGCCTGATGGCTGGCGCCGACCGCGTCGAAGGCTGCTTGTTCGGCAACGGCGAGCGCACCGGCAATGTCGACCTGGTCACCGTGGCGCTGAACATGTACAGCCAGGGTGTCGATCCGCAGCTGGACTTCTCCGACATCGACGCCGTGCGCAAGGTGGTCGAGGAGTGCAACCAGCTGCCGGTGCATCCACGCCATCCTTATGTCGGCGATCTGGTACATACCGCCTTCTCCGGCTCGCACCAGGATGCGATCCGCAAGGGCTTCGCCCAGCAGGATCCGAACGGCGTCTGGGAAGTTCCCTACCTGCCGATCGACCCGGCTGACATCGGTCGCAGTTACGAAGCGGTGATTCGTGTCAACAGCCAGTCCGGCAAAGGTGGTATCTCCTATCTGCTTGAGCAGGAATACGGCATCAGCCTGCCGCGGCGTATGCAGATCGAATTCAGTCAGGTGGTGCAGAAGGAGACGGATCGCCTCGGTCTGGAGATGAGCGCCAAGCAAATCTATGCGCTGCTCGAAGCCGAATATCTGCAGGCCACCACGCCGTATACGCTGAAGAGCCATCGCCTCCAGGAAGAGAACGGCACCAGCGCCGTGGAGGTGGAAGTCGCAAGCAATGGTGAAACCATGCATTGGCGCGGCATCGGCAAGGGCCCGTTGGAAGCCTTGGTCGCCGGGTTGCCAGTCAAGCTGGAGATCATGGATTACCACGAGCACTCGATCGGTGCCGGCAGCAATGCCAAGGCGGCGGCTTATATCGAAGTGCGTCTGGACGGCGAGCGTCCGCTGCACGGAATTGGCATCGACGAGAACATCACCACGGCCAGCATCCGTGCGCTGTTCAGCGCGTTGAACCGGGCCCGGCGAGAGGCCGAGGTGAAAGCGGCCTGAACCTGACCGGCGAGCTCCGCTAGCGGGCTCGCCGCGACTGGGCCAGTATTCAGGCGGGCTCGGCCGTCAAACGGCTCAACAGAACCATCAGTCGAACCAGCTGATCTGCATGTCAGCGTTCACATGCCGCGGCAACCTTCTCCACTGCACACTCGAACGTTTCACCCTGCTGACTGGCAGGGTGGATGGTGCCTCGAGTTCATGGGCACCAGTGTCGGCCATTCGGTCTCTTTGCCCCCAGCACTCGGGTCATCTCGTAGCGGCAATTAGCGAACTTTCGCCACCGCATGTCTGCTCCTGAGCAGATCCAGCAGAAACGCGTCAGTCATCGACAGAATTGTGCAACCGGTCCTGTCGATATCGGTACTAGGCTTGATCCCTCAAACCAGACGTTCAACCCAAAGGAACCACCATGAGCAAAGCCATCGGTTACGCCGCCGTCGACCCGAGCACGCCGCTCGCACCCTATGCGTTTTCGCGCCGCGCCGTCGGGCCGAACGACGTGCAGATCGACATCCTCTATTGCGGCGTCTGCCATTCGGACTTGCACACCGCTCGCAATGAATGGAATAACACGCTGTATCCCTCCGTCCCGGGCCACGAAATCGTCGGTCGCGTGACCGCTGTTGGCGCTTCGGTCAAAGGTTTCAAGATCGGCGATATCGCAGGCGTCGGCTGTATGGTTGACAGCTGCCGCAGCTGCCCGTCGTGCAGCGATGGGCTGGAGCAATACTGCGAGAACGGCTTCACCGGGACCTACAACGGCCCCGTGTTCGGTGGCGAGAACACCTACGGTGGTTACTCGGACAACATCGTGGTGGACGAAAAATTCGTCCTGCGCGTCTCCCATGCCGAAAACAACCTCGCAGCCGTGGCGCCGCTGCTGTGTGCCGGCATCACAACGTATTCGCCGCTACGCCAGTGGCAGGTCGGCCCCGGCCAGAAAGTCGGCGTGGTCGGTCTCGGCGGCCTCGGCCACATGGCGGTTAAGATCGCCAACGCCATGGGTGCCCATGTAGTGCTCTTCACCACTTCACCAGACAAGAAGGAGGACGCGTTGCGCCTCGGCGCCAGCGAAGTCGTGGTATCGAAAAACAAGGACGAGATGGCCGCTCATCTGAACAGCTTCGATTTCATCCTCAACACCGTCGCAGCGCCGCATGATCTCAATCCCTTCCTGGCGCTATTGAAGCGCGACGCAACCATGACGCTGGTGGGCGCGCCGGCATCGCCGCATCCGTCTCCCAGCGTCTTCGGCCTGATTTTCAAACGCCGCCGCCTGGCCGGCTCCCTGATCGGCGGGATCGCCGAAACTCAGGAGATGCTGGATTTCTGTGCCAAGCACAACATCGTATCGGACATCGAGATGATCAATATCCAGAACATCAACGATGCCTACGAACGCATGCTCAAGAGTGACGTGAAATACCGCTTCGTGATTGATATGGCTTCACTCAAGTCCGCCTGATCCAGGCGTAACGACAGCTGGCGAGGTCAGCTGTCGATCCGTTCTTTTTGGCGTGCTGCCTTGGCCTACTGAGCGCGTAGCTTCGCCCGCAGGGTGGGCCGGACCGCGCTGGTAGCCTATCGACGCCCTACAACTCCAACTAGCCCGGACTGTCCGACCAGCTCTCTCGCTCGCCCCCACGCAGGGCGAGCGAGCCAGGGTTTGCTTACGCCACCCCGTCTCGTACGCACTACTGCTCAACCGTCGACCGCCCGTCTGCTTTTCGGCAGAAGAATCATGCAACTAACTGTTTTAAAATGAAATTATCAAGCGGTGCAAGTAATCTCCGGCTCCCTCGCATGGACGCGCTTCTCAGTTTGCCGTCGAGTTGTCCATGTACCGCCTTGCACTGTTATTCGCGCTGCTTTTGCCATTCGCTGCCCTTGCCGAGGGGCCCCGTAATTTTCGCGAAGCAAAGAAGGTCGCCTGGAAGATCTACGCCGAGCGGCCGGTGGATTTTTATTGCGGCTGCGCCTTCAAGGGAAACCGGATTGATCTGGCCAGCTGCGGTTACATCCCGCGCAAACAACCCAAACGGGCCGCACGCGTCGAATGGGAACACATCGTGCCAGCTTGGGTGATCGGTCATCAGCGTCAGTGCTGGCAACAAGGTGGTCGTAAGCGCTGTACATCCATCGACCCAGTTTTCAGCAAGGCCGAGGCCGATCTGCATAACCTGGTCCCGGTAGTCGGCGAGGTCAACGGGGACCGCAGCAATTACGGCTTCGGCATGCTCAGCGAGAAACCCAGCCAGTATGGTGCCTGCCCGTTCGTGGTTAATTTCAAACAGCGCACCGCGATGCCGCCGGACTATAGCCGGGGCGCCATTGCACGCACCTATCTGTACATGAGCGAACGCTATGGGCTGCGCCTGTCGAAGCAGGACCGACGCCTCTTCGATATCTGGAATCGCCAGTATCCCGTCAATGAATGGGAGCATTGGCGCAACCAAGCCATAGCCTGCGTGCAACGCAATGCCAACCGCTTCGTGGGCGCGGTGGATCCGAGCCGCTGCCCCAAATCGGTCGCTCGTTCGCCCATGGCTCGCGCCAGACGAAGCTGAGCGTGCCGTACAACAGCGCACCCCGGCCTTGCTCGATATTGCGTGTCGCTACGCGAGCACTGCATGCTGACGCCTCATCAGACGACCATGGCGACTCCCGATGCAGGACAAGACGCTCTATGCGACTCTCGGTGTGACGGTTCTGCTGGCGCTGGTCGCCTCCGGCATCGCGCCGTATGACCGCTCGACCTGGCTGCTGGAAGTCGCGCCGGTGCTGATCGCAGCACCCGTCCTGCTGTACAGCTATCGGCCTTTCCCGCTCACACGGCTGCTTTATGTATTGATCGCCGCCCATGCGCTGGTACTCATTCTTGGCGGCGCCTATACCTACGCTCGCGTGCCAGTGGGCTTCTGGATACAGGACTGGTTCGAACTTAGCCGCAACCCCTACGACAAGCTTGGTCATTTCATGCAGGGCGTCACGCCAGCCTTGTTGGCTCGCGAAATTCTGCTGCGTCTGGGCATTCTTCGGCACGGCAAAATGCTGGGCTTTCTATCGCTCTGCGTCGCCCTTGCGTTCAGCGCTTTCTACGAGCTAATTGAGTGGTGGGTGGCGCTAATTGCCGGGCAAGGAGCAGAAGATTTTCTTGGTACCCAGGGCGACCCTTGGGACACTCAGTCGGACATGTTTATGGCGCTCCTCGGTGCGCTGCTGTCGGTCACCTGTTTGACACGTCTACAAGACCGTCAGGCTGCACGCCTCAAACACTCGGACACGGCTGGATAACCGTCATGCTGTATCGACTCGGCGCAGATGCAGTGTTGCTTCTGCATCTTGGCTTCATCGTCTTCGTGCTGCTGGGTGGACTGCTGGTAGCCTGGAAGCGCCGCCTACTGTGGCTGCACCTACTGGCTGTGGCGTGGGGCATTTTCGTCGAACTGACGGGGCGTCTGTGTCCGCTCACTCATTGGGAAAATCAGCTGCGGCGTCTGGCCGGCGGCGCCGGTTATGAAACCAGCTTCGTCGAGCAGTATCTGCTGCCGCTGATCTATCCGGCCTGGCTGAGCGTACCGGTGCAGTACCTGCTTGCGGCTATCGTGGTGCTCGTCAACCTGCTGATCTATGGCTGGCTGGTATCGCGCTGGCGGCGCAAGGCAGCGCCGCCGAGCTGATACGCAACGAGGCTAGATCTTCAGCTCGAAGGCGTCACCATCGTGATATGCGGGGAATTTGCTGCGGAACGCGGCCAGGTCCCGGGCGCGAAGCGTGGTGCGGAATACGCCGTCGGCATCGCCCGCCTCCAGCAGCGGATCACCCATAAAATCCAAAACCTGGCTGTCGCCGCTATAGGGGTAGCCCTTGCCATCCTCGCCGACGCGGTTCACCGCCGCGACATAGCAGATATTTTCGATGGCGCGGGCCGGCAACAGGCGGTTCCAGGCGTTGCGGCGCGCTGCGGGCCAGTTGGCGGTATAGAGCAGCAGATCGGTATCGTGCGCATCGCGGCTCCACACCGGAAAGCGCAGGTCGTAGCAGATCAATGGCCGCACGTGCCAGCCCTTGAGCTCGAATAGCGCCTGTTGGTCGCCAGCGGTGTAATGCTTGTGCTCGCCAGCCATACGGAACAGGTGACGCTTGTCGTAATGCGAAATCTTTCCGTTCGGACGCGCCCAGAGCAAGCGGTTGCGGTGAGTGCCGTCTGCGGCCTCGATGATTACGCTGCCGGTGATTACTGCGTCCATACGTGCCGCCTGCTCTCGCAGCCAGACATAGGTCGGGCCTTCCTCGGGTTCCGCGAGATCCTCGGAGTTCATCGAAAACGCTGTGGTGAACATTTCCGGGAGCACGATCAGGTCGGCACCGCGGGCCTGCTCTAACAGGTCGACGAAGCGGTCGCGATTGGCGGTGGCGTCCTGCCAGACGAGGCTGGTCTGGATCAGCGCCAGTTCGAGATCAGGCAAATCGTTCAGATCGCGCATAGTCGTTCTGCTGCCTGGCGCAGCGTCTCCTCTCGTTTGGCGAAGCAGAAACGGACCAGCCGCAGCTCTGCAGGAGGCGTTTGGTAGAACACCGATATCGGTATGCTCGCCACACCGTGCTCGCGAGTCAGCCATTCAGCCATAGCGACATCGTCGAGATCCGGGCGAATCGCCGAATAATCGGCCAGTTGAAAATAAGTCCCCGCCGCGCGGGTAAAGCGGAAACGCGAGTCGACCAGCAGGTCGCAGAACAGATCGCGCTTGGTCTGATAGAACGCCGGCAACTCGCTGAGATGCTCGGGATGCGCCGCCATGAAGTCGGCCAGCGCCCACTGCAGCGGCGTGACGCCGGTGAAGCTGACGTACTGATGAACCTTGCGCAGTTCGCTGCTGAGCGCGGGCGGCGCTATCACATACCCGGTTTTCCAGCCGGTGACGTGGTAGGTCTTGCCGAACGAGCTGACGACGAAGGCGCGCTGATATAGCTCCTCGTGCCGCAACACGCTGGCGTGCTCGCGACCGTCGAACACAAGATGTTCGTAGACTTCGTCGCTGAGCAGATAGATGTCTCGATCGCGAATCAGGCTCGCCAGACGATCCAGGTCGGCCATGTCGATCAGCGCACCGCTGGGGTTGTGCGGCGTGTTCAGCACGATCATCCGGGTGCGAGGCGTGATCGCTTCAGCCAGCTTTTGCCAGTCGATGGAAAAATCTGGGAGGCTCAGCGGCTGATGTATGCAGACCCCACCGGCCAGCTCCACGGCTGGCTCGTAGCTGTCATAACAGGGATCGAAAACGATGACCTCGTCACCCGGGCAAATGACCGCGTGGATAGCACAGAAGATGGCTTGAGTCGCGCCAGGGGTAATGGTGATCTCAGTGTCGGCACTGGTCTGGCGACCATAAAGTGCCGCTACCTTAATCGCCACTTGCTCGCGTAGCGCCGGCAAGCCGGTCATTGGCGCGTACTGGTTGTGCCCGGCCATGACGTGACGAGCGACCGCTTCACGCAACGCATCGGGGCCATCGAAGTCAGGAAAACCCTGGGACAGGTTCAGCGCGCCGGTCTGGGCCGCCAGCTGCGACATGGTGGTGAAAATGGTGGTGCCGACATTGGGGAGTTTGCTGGTGATCATTTAGTCTCGCTCAAAGCTGGAAGCTTGGAGTTGAAAGCTGGAAGCTCACGCAAGACGATTTCCAGCTTATGGCTTCAAACTTCGGGCTATCGTTTGTCCCTGCGCTTCTTCTCGGCCTTCTTGTGGTGCGACATGAGGCGACGTTTCTTGTTCACTTGGCGATCGGTGAGGGTGTTCTTCTTGCCCTCGTAGGGGTTTTCCCCGCCCTTGTACTCAATGCGAATTGGGGTACCGACTAGCTTCAGGACACGCCGGTAAGTGTTTTCCAGGTAACGTGTATAGGACTTGGGTATCGAGTCGACCTGGTTACCGTGGATCACGATCAGCGGTGGGTTGGCGCCCCCCAGGTGTGCATAACGCAGTTTGATACGGCGGCTGGCAACCATCGGTGGCGCGTGCTCGCGAACAGCGTCCTCAAGGATCTGGGTCAGGCGGCTGGTTGGCCAGCGAGTGACGGCCGAGGTGAACGATGCCTGTACCGACTTGTAGAGGTTGCCAACGCCGGTGCCGTGCTTGGCGGAGATGAAATGGATGTCAGCAAACTCGACGAAGAATAGCCGGCGCTCCAGCTCGGTCTTCACATAATCGCGCTCGCTCGGCTCCATGCCGTCCCACTTGTTCAGCGCAATCACCAGCGCTCGGCCACTCTCAAGCACGAAGCCAAGCAGGTTCAGGTCGTGCTCCACCACACCTTCACGAGCATCCATGACGAAGATGACCACGTTGGAGTCCTGGATCGCCTGCAGTGTCTTGACCACCGAAAACTTTTCTACCGCTTCGAAGATCTTGCCGCGACGGCGAACACCTGCAGTGTCGATCAGGGTGTACTTCTCGTCATCGCGCTCGAAGGGGATATAGATGCTGTCGCGCGTCGTGCCGGCCTGATCGTAAACGATGACCCGCTCTTCACCCAGCATGCGGTTAACCAGAGTCGACTTGCCCACGTTGGGGCGTCCGATGATGGCGATCTTGATGCCATCCTTCTCGCTCGGGCCGGGAATGCGCTTGAGCTCCTGGCCTTCGGCAACCGCCTCGCCCTCTTCACCTTCGCCGCCAGCCTCGGGCTCGTCGGCGTTGTCTTTGGGAAAGGTTCCGAGCGCCTGCTCCAGCATGTAGCTGATGCCGCGACCATGGGCAGCGGCGATTGGCAGTGCGTCGCCAAGCCCCAGCGGGCTGAACTCGGCGCGGGCGATGTCCGGATCTATGCTGTCGACCTTGTTCACCACCAGAAAATGGCGCTTGTTCATCTTGCGAAGATGCTCAGCGATCATCTGATCGCCCGGAGTCATACCGGCACGCGCGTCGACCATGAACATCACTGCATCGGCTTCCTGCATGGCTTGCAGGGATTGTTCAGCCATTTTGGCGTCGATACCCTGCTCGTCACCTGTCAGACCGCCGGTGTCAATGACGATGTAGGTACGGCCTTGCCATTTGGCCTCGCCATACTGGCGGTCGCGGGTCAGACCAGCGTATTCCGCAACGATGGCATCACGGCTCTTGGTCAGACGGTTGAACAGGGTCGATTTACCGACGTTCGGGCGGCCCACCAGGGCGATTACGGGAACCATACGGCTCTCCACTGCGATATTTCAGAAAACACGAAGGCCGCTGCAGGGCAGCGGCCAACTATTATTAAGTGTTCCGCCGAAGCGGAACAGTAGAGGGATAGCCTGAAGCGCTCAGTCCGCCTGACGAATGGTCAACGCGACCAACTTGCCATCGTTGCCGTAGGCGTACAGCCAGTCACCCTCGACTACAGGGCGGGCACGCAACCCGGCGCTGTCGATGCGGGTCCGAGCGACGAAACGGCCATCGACCTGGCTCAGCAGATGCAAATAGCCCTCTTTGTCTCCAACCGCTACGTAGCTGGAAAATACTGCCGGCGCGGAAAGTTCGCGACGAGCCAGCGCGTCGTTGCTCCACAGAACGGTCGTCGACCGCTCATCAATTCCAGTAACCGTGCCATCAGCCTGGCTAACGTAAACGCTGCCATAACCCAGGGCTACGCCAGATGAAGTCGAGGCGTCGCGTTGCCAGAGAATCCGGCCGCTTTCCAGGTCCAGCGCGGCGGCACGTCCCTGGAAAGAGGCGACATACAAGGTCCCGCCCGACAGTAGCAGACCACCATCGATATCAACGACGCGCTCAAGCTCGGAACGGCCTTGTGGGATAGCTACACGTTGTTCCCACACCGGCAAGCCGCGGCTGGTGTCCAGCGCAACCACCTTGCCACTGGAGAGCCCGGCAACTGCCAGTTGATTGGTCAGTAACGGCGCCCCGGTACCACGCAGGGTGAGCACGGCAGGAGAGCTTTCATAGCTCCAGCGCTGCTCGCCAGTATCGATCTCCAGCGCGATAACCCGGTCATCCTGGGTCTGAACAACCACTACGTCACCATTGACGGCAGGAGCGGCGAGAACCTCGCTGCTAACCTGAGTGCGCCACCGCTCTTCACCGGTCGAGACGTCCAGCGCCAGTACTTCGCCGCCCAGGGTGCCGACGAGGACCAGACCGTAGCCAGCGCCAACGGCACCGGAAATTGCCACGTCCAGGTCTGTCTTCCAGTTAACGTCGCCGGTGAGACGATCCATGGCAACCACCAGCCCTTCGACGTCGGCAGCGAATATCTCGTTGCCGTAGACGACTGGCGCCAGGAGGTTGTAGGTCTCGCCCTGGCCTTCGCCGATAGAGCGACTCCACTCCTTGTTCAGTTCGATTTCCGCGTCGAACTTGACCAGTTCGGCCGGCTCGGGTTCTTTCTTATCGTTGCTGCTGCACCCTGCAGCCAGGACGGCCAGGGCCAGCAGCGCGGCAATTTTCCAACGCATCAATTCACGCCTCTCCACGAGCCAGATCGTCCAGTTTCAGCTGCAGACCGCCGATGGCGGCATCCTGTGACAGCGACTCTTTTGCCTTGGAATAGGCTGTGTGGGCCTCGTCATTGCGCCCTAACTTGACCAACAGATCGCCACGCAGCTCTTCACGACTGGCGGCAAATGCCTCCGCGGCCTCGCCATCAAGCAGCGCAAGCGCAGCATCGGCCTTATCCTGTGCGGCCAGTACACGGGCAAGACGCTGACGGGCAAGCTCTTCGAGCGTCTTGTCGGCGGGCTTGTCCAGCACCGCCTGCAGTTCGGCAGCCGCGTCATCGAGGCGCCCGGATTCCACCGCCACCTTGGCTACGAAAAGGTTGCCGTACTGCGCGTAGTGCGACCCCGCGAATTCCGTTTGCAACAAATTGCCCAGGCGCGAAACCTCAGCGTTATCCACCCCGCCTTCAGCCAAGGCAGCATTCAGTAACTGCTGATAAACCGCCGAGGCGCTCTGAGCCTGATTGAGCTGATGCTTCTGCCAGAACTGCCAGCCAAACACCAATACCAGAGCGAGTGCGCCTCCCAGCAGCAGCGGCTTGCCGTTGCGCTGCCACCACTCTTTAATTTGCGCCAGTTGTTCTTCTTCGGTACCCGAGGTCACACTGTCACTCCTTTCATTCGCTGAATTCAGACCCGTCGATCAAGCCAGACAGGCAGCCAGACGCTCGGGCAGAGCATCCCAGGCAATGCTTTGTTGTTCGCTGTCGTCTCGCAGCGGCTTGCAACCTACCACGCGCCCGGCCAGTTCGTCGTCACCCAGAATCAGTGCGAAGCGCGCACCGCTCTTATCAGCCTTCTTGAATTGGCTTTTGAAGCTGCCGCCACCTGCATTGAGCAACAGGCGCAGGCCCGGTAATTCATCACGAAGTCGTTCGGCCAGTGCTAGCGCCGCCAGCTCAGCCTCTTCGCCGAAGGCACAAATGAACGCATGGGCAGGTTGATTAAGCGCCTCGGGAATGAGTTCGAGCGTTTCCAGCAGCAGTACCAGACGCTCGATGCCCATCGCGAAACCGACGCCCGGCGTCGGCTTGCCTCCGAACTGGCTGACCAACCCGTCGTAGCGACCACCGGCGCATACCGTGCCTTGCGAGCCCAGCTTATCGGTCACCCACTCGAACACGGTGCGTCCGTAGTAATCCAGGCCACGAACGAGCTTCGGATTGATCTGATAGGCGATCCCGGCCGCTTCGAGACGGGCCTTGAGGCCTTCGAAATGCGCGCGCGATTCATCGTCCAGATAGTCATGCAATGTCGGCGCATCGACCAGCAGCGCCTGGGTCTGGGCATTCTTGCTATCGAGGATGCGCAGGGGGTTGCTGGTCAGTCGGCGCTGGCTGTCTTCGTCAAGTTGTTCGAAATGCTGTTGCAGATACGCCACCAACGCGTCCCGATAGGTCGCGCGCGCCTCGCTGGAGCCCAGGCTGTTCAACTGCAGCGTGACCGCATCGGACATGCCGAGCTTCTTCCAAAGACGGGCCGTCAGAACGATCAGCTCGGCATCGACATCCGGCCCCGGCTGGTTGAAGACTTCCACACCGATCTGGTGAAACTGACGATAGCGACCTTTTTGAGGCTTCTCGTAGCGGAACATTGGCCCGCTATACCAGAGCTTCTGCACTTGGCCGCCTCCGGTCATTCCATGCTCCAACACGGCGCGGACACAACCGGCCGTACCTTCGGGGCGCAGCGTCAATGACTCCTCGTTACGGTCGAGAAAGGTGTACATCTCCTTGTCGACCACATCGGTGCCCTCGCCGATACCACGGGAGAACAGATCAGTGAGCTCAAGGATTGGCAGGCGGATCTCGCTGTAGCCGTAGCTATCGAGCAACTGAGCGAAAGTGGTTTCTAGATAGCGCCAGACCGGCGTCTGTGCCGGCAGAATGTCGTTCATGCCACGAATGGCTTGCAGGGACTTGCTCAATTCGGTTCCTTATCAGCTACGCACGATGAGCGCGGCATCGGTCTCGGCTTTCTCGGCGGCCTTGCGACGAATCAGCTGCTCCAATTCGTTTACCAGATTTTCATTGTTCAGCTTCTGCGCAGGCTTGCCGTCGATGTAGATCAGGTTGTTCGGGGTGCCGCCGGTCAAGCCAACATGTGCTTCCTTGGCCTCGCCCGGTCCGTTGACGACACAGCCGATCACGGCAACGTCCAAAGGCACTAGCAGGTCTTCGAGTCGCCCCTCGAGCTCGTTCATGGTTTTCACCACATCGAAGTTTTGTCGCGAGCAGCTTGGGCAGGCGATGAAATTGATCCCGCGCGAACGCAGGCGAAGGGACTTGAGGATATCGAAACCGACCTTGATCTCTTCCACCGGGTCGGCGGCCAGAGAAATGCGAATGGTGTCGCCGATGCCCTCGGCAAGCAACATGCCCAGCCCCACCGCCGATTTCACTGTGCCCGAACGCAAACCACCGGCCTCGGTGATACCCAGATGCAACGGCTGCTCGATCTTGTCCGCCAGCAGCCGATACGCGGCCACAGCCATGAACACATCGGACGCCTTCACGCTGACCTTGAAATCTGGAAAATTCAGCCGATCGAGATGCTCGACATGACGCAAAGCGGATTCCACCAGCGCCTCGGGCGTCGGTTCGCCGTACTTTTTTTGCAGATCCTTTTCCAACGAGCCTGCATTCACCCCAATGCGGATCGGAATACCGCGGTCACGCGCAGCTTCGACCACCGCACGAACACGATCCTCACGGCCGATATTGCCTGGATTGATACGCAGGCAATCAACGCCAAGCTCGGCTACGCGTAGCGCGATCTGATAGTCGAAGTGGATGTCGGCCACCAGCGGCAGACCGACACGCTGCTTGATCTTGCCAAATGCCTCGGCTGCCTCCATCGAGGGCACCGACACCCGTACGATATCGGCACCGGCATCTTGCAGTCGCTGGATCTGCGCGACAGTCGCGTCGACGTCACAGGTTTCGGTATTGGTCATGCTCTGTACGGCGATAGGCGCATCGCCGCCGACCGGCACATTGCCCACCCAGATCTTGCGAGAGTGGCGACGCTTGATAGGAGACTCACTATGCATGATTACTGTCCGAGCTTGAGGCGTGCGGTCTCGCCACGCGTTTTGCCAGAAAGACTGACGGCTTCGCCGTTAAAGCTGACTTGTACTCCGGCGGCGAAACCAAGATGCAGATCCAGTGGGGTCTTGCCGACCAGGGTACGGCTGGTGCCCGCTCTGGCCAGTGCGCTGTAAAGAACTTCGCCATCGGCATCAGTTACGCGCGTCCAACAGTCGGCGGTGTAGTCCAGCGTTAATCGGCCTTCATCAGGCGCAACCGAAGCCATTTCAGCGGCCGGAGGTGCAGCCGTGGCCGGTGCCTCTGTGACCGCAATCGGCACTTCGGCAGGAGCCGCCGCGTCGCTCTGCTGTTCGGGGGCGTCCACCGCTTCCTCGGCTGCAGACGGCTCGGCCAGCGGTAACGATTCAGCCGCTGCCGCGGGTGGCTCTTCGGCGCCCGCTGGCGACGTCGAATCGTTCGACTCATCGACGACAGGCTCAACGGGCTCCTCGGCGCGATCCAGCAGATGAATCTCGGTGGTGCCGTCCGCCGCCTCGACCTCGATTCGCTCCAACGCCGTGACCGAAGGGCCCGACTGGTTGCGTGCAGATTGGTCCTGCCACCAGAAAAACGCAGCGGCGCCAACCACCAGCGTCAATACGAAGGCAAAGAAGCGCACCATGCTGCGTGAAAGGCGCACAGGTTCGTCGATGTGTCCAAGGCTGTTTACGCTGCTGCCGGTAGCATCCGTGCCGGTATGATGGTCGAACTGCTGCACCAGACGATTCTGATCCAGCCCCAGCAGCTTGGCATAGGCGCGAACGTAGCCTCGGGAAAATGTATGACCAGGCAACTGACTGAAGTCACCGGCCTCAATCTGCATCAGCGAACGCTCCGACAGATTGAGTTGCTGAGCCACTGAAGAAAGGGACCAATTCTTGCTCTCACGCGCCGCGCGAAGCGTTTCACCTGGATTGGCGAAGGCTGGGGCAACGGCTTCAGAATGTGGCGCTATCATCGTTGCTCCGAAAGAAACTGTTGAAATTCAGACGTACCTGGATACAGACGCTTGAGCTGCAGGCCAAGGCTCGCGGCCTGATCTCGGTCCTGGTGAATATTCGCCAGACGAATGCCCAGCAGCAGACTGCGGGCATTTTGTTCGGAAAGGCTGCTGAAATTCTCGTAATAACGTTTCGCTGGGACATATTGCTTGGCATCGTAGGCCAGCAGTGCCAGCTCAAGCAAAGCAAGGGGTTGGCGGCTATCGAGGCGCAACGCGCGGGTAAAATAGGTTTCAGCCTGCTCACGCTGTCCAAGCTGGAGGGCTGTCATCCCCATATTCTGGAATACCCGAGAGCGCTCGGGATACAGATTGTCTTCGGATGCCGCGGCGAACCGATCCATGGCTTCCTGGTAGCGCTTCTGCTCGAATAGGAAACTGCCGTAGTTGTTCAGAATGCGGGCGTCTTTGCGGCTGGACAGGGCTTTTTGGAAATGCTCGTCAGCCAACCGATTTTCCATCTCGTTCTGGAACACCAGGGCCAGCGCCGCGTGCGCGTCCGCGCTGCCAGGGTCTAGCTCGAGTGCCTTGCGCAAGGGCGTCTTGGCCCGAGAAGCATCGCCTTGTTGCAGATAGCCGATACCAAGTTGGATATAAGCGTCTCGTGCCTCATCACGGCCTTCCGGGGTGCGCATGGGATTCCCGGTCCCGGTAGAAACACAACCGGCCATAAGGCCGGTCAATAGAAACAGCAGCGCAACGCGCAAGATCATCAGTCGCATCCCCCTCAGGAACGGTTCGTAGCAATGGATGCCGTACCTGGCTCGGATTGCAGTTCACGCACTGCGATGTAACGCTCGCTTCGGCGTGTGCGATCCATAACCTGTCCAACCAATTGGCCGCAGGCTGCATCGATATCCTCGCCGCGAGTGGTACGCACCGTCACATTGTGCCCGGCTTTGTGCAGGATGTCCTGAAAACGGCGGATGGCATTGTTGCTCGGCCGCTCATATCCGGAATGCGGGAACGGGTTAAAGGGAATCAGATTGATCTTGCAAGGAATTTTCGCCAGCAGCGCGATCATCTGCTCGGCGTGCTCGGGTTGATCGTTTATGCCCTGCAAGAGCGTGTATTCGATGGTAAGAACCCGCTTTTCACCCAGATTGGAGATATAGCGCTGACATGCAGCGAGCAGCATCTCCAGCGGATACTTCTTGTTAATCGGCACCAGCTGATCACGCAGCGCATCGTTCGGCGCGTGCAGCGACAGCGCGAGCGATACATCGATAACCTTCGACAGCTCGTCGATCATCGGCACGACGCCCGAGGTCGACAGCGTCACCTTGCGCTTGGAGATGCCGTATCCGAGGTCGTCCATCATGATCTGCATGGCAGCGACGACGTTATCGAAATTCAGCAACGGCTCACCCATGCCCATCATGACCACGTTGGTGATGGCACGATCAACTTTGGCCGGGATGGAGCCGAACGACTTATTGGCAATCCACACTTGGCCGATTACTTCGGCGGCGGTGAGATTGCTGTTGAAGCCTTGTTTGCCAGTGGAGCAGAAACTGCAATCCAGCGCACAGCCGGCCTGGGAAGACACACAAAGCGTGCCGCGTCCCCCCTGAGGGATATATACGGTTTCCACGCAGCTGCTCGAAGCCACGCGCACCACCCATTTGCGGGTGCCGTCGGTGGAAATGTCCTCACTGACGATCTCGGGACCGCGGATCTCGGCGGAGGCCTTGAGCTTTTCGCGCAAGGCCTTACCGATATTGCTCATGGCATCGAAATCATCAACGCCAAAATGGTGAATCCACTTCATGACCTGGCCGGCACGAAAGCGCTTCTCCCCTATTGAATCGAAGAAGCTTTCCAACTGAGGCTGGGTCAGCCCCAGCAGATTCACTTTACCGGTCGTAGCAGTCATCGGATTCACCTTCGCCTGATCAGCGAATGCGGGCGCACACTTCGGTGGCAGAGAAGAAGTAAGCGATTTCGCGAGCAGCGGACGCTTCGGAGTCGGAACCGTGAACAGCGTTCTCGTCGATGGAGACGGCGAAATCGGCACGGATGGTGCCTGGAGCAGCTTCCTTCGGATTGGTAGCGCCCATCAGCTCACGGTTCTTGGCGATGGCGTCTTCGCCCTCCAGAACCTGAACGATGACCGGACCGGAAACCATGAAAGCGACCAGATCCTTGAAGAAGCCGCGCTCGCTGTGCTCAGCATAGAAACCGCCAGCCTCACGCTCGGACAGCTGGACCATCTTCGAAGCGACGACACGCAGTCCGGCTTTCTCGAAACGAGAAGTGATTTCGCCGATAACATTCTTGGCGACAGCGTCAGGCTTGATGATGGAGAAAGTGCGTTGCAGGGCCATTTGAAACTCCAGAAAATCGATAAGTTAAAGCAAACAAGTAAACCCGCGAATTATACGCGGGTCGGGAAGAAAAATATAAGAGCAGCCTGAGGGGCCGGCAGACGATAGAAGCGATGAAGGCTGGACGGCCAAACCTCAAGTACCGCAGGGTGGGCTTCAGCCCACCAGAGCCCTGCCGGTGTCGATGCAGGTGCACTGAAGCCCACCCTACCCAAGGCTTACACTGCCGCTGCTCTCTAGACCTCTTCGATCCAGGCCGCCTGAATGGCCTCCAGAACCTTTTCACCACCGCGCGTCGGATCGTCGGAGAATTCTGGCAGCTCCACTACCCAGCGGTGTAATTCGACAAAGTTCACGTAGCGGGGATCAACGTCCGGCTTGCGCTCGGCAAGTTCGATCGCGATGTCCAGCACATCAGCCCATTTAAGCGTCATGCATAACCTCGCCTTCAATGGCCTTCAGAAACTTGATTGATCGTGTACTTGGGAATCTCGACCACTAGATCGACATCCGCAACCGCAGCCTGGCAGGAAAGTCGTGACGTAGGCTCGAGCCCCCACGCTTTATCCAGCATGTCATCTTCCAACTCATCAGACGCTTCCAGCGAAGCGAAACCCTCTCGAACCACGATGTGACAAGTAGTACAGGCACAAGATTTTTCACACGCATGCTCGATATCGATACCGTTACGCAGCGCGGCATCAAGCACCGTTTCACCGGGCTGCGCTTCGACGACCGCTCCCTCCGGGCAGTGGTCGACGTGAGGCAGGAAAACAATCTGCGGCATCTGGGTCATTCCTCAATATCATTAAGCCGCCGTCCGGCCAGTGCGGCCTTGACAGTGGAATCTAGTCGGCGCGCAGCAAAGGCGTCGGTAATCTGGCTCAGGCGCTTGACCTGACGCTCGACGGCAACACCATCCTGACCGCCGAGTAGCTCACGCAGCGCCTGCATCTGCGACTCGATAGCTATGCGCTCTTCTGTGCTAAGCAAACGCTCGCCATCCGCCTCCAGAGCAGCCTCCACCGCCTCGAGCAAGCGCTGCCCATCGACCAGCTGTTCGCGCAACGCACGGGCTGCCTTGTCTTCGCTAGCCTTATGGAACGAATCTTCGAGCATGCGAGCTATCTCGCCATCAGTCAGGCCGTAGGACGGCTTCACTTGAATGCTCGATTCGACGCCGGATGCGAGCTCACGGGCAGAGACGCTAAGAAGGCCGTCAGCATCGACCTGAAAGGTGACGCGAATCTTCGCCGCACCGGCGACCATAGACGGAATGCCACGCAACTCGAAGCGAGCCAGTGATCGACAGTCGGTGATGAGCTCGCGTTCGCCTTGCAGCACGTGGATCATCATGGCCGACTGACCATCCTTGTAGGTGGTGAAATCCTGCGCGCGCGCGACCGGGATGGTGGTGTTGCGCGGAATGATTTTCTCCATCAAACCGCCCATGGTTTCCAGCCCCAGCGACAGCGGAATCACATCGAGCAGCAGCAGCTCTTCGCCATCGCGATTGTTGCCAGCAAGGGTCTCGGCTTGAATGGCCGCACCAATGGCGACGACCTGGTCGGGGTCGATATCCGTAAGCGGCTGCCTTCCGAACATCTCACCAACCAACTCTCGGACCCGCGGCACCCGCGTGGAGCCACCAACCATCACCACGGCATGAACTTCTTCCAGCTCAACAGCCGAATCACGCAATGCCCGTCGGCAGGACTTGAGGCTGCGAGCGATCATCGGATCAATGAGCTCGTTGAATGCAGTGCGTGTCAGAACGCCCTGCCAACCGGCATAGCGCACCTCGACGGACTCTGCATTACTAAGCTGTTCCTTGGCGTCGCAGGCAATCTTCAGCACCTCGCGCTGGGCACCCGGATCGAGGTCAGCGCAAGCCCCTGCCTGAGCCAACACCCAGCCCGCAATCGCGTGATCGAAATCATCGCCACCGAGAGCCGTGTCACCACCCGTGGCCAGCACCTCGAACACGCCCTTCGTCAAGCGCAGGATAGAGATATCAAAGGTTCCGCCACCCAGGTCGTAGATCGCTACAACACCTTCGGCCTGACGGTCCAGACCATAGGCGACGGCAGCGGCAGTGGGCTCATTGAGCAGACGCAGCACGTTGAGGTTCGCCAGTCGTGCAGCATCCTTTGTTGCCTGTCGCTGGGCATCGTCGAAGTATGCCGGTACCGTAATCACAGCGCCGACCAGCTCGCCACCCAGTACCGCTTCGGCACGCTCGCGCAACGCACGAAGGATTTCGGCGGAAATCTCCACCGGACTCTTGGCGCCCTGTACCGTCTCGATGAATGGCATTTGCGACTGCCCTTCGCTGAACCGATAAGGCAGTTGTCCGCCCAGTTGCTTCACGTCACCGACACCACGCCCCATGAGGCGCTTTACCGAGATGACTGTATTCAGCGGATCGATAGCGGCAGCCCGCTTGGCGCCGCCGCCAACCTCGACGCGGTCAGCGTGATAGCGCACCGCAGAAGGCAGAATCACTTCACCATTGCTGTCAGCCAGCGGTGCCGTGATACCGCTACGCAACGCCGCCACAAGTGAATTGGTGGTGCCCAGATCGATACCAACCGCCAGACGGCGCTGGTGAGGTTGCGGGCTTTGTCCGGGCTCAGCTATCTGAAGTAAGGCCATGTCTGTCTGATGTCGGGCGCAGCGCCAGGCGCTACGCGGGGTTAATCGTCGAGGCGCTCTTCCAATTGGCGCACTTCCTGGGACAGCTTGTCGAGGAACTGCATCCGGCGCACCAGTCGCTCCGCCTGCTCTCGCTGAGCTTCGTCCTGCCATACGCTGGAGAACGAATCGTTGAGATCCTGCTGCGCAGCTTTAAGGCGAGCCTTGAAGACCGCGACGCCAGCGATATCCACCTCGTCATGCAGCTCTTCCAGCTCTTCTCGCCAGTGCATCTGTTGCATGAGGAACGCAGAATCCTGAACAGTCGCCTCCAGCGGCATCTCTCGCCCCTGCAGCGTCAGCAGATACCGGGCTCGACGCGGCGGGCTCTTCAGAGTCTGATAGGCCTCGTTCAGATTGGCCGAACGCTCGATTGCATGGCGCTGCTCGGTTTCGCCCGCGTCGGCAAACCGATCGGGATGGACTTTGCGCGCCAGTTCGCGATAACGGCCCGACAGCATATCGAGATCGATATCGAAGGCAGGCTGAAGCTCGAACAGCGCGTAATGACAGGGAGTTCCCACAGCGTCCTCAGATGTTGAAGCTTTCGCCGCAGCCGCACTCGCCACGCACGTTGGGGTTGTTGAACTTGAAGCCTTCGTTCAGCCCCTCACGCACGAAGTCGAGCTCGGTTCCGTCGAGGTAAACCAGGCTCTTCGGATCGATGATGATCTTGACGCCGTGATTGTCGAAGACCGAATCCTCTGCGGCCGCCTCATCAACGAACTCGAGCACGTACGCCAAACCGGAACAGCCTGTGGTGCGTACGCCCAACCGAACGCCAAGGCCTTTGCCGCGCCCATCAAGGGAGCGGCGCACGTGATCGGCGGCGGCGGTCGTCATGCTGATAGCCATCGATACCTCCTTCAGACCTGTGACAACCCTTTCTTCTCGCGGTAATCGCGAACGGCTGCCTTGATGGCATCCTCTGCCAATACCGAGCAGTGAATCTTCACGGGTGGCAGGGCCAATTCTTCGGCCAACTGCGTGTTCTTGATGGTTTCAGCCTCTTCCAGCGTCTTGCCCTTCATCCACTCAGTAGCGAGGGAGCTGGAGGCAATGGCCGAACCGCAACCGTATGTCTTGAACTTGGCATCTTCGATAATGCCCTGCTCGTTGACCTTAATCTGCAGGCGCATCACATCGCCGCAGGCAGGGGCACCGACCATGCCGGTGCCAATGGATGGATCCTCAGCGTCGAACTTGCCGACGTTGCGGGGATTTTCGTAATGGTCGATGACCTTATCACTGTATGCCATGGTGCAATCCTCTCTGAATCAGGCTATGCGGAACTCGACGGATCAGTGGGCAGCCCACTCGACCTGCGAAATGTCGACGCCGTCCTTGAACATGTCCCACAAGGGTGAAAGCTCACGCAACTTGGTGACCGCCTCGCTGACTTTCTGCGCGGCGTAGTCGACTTCTTCTTCGGTCGTGAAACGGCCGAATGTGAAACGGATCGAGCTATGCGCAAGCTCGTCGTTGCGGCCAAGCGCACGGAGTACGTAGGACGGCTCCAGCGAAGCGGAGGTGCAGGCCGAACCCGAAGAAACCGCCAAGTCCTTGAGCGCCATGATCAGCGACTCGCCTTCCACGTAGTTGAAGCTCAAGTTCAGGTTGTGCGGAACGCGGGACGTCATGCTGCCGTTCACGTAGAGCTCTTCGAGATGCTCGACCTGCTTGAAGAAGCGATCGCGCAGCGAGCGGATTCGCTCGTTCTCTGCCGCCATTTCTTCCTTGGCGATACGGAACGCTTCACCCATGCCTACCGACTGATGCGCTGCCAGCGTACCCGAACGCATACCGCGCTCATGGCCACCACCGTGCATCTGCGCTTCCAGACGCACCCGCGGCTTGCGGCGGACATAGAGCGCGCCGACGCCTTTGGGGCCGTAAGTCTTGTGTGCCGAGAACGACATCAGATCGACCTTCATCGCCTCCAGATCGATCTCGACTTTGCCGGTGGACTGAGCGGCGTCGACATGGAACAGCACGCCACGGGAGCGAGTGAGCTCACCGATGGCGGCGATATCGTTGATCGTTCCGATCTCGTTATTCACATGCATGATGGAGACCAGCACAGTGTCATCGCGCATGGCCGCTTCGACCATTGCCGGAGTGATTACGCCGTCTTCGCCCGGCTCAATGTACGTAACTTCGAACCCTTCACGCTCGAGCTGACGGGTCGTATCAAGAACGGCTTTATGCTCGATCTTGCTGGTGATGATGTGTTTACCCTTCGACGCATAGAAATGCGCGACCCCTTTGATCGCCAAGTTGTCCGACTCGGTCGCACCAGAGGTCCAGACGATTTCGCGAGGATCTGCATTGACCAGCTCTGCAACCTGGCGACGGGCATTCTCAACGGCTTCTTCCGCCTTCCAACCAAATGCGTGAGAGCGCGAAGCCGGATTACCGAAGTTACCTTCGGCGGTAAGGCACTCGACCATTTTCTCGGCAACGCGAGGATCGACCGGTGTGGTAGCAGAGTAGTCCAGGTAAATCGGCAACTTCATCAGGTATCTCCTATCAGGCAGTCGTCCCGCTCATTCAACGGCGGACGCTTCGATCTTATCCAGTCGCGGAGTCTGGCCATTGGCGCGGCGCATATCCTGGCGCAGTGCAACCTCCTGAACCTCGCGGCGCATCACCAGATCCGCCAGACTGATACCGCTTAGAAATTCGTGAATCTGCTGGCTCAAATCGCACCATAAATGATGGGTCAGACAGGTATCACCCGAATGACAGTCGCCCAATCCCTGACAGCGAGTGGCATCGACTGACTCGTTGACCGCATCAATGACTTGGGCCACTTGAATACCAGCCATCTCTCGAGAGAGCTGGTAGCCCCCGCCCGGCCCGCGAACGCTTGTCACCAGACTGCCACGGCGCAGTTTGGCGAATAGCTGTTCGAGATAGGAAAGCGAGATGCCTTGCCGCTCGGAAATATCCGCAAGGGATACCGGCCCGTGTTGCGCATGCAGCGCAAGGTCAAGCATCGCAGTGACGGCGTAACGGCCTTTAGTAGTCAATCGCATCGGTTTGCACCAAGCATCATGGTTTGATGCAAGTATGCAATACCCGAGTATTTAGATCAACTATAAGACCTATTAACGCACTCGGACATAGCAGCATAAGAGGGAAAGACGCAGCGGCGATCAGCGGGCGGCACGCATAATAGCAGCCCGGTTGGCCGGCCGCACTCAGGGACGCGCCTCGTCACCGCCGTCCTTAATCTCGGCAAAATCCTCTTCGCGCAACTCAGGCATTTTCTTCGCACAGTAGTCGCTGCCTAGCGCCGTCAATGCCTTGCACATACCTTCCATACGCTCCTCGACAGCCTGGACGTGATCGAGCAGCTGACCAATGGCCCGCGCCACCGGGTCGGGCATGTCTTCGGTCACGCCGTAGGCATCGAAGCCGATCTTTTCGGCGATAGCCTTGCGCTTGGCTTCCTGAACATCGTCCGACTTGACGATAACGCGACCTGGAATCCCGACAGCAGTAGCGCCAGCCGGAATCGCCCGGGTAACGACCGCATTGGAGCCGACCTTAGCCCCTGCGCCGACCGTGAACGGGCCAAGAATCTTCGCCCCCGCACCAACTATCACACCATCTTCGAGCGTAGGGTGGCGCTTACCCTTGTTCCAGCTGGTGCCGCCCAGTGTCACCCCATGATAAAGCGTCACGTCGTCACCGATTTGGGCAGTCTCACCGATGACGATGCCCATCCCGTGATCGATAAAGAAACGCCGACCGATCTGCGCCCCCGGATGGATCTCTATCCCGGTTAGCCAGCGCGCCAGATTCGACGTCATCCGCGCCAGCCATTTGCAATCGCTTACCCACAACCAATGGGAAACCCGGTGAAACCAGACAGCGTGCAGACCTGGATAGCAGGTGATTACCTCGAACGCATTACGCGCTGCCGGATCGCGATGAAAGACGCTCTGGATATCTTCGCGCATGCGTTCGAACATCAATCTGATCTCCGCTTATGGGGTTCGCCGCGGACGGCTTTCTGGGTTTCGGTAAGAATTCCTCGCAGGATGTTCATCTCCAGCCTGCTTATACCGCTGCGACCGTAGAGCCTGCGCAGTCGCGGCATCAGGTGTCGAGGTTTCTCAGGGTCGAGAAAACCTATATCGATTAGCGTCTGCTCCAGATGCCCATAGTAATGCTCGAGCTCGTCCGCAGTTACCGGCTGCGCATTGAGCATTGAGGTGGTTTCAAGCCTCTCTATCTTGCTCGGCTGGCCGCTCGCCGCCAACCATGCCATACGCACCTCGTAGGCAAGCACCTGAACCGCTGCAGCCAGATTCAGCGAACTGAAATTCGGATCGGACGGAATGTGCACATGATACTGACAACGCTGAAGCTCCTCATTGGTCAGCCCGGCATACTCGCGCCCGAACACCAATGCGACCTCGCCGCCCCGCTCGACCTGCTCCAAGCAGACCGAACCGGTTTCACGCGGATCCAACAGCGGCCAGGGTATGCGCCGATCACGGGCACTGGTGCCCAATACTAGATTGCAACCCACCAAGGCCTCTTCAAGCGTCGCCACTACCTGCGCCGAATCGAGAATATCCGTCGCGCCAGATGCGCGCGCAATGGCATTCGGGCTGGGGAAATCCTCTGGGTCCACCAGAACCAATCGGGACAATCCCATATTTTTCATAGCCCTGGCCGCGCCACCGATGTTGCCGGCGTGACTGGTATTGACCAATACCACACGAATGTTCTGAAGCGACACTGTCGTTCTCGCAGGAAAACAAAACGAAAGCTTACAGGAAGCGCCCGCGCCTTCGCTATTGGCCGTCCCGATGACTCCACCGCAACATCCGACAAGCTTTCTGGTAGAATTGCCGGCTTTCTTTAAACGACCAGGTATTTGATCGATGCAGCCCATGCTGAATATCGCGCTGCGCGCCGCCCGTAGCGCCGGCGAAATGATTGTTCGTTCCACCGAGCGCCTGGACGTGATCTCGGTTAGCGAAAAGGACGCACGTGATTATGTCTCCGAAATCGATCGCACCGCGGAGCAATTGATCATTGCGGCGCTGCGCAAGGCCTATCCGAACCACGGCATTCTTGGTGAGGAAGGCGGCCTATTGGAGGGCAGCGGAGACGGTGCAGACTATCTATGGGTAATCGACCCGCTGGATGGCACCACCAACTTTCTGCGTGGCGTCCCGCATTATGCAGTGAGCATCGCCTGCAAATATCGCGGCCGTCTCGAGCATGCCGTGGTCCTCGACCCGGTGCGCCAGGAAGAATTCACTGCGAGCCGCGGCCGCGGTGCCGCACTCAACGGTCGCCGCCTGCGTGTAGGCACGCGTAAAAGCCTTGAAGGCGCCCTGCTCGGCACCGGCTTTCCGTTCCGTGATGGACAGATGGACAACCTGGACAGCTACCTCAGCATGTTCCGTAGCCTGGTTGGCCAGACCGCAGGCTTGCGTCGCGCTGGCGCGGCAAGCCTGGATCTTGCCTATGTCGCCGCTGGTCGTTACGACGCCTTCTGGGAGTTCGGACTTTCCGAATGGGACATGGCCGCCGGTGCGCTACTGATTCAGGAGGCGGGCGGCCTGGTCAGCGACTTCAGCGGTAGCCACGACTTCCTTGAAAAAGGCCAGATCGTCGCTGGCAACACCAAATGCTTCAAGGCTGTGCTGACTGCAATCCAGCCGCACTTGACACCTTCACTGAAGCGCTAGGAAGCAAAAAAACGCCCAGATGGGCGTTTTTTTATACCAGCTCACTGCTGCGTCAGCACCAGCTGTCCATCGCGAAACGGAATCCTGTCACCCGGATCCCGATCCATCCGAACGCGACCGATTTCGCCATCCAGATCGTACTTGACCTCATAGCCGACGATATTGTCGTGGCTGTCTGTCACGGTATTGCAGCGAGTTTCGGTGGTGGTGTAGGTATCATTCGCCTGCATCCGGCCCTGCACCTGATTACCGGCATAACCGCCACCTACCGCACCGGCAACCGTGGCGATTTTCTTGCCATTACCGCCACCGATCTGGTTACCGAGCAAGCCACCTACGACCGCGCCTACCGCCGTACCGGCAATTCGATTGGTATCCTGCACGGGCTTCTGCCGTGTAACTGTCACCTCTTTGCAGACCTCACGAGGCGTCTTGATGGTTTCCTTGATTGGCTCGACCGCCAGCACTTCGGCGAACTGCGGTCCTCGACCAACCATCATATAGGTAGCGAATGCACCACCCGCGGTGACTATTACGGCCCCAAGAACGGCACCAACCAGCATTGACTTATTCACTGAGTCTTCCTTCTTCTGACGGACAAAAGCCCGCTGCGGCGCAATTCGACTAATCAGCCCATCAGAAGTTCAAAAACCACTCAGGGACGCTCGTCGACCTCTTCGACAACAGGCGGAATCAGATCATCGCGACTAAGCTTGAGCCAGATGAGGAAGATGCTGGCGACATAAACAGACGAATAAGTTCCCGCCCCAACTCCAATGATCAGCGCCAGCGAGAAGCCCCACAGGTTTTCGCCACCGAACACCATCAACGCCAAAACCGCCAACAAGGTGGAGACCGACGTCGCTAACGTTCGAAGCAAGGTCTGAGTGGTGGAGATGTTGATGTTTTCGATCAACTCGGCCTTGCGCAGCAGCCGGAAGTTTTCCCGTATGCGGTCAAAGATCACGATGGTGTCGTTGAGCGAGTATCCGATGACCGCGAGCACTGCGGCGAGTACCGTCAGATCGAAAGAAATCTCGAAAAACGAAAAAACCCCCAGCACTACGATCACATCGTGAAACAGCGACAGCACGGCTCCGAAGCCAAACTTCCATTGAAAGCGAAAGGCGACATAGACGAGAATACCGCCAAGGGCGAGCAACATGCCCAGCCCGCCCTGATCGCGTAACTCCTCGCCCACAGCCGGACCGACAAACTCGGCGCGCTTGACCGTAATTGCGCCGGCGGCCTCATCACCACGCAACGCCTCAGCGATACGTTCGCCCAACAATGGATCGTCGCCCGGCATCCGCACCAGTACGTCGGTCGTAGCACCGAAGCTCTGCACTACAGCGTCCTCGTAGCCGGAACGGGAAAGCTGCGTCCGCACCTCTTCCAAGGCCACCGGCTGCTCGTACGAGAGCTCGATCAACGTTCCACCGGTGAAATCCAGGCCAAAGTTCAGTCCCTTTACCGCTAGGCTACCGAGCGAAGCAAGCGTGAGCAGCACAGTCAGAGCAAACGCCACATGGCGAACGCCCATGAAGTTGATTACGCGTTTCATCGTGCTAAGCCCCTTAAATCCACAATTTCTTGAGATCGCGGCCACCGTAGATCAGATTGACCATGGCACGGGTCACGATGATTGCAGTGAACATGGAAGTCAGAATCCCGAGTGAAAGCGTGACAGCAAAACCTTTGATCGGACCGGTGCCCATGGCAAACAGAATGCCCCCAACCAGCAATGTGGTCAGGTTTCCGTCGACAATCGCCGAGAACGCCCGATCGAAACCTTCGTGAATAGCTCGCTGGATCGACATGCCGTTGGCTATCTCCTCCCTTATACGAGAGAAGATAAGCACGTTGGCGTCCACCGCCATACCCATGGTGAGCACGATACCGGCGATACCCGGCAATGTCAGAGTCGCACCCAGCAGTGACATCAACGCGGTCAGCACAACCATGTTGAACATCAGCGCAACGGTCGCCAGAACACCGAAGAACTTGTAGATCAGCACCATGAAAACCGCGACGAAGAGAAAGCCCCACATTGCAGCTTCAACGCCGAGCTTGATGTTCTCCGCACCAAGGCTTGGTCCGATGGTGCGCTCTTCGGCAAAGTACATAGGCGCTGCAAGCCCACCAGCACGAAGCAGCAGCGCCAGCTCGGAGGACTCGCCTTGGCCATCGAGACCGGTGATACGGAACTGACTGCCCAGCGGTGATTGAATGGTCGCCAGGCTGATGATCTTCTTCTCTTCCTGGAAGGTCTCGACGCGCACTTCTTGCTCGACGCCGTCGACCATCTGCTTGACGTAACGCGTGGTCGGACGCTGCTCGATAAAGATTACCGCCATGCTGCGGCCGACGTTGTTGCGCGTGGCGCGATTCATCAGGTCGCCGCCATGACCATCCAGGCGGATGTTAACCTGCGGGCGACCATTCTCGTCGTAGCTGGCCTGAGCGTCGGTGACTTGATCACCAGTGATGATCAGACTGCGCTCCAATTGAACAGGCGGACGGCCCTCCTGACGGAACTCGAAGGTTTCGGTCGTCGCGCGGGGCGCATCAGCCTCGGCAGCGAGGCGGAACTCCAGATTCGCGGTCTTGCCTAGAATACGCTTGGCTTCCGCAGTGTCCTGTACGCCCGGCAGTTCGACAACGATGCGGTTAGCACCTTGACGCTGAACCAGGGGCTCGGAGACACCCAATTCATTGACCCGATTACGGACGGTCGTCAGGTTCTGCTTGATCGAGTACTCACGAATCTCTGCCAGCTTGGCTTCGGTGATAGCCAAGCGTAGCACTTGCTGGCCATTACGCTCGGTGGAGGTTAGGTCGAAATCGTTGAAATTCTTACGGATCAGCGACTGAGCCGCCGACAGGGTCGCCTCATCGGCGAAACCGAGCTGCACCGCGTTGGGTGCCTGGGGAAGACTGCGATAACGCACTCGCTCTTTGCGCAGCAGACTCTTGACCTCGCCTTCATAGACGTTGAGGCGCGTCTCGATGGCCTTGTCCATGTCGACTTCAAGCAAAAAGTGCACACCGCCGGACAGGTCCAACCCCAGCTTCATCGGGCTCGCGCCCAAATTGCGCAACCAATCGGGCGTAGTGGGCGCCAGATTGAGCGCAACCACGTAAGCATCGCCCAGCGCACGACGAACCACGTCTTTGGCCGGCAGCTGGTCGTCCTGATCGATCAGTCTCAACAGGCCACCGCGGCCCTGCTCGTCCAGACTCGTCGCCTTGACGTCAATACCGGCCTCGACAAGCGCCTTGCTAGCGCGATCGAGATCGGCTTCGGTGACGTCGAGCGAAGTCGTGGCGCCGGTTATCTGAACTGCCGGATCGTCCGGGTACAGGTTGGGTGCCGAGTAGATGACCGCAATGCCTAGCACGATCAATATCAGCAGGTACTTCCAAAGGGGAAATCTATTGAGCATGACGCAGCCCGTCTAATGACGCGGGGCGCCTTGCGCGCCCCGTCGTTGGTATTAAGTAGAAGTCAGCTCAGATGGCTTTCAGCGTGCCCTTGGGCAGCGTTGCGGCAATCGCCACTTTCTGGAACTTCAGCTCCACCGAATCGGAAACTTCGATCACGACGAAGTCGTCGGATACCTTGGTGACCTTGCCCGCGATGCCGCCAGAGGTAACCACTTCGTCGCCCTTCTGCAGGCCGCCGATGAGGTTCTTGTGCTCTTTGGCGCGCTTGGCCTGCGGACGCCAGATCATCAGATAGAAGATGACCAGAAAGCCGACCAGAAACAGCCACTCGAAACCACTACCAGCGGGACCAGCGGCAGCCTCTTGAGCGTAGGCGGCGGGAATCAGAAAGCTCATGTAGCACTCCTGTTGCAGAGATCAGTTAGTTATGGATTCGTCACGCAAGCGGCGGGGTTGGCAGGCCGCGCTTGGCATAGAAGGCGTCGACAAAGGCCGCCAATGTACCCTGTTGGATAGCGTCGCGTAAACCAGCCATCAGCCGCTGGTAATGCCGCAGGTTATGGATTGTATTTAACATGCTACCCAGCATTTCGCCGCATTTGTCCAAGTGATGAAGATATGCGCGGGAGAAGTGTTTACAGGTGTAACAGTCACAACCAGCATCCAGCGGCGAATCGTCATGCCGATGCATGGCGTTGCGAATCTTGACTACCCCACCGTCAGTGAACAAATGACCATTGCGTGCGTTGCGGGTCGGCATCACGCAATCGAACATGTCCACACCGCGGCGTACACCTTCAACGAGGTCTTCTGGTTTGCCTACACCCATCAGATAGCGCGGTTTATCGGCCGGCATTTGTGGCGGAAGAAAATCGAGCACACGAATCATTTCCTCCTTCGGCTCGCCGACTGAAAGTCCGCCGATCGCCAGACCATCGAAACCGATATCGCAGAGACCTTCAAGCGAGCGCATGCGCAGCGACTCATGCATACCACCCTGGACGATACCGAACAGCGCCGCCGGGCTGTCGCCATGGGCAACCTTGGAACGACGCGCCCAGCGCAACGAAAGCTCCATCGAGCGTCGCGCAACGTCTTCGTCGGCCGGATAAGGCGTGCACTCGTCGAAGATCATCACGATGTCCGAACCGAGCTCGCACTGCACCTGCATCGACTCTTCCGGCCCCATGAAGACCTTCGCGCCATCGACCGGCGAGGAAAAGTAGACGCCCTCCTCCTTGATCTTGCGCATCGGACCCAGACTGAACACCTGGAAACCGCCGGAGTCGGTCAAGATCGGGCCTTGCCACTGCATGAAATCATGCAGGTCACCGTGTGCCTTGATCACCTCGGTCCCGGGCCGCAGCCATAGGTGGAAGGTGTTGCCCAGGATGATCTGCGCCCCGATCGCTTCGATATCGCGAGGCAACATGCCTTTTACCGTGCCGTAGGTGCCCACCGGCATGAATGCCGGAGTTTCCACCGTGCCGCGCGGAAAGGTCAGGCGTCCACGGCGCGCCCGCCCCTCGGTCGCGAGCAGTTCGAAGGACATGTGGCAAGTACGACTCATTGGGAATCCTCGGGGCCGCTCGGGGCCGGATTGCGCGTAATAAACATGGCATCGCCATAGCTGAAGAATCGGTAACCCCTGGCGATAGCCTCGGCATAGGCAGCCATCGTTTGCGAATAACCCGCGAACGCGGAAACCAGCATTAACAGCGTCGATTCGGGCAGATGAAAATTGGTGACCAGAGCATCGACGACATGAAAGGGCTTGCCCGGGTAAAGAAAGATGTCGGTATCGCCGGTGAAGGCTTTGAGCACGCCGTCGCGAGCCGCGCTTTCCAGCGACCGCACACTAGTGGTACCTACCGCGACCACCCTGCCGCCTCTGGCCCGACAGGCCGCGACCGCATCGACTACATCCTGACTGACCTCGAGCCATTCACGATGCATGTGGTGCTCCTCGATGCGCTCGACACGTACCGGCTGGAAAGTGCCTGCACCCACGTGCAACGTGACGAATGCACGCTCCACACCTTTTTCCTGCAGCGCCGCCAGCAACGCCGTGTCGAAATGCAGCCCCGCAGTCGGCGCAGCAACGGCACCCGCCCGCTGCGCATAAACCGTCTGGTAACGCTCGCGATCCGCAGTTTCGTCCGGGCGATCAATATATGGGGGCAACGGCATATGGCCGACGCGATCCAGCAACGGCAACACGTCTTCGCCGAACTCAAGTTCGAACAACGCCTCATGCCGAGCCAGCATCAGCGCTTCGCCACCACCATCAATGTGAATTCTCGTTCCCGGCTTCGGCGACTTGCTCGAACGGACATGCGCCAGCACCCGTCGACCATCAAGCACCCGCTCGACAAGCACCTCGACCTTGCCACCGGTGTCCTTCTGTCCAAACAGGCGCGCCGGAATGACCCGCGTATCGTTGAAGACCATCAAATCGCCGGGGCGCAGATAGTCGAGCAGCTCGGAGAAGCCATGATGGGCCAACTGGCCAGTCGGACCATCGAGCACCAGCAATCGGCTGGCGCGACGCTCTGCCAGCGGATGACGAGCGATCAGCGAATCGGGAAGCTGGAAAGAGAAATCGGAGACTTGCATTGAAAATTTGATCAGCACAGGGCTTTGGGGGCGCAAATCTTAGCGGAAACACCTCAATCTGACCACGCCAGACGATTGACCGCCTCGTATCGCATCCCTATACTGCGCCGCCACTGTGCCTCGATGGCGGAATCGGTAGACGCAGCGGATTCAAAATCCGCCGTTGGTAACAACGTGAGAGTTCGAGTCTCTCTCGAGGCACCATAATCAGCACCACAGGCAGTCGAAGCCTTTGGTATGGGGAGCCGCACAGCAGTAGCGGCACCTCCCTCGCAGCACGCTTCATCGGGTCGACGTAGCGGTGGGACACTCAAAGCCGTTCGCTACAAACGGCATCGTCGCGATTCAACTGACACCATCGAAAGTGGTCCGGGCGAATCGGTAAAGTACACCGCAACACTTCAATCCGCTGAAAAAGCGCCGCTTGCAGCGGGCAAATTCTATGACTCCAAGGGCTTGGCATCGGCCGGCGAGTTATCGTAGAGTGTGCCCACTGTGTTTGCATGGGTCGCCGTTGAATCGTGACCTGGTGCAGTAGATCTTCAGATCCGCTACATCCCGCTCGACTCTTTACTCCTTGCAACCAGTCTCCGCTTTCTGCGCTATGCAGAGGCGTTTCTACTATTGAGTTTCAAGGACACAAAGCTATGTCGAATCGTCAGAACGGTACCGTCAAGTGGTTTAACGACGAGAAAGGTTTTGGTTTCATCACTCCCGAAAGCGGTCCGGATCTGTTCGTGCACTTCCGCGCGATCGAAGGCAACGGCTTCAAGAGCCTGAAAGAAGGCCAGAAAGTTAGCTTCATCGCTGTGCAAGGTCAAAAAGGCATGCAGGCTGACCAGGTTCAAGTCCAGGAATAAGCCCCGCTCCGAAAAGCCCCTGATGGCAGCATCAGGGGCTTTTTTATGCGCGCGATTCCGTAGAATGCGCGACTGCCATTTTCAGCGAGACGCCCATGCGCAACCACCTCCTTAACCCACAAGGTCAGTTCCCAGCCGCCGGCCTGATCCGTCGACTCGCCGCATTCTTCTACGATTCGTTTCTTTCGATCGCGCTGATGATGGTGGTTACGCTGTTCTACCAGCAGGTCCTACTGCGCCTGTTCTATGGCAGCGAAGGGCTCAAGGCGCTGGCAGAAACCGGCGGGCTGGATATTGACCCAATCCTGTCTACCCTGCTGCTGTTCAGCCTGTTTGGCTTCTTTGCCAAGTTCTGGACGCATAACGGTCAAACGCTCGGCATGCAGGTCTGGGGGGTGCGCATCCAGAATGCCGATGGCAGCGCCATCGACCTCTGGCAGGCACTGCTGCGTTTCCTGATCGCCATCATCTCCTGGCTTGCCTTCGGCCTGGGCTACTGGTGGATGCTTTGGGATAAGCAGCACCGCACCTGGCACGACATTTACTCGGAGAGCCAGGTCGTTCAGTTACCGAAGAACATCCACAAGAAATAGGCTGGGGCTGGAAAGCGTTCGGTTTCACGCCAGATCCGCCATGCTTTTCTTCACAGCTGCTTTCGCCCCAGCTTCAGCCTCCAGCACGCTTGTCATCTGCCTCGCTTAACCCGCCCGCCGCAACAACCAGACACCCGCCAGCGCACAGATACCGGCCGGGACCGCCACCGCCAGCAACGGCGAGAAGCCGAACACCTGGCTGGCGGGGCCTAGCAAATCCTGCAGAATGCGGAACACGAAGCCGACGATGACCCCGGTAAAGATGCGCTGCCCAAGGGTGACCGAGCGCAACGGACCGAAGATGAACGAGATTGCCAGCAACACCAAGGCCACCGTTACTGCCGGCTGCAACACCTTGCTCCAGAACGCCAGCCAATAGCGCCCGTTATTCAGGCCCTGGTCGCCCAGATAATGGATATAGCTCCACAGCCCAGTGATGGACAAGGCGTCAGGCTCCATCACTACCGTGCCAACCAGCTGCGGTGTCAGTTGCACATCCCAGCGCTCGTTAGCAGCCTTGGTCACCTCAGTGTGATCGCCGCGAAAATGTGTTGTGGCGACATCACTGAGCTGCCAGTGGTCCTCGTCGTAGCGCGCCCGGCGAGCGAAGCTGGCCGATAACAGCTGCCGTTGATCATCGAAGCGGTAGCGGGTAATGCCGAGTAGCAGACCGCTCGGCTGTACCGCGTTGATATGTACGAATTCGTCGCCTTGCCGATGCCAGAGGCCGCGCTTGCTGCTTTGCGCCTCACCTGCACCCTGCGCCGAAGAACGACTGGCCTGAGCGATGTTTTCACTCCAAGGCGCCATATACTCACCGATCAGCACGCCTATAAGCATCAGCAACAGCATCGGCTTCATCACGGCCAGCACGATGCGCCCGAGGGACACGCCGGCGGCACGCATGATGGTCAATTCGCTGCTGCTGGCAAGCGTGCCGAGGCCGATGAGACAACCAATCAAAGCCGCCATCGGCAACATTTCGTAGATTCGCGCAGGCGTCGTGAGCAGCACGTAGACGGCTGCATTCAGCGTGCCGTAGCTGCCCTTTACATCGCCCAACTCGTCGATGAACGCGAACAGCAACGCCAGGCCGACGATAATGCCGAGCACGGTCAGAATTGCCAGCAGCACATGACTGCCGATATAGCGATCGAGCTTACGCATGTGCAACCCCCGACATCGCGCGACGCTTGCTGATGGCGAGTCTCAGCGGCTCCCAGTAGAGCATCAACATCCCGATCGCGAAGAAGAGTCCATGCACCCACCAAAGCCCCAGGGTCGCAGGAATCCGCCCTTTGTCCAGCCAGCCACGAGCAGCGATCAGCAGCGCCAGGTACGTCATGTACAGGAGAATGGCAGGTAGCAGCTTGAGAAAGCGCCCCTGACGCGGATTCACTTTTGAAAGCGGCACCGCTAGCAGTGTGACAATGAATACCAGCAGCGGCAGCGACAGCCGCCATTGCAGCTCGGACTGCAGCCGAATGTCCTCACTGCCAAGCAGTTCGCTGGTAGGCAGTGCTTCGCGCTCGCTCAGCTCGATGCTGACTTCTGGCTTGGGTAGCAGCACGCCATAAGTATCGTACTGAATCGCCCGGTAATTGGCCTGCCCGGGGTTGCCATCGTAGCGATAGCCATTTTCCAGAATCAGGTAGCGGCTTCCGTCAGGCTGGATTTCCTGGCGACCACTTTCTGCCACCAGCACGGATAGCCCGCGTTTTTCGCCTGTGGCGCTGGAGAGATTGGTCTCGGATATGAAAACGCCGGCCAGCTCGGTGCGATCGGTAGTGAGCTCACGCGTATAGGTCACACGGGTGCCGTCGCGCAGGGTCTGGAAACGGCCCGGCACCAACGTATCGAACTCGGTCAGGGAATCCTGCTCATTGAGGATGCGATCGACCTCACCAACACCCTGCGGTGCCAACCCAAGACTCAGCCAGCCAACCAGCGCGGCAATCAGCGCGGCCGGGGCCAGGCTGTAAACCAGCAGGCGGCGCTGGCTCATACCCGTTGCGGAGAGAACAGTCATCTCGCTATCCAGGTAGAGCCGACCGTAAGCCAACAGAATGCCGAGAAACAGGCCCAGCGGGAGGATCAGCTGGAGAAAGCCCGGCAGGCGAAAACCCATGATCATCAGCAGCACGCCCGGATCGAGCAGCCCCTGCGCGGCCTGCGCCAAGTATTTGATAAAGCGCCCGCTCATGATGATCACCAGCAACACGGCACTAACGGCACTCAGGGTGACCAGAAGCTCACGGGATAGGTAACGAAAGACGATCAAACCGGACACTCCAGGGTTGTCAGGCTCCGGCGGCTACGCTCAAACTAGCTGCCAAGTAGCCGGTCCGCCCGCAACAGGACGTTGGAGAATCACGCAGCATTTCCCAACGCCCCGGTGGACGAACCACCGGAAAAATAAGCCCGGCATTATCCTGTAAACCCGACTCTTTGTCTTGGGGACTCGACGCTATGGAATTTGTTGTAAAAAATACAAAAGCAGCTGCGGCAAAAACAGCCACTCTGGTTCTGGCCGTCGGTGAAGATCGTGTACTCGACGTCACCACACAAAGCGTGGATCAGGCCAGTGGCGGCGCCCTTTCCGCCGTACTCGAGCGCGGCGACCTACAAGGCAAGCCGGGACAGACGCTGCTGCTGCATAACCTGCCGAACCTGAAGGCCGAGCGCGTTCTGCTGGTGGGCACCGGTAAGAGTGGTGAGCTGGATGCCCGCCAGTGGCGCAAGGCCGTCCGTGCGGCGCTCGGTGTTCTCAAAGACTTGGGCGGTACAGATGCGACCTTCGCCGTGCAAGGCGTCCAGGTCAAAGACCGCGACACCTACGCACGTACCCGCATGCTCGTCGAAGTGCTGGCCGATGGTCAGTACGTGTTCGATCAGTTCAAGAGCAAGAAGAGCGATGCTCCGGCGTTGCGCAAGATAACCCTGCTTGCCGATAAGGCCGAGCAAGCCCAGGTCGAACAGGCCTCACGTCACGCCGCCGCGATCACTGCGGGCATGAGCTTCGCCCGCGACCTTGGCAATCTGCCGCCGAACATCTGCCATCCGAGCTATATGGCCGAGCAGGCCAAACAGCTTGGCAAGGCTTTCAAGGGCCTTAAAGTCGAGGTGCTGGACGAGAAGAAGCTGCGCGAACTCGGCGCCGGCTCTTTTCTCGCGGTATCCCAGGGCAGCGAGCAGCCAGGCTGCATCGTGGTCATGCAGTACAACGGCGGCAAGAAAGGTGACCAACCTTACGCGCTCGTCGGCAAGGGCATCACCTTTGATACCGGTGGCATCAGCCTCAAGCCGGGCCTGGGCATGGACGAGATGAAGTACGACATGTGTGGCGCCGCCAGCGTGCTCGGCACCTTTCGCGCCGCACTGGAGCTGCAGCTGCCGATCAACCTTGTTGGCTTGCTCGCCTGCGCTGAGAACATGCCCAGCGGCAACGCCACGCGACCGGGCGATATCGTCACCACCATGAGCGGCCAGACTGTCGAGATTCTCAACACAGACGCCGAAGGTCGTCTGGTGCTCTGCGATACCCTGACCTACGCCGAACGCTTCAAGCCGCGCGCTGTAATCGATGTGGCCACCCTTACCGGCGCCTGCATCGTTGCGCTGGGCAGTAACACGTCGGGCCTGCTCGGCAATAATGACGAGCTGCTGCAACAAGTGCTGGGCGCAGGCCAGAAAGCAGACGACCGAACTTGGCAGCTGCCGCTGTTCGACGAATATCAGGAGCAACTGGACAGCCCCTTCGCCGACATCGCCAATATCGGCGGCCCCAAGGCCGGCACCATTACCGCGGCCTGCTTCTTGTCGCGCTTCACCAAGGCCTATCCTTGGGCGCACCTGGACGTCGCCGGCACCGCCTGGATAAGCGGTGGCAAGGAGAAAGGCGCGACCGGTCGTCCCGTACCGCTGCTGACTCAGTACTTACTGGATCGAGCGGAGCAGGCATGAGGCACGCGGACGGAACCTTGGCATGACACGTATCGAGTTCTACGTATTGCCTGATAGCGAACCGGCAGGCCGCGCCAGAGCAGCCTGCCAGCTGGCAAGCAAAGGCTGGCAGCACGGCATGGCGGTATTCATCCGCTGCCAGGACGCCAACCAGTGCGCCGAACTTGATGAGCTACTCTGGAGCTTCCGTGCCGAACGCTTCGTTCCGCATGATTTACACGAAGACGATCCGCATGCCCCAGTGGTGATAGGTATGGAGCAGCCACCGACGGCAGCGCAGGGCCTGTTGATCAATCTTTCGCCGACGCTGTCACTGCATACCGATCAGTTCAGCCGCGTGATCGAGATCGTCAATCAGCAGCCGGAGATGCTGACCGTTTGCCGCGACAATTTTCGCCTCTATCGCCAACGCGGCTATGATCCGAAGAGAGTCGAACTGTAGCGCCAGCAACGGCGGGCGCAGCGAACTCCTCGCCTCAGTGACGGGTCAACAAAGATTATCGGGCCACAAGCCCGTTCAGGAGCTCACTTACCGCCTGGATGCTCAACTCCCCGGAACCAACCGTACATGACGCCAACGCCACCTCGTAAGCCCACCCACCTGCTCGATGATCTGGAGTCAATTCGCGCCCTGCTCGGCGATCAGGACCCACCGATGCTGAGCGAGAAGCTGGATCCGGACAGCATTCCCGTGCTGTCCGAGGTTGTTGAAAGCGAGCCCTCCATAGCGACACAGAGTGACGTAGAGTCCCGAGAGCCAGCCGTACGCACGGCCTTTCGCACCCTTGCCGAACGCCATCTCGATCATGAATTGCGCACCGCTGCACAGCTGATCTTGCAGGAAGTAATCGATGATTTCGTGCCGCAGATGGAAGCCGAACTGCGCCGCCGGCTGGAGTCGCGCGCCGAAAAACTGATCAAGTCTCACCGCCCCTGATGCGTCGATACCGCAAAGCGCACCACCACTGACAGCGCCCCTGCGCGCCGCCCCAGACCCAACCGAGTTATCCACGGCGGCAAGACAAAAGCGGCATTGCGGTTCTGCCGCTGGCACACTTTGCCTTTATACTTGCCCGCTTTTCCGATTAGCCGTTCTAAGGGTCCCGCCGCATGGACAAGACCTACCAGCCGCACGCCATCGAAACTTCCTGGTACCAGACCTGGGAGTCGAACAATTATTTCGCGCCCCAGGGTTCAGGCGAGTCCTACACCATCATGATCCCGCCGCCGAACGTCACCGGCAGCCTGCACATGGGCCATGGCTTCAATAACGCGATTATGGACGCGCTGATCCGTTTCCGTCGCATGCAAGGTCGCAACACGCTTTGGCAGCCAGGCACCGACCATGCGGGGATCGCCACCCAGATGGTAGTCGAACGTCAGCTGGGTGCGCAGGGCGTCAGCCGTCACGATCTGGGACGAGAGAAGTTTCTCGACAAAGTGTGGGAATGGAAGGAAGAGTCCGGCGGCAACATCACCCGGCAGATCCGCCGTCTGGGCTCCTCTGTCGACTGGTCGCGTGAACGCTTTACCATGGACGCGGGCCTGTCCAATGCTGTGAAGGAAGCCTTTGTCCGGCTGCATGAAGATGGCCTGATCTACCGTGGCAAGCGCTTGGTCAACTGGGATACCAAGCTGCACACGGCAATCTCCGATCTTGAAGTTGAAAACCACGATGAGAAGGGCCACCTCTGGCACATGCGCTACCCACTGGCCGATGGCTGCAAGACAGCAGGCGGCCAGGATTACCTCGTCGTGGCCACTACCCGTCCGGAAACCATGCTTGGCGACGCTGCCGTTGCAGTGCATCCCGAGGACGAGCGCTACAAGAACCTGATCGGCCGCCACATCATGCTGCCGCTGGTGAACCGTCTGATTCCGATCATCGCCGACGACTATGTCGACCTCGAATTCGGTACCGGTTGCGTGAAAATCACCCCGGCGCACGACTTCAACGACTACGAAGTCGGCAAGCGTCACCATCTGCCACTGATCAATATCTTCGACCGCAACGCCGCGATACTCGCCCAGGCGCAAGTGTTCAATATCGACGGCACGCCGAACAACAAGGTCGATGCCAACCTGCCCGACGGCTACGCGCACATGGATCGCTTCGATGCGCGCAAGGCCATCGTCGCTGAGTTCGAGGCCATGAGCCTGCTGGAGAAAATCGACGACCACGCACTGAAGGTCCCGCGTGGCGATCGCTCCGGCACCATCATTGAGCCCTGGCTGACCGATCAGTGGTACGTCTCGACCAAGCCTTTGGCGGATAAGGCTATCCGCGCCGTCGAAAGCGGCGAAATCCAGTTTGTGCCCAAACAGTACGAGAACATGTATTTCAGCTGGATGCGCGACATTCAGGACTGGTGCATCAGCCGCCAGCTCTGGTGGGGCCATCGTATTCCGGCCTGGTACGACGAAGCGGGCAATGTCTACGTCGGCCGCGACGAGATGGAAGCACGCACACGCTACAACCTCGGCAACGAGGTCGAGCTGCGTCAGGACGAAGATGTGCTGGACACCTGGTTCAGCTCCGGCCTCTGGACCTTCTCGACCCTCGGCTGGCCTGAGCAAACTGACTTCCTCAAGACCTTTCACCCGACCGATGTGCTGGTCACAGGCTTCGACATCATTTTCTTCTGGGTCGCCCGGATGATCATGCTCTCGACCCACCTGACCGGGCAGATTCCGTTCAAGACGGTCTATGTGCACGGCCTGGTTCGCGATGGTCAGGGTCAGAAGATGTCCAAGTCCAAGGGTAACGTGCTCGACCCGCTGGACATCGTCGATGGGATTACCCTCGATGAGCTGCTGCAAAAGCGCACCAGCGGCATGATGCAGCCCAAGCTCGCCGAGAAGATCGCCAAGCAGACCCGCGCCGAATTCCCCGAAGGCATCGCCAGCTACGGTACCGACGCCCTGCGCTTCACCTTTTGCTCGTTGGCCTCCACCGGCCGCGACGTGAAGTTCGACATGGGTCGAGTCGAGGGTTATCGCAACTTCTGCAACAAGATCTGGAACGCCGCCAATTTCGTCTTCGAGAACACCGAAGACAAGGACACCGGAGTGAACGGCGAGCCGGCGGCCGGCGCTTCGGTCGAGCTTTCATCGGTCGATCGCTGGATCATTTCGGCGCTGCAACGCACCGAGGCCGAAGTCACGCGGCAGCTTGAGGCCTTCCGTTTCGATCTTGCTGCCCAGGCGCTGTACGAATTCATCTGGGACGAGTACTGCGCCTGGTATCTAGAGCTGGTCAAGCCCGTGCTCTGGGACGAAAACGCCAGCATCGAGCGCCAGCGCGGCACCCGCCGTACGCTGGTGCGCGTACTGGAGACGGCGCTGCGCCTGGCTCACCCGTTCATGCCCTTCATCACTGAAGAAATCTGGCAGCGCGTCGCACCGCTGGCCGGCAAATCCGGCCCTACCCTGATGCTGCAACCCTGGCCGGAATTCAATCCGGAGCGTCTCGACGAGGCTGCCGAAGGTGATATCGAGTGGGTCAAGGCGTTCATGCTCGGTGTTCGGCAGATCCGCGGTGAAATGAATATTTCCATGGCCAAGCGTATCGATGTGGTGCTGGGCAACACGTCCGAATCGGACCAGCGTCGCCTCGCCGACAACGAGCCGCTGTTGAAAAAGCTGGCAAAGCTCGAAAGCATCCGCGTGCTTGGGGCGGGTGAGGAGCCGCCACTGTCCGCCACGGCTCTGGTCGGCGATATGCAAGTACTGGTACCGATGGCCGGACTGATCGACAAGGACGCCGAACTCGCCCGTCTCGACAAGGAGATCGGCAAGCTGGATGGCGAGGTGAAGCGTGTTGGCGGCAAGCTCAGCAATGCCGGCTTCGTCGACAAGGCGCCAGCGGACGTAATTGACAAGGAGCGCGCTAAACTGGCCGAAGCCGAACAGGCCAAAGCCCGCCTGGAAGAGCAGCGCGAGCGCATCGCCAGCTTGTAATGAAGCTGAAGGCCAGTACTTGATGTGCTGGCCTTTTTGTTTGGGCGCCCTCTTGGTTGAGTAAGGGCTACCGGTACCGCTACTTCTTTGTGTAGCACCACGAAAATATCAAATAAAAACCGGCAGGCTCGAACCGACGCACAAAGCTCTACGACATGAAGTAAGCACTCCCCGGAAGTGGCCCTAACAGTCCCGCTGAGCGCGCAGCCGTTCGCATGCGGGCGTCACCCTTTCGTATTGCGGTTTTTCAGACTTCATATTCGAACAGCCAACTGCCCATCTTGAGCCTGTCATTACCGAGCTGACGACGCGTCCGTCGAGCCCAGTCTGGTTCTCAATATGGAGCCCCCCGATGTACATACTCATGGCTGTCGTGTTTTTCATTGGCTATCTATGCATAGCCTTCGAACACCCGTTGAGAATCGACAAGGCAGCGGCTGCACTTCTTACAGCCGTGCTGTGCTGGACCGTGCTGGTACTGGGCGCAGACTCGATCGTCCCGATGTTGCAATCAGGCAGCCACGATCCAGCCGACTCGTCGGCGGTGGTCGAGTCACTGCGGCATCATCTGGGTGAAATTTCTGAAATCCTGTTCTTCCTGCTTGGCGCGATGACAATCGTCGAGCTGATCGACTCTCACGAAGGTTTCAAGGTCATCACCGACCGCATCCAGACCCGCAAGCGCGTCCATTTGCTATGGATCATCGGCATCCTAACCTTCTTCCTGTCTGCCGCGCTGGACAACCTGACCACCACAATCGTCATGGTCTCGCTGCTGCGCAAACTGATTCGCGGCCGCCCGGAGCGCTGGCTCTACGTGGGCGTCGTGGTCATCGCCGCTAACGCAGGCGGTGCCTGGTCGCCGATTGGCGACGTGACCACCACCATGCTCTGGATCGGCGGTCAGATCACAGCGCCCGGCATCATCACCGGTCTGTTCCTGCCGAGCCTGGTATGCCTGTTGGTGCCACTATTCATTCTCAGTTTCCGTTTGCGTGGCGAGGCACCTCGGCCCCGTGCCCGCATCCACCTGGGCGAGGAGGTTCCGCCTAGCACTACGCCGTTCGAACGCAACCTGGTGCTGGTGCTCGGCCTCGGCGCCCTACTATTCGTGCCGATCTTCAAGACCGTGACACACCTACCGCCCTACATGGGCATCCTCTTCGGCCTCGGCGTGCTTTGGATCACTACTGAGTTCATCCATCGCCACAAAAATGACGAAGACAAGCATCCGCTTTCCGTGGTCGGCGTTTTGCGCAAGGTCGACACCCCTAGCGTATTGTTCTTCCTCGGCATCCTGCTGGCGGTCGCCGCACTTGCCACCGCTGGCCACCTGACCCAAGTCGCCACCGCGCTACGTGAATCGCTGGGCCATATCTATCCGATCAGCTATTCCATCGGCCTGCTTTCGGCAGTGGTGGATAACGTGCCGCTGGTGGCCGGCTCGATGAAAATGTACCCGCTGGTTAGCCCAGCCATGCTAGCCGCGGCCTCCCCTGAGGAGACCGGCTGGTTGTCGCAGTTCGTAGTCGATGGCAACTTCTGGGAAATGCTCGCCTACTGCGCCGGCACAGGCGGTAGCACGCTGATCATCGGCTCGGCTGCAGGTGTTGCGGCAATGGGCATGGAGAGGATCAGCTTCACCTGGTACATCAAGCGCGTCAGCCTGCTGGCTTTCCTCGGCTACACTGCCGGCGCCGCCACCTATGTCGGTATTCTTGCTCTGCGTTAACGACACGCCGCTGGCCCTGACCCGTTGATGTCGCGTAAAGCAGACTCAACGGGTGGGCTTTTTATAATCATGGAATCGCGATGACCGTCAGCAAGACAAAAAGCAGTTTCTATCGTCGACTCTACGTCGCCTGGCTGATCGACAGTGGCGCAGCTATCAGCGTGCCAGCGCTTGTGGAGGCGACCGGAATGCCCAGGCGTACGGCCCAAGACACCCTGGCTGCGCTGGCCGATCTCGATATCGATTGCCGTTTCGTCCAGGAAGACGGCGAGCGACACAATGCCGGCCATTACTGTATTTACAGCTGGGGCGCCATCGACCGGCATTGGATTGAGCGCAATCTGTCCCAGCTCAAATCCGTTCTCGACTATCCCTGAATGATGCCAGCTTGCGGACAGAAGCCGACATTTGGCGCCCGCTAAGCCCATCGTTTCACCGAGTTCGGGTATTCGGCGCGCCTATTCACCGTACCGCTGATGCTAGCCGCGGCGCCGCCCTGCTGAACAGTCAACGCCGCCAGCACTAGCCATCGGTAGGGTGGCTGGTTGTCGCGGCGACCGCTAAGCTGTGGTCCTTTTCGCGAGCATGGTCCGCCTCGATGTCCGAACGCCCCGCTCTATTCCCGGTTCTGCTGGCCGGAGCTACGCTGCTACTGGTAGTCCATGGGTTAGGCCGTTTCGTCTATACCCCGCTGCTGCCTTGGCTGGTGGAAGACGGCGTACTAACGGTGCAACAAGGGGCGAACATCGCCAGCTGGAACTATCTGGGCTATCTCATCGGCGCGTTGCTCGCCTTGCGCTGGCACCGGGTCACGCAGATTCGTAGGAGCCTACCCTGGGCACTGGCGCTGCATGTGCTTAGTACGCTGGCGCAAACTCAGGCCGAATCGGCGGAAGCTCTTTCTGCACTACGCCTGCTCAACGGCATCAGCAACGGGCTGGTTTTCGTCCAGGCGCCGTCGTTGATCCTCGAATGGCTGGCGCGCCATCGTCGCGTTTCTTCCAGTGGGCTTGTCTATCTGGGCGTCTGCGTGGGGCTGATTCTTTCCAGCCTGTTGGTAAGCGTTAGCAATGGCTTACTGGAGGGGGCCGAACGCTGGTGGCCCGCGGCGCTGCTTTCGATTCCTCTGGCATGGTGGGGTTGGCGGCAACTGGCGCGACTGGATATGCCCGAGGAAATACCTGCCGAAAAACCGGAACAACTCAGCGGCCGCCTGCTGGATCGCGCCAGCACACCGCTGTTTTTGTCCTATGCCGGCGCCGGGATGGGTTACATCCTGCCGATGACCTTCCTACCCATGGTGGCGCGCCTCCAGGTCGAACCCGGCAGCTCGCTTATCGAAAGCAGCTGGCTGGTGGTCGCAGTCGCGACGCTCCCCTCACCCTGGCTGTGGAATCGTCTCGGCGCCCTGCTCGGCGATATCCGGGCCCTGCGTTTAAGCTATGTCACCCAGTTGGCCGGCGTCCTGGCGGCGCTATTGCTACCGGGTGCGCCGGGCATCCTGCTGTGCGCCGTGTTGGTCGGCGGCACCTTTCTCGGCACGGTATTGCTAACCCAGCGTCTGGCCCGCGCGCTGCACCCGCACCAGGGGCCGCGACTTTCCGCAGCGCTGATTGCGCTCTACAGCCTGACCCAGCTGGCCGGCCCTTGGCTCACCGGGGTCTGGCTGAACATGGGTGGCACGCTGCACAGCGCCTTCTGGCTCGGTGCCGGCGCGCTGCTTTGGGGATTGATCTGGATGCTGCTGGTGCCACGCCGCGACTGAAAGCTGTGGGACAATGCCGTTCTTCATCGATACCAGCGCCCGATCATGCCCGCCCCGAAATCAACCAACGCCGCCTCACGCGCCGCCAAGCCCGCCAACGACAAGGCCATACTGCACCCTCGCAATCGCCATACGGGGCGCTACGACTTTCCCGCACTGCTTGCCGGCAGCCCGGAGCTGTCGGAATTCGTGATACTCAATCCCTATGGCAAACAGAGCATCGATTTCGCCAACCCAAATGCGGTGCGCGTGTTCAACCGTGCACTGCTCAAGCGGTTCTACGGCATCGCTCACTGGGATATCCCGCCGGGTTATCTGTGCCCACCGATACCTGGCCGGGCCGACTATCTGCATGGACTGGCTGACCTGCTCGCCGACGGTAATGCCGACAAGATTCCACGCGGTTCAGCTATCCATGCCTTAGATGTCGGTACTGGCGCCAACTGCATCTATCCGCTGATCGGTTTGCACGAATATGGCTGGTGCTTTACCGGCTCGGACATCGACCCCATAGCGCTGGCCTCAGCACGCACCATCGTCACCGCAAACAAACTCGACAAAAGCATCGCGCTACGCCAACAGCCTGATCCACGGCATATATTTGAGGGTCTGTTACAGGCTGGCGATCGCTTCGACATCACCCTGTGCAACCCGCCGTTCCATGCGTCGCAGGCCGAGGCCAACAGCGGCAGCCAGCGCAAATGGCGGAATCTCGGCAAGCTCGACCCAAAGCGCAAGCTGCCAGCACTCAACTTCGGCGGTCAGGCGGCAGAACTCTGGTGCGAAGGGGGTGAGGCGGCATTTGTTGCTCGGCTGGCGGATGAGAGCAGAGCCGTGGCGCAGCAGGTCTATTGGTTCAGCACGCTCGTTTCGAAAGCGAGCAACGTCGCACCTTTGCAGGCAAAGCTGAAGAAGCTGGGGGCCTCAGCGATTCGCGTCATCGAGATGGCGCAAGGGCAGAAACGCAGCCGTTTTGTCGCCTGGACTTTTTTAAGCGAAGAACAGCAAAGCGAATGGCGCACAACGCACTGGAATCGCCAACCGGGCTGATCAGTTCAGCGAGCGACGAAAGTACTTTGGCGCATCCTCGTAACCCAGTCGCGCATAGAAACGATGGGCACCTTCGCGGCGTGTATCGCAATGGAGCTCCATACGATCACAGCCGCGGACTCGGGCACGATCTTCTGCCGCCCGCTCCAGCAGCGCACCGATACCCAGGCCACGTGCCGCCGAATCGACACAGAGGTAACTGATTCGGCAGAAGTCGCCGGCAAGTGCCAGTTGCAAGATGAAATGCAGAGAGATGAACCCGAGCACGTCGCCGCCATCGCCCTCGGCCACCAACAGGCAGGCATCGTCGTGACTCATTTGCTGCAGTATGCGACGGTCAATGAAGGCATCGGCTGCGGGATAGCCAAGGTCGGCAAGCAAGCGGGTTATCGCTGCAGCATCACCATGGTTCGCGTCGCGCACGCTGGGCATAGCTCAGACAGCCACGTCCCAGAGTTGCTTGTTTTTCAGCGCCATGGTCTGGATATAACGCGGTTCGCCGTTGATCTCCTCCAGCTCGGTCATGCCGGCGAGCTCTCCGACCACGCGGTAGCGCTTGCCGACACGCTTGTCCTGCAACGGGTAGAGCTGGGCGATCTGTTGGGCGAGTTCGGTAAGAGTGGACATGGTTCGGTAGCTCCAGATAACTGCATGCCGCAGCTTTTTACAGGGCTTTGATTACGATTCTGCGACAGCTTTTATTCGTCTCGCTTGTTGGAGCCATCTGCGACGAATTGATTCCATAAAGCCCGCAAAAACTACCAGATCGGTCGATCAACAGATTCCCACGCCCAACTGGAGCAACGCCAGCCCACCCTGCTGCCAGCCCCACCAAGCTACCAACAGCAGCAGCGACGCCAACACGGCACCGCCTGTCCACAGCCATCCGGCACGCATCACGCCGGCGCTCCGGCCGCCAGACGCACGCGCTCGACGGGCTGCTCGCGAATCGGCCAGTTCAGCGCGGCGGCCATCAGACTGAGCGCAATCGAAATTTGCCAGACCAGATCGTAGCTGCCGGTCTGGTCATACACCCAGCCACCCAGCCAGCCGCCGAAGAACGAGCCGATCTGATGGAAAAGGAAAACGAGTCCGCCAAGCATCGACAGGTTGCGCACGCCGAACAGCGTCGCCACCGTACCGTTGGTCAGCGGCACCGTGGACAGCCACAGCAGGCCCATCGCGATGCCGAAGGCATAGGCGGTCCAGAGCGTCAGCGGGGCGAAGAAGAACGCGCTGATGACCACGGCCCGGAGCAGATAGAGCGCCGTCAACAACTTGGGCTTCGAGTAGCAGCCACCCAACCAGCCCGCCGTGTACGTGCCGACCACATTGAACAGCCCGACCAGCGCCAGCACCGTGGTGCCCGCCGCCGCCGGCAAACGCTGATCCACCAGATAGGCTGGCAGATGTATGCCGATGAACACCACCTGAAAACCGCAGACGAAGAAACCCAGCGCCAGCAGGCGGAAACCGGGATGACTGACGGCCTCGCGCAACGCCTCACCCAGCGATTGCTGCGGACCAGTCACCGGTGCGGGCGGCCCGCTGCGCAGCATGAGCGCCAACGGCATGATCAGCGCCACCAGCAGCCCCAGCGCCAGCAACGCCGACGACCAACCCAGCCAGCCGATCAGGCCGAGCGTGCCGGGAAGCATCGCAAACTGACCAAAGGATCCCGCAGCACTGGCGATACCCATCGCCATGCTGCGCTTCTCGGCAGGCACCGCGCGGCCGACCGCACCGAGAATCACCGAAAACGAGGTACCGGAAAGGCCAAGGCCAATCAACAGCCCGGCGCTCAGCGAGAGCGACGCTGGCGAGTCCGCACCAGCCATCAGCAACAGACCCGCAGCGTAGAGCACTCCGCCGAGCAGTACCGCGCGGGCAACGCCGAAGCGATCGGCCAGCGCGCCGGTGACCGGCTGCGCCAGCCCCCAGATCAGGTTTTGCAAGGCAATGGCGAAGGCAAAGACCTCACGCCCCCAGCCGAACTCCGCGCTCATTGGCGGTAAAAACAGACCAAAACCATGCCGCGTGCCGAGCGAGACGGCCAAGATCAACGAACCACCCAGCAGGATCCACGTACTGTTGCGCCATATCGAGTTCATCGTCGACACACTTAGCAAAAACGGAAGGATCCATCTTACTCGCATAAGGCCACCCGACCGCATCCACTTTTTTTGCCCAGCGGCAGGCACGACTGCTCGGTTAAACTGCCGCCTATTTGCCTCACCCGACGCGAGTACCTCATGCCCATTCGCCACTGCATTGTTCATCTGATCGAGAAAAAGCCGGACGGTAGCCCTGCCGTACTTCATGCTCGAGACTCGGAGCTGAGCGAGTCCCAGGCCATCGAAAATCTTCTGGCCGATCTCAACGAGAGCTATAACGCCAAGCAAGGCAAGGCCTGGGGCTACTTCCACGACGAATCCGGCGCTTATCCGTTCAGCGGCTGGCTCAGCCAGTACATGGAAAGCAACCAGGACTTCACCGCATTCAGCCGGCAGGCGGTGGAACATCTGCAAAAACTGATGGAAGAGTCGAACCTCTCAACCGGTGGCCACGTGCTCTTCGCCCATTACCAGCAGGGCATGACTGATTACCTGGCGATCGCCCTGCTGCACCACAGCAACGGCGTCACGGTCACCGATTCGCTGGATGTCGCACCAGCCAAGCACCTAGATCTCGGTCAGCTGCACCTGGCGACGCGGATAAACCTGTCCGAGTGGAAGAACAACCAGCAATCGAAACAATACATCTCGTTCATCAAGGGCAAGAACGGCAAGAAGGTCTCGGAATACTTCCGCGACTTCATCGGCTGCCAGGAAGGCGTCGATGGCCCCGGCGAGACCCGCACGCTGCTCAAGGCCTTCAGCGACTACGTCGAGAGCGAAGACCTGCCGGAAGAAAAAGCCCGCGAGAAAACCAGCGCACTAGTGGGTTATGCCAGCAGCCAGGCGAAGATCGGCGAGCCGATGTCGCTGGAGGAACTGTCCGGTGTGATCGACGAAGAGCGACCGCGCGCCTTCTATGAGCACATCCGCAACAAGGACTACGGTCTCTCGCCGGAAATTCCGGCCGACAAGCGCACCCTAAACCAGTTTCAGCGTTTCACCGGACGCGCCGAGGGACTGTCGATCAGCTTTGAATCGCATCTGCTCGGCTCGAAAATCGAATACGACGAAGCTCGCAACATGCTGATCATCCGCCAGCTGCCAACGCAGCTGGCCGACCAGCTCAAGCGCCGCAAGGACTGATCCGCCACCTGCGGTTCATCGCACTGTAGCGACAGGCCACAGCAAAGCGACCCGCGGACCGGCAATGACCGATCCGCGGATCCTGCGCATCAACGGGCGTCGATGCGATAACCGATACGCGGGAAGTGCACGTGTACCACCCCGGCACGCTCATCTTCGCGGCGCAGGATCAACTCCTCGACGCCGGCAAACACCAGCTCACCCTCGACAGGATCGGTGCCGTAATCCACGGCGGAAATCGTCACCTGCTGGCCGGCCTGGAAACCGTTGGGCTCGAAGAACGCCTCGTCCGGCAAGGCAGCTGGAGTGGAACTGCGGGCGATTGCCACGGCCTCTTCGGCAGACAGCTCGGAAAGCGAGCCATGGCCGACAGCCAATACTTTGCCAAGCCAGGCGGCAACGTCCGGATAGTCATCTACCAGCGGCGCGGTAACCGGTGTGCCCTTAAGGAACCAAAGGCAATGGGCGACGGCGAAATCGGCTACGCAAGGCACGCTGCCCAGCAGAAACTCTCCGTTCTCGCGCGCCAGCTGTTGTTGCAGGCGAGCCATCAATACTGGCCAGTGGCTCTTGGCCTGCTCCAGCGGAATGCGTGACACCGGACCACTGCCGAACAATGCGGCGCGGTCCTTACTGAAGACCTGAATAAACTCCTTGGGTACCTGAGCGAAGCGCAGGGCCATGGATTCGGGCTGGAAAACCAGACTCACAGCATGCAGGAACAACACCGAGTCAGCCCACTGTGCCAGCGTCGCAGCTACGAATTCGTGCCCTTCGGGGAACAAGGCCGGCGTGCTTTTCTCGGCTTCGAGGCGGCGGGCCATCAGCGCGGTATCGCAATACACATCGGCACCAATCTGGAGCACTGGCGTACGCCGATAACCACCGGTCAGCGCGGTCAGATCAGGCTTGGGCATCACCGGTGGTATCTGTACCGAACGCCAGGAAAGCTGCTTGAAACCCAGCATCAGACGCGCCTTTTCCGCGAAGGGAGAAGTGGGATAGTGGTGCAGAATCAGTTCATGCATTGCAGGCTCCGCCAGTCTTGTAGGTAGACCGGCAGCTTACTCGGCCCGGCCGAGGCAGCCTACCCGTTCAGCTGATTACCGGGATATTCACCGAGCCGCTGCTGTACGCGATGACCAATGCCTCCTTGGCAGATTTCTTTAACCGCTTGATGGCGCGCTCGCGACGCAGCGCGTCACCCTTATTGCTGCACGCCTCGACAAAGACCAGCTCCACCGCCGGGCTCGAATGAAAGAAGCGCGCGCCCCGCCCGCTCTGGTGGACGGCGAAGCGCCGATTGGCATCGTCGCTGATACCGCAGTACAGCGAACCATTGGCGGCCCGTACCAGATAGACGAACCAGGGTTTGGCAGCAGCGAGGCTCATCCAGTGTGGTCTCTCAGAGTGAAGGGAAAGCAGATACCGTTCCACCGGCACCGCGGCGAAGAATTTTCCCGGTCCGCGCCAGCCAGAGCAAGGTCGCCCGCGGGCGGCAAGGATGAATACGAACAGCCGAACCCGTCATGCGACAGGCATAGGGCTCAACGCAGCAGTAACTTTCGGACACATTTGCTGTCGCTGTCGCGGCATCAGCCAAGACCCGAGCGGCACTGGATCGGAGAGGATTTGCCGCTTCGCTTAGCAAAGTCCATCGATCCTGTCCAGATATGGTGGCGGTTCGCCTTTGCGTATACTGCGCCGATGTTTGCCCAAACTGCGTTCCGCAAGCGCTGCACCTCCTGGTTGCTGGCGACCGGACTCTTCCTGATGCTCAGTAGCTGCGCCGAACCGCCCAGCGCGCTCGAGCGTATTAAGGAGGAAGGTGTACTGCGCGTGATCACCCGCAACAGCCCGTCCACCTATTTCCAGGATCGCAACGGCGAAGCCGGCTTCGAGTACGAGCTTGTCAAGCGCTTCGCCAGCCACCTCGGCGTCAAGCTGCAAATCGAAACCGCTGACAATATCGAAGAAATCTTCACCCGCCTCAACCGTCCTGGCGGCCCTACCCTGGCGGCGGCCGGCCTGGTTGCCAGCGAAGGGCGCAAGGATATCGCACGCTTCACCAAGCCCTATCTGGATGTCACCACTCAGGTCGTTTACCGCAGGGGGCAGCGCCGTCCGACCCAGCCCGAAGATCTGGTCGGCAAGCGTATCCTGGTCCTCAAGGGCAGCAGCCAGGCGGAAAAGCTCAAGGCGTTGCAGGTCGAGCTGCCAGAGTTGCGCTATGAGGAATCCGACGCGGTGGAAGTGGTCGACCTGCTGCGCATGGTCGATGAAGGCCAGGTCGACCTGACGCTGGTCGAGTCGAACGAGCTCGCGCTCAACCAGGTGTACTTCACTAATGCGCGCGTGGCCTTCGACCTGGGCGAGCAGAACAGCCTGTCCTGGATTTTCGGCAAGGGCGAGGACAATAGCGTGCTTGAGGCCGCCAACCAGTTCCTCGATCAGGCTCGGGAAAACGGCACGCTACAGCGCCTGCGCGAACGCTACTATGGCCACGTCGATGTACTCGGCTATGTCGGCGCCTACGCCTTTGCCAAACATCTGCAACAACGCCTGCCGCGTTACGAGAAAACCTTTCGCGAAACCGCCAAAGCTCATGGCGTCGACTGGCGTCTGCTCGCCGCGATCGGCTATCAGGAATCCCATTGGCGACCTGAAGCCACGTCGAAAACCGGCGTGCGCGGCCTGATGATGCTGACCCTCAATACCGCCAAGGCCATGGGCGTCACCAATCGAGTCGATCCGGTGCAGAGCATTCAGGGTGGAGGCAAGTACATCGCGCAGGTGCATGCCAATCTGCCGGACAGCATCAAGGAGCCCGATCGCACCTGGTTCGCACTAGCCGCCTACAACGTTGGTGGCGGGCATCTGGAAGATGCGCGCAAGCTGACCGAGGCCGAGGGGCTGGACCCTAACAAGTGGCTGGACGTGAAGCAGATGCTGCCGCGTCTGGCGGAGAAGCAGTGGTACAGCAAAACCCGCTATGGCTACGCACGGGGCGGCGAGCCGGTGCATTTCGTGGCCAACATCCGTCGCTATTACGACATTCTGACCTGGGTGACCCAGCCGCAGATGGAAGGCCAGCAGCTGGTGCACAGCGAGATTCACATCCCCGGCATCAACTCCACCGACCTCGGTGAAATCCTCCCGCCGTTATAGCGCGACGGCTCAAGGCCTGCCGATCGGTGCAAAGCTGCCTGCAGTGTGCTCGGCCAGTACCTGCGCTGCCAGCTCCACTTCCAGACCACGTCGACCAGCACTGACATAGATGCTCGGCTGTGCCTGCGCCGAATTGTCGATAAAGGTACGCAGGCGTTTCTTCTGGCCCAACGGGCTGATGCCGCCAACCAGATAACCCGTCGCCCTTTGCGCTGCCATCGGATCGGCCATGTCGACCTTCTTCACCTTAGCGGCCTGCGCCAGCGCCTTTAAATCAAGGCTGCCGCCGACGGGCACCACGGCGACCAGTAGCTCATGCTTTTCGCTGCAGGCCAACAGTGTCTTGAACACGCGTGCGGGCTCCAGGCCGAGCTTTTCCGCAGCTTCAAGCCCGTAGGAAGCGGATTTCGGGTCATGCTCGTAGCTGTGAATGCGGTGTTCGGCCTTGGCTTTTTTCAACAAATCGATGGCGGGGGTCATGGCGGCGATGGCGGTCGGTTAACAAATGATGGATACATTAGCCGAAAACACCATGAAACGAACGCGGCGATCTGACCGCTTCCCAGGCGGCGTAGGTGCAGCGGTGCCTGGCGGCTCAGCGCAGCGAAGCACATTCGCGAGCAAGCTCGCTCCTACAAAAAGCGGCCAGCGCATGCTTTTGTAAGGAGCGGGCCTTACCCGTGAGAACGAGGCGGTGCACATCTGGGGAGACGCATCAGCGTCAGGCCACCCCGTTCTCGTGCGTCGCGCGCAGCTGCCGTGCCGCCGCAACCATATTCACCAGCGCCGCTTCGGTTTCCGCCCAGCCGCGAGTCTTCAGGCCGCAGTCAGGGTTGACCCAGAGCCGCTCGGCAGGGATTCGCTCGCGGGCTTTTTCCAGTAACTGCACCATCTCATGGGTATCCGGCACCCGTGGCGAATGGATGTCATAAACACCAGGGCCGATATCGTTGGGATAGTCGAACGCGCGGAATGCCTCGAGCAGTTCCATTTGCGAGCGCGAGGTCTCGATGGTGATGACATCGGCATCCATCGCGGCGATCGACTCGATCACATCGTTGAATTCGCTGTAGCACATATGCGTATGGATCTGCGTTTCATCCCGTACGCCGCTGGCGCACAGACGGAACGCTTCCACTGCCCAGTCGAGGTAACCACGCCATTGGGCACGGCGCAGCGGCAGGCCTTCGCGGAACGCCGCTTCATCGATCTGCACGATCTTGATTCCCGCCGCTTCGAGGTCACAGACCTCGTCACGGATCGCCAGCGCCAGTTGCTGTGCCTGCTGCTCGCGGCTGATATCGTCGCGAGTGAACGACCACATCAGCATGGTCACCGGCCCAGTCAGCATGCCTTTCATGGTTTTGCTGGTCTGCCGCTGTGCGTAGCGAATCCACTCCACCGTCATTGGCGCTGGGCGGCTCAGATCGCCATAGATCACTGCAGGTTTAACGCAGCGTGAGCCGTAGCTCTGCACCCATCCGAAACGGGTAAAGGCATAGCCGTCCAGCTGTTCGGCGAAATACTCGACCATGTCGTTGCGCTCCGCCTCGCCATGTACCAGCACATCCAACCCCAGCTGCTCTTGCACCGCCACTGCATGACGAATTTCAGCCTGCATCGCCTCGGTGTAATCAGTTTGCGTCAGCTTGCCCTGCTTGAATGCCTGCCGCGCCAGACGAATCGCCGGAGTTTGCGGAAACGATCCGATGGTCGTGGTCGGAAACGACGGCAGATTCAGGCGTACACGCTGCTTCTCGATACGCTCGGCGAAACTGGACTGCCGCTGACTGTGCCGCGGCTTGATTGCCGCCAGCCGCGCTTGTACTTCGGGCTTATGAATCCGCGGCGATTGCGCTCGACTGGCCAGGACCGCGCGGCTGTGCTGCAGCGCTGCCTGCACCTCGGCATCTTTCGGTTGGTCGACCGCACGCGCCAGAACCGCGACCTCGGCGCATTTCTGCACCGCGAAGGCCAGCCAGCTCTTGAGCTCGGCATCCAGTTGATTCTCTCGCGCCAGATCCACTGGCGTATGCAGCAACGAACAGGACGGCGCGACCCACAGCCGCTCGCCCAGGCGTTCGGCGGCATGCTGTAGCACATTCAGCGCTTGGTCCAGATCACATCGCCAGACGTTGCGCCCGTTGACGAGGCCGAGAGAAAGAATTTTGTAAGTCGGTAGGCGATCCAGGATTACCGGGTACTGATCTGGCGCGCGCACCAGGTCGATATGCAGACCATCCACAGGCAGCGTGGCGGCTAGCCCCAGATTGTCTTCCAGACCGCCGAAGTAGGTCGCGACCAGCTTCTTCAGCGGTGCGCGTTGCAACAGGTTGTAGGCACGTTCGAACGCGTTTTTCCAATCCTGCGGCAGATCCAACACCAGAACCGGCTCATCGATCTGCACCCACTCGACACCTTGTGCCGCCAGCCGATCAAGCACTTCGCCATAAATTGGTAGCAGCCTGTCGAGCAGCTCCAGCTTGTCGAACGCATCCCCTTTAGCCTTGCCCAGCCAAAGGTAGGTTAGCGGGCCGATCAGCACTGGCTTGACGGCGTGCCCCAGCGCCTGGGCTTCTTCGACCTCTTCGAACAATTGCGTCCAGTACAGCTGGAATTGTTGATCGATAGTGAATTCCGGGACCAGGTAGTGGTAGTTGGTATCGAACCACTTGGTCATTTCCTGCGCCTGCGCACCGCCACAGCAGCTCCTGATCACGCCGCGCGCCATGGTGAACAACGTATCCAGAGTCGGCTGGCCATCGAGCGGTCGAAAGCGCTCCGGTACTACGCCAAACATCAAAGAATGCGTCAGCACTTGGTCGTACCAGGCGAAATCGCCGACCGGCAGCAATTCGATACCGGCGTCGGCCTGCAATTGCCAGTGAGCGGCACGCAGATCGCGGCCGGCTTGGCGTAACCCGTGCTCGTCCAGATCACCTTTCCAATATGCCTCGAGCGCTTTTTTCAGTTCACGGTCGGCGCCGATGCGCGGGAAGCCCAAGGAGTGAGCAACAGCCATAACAATCTCCATCATTTCGATTCGATGGCGAATTGTGGGCGGCGCGCCCGTGATGAGACAAACTCAGGTTATTATCTTTCATCTTTAGATATGCTCATCTTAAGCGACGTCGCGGCTAGATCTACGGATTCCCATCCAAGCCGCTTTTCCCGGCTCGACAATCATGAGCGCGCTAAGACACACTTCGCCATTCACAATGAGCTGCACTCAAGTCGCTAGCCTATTCTGATTGAACGCCCTTCTTTCTTCAGGGGGCTTGATCGCACGTAATCGCAGGAAGCCGGGCATGCTGGAAATTCGTCACCTGAAAACCCTTCATGCACTACGCGAGACAGACAGTCTCGTCGAAGCGGCGGAACGCCTGCACCTGACCCAGTCAGCGCTCTCGCATCAGTTCAAGGAATTGGAAGAACGTCTGGGCCTGCAGTTGTTCGTGCGCAAAACTCGGCCCGTACGCTTCACCAGCGCCGGCTTGCGTCTGTTGCAGCTGGCCGACAGCCTGCTGCCGCAACTACGCAGCGCAGAGCGTGACCTGGCAAGACTGGCCGGCGGCACCGCTGGACGTCTGCATATGGCTATTGAGTGTCATAGCTGCTTCCAATGGCTGATGCCAACGATCGATCAATTCCGCGATGCCTGGCCGGAAGTCGAGCTTGATCTGGCTTCGGGCTTTTCCTTCGCCCCGTTACCTGCGCTGGCGCGTGGCGATCTGGATCTGGTGGTGACGTCCGACCCCATCGAGCTGCCAGGCATTACTTATGTCCCGCTGTTCACCTATGAAGCGCTGCTCGCGGTCGCCAATCAACATCCGCTGGCGGCCCGGCCCTATGTACGCGCCGAAGATTTGGCCAGCGAAACGCTGATCACCTACCCGGTGGAGCGCGACCGATTGGATATTTTCACCCGATTCCTGGAGCCGGCCGACGTCGAGCCGGCGCAGGTCCGCACCTCGGAACTCACGGTGATGATGATGCAGCTGGTCGCCTCGGGCCGCGGCGTCTGCTGCGTGCCGAACTGGGCGTTGCATGAATACAGCGCGCGTGGCTACGTCACCGCCAAGCGTCTGGGCGAGAAGGGCCTGTTCGCCACGCTATTCGCAGGCATTCGCGCCGACATGCTGGATTCGCCATTCATGCGTGATTTCCTGCTGACGGCCAAGGACACCTCTTTCGCCACCCTCGAAGGTGTCAGCGCGGCGCCAAAGGCAAGATAAGCGCTCAGTCCGGCTGGCGGTAAGGCAGCGCATCGCGCGCCGACTCGGCATAACGCAGTACGCCGAGGCGCTCTTGCTCCAGAAATTCGCTTACCGCCGCGCGCAGCCCCGGATGCGCCAGGTAATGCCAGGATCGGGTGATTACCGGCTCGAATCCACGAATCAATTTGTGCTCACCCTGCGCCCCAGCATCGAAACGGGGCAGCTTGGCAGCAATGGCCTGGTCGATGCCCTGATAGAAACACGTCTCGAAATGCAGCCGGTCGAACTCGGCCAAACAGCCCCAATAACGACCGTAAAGCCCCTGCGTATCGATCAGGCTGAAGGCCATGGCCACCGGCCGTCCGCCCTGCTTCGCCAGTACCAAACGAATCGCCTCCGGCATGCGCTCGGCTAGCAGGCTGAAGAAGCTACGCGTCAGATAAGGCGCCTGACCGCGCAAGTAGTAAGTGTTGGCGTAGCAGGCATAGACGAAATCCCACTCGGCCTCGCTGACCTGATGGCCGTCGCGCCAATCGAACTCGATCCCCTGTCCCGCCACCTGCTCGCGCTCCTTGCGCAGTTGCTTGCGTTTGCGCGAAGTGAGGCCGTCGAGGAAGTCTTGAAAGTCCCGGTAGCCACGGTTGTGCCAGTGGAATTGACAGCCGATGCGTTCCAACCAACCGTCACGCCCGTGAAATACGGCGTCAGCATCCGCCTCGGTGAAATTCACGTGCAGGCTCGATTGCCCGTGCTCGACAAGTCCGGAACAGAGTTGATCGAGCAGTTGCCCAGCGGCGCTGCGATCGCCCAGCAGGCGCGCCCCGGTCACCGGTGAGAACGGCACCGCGCAGAGCAGCTTGGGGTAGTACTCGATCCCGGCTCGGTGACAGGCGTCAGCCCAGGCCCAGTCGAACACGTATTCGCCGTTGGAGTTGGTTTTGCGATACAGCGGCAGCGCGGCGATAACTTCACCCTGCGCGTCGCTGAGCAACTGATGCTGCGGTCGCCACCCGCTGCGACCACCGACACTACCGCTGTCTTCCAGCGAGGACAGAAAGGCGTGTCGTAGGAACGGTTGGGGATTGCTACCGAGCATGGCATCCCAACGAACAGGATCGAGGTCGGCGAGGCGGGAAATGGTTTGGATAGGCATATGCGTCAGTCTGGCGCGTAAGCCGTACGAAAAAAAGCCCCACCGAAGCGGGGCTAGAAGAGGAGCATTACGGATGTAACGGTGTTGCGTTAGAACACGTACTGCGCGCGGAACACCATGCCGTCGCCGTCGTCATCGCCGTTAGCGTTCTCGGAGTTGTCGACCTTGGCTTTCACGTAGTAACCACTGAGCTTGACGTTCTCGTTGGCGTACCAGTTCAGGCCAATGTTGTGCACCTTGCCTTCGACATCGGCGGTGGGATCGATGCCCACGGTGTCATCCTCAGCCTCGATGTTGTCGTAGCGATAGAACACTTCCCAGGCGCCAATCTGCTTGTTCTGCGGCTTGATGGAGTCGAAGCGGCCGAGTTTGTAGGTACGAGCTTCACCGGTCAGGGTGTAGGCGACCTGGGCGTAGTAGCCAGTGGCTTCGATGTCTTCGTAGGCGGCGTCATCGGCTTGCAGGTCGCGCTTGATGTATTCGCCCTGTACCGACAGCGGGCCCATCGCCCAGGCGGCTTCCACGCCGAAGGCCTTGTCTTCGCCGTAGGAACCGGCTGGTAGGCCGTCGTCGCCAGCCAGCTGCAGACGGTTGCCCTCGTCGCCAGCATCGTTGCCGCCAGCGGTGCTCACGCCACGCATGCCCAGACGGCTGCGAATACGAGTGTCGACCGCGGTGTCGTCCAGGTCGCGCTGGGCGAAGTTCAGCCCCAGGTGGAGGACGTTGCCCGACTCGTGCATCGGCGCGAAGACGCCGCGCAGGTTGAACTGCTTGACGCTGTTGCCGTCTTCGTCGTTCTGGTCCTTGGCATGCAGGCCGGCCGACGCGTAGAAGGAGTCGCCAGCGGTGCCGTTGAGCTGAATGCCCATGCCGTTCTGGTGACCGTTGGCCCAGTCAACCAGATCATAGGCGGCGTTACGCTCTTGAGCGGTGACCCACTTGGAGCTGGTGGCTTTCTCCAGACCGAAGTCAGGGTCGAAACGGCCCATCTTGACGTTGATCGGATCGAAGCCGGTGTAAGTGATGGAGGCTTCGTCCCAATAACCGTCTTCGGAGCTGCCGGCATTGTGGGCGAAGTCGTAGCTGAACTTGTACTCCCAGTCGCTGTACGCAACGCCCGAAATCTCAAGGAAGGCGCGACGGAAATAGGCGGCATCGGCAGCGTCGCCACTGTCGGTGTAGAAACCGTCAAAGGTGCTGTAGTCGGCCTGCAGACGACCGCCAATCTTGAAGCTGAACTGCTTGTCCGTCGTGGCGACTTCCAGGCCACCCTTGGTCTTGACTACGATGTCAGCGCCGTCTGTGGTGACGGTGCCGGCGAAAGCCTGGGCGGAAACGGCCAGAGCGAGTGCGCTGGCGGCGAAACCGGCGAAGTGCTTACGGATCATCGAAAATTCCCCTTTGTTTAGCGTTGGAAAAACACACTGGTAGTGGCTCTTTGTGCTGCGGGAATCTTGGCGAGCCGGTGTGTCAGCTAAATTGCCGTTCCGTAAAGGTTTTATGACAAGAGGAACTTAATACGATTCTGTTTATCGCTTTTGGGAACAAACAAGATACGGGTCGGTAACCCAAACGCGATGCAAAAAAAAAGGGCGGACCGAAGTCCACCCTTGATGAGATTTTTGGCAGCGTAGTAATCAGCGCCTGCGCAGAATCACGCTACCGATTGAATAGCCCGCGCCGAACGAACTGAGCACCCCGAGACTGCCGCTGGGCAGGTCGTCCTGATGCTTGTGGAAGGCGATTACCGAACCGGCTGAACTGGTGTTGGCGTAGGTATCGAGAATCACTGGCGCCTCTTCCGGGCTGGCGTCGCGACCCAGCAGCTTGCGCACGATCAAGTGGTTCATGTTCAGGTTCGCCTGATGCAGCCAGAAGCGTTTGACCGAACCCACCTCAATATCGTTTTCCTTCAGGTGCTCGCCGATCAGCTCGGCCACCATCGGGCAGACTTCCTTGAACACCTTGCGACCTTCCTGGACGAACAGTTTGTCCGGGTTGGTCATGTATTCCTCGGCCGTGCGGTTGAGGAAACCGAAGTTATTGCGGATGTTGTTGGAATATTCGGTCACTAGCTTGGTGCTGATCACGTCCCACTGATACGGCGAAGTGGCCTGATCGGCGCGCTCGACGATTACTGCCGTGCAGGCGTCACCGAAGATGAAATGGCTGTCCCGATCACGGAAATTCATGTGCCCGGTGCAGATCTCCGGGTTGACCATCAGGATGGCCCGCGCTTGTCCCAGCTGCACCGAGTTGGCCGCGTTCTGGATACCGAAGGTCGCCGAGGAACAGGCCACGTTCATGTCGAAGCCAAAACCCTTGATGCCCAGTGCCGCCTGTACTTCGATGGCAACCGCCGGATAAGCGCGCTGCAGATTGGAACAGGCGACGATCACTCCATCAATGTCAGCTGCGGTCTTGCCTGCACGCTCCAGCGCCTGCTCGGCAGCCTTCACCGACATCTCGCAAAGGATCGACCATTCATCATTGCTGCGCTCGGGGATGCGCGGAACCATGCGATCCGGATCGAGAATACCGGCCTTGTCGGTGACGAAGCGGCTCTTGATGCCCGAGGCTTTTTCAATAAAGGCGGAGCTGGATTCGGGCGCTGGCTGCACCTCGCCAGCTTCAATGGCGGCAGCATGCTCGTTATTGAAGCGGTGGGCGTAAGTGTTGAAGGACTCAACCAGCTCGTCGTTGGAGATGCTCTGGGCAGGGGTATAAAGACCGGTACCGCTGATGACGACGTTATGCACAGTCGTTCCTCGAATATTGGCTGATCGTTATCTGACGTTCGGAACAGAACGAAGTCGGCCTGAAGCCGATTGCGGTCGTTCATCTAGCGCCTGTTGATATGGCGGCTATTGTGCACGAAAACGTAACAGAATCTGCAGCTCAGCGCGTAAAAGCAGACAAATGTTGGCGAGGCGCAGCGGCCTATCGCCACGCATGTAAGGGCTTGACGAGGCACGGTACCGACAAGCTTTCGGTTATTCTTGCGCTCCCCCGCGCTGCAGGACTGCTGCCCCATGAAATACCAACTCGCCGAATTGATTCGCCTGATCAGCTCGGGCTGCATGAGCGACGAGGCGATCAACCGCGTCGCCGACGAAGCCGCTCAGGCCTATGCAGATCCTCAGGCCTTTTTGCAGGCCAATCCGGATATCAACTACGACGATGACTTCCCCATACCGCTGGGCGAATGGGTAGTGGTTGGCAGCCTGCCTGACACAGTGCTGTTCCAAGCCGACGATTATCAGATGTTATTCGAGCAGATCATCGACTCGTTCGGCCCGGACGTTGCCTTCGTGCTCAAACCCAAACAGCTGGCCAAAACCGAGCCATTGAAAGCGCTCAACCGCATCCAGACGCAGCTCAGCAGCCTGTACCCGGAAAAAGGCGGCTACGTGCTGGTGGACTTCAGCGAGCCGCTGGACGATGAACTGCAAGCCGTACTGGTTTACACCAGCGATGTGGAGCGCGTGATGGCGCTGGCAGTCGATGTGGGCATCTATGCGGCTCCGGCACTGGCGGCTTTGCAGGCGGAGCTGGGCGAATAAGCTCAGCGCTGGCGCAGCGGTTCCAACAAAGACGACAAACCGTTGTGGTCGATCTCCTGCATGAGCGCCAGCAACTGGCCGATATCCCCTGGCGGGAAGCCGACTCGGGCGAACCAGTTCAGATAATTGCCCGGCAGATCGGCAATCAGACGGCCCTTGTACTTTCCATAAGGCATCGTCTGGGTCACCAGGCGTTGAAGGTCTTCCGGTTTCATGAATCGCAGGGTCGTTGAGATAAGGCCGCAGATACTGCCACAGCACACCCACTTCGGCAGCCGCCATTAGCCAGAACATGTCTGGCCGTTCGTCATAAACAGCCTCACACCGATCATGCATTTTTGGCACATCAACGGATCGAGCCCGCACTGTGTCTGTGTCCGCTCGCGTTCTTGCGTACGCTTTGAAGCTTCAGAGCCCGCCTGGAGAGACGTGATACAGCTCGGCTATGCGTGGGATAGATAATGCGATGGCGCCAGTCGCCAAATCGCTTGTCACACTAAAGACATTTTCGTGATCGCCGCCGGGCGATCCCGCCTTGATCAAGGAGTGCTAGATGACACAAGCCAAACCCACGCCCGAACTGGACGACGCCGCGCTGGCATTTGCCGAGCAGGTCTTCGACAGCGCCCGCGCCGGCGATGCCCAGCGTCTTGGCGAACTACTCAGCCGCGGGCTGCCCGCCAACATCCGCAACCACAATGGCGACAGCCTGCTAATGCTCGCCAGCTACCACGGCCATCTAGACGCTTCACGTGTATTGATCGAAAACGGCGCCGACCCCCAGTTGCGAAATGACAAAGGCCAGACACCGCTGGCTGGCGCCGCCTTCAAGGGCAGCCTGGACATGGTCAAGCTGCTGATTGAACAGGGTGCAGATGTCGAGGGCGCCTCGCCCGATGGCAAGACCGCGTTGATGATTGCCGCCATGTTCAACCGCACCGAAATAGTCGAATACCTGATCGCCCACGGTGCCGATCCGCATGCGACAGATATCAACGGCGCCACGCCGCTGGCCGCCGCAGCAATGATGGGTGCTGCCGATACGCATGCGCTGTTGAACAGCATCGGCAGCTGACCCACACGGATTACCATATTTGCCGCGGGTCACGCAGAACAATAACCCGCGGCGGCGTTGAACCATCGCGCCATACTCCGATCTTTGTGACTGCCCCGACAGCAGGTAGCTCTCCCCTTCCGGCCGTCTGAACGGGATAATCCCGCGCTTTCTTCTGCAACCTCCGAGGTCGATCATGACGGCGTATGCCAACCCGCCAACGCAGCGCTTTTCGCCGCGCGCCATTCTGCTGATCGAACTGGCACTGGCCATGGGTGGATTCGCCATTGGTACCGGCGAGTTCGCCATCATGGGATTGATGCCCAATGTTGCCCTAGGCCTGGGGATCAGCGAGCCGCAGGTCGGCAACGTGATCAGCACCTACGCGCTGGGCGTGGTGGTTGGCGCACCATTGCTGGCGATCCTCGGGGCGCGCATGTTTCGGCGGCATCTGCTGTTGCTGCTGATGACTTTTTTCGCGCTGGGCAACTTCGCCAGCGCCTTGGCACCGGATTACCACTCGCTGATGCTGTTCCGCTTCATTGCCGGCCTGCCGCACGGCGCCTATTTCGGTGTGGCGATGCTGGTGGCCGCCTCGATGGTGGCGCCGGATCAGCGCGCCAAGGCAGTTAGCCGCGTACTGGCCGGGCTGACCATCGCCATGCTGATCGGCAACCCCACCGCGACCTGGCTGGGGCAGTGGCTGAGCTGGCGCTGGGCGTTCGGCCTGGTGGGTCTGATCGCCCTGTTGACGGTGCTGCTGGTGGCGATCTTCCTGCCGCTCAACCGCGACGAACCACGCAACAACCCGATGCGCGAGTTGCGTGACTTCAACCGCAAGCAGGTGTGGCTGGCACTGGCGATCAGCTCTGTCGGATTTGCCGGCATGTTCTGCGTGTTCGCCTATCTGGCACCGACGCTGCTAGAGGTCACCGGCGTCAGCGAAAACTGGATCCCGGTAGGGCTGGCGGCTTTCGGCCTGGGCGGCATCATCGGCAACCTGTTTGGCGGCTGGCTGTTCGACCGGTTGCGCTTCAAGGCGATTCCCTTGTTGCTGCTCTGGAGCATCGCAGTGCTGCTGGTGTTCCCCTTCGCTGCCCACTCGCTGTGGGCCATCCTGCCGGCCGCCTTTGCCGTCGGCACCATGGTCTCGCTGTCGCCTGCGCTGCAGACGCATCTGATGGATGTCGCCGCCGATGCGCAGACGCTGGCAGCAGCGTCCAACCACGCCGCCTTCAATATCGCCAACGCGCTGGGTCCGTGGCTTGGCGGCCTGGCGATCACCGCCGGCCTCGGCTGGACCTCCACCGGCTACATCGGTGCCGCCACTGGCGCAGTCGGCCTGCTGGTGTTCTGGTGGGCGTGGACAGCGCAAGACGACCGTGCGAGTGCCAGCACACCGGCTGGCGCCTGCGATTGACCGATGCCGAAGAAATGTGACGGATAGCTTACTGCCAAGACGGCCTATCCGTTCCCGCGAAATATTTTTAACGCAGCGCTTAATTTTTCCAGACCCCGGCCGCTGTACTGGACCTTGTTTTCCAGACCGGCCCTTGCTGATGCATCTCTCCCTGAAACAGAAAATGATTCTTCTGGCGCTGCTGCCTGTGTTGCTGCTCGCGCTGGTGTTGTGTGGCGGGACGGCGAAAATCCTCGCCGACCGTGCCGAAGCCGAGATCGCCGACAGGCGTGAAAGCTTGATGGCACAGAGTAAAAAGGAGCTCAAAGGCTACGTTGAGGTAGCGCTCACGGCCATCGCTGACCTCTATGAAAACTCGCCCAGCGGCGACATGGCCTCACGCGCACAAGCCATCGAGCGCCTGTCACGCATCAAGTTCGATGAGAACGGCTACTTCTACGGTCACGACTCGAACATCATTCGGCTATTTCGTGGCACCAACCCGGACGGTGTCGGTACCAGCATGAAGGATCGTCGCGATCAGCAAGGCATGCTGATCAATACCGAGCTAGTGCGAGCCGCGAAGGACGGCAGTCATTACCTGCGGTACTTTTCATCGATGCCAGGCAAAGACAGCGTGCTGCTGCCGAAGCTGTCTTACAACTACTATCTGCCGAAGTGGGATCTGGCCATCGGCACCTCGATCAACATCGACAGTATCGACGCCGAGCTGGAGCAGATTCAGACGCAGATCGATGAGCGAATCGAGGCCATCGTGACCAGCACGCTAATTCTGGCTGTCATCATGCTGGCGGTGCTTGGCCTCGTGGGGTTGGCACTGAGCAACTCGATCGTGCGACCGATTCAGCGCATCAAGGACAACCTCGACGATATCGCTGCCGGCGAAGGCGACCTGACCCACCGGTTGCAGATCACCAGCCAGGACGAAGTAGGCGAACTGGCGTCTTCGTTCAACCGCTTCGTCGAAAAGATTCACGGCATGGTCAGTCAGATGGTCGAGGTGACCACTCAACTGACTCAGCTGGTTGGCGAGGTGGCGGAGCAGGCGCGGCGCTCCGAAGCTGCCATGGCGCAGCAGCGTCAGGAAACCGATCAGGTCGCGACCGCCATTCATGAAATGTCCGCCGCTGCGCAGGAAGTGGCGCAGAGCGCGCAGAATGCCGCCAGCGCGGCGCAGCAGACCGATCAGGAAGGCCAGGACGCCAAACGCGTCGTCGACATCAGCGTTCAGCGTATTCATGCCCTGGTGCAGGACATCCGCGAGAGCGGCGCATCCATCGACAATTTGCGCGAGGACGTGGACTCGATCGTCAATGTGCTGGGCGTGATCCGCTCGATTGCCGACCAGACCAATCTGCTGGCGCTCAATGCGGCCATCGAGGCGGCACGTGCCGGTGAGGCCGGTCGCGGCTTTGCCGTGGTGGCGGACGAAGTTCGTGCGCTGGCCAGCCGGACTCAGCAGAGCACCCAGGAAATCCAAGGCATGATCGACCGCCTGGAGCAAGGCACGCAGAGCGCCGTCAACGCCATGACCCGCTCCAGCGAAGCGGGTGAGAGCAGCAGCGAACAGGCCAATCGTGCTGGCGTTTCGCTGGACGCCATCGCCCAACTGATCGGCACCATCAACGCCATGAACGCGCAAATAGCCAGCGCTGCCGAAGAACAGACCTCGGTTGCCGAAGAGATCAACCGCAGCGTTCATCAGATCGCCATGTCAGTCGATCAGGTCGCCGACGAGACCCAGCAAGGCGCGCAGACTGCACGCAACCTGGAGCAACTGGGCAATCGCCTGGGCGCGCTGGTCAAGCAGTTCCGGATCTGACAGCCAGCGACCCGATCGTGGCCCGCAGTGGCGGGCCACGATCAGGCTATCCAGCGAAACTGTCATAACACTTAGCGGGCCGCCGAAAGGTCGGCAGCCCGCCGACCAACATCAAGTAACCAATCAGCCGTCGGCGGCTCTTGCGGACGGAGGCGGTCACGAGTCCCAATTAGCGCTCCTGCTTAGCCGTTAGTGAGCGCCATGCCGAACCCCTCTCTTCGCCAATCCAGATTCAGGCTGCTGTGCCTGCTGCTTGGCAGCATCCTGCTCGCCAGCCTACCTGTCGGCTGCTCGATGCTCGAACAGAAGGAACGCGAGTTGGTGTTCCGCATCGAGCACGGCACGGCCAGTTGGTATCGCGGATTGCCGAGTGGTGTCGAGGAGCTGGAATTGACCGCGCCGGCATTCGGTGACGATCAGAATATCCATGCTTGGTGGTGGCCTGCCGAAAGGGCTGACGCACCTGCGATGCTCTATCTGCATGGCTCGCGCTGGAACCTCACCGGCCATCTGTTCCGCCTCGAGCAGGTTCGCTCGCTGGGCTTTTCAGTGCTGGCCATCGACTATCGCGGGTTCGGCAAGAGCGCTGGCGAGCTACCGTCTGAAGCCAGCGTTTACCAGGATGCGCGCATCGCCTGGGATCATCTGAAGAAGCTCCAGCCCGACGCTGACAAGCGCCTGATCTATGGCCATTCGTTAGGCGGAGCGGTAGCGGTGGACCTGGCCGCCGAGCTTGGCCGCGAGGCCGAACGTCGCGGCGAGTCACCGGAGGCGCGCGCATTGATCATCGAGTCCACCTTTACCAATCTTGCCGATATCGCCACGGAAGTGGCCGACACGCCCTGGCCAATCCGCTGGCTCGTCTCACAAAAGTTCGATTCCATCGACAAGATCGATCAAGTCGGCATGCCGCTGCTGGTGGTGCACGGCACTGCGGACCGATACGTGCCGGCACGCTTCAGCGAAGAGCTCTACGCCGCCGCCCAGCAGCCCAAACGCCTGCTGTTGATCGAAGGCGGCTCCCACAACAACAGCATGCGGGTCGGCCGGCAGGCCTATCGCAACGCTTTGGACGATCTGCTCGATGAAGGCGGCAAGCAGCTAGGCGACGCGACGATGCGCGCGCAAGGCGCGGCGGGGTAAAACAGCATCGTCAACTGGGATCAGCAGCGAGCTCGACGGTGACAGGCGCTTCAGGCACAAGGGCTTCGTACAGCGGCCAGGGATTGTGGCCCGTGCCGATCCATTCCAGCGTGGATTGCCAGAAGCCCTCGCGGTGGCGCTCACGAAACAGGTCGAAGTGCCCAACTTCCTGCATGCCCAACGCCGCGGGGCTGAGCTGGACGTGCTGCCTGTGGCTGTTGCGGTAGTAATCCAGGCCACGGCGAATCGCCGGTGGGGTTCCGTACTCGTCGTCACTCATGCTGATCGCTAGAATCGGCGCACGAATCGCCGCAAAGCGCTGCAGCACCTCATCGCGCTCGTGTAATGGGTAGCTGGCCTCAAGCCGCGACCGGCGAAATGCCCATTCCAACGCTACGCCCGAAGGCAGATCTTCCAGCCAGCCCAGCCGTCGTCCTGGAAAGTAACCGCACAGCACGGTCACCGCGGGCATGAATAGATGCCATTTGGCGAACATCTGCCAGCGCTGCGCAGCGTCGTAGTCCCGCCAGTAGGCATACTGCGCACCGACGCTGAGAAAGCGATCCACCTGTGTCGCCGCAGCGGCGAATCCCGGTAGAAAGCCGCCAATGCTGTGCCCCACCGCCACGAGCAGACCATCAGGGTCGCGCTGACGCATCCAGCTCACGGCCGCATCGAAGTCGTAAGCGCCCCAGTCGCGCCAGCGGATGCCCGTGCCGCGCAAGCTCGTCGGCCGCGAGCCACCGATACCACGGTAGTCGTACGTCAGCACCGCGTAGCCCTGCTCGCGCAGAAAGCTCGCGTACCGCGCGTAGTAGCGCGCCAGCACGCCGGTCGCGCTACTGACGACCACCGAGCCGCGCGGTGTACCGTCGTGGGGTAACCAGAGTTGCGCGGCGAGCTGATAACCATCGCGGCACGGTAGAAAGATGTGCTTGGGCATAGCTGATCGTCGCTCCGTGGACCTCATGCAACCTTGCCCGCTCGGACGATATTTGGCCAGCACAGCTGCACGAGATCATGGCGCTGCCGACTGGCGGATTAGAAATACCTGAAGCTGACCCTCCCCTTCTTTATCTGCCGAAGAAGCGTGCCTGCGACGGAGCACGCCAACCAAGTCCACAACGTAACGCAACAGCTTTCAGTGCAGGACGCCGACAGCGAACGGAGCGGGACCCCAGCGGTCAATCTTCGAACGACGTGCGCGTCACGGCGGCATTGGCCGAGACGACCGGTTCCATTCCTCCCATCTGCTCGTAGCTGCCTCCGCCAAGGCGGCGATAGCCGTACCGGCAATCCGGAGTGATTCATGCAGAGCGATCAGCTGACCGTATTCGCCGTGCTGGCTGTGACCCTGGGGTTGTTCGCGTGGAATCGCTGGCGTTACGACATCGTCGCGCTCGGCGCCCTGTTGGTTGTCACGCTGGCAGGCATCGTGCCGCCGGAGAAGGCATTCATGGGCCTTGGGCATCCAGCGGTCATCACTGTCGCCGCCGTGCTGGTACTCAGTCGCGGGCTGCTTAACGGCGGTGTGGTGGACTCGATGGCGCGTCATCTGACCAAAGTCGGCGACCGGCCCTGGGTTCAGGTGCTGACGCTCACCGGCATCGTCGCACTGTGCTCGGGCTTCATGAACAACGTCGGCGCCCTGGCGTTGTTCATGCCGGTAGCGATTTGGATGTCTCGTCAGAATGGCCGCTCACCGTCTTATCTTTTGATGCCGCTAGCGTTCGGCTCATTGCTCGGCGGCACCCTGACGCTCATCGGCACGCCACCCAACATCATCATCGCCGGCTACCGGCGTCAGGTCGGCGAAGCGCCGTTCGGCATGTTCGACTTCCTCCCGGTGGGTCTGGCGATCACTGTCACCGGCGTGCTGCTCATAGCCTTGCTTTGGCGTCTGACGCCCCGCCGCGAGAACCCTAACGGGGATCAACAATTATTCGAAATCAGCGCATACCTGACCGAGCTGAAATTACCGGAAGAAAGCAAATACGCCGGCCGAACGCTGCACGAGCTGATGGTGGCTGGCGGCGAAGACGATGTGATGATCACAGCGCTGATACGTGGTGATCAGCAACTGCGAATGCCCTCGATGTACGAGGTCTTGCGCGACGATGACATTCTGCTGGTCGAGTGCGACCCGGACAGCCTCAAGGCCTTTCTCGACGCGACGAAAATGGAACTGGCCGCCCACGCCGACAGCGAAGCGGAAGCGCGCGAAAAAGCCGAACAGGACAAGCAGGCCGAAAAAAACGGCGACGAGGACAAGCAGACAGAAGCCGAAGCAGCCCGGAAGGATCGTCACAGCGAACGTGCACTGGCAGAAGCCATCGTCACGCCTCAATCATCGCTGGTCGGCACTACCGCGACCGGCCTGGCGCTGCGCGAGCGTCACGGTGTGAACATCCTCGCTGTAGCGCGCCAGGGGCAGCGCTTGCAACAGAGGCTGAGCAAGATCCGTTTTGCCGCTGGCGACATCCTGCTGGTGCAGGCACGCGAGGACCAATTGCAGTCGACATTGAACGGTCTTGGCTGTCTGCCCCTGGCCTCACGCGGCCTGCGCATCACCACGCCGCGCCAGGTATGGCTGGCCAGCGGCATCTTTGCCGGCGCGCTGGTACTGGTCTCGGCAGGCCTGATGCCAGCATCGATAGCGCTCGTGGGCGCGGCACTGCTTATGATTCTGACCGGGCTGGTGCCCACCGGAGACATTTACAAAAGCATCGACATGTCGATCATCGTCCTGATCGCCGCGATGATGCCGATCGGCGAGGCGCTGGAAAGCACGGGCGGTTCGCAGCTGATCGCCGATGCCCTGCTTGAGGTCGGTCAGGCCGCACCGCCGGCAGCGACCATCGCGATACTCATGGCCGGCGTAATGCTACTGACCAATGTCGTCAACAACGCGGCCGCCGCCGTGCTCGCTGCGCCGGTCGCGATCAGCCTGGCGCAAGGTATGAATGCCTCAGCCGATCCGCTGCTGATGGCGGTTGCGATCGGCTCGTCGTGCGCTTTCCTCACGCCTATCGGACATCAATCGAACACATTGGTGATGGCGCCAGGCGGTTACCGCTTCGGTGACTATTGGCGCCTGGGTCTGCCGTTGTCGATTCTCGTGGTGCTGGTGGCCGTACCGACCATTCTCTGGGTCTGGCCGCTCTAGTCAGATGATTTGCAGCCGGCGCCGGCGGCATCGCTACCGCCGGCGCAACCACTGCTCAGCGCGACCTGAGCCCATTCAGCAACGCCTTGTGAAACACCTGCGGCGCCTCGACCTGCGGCGAATGGCCAAGCTCGGGGAATGGCACCAGCGTGGCCTCGGGGATCAGTGCGGCGGCCTGCCGACCCAGCTCCGGATAATTGCCAAGGCGTTGCGCCACCTCGTCGGGCGCGCGGTTGGCGCCGGGCGCGGTGCGGTCCTTGCCACCAATAAGCAACAGCGTCGGCATGCTGATCTTCTCGAACTCATGGATCACTGGCTGGGTGAAGAGCATTTCCGACGTCTGTGCCTGGTTCCAAGCGACGACCTCCTTGCCTTCCCCGGCATACATGCCCGCCAGCATGTTCACCCAACGGTCGTACTCGGGCTTCCAGTTGCCGTTGTAGTAGAACTTCTGTTGATAGGCCTTGATCTTGTCGAAGTCGGTTTTCAGCTCGCCCTGGTACAACTGGTCGATCGGTGCGTACGGCACGCCCTCCGCCTGCCAGTCTTCCAGACCGATGGGGTTGACCAGCACCAGTTGCTCAACCATTCGGGGGTAATTCAACGCAAAGCGAGCCGCCAGCATGCCGCCCATGGAATGGCCAATGACGGTGACCCGATCCACGTCCAGCGATTGCAGCAGCGCCTGGGTGTTATGCGCCAGCTGAGCGAAGCTGAATTGATAACCCTGCGGTTTGCTGGAGCTGCAAAAACCGATCTGGTCCGGCGCAATCACCCGGTAGCCATTTTGCGAAAGCACCGCGATGGTCTCTTGCCAGGTCGCGGCGCAGAAATTCTTGCCATGTAGCAGCACAACGGTGCGGCCATTGGCCTTTCCCTCGGGCTCAACATCCATATAGGCCATGGACAGCGCCTTCTCCTGCGATGAGAACTCGTAGCGCTCGATGGGATGCGGATAGCTGAAGCCTTCCAGCTGCGGTCCATAGACCGGCCGTTGCTCGGCATGCAGCGAGGGGACCAGCGCGAGACCGGCGGTAAACATCATCGAGGATATGGCTTTCTTCACGCATCGACTCCTTGTAACGGCAGCGTGGCCGCGAGGTGGTAAGAATCGCCGCTGCATGTCGTGGCGGCAGCCAGACACAACCCTCCGGCTGGGCACCAGAGGCTCAAGCACAACGGTTCTGACCTATGGGAGCACAAAAGCCCCACAAGCGTTCGGCGAGGAATGTTTCGCGGTTATTCAATGAAACGCGGCAACGTTGCGGTCACCGCGCGGCCGTGTACACGCCGATTACGGGGCCTCGACCTGCTGGATATCGAAAGCGATGCGGTTGTCGACGCTGATGCGAAAGTACAGCGTCTCGCCAGTTTCCACCCGCGCAGCCTTCTCACGTAGCAGGTTACCCATGCCGCACAGGGTGTCGTCTTCGGGGTCGGATTCGATGCTGACGATGCGCATACCCGCCGGCACCTGCAGCCGAACCTGCTCGCCCACGTGAATGCGCGCGGCGATCTTGCGATCGACCATCACCGCTACGTAGCAACCGCCGCCGCGCAGGCCGAAGTCGCGCGTCACTACCACCTCGCCACCGTTTGCTATGGGCGTCTGATATCCGCGCAAGCGCTCGTCCGGCACTGGCTTGATGTCCTCGGGGTCAGCCTGCCAGGACGAACAGCCAGCCAGCGCCAGCAGAGGGATAAGTACAAGGATCAAGCGCATGCGGGGACTCTCCGGTCGATCAGCGAAGCGGTAATGGTATGACAGGTTTGTTCGCTCGCCGTGCGGAAAAGATGCGCTGCTATGAATCTAGCGGGTCGACACCGGATGATTGCTTCCGGGATATGGCCGCTCTTCCTCGAGCCCTCCGTCGCGCCGATAGATCTCGACCGAGGCGGTTTTGTCGACCATGAGCCTGTCCAGTTCGGTGAACATTTCATCCTTGGTCAGGGTACGCAGCAGCGTTTCCTGGGATTGCGGGTCGGTCAGCTCCCAACCCATCGGGGTGGGGTTCACGTGGTATTTGTCCATGCTGCGCTCCTGTTTCCGTGACTAAACGTATGGACTCGACGTGCAGCCATCGGCGGCAATCGAGCATTAGCGGGCTAGCCCCGGCTGTCGTCGCCGCCTTCGATTTCGGTGTCGTCGAAATCCGGATCCTCACCGGCTTCCTTATCGCCGGCGTCGGTCATGGTGACGTCCGGCAGGTCGTCGGCCTGCTTGTCTTGCTCACGCTGAGTCTGATCGCTCTGGCTCATGGCTACCTCGTTGCAGTGGTTCGATAGGGTCTACCGATTGGAGCAACAGCCGGCTAATCGCGTTCGCCTGCCCGCTTGCCGGCGGTCCGATCGTCCCGCGGCGATGAAAAGATGCGCCGCCTCGCCCAACTTGAGATTGCAGCGACCCCAGGACTCCACCACACTGCCGGCAATCCCATCTTTGACCGGAGCTGCCTGCCATGCCTGCCACCCAAACACCTTCGCGCGACAGCATTCTGGCCGACCCGAATGCCCTGAGCTGCACCATCTACCGCGCCCATGAAAGCGATCCTGACGGCGAAGAACAGGACATGGGCGACGCCCGCGTCATCATCACCGGGCAATTCCAACCGCCACAGGAATGGGATGCCAAGGCGCGCGCCGACTACTTCGACGGCATGCCGGAAGACGCTTTTTTCACCGCCGTGTTCGCCAGCGAATCCGGTTCCGACTCCAAGGGTTTCTTCACGGTCGAGGCCGATGACTACGCCGCTGTGACCGAGCAGGACGGCACCATCAGCATGTTCTACGTCTGCGAGCGCCTGGAAGACGACAGCTACGTCCTGCTGCGCGAGGAAGACGACGAGGAGTAAGCCGCACGCCTGCAAATGTCGAACCCTCACCTCGCTAACCGGGTCTGTCCTGTATAGGCGGACCCGTCGGCCCCTTCCCGATACGCCTGAGCGCCGCCCTCCATTCGCCGCACAAGAGGCATCGCATGAGCCCTCTGCAACAACGCTGGCAAACCCCGGTTACACGCATGAAGTGGGTCGCCGGCCTTCTGCTACTGCTCGCCGCCCTGCTCTACGTCATCGCCACCGCCCTGGAACCACGCCACGCCGCGTGGGGCTATCTCGCCTCCTTCGCCGAAGCCGCGATGGTCGGTGCAATTGCCGACTGGTTCGCCGTCACCGCACTGTTCCGCCATCCGCTCGGCTTGCCCATTCCGCACACGGCGATCATCCCGCGCAGCAAGGCGCGCATCGGTCGCAATCTGTCGAGTTTCATCACCACCCATTTTCTCGCGACACCACTGGTGCTGGCCAAACTCGAAGCGCTCGATCTTGGCGGCCGCCTGGCCAACTGGCTGCGCCACCCGGCCAATGCCGAAGCGGTCGGTCGGCAACTCACCGGCATGGCCCGCTTCGGCGTCGATTCGCTACGCGACGAGCGTGTGCGGGACTTCATTCAAGGCAAGCTGATCAATCGTGTTCGCAAGGTCGATCTGGCGCCTGTATGTGGTCAGGTACTTGAAATGCTCACTCGCCAGGGCAAGCACCAGGCGATGCTCGATGAAGCGCTGATCAAGATCGATGCCCTTCTGCAGGACGACGACACCCGCGCGCTGGTCGCCGAGGCCATCACCGCCGAGGTCCGTACCTTGCGCTATTTGGGCCTCGGCAAAGCGGTGGGCGGCTGGTCGGCGAATAAATTCGTCGATGGCGTTTCGGCAGTCATTGCCGAAGTCGCAGGCGACCCGAATCATCCGTTGCGCGAGCGCTTCGACGAGCACGTCGCTGAGTATGTGGAGCGTCTCAAGCATGACCCGGCCTATCGCCTGGAAATCGAGCGCCTCGTCGCCCAGCTGCTTGAACATCCGGCCACCACCGAGTACATCCAGACGCTTTGGCAAGAGTTGACCGTTTGGTTGCAAGCGGACCTGGAAAGCCCCGACTCACGCATCGGTCAGCGCATCGTCAAGCTGACGCGAGGCTTGGGCGATTCCCTTGCCGCCGATACCTCAATGCGCAACTGGATCAACGAACAGCTGATGACTGCCGCACCGGCGATGCTTGAGCGCTACCGCGGGCAGATCGGCAAATACATCGCCCAGCGCGTGGAGAACTGGGAGAGCCGCGAACTGGTCGAGCAAATGGAACAGAGCGTCGGTAAAGACCTGCAATACATCCGCATCAACGGCACCCTGGTTGGTGGGCTGGTCGGGCTGGTGCTGCACGCGCTGACACAGCTGGCGGCCGGCTAGGTGCGGCCGGCGAGGCTTGATCTCTCGGTAATCGGCCGTAGGGTGGGCCGGGCGGCGCTCCGCTTTAGCCCACCATCGAGGCTGGCGACGCTGGTGGGCTGAAGCCCACCCTACCGACTGACGGCCGGTTAGGTGCGTCGGGCCAGGTGGCCGTAGGTGGCTTTAGCCCACCAACGAGGCTGGTGGCACTGGTGGGCTGAAGCCCACCCTACCGACCGGCGGCCGGTTAGGTGCGTCGGGCCAGGTAGGCCGTAGGGTGGGCTTCAGCCCACCAAACAAGCCCCTCGGTCGAAATGGCGCCTAAAGCGGAGGCTTCCCGGCCCTCCCTACCCTCGCTGTGCCAGCCGCTGCACCAACCGCGTCTGCAACTTCTTCAACTCCGCAGGCTCGGCCTTGCCCGCCGCATGGATGCCCAGCCCCTCGCCTGAATAGCGCGGCACGATATGCACATGAATATGAAATACCGTCTGCCCCGCCGGCGCGCCATTGAACTGCGCGACCTGTACGCCATCGGGCTGCAGTTCGTCGACGATTACACGAGTGAGCTTCTGCACCACCGCCATCACTTTGCCCAGCGCCTCGGTGTCCACATCGAGGATATTGCAGGCAGCGGAGCGCTTCGGAATCACTAATGTATGCCCGTAGGACTGCGGGAAGAGATCGAGGAAGGCAAGCACATCGTCGTCCTCGTAGAGCTGGTAGCAGGGCGCATCGCCACGAATGATCTGGGCGAAGATGTTTTGAGGATCGTAGGCGGTGGTGAGGCTCATAAAGGTCTCCGTCAGGGAATCATCTATGAACCATATACGGTGCGATGCTAAAGCACAGGCCTCGATGAGCCGAAAAGCGATGCGCCCGCGGCCGTTGCATTTAACTTCTGCTAAAGCGCGCGCTTAAATCGTCTGACCCGCCGGAACGATGCACTTCAGGGAACCCTCTCAACCTCACCACCCCACGTGATCTGAGGTTCCCCCAATGCACGTCCGTCCCTCCCCGCTCGCTGCTGCTATTGCCCTGTGCTTCTTTTCCCTGAACGGCCTTGCCGCCGATCTCAAGCCCGCCGAGCTGCTCGAACAGGCCGAAGCCGAGCGAAAGCCCTATCTCGAAACGGTGAAAGAACTGGTCGCCGTCGACACCGGTACGGGCCAGGAAAAAGGGCTTGCCACGGTCAGCCAGATGCTGGTCAAGCGCCTCGAAGCGCTGGGTGCGACAGTCACGACCACGCCCGCCACGCCCTCGGCTGGCGACAATATCGTTGGCACGCTGAAAGGCTCGGGCACAAAGGATTTCCTGTTGATGGTTCACTACGACACGGTATTCGCAGAAGGCACCGCCGCCGAGCGGCCGTTCCGCATGGACGAGCAGCGCGCGTATGGGCCGGGCGTCGCTGATGCCAAAGGCGGTGTCGCGATGATCCTGCATTCACTCAAGTTGCTGAAGGAGCAGAACTTCGATGGCTTCGGGACTATCACCGTGCTGTTCAACCCCGACGAGGAAATGGGTTCGTCGGGCTCGAAGAAAATCATCGGCGAGCTCGCCCGCAAGCACGATTACGTCTTTTCCTACGAGCCGCCAGACAAGGATGCAGTGACCACCGCAACCAACGGCATCAATGCCGTGATGCTCGAGGTAAAGGGCAAATCCTCACACGCCGGATCGGCGCCAGAAGAAGGCCGCAACGCTGTCATGGAGCTCGCCCACCAACTGGTGCAGCTCAGGGATTTGGGCGACCCGGACAAGGGCACCACGGTGAACTGGACGATGATCAAGGGTGGCGAGAAGCGCAACATCATTCCTGACAGCGCCGCCGCCGAGGCCGACATGCGCTATTCCGATCTGAGTGAGTACGACCGCGTCCTGGCCGATGCTCAGCGAATTGTCAAAGACCAGCTGATTGAGGCCACGACGGTTGAACTGCGCATCGATAAAGGCCGGCCGCCGCTGGCGAAGAATGCAGGTTCGGCGCATCTGGCCGAGACTGCGAAAGAGCTCTACGGAGAAATCGGTAAGAACATCGAACCCATCGCCATGCGTTTCGGCACCGATGCCGGCTACGCCTATGTGCCGGACAGCGACAAGCCTGCCGTACTGGAAACCATGGGTGTGGTCGGTGCCGGCCTGCATTCGGATGAGGAATACCTGGAACTCGCCAGCATCGCGCCTCGCCTGTATCTGACGGTGGCGATGATCAAAACATTGTCTGGCGAGAGTCAATAGTCGATACGTGCCACACCGGGGTCGCTGCCCGCCTCCGGTGTGGTTCGTCCTGACCGATCAAAGAGGCATCAGAGCAGCACCAACCCCAACAGCCAGACTACCGCCATACCCACCACGCCTTGAACCAGCGTCGCCATCGTTTGCGCGCGGTAGGCTGTGGACACCTTCATCCGGCTGAACTGCGAGACCACCCAGAAGAAGCTGTCGTTGGCATGGGACACGGTCATGCCGCCCGCGCCGATGGCCATGACCGTGAGCACTCGGCCCATTTCACTATCCAGACCGAGGCTGCCGAGCAGCGGCGCGACCATGGCCGATGTGGTGACCAGCGCAACGGTGGTAGAGCCCTGCGCGGTCTTCAGCGCGGCGGAAACGATGAAGGGCATGAACAGGCCGATCCCCAGCGCCGACAGGCTCTGGCCCAGGTAGTCGCCCAGTGGGGTGATCTTCAGCATTGCGCCAAAGGCACCGCCGGCACCGGTAATGAGTAGAATCGGCGCCGCGGCGACGATGCCCGCAGCGACCTGATCATGGAACTGCTGACGCTTGTTCTCGCCCTTGAGCAGCGTGCAGGCGAAGCCCAGGCCGATCAGCAAAGCAGCGACCGGCTGGCCGAGAAAGCTCAGCACCGAAAACACCAAGCCTTCGCCCAGCGGTCTGCCCGGCAGCGCAACGACCGAGCCAATACAGATCAGCGCGATAGGTATGAAGATGGGCGCGAAGGCCTGCCAGGCGGTAGGCAAGGTGCCGTAGCGGGCGCGCAGGCTGTCGAAGTCCACGTCTTCGGCGAGCAGCTCGCTGGGCGCTTCGTCCAGCAGCTCGCGATCGTCCTGCTTGAGAAAGCGGTTGGCCCAGAACAGCCCGGCCAGCGCAGCGATTGCCGAGACCAGAAGGCCGACGGCAATCACCAGCCCCAGCGAATCTTCCAACCCCAGGTTGCCTGCTGCGGCAATCGGGCCCGGCGTCGGCGGCACGAAGGTGTGGGTGGCGTACAAGCCGGTGGCCAGCGCCACACTCATCGCCACCACCGAGACCTTCATTCGCGCCGCCAGTGCATTCTTCAGCGAGTTAAGGATGACGTAGCCGGAGTCGCAAAACACCGGGATCGACACCAGATAGCCGATGATCGATAGCGTCAGCGTAGGAAAGCGCTCGCCGAGCAGGCGGATCACGCTTTCGGCCATGGTGATCGCCGCGCCGGAGCGTTCGAGGATGATGCCAATGATGGTGCCTAAAGCAATGACGATACCGATGTAGCCGAGGATGCCACCGAAGCCGGTCGCGACCGTTTTGAGGATCTCCGCAGTCGGGACTTGATAGGCGAAGCCGGCAAGAATTGCCGCTGCCAGCAGTGCCAGAAAGGGATGCAGCTTCCAGCTCACCGTGGAATACACGATGAAGGCAATCAGCAACAACAGAATGAGGATCAGCACCATGGTCGAACGCCTCGTGTAATGGTCCGGAACGCGACAGGCGCCGACGCCTGCGCTGCGTTGAGCATAGTGCAGCTTGTCGGAGACGCCCGAAGCCATCGAGGCGCCTGCGCAATGGCTGGCCCGACCAACTGAGAGCCGCGCCCCTCGTTCCCCACTCGACCAACTGCGCCAAAGGGTGAGCTATTCTCAATTCCCCATCGTATGGAGAGCATGCTCGCTATGTCCGATTTATCCGCCTTCCCCATCACCCAGAAATGGCCTGCCAGCTACCCGGAGCGCCTGCAGCTCTATTCACTGCCCACGCCCAACGGGGTAAAGGCGTCGATCATGCTGGAGGAGACCGGCCTGCCCTACGAGGCACATCTGGTCAGCTTCGAGACTAACGATCAGCTGTCGCAGGAATTTCTTTCACTGAACCCGAACAACAAGATCCCGGCGATCCTCGACCCGAACGGACCGGACGGTAAGCCGCTGACACTGTTCGAATCCGGGGCGATTCTGCTGTACCTAGCAGACAAGACTGGTCAGCTCATGCCGGAGGACACGGCGGCCCGCTACGAGACGATTCAATGGCTGATGTTCCAAATGGGCGGCATCGGGCCAATGTTCGGCCAGCTCGGCTTCTTCCACAAATTCGCTGGCAAGGACTACGAGGACAAGCGTCCGCGCGACCGTTACCTCGCGGAAACCCAGCGGTTGCTGGGCGTGCTCGACAAGCGCCTCGAAGGCCGGGAATGGCTCATGGGCGGCCGCTACAGCATCGCCGATATCGCTACCTTTCCCTGGGTGCGCAATCTGGTGGGCTTTTACGAGGCGCGCGAGCTGGTGGAGTTCGAGCGTTTCAGCAATGTGCAGCGCGTGCTGGATGCTTTTGTCGAGCGACCTGCTGTCGCCAAAGGGCTGAATATTCCGCCGCGCGGGTGAGAGCTGTCAGATCACCTTCGCCGCGCGCCCGATGAACTGGATCGGCCCAGTCGGCTTGCCGGTTGGCGAGCCAGTTGGTTGTTCGAGCGTGAGTTCGAACAGCTGATTGGGCTGCAGCGGCGGCAGTTCGTCGAGGCGAATCTTCACCGGCTCGCCGGGCTTGACCAATCCGAGCGAGACCGGCGCCTGCCAGCCTTCGGCCTTGGTCCAGAGCTGCAACGCCTTGTCCGGCGGCAGCTCGGTAACGCCGAGGGGGATCAGTTCGATTTCTCGCGATTGGTTGCTGGCCTGCATTACCCAACCGGGGGCGAGGTTCTGTGGCGTGGCGAGCACCACCAGCCAGGTCGGCGATGAATCCGGCATGGTGCGCGTAAGCAGCAACGTGCCCAACACCAGTGTCGCGGCCATGCCAGCGGCGGCGAAACCTCGCCAAAGCGACAGACTGCCCCACCACTTCGACTGGCGCGGCATCGGTGCGGTCTGTCGAGCGGACTCATCCACGCTCCGTTGTATGCGATTCCACAGGCGCGGCGACGGCGTTTGCGGCTCCACCAGATCGGTCAGATGCAACAGGCGTGCTTCCCAATAATCCACGGCGGCTTGCAGTTCGGGCTCGACCGGCAAACGCCGCTCGACGTCCTCTCGCTGCGACGCAGACAAGGTGCCGAGAACGTATTCGCCGGCCAATTCATGCAGGCTTTCGCCGCTGTCGTTGAGTTCGGTATTCATCCGATGCACTCGCGAAGGGCGGTCAGGCTGCGGCGAATCCAGGCCTTTACCGTGCCCAGCGGAGCGCCCAGGCGCTGGGCAATCTCCTGATGGGAATAGCCGTCGACATAAGCGTGAAACACACAGTTGCGGCGCACCGGTTCCAGTTGTTCGAGACAGGCTTCGATCCGGCCGGGATTGACTCGCCAATCGAAGGCGTCGGTCTGTTCCTGCCAACCGTCGATGGCTGCGTGGCTGGTTTCGCCGTCCTCGTCTGGGTCCAACTGCGTCTGCCGGGCATCGTTGCGCACCGCGTTGAGGGCGAGGTGGCGGGTCACGCTGAAGATCCAACCACGGGCCGAGCCGCGCGTCTGGTCATACGTTGCCGCTTTGTTCCAGATGCGGATGAAGGCGTCATGCACGATGTCCTCCGCCAGCGCAGCGTCCCGCACGATGCGCTGAACCACGCCGAGCAGGCGCGGACTTTCCTGTTCATACAGCTTCTGTAATGCCGAGCGCTCGCCGCGAGCGCAAGCGCGCAGGGCTGCTTCGTAGTCGAACGGGGATGAGGACGCTGCTGACAATTGACCCGCCACTGGCTGATTGTGGTTGCCCCGGCGCGCAGGCCGGGGCGTCTGTGGAGCATAGAGGCGTTTAACGCTCATATCGAGCGACTTGCCCGCTGTTCTGGACTCACTTGCTGGTCCAAAACAGGTAGTCGGCCTGATAATCCACGACCTGACGCTCGCCCTTGCTGGCTGCATCGCAGGTTGCCGCCGGCGCTACGCCGCCCTTGGTCGCTACGCGCTGAATATAGCTGACGCCCTTCATCGCGCCGTTGCCTTTGGCAGGGTTGGCCTTGACCAACTGATACGGGATGTTGCCTTCGCCAGCCGGAGCCACCGCAACCTGGGTGCCGGTTATCGCGGACCCATCCGCCGCTTCCCAGGTAGCAGGCGGGCCGTAATAGCTGCCGACCTGCTTGCCGCTGCGATCATTGAGCGCGGCTTTGGGGCCGATGAACACCCACTCCATTTTTTCGGGCATATCGGCTTTGGCTTGGCATTCGTAGGTGATCTTGCCGACGCCGCGGGTTTCCATGCTGACGGTGTGGCCATCCGGGACCTTGACGGCGTCGGGTACGTCCATTTTGGCGAAGGCATTGGCCGAGCAGCCGAGCGCCAGGGAAAGTCCGGTCAGGCAAAGGATCTTTTTCGCGTCCATTTTTGAATCTCCGGTAGTGATCAGGTGGGCGGCAAATCTGGCCGCTACCTGTACTACCCGCGAGAAATCGAATCGGATGCAGGCCTTGCAGAAATATTTTCGGAGTCTCCAACCGCCCTAATTAACCGAAGGGTTTGGCACCCGTTTATTGCGATGGCAAAGAAAACTTCGTCGTCGTGTCGATTTTGGTCTTTTCCACTCGACCAATGATCAGAGCCGGCGGAAATTCGTGCAGATCCGTCTAGGCTGTTTTCTCCCATCCGATAAAGGAGTCAGACGATGCGATTCATGGTGATGATCAAGGCCAACAGCGATACCGAAGCAGGCGTGATGCCTACCGAGGAGATTCTCGCAGCCATGGGCCAATACAACGAAGAATTGGCAAATGCCGGTGTACTGCTGGGCGGAGAAGGCTTGCATCCGAGTCGCCGGGGTGCGCGGGTGCGCTTCAACGAAGGCCAATGCTCGGTCGTCGATGGCCCGTTCGCTGAAACGCGGGAGCTCATCGCCGGCTATTGGCTGTTCCAGACCGCGTCGCTGCAAGAAGCCATCGATTGGGTAAAGCGCTGCCCGGCATCAGCTATTGGCGAATCGGAAATCGAGATCCGTCAGGTATTCGAAGCCGAGGACTTCGGCGCCGAATTCACGCCCGAATTGCGCGAGCAGGAAGAACGCCTTCGCACACAGATAGCCCAGTAATCGGAACAGGAGATAACACATGAAAATTACCCCGTACCTCACCTTCGACGGCCAAGCACGCGATGCCTTCACGCTTTACCAGAAAGTGCTGGGCGGCACGCTGGAAATGATCACCTTCGCCCAGGCACCGGAGGCTGAGCATTTCCCAGCCGAACACCGAGAGCGAATCATGCATGTTTGCCTGAATCTGGGCGATTACCAGTTGATGGCGTCTGACACCATGCCCGGCGACCAGGCTTGTGGCGGCGGCTCATACGAAGGCATCAAGGGTTGTTCCATCTCGCTGCATCCTGCCAGTGTGGCCGAGGGTGAACGCGTGTTCGAAGGGCTGGCCGAAGGCGGACAGGTCGTGATGCCGCTGGAGAAAACCTTCTGGGCCGAGCGCTTCGGCATGCTGACAGACCGCTTCGGGGTGTCCTGGATGGTCAATTGCGAACAGCCTTAGCCACTTGGGCAAGTTATGTCGTCGAGGTAGAGCGGGTGATCAGCAGACCCGTCGACGCATGGCGAGCAGAGCCAGGACCAGCCCCGGCGCGATAAAGCCGGGCGTCATCCGGTCTTCGCCTCGGAGAAGGCCGATCGCCATGCAGGCGACGCCAGTGGTCAGCATGGCAATGGCGGAATACAGATAGGCGATTGGCAGCAGCGGATGCGCTGTCAATCGCTGACATTCATGGAATCGAGCAAGGCGCGCATATCCTGCCAATGCGAGCCCTCCCAGTAGATCCGAGCGCAGCAGTCGCAGGTCAGAAAGCGCTCATGGCGTTCTTGCACGCGTGGCGGCAAGCGCTCAAATACGGTCTGTTTGTCGACTGCACGCAGGGGCGCGTTGCAGCTCATGCACAGACTGAAGGGCCGCGCGTGGGCTGCGAGGTCCAGCCGGTCGTACAATTCTTTCAGCTGTATCGCCGGCTTGAGGGCATACACGTAGCAGCCGTGCGTCACCACTCGGTGCATGAGCAGTGCACGATCACGGGTCAGCAGCACGCGACCTTCGCGGTTTGCCAGTTCGGCCATCGCCGCGTCTTCATAGCCGTTGTCATAGAGTGTGTCGAACCCGGCCAGGCGCAGCAGCCGTGCCAAACCACCCAGGTGAGCATCGGCGACGAAGCGTGGACGGCCGTTCGGCAGCGGCTGCAAAGGCGCCAGAGTGCTGATGTCCAGGCGCTCGAACTTGGGATACACGACGATCCGATCACCGTTCTCGATCGACCGCTGGAACCCGGCCGGCTGACCGTTGATCAGCACCAACGCCACCTCGGTGTGCGGCACGCCGAGGGCCTCGATCATGTGCTTGGTGGTCGCGGCACGCGCGCATGAACAGCTGAACGCCTGCCCGCGGCGCTCGGCGGGCAGAAATTCGTTGAGCCTGGCATAGAAGCGAAAGGTGGCGGTGGTCATGCTTGTTTGGCAACGCCAGCCGCGATTGTCTCCGTACGAAGCGCGTGCGTCGCGCCCTCGAAAGTGGCTGCGGTCAGATCAACTTATAGCCGATGGCCGCCAGCATCACCGCCAGGCACGGGCGCAAAACGGTTTCGGGTACTCGGCCAGACAGGTTGCTGCCCAGATAGATGCCCGGTAACGAACCCACCAGGAGGTAAGCCAGGATCGTCCAATCCATATTGCCCATGCTGGCGTGCCCTAGGCCGGCGACCAGCGTCAGCGGTACGGCGTGGGCGATCTCCGTTCCCACCAAGCGGCGTGTGGCCAGCAACGGGTAGAGAAAAAATAACGCCACGGTGCCCAATGCACCTGCGCCGATCGAGGTCAACGTGACCATTGCGCCGAGCACAACCCCCACCACCACGGTCAGCACATTGAGGCCGCGTGACGATAATCGCGGTGTCGGACCGGAGAGGCGGGACGCGAACGCAAGTAATCGCTTCTTGAACAGTACCGCCAACGCGGTGAGCACCAATACGATGCCCAAGGATTGCTTGATCACCGCGTTGAGCGCGTCCTGATCGGCATGTAGCCCTTTCAATATCCAGAGCATGAGCGCCGCCGCAGGTACGCTGCCCAGCGCGAGCCAGCCAGTGATGCCCCAGTCGATGTTGCGGTTTTTCTGATGGACCCAGACACCACCCGCTTTGGTGATAGCCGCGTAGAGCAGGTCGGTGCCCACTGCCGCCGCCGGGTTAACGCCGAACCACAATAGAATGGGCGTCATCAACGAGCCGCCGCCGACACCTGTCATGCCAACGATAAATCCAACTAACAGGCCGGCTACTACGAAACCGAGAACACCGAATTCCATCATCCAATCCCAAAGTGGGCCCAGCGGGGCCGTGTCGATAGCGGCCAGCATAACGGGGTCCGTTAGCAATCCTTAATATAAGTTCGTGCTTTCTTAGTAGCTAAAAAGCATATGTCGACGTACTGCGGCGATACGTGAAGAATGAAGCGCTTATCTACAACGATCCGATTCGCCATACTCGACGGCACGAAAAACGATGGAGCCTGCACGTGGATCTGCTATTTCTCGGCACCTCATCCGGCACGCCCACCAAGGCCCGCAATGTCAGCGGGCTGGCACTGCTCGAAGACAGCGGCAAGGGCTGGTACCTGATCGATTGCGGCGAAGGCACACAGCATCAACTGCTGCGCACACCACTGACGCTGCACGGGCTGCGTGCGATATTCATCACTCATGTGCACGGCGACCATTGCTTCGGGCTGCCTGGCCTGCTCGCCAGCGCCGGCATGGCACGCCGGCAGGAACCACTCGACATCATCGCCCCGACCGCTATTGAAGGCTGGGTGCGCGCCACCCTTGAGATGAGCCAGACCTGGCTTCCCTACGAATTGCGCTTCCATGCCACCGAAACCCTTAAGGAGTGGCGCAATCCACAGGTACGCGTCGAGGCCACCGCCCTCTCCCATCGCGTGCCGAGCTGGGGTTATAGCTTCACCGAAGCCCGCCCTGATCCACGCCTGGACATCGACAAACTCGACCGCGACGGGATTCCCCGCGGCCCGCTCTGGGGCCGATTGGCTCGCGGTTTCGATGTCGAACATGATGATTGCACGCTACGCAGCGAGGACTACCTGCTGTTCTCGCGTGCACCGCGGCGCATCGTCATCGGCGGCGACAATGACCGCCCCGAGCTGCTCCGTGAAGCCTGCCAGAACGCCCAGCTCCTGGTTCACGAAGCGACCTACACCCAGACCATCGCCGAAGCCGGCAAAACCGATTTCGGCCATAGCACCGCTGCGCAGGTAGCGACCTTCGCGCAGGCAGTCGGGGTTCCCAATCTGGTGCTCACACACTTCAGCGCGCGGTATCAGAGCGATCCAGATCGAGGTTTGTCGATCGAGGATATCCGGACGGAGGCGGCGAGGTTCTATGAAGGAACGCTGTTTTTGGCGGAGGACTTCCTCCGGTTGAGCGTGGGGAGAGATGGCGAGGTAAAGCTTGGTTCCTGACTCACGCCTATCGTGCGCAACGCGACCACCGGCGATCGCGTTGTCATTGTGGGTTCCACTGCGGCGCTGATCGCCGGCGCTCTGCTTACCGGTCTAGCCTCAAGCCGCAAGCTGACGCCAACTAAGCGTCACTGCCTAGGCATGCAGCGCGGCGTCATGCCAGTTTGAAGCGTGTGACCAGCCCGTTCAGGTCGACCGCCAGTCGCGCAAGTTCTTGGCTGGCAGTACTGGTCTGGTGGGCACCGGCCGACGTCTGCATGGCCAAGTCGCGGATGTTCACCAAGTTTCGGTCGACTTCGCGGGCAACCTGAGCTTGTTCCTCCGACGCACTTGCAATGACCAGGTTGCGCTCGGTGATCTGGCTGAAGGCTTCTGTAATCTGCTGCAGCGCTTCGCCAGCGGCGCGCGCGATAGTCAGGGTTTCCTGAGCACGCCGGTTGCTGATCTGCATGGACGACATGGCTTGGTCGGTGCCCTGTTGGGTGCCGACGATCATCTGCTCGATCTCTTGGGTAGATTGCTGGGTCCGGTGCGCCAGCGCCCGAACTTCATCGGCCACTACGGCGAATCCGCGACCGGCTTCACCCGCCCGCGCCGCTTCAATGGCGGCATTGAGCGCCAGCAGATTCGTTTGATCGGCAATGGCGCGGATCACGTCGAGCACCGAGCTGATGCCACGCACCCGCTCGGCCAACTGAGTAACCTGCTCAACGGTTTCGCCGGCGCTGTTTGCCACGTCATTGATAGAGGTGATGGTCTGGTCGACTTGCTGACGCCCGTGCCCTGCCGTGCGGTCGGCGTCGCGTGAAGCCTCAGATGTCGCGGTGGCATTTCCAGCCACTTCGTCCACCGCCGCGGTCATCTCGTTCACGGCCGTCGCGGCCTGCTCGATTTCCTGATTCTGCTGCAAAAGCACTTTGGTTGAATTCTCGGTCACTGCGTTGAGCTCTTCAGCGGCCGAGGCGAGCTGCATCGACGAATCGACGATGCGCTGGATAGTGCCTTTGAGGCTTTGCTGCATGCCATGCAGTGCACCGAGCAGACGGGCCGGCTCATCATCACCGTTGACCTGGATTGGATAAGTGAGGTCACCTTGGGCAACCGCCTCAGCCGCCTTCACAGCCTCGCTCAGCGGCGCAACGATGCTGCGCGTGAACAGGTACGCCAGCAGAATGGTCAGTGCAACGGCTACGCCCATCGACGCAAACACACCAATGTTGGAGTGTTCGTATTGGGATTGGGACAGCGCAGCGAACGCTTCGGCATTGGCATTGTTGATCTTCACCAACGTCTTGAGCTGCGCGCCCAGTTTGATAGAGAGCTCTGTGTATTCACCGCCTAACAGTGACCGCACGCTTTCGACATCGCCAGAGCCGGAGACTTCGACCAGCCGCTTGTGGATGCCGATGTAGTCTTGCAGGGCCTGCTCGAAGAGATTGAACTGAGACTTCTCGGCATCGGTGACAACGAGCTTGGAATACGCCTTTACCAACGTGTCGAGCTCCGCTACCAGCTCATCGCCGCGGGCGATGGTGCTGCGCAACTGCTCGGCCTCGCGATCGACCAGAATGCGGAAGGAAATGATCCGCAGACGTAGCATGGCTTCGCTGATCGAACCTAGCGACACGAAGCTGGGCAGCGTGTTGTCCATGACCTCGACCGTAGTCGCGCGGATGCTTTTCATCTGGCTCTGGGCGAATAGCCCAAGAATGATTACGAGCAATGCCACTGCAGAAAAGCCGAGCACAGCGCGAGGGCCGACCTTCAGGCGTCTTATCAACATGGGGAAACCCTCTATTTGTCTGGATCAGCCCAACGGCACCTGCCGACTTGGGAGTAACGCTATCGGCATCGAGCGCCTATCCATTACAAATAATCGGCCAATCGGTGTTCGTATTATCCGAAGGTGCCATTCCGTTTAATCGAAGCCAGAGCCGAGAGGGCCGAGAGCCGGGCCATTCCGCGGTTTGATGGGAAGGATCGCATCTGAGGCTGAGCATCATGACAATGCCTTATAGGCTCAGAGATCTCGTACGCGGTGCAGTAAATTGCCTCCCGCCCTAGCGCGTCTATTCCGCACGCTCCAGCGCCGTATGCAGCACGCTGCGACTCGCGTCGAGCACCTCACGCTGGGTCTCTTCGCTGGCCAGCATGCGCGCCACGACCAATGCGCCAACGCATTGCGCAATCAGCGCCCAGGCCAATTGGCCATCCCCCAGGGCGCTTGCCCAGGCCTGTTGCAACGTAGACAGCCAGTGCTCGGCCTCCTCCCGCACTTGAATATCGGCACGGGCAATCTCCGCGCCGAGCGCCGGGATCGCGCAGCCAGCCTCCGGGTTATGCAGATGGGCCAGGCTCAGGTAGCTGTCCAGACAGCGCTCTAGCGTCTGCCGGGTCAAGCCGCCTTCGCGGGCAAGGATTGGGCTTTGCGACAGCTCACGGCGCACCACTTCGGTAAACAGATCGTTCTTGGAGGGGAAGTGGCTGTAGAAAGCGCCCCCGGTCAGGCCGATGGCTTTCATCAGGCCATCCACACCGGTGGTAGCGAAGCCGCCGCGCTTGGCGATGGCGCCGCTGCTTTCGACCAAACGCTGTCGGGTCTCTTGCTTGTGGCTGGAGGAATAACGCATGCAGCACAACCTCGTGAGTGTCGCTTGACGATGAGCCGAGCGTAACATAACGTTCGTTTACCTAACGATCGTTTAGCAAGAGAGCGAGCCCATGGATAACAACAATCGCGTCGCCCTGGTTATCGGTGCCGGAGATTCCACCGGCGGTGCCATTGCGCGGCGTTTTGCCCGTGAGGGATACATCGCCTGCGTCACCCGACGCAGCGCCGACAAGCTGCAACCGCTGGTCGATCAGATAATCACCGAAGGCGGTCGCGCTCACGGCTTCGCCTCCGATGCACGCAAGGAGGACGATGTCGCCCAGTTGATCGAGACCATCGAGCGCGATATCGGCGCGATCGAGGTGATGGTGTTCAACATCGGTGCGAACGTGCCCTGCAGCATTCTCGAAGAGACTGCCCGCAAGTATTTCAAGATTTGGGAAATGGCCTGCTTCGCCGGCTTTCTCACTAGCCAGGCGGTGGCCAAGCGAATGGTCGCGCACGGGCGCGGCACCATCCTTTTTACCGGCGCCACGGCCGGGCTTCGCGGTTCCGCCGGTTTCGCCGCGTTCGCGGGCGCCAAGCACGGCATTCGCGCGTTGGCGCAGAGCATGGCGCGCGAATTGGGCCCGATGAACATTCACGTCGCCCACGTGGTGGTCGATGGCGCCATCGATACCGACTTCATCCGCGACAGCTTCCCCGAACGCTACGCGCTAAAGGATCAGGACGGCATCCTCAACCCCGAGCACATCGCCGACAACTATTGGCATCTGCACAGCCAGCCACGCGATGCCTGGACTTTCGAACTCGACCTGCGCCCCTGGATCGAGCGCTGGTAAGCCACCCATCAATGGAGAAATGAACAATGAACAAGACCGTGGAGTTCTTCTTCGATCTCGGCAGCCCGGCGACCTATCTCGCCTGGACCCAGTTGCCAGCGTTATGCGAGCGCACCGGGGCCCAATTGCACTATCGCCCGATGCTGCTCGGCGGTGTGTTCCAGGCCACCGGCAATGCCTCGCCAGCGACCGTCCCGGCGAAAGGCCGCTACATGCTCACCGACCTGCAGCGCCACGCCCGTCGCTACGGCGTGCCCTTCGTCTTCAACCAGCACTTCCCGATCAATACGTTGAGTCTGATGCGCGGAGCCATGGGCTACCTGGCGATACAGCCAGACGCTTTCCCTCGCTACCTCGACGCCATGTTCCGCGCGCTATGGATTGAAAACCGCAACCTGGCGGACCCGGCCGTCATCGCCGAAGTGCTACAGCAGGCCGGCCTGAATCCCAAGCAGTTCGAAGCGATGCTGCAGAACGAGGAGATCAAGACGACGCTCAAGGCAAACACGGACGAAGCCGTGCAACGCGGCGTGTTTGGCGCGCCGAGCTTCTTTGTCGACGGTGAATTGTTCTTTGGTCAGGATCGGCTGGAGTTTGTGGGTGCGGCGCTGGGCGACGCGTGACCGCCTAGCGAGCGCACGCCGATCCCGGCCCGGCAAGCGCTCCGGACGACAATCGCTGCACAGCCAGCCAGGCCAGATCGCTCGCCCAGTCGTTGGGTTGCGAAGGAGCCCCAGACGCTTCGTCGTGGGGTAATAAAGCATCGAGCAGGCGTAGCAACTGGCGTACCGCGGCGTGGGTGCGGTGACCATCGGAATCTGTATAGGTGCTCAGAACACCTGCGAACAGCCCCTCATAATCACGCTCAGAGCAAAGGATCTCGGCCTGCCGCGGCGCCGGAAGATGGCGTCGCTCCACCGCCGCAAGGAAGAACCAGCACGGATGGGCGCTCCGGAATTCCAAGTGATTGCGAACCAGGGCTTCGAGCGCACCATCGCGCGGCGCTCGTTGCAGGCTGGCACGGGCGCTCTCAAGCAAGGCGTCGTAGCCATCCTCGATGAGTTCTTGAAGCAGGCTGTCCTTGCTCTCGAAGTGGGCGTACAGCGAGCCTGGCTGCAAGCCAACCGCGGCCGCCAGCTGACGCAGACTGAGACGGTGAAAGCCGCGTTCGGCGAATAACCGCTCGGCCGCCTGCTTGAGCTGGTCGCGCGGCTCAGCCGCGGTCGATTTGTTGATCGGCTGGACCTGACGCGGGTGTACGCAGAGCTTGCCGCCAAAGCTCGTGCGTCGCGCATCGAGCACATCGGCCTCGAGCCCCGCGAGATCAAGATAGGACTGTGCGGACATGTTTCCTCCGTGGGACGAGTCGGTCTCAGACCGAGCCGGTAGCAGGTGCCGGGCGCCGGGCGAAGTGCCCGAGCAGCAGGCCGATGGCCAGCAGCAACGCACCGAAGGTGGCGTAGCCGCTGGCCATCGAACCACTCGCCTCGGCGATCAGGGCGAACAAAGGCGGGCCGGCGACCACCCCGAAATAGGTGAAGAACAGCGTGCCGCCGGTGTACAGGCCGGCCGTACCCGGCGGCGCCAGACGGGCGACTTCGGACAGGTAAACGCCGTTCCAGCCGATCGCCGTGGCGCCGAACAGTGCGCTGACCAGCATCATCGCAAGCAGCGGCCAATCCGGGTCGAACGCGGCGGTCAGGCCGGCCGCCAGCGCCATTGCCAGCGCCAGCAGCGGCAACAGCCGACGAGGCGGCAGCCAGCGATCGGCGATCCAGCCCCAGAACAGCCGCCCCACCATCCCGGCACCCTGGGTGATGGCCAGCACCAGCCCGGCGGTGGTCAGCGGCAAGCCGTATTCATGGGTCAGATAGGTAACCAGATAAGTAGTCAGGCACAGCTGCATGGCACTGAAGCAGAACGAGCACAGGGCCAGGTCACGGATCGGCCGGTGCTGAAACACCCGCACCAGCGGCCGAAACGGATCGCGCGGGCCGGCGTGGCCCGGCTGGCGATCGTTGTCCAGAGCGGCGCGGAACGGTTGTGCGACCAGCACCATCGTGGCACATGCCAGCGCCACCGCGACCGCAGCGCCCTGCCAGCTCACCGTGGCGACCAGACTCGGCACCAGCGCCCCGGCGAGCACGCCGCCCAGCGGCACACCGGTCTGCTTCAGCGAAAACATGAAACCCATCAGATGCGGCGGCGTGGTGCGCGCCAGGATATGCGAGCTGGCCGGCGTCACCGGCCCGTAGCCGGCGCCGATGAGCAAGGCACTCAAGGCCATCCCCGTCAGCGTGCCGCTGGCGGCGCAAAGCAGGCCGGCAGTGCACAGCAGCAGGCAGACCTGACTGATACGGATGGCGCCATAACGGACCACCCAACCCCCACTGAGCAGACTGGTCACCATCGCACTGAGGTAGATCAGCGCGACGTAGACACCGACCAGCGCGACCGGCCCGGCCAGGTCGCGAGCAGCGGCCGGTGCCAGGACCGGCACGGTGAACGAGGCCATCGAGGCGAGCGCCTGGATCGCCAGCGTCACCACCAGCGGGAGAAAGCCTCCGCCCATCAGGCCTCTCCCTGGGCGAGAACGAGGTAGCGCGATTGTCCACCGGACAGCACGGAAGGCAGACCCTGTCTCATATCATTTGGACTCCTAACACCAGATCTGGCGTCATCTGCGTGCTTACCCTAACGCTGCATCGAGAAAAACCATCACGCACAGGCCAGACATCAGGGAGAGTCCGGGGCGGCCCTTGCCGCCGCGCCCACAGGTCTCTGGGATGATGTTATTGCACACCACGAACAACATGGCGCCGGCGGCGAACCCCAGGCTAAGGGGAAAAGAAATCGCGAAACCGGACGTAACGGCAAGGCCGAACATCGCCCCGACGGGCTCCATCACCCCGGTGGCAGCAGCGACCAGGCAGGAGACAGGAATGGAAAGACCAATCGCACGAAGTGCCATGGCGACAGCCAAGCCTTCGGGTACATCCTGAATAGCGATCGCCGTAGCGAGCGACACACCGAGCTCCGGATCACCGCCAAATCCCACACCTACCGCCATGCCCTCAGGAAAGTTGTGAATCGCTATCGCCATGACGAACAGCCATACCCGGCTAGCACCTGCTGGCCCGGTGCCCGTTCCATAAGACAATGCGAACACCTGATCGTGAGGGAGGAATCGGTCCAAGCAACTGATCAGCGTGGCACCCAGCGCCAAGCCGAGCACTACCGTGCCTGCCGCCATGAATTTGTTCTCGAGAATCGAATTGGCCGCATCGAATCCGGGCAATATAAGAGACAGAAAACTGGCCGCCAGCATCATTCCGGATGCGAAGCTGAGCATGTTTGATTGGATTTCGTCGCTCAACCTCCGCAATGTTATTGCAAACGTAGCGCCCAGCGCCGTGGCGACGAACCCGGCGCCACCGCCAATGAATGCGTAGCGCGCCGCATCGGGTTCGTGTCCATTCGCTACGAATCCAGCCATGACCATCACTAACCCAGCGATGCTAATAAGCGCCGCCAGCAGGCAGAGGAAAACCAGTCTGTTAAGACTCGCTTTGTTGGTAACGGTAGCCAGCAGCGCACCACATGGATTCTTTTGAAACATGACTCGGCCTTAGCTACTTTGCTTCGTGTAGGCGGCTCAAAAAAGCAGCGCGCCAATGCACGTTGATAAAAATGTTCGTTGTTTTTACTGGTGAACAGAGCGCCGGCACGGACCTGAACAACGGGCTCGTGCCGGAGCGCGACTGAGCGGGATTCTTAGGCCGGGCGGCACACCTCTGCCAAGGGCACTGCTGCGTATGCAGCCGCGCCCCGGCCTACGTCAATCAACCCTTGATTTCGACACCTGCCATTTCCTCGACTACCAACGCGATGGCCGTGTGGTCCATGGCACCGCAGCCTTTAGCTACGCCGAATTTCCATAATTCGTACGCGGCTGAGGAGACGAATGTCGGTACCCCAGCCTGATGGGCCATATCCAAGGCAATACCAACGTCCTTGCACATCAGCCCGACGGTGAACCCAACGTCGAACTTGCGCGACATGACCTGTTGCGGGAACTTCATCTCGCTCGACACGCTCTTGCCGCTACCGACGTTGATCACGTCGAGCATTTTTTGCGCATCGACGCCCATCTTGACGCCCAGCGCCATGGCTTCTGAAGTGATGGCCAGCGTGGTTGCCGTGATGAGGTTGTTCAGAGCCTTGACGGTATGGCCGGCCCCTAGGTCGCCAACGTGAATCACGTGCTCGCCCACGTCCCGGAGAATGGCATCGGCATCGGCCAGCACAGCGGCATCACCACCCACCATGATGGTCAATTGGCCAGTTTCAGCCTTTTTTACCCCGCCGCTGACGGGAGCATCAAGCAAATGAATACCTTGCTTCGACAAAGCCTGGCCAACTTCAGTGGTGATCGCCGGAACCGAACTAGTCATGTCGATGAGCGTGCTGCCCTCCCGCATGCCAGCCGCCAGTCCCTGCTCGCCAAACACAACTTTTTTGACTATATCGCCGTTCGGGAGCACGGTAATAACGAACGGGTGCTCCGCGCCGAGAGCCTTCAGGTTTTGGTAGCCCGTGGCGCCGAGCTCGACGAACCGTGCGACGGCCGCGGCATCAGTGTCATAAATACCAACCTCATGCCCCTGTTCCATGAGCCGCTTGGCGACCCGCCCACCCATGTTTCCCAGACCCACTACTGCGATTTTCAAAGTAAAACCCCCACATCAAAAAGCCCGCACCGAGGTTGTCGCTCGAACCTGGGTCTCGCACCCAAGCCGGCAACTAGAAGACCATTCGCTAGTTCAACAAGAGCGTCGTGATCGAGGGCACCATCGCTACCAGGCACAACACCAGCAGCATGATTCCGACGTAAGGCACAGCGCCAGCAATGATTCTTTCGATGGATACGTCCCGGACAACCCCCTGAACTACAAAGAGGTTCAAACCCACCGGCGGCGTAATCAGCGCCATTTCCATGTTGATGACCAGCAGTACGCCAAACCAGATCAGGTCCCAACCGAACGAATCGATGATCGGAACCAGGATGGGCGTGGTGATGACGATGATGGAAATCGTCTCCATGAAGCAGCCGAGAAACAGCAGGAACAACATGATTGCAGCCAGGACGACCCATGGGGCCACGTCCATGCTGGCGACGGCATTGGCGAGGATCGGCGCGACGGCCGTGGTGGTCATCACATAGCCGAACAGCATTGCGGCTGCGACGATCATCAGCACCATCGCGCTGCTACGTGCCGACTCGAGCAGAATCTTGACCAGCGTCTTGCCATCGATCTCGCGGTAAAGCAGGCCAGCTAACAGCAGGCTGGTGATCGCCCCCAGTGCCGCCGCCTCGGTGGGCGTGGCGATTCCCTGGTAAATGGAGCCCAGGATGATCCAGATGAGCAACGCCATCGGTAATAAATCCAGCAAGGCGCGCAACCGCATTGTCAGCGTGACCTTCCGAACATTGGCGGTAGGGTCGACCACTTTCAGATTCCCACGGCGCCAGTCGAGCCACACCTGATAGCCGATGAAGGACGCGGCCATGATCAGGCCCGGCACGATGCATGCGATGAACAACTTGTTGATCGATTGTTCGGAAATGATTCCGTAGATGATTAGCGGAATGCTCGGCGGGATCAGAATGCCCAAGGTTCCGCCGGCGGCAACGGCGCCACAGGAGTCGTTGTCGCTATATCCCAGGCGCCGCATCTCCTTGATTGACAGCCCCCCGATGGCACCAGCGGTAGCAACGCTTGAGCCCGACACGGCCGCCATGATGGTTGAGGCGAGAGTCGTCGCGACCAATAGCGCACCTGGCACGCCGTGCATCAGGATTGCCAGAGCGTTATATAGGCGTCCGCCCATCCCTGAAGCGGAAATAATTGCGCCCATCAGAATAAACAGGGGCACGGCCGTCAGCGCAAACTCCATCACGCTGCTATTGAGGGTTGGGGCCACCAGACTGAAAGCCGAAATTCCGCCTTCTAATATGAACAAGGAGCCAAGGGCGACCGTTAACAGAGAAAACGCAACCGGAATACCGATCGCTAAAAGCAACAACAATGCACCGAACATTGCTGCGCCAATCCAAATTTCTACGGGCATTGTAGTTATCTCATGAAATTAAGATTAGTTCTGTCCGCTCGGCGCGAGCCAGCAGCGAAAAGTACTGCGCAACTGAACAGCCAATAGCAGCAGCATCCCTATGGGAAGCGAACTGAAGGGAATCCAGAGAGGCACGGTAAACATACCGGCAGATTGTTCGCCCGAAACCCACATCTCGAGCCACTGTTCGCAGCCGAGCCATAAGAGCAGCCCGACCACCAACACGACAATGACATTCGACACCGACAGTGCCAAGCCGCGAAGTTTCGGGGGCAAGCGGGTCGTTACAATATCTACTCCCACATGCGCGCCTTCCCGCTGCGCGTACGCAGCACCGACGAAGGTGATAAAGGCGACAATATAGGTATTTACGTCGGTAACCCAATTAGTTGTCGCACCGAAAACACTGCGAGCAACCACATCGTAAGTAACCGAGATACCGATAAAAAAAGCCGCAATCCCGGCAACTATGCCGCTCAACATGATTAGGCCATCGAAGCATCTAACTTTACTGGACATTCTTTCGCTCCTAACTTCAACGGACCGGTGCGGCGAGCCGTGCCGGTCCGTAGACGGGTCGTTTCAGTGCTGTCCTGAAATTGCCTTTTCCAGAAGCGCCGCTCCGCCAGGAACTCCTTCTTTAAAAGCAGCGAAAGCATGGGTGGCAAAAAGATCGTGCCATTTATCCCAGTCGCCTTCGGTCAGCTTTTCCACAGCTACGCCGTTGGCAGCAAATTCGTGCGCGACGCGCTTGTCCTCTGCCATAGCACCTTCGAGCGCTTTCGCTTCAACACTCTTACCCGCCTCGGCGAGTATCTTCTGCTGTTCTGGACTGAGCTCCTTCCAGGTTTTCATGCTGATGGCGATCGGCTCGATCGTGAAATAGACCGAATAATCTTCAGGCGACACGTAATGCTCGGATACTTCGTACACCCGATACGCACCCAGCGAACTCGAGGAGGTCAATAAACCGTCGAGCAATCCGCTCTGCATGGCTCCATAAGTTTCCGAGGACGGCATTGTCGATGTGCTCGCGCCAGCTTTTACGAGCGCACCCTCCATGTACTTACCCGCAGCACGGACTTTCTTGTTCTGCAGATCCGCCGGGACACGAATAGGGCCATCGGTCGAGGCAAACCCCCCTGCGATCTGAATCCAAGCAAGTGTCTTGAAGCCGTAGTCATTGGCCTTCGCTTCCAGCTCTTTCCAGGCCTCGGTACTTTTGAAATCGAAGACTTCGTTGTGGCTTTTCCAAAGACCCGGTAGCAACACAAGGTTCATCTCGGGAATGGCCCCAGCGGAATATATATACGGATAGATTGCCAGGTCGATGGCCCCGGATTTCAAGGCTGTATGTGTATCAGCCGCCTTGACGATGGACTGAGCGGGGAAGAAGCGTATTTTAATATCTCCGCCGCTGCGCTTTTCAACTTCTTCAGCGAACTGCACCCCCGCTGCAACAACATAGTCTTTTTCATTTTGAGGCCACTGATGCGCCAACTTCAGCGTCATGGACTCTGCATATGCGAGACCCGTGGACAACGACAATGCAACACCAAGGCAAGCTATTTTTTTACGGAGCATTTGCTGTTCCTCTATTTTTTATATTTGTTTTATTTACACGAACTGTTCAAACATCGAACTTATTGGCTCTATCACCGGTTGCTGCTCGGCATATAAACACGTGCCGGGCAAACTCTTTTCACATCGTCAGGCTTGAGAGACGGGAAGTTTGATCATTAACCCATCCATCTCTTCACCCACGACGAGCTGGCAAGTCAGGCGAGATCCATCTGACCGTTGATATGCAAAGTCGAGCATGTCCAACTCCATCGAGTCGGCTGGTTCAAGTTTTTCTTGCCATGCCTCGTCGACATATCCATGGCACGTCGCGCATGAACAGGAACCTCCGCAATCGGCATCAATGCCTTTCACGCCGTTCTGTACAGCAGCTTCCATCACGGTTTGGCCAATCCGGGCACCCACCTGCTTCTCGGTACCGTCTGGCTCAATGAAAATGATCGTAGGCACATCAGATCTCCTGCGTTGTATTCGTACGTGTTAGGACGAACTCCGGTATGGCGCTCAGCTCGACCGACGGGTCCGCCAGAGCGTCAAAACTTGGGTTGAAGCCAGCCGTTAACCAGCGCTTCGCGGTCATAAAGGCTTTCGGATCGTTAATCGCGTCGACTGCGAGGAAGCGGTCGTCATCGAAATACCAAACCGAAAGGCCTGAGCGGGGCGCCTCTCTCACCGCGACGCGGTTGTAGCCAAGGTGCAGGCCGGCGATCTGCAGTTTGGTGGCGTACTGATCGGACCAGAACCACGGAATCGGCAGATAGTGGGGCTCTTCGCCAAGCATCGAGCGCGCCACCACATCCGCCATATCCACGGCGTTCTGGATAGATTCGAGCCGCATGTGCACCCCCCGATACGGGAAGGAGGCGCAGTCGCCCGAAGCATAGATAGACGGATCGGAGGTACGCCCACAGCTATCGACGACGATGCCGTTCACTACAACCAGCCCGGCGCGTTCTGCCAGTTCCGTGGCGGGGTTCACGCCGATGCCGGCGACGACCACATCGACGTCCATTTCTGAACCGTCGCTGAGACGCGCACGCACCGCCTGACCTTCGTGCTGTTCAAGACCATCGAGGCCGACGCCCTCTCGGATCACCACACCGTTTTGCAGATGCAGTGCATTGAAGTAGGACGCGGTCTCGGCCGAGGCCACACGATTGAGAATCCGGTCGGCCTGTTCAATCAGGGTGACGTGCATGCCGAGGCTTCGCGCCACCGCCGCGGTCTCGAGTCCGATGTAGCCCCCACCGACCACCAACAGCTGGCGTCCTTTGCCGAACTCGTCGCGCAGCGCCCTGGCGTCGGCCAGTGTCCTGAGGGTGTAGACATTACGAGCATCGCCGCCTATCGAAGCCGGCAGGCGCCGTGCATTCGCACCAGTAGCCAGCGCAAGCCAGTCATAGCGCAGCGTCGTCCCGTCATCCAAGGTGACGCTTTTTGCCGTGCGATCTAGCGTCGTGATCCGACAGCCCAGCCGCAGCTCGATACGCTCACTCTCATAGAGTTGCTTGGGCTTCAGATAAAGCCCGTCGGCTTCCGCCAGGTTGGTCACGTATTTCTTCGACAACGGTGGGCGGTGATACGGAAGGTCAGGCTCTTCACCGATGAGGGTGATTTCGTCCTGGCACCCCAGCATCCGCAGCTTGAACGCCAGCGAAACGCCTGATTGTCCGGTGCCGACGATTATTATTCTCTTGGTCATGCTTCGGGATCCGTTTCGACTCAGCTTTATGGAGTACGACTAGCCGCGATTCACTGGCTGCCCTCCAAGTCATTCCGCCATTGGCGCCACGCTGGCGAACCATCGTGACCGCTCATGCTCGCCTCCCGAGCGGCGGATCTTCTCTAGCGCTCTTTCTTACAGGTTGCTCCGCAGCGAAGTCGTTTTGAAGCTAGTTTTCCCGACACCCGCATTCGCGCTGACCGAATGCGAGGCCCGACTTCGCAACGTGTGCAAGACGCCAAGGCTCTACAGCGACGCATGGGCGTACGGCCCGAGCATCACTCGAAACAATTCACTATGGTTTTGGTGGTGGTGAACTCATCCAGGGCGATAAAGCCTTTCTCGCGCCCGTAGCCACTTTTCTTTCGGCCGCCGAAGGGCAGCTCGACCCCACCGCCGGCGCCATAGCAGTTGATATACACCTGGCCCGCGACCACCGAGCGCGCCATCCGCTGCTGACGCGCACCGTTCTCGGTCCATACTGCGGCTACCAGACCGTATTCCGTCGCGTTGGCAAGCTCGATGGCGTCCGCCTCGTCTTCGAAAGGCATGGCTGCAAGCACCGGACCGAACACTTCGGCAGTAGCCAGCTCGTGGTCACGAGGGACAGGTCCGAACAGCATCGGGGGAACGAAGAATCCGCCCGGCTCGATGCCGTCGAGTTTGCCGGCTGCAAGCAACGGCAAACCGGATTCGTGGAGGCGGTGGATAAATGCCTGCACACGCTCGAACTGCGCACGGGTGATGATCGGGCCGCAATCGGCACCGGAGTCCGGCATGCCGGCGCGAATACTCTCGAACCGCGCCGCAACACGCGACACCACCTCATCGTAGATTTCGCGCTGAATTAGCAAACGGGTGCCTGCCGAACAGGTTTGGCCGGTGTTTTGTACCAGGGCGCTGACAATAGCGGGCACCGCCTTGTCGAGATCGGCGTCGGCGAAAACGATTTGCGGGGACTTGCCGCCCAGTTCAAGCACACAGGGGACATGGTTGGCTGCGGTCGCCTGCTGCACGAGTGCGCCTACGCCAGGCGAGCCGGTAAAGGTGACCAGGTTGATGTCCGGGTGTCCGGTCAGGGCCGCGCCAGCCTCATGGCCAAATCCAGTGACAATATTGAGCGCACCGTCGGGCAGGCCTTCTTCCATCATCAACGTCGCGATGTAAAGCACCGACTGGCACGCCTCTTCGGACGGTTTCAGCACGATCGCATTGCCGGCCGCCAACGCTGGACAGGCCGTGCGACCAAACATCTGGGAAGGGTAATTCCAAGGAATGATGTGCCCGGTGACCCCAAGCGGTTCATGCACGACATTGACGGTGTAACCGTTCAGGTACGGAATGACTTCGCCATGATGCTTGTCAGCCGCCGCGCCGTAATATTCGAAGTAACGTGCCAGCACGACAATGTCTCGCTCCGCCAGATGCAGCGGCTTGCCGGTGTCGCGTGATTCGATTTGCGCGATTTCCTTGGCTTGTTGGAGTATCCGGTTGCCAATTCTGAGCAGCAGTCTCCCCCGCTCTGCTGCGGTGAACCGCCCCCAATTGGAATTCAGTGCCTGGCGCGCCGATTGGACTGCCGCGTTGACTTCCCACTCGCCGCCGCGACTTACCTGGGTGAAGACTTTTCCTGTTGACGGCTCGTCGACGTCAATCAGGCGTTCGTCATGAGCGGCAAGCCATTGCCCGTTAATTAATATTGTTTTCATGGCACCCCTTGAGCTTGTAGTACAGAAAGCGAAACGTGCGCAATGCAAGATCAGGACAGCTACTCGCGCCCGTTTCGACTGGTCGAATTGCACGCGAGGCCCATTCGAACCACCGCTTGCTGTCCCACGTGCAGCCTGCGATAGCTAGGTCGCCCCGAAGGGTTTCACTCACGGCGTGCGCAGGACGCATCGTCCATCCCACGCTGCCTGTGCCGGTCGCATGAACGGTGAGTTCTCAATGAAGAGGGGGTGATCAGATGCCCATTTCGTTGAACACTTCCTGCGCCGTACGGAAGCTGTCGATGGCGGCCGGCACACCGCAGTACACCGCGACTTGCAGGAAAACTTCGCGCAGTTCTTCTTTAGTCCAGCCGTTGTTGATGGCGCCGCGAACATGCATCTTCAGTTCTTGCGTCCTGCCAAGCGCAGAGATCATGCCCAGGTTGAGCATCGAGCGATCCTTGCGGCTGAGCCCAGGGCGGTTCCAGATTTCATCCCAGCAGTACTCTGTAACGAACTCCTGCATCGGCCAGTTGTAATCAGTCGCCTTGTTGACTGCCGCATCGACGTACTCGTCGCCTAATACATCACGGCGAGTTTGCAGCCCTTTTTTAAACTTCTCGGAAAATTTCTCTTCGTTCATCGTTCACCTCGATCTTTATATAAAGGCAGATTTGGCGTTAAACCCTACTTGGGACAGGCCCGCTTGCTGGTGGGCACGATCGGTCATGTTTGATGCGCCATGGGCATATGGCGCAGGCCGTCGGAGGCATTCGGTCTGTTACACGTCAACGTAGACCTGCCCCTCCCTGACCGAAACCGGATAGATTTTGATTTTGCTGTCACTCACGCCAAACAGGCACTTTCCGGTCTCCAGATCGAATTCCCAGCCGTGCCACGGGCACCTAACTACCTGGTTCTCCATTCCGTAGTTGAATTCGCCTGCGCACGCAGTAGGCAACATCGTGCCTTCGACCGTACCCCTCGCTAGAGGCGCTCGTTTGTGGGGGCAGAGATTCTTGACGGCGTAAACTTTATCGCCTCGCTTGAACACACCGATTGGCCTTCCTTCAATGTCGACGATCAGTGCATCGGTATCTGGTATATCGTCCAGGTGACCTACATTGTGCTCCACGGGTTTTCTCCTTTAGCCGGCTTATACCGCGGCGTTCAATCCAAACAGTTCGGCTGCGTTGTCATAGAAGATGCGCTGCTTCATTGCTTGAGGCAGACGCTGGAAAGTGGTCTGGGGATAATCGGTGTCCCAATGCGGATAGTCGGTGCTGAAAAGAATGGTGCGCTCGGCATGCACCATTTCCAGAATCTGGATCAGGTACTCATCCTTCTCCGGCTCTTCAAGCGGTTGACTGGTGAAACGAACGTGATCGAGTACGTAGCGGCTCGGCTCGTATTCAAGCCACGGCACTTCACAGCGGAACTGTCTCCAGTTCTGGTCGACGCGCCAGAGCATGTGCGGGACCCAGCTGAAGCCGAATTCTGCCGCCAGGAACTTGAGCTTAGGGAAACGCACGAACACGCCCTCGAACAGCAGGCTGGCAATGTTGCCCATGGCGATCTGGGGGAAGCAGGAATGGCGCTCGATGTAAGTGCTCGGCACCCCGCCAGCGAAAGCTACGCTTGTCTGAAACGCCCCTTCGGTACCGGTCGGGTGAATCAGGATAGGCAGGCCGAGCTCTTCGGCGGCCTCGTAAATGGGGTAATAGTGACGGTTCCCCATGAGCACATTGATCAGCGGCATGTATACCGCGACGATGCCCTCTTCGCCGCCGATACGCCGTATCTCCTTGGCCGCCTCGATCGGATCATGCACAGCAACGCACATCGCCAGGCGATAGCGCGAATCGACGTCGAGCCACTTGTCCCGGAAATAATCGTTAAAGGCACGAGCCAAGGTAACGGCCTCGCCGGTATTGGGCAGCGAGACCAGCTTGCCCGCCTGGATCGACGAAAGGATCGCGTACTCGATTCCGTGCGGATCCAAGTGGTCCTCCCGCATGAAATACGGATCGGAACCGCCAGCACCACCGCTCGGCGGCGTGGCGTCTCGGCGAATCGACGTAGCACCAGCCAACGGCGGACGCAGCGGATGGTCCGGCAGGATCGCGCGTTTGCCTTCAAAGCGCTTTTGCCAGCTCTGGCTCATGTAAGGCTTAAGCCCTTCGATATCGCCATTCACCCAGGGGTGCACATCCGAATCGATGATTTTCATGCGGGGATTGCTCATTCCTCACCTCTCTCACAGTTCTTACTCGCATCGAACAAGGACACGATGTCCCGGAGCGAGTCGTCTTCACGTCAATGAATTCTTGTTGTTACACCTACGCAGCTTTCCCTATTGCCTTGGCCGCGTTTTCGTTCCGAAAACTGCGGGCGGACCCGCTCAGAAGCTGCGCGGCTCCAATGAATGCTCAGCCACGTACGACAGGATCAGGTTGTTCGAGATTGGCGCTGCATTCGGCGGGAAACTCGGCGCAGAGGGCGCGCACGCCTTCGCGGATGGCGTTGAGTTCTTCGTTGTCATTCACGTCCATAACTTCTTGCTCAAGTCAGGCTTGGGAATAGCGGAATGGCTAGGGAAGCCTTGGCCTACCGCGTTGTTGTGGGGTGTACCTTGCAATCCCAATCGCATTCTGGGAATTTGTAATTACGGAGACCGGTGTTCGGCCGCGCAGAACGCGCTCAAGTGCGCCTGCCATCAACGGGGAGCAAAAACCCATCAACGCTCGGCCAGGAGAAACAGCGACATGCATTTTGAAATCGCCGATATGCGCCTCTTTATTCACGTAGCCGAATCACCCAGCCTGACGCAGGGTGCGCGTCGCGCCCACCTGTCGCCCGCCGCGACCAGTGCGAGGATAAAGGCGCTTGAAAATCAGCTCGGCACACGGTTGCTCTATCGCGATACCCGCGGGGTCACATTGACGCCGGCGGGTACGAAGCTCTTGCAGCACGCCAGGCTGATCATGCGGCAGGTGGATTACGTCAAGGCTGAGTTCGCCGAGTACGGGACGGGCTCCTTCGGGCACATACGCATCTTTGCCAACACAACGGCTGTGACGGAGTTTCTTCCGGAAGTGCTCGTCGGGTTTCTCACCCAACATCCAGGCGTTACCGTTGATCTTCAGGAGCGGTTATCGCGAGATATCGTCCGTGGGGTACTCGATGGTTCGGCGGATCTGGGGTTCATTGCCGGCCCGGTGGAAGCCAGCGGATTGGAGGTTCTGCACTACAGCACGGACCGGCTGCTGCTGGCGCTGCCCAAAAACCACCCGCTGGCCAAGGAATCCGAGGTCACGCTGAGTCAGACTCTCGCGTACCAACATATCGGCCTTCACGAAGGCAGCACGCTTTTCAGCTTTGTCAGCGCACAGGTTGAACGGCTCGGCGGCACGCTACCGTTACGTATTCAAGTGTCCAGCTACGAGGCGATCTGCAGGATGATCGAGGCTGGTGTGGGCATTGGCATCATTCCCGAATCGGCCGCGGAGCGTCATCGCCGCACGATGGAACTGGTCACGGTGCACCTGAAGGAACCCTGGGCGATCCGGGAGCGCAGCATGCTGGTACGTGAGCTCGACGCCTTGCCCGGCTGCGTAAAGGAGCTGGTAGCGATCCTGCGAAAATCAAAAAATTCAGAGCCCACTCAGGACTAGGAAAAAACCCGCACGGACGGGCGTGGCGGAGCGCCTGAAAGCCGAGGACGACCGCCACACCGACCAGACAATGACGAAGCCGCAGTGCATCGCCGACGCCAATCGCTGCACGCGAAGACAGGCCAGCCCCCCGGAACTCCAGAGATCGACGTGGTTGGACGCCCTGCTGTCAGGGCTCGACCTGGCTCCACTGCTTGTTCAGCCGCTTGTCCGAGGTCGGCATCCTGGTCCCGAGTTGCTGCGCCCAGAGCGAGACGCGGTATTCCTCCAACATCCAGCGGTAGAGGGTCAGCTCAGGGTCGCGTTTGCCTTCCTGCTGGTGCTTTTTCGAGCGGGTTTGATAGTGCTCCCAGTACCCGGCCAGTTCGCCGGACCAGACCCGGTCACGCTGCAATTGCGCGCCGATCTTTTCGAAGCGCTGCTCGATGGCCTTGAGGTAGCGCGGGTATTCCTTGAGCCATTCGGCAGGCGTCTCGCGGACGAAACCGGGATATACGAGGTTTGCGAGCTGCGCCTTGATGTCGTTGAGAGCCACGGCTTGGGCCAGGTCGATCTTGCCTTTGAAGCGCTTCTGCAGGCTATGCCAGAGTTTGAGGATTTCCAGCACCTGTCGTGCAAGACGTTCGGCGTGCGGCGCCCAATCGCCACGCTTCCTTTCTGCAAGGGCAGCCAGTGCGGCGCCATCGCGGGGTAGTTGAGCTTCACCATCGAGGATGCAGCTGTCGAGGCTGGCGAGCAGGATGTCCTCGACCAACGCATCCACTTTGCCCATGTCGCGGTAGAGCAGCGCCATGTCGGTGAGGCCGGGGAGTTTGCTGCGCAGATATTTCGCCGGCTCGCTGAGTTGGTGCAACAACAGCCGCTGCAGGGCGCGGCGGTGTTGATAATCGGCTTCAGCCTGGGTTGGGAAGCGGCCTTCCTTGACTACCCCACCCTCTTCCACCAGAGCCGGATAAACCGTCATCGACAGCCCGGCCATCTTCGCCTGAGCCTTTTCAGCCACCTGAGCGAAGGCTTTGGCCTCGACCGGTTTCTGCTCAGTCTTTTGCTGCGGTGGCGCCAACGCGGCCTGGCTGGCCTCGGAGAAGCGCGCGGTGAGCTCGGCCAAATCGCGACCTTCGCCGAGGAACTTACCGCGGGCGTCTACGACTTCAATGTTCATCTTCAGATGGCTGTCGAGCTGGTTCGCCGCCTCGCTCCACGCTTCTTCTGGCACGCGGGCGCCGGTCATGCGCAGCAGCTCGCGACCAAGCGCCTCGGGTAGCGAACCCTCTCCGAAGCTGACCTTCGAAAGCGCAGCCTTGACGAAATCCGGCACCGGCACGAAGTTCTTGCGGATTGCCTTGGGCAGGTTGCGCACCAACGCCACGGCCTTGGTTTCCAGGAGGCCGGGCACTAACCAATCGAGCCGTTCACTGCGCAGCTGCGGCAACAACGGAGCCGGCACGCGCAGGGTCACGCCATCACGCGGATGGTTGGGCTCGAAGTGGTATTCCAGCGGCAGTTGCAGTTCACCGATGCGCAACTGGTCCGGGTACTGCGCGCTGGTGACTTCACTGGCGTCGCGAGCGAGCACATCCTCATCGCGCATGATCAGCAGTTGCGGATCCTTTGCACTCTCGCGCTTGTACCAAATCTCGAAGCTGGCCGTCTGATAGATGTCTTGCGGCACGCGCGCGTCGTAGTAGGCAAACAGCGTGTCCTCGTCGGCGATGATGTCACGCCGACGGGCCTTGGCCTCCAGCTCGTCGAATAACTCCAGTAGCTCTCGGTTGGCGCTCAACGCCTTGGCGCGACTGTGCATCTCACCACGCACCAGGCCTTCGCGGATGAACAGTTCGCGCGCCGCCGGCGGATCGATGGGGCCGAAATGCACCGGGCGCCGCGCGACGATGATCATGCCGTACAGGGTGACCTGCTCGAACGCCACCACCTGGCCGCGCTTCTTCTCCCAGTGCGGCTCGAAGTGGTTGGTCTTGGTCAGGTGCTTGGCCAGCGGCTCGATCCAGTCAGGCTCTATTTTCGCCACCATGCGCGCAAACAGCTTGGTAGTCTCGACCAGTTCGGCGGCCATGATCCAGTTGGGTTTCTTGCGGCCGATGACGCTCGACGGATGGACCCAGAAACGCCGCTGGCGCGCGCCGAGAAAGTCGCCATCCTCGGTTTTATGCCCAACCTGGCTGAGCAGTCCGGAAAGGATCGCCTTGTGTACCGCAGCGTAGCTTTTCGCCTTTTGCGCGGCCTCGCTGGCTTCGGCCTGTTGCCGGACGATCGCGTTGACCTTGTTATCGGTAGTCAGTGCTGGTGTGGAATCAGTTGCGGCGGGCTCTTCGTAGGAGCGAGGGGCGCGCCTCAGCGCTTGCTCGCGAAGCTTCGCGACCGAGCCCCGTTCGCTACGGTAATCGGAGTTGGCCTTTTGATCACCGCCCAACTTCAGCTCACGCACAATCAACGTCAGCTGCCGGTGGGCATCGCGCCACTCGCGCAGACGCAAATAGTTGAGGAAATTCTTCCGACACCAGGTGCGCAATGCGTTGGAACCCAGCGCCTGACGCTGGTCCTCGAAGCCGCGCCAGAGGTTGATCAGCGCGGCGAAGTCCGAATCCGGGTCCTTCCACTGGGCATGAGCCTGGTCGGCGGTCTGTTGACGATCAGCCGGGCGTTCACGCACATCCTGCACCGACAGCGCACTGGCAACGATCAGCACCTCGGCCATGCTGCCCAGCTGCGCCGCTTCGAGCAGCATGCGGCCGAGTCGCGGGTCGATGGGCAGGCGCGCCAGCTGGCGGCCCAGAGGCGTCAGCTGGTTCTCGCGGTTGACCGCCGAGAGCTCCTGCAGCAGGTTGAAACCGTCGCTGATGGCCTTGCCGTCCGGCGGCTCGATGAACGGAAAATCCTCGATCTGGCCGAGGCGCAAGTGCAGCATCTGCAGGATCACTGCGGCCAGGTTGGTGCGCAGGATTTCCGGATCGGTGAATTCCGGCCGAGAGAGAAAATCCTCCTCGCTGTAGAGACGAATGCAAATGCCAGGTTCGACCCGCCCGCAACGGCCCTTGCGCTGATTGGCGCTGGCCTGGGACACGGCCTCGATAGGCAACCGCTGAACCTTGGCGCGGTAGCTGTAGCGGCTGATCCGCGCGGTGCCGGAGTCGATTACATAACGGATGCCCGGCACGGTAAGCGAAGTTTCCGCAACGTTGGTCGCCAGCACGATCTTGCGCCCAGCGGCGGGACGGAAGATCTTCTGCTGCTCGGCCGGCGTCAACCGCGCATACAGTGGCAACACCTCGGTAAAACGCAGATTGGCCTTGCGCAGCACTTCGGCGGCGTCGCGGATCTCACGCTCACCGGGCAGGAACACCAGCACATCACCGGGTCGTTTGCCGATGCTCTTTTCATGGGCATCGATTTCGTCCAGCGCGGCGAGGATGCCCTGATCGACGGTAAGGTCGTCTTCGACGCGATTGCCGTCTTCATCGACTTCCGCCGACAGCGGCCGGTACCAGGTTTCCACCGGATAGGTGCGACCGGACACTTCGACAATAGGCGCGCCGTTGAAATGCTCGGAAAATCGCTCCAGGTCAATGGTCGCCGAGGTGATGATCACCTTCAGATCGGGTCGGCGCGGCAGCAGCGTTTTCAGGTAGCCAAGCAGGAAGTCGATGTTGAGGCTGCGCTCGTGCGCCTCGTCGACGATGATGGTGTCGTATTTTTCCAAGAAACGGTCGTGCTGGGTCTCGGCCAGCAAAATACCGTCGGTCATCAATTTGATCAGCGAGCTTTCCTTGCTCTGATCTTCGAAACGCACTTGATAACCCACCAGCTCGCCAAGCGGGGTGCCGATTTCTTCGGCTACCCGAGTGGCGACGCTACGCGCGGCCAGTCGACGCGGTTGGGTATGGCCGATCAGCCCGTGCACGCCACGGCCGAGCTCCAGGCAGATTTTCGGCAACTGAGTGGTCTTGCCCGAGCCCGTCTCACCCGCAATCACCAACACCTGATGTTTGCGTAGCGCGTCCTTGATTTCCTCGCGCTTGGCGGCAATCGGCAGCTGATCGTCATAACGCATCGCCGGCACGCTGTTGCGCCGCGCTTCAGCCTTTGCGACCGAGGCCCGGAAGCGTTCGAGCCACTGGACGAGACGATTATCTTCAATCGACGCATCGCCGGCTTTCTTGCGCAGGTCGTGCAACTGACGACGCAAGCGATGGCGGTCGGCGTACATCGCCTGGTCGAGGTTTTTCAGCAGAGTGTCGATAGCGGGCATTGCGTCGGTCATGGACAGCCGTAAGCGATTTCGTGAAGACCGGATTGTCTCAGATTTACGATGGATCGGTGGCCCAGTGGTTACTGGGCTCCAGAATCATGGGGCCAGCGAGAAACCGTTGATCGTCATTAGTTCGAATGCGGCCTAGCTCATCGAGCTGGCGTTTTCTGATTGCGGAGATGCAACACACACAACCTTGCGACCCGCGTCGCCTCGAATTTAAACATTGAAGCGCTTGCCGATCAGTGTGCAGTTCTGGCAATCCCCGGCTCATCGCCATCTTCATCCATTCCTACCCGATAGGCCACGCAACGGTTCCTGCCGCTGCGCTTGGCGTGGTAGAGAGCGCTGTCGGCGCGCGCGAGTGCTTTGTCGAGCGAACTTTCGCCCTCGAAATACTCGGCGATCCCGATGCTGACTGTCGCCTCGAGCACGTGCTGGCCAGTTTCGACTTGCAAGGCCTGCACCACCTGTAGTGCGCGTTCGGCCGCCACTAGCGCTGCGGTCGTATCAGTGTCGGGCAGGATCGCAACAAACTCCTCCCCACCGAAGCGCACCAGAAAATCCGGTTGCCGCAACACGGATTGGCAAGCGGCGGCTACCGCTTTAAGCATTTCATCGCCGGCAGGATGCCCATAGTTGTCGTTGATTTTCTTGAAAAAATCTATATCCAGCATCAGCACCGAAATGCAACGGTCGTGACGCTGGGCGGCGCTGACCATCTTTTCCGCAATCTCGGTGAAATAGCGCCGGTTGTAGCAGCCGGTCAGCGGATCGGAAATAGCCATCGTCTGTAAATGCTGGCTCAGCGCCTCCAGCTCGCGGTGCTTGGCTTCGAGCTGCGCGTGTGCCGCATCAGCTGCTGCTCGGGCCGCTTCTTTCTCCTTCATCCGGCGCCTCACCAGTCGCACGTACATCGCCAGAAGTAGTACGAACGCCGTGCCGCCAGCGGCAATGAATGCAGCAATTGCAGCTGTCTGCTCGGCCTGCGCCATAGACGAGTAGCTCGTGATAGTCCAATCGGCTTGCGGCAGCGAATGGCTGAGCATGAAATAACGGCGCGTCTCGCCACTGTCCGGCTCATTCGCGCGGACCACACGCGGATCGGACCACAACGGATCGGAGGTGAAGCGCACAGGCGACTTGAGCATCGTCGCGTACTGCCGCGTTTCGCGTAGCCGATGCAAGACGTCATCCGACAACGGCCGCGTGGTTCGGTACTTCCATTCCTTGTTCGTGCTCAGAAAGATGATGCCGCTGTCATCGGTGACGGCAATTTGGTCGGACTCCGCCAGCCAGCGCTGGTCCAGCGTGTCCAGATCCACCTTCACCGCGACCACGCCGATAATTGTCGTGCCGTCGCGTACCGCCGAGGCCAGAAAATAGCCGGGTATGCCAGTTACCGAACCGACGCCATAGAAGCGGCCGACCTTACCCTCGCGCGCTTTCTGAAAATACGGGCGATAGGAGAAATCCTTGCCGTAGAAACTTTCAGGCGAGTCCCAGTTGCTAGCGGAGATCGTTAGCCCGTCGCGATTCATGACATACACAGCTGCGGCACCGGCCTTGGTGCTAGCGTTCTGCAGAATCAAATTGAGCGCGGCCTGGCTGCGCAAATCGTCGGGATGATTGAGCGCTTCGAATACGGCAGGATGTGAAGCCATCAGCTCGGGCAGGTACTCGAAACGCTCGACTGGGCTGAAGAAGGAAGCGCGGAAGACTTCGAGCCGATGGGAAGCGGCAGCGTCGAGTGCCCGTATTGCCAGCCGCTGACCGATCAGATAGCCGACGCTAATTGCAACGGCTATCAACGCAACGCAAATAAGCACAGTCAGGCGCGCGGGTCGGATTTTCAACTTGCTGGCCTTGGCCGGCACTGCGGAGAGCGTAAGCTCCGTTTCCCCCATATGCCTTCCTTAGTTGTATAGGAATAAGCATCGCGTTTGGGCTTGAGAAACTGCAAACGCTGTTCTTGTTTTGATTATGGGCGGCAGTATGGAGTGAAGCATTTGGTTCCGCAAGGAAGGGTCATATAGCCCAAGCGCTTGGGCGATAACGGTGCGGAGTTGATCTTGCAGGCAGAAATTCGAACCGCATCCGTCACAGAGTGGAACGAGTAAGCTCCCCCGTCAGAAATGAAAAAGCCCCGCCGAAGCGGGGCTTTTTACGTATCGCGATCTTACTTTTTCCCAAGCTTGCGCAGCTCTTCGTCACGCAACTCACGCCGCAGGATCTTGCCGACGTTGGTGGTCGGCAGGCTTTCGCGGAATTCAACGGTTTTGGGCCGCTTGTAGCCCGTCACATTGTCATGCATGTGTTGCATGACCTGCTCCTTGGTCAGGCTCTCGCCGGGTTTGACCACCACGAACAGCTTGATCGCCTCACCCGACTTGTCGTCCGGCACACCAATCGCCGCGCATTGCAGTACGCCCGGAAGGGTTGCGAGCACGTCTTCCAGCTCGTTGGGATAAACGTTGAAGCCGGACACCAGAATCATGTCCTTCTTGCGATCGACGATGCGCATATAACCGTCGGCCTGAATGATGCCGATGTCGCCGGTCTTCAACCAACCGTCAGCGCTGAGAATCTCATCGGTGGCTTCCTGACGCTGCCAGTAACCTTTCATTACCTGCGGGCCTTTTACGCACAGCTCGCCGGTCGCGCCTATCGACAACTCGTTGCCGTCCTCATCGATGACCTTGCATTGCGTCGATGGCATCGGAATGCCGATGGTGCCGATCTGAATGCCTCCGAACGGGTTGACCGACACCACCGGGCTGGTTTCGGTCATACCGAAGCCTTCGCATATGGAGCAGCCAGTCACTTGCTGCCAGCGCTCGGCTGCCGCCAGTTGCAATGCCATGCCGCCGGAGAAAGTCGCTTTCAAGGACGAGAAGTCCAGCTTGCGGAAATCCTCGTTGTTGCACAGCGCAACGAACAGCGTGTTGAGCCCGACGAAGCCAGTGAAACGATGCTTGCTCAGATCCTTGACGAAGGTCGGCAGGTCACGCGGATTGGTGATCAGCACGTTGTGGGCACCGATCAGCATCATCGTCATGCAGTGAAAGGTGAATGCGTAGATGTGGTACAGCGGCAGCGGCGCGACCATGGTTTCACAACCATTGCCCAGCTCGGAGCCCATCAATGCGCGGCACTGCAGCATATTGGCGACGATGTTGCGGTGGGTGAGCATTGCGCCCTTGGCCACGCCCGTGGTTCCGCCGGTGTATTGCAGCACGGCAGTGTCGTCGCCAGCCGGGTTGGCTTCGCGAGCCGCCTTGCCCCGACCGAGCGCCATGGCATCGTTGAACTTGATCGCTTTGGGCAGGTTGTAAGCCGGGACCATCTTTTTCACATGCTTGACCACGGCATTGACCAGCATGCGTTTTACGGTCGGCAGCATATCGCCGACTTCGGTGATGACTACGTGGCGGATGCCGGTCTTCGGCAATACTTCCTCAGCCAGGTGAGCCATGTTGGCCAGGCAGACGAGTGCCTTGGCACCGGAGTCATTGAACTGGTGCTCCATTTCCCGCGCGGTGTAGAGCGGGTTGGTGTTGACCACGATCAGACCGGCACGCATGGCGCCAAATACGACAACGGGATACTGGAGCAGGTTAGGAAGCTGTACCGCGATGCGGTCGCCCGGCTGCAAATCGGTGTGCTGCTGGAGGTAGGCGGCGAATTCGCCGGATAGTGTGTACAGCTCACCGTAAGTCAGGGTCTTGCCGAGATTGCTGAAGGCCGGCTTGTCCGCGAAACGCTCGCACGATTGTTTGAGCACAGCCTGGATGTTCTGGTACTCATCGGGATTGATCTCGCTTTCGACCCCGACAGGATATTTATCCTTCCAGAAGTTATCGGTCATGAAGCCCCACTCCTAAGCGACAGCTTTACTGCAATTAGCAGCTGTTTTGTTGTGTTTTGTTAATTTTTGTACCGCAATTCCGGTCAAAAAGCGGTTGGAGGTTAGCAGTTTTGAAACTGGCCGAACAGTATCAAACCTTAGAGAAATAGGCACAAAGTGACCGGCAGAAAGTTATCGGTCACACTGCAAAGCTGCCGGCGCCGCCGGCAGCGAGGGGTTACGCCTGGTCGCGGAGTTCTCTACGCAAGATCTTGCCGACCGGGGTCATCGGCAGCGAGTCACGGAAGACGAAATGCCGAGGCACTTTGTAGCCGGTGAAGTTCTCACGGCAGTAAGCCTGCAGCTCCTCGATGGTCAGGCTGGCGTCGCTGCGCACCACGAACAGCTTCACCGCCTCCCCCGACTTGTCGTCGGGCACGCCGATCGCGGCGCAAGCGGTAACCTTGGGGTGCGCCATGACCACGTCTTCGATTTCGTTGGGATAAACGTTGAAGCCAGAGACGATAATCAGATCTTTCTTGCGATCGACGATGCGCACGAAGCCGTCTGGGTCAATTACAGCGATATCCCCAGTCTTCAACCAGCCGTCGGCGTCCAGCACCTCGGCGGTGGCTTCCGGGCGCTGCCAGTAGCCCTTCATGACTTGCGGACCCTTGATGCACAGCTCGCCGCGCTCACCTAGCGGAAGTTCCTGGCCGTCATCGTCGATGATTTTCAGCGCAGTGCCTGGTACCGGCAGCCCGACGCTACCCAGGCGTGACTTGTCCCCATGAGGGTTGGCACAGGCCACCGGCGAGGTCTCGGTCAGCCCGTAGCCCTCGGTTACGGTGACACCGGTCAGGGTTTTCCAGCGCTCGGCCACGGCGGAAACTAGGGCAGTGCCGCCCGAGTTGGTGCCTTTGAGCGCAGAGAAATCGATCTTCTTGAATTCCGGGTGCGCCATGAGCGCGACGAACAACGTGTTCAGCCCGAGAAAGCCGGTGAACTGCCATTTCTGCAATTCCTTGACGAAGCCGTCGATGTCACGGGGATTGGTGATCAGCACGTTGTGGTTGCCAGTCACCATCATGCACATGCAGTTAACCGTGAAGGCATAGATGTGATACAGCGGCAGCGGCGCGATCATGATCTCCTGACCTTCCTTGATGAGGGTCTGGCCCTGTTCGTCCAACTGCTGCATGTTGGCACGGACCTGCTGCATGTTTGCCACAAGATTTCCATGAGTCAGCATCGCGCCTTTGGCCACTCCGGTGGTACCACCGGTGTATTGCAGCACCGCGATGTCATCGAGGCTGAGCGGCAACGGTTTGAGACTGTGGCGGCCGCCATCACGCAGTACATGCTTGAACGAGACCGCCTGCGGCAGGCTGTAGGCCGGCACCATCTTTTTCACATGTTTGACCGCAGCGTTAACCAACAGCCCCTTGACCGACGGCAGCATGTCACCGATCTGCGCCTCGATCAGCACCTCGATGCCCGTCTCCGGCAGCACTTCCTGCACCAACTTGCCGAAGGTATTGAGATAGACCAGCGCCCGCGCGCCGGAATCCTTGAACTGGTGACGCATTTCCCGCGCTGTATAGAGCGGGTTGGTATTGACCACGATCAGACCGGCACGCAGGGCGCCGAAAACGGCAATCGGATACTGCAACAGATTGGGCATCTGCACCGCGATACGATCGCCCGGCTGCAGGTCCGTATGATTCTGCAGCCATCCCGCAAAAGCCGCCGAATAGCGCTCCAGGTCGGCATAGGTCAGCGTCACGCCCATATTGCTGAACGCAGGACGATTTGCGTGGGTCTTGCAGGATCGCTCGAACACTTCCACTACCGAGCGGAAGCCGCCCATGTCCACGTCGTTGGGCACACCGGCGGGACGTTTGTCGTTCCAGAAATCAGGTTGCATTGTTATTGGCCTCTTTACCTGAGAGTGTCTGACCCACTCGCGGCGGGCTGTGGCGAACTTAACAGCTCCGCAATGCCGTGCAATAGCTCAGGCAGCGTAATCAATGATGTGAATCTCCGCTCACGGCAGCAAAGCCGTTGGCAACCGGGACAACCGGCGCGCCGCCCTCTAGAATGCAGCCCCACAAAGCGGCTCGCCGTGCCGCGCCAATCATGATTTGCCGCTAATGCCGTCGCGGCAGCGTCTATCATCAGTTCCCCCGCACCTAGAGGTTTACGCATGAGCACGCTCAGCAACACCCCCTACTCCGCTCTGGAGGTTGGTCAGACTGCAAGCTTCGAAAAAACCGTCGAGGAGCGGGACATCCAACTGTTCGCCGCCATGTCGGGCGACCGCAACCCGGTCCATCTCGACGCCGAATTCGCTGCCGGCACGCCGTTCAAGGAGCGCATCGCCCACGGCATGTTCAGCGGCGCGCTGATCAGTGCGGCGGTCGCCTGCACCCTGCCGGGACCGGGCACCATCTATTTGGGGCAGACGATGAAGTTCACCCGTCCGGTGAAGCTTGGCGACACCCTTACTGTGCGTTTGGAAATCCTCGAGAAGCTGCCGAAGAACCGCGTGCGCATCGCCACCCGCGTGTTCAACCAGAACGAGGAGCAGGTGGTGGACGGCGAAGCGGAAGTACTGGCGCCGCGCCGTGAAGAGACCGTTGAACTGAAAGAGCTGCCGCCAATCAGCTTCGGTTGAGGTTGAGCCGGAGCGCCGTCAGGCGCTCTGGTGATCGAAGCGAAGACACCTCCGCAGCCAGGGCGTCGATACCAAACGAAGTCCAATCCTTGCGAAAGCGACCGTGTCGGTACGAATGATCGTATTGGCTACGCGCGAAGCTGAGCTCTGCGAGAGAAACGGCACTAACGCTTTTTAGATTTGCTCTTGCCCTTGCTTTTCGGCTTGGTCAGCGGCAGCGCCTGCTCGAACGCCTGACGCATCTCGGCAAGACGCTTTTCCTTGATGTCATGGACCCGCTTTTCACGCTCGACGCTGAAATCGATCAGCTTCACTTCATTGCTCATAAGGCTGGCTCGCGAATGATCTGGCGGAATGTCAGGTTGAGACGCGGTTCGGATACCTTGCGCGTCCTGGCGATCTGGTGCTGCCAATAATGCTGCGTCGGGCCGCTCATGACCAGCAGCGATCCATGTTCGAGTGCAATCGAGTGCTCGATCCGGCTGGCACCCTTGCGACGAAAGTCGAACCGCCTCGTCGCGCCCAGATTGAGCGAAACCACCAGCGGCTCCGGGCCGAGTTCCGGCTCATCGTCGCTGTGCCAGCCCATGGCGTCCTGGCCGTCGCGATACAGATTGAGCAGTACGCCGCTCAAGCGCTGACCGACTTGCGTCTCGACTCGCTCGCGGATTTCGCTCAGCAGCGGCGTCCATGGCAACGGCTCGTGGACCAGACCTGAATAACGGTATCCCACACCGGCATCGCCATACCAGGCGACCAGCCGCGGCACAGAGAAACTACGGCCGTAGAGCTTTATTTGGGGTTGCGACCAAGGTGTCTGCATCATCAGATCACGCAGCCAGCGGTCGGCGACTTCTGCGCCGACCCACTGCGGCAGATAGTCCAGATCGGCGTGCGGCAGGTCGATCATTGCGACGCCTGCTGGATGCGGATCAAACCTCGACATCCACCCAGAGCCCTTGGCGGGGTAACTCCTCCAGGGCATCCTTTTCAACGATTTCGCCTTCGGCCAACTCCTGCGCGGTGTAACCACGACGTCGCTGCCGTCGGCGTTGCTCGTCGCGCAGCATCTGCTCGGCTTCCTGCGGATGGCGGCGTTCGAGGCCTACCGAGCTTTCGTTGGCGCTCGGCTGCACCGGCGCGACCGGAGCGACTTCCGGTCGCGGCTTGATCACATCCTGTTGCGCGGTGACCTGAACAGTGCCGGGCGGAATAATTGGCAGCATCTGTGCTCTCCCATAACAACCCCGCGATCAATCGGTGCGCCTTACCAAGGCCTGTGCCAGTTGATCGACTGAACTGCTGCCGACTTTAACAGCAACGCTACACTCCAAGCGTTATCCGGTCGGCATCTGTCGTCGCTCTTGCGACAGTGTTCCGTTACCATAGCGCGCTTTTTTCACAGCGGGAGGCAGCATGGCGCAGCAGTATCTACCGGGGCAACGCTGGATCAGCGACAGCGAAGCGGAACTCGGTCTGGGAACCATCCTCATGCTAGATGGACGGATGCTCACCGTGCTCTACCCCGCGACCGGCGAAACCCGCCAGTACGCCGCGCGCAGCGCTCCGCTGACCCGCGTACGCTTTGTCCCGGGCGATGAAGTCACGCATTTCGAAGGCTGGAAGATGACCGTACGTGAGGTCGACGACGTCGATGGCTTGCTGGTCTATCACGGCCTGACCGCGCAGAACGAAGCCCGCACGCTGCCGGAAACCCAGCTTTCGAACTTCATCCAGTTTCGCCTCGCCAGCGATCGTCTGTTTGCCGGCCAGATCGACCCGCTGAACTGGTTCAGGCTGCGTTACCACACGCTGGAAAATCAGAGCAAACAGCTGACCTCCTCGCTGTGGGGCCTGGGCGGCGTTCGCGCACAACCCATCGCGCACCAGCTGCATATTGCCCGTGAAGTCGCTGATCGCATCGCCCCGCGCGTGCTTTTGGCGGACGAAGTGGGCCTGGGCAAGACCATCGAAGCTGGCCTGGTGATCCATCGCCAACTGCTCTCCGGCCGCGCCAAGCGCGTGCTGATCCTCGTCCCCGAGAACCTGCAGCATCAGTGGCTGGTGGAAATGCGCCGCCGCTTCAACTTGCAGGTCGCGCTGTTCGATGACGAACGATTCATCGAAAGCGATGCCAGCAATCCCTTCGAAGACACTCAGCTCGCATTGGTTTCGCTTGAGTGGCTGAAGGACGACGACCGCGCTCAGGACGCCGCCTTCGCCGCCGGCTGGGATCTGCTGGTGGTGGACGAGGCGCATCACCTAGTCTGGCACCCCGAGAACGCCAGCCCCGAATACAAATTGGTCGAGCAACTGGCCGAAGTCATCCCCGGTGTGCTGCTGCTAACCGCGACTCCTGAGCAGTTGGGCCAGGAAAGCCATTTCGCCCGCCTGCGCCTGCTCGACCCGAATCGCTTCCATGACCTCGAAGCTTTCCGCGCCGAGAGCGCCAGCTACCGCCCGATCGCGCAGGCGGTGCAAGAGCTTCTCGACGAGGGTCGCCTGTCGCAGGAAGCGCACCAGACCATTCACGATTTCCTTGGCGCCGAGGGTGAAGCACTGCTTGCCGCCGCCACCGATGGCGATATCGAAGCCAGCAGTCGCCTGATTCGCGAACTGCTCGACCGCCACGGCACCGGACGCCTGCTGTTCCGCAACACCCGTGCCGCCGTGCGCGGCTTCCCGGAGCGCCAGCTGCATCCTTACCCGCTGCCCTGCCCAGCCGAATATCTGGAACTGCCGCTGGGCGAGCACGCGGAACTGTATCCGGAAGTCAGCTTCCAGAGTCTTCAAGAAGTGCCCGATGCGCAGAACCGCTGGTGGACCTTCGATCCGCGTGTCGAATGGCTGATCGACACCCTGAAGATGCTGAAGAAGTTCAAGGTTCTGGTGATCTGCGCCCACGCCGAGACCGCGCTGGATCTGGAAGACGCGCTGCGCGTGCGCTCCGGCATTCCGGCCACCGTGTTCCATGAAGGCATGAGCATCCTCGAACGCGACCGCGCCGCCGCCTACTTCGCCGACGAAGAATTTGGTGCGCAGGTGCTGATCTGTTCCGAGATTGGCAGCGAGGGTCGCAACTTCCAGTTCGCCCATCATCTGGTGCTGTTCGATCTGCCGGCGCACCCGGACCTCCTGGAGCAGCGTATCGGTCGTCTCGACCGGATCGGCCAGGCGCATGTGATCCAGTTGCACGTGCCGTATCTGGAAACCAGCCCGCAGGAGCGTCTGTTCAAGTGGTATCACGAAGCGCTAAACGCCTTCCTTAACACCTGCCCCACCGGCAACGCCCTGCAGCATCAGTTCGGCTCACGCCTGCTGAGCCAGCTGGAAGAAGGCGATGATGACGAGTTCCAGGCGCTGATCACGGAAGCGCGCGCCGAACGCGAACGACTCGAAGCCGAGCTACATGCCGGTCGCGACCGCCTGCTGGAACTCAACTCCGGCGGTGGCGAACAAGGCAAGGCGCTGGTCGAAGCGATTGAAGAACAGGACGACCAGTTCGCCCTGCCGATCTTTATGGAAGAGCTGTTCGACGCCTTTGGCATCGACAGCGAAGATCATTCCGAAAACGCGTTGATCCTGCGCCCCAGCGAAAAGATGCTCGATGCCAGCTTCCCGCTCGGCGACGACGAAGCCGTGACCATCACCTACGACCGCGAGCAGGCGCTGGCCCGCGAAGACATGCAGTTCCTCACCTGGGAACACCCCATGGTGCAGGGCGGCATGGACCTGGTGCTGTCCGGCTCCATGGGTAATACCGCCGTGGCGCTGATCAAGAACAAGGCGCTCAAGCCCGGCACCGTGCTGCTGGAATTGCTATTCGTCAGCGAAGTGGTAGCGCCGCGTGCATTGCAGCTCAACCGCTTTCTGCCGCCGCTGGCGCTACGCTGCTTGCTCGACTCGAACGGCAACGACCTGGCACCGAAAGTGGCCTTCGAAACCCTTACCGATCAGCTGGAAAGCGTCCCGCGCGCCAGCGCCAACAAGTTCGTCCAGGCCCAGCGCGACGTGCTCGCCAAGCAGATCGCCGACGCTGAAGCCAAGGTTGCCCCGCGCCACACCGAGCGCGTCGCCGAAGCACAGCGCAAGCTGAAGGCGAGCCTCGACGAAGAGCTGGCCCGTCTGACCGCACTGCAAGCGGTCAACCCCAGCGTGCGTGACAGCGAGATCGAAGCCCTGCGCAAGCAGCGTGAAGAAGGCCTGACGATGCTGGAAAAAGCCGCGTTGCGCCTGGAGGCGATTCGCGTGCTGGTCGCTGGCTGACTTACCGCTGTATTGAAAAGGCCGGCTGCGAGCGATCGCAGCCGGCCTTTTCGTTTGCCGGACGTATTTAGCGGCGCGCCACGGCCAGTAGTTGCCGTGCCTTGCGCTGATCATTCTCATCCAGCTCTGCCAGCAGTTCCGGTTTGCCAGCGATCAACAACGCCAGCGGCGCGCCGTCGCGATAGAGGATGCGATTGCCCGCCACCGCGGGTGCGCGTTCACCGGGTAGCAGGGTGCCGAGCTGATTCAACGGATCGACCGCCGAGACCGCGATCATTTCGCCCTCCAGTGGTCGCTTGCGTACTTCACGCAGCAGGCCCACCGCCTCCGGCAGGGCGAACTGCTCGCCCGCGACTCCCGCGACGAAGCGTCCACCGCGAATCTCGCCACGCGCTTCGAGCCGGTGGTAAACGCGCAGCAAGTCGCGCCAGGGCGGCAGCCAGTCGGCTTCCCGATCCAGCAGCCGCCAGAACACCACGCCGTATCGGCGTAGAAGCGTCATGGCAATGTGTTCCAACGCTTCAGGATCGAGCATCGGTCGGCGCGTGGGCGTTTCGGCGACTGCCGGTGCGCCTTTGCGAACCAGGGCCCAGCGCCCAGCGTCGGCCATTCCGCCGATGAAGGCGCCGCCGCGGCTATGACGGCCGCCGCGCGAACGCTTGGCCGCCGGCACCAATAATGCGCGCAGACCAGCGAAACTGTCGGCGTTGACCAGCCCCACCGCGACCAATTCGCCCAGGGCATCCTCGAGTTCGCTGCGTAACAGATGGGCGTCGTGCTGCAACTCATCGAAGAACAGCGCGCCCTGCCCCTGCAGCGTCTCGAATACCCGCTGCGCGCGCGATGAAAGCTCTGGCTGTGGCGCATCGCTCGCCAGCGCATACCAAGCCGCCAGATGCCGACGCGGCAGCAGGACGATCGGCGTGCCGCGCACCGGGCCGCTGCTGGCCTTGATGCGCCCCGCCAGACGCGTCCAGACGATGCGTCCGGACCGGCAGAGTTCGTCCAGCCAGGTGCCACCGTAGTCTTTCAAGCGGGCAGGCAGCAGGTCGCTTTCCCAGGCTCCGGCGGCGGCCTGGAACCCCTCGAGTTGCTCGACTACCGTGCCGAGCGCATCGCGGCCTTGCATCCGCGTCGCCTCGGACAGGTGCTGCCAATCGAACAGAAACCGCATGAAATCTGCGCGCTCCACAGGTTCGATCTCGCGGCGCAGACGCTTGACCGTATAGCGATGAATGCGCGCTAGTAGATGTCGCTCGCACCACTCATCCTCCGCCGCGCCCGGAGTGAAGCGTCCGCGCAACACGTAGCCCTCGGCTTCCAGACGCGTCAATGACAACGCGACGGCTGATGCCGGCAAGGCTAAAGACCGTGCAATCAATGCAACAGGCAAGGGGCCGAAACCGGTCAGGCGCGCGCGCACCAGCTCGACCAGGGCGTCATCCTCGCCCAACTGCTGCTCGAAGCCGGGCAGCGGCGCAAGCACCGGTTCGCAACGAGCGTTGGGGTAGATCGACTGCAACAGGCTCAGACGCTCGACCGGCAACCAGAGCGCGCGATCCAGCGCGACTTGCATCCGTGCCGCTCGGCCGCCACTCGCCAGGTCAGCGAGCCAATCCGGCCACTGCGCCTGAGCCTGAGATTCGCTTTCGGCGATACAGCCGAGACCCATCAGCGCCTCGTGCAGCTCGTCCGCGCTACGCGCCTGCGGCCAGGCTTCTTCGCTCACAGCCTCGATCGCCGCGGCGTCCAGAGCACCGAGATCGTCGCTGGACTCAGGGTCGGTCCAGCGACGATTGAGTACGGCCTGGGTGCGCCGCTCTTCCAGCGGAGCATCGTCCAGAAACGCATAGGGACGCGCGCCGAGCACTTCCATCGCCAGCGGCGAAGGCGCCGGTAGATCACGCGCCAGCAGCTCGACCTGGCCCGCCTCGATGCGCCGCAGCAGCGCCAGCCAACCCTCGCTGTCCATGGCCTCGTGCAGGCAATCATTCAGCGTCTGCGCTACCAGCGGATGTTCGGGAATCTCGCGCTCGCCGACGATGTTTTCCAGGCAAGCGACCTGATCGGGGAAGACGGTAGCGAGCAGGTCTTCACTCTTCATCCTTTGCAGCTGTGGCGCCACCTTGCGCCCACCGGCCATGCGCGGCAGCGCCAAGGCGGTGGTGGCGTTCCAGCGCCAGCGCACGCCAAACAGCGGTGCGTCGAGCAATGCCTGGATCAGCACCTGCTCGGCGCTGTTGGGATGCAGATAGCGCCAGATCTCTTCGAGGGGAAAGCTGTGACTGGTGGACAGCGAAAAGATGATCGCATCCTCCGTCGCGGCGGCCTGCAGCTCGAAGTTGAAGGTGCGGCAGAAGCGCTTGCGCAGCGCCAAACCCCAGGCGCGATTGATTCGGCTGCCAAAGGGCGAGTGAATGACCAGTTGAGTGCCGCCCGATTCGTCGAAGAAGCGCTCCATGATCAGGCGGTTTTGCGTTGGAAGCGCGCTCAGCGCCGAACGGGCGCGAGCCAGATATTCGACGATCTGGCGGGCGGCCGCGTCAGGTAGACCAAGTGTGTTGGTAAGCCAGTCGATGGCGGGGGTCAGGTCGACCGTGCACACCGCCTCCCCCTCACCCCGGCCCTCTCCCCCAAGGGGAGATGGAGACAAGCCTGCGGCCACCGGACGCGCCGGCGCCTCGCTGCCTTGCGCTTTTGTAGGAGCGAGCTTGCTCGCGAATTCCGGCGCCTCGGGTGTGTCAGGTTCGCGAGCAAGCTCGCTCCTACAGGGTCCCGCGTCGGCCAGGCGCTCATTGATCTCCTCCCGCAACCTCGCCACCGCCGCCGACAGTTCATCGCTGCGTCCCGGAGCCTCGCCTAGCCAGAACGGAATATTCGGCGGCTGCCCCTGAGCGTCTTCCACTCTCACCCGTCCGGGTTCGATCTTGATGATGCGGTAGGAGGTGTTACCCAACTGAAACACGTCACCGGCCAGGCTTTCGACTGCAAAGTCCTCGTTCACCGTGCCGATGTTGAAGCCCTGCGGCTCGAGCAGTACGGCGTAATCGGCGTTATCTGCAATGGTGCCGCCGGAGGTCAGTGCGGTGAGACGGCCACCGCGCCGACCACGCAGGCTGCGATTGACCAAGTCCCGGTGCAGGTATGCACCGCGTGCGCCGTGACGAGTGGTATAGCCCTCGGCGAGCATCGCCAATAGCGCCTGATAATCCGCCTCGCTCAAGTCGGTATAAGGCATGGCACGGCGAATCAACGCGAATAGCGCGTCCTCCTGCCACTCGCGGCACGACACCTCGGCGACGATTTGCTGCGCCAGTACATCCAGCGGCGCCGACGGGATCACCAAGGTATCCAGCTCACCACGGCGGACGCTGTCGAGCAGCGCGGCGCATTCGATCAGGTCATCGCGCGAGCTGGGAAACAAGCGGCCCTTGGATACACCGCCGACCTGGTGGCCGGCACGGCCGACGCGTTGCAGAAAAGCCGATATCGAGCGCGGCGAACCCAGCTGGCAGACCAGCTCGACGTCACCAATATCGATGCCCAACTCCAGCGAGGCGGTGGCCACCAGCACTCGCAGGTCGCCGCGCTTGAGCCGCTGTTCGGCATCCAATCGCTGTTCACGAGCCAGGCTGCCGTGATGGGCCGCCACCACCCTGTTACCGAGGCGTTCGCTTAAATGTCTTGCGGCGCGCTCGGCCATCCGCCGCGTATTGACGAACACCAGCGTGGTCCGGTGTTCGCCAGCCAGAGCCGCCAATCGATCGTAGACCAGCTCCCAGACGTCGTTGCTCATCACCGCTTCCAGCGGAACCGGCGGCACCTCGAGCGCAAGATCGCGAGCGCGGCCATGACCGATATCCACCACCGCGCAGCTGCGATCCGGCCCGCCAACCAGAAACTCAGCGACCGCTTCGATAGGCTTCTGCGTTGCGGACAACCCGACGCGCACTAGCGGCCGCGCACAGAGCGATTCCAGCCGCTCAAGCGACAAGGCCAGATGACTGCCGCGCTTGTTGCCCGCGATGGCATGAATCTCGTCGACGATCACACTGCGCACGCCCGTCAGCATTTGCCGGCCGGACTCCGAGCCCAGCAGCACGTAGAGCGACTCCGGCGTCGTCACCAGGATATGCGGCACCCGCTTGCGCATCGCCGCGCGCTCGGCCTGTGGGGTGTCGCCAGTGCGCACCGCCGTACGGATGTCTAACGCAGGAAGGCCGAGGCGCTGCAACTCGGCGCGAATGCCTTCCAGCGGCTGTTCCAGATTGACGTGGATGTCATTCGACAGTGCCTTGAGGGGCGAGACGTAGACGACCGAGGTTTCGTCTGTCAGGCCACCTTCAAGGCCATGCTGCACCAGCCGATCGATGGCGGCGAGAAAGGCTGTCAGCGTCTTGCCCGAGCCCGTGGGCGCGGCCACCAATGTCGACTGACCGGAACGGATCAAAGGCCAAGCTCGGGCTTGGGCGGGTGTCGGCGCTGGAAAGCTGCGGCTGAACCAGCCAGCTACCGCTGGATGGAACGCGCCCAGCGCATCGTGAACAGGAGTTGGTTTCATGCGCCTGAATATGCTGCCGCTACGGCTCGGCTACAAGGGCTGGAAGCGCAATCCGTCGCCTGCAAGGAAACGGCCGCCCGCCGCGGCGGTCCACTTCAAACAGCCCGACGATGGAGAACGCCATGCGCAACCAACCATTGAACCTCGACGAGGCGATGCAACTCGTCACCGAAGCCTTTCTGCCGTGCGGCTGCGTCACCAGCGCCAACCCGGACGAGGACAGCTTCGGCTTCACCGTGATGTCGGGCAGCGGCGCAGAGATGTTGCGGGTGCCCAGCGTATCGCGCGACGAATACACCAGTCCGCAGCGCCTCGGCGGTGTGATCGAGCAGGCGCGCCTGGACGTCGAGGACAAGGATCAGCGGCTTGAGCCTTGGACCATGCCAGCCATCACCGACGACACCGGAATCCCGGAAACCCCGCCGAACTATTGATTCTCCATCAACGAAGGACGAGTGACGATCATGACCGATCCTGTTCTGCTGATCACCGGTGCCTCGTCGGGGATCGGCGCCGCCACTGCCCGGCTCGCGGTCGAGGCCGGCTACCGCGTTGCGCTGGCCGCGCGATCGGTGCACAAGCTGACGCAGCTGGTGAAAGACCTCGGAGGACCCGCGCGCGCGTTGGCGATCCGTTGTGACGTCAAGGAATATGCCGAGCAACAGGCCATGGTGCAGCAGGTCCTTGCGCATTTCGGCCAGCTCGATGCGGTTTATGCGAATGCCGGCATACCCGGCAGCGAAGGCGGCTTCAGCGGCGCTGATCCCGAGGTCTGGCGCGAGATGCTGCTGACCAATGTCTACGGCGTCGGTCTGACGCTGCGTTGCAGCATCGAGGCGCTAAAGGCAAGCCGTGGTCATCTGCTATTGACCGGCTCCGCTGCCGGCCGCTTCGTGATTCCCGGTTCGATGTACAGCGCCAGCAAGTGGGCGGTGACCGGCATGGGCTTGAGCGTACGCGAAGAACTGCGCGGCACCGGCGTGCGGGTCACGCTGATCGAGCCCGGCATGGTCGACACGCCGCTGTTCGACAAACCACCCACCTATGCCATGCAACCCGAGGACATTGGCCGGGCGGTGGTCTACGCGCTGTCGCAACCGCCGCATGTGGATGTCAACGAAATCCTGATTCGTCCGACCCCGCCAATTGAGCGTGAATAACCGGCTGGACGCACCGCGGCAGGCGTCTCGCAGACAAGCTCCGCCACGCTCGGCAGAAACTTTTGCGCCTCGCTTCGGGTCGCTATAGAGGCGGCTACGGCCGTCCATGGCATCACATCCAGGAACGAACAAGGGGGACGCCCATGGGCAACCTGGCAGAACAGCCAAAACAGCAACCGGCGCTCGCCGAGCTGGATTATCTGCTGCAGCGCTTCCGACAGGTGCGTGCGACCAGCGAAGCAATCTGCGCACCGCTGCAGGTTGAGGATTACGTCGTCCAGAGCATGCCCGATGTCAGCCCACCGAAATGGCATCTGGCGCATGTCAGCTGGTTCTTCGAGGCGTTTCTGCTCAAGCCCTATCTCGCCAGCTACAAGCCGCTCGATGCGGCCTATGACCACCTGTTCAATTCCTACTACGAAACCCATAGCACGCCCTTTCCGCGGACCCAGCGTGGACTGATCTCCCGGCCCGGTGTGGATGATGTCTACCGCTTCCGCCACTTCGTCGACCGCGCCATGGGCGAGCTGCTCGCCAATCCTCCACAGCAGCATGCCGCTGAAATACTACGCCGGGTCGAGCTGGGCCTGCAGCATGAGCAGCAGCATCAGGAGCTGCTGTTGATGGACATCAAGCACATCCTGGCGCAGAACCCGCTGCACCCGGTCTACCGCACCGACCTCAAGCCAGCGCCAACGCTGCACAACGACCGCATCCGTTGGCACGACTACGCCGGCGGCGTGCACCATATCGGCCACGCCGGAATGGGTTTCGCCTTTGATTGCGAGACGCCGCGGCACCGGCAATTCATCGAAGATTTCCAACTGGCCGATCGCCTGGTCAGCAACCGCGAGTATTTGTCGTTCATTGCCGACGGCGGCTATGCGCGCAGCGAGCTGTGGCTGTCGGACGGCTGGGGACAGATCCAGCAGTGCGGCTGGAACTCGCCGTTGTACTGGCAACGCCACGATGACGCTTGGCACGAGATGACCCTTGGCGGCCTGCAACCGCTCGATCTGGAAGCACCGGTCTGCCACATCAGCTTCTACGAAGCCGACGCCTACGCACGCTGGGCCGGCGCCCGGCTGCCGAGCGAAGCCGAGTGGGAAGTCGCGGCTACCGACCAGCCTCTGCGCGGAAATTTTTTGGAAAGCGATTACCTGCAACCTGTCTCTACCAGCGCTCCTCACAAAGGACCGGCACAGCTCTTCGGCGACGTCTGGGAGTGGACGGCAAGCGCCTACCGACCCTATCCCGGCTTCCGCCCGCTGGAGGGCAGCCTGGGTGAATACAACGGCAAGTTCATGTCCGGCCAGATGGTCTTGCGCGGCGGTTGTTGCGCCACGCCCGAAACCCACATCCGCGCCACCTACCGCAACTTTTTCCAGCCCGCCATGCGCTGGCAGTTCGCCGGGCTGCGCCTGGCCAGGGAGCTATGAAAGATGGCACTAGCCGTACATTTCCATGACCAGACGCAGCCGGCCCACGATAGCTCCCTGCGCGACGAGGCGCTGGCGGGGTTCGCGGCATCGCCCAAGCATATTTCGCCGAAGTTTTTCTACGACCGGCGCGGTTCCGAGCTGTTCGAGCAGATCTGCCTGCAGCCGGAGTACTACGTGACTCGCACCGAAGAAAAGATTCTCGCCGAGGCGGCAAACGACATTCGCGAGATCGCCGGCCCGCAGACCGACCTGATCGAACTGGGCAGCGGCGCCAGCCGAAAGGTGCGCCTGCTGCTCGAAGGGCTGCGTCCGGTCAGCTATCTGGGCATCGATATTTCCGAGGATTTCCTGCTGACCAGCACCCAGCGCCTGGCCGCCGACTATCCCTGGCTGGAAGTTCACGCCGCCTGCGCTGATTTCTCTGACGAACTGAAGCTGCCGGACGATTTCACCATCCATCATCCACTGGTGTTCTTTCCTGGTTCGAGCATCGGCAATTTCACGCCGCTGGAGGCGCGTAAGCTGCTCGGCCACCTGCACGAAATCCTCCCTCCCGGCGGCGGCGTGCTGATCGGCGTCGATCTGGTCAAGGACTGTAGCGTGCTCGAAGCGGCCTACAACGATCGCGCCCATGTCACGGCCGCATTCAACCTCAACCTGTTGCAGCGCATCCGCCAGGAACTGCACAGCGATATCGATCCGTCACGCTTCGCCCACCGGGCGTTTTTCAACGAACAGGATTCGCGCATCGAAATGCACCTGATCAGCCGCGAGGCGCAGGACGTGACCATCGAAGGCCAGCGCTTCCACTTCGATGCCGGTGAAAGCCTGCATACCGAGAATTCTTACAAGTACACGCTGGAGTCGTTTGCCGATCTGGCCAGCAGCGCCGGATTCGACTGCAGCGGCCAGTGGACCGACTCCGGTGAACTGTTCAGCGTGCATTACTTGCAACGTCGACAATGAGTAAACCGCCCTTCATTAGCCTGGTTGGTTTGCTGCTCGTGCTGGGCAATGGCCCCGCCTTGGCTAACGACGCCCCGTTGCGGCTCAAGGATTTGCAGCGGTGCGGCAATCTTTTCGCGACTGACGAGTTGACCTTCTGTCTACGCAGCGAAGGACTCGCCAGCGGCGATATGAAGCTGATGCTGAGCGGCAAGCCGCTGCAGGTCACTAGTCAAGAAGACGGACGCCTGCGCCTCACGTTGCGCAAGGATAGGCACCAGAGCGGGCCACTTTGGCTTGAGCAAGGCGAGCGCCGCAGCAACCCGGTCTGGCTGACGGTCAACGGTAGCCATGTGCTGGCGGCGGGCCCGGACGAAGTGGCGAAGAACATGGACGGGCTGACGACTTATCTGAACCTGATCAGCCTGATCATCGAGGAAAAGTACGACGGCTTGGACGAGGCGCGCCGCCTAGCCAAGAAATACGGCGCCGAAGTGGTCGGCGCCATCGCACCGCTCAATACCTATCAGCTGCGCCTACCCGTCAAGAACCTGACCGAGCGCGACGCCATGGTCTTGCGCCTGGGCAACGAAGTGAGCGTGGACGCAGTGGTGGTCGAGGAGTCGGGCGCCGAGGAGCCAATAGAACAGGACCAGGAAAAAAAACCGCGTAACAGCGAGTGGGTCGCCAATAGATTTCTCGATGCCGTGGACTACTACCGACATCGAATGCCATCCAGGAAAGCGCCGATCCAGACGCACCCGGTACGCATCGGCATCATCGAACGCAACGTCGACTTCGACTCGCCCGAGTTCTCCAACTATGTCGGCGATTGTGATCCGCAAGAGCCGCGGGCCTGCGTTTACGCCAGAGACGCCGAATCGCCAGCCGAACACGGCACTACCGTCACCGGCATCCTTGCCGCGCGTAGCGTGGAGCCCGGCGACAGTGGCTTTCTCAGCGCACTGGAGCCGGCCAGCTCCGGCTTCGAGATAATCGTCGAGCGCAATTCCGATGCTGGTATTACCGCCAATGTCGCCGCCTCGGTGAATCTGGTCGAGGATGGCGTGCGGGTGCTGAACTGGAGCTGGGGCATTCATCGCGTCGGCACACGGGATGTCGAGGGCGAAGAGGTCGATTCGCTGGTCCGCTCCGGTGTCGCCATGAGCGGCTACGAAGAATTGCTCGAAGAATTTTTCCTCTGGTTACGCCGCGAGCATCCCGATGTGTTGGTGGTGAACTCGGCCGGCAACGGCTCGGCCCGTTCCGGTCAGGACGATTACCGCCTGCCCTCCTCGTTCATCACCGAACAGTTGCTGGTGGTCGGCGGGCACCAGCGCGACGACAAGCGCGACGTGCCCGTCGAGCATCCGGAATACGTCACCAAGCGGCCGTCATCGAATATCGATATGCGCGTCGACATCACCGCCTCGGCGTGCACCCGTGCCGCAACGCTGGAAGCCGGTAAACGTGGCGACGTACATTGCGGCACGTCCTACGCCACACCGATGGTTACAGGCGTGGTCGGCGCGATGCTTTCGATCAATCCACAGCTCGCGCCGGAGCAGGTGCGTGAGCTGCTGCGTCGGAGCGCCCTAACCATCGGGCGTGATACGGATTTCGAACCTGTCGAGGCTGACGATCTGACCGCACCGATTCTGCCGTCCGAGCGCAGCTACCAATTGGACAACCAGGACATTGGCCGCTCCGCCCGTCTGGATATGCGCAAGGCGTTGGAGTTGACCGTCGATAGCCTGAGAGACACGCGCTAACACCGCTGCGTCGGCATTGGCTCCCGCTACCAGAACAAACCGCCGCGCCAGCATAGCGCCTCGCTATTAGCTGCTTGCCTGTCAGCTCTAACTTACCCGCAACATCTCGATCACCCGCTTCGCTTAATTGCTTAAACACAAGTTTTTTTCGTGATCGAAATACTCTGCAATAAAACCGCTGTTACGTTTTGTTCGTCATTAGTGAACAACAAACGAAACGGCAGCTGCGCGCCACTCATTCTATTTTCCAATTAAAACTTAACAATTTCTTTATTATTCAATAAGTTAGCAATAACTATCAAACACTATCATCATGCCATCGCATACTAGCAATATAGAATCAAATAATAAAAAACAAGATCGACGCCGAATTTCCGGCGCCAAAAGAATTTTATTTATTAAAGACCAACCTATATAAAGCCTATCCACGCAGAACGAGCTCGCCGGCCCCGTCGCCTTGTGCTCTGTGGCGTGCAGTTGGTGGCGTCTTGGTCAGTGCTTCGTTCGTTGCATCACCCTATGAATGCTTCCGCACTTTTTAAAAGGCTCTTGCGGCCTTTTGTCGTATTAAGTTCCGGAGATATCAATGTCCCTCAAAGCAATTTCGGGTGCACCACGGTTAATACTAGGCGCAGCCATGCTCACCGCAATGATCGGGCTCACGACGGTGGTTCAGGATGCAAGCGCAGCCACGTCCACCTCGACTTCCAGCACCGTACGAACCGTCACCACAGCACAGGTCAACAACTTCACCAGCCGCGAATGGAACAAGGGCACCTGGCGCGAGTCGGCTGGTTTTTCCATTCCCGCGACCGCTGCCAGCAAGGCGGCCTTCAAGAAAGGCGCGCAGGTGAGACTGGCGGACGGCCAGGTGCGTACCGTCAAGGTTGTCTATTTTTCGGGCGCGCACATGAGCGTCATGCTTTCGGGCTCGACGCTTAACGCCTCGGCCACCGGTTATCCAAAAACCGTGGCAGCGCTGGGCTCTGTGGCCGCACCAGCCAAACCGCAGCCTGCTACGACCCCAAACAGCTCGGCTCACAGCAGCGCCATCAACAACTACACCAACGGTGATTGGCTGAACGGTGTGTGGAGAAAGTCGGCTGGATTCTCGATTCAAGCAACCGCTGCCAACCGCTCGGCATTCAAGCCCGGCGCGTCGGTGAAGTTGGCTGACGGGCAAATACGCCGCATCACTGCGGTGTATATCTCCGGCAAGAACATGAGCGTGATGCTTTCGGGCGGCAAGCTGAGTGGCAAGCTCGGTCACCCCAACAAACTGTCATCCGCAACCACTCCATCGTCACCAAGTGCTCCGGCGCCTGCACCCGTGCCAACCAGCCCCGAGCCCACCCCGCCATCGAACACAACGGCGCCTTTGATCACAGCGTTGAACTCATTCAACGGTGGCGACTTCGTCAATGGAATCTACACGCGATCACCGGGCATTTCGGTCAAGGCCACCGCGGCCAACAAGGCAGCCTTCCATAAAGGCGCCAAGATAAGATTTCATGATGGTCAAGTGCGCACCGTGAAGCTCATCTATCACTCCGGCGGAAACATGACCGTGATGCTCGACGGCGGCCCAGTCAACGGTAAAGCCGTGGGCTATCCGAGAACGATCGCGGTCAGCAGCAACGGTTTCAGCCAGCCATGGCCCGGCGCGGGCGGTACTACTACTCCCTCTACCGGCAAGGGGCCGGCCCCCGCTAATCCTATCCATCTGGTTGGTATTAATCTCGCCGGTGCCGAGTTCGGCGACCAGGCAGGTCTCCCCGGGCGCTACCAGATCGATTACATCTATCCGGGCGAAGCCGACTTCAAGCGCTACGCCAATCTCAATCTGAAACTGGTCCGCCTGCCGTTTCGCTGGGAACGTATTCAGCCGAAACTCTTTAGCGAACTGAACGCCGCCGAGCTCGGCCGGCTACTGGCTACACTGGATCATGCGAAAAAGCACAACATGCAGGTCATCCTGGACATGCATAACTACTACCGGTACTACGGCAAGCTAATCGCCTCGAAGGAGGTGCCGATCAGCGCCTTCGCCGATAGCTGGCGTCGCATTGCACAGAAGGTCGCCAACCATCCGGCAGTTTACGGTTACGGCCTGATGAACGAGCCGCACTCCACCAACGGCAAATGGCCCGCAGCGGCGCTCGCTGCCTCGCAGGCGATTCGAGATATCGATCAGAAACGCTGGATATTCGTCGCCGGTGATCGTTGGTCGAGTGCGTTCCACTGGCCGTCTTACAACACCCGGCTCGCGACCGACCCCTGGATGCGCGACCCGAAAAACAACCTGGTGTACGAAGCCCATCTGTACCTCGACAAGGACTACTCGGGCACCTATGCGAGCCGGAGAGCCGTCTACGACCCAATGATCGGCGTTACTCGTGCCAAGCCTTTCGTCGAGTGGCTAAGCAGGAACAAATTACGGGGCTTTATCGGCGAGCATGGCGCGCCAGACTATTCACCCTCAGCGATCGTGGCGACCGACAACCTGCTCAAATACCTCAACCAGCATTGCGTCCCGAGCACCTACTGGGCGGCAGGTCCTTGGTGGGGCAACTATGCGCTGTCGCTGGACGTCAAGAGCGGCAAGCCGCGCCCACAACTGCCGATACTGCAGAAGCATGCGACGAACAAATCCTGTGGAACTATCGGTCCGCTGCAATAATTCTCGAACCAACGCCCCGCATCAGCGGGGCGGCTCCCTTCGAGCTTAGCCCGTCGCCACTCCATCGAAAACCTCGGGCACCAGCGCAGCCTCGCCCTTTTCATCCAGACGCTGGCGGAACGTTGCGTCGCCGCCTCCGCCTTCGAGCATGTTCAGCAGGCGCACGCCACGCTCGGTCAGAACGAAATTCTCGCCATTGCCGCCCTGCTCTTCCGGACGCGAGGCAATGAAGCCACCTTCGAAAAGAAGGCTTTCATAGTTCTGCGCTTCAGCCTTGAGCGAGTCCAAATTCGGCATCGGTAGTCCGGCGTCTTCCATGGCGACAGCATGCTCATCGGCGTAATGCCGCGGCGTAAAGTGTTCGCTGCCAGGCTTTTGCACTTCATGCAGCAGGCGCAGCATCAGATCCCAGTTATAGGTCATGTCATTCTCCCGTTGCACCGCTTCAGGATCAGGCTGTGTGAAACCTTCGCGCGCTGCGCTTTCACACCACCTGGGGACGGCGGCTCTTGTTATAGGGACCCTATCGGCAGCGGCATGGTTCGATCATCCAGCGCAACGGGAAAGGCTGAACTAAAGCGCTCCGGCGACGATCCACCGAACAAGCCGTTAGAAGGAGCACACCATGAAATACCTGATGATTCCCTTTGCTGCCGCCTTGCTGGCAAGCCAGCCGGCGCTCGCCGAATGCACGACCGACCAGATCAACGAGAAGGCGAAGCAGCTTGCCGAACGGGTCAGTCAATTGACCGAAAGCAATCCCAAGCGCGCCGAGGAAATTAACGAGGAGTTGCGCGATATGGAGGTCAAGCAAACGGCCGAGCAGCTCGGTGATGAGTGCCAAGCCTATGACAAACGTCTGCAGCACGTGGAAGAGGCGGAAAAGGAAGCCGATATCGCACCGGCGAAAAAGCGTTAAGTTTCTAGAGAGCCGGGCAACAGCAGCGCTACCCGGCTTGCAAGGTTATTCCGCGGCGGGCTTCTTGCGGCGCAACGGTGCCATTCCGTCCTGACTGACGACCTGTGATGGCGGCGCCTCGCGCTTGGCGTTCTTTGGTCGCTTGGCTGTCGGTTTTGAGGTTGGCTTGGCCTTCTTGTCGCCGGCTTTTTTCTTGTCTTCCTTTTTCTTCTTGGTGCCAGCCGCCTTGCCCGAGGCCTTGAGGTTCTTCGGCCCCATGTAACTGCCCTTCAAGCCCTTGATCACGCGATGCTCGAAACGCTGCTTGAGATAGCGCTCGATGCTCGACATCAGATTCCAATCGTTGTGGCAGATCAGCGAGATCGCCAGCCCCTCAGCACCGGCGCGCCCGGTGCGGCCGATGCGATGTACATACTCGTCTCCCGAACGCGGCATGTCGAAGTTGATCACCAGATCCAGGCCTTCGATATCCAGCCCTCGGGCCGCCACATCGGTGGCCACCAGCACTTTGACGCCACCTTCCTTGACCCGGTCGATGGCCAGCTTGCGGTCCTTCTGGTCCTTATCGCCGTGCAGGACGAAGGCCTTCACGCCCTCCGCGACCAGCCGCCCGTACAGGCGGTCGGCCTGCACCCGAGTGTTGGTGAAGATCACCGCTTTTTTGTACGTCTCGTTAGCCAACAGCCAGTGCACCAGCTTTTCTTTATGCTCGGTGTTTTCGGCCGTGATGATCTGCTGACGGGTCCCCTCGTTTAGCTCGCTGACGCGATTGAGCTGCAAATGCTGCGGGTCACGCAGCACGCTGGCGGCCATTTCGCGCAATGCGGCACCGCCGCTGGTGGCGGAGAACAGCAGGGTCTGCTGACGCTTGGCGCATTCGCCGACCAGACGCTGCACATCCTCGGCGAAGCCCATGTCGAGCATGCGGTCGGCTTCGTCGAGGATGAGAATTTCCACATCCTTCAGAATCAGCGTGCCAGCGTTGAGGTGTTCGATCATCCGTCCCGGTGTGCCGATGAGAATGTCAGGTACCTTGCGCAGAATAGCCGCCTGGACCTTGAAATCCTCACCGCCGGTGATCATCGCCGACTTGATAAAAGTGAACTGCGAGAAACGCTCGACTTCCTTGAGGGTTTGCTGCGCCAGCTCGCGAGTCGGCAACAGAATCAGCGCGCGCACGTCGGTGCGCACCACCGCATCGCCGATCAGTCGGTTGAGCATCGGCAGCACGAATGCCGCCGTCTTGCCGCTGCCGGTCTGCGCCGTCACCCGTAGGTCGCGCCCTTCCAGCGCGGGGGGAATGGCCGCCACCTGCACCGGCGTCGGCTCGACGAATTTGAGTTCGGCGACCGCCTTGAGCAGGCGTTCGTGCAGGGCGAATTGGTCAAACAAGGGTGACACCTCAGGTAAGTCGAAAAAACGTCGCATAGATTAACCCGTCCAGCCTATCGCGAGGCGGCTTTATGCGGCGCAACAGGCTGTCGGCGGCGAGGTTGAGGTGTCTCTGGCACAGCTAAGCGGCAGTGACTCGAGTTCGCGGCGACATGCGGTCGTGACCGAATTACTCCGGCTCGCAGGTCAGCTTGACGCGCAGACGGATCACATCGCGCTTGAACTTGGCGGTCAGCGGCTTGCGCTCGCCGGACGCCAGCGTAGTACGACGGGTGCGGGGTACTTCCGGCCCGTTGCGGAACACGGCAGTACACTCAACCGGGCGTTCGCCGAAGTTCTGCAGCAGCAGGCCGGCCATGTCGCGATCGATGGTTTCGGTGGTGGCCAGAACTTCAGCGCCGTTGAGCTCTTGTTCCAGTTCCACCGGATAGCTGACGGCCAGGGCGCTCAGTGGGATGATGGCGAGCGACGCGAGCGCAGCGAAGCAGATTCTTTTCATTTTTATGCGGGCTCCTCGTAAAGGCGGATGCCAGCGTACCAGACAGACGTAACAGGAAAACAACGGAATGAAAGCGCCCCGCGTGACCCTTGATCAATGGCGAACCCTGCAGGCGGTAATCGATCACGGCGGCTTTGCCCAGGCGGCAGAAATGCTGCATCGCTCGCAGTCATCGGTCAGCTATGCGGTTGCGCGCATGCAGGAGCAGTTGGGCGTGCCCTTGTTGCGCATCGATGGGCGCAAAGCAGTACTCACCGATGCTGGCGAGGTACTGTTGCGCCGTTCACGGCAATTGGTGACCCAGGCCGGCCAACTGGAAGACCTGGCCTACCACATGGAACAGGGCTGGGAAGCCGAAGTACGTCTGGTGGTGGACGCGGCCTATCCCAACGCCAAACTGATTCGCGCGCTGACCGAATTCATGCCCAAGAGCCGCGGCTGCCGGGTGCGCTTGCGTGAAGAGGTACTTTCCGGCGTTGAGGACGTGCTCAAGGATGGCACCGCCGATCTGGCCATCAGTGGCTTGGATATCACCGGTTATCTGGGCGCGGAACTGAGTACCGTGGAGTTCGTCGCGGTGGCCCACGCCGAACATCCGTTGCATCAGCTGCAACGCAAGCTCAGCGTGCAGGATCTGCAGAATCAGATGCAGGTCGTGGTGCGCGACTCCGGCCAGCGCCAACCGCGCGACGCCGGCTGGCTGGGCGCCGAGCAACGCTGGACCGTCGGCAGTCTGGCCACCTCGGTCGGCTTCGTCAGCAGCGGGCTCGGCTTCGCCTGGCTGCCAAGACACATGATCGGCCGCGAGCTGGCAGAAGGTGTGCTCAAGCCGTTGCCATTAGTCCAAGGGAGCATTCGCCGCCCGTTGTTCTATCTCTACACTAACCCGAACAAGCCGCTCGGCCCGGCGACGCAGATTCTCATCGACCTGATCAGAACGTACGATGCGCTACCGTAGTCTGCTATCCATACCGTGTGAAAACGTAGCGAGCAACGGCTGAGGCGCGTTTAACGACCGAGCGCAGTATTTCCACGCAGCCTGTATCGGCGGGCTGAACCAAGCTTCCATCCAAACCAGGAATACACCATGAAACGACTTGTACTTGCCGCCTGCTCATTGCTGCTGGCCGGCAACCTGCTCGCAGCGGAAAACCCACATGTGCTGCTGAACACCAGCATGGGCGAAATCGAAATCGAGCTGGAAGCGGAAAAAGCGCCGATCAGCGTGAAAAACTTCCTCAGCTACGTGGAAAGCGGTTTCTACGACGACACCGTCTTCCACCGCGTCATTCCGGGATTCATGGTTCAGGGCGGCGGCTTCAGCGAAAACCTCGACCAAAAACCGACCCAGGAGCCGATCAAGAACGAGGCCGACAACGGTCTGCATAATGTGCGCGGCACGCTGGCTATGGCCCGCACGCAAAATGTCGATTCGGCTACCAGCCAGTTCTTCATCAACCACCGCGACAATGACTTTCTCGACCATGGCGGCCGCGACTTCGGTTATGCGGTGTTCGGCAAAGTGGTGCACGGCATGGACGTGGTCGACCAGATCGCCCAGGTGCCGACCGGCAACCGCAGCATGATGCAGAACGTCCCACTGACGCCGGTGAAAATCGTTTCCGCGAAGAAGCTGTAGCACCCACCGATGGACACAGCGCATGTATCGTCCCGTGCGCTGTAATCGCTGCAACAGGAGATCTAGCGAATGGCCGAACAGAACTATCTCAACACAGCCGAGGGCGAAGCGAAGCTGCTGCAGGATCTGCTGACCGCCGAGCGCGCCGGTGCCAAGGTTGCGGGGGAAAGTCTGCAGGAATGCAGCGATCCGGCACAGCGGCAGTTGCTGGAACAGATTCGCCAAGGCGAGATCGACAGCTGCAAGCTGGTGCTCAACTGCCTCGCTCATCTGGGCATCGAGCCGAACCGCGAAACCGGCGCGTTCTATGACAAAGCCATGGCCATCGAGTCACTGGACGAGCGTCTGCCCTTCGTCGACAAAGGCCAATTCTGGGTCATCCGCAAGCTGCGCGAATACCTGCCGGGCTGCGAGGACGCATTTATCCGCACCGAGCTGGAAAAGATGTTGAAGATTCATGAAGTGAACAGCCAGGCCGCCTGATTCCAGGCTGAGCCTTTTCGTGGCAGGACGTAGCGACGCAAGTCCCGCCTCGCCCAACAATACTGCCAGCGCGCCACCAATCTTGCAGGCTCTGAACGGCTTCAGCCGTAGCGTTTCTTCGCCTCGATGGCCAAACCGCTGCCGATGCTGCCGAAGCGGTTGCCTTCGACGTGGCGCGCCTGCGGCAGCAGCGCTGCAACACGCTGGCGCAGTGCCGGGATCGCGCTGGAACCACCCGTGAAGAACACCGTGTCGATGTCCTCGTGCTTGAGCCCGGCACTGACCAGCAATTGACCGACGTTAACGCGGATGCGTTCGAGCAACGGTTCGATGGCCGTTTCGAATCCTTCGCGGCTCAGGTTTGCTTGCAGCCCGGTTTCGATACGCGCGAAATCGATCAGATATTGGTTCTGCTCAGTCAACTCGATCTTGCCCTGCTCCACTTGCATCGCCAGCCAGTGCCCGGCGCGTTGCTCGATGAGGCTGAACAAGCGGTCGATTCCGGTAGGATCGACAATGTCGTAGCGCATGCTCTGCAACGCGCGCAACGAAGCCGGCGCATAGACCGCATTGATCGTGTGCCAGGTGGCGAGATTGAGGTGCGTGCTGGTGGGCATCGGCGCATCACTCTTCATCCGGCTACCGTAGCCGAACAGCGGCATCACGCCCTGCAGGCTGAGCTGTTTGTCGAAATCGGTACCGCCGATATGCACGCCCGAAGTGGCAAGAATGTCTTCCTGGCGATCGTCGATCCGGCGTCGCTCCGGCGACAGGCGCACCAGCGAGAAGTCGGATGTGCCGCCGCCGATATCGACGATCAGCACGCGCTCTTCCCGCTCGATGCGCGATTCGTAATCGAAGGCGGCAGCGATGGGTTCGTACTGGAACGAGACGTCCTTGAAGCCGATTTTCCTGGCTGCGGCAGCGAGGGTGTCGGCCGCTTCCTTGTCCGCCTGCGGATCGTCGTCGACGAAGAACACCGGGCGGCCCAACACCACTTCCTCGAACGAGCGCGAGGCCTGTTCTTCCGCACGCTGCTTCAACGTGCCGAGAAACAGCCCGAGAATGTCTTTGAACGGCATGGCGCTGCCCAGCACCGTTGTTTCGCTCTTCAGCAGTTTGGAGCCCAGCAGGCTTTTGAGCGAGCGCATCAGCCGCCCCTCGTAGCCTTCCAGATACTCGGCCAGGGCCAGCCGGCCATACACCGGGCGGCGCTCCTCGACATTGAAGAACACCACTGAAGGCAGGGTGTGCTGATCATCCTCAAGGGCAAGCAGCGGTTCGCTGGCGGGACGCCACCAGCCAACGGTGGAATTGGAGGTACCGAAGTCGATGCCGCAAGCGCGGGCGGGAGACGGAGTGTGCATGTGCGGTCTGGACTGCCAAAAACGGCCGCGCAGTTTATGCGACCCTGCCAGCAAATGCTGGCCAATCGTCGCCTGGCTGAGTCGGAGATAGCGAACGCCGCTGCAGCGCCGGACTGGCGTGCAGCGGGCGTTCGATGATTCAAGCCAGTGCAGCCTCGGCGTCGCTGGCGGACTGGCTCATGCCACTGGTCATGCGTTGCGAGTCGTGACAAAAAGTCCGCGAGGCTTGGAACAGGAAGACCATAGTCAGCAGCAAGGACGCCGGAATCAGATACATCGCCCCGTGCAGACCCTCGGCACGGAATGCCTCGGTCATTTCGGCGGCACCGGCCGCGAGCATCGCCGACTCGGCAAAGTGATCCGACAGCAGCCCCACCACCACGGTCCCCATGCCGCCACCGAGCAGGTACAGGCCAGCAAAGAACAGCGCCATGGCGGTAGCGCGAAGGCGCGGCTCGACCACGTCCTGGATCGCCGTGTAGACGCAGGTATAGAAGTTATAAGAGAACAGCCAGCCGATGCTGAACACCGCGACGAACACACCGACCTCGATGCGTCCTGCCAACAGCGCATAACCGGTGGCGAGTGTGGCGATGACCATGCTCGCTGCGGCGAAAATCAGCCGGCCGCGGGCGAAACGCTGATGGATCTTGTCAGCAACCCAGCCACCGAAGGTCAACCCGATCAGACCGGTAAGCCCGACGATCACGCCGGTGGCCACCGAGGCCTCGACCAGCGGCACGCCGTGGTAGCGCATCAGCAGCGGCACCATGAAGGCGTTGCAGGCATAGGTCGCGAAGTTGAACGCCAGCCCGGCCAGCACCAGCCACCAGAAGGTTCGGATCGCCAGCACCTTGCGGATCGGCTGTTCGACGCGTTCCTGGGAAACCTTGACCGTCTCCGCCGCGCCGCGCTGCGGCTCCCTGACGAAGAAGATGAACAGTGCCAGCACCAGTCCAGGCACCGCGGCGATGAAGAACGGTGCACGCCAGCTGCCAAAGTATTCGACCATCGAGCCGATGGTGAAAAATGCCAGTAGCAGCCCCAGCGGCAGGCCGAGCATGAAGATGCCCATCGCCCGCGCGCGCTTGTGCGCTGGGAACAGATCGCCGATCAGCGAATTCGCCGCTGGTGCATAGCTGGCCTCGCCGATACCGATGCCCATGCGCACCAGTAGAAAGCTCCAGAAATTCCAGGCGAAGCCGTTGACTGCCGTCAGCCCGCTCCAGGCGGTCAGGCCCCAGCCCATGATCTTGCGACGCGAGCCGGTATCGGCCATCCGCCCCAGCGGCACCCCGGCGATCGCGTAGATGATGGTGAAAGCGGTGCCGATCAGGCCCAGCTGGAAATCGTTGAGATTCCACTCCAGGCGGATCGGCTCGGCGATGATCGCCGGAATGGTGCGGTCGAAAAAATTGAACAGGTTAGCCAGAAACAGCAGAAACAGGACGCGCCAGGCGTTCGCGGCTTGGGTGGATGGCTGCATGACGTCGCTCTCGATTTATTGTTATACGCGGCCGTTTCCCCGACCGATTTTCGACGCTGACTCTAAAGTCCTGATGCACGTCTGTCTGTCACCATCACCCCCGCTTATGCCGGGCAATGCGGCGACTCAGCGATGCTGCCACTCCGCCAGCCAGCCCAGGCTCGCTGCGGTGCCCTGATCATCTGGCCGATACTCGGCAGACAGCCAGCCGTCGTAACCCACCGCCTGCAATGCCGAGATCAAAGGCTCGAACTCCACCGCTCCCGAACCAGGTGCGCCGCGACCGGGGCAGTCGGCGAATTGCACGTGTCCGATGCGCGACCCCAAAAGATGAATGCCGGCGACAATATCCAGTTGCTGCCGCGCCATGTGATACAGGTCCAGCTGCGCCTGGCAGTTGGGGTGGTCGACGCGCTCCAGCAAGGCCTGTAGATGCTCGGGGGTGTTGATCAGAAACCCAGGCATATCCAGCGGATTGATCGCCTCGCACACGACCCGAATACCGAGCAACGCAAAGGCCTCGGCGCTCCGGCGCAAATTGTTCGCCAAGGTTTCCAGCGCCTGGTCGCGATCGACGCCTTCAGCCAGCCGACCCGGCAGCACGTTGATGCACATCGGTCGGGTCATGGCCGCGTAGGTCAGCGCTTCCTGCAGCGCGGCGCCGAACTCGGCCTGGCGCGCCGGTACTGCCGCCAGGCCGGGGCCACCCTGTGTGAAATCGCCCGCTGGCAGGTTGATCAGCACCAGCGGCAAACCGGCGCGCTCGAGCAACTCCTTGAGACGGATCGCCGGAAGCTCATAGGGAAACTGAATTTCCACGCCATCGAAACCGGCAACTCGCGCCGCCATGATGCGCTCGGCCAGCGGCAGCTCGTTGAACAGCATGGATAGGTTGGCGGCAATCTTCATTGGTCTTGCTCCCGGTACATCTGCACCAAAGTGGCTGGGTCCTGCTCGAGATGCCCTTGACTGCCATGCAGACGCATCAGCTGCGCGGCGAGCCCGGTCATCGGCGTGGCACTGCCTTCCTTGCGGGACAGCTGCACGGCGGTATCGAGATCTTTGAGCAAAGTACGAACGTGCCACTTAACCGGCTCGAATTCGCTGGCAGCCATCTGTGGCGCGAGAATCTGCAGCGGCTTGGAGTCAGCAAAACCACCGGCCAGCGCCGGCGCGATCAGGCTGGCATCAACGCCGGAACGCTCGGCCAACGCCACGACTTCAGCAATCACCAGCGCATTGCAAGCCACGATCATCTGATTGCAGGCTTTGGTCACCTGGCCCGCGCCGATCTCACCCATGTGCGTCAGACGCTGGCCCAGCTGCATCAGGATCGGCCGCACCCGCTCGACGTCTTCGCCGCGCCCGCCGGCCATGATCGCCAGGCTGCCCGCCTCGGCCCCCGCAGTACCACCGGAAACAGGCGCATCGACCCAATGCATGCCGCTGCGCGACTCGAGCTCGGCGGCCATGGCCCGGGTGGCGGCAGGCTCCAGACTGGAATGATCCACCAGCACCTGCCCTGCCCGCGCGCCCTCGACAATGCCGTCGCTGCCGAACACCACTTCACGCACCACCGCAGTATCAGCCAGGCACAGCAGGACGATATCGGCTGCAGCGCAAAGCTCGGCAGGGCTATTCACCTGCCGCGCACCGGCCTCAACGAGCGGCGCGCATTTTTCTGGGGAGCGGTTCCATACCGTCAGCGGATAGCCAGCGGCAATCAGCCGGCGACACATACGCAGGCCCATCAGGCCAATGCCAGCAAAGGCGATGGAAGGCAGTTCGGACATGGTTTGGCTCCTGGAATGAGGGAGCCTCGATTCTAGCGCCACGAAAGCCATCGCGCTGCTGGCGGGCTATATCACGGCGGATCGAGCAGGCTCGCTGGGGTCCGTGCAAGGCAAGTAAGTGTCGTGAATGAATAGCGTCTGTTCAGCTTTACAGCCTCGCTGAGCACGAGCGATACCGTAACGGTGCTGGTTGCATCGAAGCGGTCAGCAAAGCCATGGAGAAGTTTTAGCTGCGAACCTGCTTTTCACATCCGTTAATAGTTGTACAGCCCGGCCAACATTCGCTTCTGACCCGATAACAACCAGCCGCCTACGGCAGCTTCCGGCCAGAAGCTGCCGGTCGAGGCCAGCACTGAGTTGCGTACCACAGACACGCTACGTCGCAGGTAGTTGTGCCGCCAGAGTGTTTCCGCTCTCGATCCTCCGGTACGCTCGTACCAAATGGTGTAATGCCAGCCATCAATTCCAAGTAAATCGGCGAATGGCTTACTCGCAAAGGTCGATGCCTGCTGTACTCGACCGCCAGATCGACAGCGATGATCACGATACGCTTGGTCATAGGCACCTAGCCCAAGCACTGCGCAGTGAGTGATCGCTCAAAAGCGACCTGAGCGAACAATCCAACCGCAAGCACACCCTACGCTTACCACAAGAAATGACCTGGGTGTGCCTGCGACCACATGCCATGACAGCCTTATGGTGCGATACGGATACTTCCGGCCGAGTATTGCCGTTTAAGCGCCAAATCGACGTCCGCAATGAACCTTGCAGGTGACATCTGGCTGTGTTCCCCTGATAGCTTGTGTACCGCTGTCACGGTTGCTGACCGAATGCTCTGATTACTTGTGAGTTGGATAGTCAGAGTCAAATTGGATGGTTTCAAAAAGTCTGAAACTTGTCTTTCCAGCGACTTCAGTTCTCGTTCTATGAGCGAGAGAGTGCTCATCTGGTTAAGCGCAGCCTCCGCCTGCTCGATCTCTGCGTTCGTAAGGCGCGACTTGGTCGGAATTGCCTCAAGATCCTTCCGTATCACCAGTAGCCGCTCAGGATAATGTTGCTCAGCCAGCTGCAGCCATGAACCAAGCCCCTTTAGCTGTCCATACGAATGCGGGTACCAGTGTTTTTCCTCGTACTTTTCCCCGTTGGGTTTCTCGCCAATCTTTATTTGCTGGTATTCCCAACATACGTCTTGGGAACCGCGCTTCCATCGGTCTATCAGAATTCCGAATATTGTTGGTGGGAACTCAGAGCGGATATCTTCCACCTGCTCCAGCAGGCGCCTATATCCAATTCCGGCCTCTCTGACGCGAGTGATAAGACTCTCTCGTCCAGAGAGCAACACATCCACTCGGTGGCGTCGGATATTCTGTATCTCATTTGCAGAAAGCTGCTTGAGCTCACCTTGAATTTTGTCGTCATCGAGGCCCAGATGCTTCAAGGCACAGCAGTTGCCTATCAGCAGCTTCGATCCGTCTTTGCGCTCCACGATGTACCCACGCTGATGAAGTTGTGAGCAGCGTTTACCTTTTTTTAGGTACTGACAACTCGCCTCCAAGCGTATGAGTCGGTAAGGCCGTAAGGGCCGCTCATATAGCTCTTTGGTTAGAGTGCAGTCCTGGTCAATGACGTATAAAGCGTTGATATCGGCGAGCGTTCTAAGCTCAACGATGGCGTTGGATGATGGCATGCCTATTCCTCATCTGCTGTTTGCAACGTCTGTATATACAAACAGTGATTGTACAGGATGAGATTTTGATGGCTATATGCCTTCATCACATTGCGCGGACCCCGGCCAGGTACGGCTAATGAATGGCTATCCCAGAGTAGCCTGCATCGAACTGGCGGGGCTCGGCGTGCCGGTCTACAGGCCATAGCAGCGACAAAAGCTCTTGAGCACGAGGCTGTAAAAGCCAAGGTTCAGCGACGATCGGGCACGCCAACATTAGTACATCGCCGATCTATGATCGCCGGCAACACCGTCCGGAGGTTCGCCAATCTTTAGAGTCAAAACCGAACACACCAGGTTTGATTTACTCCGTTATCTCTGCTGCAGGCACCTCGAAGCTAGCCACCTCTGCATCCGAAAATTCTTTAGGAAGCAAAGCGAATAACGCGGCCATCAACGACTGAGCTTTCGATATCTGTTGGAAGGTGAGCGGTCCCTTTTGACCTTCCCGCGTCTTACCCGGAGCGTTGGGACGAAACCACCCGACGCTGATCTGAGCTGGATCAATCACGAAGCTCTGAAGCAGCTCACCATCGGATCTTCTGATGGCCCATTTTTCGCCGTTTTGCATTTATGAACACCTCGATAGTAGTCGTGCCTAAACTAGGGGCGATTCATGCGTCACCTATAGCGAGACGTTGTTTTGACTTCCTGCAGACGAAAGTAGCGGCCTCCTGATTTGAGCGCTGGAAACACCACGCACTCAGCATAAACCTGGTTGTAATAAACGTTTCCCTCCTGAATGTTGAAAAGGATAGTTCCTGCTCCATAACGGGGCTCGTGCTTGAGTCCATCAAGCGCACCGATCTCTCCGTTCTCCTGAGCTGCCTTGATAACCACGTCGCGTACTGTCTCTATTTCCGCATCTTCAGCTTCAGCGAACACTACGCACGACTTACTGGCGCTAAAGGCGCCACCAGCCCCCTGAGCTGTTCCGATACGGTTCAAGCTGATTTCAACGAGGGTGACGATCTCCATACCGCTTTCCTTTTTGATCGTGTGAGGCGGCGAGGGCTTGGCTTCGCCGACCTGGATTTTAGTTCCCAGCTGCTAGGCATTTCATGAGGCTTTGTACTTAGCGCAACGCAGGTCGTAAGATCGGGCAATACCCTATCACTGCGGAGTACTCATCTTGCCAAATGTCTTTTTCTCATACTGTCACGCTGACGAGGCGCTGCGAGATCAGCTTGAGAAGCAGCTTGCGATGCTCAGGCGGCAAGGGGTCATCAACACTTGGCATGATCGACGCATCAATGCTGGCCAGGAGATCGATGCTGCCATCGACGAACACATCAACAGCGATGAGATCATCCTGCTGTTGGTCAGCCCCGACTTCATCGCTTCGGACTATTGCTACAACATCGAGATGAAGCGGGCTATAGAACGCCACCAAGCTGGAGATGCGATCGTCATCCCGGTGATACTGCGCGCATGCGATTGGCACTACGCGCCATTCGGCAAACTGCTTGGCACCCCTCAGGACGGAAAGCCAGTCACGTTGTGGCCTGATAGGGATGAGGCGTTTCTGCAGGTGGCGAAAGAGGTGCGTAAGGCGGCTGAGAAGTTAAACAGCAAGCACATCAGCGTGAGTCCGCAAACAGATCGCGTCGACCTGACTGCTCCCCAGCAGGTAGTGCCTAATGGCCCACGATCAAGCAACCTGCGTCTCGCCAAGACCTTCACTCAGTTGGACAAAGACCGGTTCCAGCTCGACACCTTCGAGTACATCGCGCGCTATTTCGAAAACTCGCTGAAAGAACTCCAAGCACGAAATCCTGGTTTCGAGGGAATGTTCCGTCGGGTCGACGCCAATAGGTTTTCAGCGATGATCTACAAGAACGGTCAAGACGTTGCCAGGGCGTCGGTCTTTGTTGGAGGCCAAATGGGGGCGGGGATCTACTACAGCCAGGGCGCCTCGTTCAGCGGTAGCTCGTACAACGAGATGCTCACGGTACAGGCAGATGACCAATCGCTCTATCTGACGAGCTTGGGAATGACTTTCCGTAGAGGACACGATCAGAAGCTATCCCAGGAAGGTGCCGCGGAGCTGCTGTGGGAAACCGTCATCGCCCCTCTGCAGCGTTGAGCTGATGCCTGCCAGGTATCGGCGGGGCTGGGGGCGCTCCAGAATCGTTGATCCAGAAATGACAAAAGCGGCCTTAAGGGCCGCCTTAAACCATGTTTCGTCACTGGTAACGAAGCCGGAAGCTGCCCTTGGCGACCGGCAGCAATTGGCCGATAGAAGCCTCTCACTATCGTCCGCACCTGGCCGTTTGCGGCTTGGTGTTAATGTATCTAAAGGCGGTCTCTGAGCAACTACATATACAAGGATGTAAAGGTACGGGCTATTGGGACTGTAGTTCTCTGGATAACCGGAACACCCTGCCAATATCCCTCGCTAAGGCACGCAAAAGCACTGGGGCTTGCTGACAGGCATCATCAAGCGTCATGGGGCCAGAGGCCAGTGAAAAAGCGGCGTCAATTCCATGCGAGTAGAGATCGGCATATCCTTCCCCCAACGTGCCAGCGAGCACGAATACCGGAACATGATATTGGCGAGCAATCCGCGCCACTCCAAAAGGCGTCTTGCCACGCAGGGACTGAGCGTCACAGCACCCCTCTCCAGTGATAACTAAATCCGCATCCTCAATATGCCGTGCGAGTTGAACCAGATCTGCCACCATCTCGATACCGGGACGAAACTCAGCCTGAAGAAACGTGCGCGCCGCGAAACCGAGACCACCTGCTGCGCCGCAGCCCGGATAGTCACGTTGATCCTTACCGAGTAGCGCTTGGCAACAGTCAGCAAAGTGAGCAAGGGCGGCGTCCAGTACCGCTAACTCATTGTGAGTTGCACCTTTCTGTAGTCCGTAGGTCTGCGAAGCTCCGCTGGGGCCGCAGAGCGGGTTATCAACGTCGACCATCACTTCAAAAACCACCTCCGCGAGGCGGGGATCCAAGTTGCTGACGTCGATTCTGTCCAGTGTTGCCAATGCTTGCCCGCCAGGCGGCAACGGTGCTTGGTCTGAGTCCAAAAAACGTGCACCAAGAGCCTCCAGCATGCCGGTGCCGGCATCGTTGGTGGCGCTACCGCCCAAGGCAAGTACGATACGTCGCGCGCCAATATCCAGGGCTTCGAGAATTAGCTCTCCGGTGCCGCGACTGGAACTCAAGCTGGCATTGCGCTGTGCAACGGGGACTAGCTGCAGGCCGCTCGCCTCGGCCATTTCGATGATCGCGGTGCGCGATTCCGGAAGCCAGGCCCAGCTCGCGTCAACGATGTCGCCGAGAGGCCCGGTTACCAGACTGTTGCACCGCTCGCCGTCGACCGAAGCGAGAATGGCATCTAGGGTACCTTCGCCGCCATCGGCCATTGGGCACTTGACCAGCTGTGCCTCGGGAAATACCTCCTCCAAGCCTGCCTGAATTGCATCAGCGACCTCTGCTGCACTCAGGCTATCTTTGAAGGAGTCAGGGGCAACGACGATTTTCATAACAATCTCCGATCAGCAAGCATCCTTGCTGCCTAAAGCTCCCAAGCGTCGCTTGGTCGATACAGCGCGGCGAAACGCGGCTTACGAAGGGAAGAACGGAAAGAACAGCAGCAACAAAGGAATCGCGATAGCACCAGCCACCAAGATCAGTGGCAGACCACACTTCACGTAATCGGCGAACTTATAACCCCCAGCCGACAGAACCATGAGATTGGCCGGCATGCCGATCGGCGTGGCGTAGGCGCACGAACCGCCGATTACGATGGCCATTAGCACAGCGCGCGGGTCAGCGCCTAGATTGGCCGCGATCGACATACCGATCGGCACAAGCAGCGCAGTGGTGGCCGTGTTGGACATGAAATTGGTGAGTGCGCAGGAAATGAAGAAGATCACGACCAGCAAAAGAACTGGCGACGGCTCTGTGCCGAGCAGGTTCATAATAGTCGAGGCTACTGCCGCACCAGCCCCGGTCTGCTCAAGAGCGCTGGCCAAAGCCAGGGTGCCGCCGAAGATGAAGATCGTCTGCGTGTCGATGGCCCGGTAGGCCTGCTTTTCGGTCAACACGCCTACCAGTACCAGAAACGCCGCGCCGCCGCAGGCGGTAATATGCAGCGGTACGCCTATAGCGCTCTCGAACACCATGCCGAGTATTGCTGCGATCATCACAACCAGCGAGGTGATTTGCTTCCACTTCGGTACCGAGCTGAAATCATGACTGACCTCATTTTCGCCGGCGACTGCTTTTGATGAACCAGCCGGCAGCAGACGATAACCAAAGAAGGCGAAGTAGATAATGCCGCCGGCTAGGAGCGGCAAACCAACCTTGGCGTACTCAAAGAAACTGAACTCCAGACCGACATTCTGCAAGGCGCTCTGTGCAATCAGGTTTCCTGGTGCGCCGATCAGCGACAGGTTGCCACCCATCGCAGCAGCGAACACCAGGGGCATCAGCAGCCGCGAGCGCGAAAATCCAGACTTTGCCGCGATGCCGATAACCACCGGGATCAGGATGGCTGCAGTGCCAGTATTGGAGAGGACTCCTGAGAGCAAGCCGACAATGACCATGATCGCAACGATCAGCTGCCGCTCGGTCTTGGCAAAACGTGTAACCAAGCCTCCGATACGGTTCGCCATTCCTGTTTCGAACAAAGCGCCGCCGACGATAAACATGCCGACGAAGAGAATCACGTTAGTGTTAATGAAGCCGTTGAACGCTGATTTCGCGTCAAGCACGCCGGTCAACACTAGCGCCAAGCAAACAATGATGGCGGTTAGCGCCAGGGGAATCCGCTCCCAGACAAACATGACGGTTGCGAAAAGCAGCAGGAACAGGGTTATTTCGATAGGGCTCATTCGGTTCCCTCCTCGGTTCAGGAGGCTCCATATGGTTATTTTTGTAATGGATGCCTGGCGCATCTGAGCACCAGGCAGAGCAACGAGTTATTTCGGACGACTTCCGCGCGCAGTAAAGCGCGGCGATTGGGGATCAGATCTCGCGTGCAATTGCCGCTAGAACTGCATCGGTCACCTGTCGAGTCGTGGCAGTACCACCCAGATCGGGGGTATGCAGGCCACTGACAGTAACCTCCTCAATCGCACGCATCAGGTGCTCACCAGCTTTCTTCTCACCGAGATGCTCGAGCATCATCACCGCAGTCCAAAAAGTCGCGATGGGGTTGGCAACGCCCTTGCCAGTGATATCGAAGGCCGAGCCGTGAATGGGTTCGAACATTGACGGGAAGGTTCGGTCGGGATTGAGGTTGGCCGTTGGCGCTATCCCCAGGCTGCCAGAAAGGGCTGCGGCCAGATCCGAGAGAATGTCGGCATGAAGGTTAGTGGCCACGATGACGTCGAGCTTTCCGGGCTTGAGCACCATAGTGGTGGTTACCGCATCCACTAGTTCGCGGTTGGTACGCACATCTGGATAGTCCTTCGCCACTTCGGCGAAAACTTCGTCCCAGAGCACCATCCCGTGGCGCTGGGCGTTCGACTTGGTCACGAGTGTCAAGTGCTTGGCAGGACGACTGCGTGCCAGTTCAAAGGCAAAGCGATGGATACGCTCTACCCCTACGCGGGTGAAGGTGGAAACCTCAGTGGCAACCTCGATCGGCAGGCCCTGATGTACCCGGCCGCCACTGCCCGAGTATTCGCCTTCTGAGTTCTCGCGCACGATTACCCAATCAATAGCTTGGCCATTGCTAAGCGGGCTCTTTACCCCGGGTAGCACGCGCGCCGGACGCACATTGGCGTACTGATCGAAGCCTTGGCAGATTGGCAGGCGGAGCCCCCAAAGCGAGACATGATCAGCAACTTTAAGGCTGCCGACGGCGCCGAAGAAGATCGCATCAGTCTTCCGGATCTCGGTCAGCCCACCTTCAGGGATGTAGTAGCCGTGCTCGAGATAGTATTCAGAATCCCAGGGGTAATGCGTGACATTAAAACTGAAGCCGCCCAAGCGCTGGGCCAAGCTCTCAAGGATTTCCAAGCCAGCGGCAATTACTTCGGTGCCGATGCCATCGCCAGGGATGGCCGCGATGTTGTAAGTCTTCATGCTGCGCTCCACTTGTTTTTATTAAGGAGGATGACCGCGATGCTGCGACGAGCCGAGTATAAGCAGTGAAAACAAACAGATTGATCGTCTTAAAATCACAACTTTAATGAATTGAAGTTAACAGTTCGCGAGCTGCAAACAGCAGAGCGGGTCAGCACGCCGCACTCGCCGGGCAGCGAACATTACGATGACGTAGACGCACATCAATCGCTTCAAGGAATTTTTTGCCGTCGGCAAGGCGAAGCACGGTCGCTGTACTTAGCAACGGCGCCGCGTGACGGGAAGAGGTTGGCGCTCGAGGCTAGACAAGACTGTGCTCTGAATAGAGCGTAACGGAGCGCCGCGAAAGGGGCGGCGCGGATGGGATGGTTGAAGCGATGCAGGCCAGTGCCGTGCGAGCGCCAGCGTAAGGTTATTCGCTGAGGTTCAGATACTGCCGCGCCCAAGTGATGTAGTCATCGGGGCTGGTGTATCGAGCCACCAATTGCGAAGCGGTAAGACCATTTCCGACGGCGATACCGCGTTGCTCACGAAGACTGTCGTAGGTCGCCTTGATAGCTGCGAAATAAGCAGCGTGTCCGTTTACCACGATGCGTACGCCAAGCTCGGCCAGGCGGCTGTCGTTCTGTAGATCCGGGTTGCCGTAGGTGACTAGCATCAAGGGTACCTGCAAGCCTTCGGTGATTACTCCAAGCTGATCGAAATCCTTCACACCAACCAAGCAAATGGCGTCAACGCCGGCGCCTTGATAGGCGCGGGTTCGGTGGATGACCTCATCCAGCGGCTGGGCACCTGCATTCGTGCGCCCGATTATTACCAGAGCACTATCCACACGCGCAGCCTGGGCTGCGCGCAACTTGCCGATACCTTCCTCGACGCTAATCAGGTCGTACGATTTGCGGCCGAAGTGGGCAGGTAGCAATGTGTCTTCGATTGTCAGCGCCGACACGCCCGCTCGCTCCAGCTCTGCAACTGTACGCATGGTGTTAAGGGCGTTGCCGTAGCCATGGTCAGCATCGGCAATAACCGGAAGGCGCATGACACGGCCGATGCGCGTGGCCTGCTCGGCGAACTCACTGAGGCTGATCAGGGCGATGTCTGGTGCGCCTAGAACCTGAAGAGACGCGACCGAGCCACCGAGAATTCCGACCTCGAAACCAAGATCAGCAGCGATGCGAGCCGACAGTGGATCGAACACCGAGGCAGTGTGATGACATGTTGGAGTAGCAAGCAGTGTGCGAAACACATTGCGCAGCTCGTGGTGACTGGAGGTGCTCATGGTCATATTTCCCAGTTCGAGTGCTGGGCAACTGTCCTCAGGACTTGTGCCCAAGGGTGTGGGTAGCCGGAACGATTCGCCGTCGGCCATGCCCGGAATAGGTGAAGATGAGATCCGCTGTTCGGCGGTTTGGCGCCAGCGGCTTTCACGGCGTGAAAGCCGTGAAAGCCCTTGCCGAAATGGATTACTTGATGAACCGCACCTGGCTATTGATCTTCTCGATCACCGAACTTTTGCGCTCGTTAAAGCGCACCTTGTTCTGCTCAAACAGGTTGTTGCCCTTGGTATCGATGGAGATGATCAGGGGGCCGAACTCGCGCACGCGATTTACCCATAGGGTTTCTGGCATACCGAGATCCTGCCATTCAGCACGCTCGATCTCTTCCACCTTGGTTGCTGCCAGCACCGCACAGCCACCAGGGAACACTGCATGAACCGCCTTGTTTTCTAGGCAGCCGGTTGTGGTCTCAGGACCCATGCCTCCCTTGCCAATGATCAGCTTCACGCCGGTCTGCTCGATGAACGCCTTCTCGAACTTCTCCATACGCATGCTGGTAGTCGGACCGATGGATACCATTTCGAAGCTGCCATCGTCTTTCTTACGCACAATCGGCCCGGCGTGGAAGATCGCTCCGCCACGCAGGTCAACTGGCAGCTCGCGCTTGAGCTCAATCAGTCGGCGATGCGCCACATCGCGACAGGTCACCAGCTGGCCGGTCAGGTAAACGATGTCACCAACATTGAGCGACGCCAGGTCTTCATCCTTAATCGGAGTGGAAAGAATCTTTTTCACAGAACTACTCCTTCATGAGAAAGGATGTCGTAGGACAGGTCGGCATTAATGCGGATCTTGCCGCGGCGATGCGCCCAGCAGCCGGTAGAGACCGCAACGCCGATCGTGGAGGGATGACGCGCCGATGACTCGATGTTTACCCCCATCACACTGCTGTTACCGGTCAACCCCTGCGGGCCGATGCCGATCTCGTTGAGGCCTTCCTCGAGGAGCTTCTCCATCATCGCGGCATTTTCGTTCGGGTGGCTGGAATCAACCGGACGCAGGATTGCACGCTTGGACAGGCGCGCCGCTGTCTCCACCGAAGTGGACACGCCTACACCTACCAGCAGGGGCGGACAAGCGTTGATACCGCGAGAGGTAATCACGTCGAAAACGAATTCGGTCACGCCCTCGTAGCCCTGACCGGGCATCAGCACCTTGGCCGATCCCGGCAAAGTGCAACCACCACCCGCCATATATACGTCAATCAGTGCGTAATCGGCGTCCGGGATGATTTCCCAATCCAGCCACGGAATCTTCGAACCGGTGTTGGTGCCGGTGTTCTTCTCGTCGAAAGTCTCTACAGCGTTGTGACGCAGCGGCCCTTTCTTCGTCGCTTCCAAGGTAGCGTTCTGCAGGATGTCCTCCAGCTCGCCAAGCAGCGGAAATTTCGCGCCGGCAGAGATGAAGTATTGGATCACTCCGGTGTCCTGGCAGCTGGGACGGTCGAGCTTGTCCGCATAGTCTTGGTTCTCGGCCATCGAGTCGTAGATTTCGATAGCCAGCGAATTGGTCTCCGCGGAACGCAATTTGGCAGTCTTTTCTTTAACGTCTGTTGGCAGGCGCTTACCAATGTAAGCGGTGAACTTTGCCATCACGTCAGTCAGCGACTGGACAGCTGATTCGTTATCCATTTTTTGTTTTCCTCATCTGCATCAAAGGCTAATGGGCTTGCATCGTTGCGTAGCTAGGCAAAACGAATTTGAACCGTATTGCCTGGACTAGACACGAAGGCTGGGTGTGCGCCGCACAGGGGCGCGGTGCGACTACTCGTCGTAGCCATGAACGCGTGCGCGGAATGAGCTAACTCGGTTGACTCACCGGAGCGCGGTTGAGTCTGGTCTCATGAGGCGTCCAAGCTTCATACCTGCGGCCTACACAACAGTGGACGCATAATTCGCATGAAGTCGTCTGGCCATGCTCTTCCTCCAAAATTATTGTTATGAGCAAGAATGGGCAGCACTGGTAACTGCCCGCTGCACGTCGCCCCCCCTCGCCCGCGGTCGATCAAGGTGAGCAACTAGTGCGTGGGGACAAAGTAATGGTTTTCCTTGAAGCGTGTAATACAATGAAAATAACTTCATTATTTCTTTAAGGTTAACTATGAATCCCGTGTCTGAACTCGCCTTCTTCTCTCAGCTTGTCCGCTTGGGCAGCCTTGCGGCGACCGCGCGTGAGCTCAACCTGACACCACCGGCGGTGTCCAAGCGACTGGCACAATTAGAACAGCGCCTCGGCGTACGTCTGCTAAATCGCACCACACGCAGCATCAGCCTTACCGCCGAAGGCGAGCTCTACATGAACAGCGCTCAGCGCATCCTCCGCGAGATCGAGGAAATGGAGCGCCAAGTGTCCAGCAGCCGGGCCATACCTAAGGGCCTCCTACGCGTTAACGCCCCCCTAGGTTTTGGACGGACACATGTCTGCCCAGCGATTTCTTCGTTCGTCCGGCGCTATCCGGAGGTCGAGGTGCAGCTACATTTGAGCGATCGGCCGATCAACTTGCCGGACGACGCCATCGACGTCGCTATTCGCTTCGGTGACTTGCCTGACTCCCGGCTAATCGCACGAAAGATTGCAGCGAACCGGCGCAGGCTGTGTGCTGCTCCGTCTTACCTAGCGACCCATGGTCACCCTCTAACCCCAAAAGATCTGATGCAGCACAACTGCATCGTGCTGCGCCAGAACGATTCAGCCTTCGGCGTGTGGCGACTCAGTCGGGGGAAACAGAGCGAGGCGATAAAGGTTCGAGGCAACCTCAGCACAAACGATGGGGAAGTGGCCTTGAACTGGGCATTGGAGGGGCACGGCATCCTGATGCGCGCTGAATGGAACCTCGCCAGCCACTTAAGTAGCGGCCGCCTGGTGGAGGTACTGCATGACTACGAAACCCCGCCCGCAGATATCTACGCCGTCTACCTTGAGCGTCTAAATCTATCTGCAAAGGTGTCCTTCTTCATCGAACACCTACGCGAGTTCTTCAGCCTCAACAGCGATGGTTTTTATCCTTCAGTTTAGAAAGTTGGCTTCGGGCGCGCCTGGCTAACATAAGATGGGTGACTGCTTATGCCGATTCCTAACGGTCGTGTTCGCAGCTCTATGTTGTTTGCAATCCATCGACAGACGGCAGTCAGCCACGCAAAAAGCAGGGAATTGACTCGCTCTGCGGTCCTGCTCAGTGACCAAGTTCAAGTGCAACGCTCACGTCACCTCGCCCTTGTCCCACAGTCGCACCAGCTCACCGGGCGCCTGCTCTTCCGGCACCTGCAGGACCATTTCGTCGTCACGCTCGTTTTGCCTATAGCGCAGCTCGATCTGGTAATAGCGTCGATCACCCTGCCCGCTATTGCTGGCTGCCAATGGCAGACAACCTTCCAGCACGGAACAGATCTGCCCGCGTTGCTGCTCGTTGCAGTTGGAAAAATCGATCTGGCGCGGACGGCTGAGCGCCTGCAATGTCGCAAAGCCGCCCTGCCGCGAAAGTCGCAAGGTCGTGTCGTTGCCCAACGCCGGTAGCTGTTTCATGGAGCCTCCTCAGTTCGGAATCACGCCTACGTCCGCCCAGGCCTGTTCGACGGCCTGAACCTCGCCGCTGCCCGCGGCAAAACGAGTGACGGCGTTCTCAATGGTTAGCCGGGCGAACGCGGCGAAATCAGCATCATTGGCCAGACGACGGTCACACAAGGTGTCATACCAGATGCGCCCGGCCTTTTCCCACGCATAGCCACCCAGGGCGGCGGCGACCAGATAGAAAGCGCGATTGGGGATGCCTGAATTCAGGTGCACACCACCGTTGTCGTCGCGGGTATCGATGAAGTCACGCATATGTCCAGGCTGCGGGTCCTTGCCCAGTAGCGGGTCATCGTATGCGCTGCCGGGATTGGCCATCGAGCGCAGTGCGTCGCCCTGTACCTTGTCGGTCAACAGCTCGGCGCCAATCAGCCAGTCGGCCAGATCTGCCGTCTGCCCGAGGCTGAATTGTCGGACCAGCACGCCGAACACATCCGACATTGACTCGTTCAGCGCACCGGACTGATTGAAATAAACCAGCCCAGCCTCGCTTTCGGTAACGCCGTGCGCCAGTTCGTGGGCCACCACGTCCAGCGACAGGGTGAAGCGATTGAAGATTTCCCCGTCGCCATCGCCGAACACCATCTGTGCGCCATTCCAGAACGCGTTCTCGTAATCCACTCCATAGTGAACCGTGCCGACCAGCGGGAAACCGCGGTTATCGATCGAGTCCCGACCAAACACCTTCCAGAAAAACTCATGGGTCGTGCCGAGCGCATCGTAGGCCTCGTCAACTGCCGCATCGGCGACTGGCGGCTGGCCCTCGATCCGCGCCAGTACGCCGGGCAGAACCATCTGCTGCTGGGCGTCGTGAATACTACGCCGCGGCTCGCCCGGCTGACCGCGCTCCGGCAGGACGCTGGCCATCGGCTGGCGATTCGGCGGACCCGGGTTGGGCAGTAGATTGCGTACGTGGCTCAGAGTCCCCAGCGCCCGCTCGCGCTGCCGCTGCGAGCCGTTGTCGATGATGCGGCTAAGGATGTAGGGCGGGATGAAGCCCTGGCGCGTGGTTGGATCAAGCATGGAGAGCCCCTTCAAACGACACGGGTGCGGCGTGCACCCATGCTCATCTGATCAAGTCCTGCCAGCTGCGTTTCCTGGTTCGGGATTCTTTTGCGCTAACAATTCAGCTGTCGTTCGCCGCATGACTCAGCTCGCTGGAGACGGGGTTGTTCTCCAGGGCATTGATAGCCTGATCCAATTGTTGAAGGCATAAGTCGATTGCCATCTGACGCAAAGCGTCTGGCCACTCGTGGTCGACAATCGGTTCGACCAGATCCAGGAAACTGGAATAGCCGACTAGCATGCCGTGTTCGACCATTAGGTTTTTTCCGTCAGCAAGTATCGTCACCGGGTCGCGCGCTGTGATCATCGCGCCTGCAGCGAGCAACTCATCGATGTGCTTGCGAAGGGCGTGAAGCGTCCGTTTGTCTGGCTGTTGTTCCATAGCAATCGGCCATCATCCATGAAAGGCGGCGATTCTATGCAACCGAGAACTGAATCACAAAAAATTTTTGTGACAGTCAGATTACGTTGTTTCTTTCGACCACCACACCAAACCGCCTGTCCTCATCGCGCCCCATTGACGATGACCAGCCAACGCGAAGCAATTTGCCCAGGCGCCCCTCTCTACCTCTATAATCCGCGCGCTTTCCGCTATTTAACCGGAGAACCACAATGTTGAAACGCACTTTGGCAGCCGTTACCGGCCTTGCCACCCTCTTTTGTATTGCCACCTCTCACGCTGCCGAGACCCTTCGCGTCTCGGCTATCCCCGATGAAGCCCCGACCGAGCTGATCCGCAAATTCGAGCCGCTGGGTAAATACCTCGAGAAAGAACTGGGCATGCCGGTGAAGTTCACGCCGGTTTCCGATTACGCTGCCGTGGTCGAATCTCTCGCCTCGGACCGCCTCGATTTGGCTTGGCTGGGAGGCTTCACTTTCGTCCAGACTCGTTTGAAGACCGGCGATGCGATCCCATTAGTGCAGCGCGAGCAAGACGAGAAATTCACCAGCAAATTCATCACGGCCGATCCCGAGATCAAGACGCTGCAGGACCTCAAGGGCAAGACCTTTGCCTTCGGCTCGGTGTCATCGACTTCGGGCAGCCTGATGCCGCGCTACTTCCTGATCAGAGACGGTATCGATCCGGAGCAGTTCTTCAAGCGCATCGCCTACTCCGGCGCGCATGACGCCACCGCTGCCTGGGTCGAAGCCGGAAAGGCCGACGCCGGCGTACTCAACGCCTCGGTCTGGGACAAACTGGTCGCCGCGGGCAAAGTCGATACGGACAAGGTGCGGGTAATCTCGACCACACCGCCTTACTACGACTACAACTGGACCGTTCGCGGCAACCTTGATCCGGCACTTATCGAAAAGATCAAGACGGCATTCCTCGCCCTTGACCCGAACAATCCCAAGCACAAGAAAATTCTCGACCTTCAAGCGGCGAGCCGCTTCATCGAAACCCGCCCGGAAAACTACGAAGGCATCGAGGAAGCTGCGCGCGCCGCTGGCCTGTTGAAGTGACCAGTACATCACTGCCCAAATCTGGCGCCGCAACCCGGACAGCACTGATCGAGTGCACATAAATGAGCCTCTCGATATCACGTTCGGGGTCGCTCGATTCTCGGGCGGCCGAGGCTGAGCGCACCTTGAGTCTGAGCGGGGTGGGCCATACCCACGCCAACGGCCACGTCGCGCTGCGCAGCATCGATCTGCAGATTGCCAAGGGAGAGCGGGTCGCCATCATTGGTCCCTCCGGTGCGGGCAAGACCACGCTGCTGCGCCTGCTGGCCACGCATCTGCAGCCGAACACCGGCTGCCTGAGTCTGCTCGGCTGCGAACCCTGGTCGCTGTCGGCAGCGGCACGCCAGAAGCTTAGGACCCGGATAGGCCTGGTCCACCAAGCACCGCCATTGCCGCCACGCCAACGGGTAATCACGTCGGTACTGGCTGGGCGTCTGGGGCAGTGGTCGCTGGGGCGCAGCCTGCTTAGTCTGATCTATCCGCTGGACAAGCAAGGTGCTGCTGAGGCGCTGGGCAGACTGGACCTGGCCGACAAGCTCTACGAGCGCTGCGACCAGCTCTCCGGCGGTCAGCTGCAGCGGGTCGGCATCGCTCGCGTGCTGTATCAGCGACCGGAGCTGATCCTCGCCGATGAACCGGTATCGGCGATGGATCCGGTACTCGCCGCCTATTCGCTGAGCGTACTCAACCGAGAAGCCATGCACCACCAGGCCACCCTGCTGGCCAGCCTGCACGCGGTGGACCTGGCGCTGGAGCACTTCCCACGTGTGATCGGCGTGCGCAACGGGAGCATCCTGTTCGACAAGGCCTCGGCCGAGGTGACGCCGGTCGAACTCGAAGCGCTGTACGCCAACGAACAACTGGCCAGCGATGCGGCTGCTAGGCCCACACTTAGCCAGACTCTGCATATTCCACGATGCTGAACCCCGCCTTTGCTCAGCGCGATCCTGCCGCCCGCTCGCGCCTGTTGCTGACGCTGCTGGCTCTGGCGCTGCTTTGGCCGGGACTGTCGTTAAGCGAGCTGGATCTCGGCGTGCTATTCGACGGCAGCAACGCCGATACCATGAGCGCGTTCCTGTCCGGATTCTGGCCACCAGAACACAGCGAAGACTTTCTCCTGCTGCTATGGCGCTCGACGCTGGAGACGCTCGCCATTGCCACCGCAGGCATGGCGTTGGCTTTGTCCGTCGCCCTACCCTGCGCCTTGCTGGCGACTCGCGCTTTGTCGATTTCCTCGCTCAGCCGTGGCGGCCATCCGCATTGGTGGGCGCAGGCGCTGCGCTGGCCCGTGCGGGGCCTCTTGATCGTGCTGCGCAGCGTGCCCGAAATAGTCTGGGCGCTTCTGTTCGTCCGTGCGGTGGGGCTCGGGCCGACCGCCGGCGTGCTGGCGATCGCCATCACTTATGCCGGCATGCTCGGCAAGGTGTATGCGGAAATCTTCGAATCGGTCGACCCGCTGCCGACCCGCGCAATACTCGGCGCGGGCGGCTCGCGCCTGCAGGCCTTCGCCTATGGCGTGCTGCCACAGGCGACGGGCGAAATGCTGTCCTACACCGTGTACCGCTGGGAATGCGCTGTTCGCGCTTCGGTGGTGATGGGCTTTGTCGGAGCTGGTGGGCTGGGCCAGCAGATGGATCTGTCGATGCGCATGTTCGCCGGCGGTGAAGTGGCGAGCATGCTGCTCACCTTCCTGTGGCTGGTGCTGATGGCGGATCTGCTCAGCCAGTCGCTGCGCCGGAGATACGTGTGAAGGTCCTGTCGCGCTATGTCGTGCCGTTACTGCTTCTGACGGTAGTGATAGGCGCATTCGCCTTCTTGCAACTCGAAGTGAGCGCCCTGTTCAGCGCCGACGGAATCGGCCAGATGGCCGCGTATGCGTCGGGCTTTCTCAATCCGGACCTCTCGCCCAATCATCTTCGCGCTATCGCTTACGGTGCGCTGGAAACCCTGGCGATGTCAGCCATTGGCACGCTGCTGGCGGCGCTGCTCGGCCTGTTGCTGGCATTACCGGCAGCCGGCCGTTTCGGCCTGTTGGCCAAAGGCGGCTCGCGTTTGCTGTTGAACGGGTTGCGGGCGGTCCCGGAGCTGGTGTGGGCCGCGCTAATGGTGCTGGCTGCCGGCCTGGGTCCGAATGCCGGCACGCTGGCGCTGGCATTGCACACCGCCGGTGTGCTCGGGCGGCTGTTCGCCGAAGCGCTGGAAAACACGCCGAGTGCACCCAGCGAAGCGCTGCGGTTATCCGGTAGCGGACGTATCTGCGCGTTCTGCTACGGCACCCTGCCGATGCTTTGGCCACAGTTGCTGGCTTACACGCTGTATCGCTGGGAAAACAATATCCGCATGGCCAGTGTGCTCGGTTTCGTCGGCGCCGGTGGCCTGGGGCAGATGCTCTATATGAGCCTCAGCCTGTTCCAGGAAGCCCAGGCCTCGACGGTGATCCTCGCCATGCTGCTGATGGTGCTGGCCGTCGACGCTCTGAGCGGCTGGGCACGCCAGCGCTGGGTGCGTAGCTGACCTGAGTCAGTGCAAGCTGGGCTTCGCTGCCCTTTCCTGAACCAGCACCCACGGCGCAACCACGACAGCCCATAGAGACGGATCGCGCGCCAGCCAATCTTGCGCCTGCTCGGGCTCAAGCTTGCCCATACGGCCTTCTGCCAGCCAACCCGCTACCTTTTCTCGATCGTCCTGCGCGACGGCCTGCGCCGCTTCGATCAAATCGAAGTCGCTGGCGACCCACAACAACGCTCCTCTGGCGAAGAACGGTTGCAGCTCTTGCCAGGTAATCGACGCGGTTTCGCCCAATAGCTTGGCATAGAGAGTGCTTGGATCTTCGCTCATGGGACTTACTCGTTAACGAAAGGGCGCAATGATAGCGTCCGAGCGAGCCTCATAAAAATGGATGGAATCCTGACTGTGCAAACAGGTGCTGACGCTTCTACACTGTGCCGGTACAGTTGCCGTACCGTTTGGGGATGTTTGCCTCTTAACGACACTGCAGCCCGCAGGATCCAAACAATAATGAATGCAAGTGGAGCGCATATGAAGACCACGCAGCGTCTTTCTAAACTTTTCATGGCTATCGCGTTGACAGGTGCAGCGAGCTACACGCTTGCCGCCGACACCATCAAGATCGGCTTGGCCGGCCCGGTAACAGGGGCTGTTGCGCAGTACGGGGAAATGCAGTTCATCGGTGCCCAGATGGCCATCGAGCAGATCAACAAAGAAGGGGGCGTCAACGGACAACAGCTCGAAGGCGTGGTTTATGACGATGCCTGCGATCCGAAGCAGGCCGTGGCGGTTGCCAACAAGATCGTCAACGATGAAATCAGCTTCGTGGTAGGCCACCTGTGCTCCAGTTCGACCCAACCGGCATCGGACATTTACGAAGACGAAGGCATTCTGATGATTACCGCGGCTTCGACCAGCCCGGACATCACGTCGCGCGGTTACGAGCTGATCTTCCGTACCATCGGTCTGGACAGCCTGCAGGGCCCGACCGCCGGCAACTTCATCGCCGATCACATCAAGCCTAAGAACGTTGCCGTCATCCACGACAAGCAGCAGTACGGTGAAGGCATCGCCACCGCAGTTAAAGAAACCCTGGAGGAGAAAGGCGTCAAGGTCGGTCTGTTCGAAGGCATTAACGCTGGCGACAAGGATTTCTCGTCGATGATTTCCAAGCTCAAGCAGGAAGGCGTCGACTTCGTCTACTACGGCGGCTACCACCCGGAACTGGGCCTGCTGTTGCGCCAAGCCAAAGAGCGCGGCCTGAACGTGCGCTTCATGGGTCCGGAAGGCGTTGGCAACAAGGAAATCTCGGCCATCGCCGGTCCGGCTTCCGAGGGCCTGTATGTCACCCTGCCGCAGTCCTTCGATCAGGACCCACGCAACCAGAAGCTGGTGGAGGCGTTCAAGGCCAAGAAGCAGGACCCGAGCGGCCCGTTCGTGTTCCCGGCCTATGCAGCCGTACAGGTCATTGCCGAAGGTATCGAGAAGGCTGGCAGCACCGACACCGACAAGGTGGCCGAAGCGCTACGCAGCAATACGTTCGACACGCCGACCGGTAACCTCTCGTTCGACGAGAAAGGTGATCTGAAAGACTTCAACTTCGTGGTTTACGAATGGCACCAGGACGGCACCAAGACCGAAGCCAAGTGAGCCGATAACCACCCAACCGAAGCCCACGGCATCCGCTGTGGGCTTTGTTTTAGCTGATCGGGGCTGACCCAGCCACAAGCAAGGGGCCACCCCAGCAACACCTTCAACCAAGCGAGTGGCCTGCAGAACTGGCCCGCCTCGAACAGGTAAGTGCGCGATCCGCACCGAGCCCTTGGCGCCGCATTCTCCATGCAGCGTTTTCGAAGCAGGCCCGCATTGGCGGCCGAGCAGAACGTATGAAAAACGTAAGCGAGGCAGGCAAGACGAGGCAAAAACAGCCGAAGAAGCGCAGTTTAGGTTTTCTAAATGAGCATTCTGAGGCTGTTTCTAACGACGTATTGCCAACGCAGATAGTTTTTCAGCGGCCTGCTAGCACGGATGCAGGGTGTTCAGGAGACCGTAATGCCTGAGCTTTACCACTACTTCCAACAGTTGATCAACGGCCTGACCGTTGGCAGCACCTACGCCTTGATAGCCATCGGTTACACGATGGTCTACGGCATCATCGGCATGATCAACTTCGCCCATGGCGAGGTGTACATGATCGGCTCCTATGTCACCTTCATCGCCATCGTCGGGCTTACGATGATGGGGCTCGACTCTCTACCCATTCTGATGATCGGTGCGTTTGCCGCAGCCATGATCGTCACGAGCGCCTACGGGTACAGCATCGAACGAGTCGCCTACCGGCCGTTACGCGGAAGCAACCGGCTGATCCCACTGATCTCCGCGATCGGCATGTCGATCTTCCTACAGAACGTCGTATTGCTGTCTCAGGACTCGAAGGACAAGGCCATTCCCAACCTGATGCCGGGCAATTTCATCTTCGGTGAAAGTGCCATGAACGGCGTGGTGATTTCCTACATGCAGGTGCTGATCTTCGTGGTCACCATCCTCGCCATGCTGGGCCTCACGATGTTCATCTCTCGTTCTCGCCTGGGCCGTGCCTGCCGAGCCTGCGCCGAAGACCTCAAGATGGCCAACCTGCTGGGCATCAACACCAATAGCATCATCGCTCTGACCTTTGTCATTGGCGCTGCGCTGGCGGCGATTGCAGCCGTACTGATCAGCATGCAGTACGGAGTCATCAATCCGCATATCGGTTTCCTGGCCGGAATCAAGGCCTTCACCGCCGCGGTACTTGGCGGCATCGGCAGTATCCCTGGCGCGATGCTCGGCGGCCTGGTACTCGGCGTTGCCGAAGCCTTTGGTGCCGACATCTTCGGCGATCAGTACAAGGACGTGGTGGCCTTCAGCCTGCTGGTGCTCGTTCTGCTGTTCCGCCCGACCGGCATTCTTGGTCGCCCGGAGGTAGAAAAGGTATGACTCGCAATCTGCGCACCGCCTTTTTCAGCGCGCTGCTGGTATTCGCCGTGGCGGTACCGATATTCGGCCTGAAACTCACCACCGTCGGCATCCGCCTCGAAGTTCATGGCAGCGACGCGAACACCTTCTGGATCATCGCCGCCTGCGCCGTGGCAATGTTCTTCTGGCAACTGTTCCGCCACCATCTGGCAGCAGGCTGGGCAGCCAGCCCCAACCTGCCGACGATTCCGGCCGGAGCCGGGAATTTCCTGACACTGCCATCAACCCAGCGCTACATCATCATCGGGCTGATCCTGGTGGCGCTCGCCTGGCCGTTCTTTGGCTCGCGCGGCGCTGTGGACATCGCCACGCTGATCCTGATCTACGTGATGCTCGGCCTTGGCTTGAACATCGTCGTGGGTCTGGCTGGCCTGCTCGATCTCGGCTACGTCGGCTTCTACGCGGTCGGCGCCTATACCTACGCCCTGCTGTCGCACTACTACGGCTTTGGGTTCTGGACCGCCCTGCCCATCGCCGGCGCGATGGCCGCACTGTTCGGCTTCCTGCTGGGTTTCCCGGTGCTGAGATTGCGCGGCGACTACCTGGCGATCGTGACCCTGGGATTCGGTGAAATCATCCGTCTGCTGCTGCGCAACATGACCGATCTGACCGGAGGTCCCAACGGTATCAGCGGCATCGAAAAGCCGACCTTGTTCGGCCTGTCGTTCGACCGCCGCGCCGCAGAAGGCATGCAAACCTTCCATGAGTTCTTCGGCCTTGATTACGCCTCCATCAACAAGGTGATCTACCTCTACCTGATTGCCCTGCTGCTGGTGTTGTTGACCCTGTTCGTGATCAACCGCCTGCTGCGCATGCCGATCGGCCGCGCCTGGGAAGCGTTGCGTGAGGATGAGATCGCCTGCCGTGCGCTGGGCATGAACCCGACCGTGATCAAGCTCTCGGCCTTCACTTTGGGTGCGAGCTTTGCCGGTTTCGCCGGCAGCTTCTTCGCCGCGCGCCAGGGCCTGGTATCACCGGAATCGTTCACCTTCATCGAATCGGCAATCATCCTCGCCATTGTGGTGCTGGGCGGCATGGGCTCACAGCTGGGGATAATTCTCGCAGCCATTGTGATGATCCTGCTGCCCGAGCTGATGCGTGAGTTCAGTGAGTACCGCATGCTGATGTTCGGCGCCATGATGGTGCTGATGATGATCTGGCGTCCGCAGGGCTTGCTGCCTATGCAACGTCCCCACCTGGAGCTGAAACGATGAGCCGCCCGATTCTTGAAGTACGCGGCTTGACCATGCGTTTCGGCGGTCTCTTGGCCGTCAACGGGGTGGGCCTGAGCGTACAGGACAAACAAGTGGTTTCAATGATCGGCCCCAATGGTGCCGGCAAAACCACCGTATTCAACTGCCTGACCGGTTTCTACCAGCCGACCTCGGGCGAGATACTGCTCGATGGCGAAGCGATCCAGGGCCTGCCGGGCCACAAGATCGCCCGCAAGGGCGTGGTCCGCACTTTCCAGAACGTTCGTCTGTTCAAGGACATGACAGCCGTTGAGAACCTGTTGGTGGCACAGCATCGGCATCTCAACACCAACTTCTTGTCTGGGCTGCTGAAGACCAAGGCGTTTCGCCAGAGTGAGCACGAGGCGATGGATTTTGCCGCGCACTGGCTCGAACAGGTCAACCTTACCGATGTGGCCAACCGCCCGGCTGGCACGCTCGCCTACGGCCAGCAACGCCGCCTGGAGATCGCCCGCTGCATGATGACGCGCCCGCGCATCCTCATGCTCGACGAACCAGCCGCTGGCCTTAACCCAAAGGAAACCGAGGACCTCAAGGCGCTGATCGGCATGTTGCGCGACACACACAATGTGACGGTACTGCTCATCGAGCACGACATGAAACTGGTCATGAGCATTTCCGACCACATCGTGGTGATCAACCAGGGCTGTCCACTGGCAGACGGCACGCCGGAGCAGATTCGCGACAATCCGGACGTGATCAAAGCTTATCTGGGGGAGGCGTAACCATGCTGTATTTCGAAAACGTCTCGACCTTCTACGGCAAGATCCAAGCACTGCATAACGTCGACGTCGAGGTCCGCAAGGGTGAAATCGTCACTTTGATCGGCGCCAACGGCGCCGGCAAGTCGACTCTGCTGATGACGCTTTGCGGTGCGCCGCAGGCATCTACAGGCAGCATCCGCTTCGAAGGCGACGAACTGGTCGGCCAACAGACCTGCGACATCATGCGCAAGGACATCGCCGTGGTGCCGGAGGGGCGACGCATCTTTGCGCGTCTGACCGTGGAAGAGAACCTCGCCATGGGCGGCTTCTATACCAACCGCGCGGATTTTCAGGAGCAACTCGACAAGGTGCTGCTGTTGTTCCCCCGTCTGAAGGAACGCTTCCAACAGCGCGGCGGTACCATGTCCGGTGGTGAACAGCAGATGCTTGCCATTGCCCGGGCATTGATGAGCAAACCCAAGCTGCTGCTGCTCGACGAGCCGTCGCTGGGCCTGGCGCCGATCATCATCCAGCAGATTTTCCAGATCATCGAGCAGTTGCGTGAAGACGGCGTAACCATCTTCCTGGTCGAACAGAACGCCAATCAGGCGCTCAAGCTGGCTGATCGCGCGTACGTGCTGGAGAACGGTCATATCGTCATGCAGGGCAGCGGTGCAGAACTGCTGAGCAACCCCAAAGTCCGCGACGCCTATCTGGGCGGTTGATCGAAGGGAACCGAAGAAGCCGGGCACACGCCCGGCTTTTTTAATGCTCGACGCCCCGTCCTGAATGGGTTTACACCTTCACGCCTGTTTCAGGCTGCAAATCAGTACAGATCGAAGGGATAGCTGACAATCAGCCGGTTCTCGTCGAAATCGGTGTCGCCGAAATCACGCCGCACGCTGGCGTTGCGCCAACGCAGGTTGAGGCTTTTGAACGTGCCGCTCTGAATGGTATAGGCGATATCGAAATCGCGTTCCCATTCCCGTCCGTTGCGTACCCCGGGCGCCTCGATGTGGTCGCCATGGCCATAGCGGACCAGGGTCGTCAGACCCGGTATGCCAAGAGCCGCGAAGTCGTAGTCGTAGCGCAGTTGCCAGGAACGTTCCCCGGCGTAGACGAAGGTATTGGCGAACATGTCGTTGGCCAAAGTGCTGCCCAACGAGCGATCGATGGTGATCCAGCCGTCATCGCCGTACATGCGCTGCAAGCCGAGATAGAAGGTATGACCGCCCCGGTTGGCGGATACCAGCAGCGAAGCTGCCTGGTTATCCAAGCGGCCCGCAAGCGCGCTGCCATCCTCGCGTCCGTTAAACAGTCCCAGCGTGCCTCCTAGCAACCAGTCACCGATGCGCTCGGCGTGTTTGAGGCTGTAATAATCCTGGCGGTACACATCTTCCAGGTGGGCGGTCCAGGCTCCGATTTGGGTATCGTCGTCGAGGGCGTATTCGGCTCCCAGGTAGTTGAAGCGGTCAGAGCGAGCATCAACCATGGTGCGACCGCCCACAGAGACGTAAAGATCCTCGCTATCTGCGGCGCTGCGCGGGCTGAAGGATCGGATTTGTCCCGCATGCAGGGTCAGACCACCCCATTCCCGTGAGGTGAGCATGCCGCCCTGGAATGTCTGCGGTAGAAGGCGCCCGTCGTTATAGCGAAGGATCGGCAGGCTCGGCAGCAGCTCGCCGATGTGCAGCTCGGTTTGCGACAGGCGCAGCTTGAGAGTCACGCCGAGACGGCCAAAGGTATCCGGTGCGCGGCCATCGTCATGGTCATAGGGAAGCAGTTCGCTACCCGTGCGGTCGGGACTGCTATCGAGTTTGACGCCCAGCAGACCGAGCACGTCCAGACCTACCCCCAGCGTGCCCGGTGAATAACCAGTCGAGGCTTTGAAAATGAAGCCTTGGGCCCATTCTTGGCGTTGGCTCTGCTGCGCACCTGAGTCGTGATAATCGCGATCGAAGTAGAAATTACGCGTCAGCAGCGAGACGTGCGCGTCGTCGGTCAGGCCGGTCGCGGCGCTGGCGTGCCCGGCAGCGGCGCACAGCAGAGCCACCCCGCGTATTAGGGAACTTGGACGAGACATGGTGGATTCCTTTATTGGGCTTGTTATGGAATGAGGCGGTGAGTCGAAGTCATTGCACGAGAAGCAATGCTCCCGAGACGAAGGCGAACAGCAGGACGAAGCGGCGCAGGCGTTGTTCATCAAGAATGTTTCGAGCCCAGTGGCTGGCTAGCAGGCCCACCGCCAGCGGTGCACACAGCCCCAACAGCGGCGACAACTGTTCCGCTTGCAGATGGCCTCCGGCGGCCAGGACTACCAACGAAACAATCTCGCCAATCAGAAAGCACAGCGCTACCGAGCCGCGCAGCGTGGCTACGGGCGAATGCTGGTAAACCAGAGCCAGAGGCGGGCCGCCGATTCCGGTCGCGGTTTCGGTGATGCCGGTGATGAGGCCTGTGGAGACGAACGCGCTACGGCCCGGTACGAAGGTTGGCGCCAGCCAGGTCGCCAGGCAGGCGGCAATGGTGGACACGCCGATGAGTATGTTGAGCTGTGATAGCGGCAGCCAGAACAACACCCAGACGCCACCGAATGTCCCGAAGATCCGCCCCAGTGTGATCCAGGAAGTACCTCGAAGATCGATGGCGTCTCGCTCCCGCCAAGCAATGATGGCGTTCAGCGGCAGCATCAATACCAACAGGCAGATGGGCAGCAGCTTCGGTTCCAGTAGCCCCATGACGGGAGCCACGACGAGGGCGAAGCCCATGCCCGTGGTCCCCTGAATGAGGGCGCCTGCGGCGACGGCAAAAGCAATGATGTAAATCGATTCGATGGGCATGGCAGTCCGGTACTTTTTAGAAGATGTAAGCGTCAGCGAACCAGCGGGCTGGGGTTCACTTTATGGATAGGGGCCTGCGCGACCACGTCTCTGGCCAGTGCATCTACCTCGCGCATGAGCGCGCGGGCGTCCCAATCGGTGGGCCAGCCTTGCCACAGACGCAAACGGCCTTGCACCACTACCGCCTGAATCTGGTCGCGGTTGACCAGGCGTACCAGTTCCCACGACAGATCCCAGGACGGGATCAGCTCGGGAACGTCCAGGTCGACTAATAAGAAGTCCGCCGCGAGCCCTGGAGCGATGCGTCCGGTGACGTCGTTCAAACCAGTGACTTGGGCGCCACTCTGCGTGGCCATGTCGAGCCAGAGCGATCCGCCGCCGCAGACCGAATCCCCCACGGCGATGCCATGAGCGAAGCGCTGGGCCGCTTCGGCGTAGTCCAGCAGGCGGAAGCCATCACCGCGGGTGCCGTCCGTGCCCAGGCCGAGCGGAATTCCCAGCTCGTGCATTAGCAGTGCCTCGGCCACGGCATTGCCTTTCCAGGCGCTGGCGACCGGGTTGTAGCTCACCGCCGCACCGCTGTCGCGTAACAAAATCAACTCATGCGGGGTTAGCAGTGTGGCGTGAGCCAGCAGAGCAGCGGGGCCCAGCGCACCTGCTCGATGCAATTGCTCGAGCGGGCGTAGGCCACAGTGCTCCAGCGACCGCTCTACAGCGACCAGATGCTCGTTGACATGGGTCTGGAACACTCTGCCGGCTTCGGCGCACAGGCCATACACGGCGGCCAAAGTAGTGTCAGTCGCGATCTCGGGAATCGGAATGGCGAGAGATGGAGTAATCAGCGGATCGCTTTCCCATTGCGCCAGATGACGTTCGGCCTGGGCCAGGATGGGCGCTGAGTCCAATATCTGCACGCCGCGTTTGTCATTACAGACTCTGGCCAGCACACATCGAATTCCCGCTTCCCCAGTGGCCTTGGCTATAGCATCCAGCCCTTCTTCGGCGCGGGTTCCGGCATCGCAAACGGTGGTGAATCCGCCGCGTAGCGCCTCTAGCGCTGCGAGCTTGGCGGTGAGGTAAAGCAGATCTGCATTCAGGCTGCCCTCCAGCGGGACCCAGATACGCCGGAAGATTTCCGATGGCTCGCCGAATACCAAGCCCTTGCCGAAACTCTGGCTGAGGTGGTGATGGGTATCGATAAACCCTGGCATCAGCAGCTGGCCGTCGAGATACAGCACCTGATGATCGGGATGACGGCTCTGCAACAAGGGCAGCGGACCTACTTCGACGAAGCGGCCATCGGCCACCAGCACCGCCTGGCCTCTGCGAGGGCCTTCTGGAAGCAACAGCCATTGAGGCGCTAGCAACTGATTCGGAGCCAGCAACTGATCGGGATCGATTTTGGGGCGATTGTTCATGATGGAGTCCATGACGGGTCTTAGAGATGACTTAGGGATTTGCCCGAGAGGGCTCGGCGGCAGGAACAGCGGGACGTTGGCCCACGCAGTGGAACAGGAAGTTCATCACCGCTGCGGTAAGGGCACCCATCGCAACGCCATTTCCCAGCAGGCTGGCGAGCCCGGCAGGAAAGTGGCTATAGACGCCGGGAACCAGGATGGGCAGCAGTCCCACTGCCAAGGCCACGGACACGACATACATGTTGCCGTGGTCGCGCAGATCCACCTTGCGCAGCATGTCGATGCCCATGGTGCCGACGATGGCGAACACCACCAGGCTGGTCCCGCCTACAACCGCTTCGGGCACGCCCTCGATCAGGCGGGCCAAGGGAGCCAGCAGGGCGAAGCCCAACAGCAGCAACCCGGATACCGCCGTGACATAACGGGAGCGAACGCCAGTGGCACGAATCACGCCGATATTTTCGCCACTGGTGATGATCAGAGAGGTGCCCATACAGCCGCCCAATAGCGAGGCCAAGGCATCGCCGCGAATGGTGCGCACTACATCGCGGTCTTTATCCAAGGGCTTGTCTACGGCCTCGCTGATGGCGACCGTCTGCCCCGTAGCCTCGACCATGGAAACCAGGCAGAAAAGCATCAGCGGCAGAGACGCCAGCAGGTCGAAGCGAGGCATGCCGAAGGGGAACACTGCAGGCAGGCTGATCAAAGGAAATAGCGTCAGGCGAGAGGTATCGAACGCACCCAATGCCACCGCCAGCAGGCTCCCGCCCACCAGACCGAGAAGAATGGACAGCTGGCCCAGGGTGCCCTTTAACAACCTCGAGCACAGCACGGTAAAACCAATAGTGGCGAAGGCGAGCAGGAGCTGCTGCGGCTCGGCAAATCCTTCGCTGCCTGGCTGACCCACGATCAGACTGCCGGACAGCTTGACGAGGTTGACCGCCACCAGCAGGAGCATCGTGCCTACCACCACGGATGGAAAGAAGCGCAGCAAACGCCGGAACAGCGGCAACACCAGAAAATAGAACACGCCGGTCAAGATGACGGCGCCTGAGGCTGTGGCCGGACCGTTCTGCTGCGCGATGAGAATGAACAGCATGATGGGCGCGCCACCGGGCAGCATGATAAACGGCAGCCGTGCGCCGCAACCGCGTAAGCCCAGCGACTGCACCAACGTGCCAAGCCCGCATACCAAGAACGTTGCGCTCAGGAGTCGCAGGGTCAGATCGCTGGAAAAACCCAGAGCGGTCGCCATCAAGAAGACCGCGGCGATGGGCGAAGCCGCCATTACAAGCACGTGTTGCGCACCGAATATGAGCAATTGCCGCCAGGGCAAGTGCTCGTTAACAGGTGTTACGGGTTTGCTGGTGTTTTCCATCATGACCCACCTCTTTGTTGCCGGCTGCACCGGCCGTTCTGATTGTTTTAGGGCGTTGTCTTGCTGAATTCTCTTGCACCGAAACGGTAAGAATCGGTGCCAAAAAATCGATTTGTCATTCTGCCCAAATCGATTTGGGTGAAACTTAGTCCGATCACTTGGGCCTGTCAACTGAGGTGTGTCGACCGCTGGTCGTTCGGGCTGCTACTATCGACCGGCCTATGCCGGCGGTGCCGAGAGTTTGTTAATGCCCCACCCTTCTTCCGCTTCGCGACGCCTGACCATCGCCGATGTTGCTCAAGCGGCTGGGGTCTCCCGAACGACCGTTTCCCACGCGCTAAACGACAGGGGGCAGGTAGACCCTGAAACCCGAGCACGCATCAAGACGATCGCTGCGAACTTGGGCTACAGCCCGAATCTGCGGGCTCAGCGACTGCGCACCGGGCGCGCCAACTCCATCGCGCTGCTTTCTTCCATGCCGTTCGCTGTAGCCGGTGGGCCTTCGCGGCTGGGCTTTCTTATGGAAATTGCAGCCACGGCGACCGAGGCGGCACTACGTCAAGGTCTGGCCATGGTTCTAGTGCCACCTCTCGATGAGGCGCAGAACCTTCTGGATTCCCTGGATATCGATGGCGCAGTGATTATCGAGCCGGTGGCAGACGATCCGCAGGTAGAAAGGCTGCGTAAGCGCGGCGTAGCGCTGGTGTCCATCGGACGACAGCCGGAAATGAATCCTCCTCTGGCTTATATCGATCTTCATGGCGAGGAGGCTGGCGAGCTCCTGCTGGAGCATCTATATGCGCAGGGAGCGCGGCGTATCGGGCTTCTTATCGGTTCTCAGCCCAGGCATTCCTATCTGGACATGAACGCCGCGTATCAAAACTTCTGCGCTGCTCGAGGGCAGATCCCCATCATCGAACACGCAGACGAGGCTGGTGGCGAAGCGGCTGGCCACGCCGCCTGCCTGCGTATGCTGGAGGCACACCCAGACATGGACGGACTCTGTGTGCCGGTCGATGCTTTCGCGATCGGGGCGGTCCAGGCACTGCTGCAGCGCAACCGCCGCATACCCGAAGACGTGAAGGTGGCGACGCGCTACGACGGTTTGCGCGCACGCCAATGCGACCCTCCTTTGACCGCACTGAACCTTCATTTGGAGCAGGTCGCCGCATTGGCCATCGACCTGCTATTTGAGCAGATAAACGGTGATGGCAAGCGACTGCGAGTCGCAGCGCCTATGGCAAGCCTGGTACCGCGCTTATCCACCCAGACTGGGTGATGCAGCGGACGGCAACCGCGCCCGAGGATTGCACCCAGCGAAGTCCACAGCGCATCCCATCGCCTTTACTCGGCCCCGACATGGTGACAACCCGACCGCAAGCCATTAATGTGTTGCCCACGTCTGGCCCCGCTGGACGTCCCCTGGATCAGCAGACAGGGCATAACTGAGCTGGCTCATTTCTGAACTCAACTCAGGAGAAGCCGGCCATGACTGCCAGCCGTATCTGGATCAAGAATCCCCTCGCCATTTTCACTGCCAACGATCAGGACGCCTCAGGCGGACTGGTAATCGAAAACGGCGTCATCGTTGAACTGCTCGCTGCTGGGCAGTCGCCAACCACCCCCGTCGAGAGCACGTTCGACGCCCGCGAGCACGTCGTGCTGCCGGGGCTGATCAACACGCACCATCACTTCTATCAAACCCTTACCCGCGCCTGGGCGCCAGTGGTGAACCAGCCACTATTCCCCTGGCTGAAGACGCTCTATCCGGTCTGGGCTCGCTTGACACCGGACCGGCTCGCGCTGGCCAGCAAGGTTGCGCTGGCCGAGCTGTTGCTCTCCGGCTGCACCACCGCCGCCGATCATCACTACCTGTTTCCGGGCGGCCTGGAAAATGCTATCGACGTGCAGATCGAGGCAGTCCGCGAGCTGGGCATGCGCGCCATGCTCACTCGCGGCTCCATGAGCCTGGGCGAAGTCGATGGCGGCCTGCCGCCGCAGCATACGGTGCAGACCGCCGAAGCCATTCTGGCCGACAGTGAACGCCTGATCGGCACTTATCATGAACGTGGTGCCGGCGCGCAGATCCAGATGGCCTTGGCGCCCTGCTCGCCGTTTTCGGTGACTCCGGAAATCATGCGCGCCAGCGCCGCGCTGGCCGAACAACACGACGTTCGCCTGCACACTCATCTGGCCGAGACCCTGGACGAGGAGGAGTTCTGCCTGCAGCGCTTCGGCCTGCGCACCGTGGACTATCTGGACAGTGTCGGCTGGCTGTCCGAGCGCACCTGGCTGGCTCATGGCATTCACTTCAACGACGAAGAGATCGAACGCCTTGGGGCCGCCGGCACCGGCATTTGTCATTGCCCGAGTTCGAATATGCGCCTGGCGTCTGGCATCTGCCCGAGCGTGGCCCTGGAAGCTGCTGGCGCGACCATCGGTCTGGGTGTGGACGGTTCGGCGTCCAATGACGCGTCCAACATGATTCTCGAAGCGCGTCAGGCGCTATACATCCAACGCCTGCGCTATGGTGCGGAGCAGATCACTCCTGAGCGGGTACTGGGCTGGGCGACGCGAGGCTCGGCGCGCCTATTGGGTCGGGACGATATCGGTGAGTTGAGTGTCGGCAAGCAAGCGGACCTCGCGCTGTTCAAGCTCGACGAACTGCGCTTCTCCGGCAGTCATGACCCCGTTTCGGCGTTGCTCTTGTGTGGTGCAGACCGTGCCGACCGGGTCATGGTCGGCGGACAATGGCGAGTGGTTGACGGACACGTCGAGGGACTCGACGTTGCGGGACTGATCGCCGATCACAGCCAGGCTGCGCGGGAGCTGCTGGCAGGCTGATTCAGCGGCGCAATGCTACTGTCAGCTGCTGCAAGCAATCATGCGGGGTTCCGGTGATCACGGTTACCGGAACCCCGAGCATCAGGTTGACCGGTAGGTCGAAGGCTTCCAACTGCAAGCCATCGCAATCGAAGCCGGGCAATCCACAGAGCTGCGGATGTTGGTGGCGAAGCCGTTCAGCGTAGCTGCCGGCTCCCTCCAGGTAACCGAAAACCGGTTTACCTCGGGCCACGGCATAGCCGACTTCAAAAGAGGTACCGCTGTCCGGCTCGCCGCCGCGAAAGAAATTGAGGTCAGCCAGCACAGCATCGGCCTGTTCGAGCAATTCGAGATTGGCACGGTAGATCCAGGCGGCCTGCTCGCGCGTGTCAGTGATGTGTGCGGGCACCTGTTTGTCCAGCGGATACAGGCCAGTGAAGCCGAACTCCGCGCAGAGCGCCTTGAGCCGCTCGCCGTGCTCCTGTGCGTCGGGGCGGAACACGCCGGGACCGGCCAGGTAAATGTTCAATCCATAAGCTCCTGTTCGTGGCGCTGCAGCCGCTACAGCCCAATCAGCGACAGCATGATGAAGGTAGCGAACAACACGAAGTGGGTCATGCCCTCGATCGCGTTGGTTTCGCCATCGTTCAAATTGATGGCAGCGACGATCAGGGTAATGAAGACCATCATGGTCTGTAGCGGCGTCATCGCCATCTGCAGCGGCTGACCATTGTAAAGCGCCAGCGCCTCCATTACCGGCACCGTAAGAATCACCGTAGACAGCGAGGCACCGAGCGCGATATTGACCACCGACTGCATGCGGTTGGCCAGCGCCGCACGCAGCGCGGTCAGGATTTCAGGGCTCGCCGAGATCGCCGCCACCAGCAAGGCCGCCACCATGGGTGGCGCGCCACTGCCTTCCAGCCCCACGCCGAGCGCCTGAGCCATTACCTCGGCGAGTGCACCGATGAGTACCACGCCGGCACACAAGAATCCGATCGCCAGACCAAGACTCGCTGACGCAGGTGGAACATCGGGGCTGTTTTTACGCCGACGCTTCTCCGGGTAGCTGTAGCTGAAAAAGTAGCTGTGCGCACCCACCTGCATACGAAGAAACACGCCGTAAAGCAGCAGCATCGCGCCAATGGTAAAGGCCGAGTAGAGATGCCAGTCTTCGCGTGGAATGAATTCCGGTACGACCATCGACACGCCCATGGCGGTCAGGATCATCACGCTGTAGGTCCGCGCCGAATCATCGTTGTAAGACTGCTCGCCATGGCGCAGACCGCCTATCAGCGCAGCGAGGCCGAGAATGCCGTTGAGATCGAGCATCACGGCCGCGTAGATGGTGTCACGTACCAGCGTCGGCGAGGACTCATGAGTCATCATGATGCCCAGCACGACGACCTCAACCAGCACCGCCGAAAGGGTAAGAATCATCGTCCCGTAGGGATCACCGACCTTTTCAGCGAGCACTTCGGCATGGTGCGCGACGCGTATCGACGCCAGTACGATGGTGGCGACGAGCACGCCGACGGCGGTCAATGCAATCACACGCCCGCCATGCAGCAGGCTGCCTTCGAACGTATAGGCAAGGACCGCGACGAGCAGCGCGACGACGAGAAACCTCTCTTCCTTCAGCATATGCAGCATCATCAATCTCCGGACGTTCACTGCCTCGACGCACCAAGCCGCGGCATATACGGGAACAACAAAAAAGAGACCAACAATCCGCGGGGACGTCCCCTATATCGAAGTGGAAGGGAGTTTCTGCCCTACAGTTTCGCTGCGAATCAGCCCTAAATTGGGCTCCGCGCTGCCGCTGGGATCGCCTACTCAGGGCAGACGATTCATCGAGCCCACGCCCTATCGCCGCGTGCGGCAATTCCTGCCCATGTGAGCCACACTGAACCCATCAGCAACCAAGCCGCAGCGGCGTGGGTCGTCACCCCTGGTATGCGCCGTCGAGTACATTGACTTTTGAGTCAAGTATTTGTTGACCAGAAAGTCAGATAGGGCTAATTTCCTTCACCAGAGCCCAGAACAAAAACTCCCCGGAGGCCCTCCTTGATCCAGTTCCTACTCAATCGAGAACTGCGCCGTGAGCAGACACTCGATCCGAATACCACCGTGCTGAATTACCTGCGTGAGCATCGCGGTAAATCCGGCACCAAAGAAGGCTGTGCCTCCGGTGACTGCGGCGCCTGTACCGTCGTGGTCGGCGAGCTGGACGGCGATAAGCTGCGCTATCGCACGCTTAACTCCTGCCTGACGTTCGTCTCCGCGCTGCATGGTAAGCAACTGATTACCGTCGAGGACCTGAAGCATCAGGGCCAGCTGCATAGCGTTCAGCAAGCAATGGTCGATTGCCATGGATCGCAGTGCGGCTTCTGCACGCCGGGCTTCGTCATGAGCCTGTTTGCCCTGCAGAAGTCGGCGGACGGCTTCGACAACGCCGACACGCACGAGGCGCTGGCTGGCAACCTCTGCCGCTGCACCGGCTACCGGCCAATTCTCGAAGCCGCTGAGCAAGCCTGCTGTGGCAAGCAGCCGGATCAGTTCGACGCGCGCGAGGCTGAAACCATCGCCCAGTTGAAGGCCATCGAACCCCGCGAAACCGCTGAGCTGAACAGTGGCGACAAGCGCTGCCTGTCACCACTGACAGTGGCCGATCTGGCCGATATCTACGGCGCCAATCCCGACGCCCGCCTGCTTGCCGGCGGCACCGACCTGGCGTTGGAAGTTACCCAGTTCCATCGCGAACTACCGGTGATGATCTACGTCGGCCATATCGCCGAAATGAAGAAAGTCGAAGTTACTGCCAATACCATCGAAATCGGTGCGGCCACTCCACTGACCGATTGCTACGAAGTGCTGGCCCAGGAATACCCGGACTTCGGCGAGCTGCTGCACCGCTTCGCGTCTCTGCAGATTCGCAACCAGGGCACTCTCGGCGGCAACATCGGTAATGCCTCGCCCATTGGTGATTCGCCGCCCCTGCTGATTGCGCTGGGTGCGCAAGTGGTGCTGCGCAAGGGCATCAACAGCCGCACCCTGCTGCTGCAGGACTACTTTATCGACTACAAGGTGACGGCCCGCGAGCAAGGCGAATTTATCGAGAAGATCATCGTGCCGCGCGCCCAGCCGAACCGGGTATTTCGCGCCTATAAGGTATCCAAACGCCTGGACGACGATATTTCCGCCGTGTGCGCAGCCTTCGATCTCAAGATCGAGGACGGCATTATCGAAGATGCCCGCGTTGCTTTCGGCGGCATGGCGGCGATACCCAAGCGCGCCGCTGCATGCGAGCGCGCTCTGATCGGTGCGTCCTTCACTCACGACGCCATCGAGCAAGCCTGCCAAGCGCTGGAAAAAGACTTCACGCCGCTTACCGACTTCCGCGCCAGCCGCGAATACCGTTTGCTGGTTGCACAGAACCTGCTGCGCAAATGCTTCCTTGAGCAACAAAGCCCGGAAGCCGAGACAAGGGTGACCGCATATGCATAAGCCAACCAAGACCCAGGAAGAACTCGCCGCCCTGTTCACTCAGGATCTCGTTAGCGGCGTGGGCAGAAACGTCAAGCACGACAGCGCGCCCAAGCACGTCACCGGCGAAGCGGTATACGTCGACGACCGCCTGGAATTTCCCAACCAGTTGCATGTGTATGCACGCATGAGCGATCGCGCTCATGCCCGCATCGTTCGCATCGATACTGCGCCCTGCTACAACGTGCCCGGCGTCGCCATTGCCATTACCGCCAAGGATGTTCCAGGCCAGCTGGACATCGGCGCGGTCATGCCCGGCGATCCGCTGCTGGCGGATGGCAAGGTGGAGTTCATCGGCCAGCCGGTAATCGCCGTCGCCGCTGACAGCCTGGAAACCGCGCGCAAGGCAGCGATGGCCGCGATCATCGAGTACGAAGACCTGGAGCCGGTGATCGATGTAGTCGACGCGCTGCGCAAGAAGCATTTCGTGCTCGACAGCCACACCCACAAGCGCGGCGATTCGGCTGGCGCCCTGGCTACCGCCCCGCGCCGCCTGCAGGGCAGCCTGCACATTGGCGGTCAGGAACATTTCTATCTGGAGACCCAGGTCTCCTCGGTGATGCCCACCGAAGACGGCGGCATGATCGTCTACACCTCGACGCAGAACCCCACCGAGGTGCAGAAGCTGGTCTCGGAAGTACTCGGCGTCTCGATGAACAAGATCGTCATCGACATGCGCCGCATGGGCGGTGGCTTCGGCGGTAAGGAAACCCAGGCCGCGGGACCCGCCTGCATGTGCGCGGTGATCGCGCACCTTACCGGGCGGCCAACCAAAATGCGTCTGCCGCGCATGGAAGACATGACCATGACCGGCAAGCGCCATCCCTTCTACGTCGAGTATGACGTCGGCTTCGATGACGACGGCTTGCTGCACGGCATCGAGATCGACCTGGCCGGCAATTGCGGTTACTCGCCAGACCTGTCCGGCTCCATCGTCGACCGCGCCATGTTCCACTCCGACAACGCCTATTACCTGGGCGATGCGACCATCAACGGTCATCGCTGCAAGACCAACCTGGCTTCGAACACCGCCTATCGCGGCTTCGGCGGCCCGCAGGGCATGGTCGCCATCGAGGAGATCATGGACGCGGTGGCGCGCAAGCTGGGCAAGGACCCACTCGACGTGCGCAAGCGCAACTATTACGGCAAGACCGAACGCAACGTCACGCCGTACTACCAGACCGTCGAGCACAACATGCTTGAGGAGATGACCGCCGAGCTCGAGGCCAGCAGCGAGTATGCTCGCCGCCGCGAAGAAATCCGTGCGTTCAACGCCAAGAGTCCGATTCTCAAGAAGGGCCTGTCGCTGACCCCGGTGAAATTCGGCATCAGCTTCACCGCCAGCTTCCTCAACCAGGCCGGCGCGCTGGTACACGTCTATACCGACGGCAGCATCCATCTGAACCATGGCGGCACCGAGATGGGCCAGGGCCTCAATATCAAGGTCGCTCAGGTCGTGGCTGAGGTGTTCCAGGTCGATGTCGACCGCATCCAGATCACCGCTACCAACACTGACAAAGTGCCGAACACCTCTCCGACCGCCGCATCCAGTGGCGCGGATCTCAACGGCAAGGCTGCCCAGAACGCTGCGCAAACCATCAAGCAACGTCTGATCGAGTTTGCTGCACGGCATTACCAAGTCACGGAAGAAGACGTCGAATTCAAGAATGGTCAGGTCCGCATCCGCGACCAGTACGTCTCCTTCGACGAGCTGATTCAGCAGGCTTATTTCGGCCAGGTGTCGCTGTCGTCCACCGGCTTCTACCGCACGCCAAAGATTTACTACGACCGCAGCCAGGCACGTGGCCGGCCGTTCTACTACTTCGCCTATGGCGCAGCCTGCTCCGAGGTGATCGTCGATACCCTGACCGGCGAGTACAAGATGCTGCGCAGCGACATTCTTCACGATGTCGGTGCGTCGCTTAACCCGGCCATCGATATCGGCCAAGTGGAAGGCGGCTTCGTCCAGGGCATGGGCTGGCTGACCATGGAAGAGCTGGTCTGGAACGACAAGGGCAAGTTGATGACCTCCGGGCCAGCCAGCTACAAGATCCCGGCAGTGGCCGACATGCCGCTGGATCTGCGGGTAAAGCTGGTGGAGAACCGCAAGAACCCCGAGGACACCGTGTTTCATTCCAAGGCCGTCGGCGAGCCGCCGTTCATGCTCGGCATCTCGGTCTGGTGCGCGATCAAGGACGCGGTGGCGAGCCTCGCTGATTACCGTGCCCAACCGAACATCGACGCCCCGGCGACGCCGGAACGGGTTTTATGGGGCGTGGAACAGATGCGCAAGTTGAAACAGGCTGCTGCCGCAGTCGCGACAGCGGAAACCACGCCGGCCTGAACTCAGGAAGCGATGCTCACGTAGGGTGGGCTTTATTAGCCCACCAATTGGGCGAACGTCGATGGTGGGCTGAAGCCCACCCTACGGTGGCAACCGAGCCCGGGCGTAGGGTGGGCTTCAGCCCACCGTGAACAACATGAACGTTTCGGTGGAAAATACCTCTCGGTTTCCACGGGGCGGCCATCCGACTACGAAGGACAGAACCATGAGCAACACGGTCTGGATCGAAGCGCTCGCCGAGCTGCAACACCAAGGCGAACCCTGCGTGCTGGTGACCATCATCGAGGAGCGTGGCTCGACGCCGCGCAACGCCGGCTCGAAGATGGTGGTCAGCCGTGAACGTTTGTACGACACCATCGGCGGCGGCCACCTGGAATACAAGGCGCAGCAGATAGCTCGCGAAATGCTCGAAGATCGCGTGCGCGAAACCCGCCTGGAGCGCTTCTCCCTCGGTGCCAGTCTGGGCCAATGCTGCGGCGGCGCGACAGTGTTGCTGTTCGAACCCATGGGTCAGCCACAGGCGCACATTGCCGTGTTCGGCGCTGGTCACGTCGGTCGCGCATTGGTGCCGCTGCTCGCCAGCCTGCCGTGCAAGGTGCGCTGGATCGACTCGCGCGAAAGCGAGTTCCCGACTCATATCCCGGCAGGCGTCGAGAAAGTGGTCAACGACGAAGTGGTCGATGAAGTGGAGAACATGCCTGCCGGCAGCTATTTCATCGTCATGACTCACAACCATCAGCTCGATCTGGAACTGACCGCGGCGATACTCGAGCGCAACGATTTCACCTACTACGGGCTGATCGGCTCGAAGAGCAAGCGCGCCAAGTTCGAGCACCGCCTGCGCGACCGCGGCTTCCAGCCCGAAACCGTGCAACGCATGCGTTGCCCGATGGGTATCGCCGAGGTGAAGGGAAAGCTGCCGATCGAAATCGCCGTGTCCATCGCCGGTGAGGTGATTGCCACCTACAACGCCAACTTTGGTGAGAAGACCGGCGACGGCGAAAAGCCCGTGCCGATGCTGGTCCCGGCTTCGCGCCGGTCCTAGAACCGCCTTGATCCGCCCCGTTTTTTTGTACGAGCGAGCTTGCTCGCGAAGCCATACCGAGTAGAGCTTCGCCAGCAAGTTGGCTCCTACAGCAAGAGTGCGCGCCGGGAATTCAGGCCCACACGACCTACACACAACGATTCCGAGAACCACCATGTCCCAACGCAAAGCCTACCGTGCCGCCATTCTTCACAGCCTCGCCGATCCGCGCGAGGTAGGCGTGGAGAAATCCTATGAATACTTCGAAGATGGCTTGCTCGTGGTCGAAGACGGCAAGGTTGCTCAACTCGGCGCGGCACAATCGCTGCTGTCTTCGCTGCCGACCGGCACCGAGGTGATCGAGTACCCGGATGCGCTGATCACGTCCGGCTTCATCGATACCCATATTCACTATCCCCAGACCGGCATGATTGCGTCCTATGGCGAACAGCTGCTGGATTGGCTAAACACCTATACCTTCCCTACCGAACGTGCGTTCGCCGACAAGGCCCACGCGAGCGAAGTGGCCGAAGTGTTCTTGGGTGAACTGTTGCGCAACGGCACCACTACGGCGTTGGTCTTCGGCAGCGTGCACAAGGAATCGGTCGATGCCTTCTTCGAGCAGGCCGAAAAGCTCAACTTGCGAATGATCGCTGGCAAGGTGCTGATGGACCGCAACGCACCGGACTATCTCACCGACACTGCCGAGTCCGGCTACACCGACAGCAAGGAACTGATCGAGCGCTGGCACGGCAAGGGCCGCCTGCATTACGCGGTCACGCCTCGCTTCGCACCTACCAGCACGCCGGAGCAACTGGCGTTGGCCGGCAAGCTGTGCAAGGAATATCCGGACCTCTACATGCACACCCACTTGTCCGAGAACCGCAAGGAAATCGAATGGGTGCGCGAACTGTTTCCCGAGCAAAACGGTTACCTGGATGTCTACGACCACCACGGCCTGATCGGCGCACGCTCAGTGTTCGCCCACGGCGTGCATCTGTGCGACGACGAATGCAAGCGTCTGGGTGAGACCGGCTCGGCGGTAGCCTTCTGCCCCACCTCCAACCTGTTTCTGGGCAGCGGCCTGTTCGATCTGGAGAAGGTGGAGGGCCATGGCGTGCGCGTCGGCCTGGGCACTGATGTGGGCGCTGGCACCAGCTTTTCCCAATTGCAGTCACTGAACGAGGCCTACAAAGTGATGCAATTGCAGGGCAAAAAGCTGGACCCGTTCAAGTCGCTCTACCTCGCCACTCTGGGCGGCGCTCGGGCGCTTTATCTGGATGACCGCATCGGCAACTTGCAGCCAGGCAAAGACGCCGATTTCGTGGTGCTCGACTATAAAGCCACGCCGCTGATTGACTACCGCCTGCAGCAGGCCAAGACGCTGGAAGAGCGGCTGTTCGCACTGATGATGCTGGGCGATGACCGCGCAGTGAAGGAAACCTACGCCGCCGGTGTTTCAGTGCACCAGAAAGGATAAAGACGAAACAACGCGGGAGGCTGGATAGCTGAACGGGAAAGCCGCGGCGGCCGTAGGGCGGGAGAGCAATCCCGTAGGGTGGGCTTCAGCCCACCGTAGCGGAGTACAAAGTGAATCGGTGGGCTGAAGCGGAACGCCGCCCGGCCCACCCTACTTTGCACTGTGATCATCGCCAACCACCGCGTCATCAAGCAGACCCACGCGGCGGGGTGTCAGTGCGCAGCAGTCGCGTAGAGTGGGCTGCAGCCCACCGCAAGCAGTCTCCATTCGTGCCGGAAGCCCACCCTACGCCACTGCCGCGAATGCTCAACACCCCGCATTCGAATCTCAGCGCAGTACGCGCGGCTTCTTCTTGCCAAGCACCAGATGCGAGAACACGGCGTGCAGATCATCCGATGCGCTGTCTTCGTCGAGGTTGAGCTTGCTGTCGATGTGATCCATGTGATGCATCATCAGCCTCACCGCTTTCGCACTGTCGCGGGCAGCGATGGCATCGATCAACTCGTTGTGTTCGTCGAAGGAGCAATGCGAGCGGTTGCCGCTTTCATACTGGGCGATGATCAGCGAGGTCTGGGATACAAGGCTGCGCTGGAAACTCACTAGCGGTGCATTCTTCGCCGCCTCGGCCAACTTCAGGTGAAACTCTCCAGAGAGCCGGATACCGGCACCGCGATCACCGCGAGCGAAGCAGTCCTGCTCGTCCGTCACCATCTGCCGCAACTCGGTCAATTGTTCGGCACTAGCGTGCTGCACAGCCAGTTCGGTGATGGCGCGCTCAACCAGCCGGCGGGCGAAGAAGATTTGTCGGGCTTCTTCGACGCTGGGACTGGCGACCACTGCTCCACGGTTGGGGCGTAGCAACACGACGCCTTCGTGAGCAAGCCGCGACAGCGCGCGCCGGATGATGGTGCGGCTGACCCCGAATATTTCGCCCAGCGCTTCTTCGCTGAGTTTGGTGCCCGGCGCCAGCCGCTGTTCGAGGATAGCGTCAAAAATATGGGCGTAAACGATGTCGTCCTGGGTCCCGGTTCGGGCCTTGCCGTTTCGTGTCGGCTTTTTCAGAGGCTGCAACTGTTCGTTCATGGTGACTCGCGTCGGAAGTATCGGCAGACCCGAACTTTACTGCCTTTCAGCGTCTGGCTGGCAGTAGCCATTAGTGAAATAGCAAAATAAAGTGAATTAATTGTGCACAATCAAGCTTCTGACTATCGTCGCCGATCCGCTTTTACCTTGGCGCTGATCGAACCGGCTATCGCCAAAGCACATGAAGACTCAACTGAAAGACTGAATCTATGCAAATCAAGTTGCAATTCTTGTATACAAAAGCATAATCGCGTCAAGCCTTCCTGACCCCTTGGTCAAAAAACCGAGCAGGACGAGCCTCACCATCACCTGCCCTCGAGAGCGCCGCTCTGGGTGATAGACAACAAGAACGATGAGGAACACCTCGTGGATACCACCAAACAGGAACAGCAGACCCTCGGGCTGCAGCCGAAGAACGCGGGCTTGCTCGATCGATTCTTCAAGCTCAGCGTCCACCGCACCAGCATCAAAACTGAACTGCTCGCAGGCCTGACGACTTTTGTCACCATGGCCTACATCATCTTCGTCAACCCGAACATCATGGCCGAGGCCGGTGTCGACCACGGCGCCGCCTTCGTCGCAACCTGCATAGGCGCAGCGCTTGGCTGCTTCCTGATGGGCCTGTATGCCAACTGGCCGGTAGGCCTGGCACCGGGCATGGGCCTCAACGCGTTCTTCACCTATACAGTGGTCGGCGAGATGGGCTACAGCTGGCAGATCGCATTGGGTGCCGTGTTCATCTCCGGTGTGCTCTTCGTGTTCATGAGCCTGTCGCGAATCCGCGAGTGGCTGTTGAACAGCATCCCCATGAGCCTGCGCTTCGCCATGGGCGCGGGCGTCGGTCTGTTCCTCGGCCTGATCGGCCTGAAGACCGCTGGTATCGTGGTCGACAGCCCGGCAACCCTGATCACCATGGGCTCGTTCGGTGAACCCACCGCACTGTTGGCAGCGCTCTGCTTTCTGATGATCGCTGTGCTTAGCCACCGTAACGTGTTCGGCGCGATTCTGCTGAGCATGCTGGCTGTGACCGGCATCGGCTGGGGTATGGGCCTGGTTGAATTCAACGGTCTGGTCTCGATGCCGCCGAGCCTGGCGCCGACGTGGTTGGCAATGGACATTGCTGGCGCATTGAACGTGACGATGGTCAGCGTGATTCTGGCGTTCCTCTTCGTGAATATGTTCGATACTGCCGGCACGCTGATGGGCGTGGCGCACCGGGCCAATCTGGTCGATGACGACGGAAAGATTCAAGGGCTGTCCCGTGCACTGAAGGCCGATAGCACCTCGAGCGTGGTCGGTGCACTGGTCGGCTGCCCGCCAGTCACCAGCTATGTGGAAAGCGCCTCAGGTGTCGCCGCGGGCGGTCGCACCGGATTGACGGCCATCACGGTGGGTCTGTTGTTCCTCGCGGCGATGTTCTTCGCCCCGCTGGCCGGCATGATTCCCGCCTACGCCACCGCTGGCGCTCTGATCTATGTCGCGATGCTGATGATGAGCGGCATGGCTAATATCGATTGGAAGGACCATACCGACACCATCCCGGCTATCGTAACCGTGGTGATGATGCCGCTGACCTTCTCCATCGCCAACGGCATCGCGCTGGGCTTTCTGACCTACGCGACACTGAAGCTGCTGACCGGGCAGCGTGACAAGGTATCCGTCAGCCTTTATGTCCTGTGTGTGATCTTTATCGCCAAGTTCGCTTTCCTTTAAGCCTGGCGAATCGATCGGCCCCATCGTTTCGGCGGTGGGGCCTTTTGACGTTTTGACCTACCGAACGTCTTCTTGCAAAGGCGAACGGCGGCACCTGCAATCCATGTGATCAATACGATTACAGCGCGCATCATGACCAGCGCCAACGGAGAAACCCTGAAACACAACACTGCCGAGGAGCACTGAAATGAGCCTGGAAACCTGGTTGTTATTCGCGAGCGCAGCACTGGTGGTGATCCTGATACCTGGCCCGCTGTCGCTGCTGATGATCAGTAACAGCCTCAACTACGGGCTGCGCCGTTCCTGGCCGGCGTTCGTTGGGGGCGTCAGCGCGTCGATCTGCCTGCTCAGCGCGTCCGCGCTCGGGCTCGGCGCATTGCTGCTGGCATCGGAACAGGTTTTCAGCTTGCTGAAGATCGTCGGCGCCTTCTATCTGTTCTATCTCGCCTGGCAAAGCTGGCAGGACTCGCGTCGTCCACAGAACGGCCCCAGCGTCGCCACTACCGAGGTCAGCCCGCGCTTTCGCCAGTTGTTCTGGCGTGCGTTTGGATTGGGCGCTAGCAATCCCAAGGACATCTTGTTTTTCGCCGCGTTTCTACCTCAGTTTCTCAGTGCCGATCGGCCCTTCATGCCACAGCTGCTGGTGATGATCCTGACCTGGGCGGCGTTGGATTTATGTTGCAAGCTGGCTTATGGGCTCGGTGCCCATGGTGCGGCGCGTTACTTGCGCACCGGTAAAGGCCAGGTCTGGTTCAACCGCGTCAGCGCCGCCCTGTTCGGCGGAGCCGGCACCGCGTCATTGCTGAGTCGTTGAGCGTATTCCGCTGTTTGGCAGCGTTGTGCTATAGCCGCGACGCTGATCTCTCCCGTTTCGCGAGCAAGCTCGCTCCTACAAGGCGTATGCCTGCGACCGGGCATCCTCTGTAGAAGCGAGCTTGCTCGCGAACAGCATTGCCATCAGCGCTTAAGTTTCGCCCCAAAAAAAACCCGCCATCGAGGCGGGTCGAAGACTCAGAGAGTCAAGCTTTACGCATGGGAGCAGGAACCTGCCGCGTCGTTGTATCGGCGACAGGCAAGCCGGTTAGCTACCGCGATAGGTCGAGTAGCTGTAAGGCGAAATCAATAGCGGCACATGGTAGTGATCCTGCTCGGCGCTGATGCCAAAACGCAGTACCACCACATCAAGAAATGCCGGTTCGGGCAGCTGCACACCGCGACCGCGATAGTAGTCACCAGCGCTGAACTGCAACTGATAGACACCGGAACGGTATTCGGCGCCTTCCAGCAAGGGTGAATCGCAGCGGCCGTCGGCATTGGTTTGGCGCGTAGTAATCAGCTCGAGGCGCTCGCCGTCGACCCGATAGAGCTCGATGCGAATATTGCTGCCCGGGCAACCGTGGGCGGCATCCAGTACATGAGTAGTTAAACGTCCCATAGATTCCGGCATCGTGGCTTGCCGCCGATGCCTGCCTCCTCTTGTGATTGGTGTGGACCTGAATCGAGCATAGCACGCCAGCCAAAAGATTAAAGACAGTTTTTGATAAAATTGTACACAATCTAAAAACGTGACTAGAGAATCGCCCCTACCAGCCTAAGCCTAGTTCAACGCTCAGCCCGCTAATACCGGTCGATGGCCATGGCTGGGTCGTACCACAGCAAAACCCGCTTGATAGATTTTCCTCGAAATGTCATTTACAAAGTGCAAAACGTTTTGTATACAATTACTCCATGGCGGGCGCACAGTAATCCACGGCGGCGACCCGAGATCGAATAAGGAATGACACGTGAGCGCCGACTACCCTCGTGACCTCATCGGCTATGCCGAAAACCCACCCCATCCGCAATGGCCGGGCAACGCCCGCATCGCGCTGTCCTTCGTGCTCAACTACGAAGAAGGCGGTGAGCGCTGCGTATTGCACGGGGACAAGGAGTCCGAAGCCTTTCTCTCCGAGATGGTTTCTGCCCAGCCGTTTCAGGGCGTGCGCCACATGAGCATGGAGTCGCTCTATGAATATGGGAGCCGGGCCGGGGTCTGGCGCCTGCTCAAGCTGTTTCGCAAGCACAACATTCCGCTGACGATATTCGCCGTGGCCATGGCCGCGCAGCGCCATCCGGACGTGATCAAGGCAATGGTTGCCGATGGTCACGAGATCTGCAGCCACGGCTATCGCTGGATCGACTATCAATACATGGACGAAAATCAGGAACGCGAGCATATGCTCGAGGCCATCCGCATCCTGACTGATATCACAGGTGAACGCCCGCTGGGCTGGTACACCGGCCGTACCGGGCCGAATACTCGCCGTCTGGTGCGCGAGGAAGGTGGCTTCCTCTATGACTCCGACACCTACGATGACGACCTGCCCTACTGGGATTCGGAAAGCACGCAGGAACATCCGCATCTGGTGATTCCCTACACCCTGGATACCAACGACATGCGCTTCACCCAGGCGCAGGGCTTCAACAAGGGCGACGACTTCTACGAGTACCTCAAGGACGCTTTCGACGTGCTCTATGCCGAAGGTACAGAGGGCGCGCCAAAAATGCTGTCCATCGGCATGCACTGCCGCCTGCTCGGTCGCCCTGCGCGTCTGGCCGCACTGCAGCGCTTCCTCGAATACGCTCAGGGTCACGAACAGGTTTGGTTCGCCCGCCGTGTCGACATCGCCCGCCACTGGCATGACACCCACCCTTTCAAACAGGAACCTGCCGCATGAGCCGTTTTCAGACATTGCAGCCTTCCAGCCTCGACCGCGACGCCTTCGTCGCTGCCTTCGCCGACATCTATGAGCACTCGCCCTGGGTCGCAGAACAGGCGTACGACAAAGGTGTCGATGAAACGCTCGATCAGATCGAAGTGCTGCATCAGCGCATGTCCGACGTGCTGCTGAGCGCACCACGCGATACGCAACTGGCGCTGATCAATGCTCACCCCGATCTCGCCGGGAAGGCCGCAGTGCGTGGCGAGCTGACCGCATCGAGTACCTCCGAGCAGGCCGGCGCCGGCATCCAGGAATGCACACCGGAAGAGTTTGCGCAGTTCACCGCGCTCAACGAGTCCTATAAGGACAAGTTCGGTTTCATCTTCATCATGGCGGTAAAAGGCAGTAACCGGCACCAGATCCTGGCAGCCTTCGAAGAGCGTATGCACAACTCCCCGGAGCAGGAATTCGCTCGCGCCGTCGCCGAAATCAACAAAATCGCCCTGTTCCGTCTGCAGGCGATGTAAGCAAGAGACCACTCAGACGACTCGAAGAGAAGAACACGTATGAAGAGCTACGCCGTACCTTTCGAAAAATACGTCAACCTGGCCGATGCCCGTCTGGGCACCAAGGCCATCTCCGTCACTGACGACTGGTTCGCCGACGTCAATCGGCTGTTCCAGCCGACGCCGGCCGTATGGAAGGAGGGCGTTTTCGATGACAACGGCAAGTGGATGGACGGTTGGGAGTCGCGCCGCAAGCGCTTCGAAGGCTTCGACCAAGCGGTCATTCGCCTCGGCGTGCCCGGCTCGATCAAGGGTGTCGACATCGACACCAGCTTCTTCACCGGTAACTTCCCACCGTCCGCCTCGCTGGAAGCCTGCTTCCTCGCCGAAGGTGACCCGGATGACAACACCGTCTGGACCGAAATCCTTCCGGCCGTGGAGTTGAAAGGCAACAGCCATCACTATCACGAGATCGCGTTCGACAAGCCAGTCAGCCACTTGCGCTTCAACATCTATCCCGATGGCGGCGTGGCGCGTCTGCGTGTACACGGCATTCCGTTCCGCGACTGGAACACCGTCGGTGACAACGAGCAGCTCGACCTGGCCTCGGCGCTCAACGGCGGCCGCGCGCTGGCGTGCTCCGACGAGCACTTCGGCCGCATGAGCAACATTCTTAACCCAGGCCGTGGCATCAACATGGGCGATGGTTGGGAAACCGCCCGCCGCCGCACGCCGGGCAACGACTGGGTCATCGTCGCGCTGGGCACGCCCGGTGAGATCGAGCGAATCGTCGTCGACACCCTGCACTTCAAGGGCAACTACCCGGACAGCTGCAATATCCAGGCGGCGTACGTCAAAGGCGGCACCGACAGCCAGATCGAAACCCAGAGCCTGTTCTGGCGTGAACTGCTGCCGAGCCAGAAGCTGGAAATGCATGCCGAGCACGAGTTCAGCGAGCAGATCGCCAAGCTCGGCCCGATCACCCACGTGCGCCTGAACATCTTCCCGGACGGTGGCGTCAGCCGTCTGCGGTTGTTTGGCAAAGCCGCGAAATAAAAACTCTATAGCAGCTGTAGGGTGGGCCGGGCGGCGATCCGCTTTGGCCCACCAGAGAACATAGCAAACCCTTGCTGCGGTGGGCTGAAGCCCACCCTACAGCTGAACGAATCCAGCCGTAGCCGTAGGGTGGGCTTCAGCCCACCGAAAACTTGCCCCGTCACGGTGGGCCTACGTCTCAGCAATACATATAACGAGCACAGCATGCGCACACTCAAGATCGAACCGTTGACCAAGGAAGCCTTCGCCCCTTTCGGTGATGTGATCGAAACCGAAGGCAGTGAATATTTCATGATCAATAACGGTTCCACCCGCCGCTATCACAAGCTGGCGTCGGTAGAGACCGCGCAGCCGGAAGACCAAGCCATCATCAGTATTTTCGCGGCCGAAACGCTGGAAATGCCGCTGGTCATTCGCATGCTGGAACGACATCCGCAGGGCAGCCAGGCTTTCATTCCGCTGCTCGGCAATCCTTTTCTGGTCGTGGTCGCGCCACTTGGCGATGTACCTGTACCGGGTAACGTCCGTGCCTTCCGCAGCAACGGCAGGCAGGGCGTCAATTACCACCGCGGCGTCTGGCACCATCCGGTGCTGACGATCGAAAAGCGGGATGAATTCCTGGTGGTCGATCGCAGCGGTTCTGGCAACAACTGCGACGAGCATTTTTTCACAGAGGAAGAGCTGGTTCTCCTCGCCCCCCACCGGGACTCCGAACAAGCGACCGACTGATCATCGAAGGCCATCATCAACGCGGCTGCGAAGACAACCGACGCCGTGATGCGTACTTCAGAACAAGCGGAACCTTACGAAGAGTCGAATAAGAAGAAACAGCGGTCGATACGCCGGCCGTGCAAGAGGTAATTATCGTGGAAGCACATCTGACCGAATGGCTGAACCTGAGTATTCGCTGGATTCACATGATCGTTGGCATCGCCTGGATCGGTGCCTCGTTCTACTTTGTCTGGCTGGAAAACAACCTCAACCGTGCCAACCCCCGCGACGGCCTCTCGGGTGACCTTTGGGCGATTCACGGCGGCGGTATCTACCACCTGGAAAAGTACAAGCTGGCTCCCCCACAGATGCCAGACAACCTGCACTGGTTCAAGTGGGAGGCCTATGCCACCTGGATGTCGGGCGTGGCCCTGCTGATGGTGGTCTATTACCTCAACCCCACTCTCTATCTGATCGCTCCTGGCAGCGACATGGCACCCGCCATGGCAATCGCCATTGGCTTCGGCTCGCTGATCGTCGGCTGGTTCGTTTATGACCTGCTCTGCGACTCGCCACTGGGCAAAAAGCCGGCGCTGCTCGGCTTGGTGCTGTTCGTCCTGGTGATCTTCGCCGCCTGGGCCTACTCGCAGGTATTCAGCGGCCGCGCCGCCTACATCCACACTGGTGCGCTGATCGGCACCATCATGGTCGGCAACGTGTTCCGCATCATCATGCCGGCACAGCGTGCGCTGGTCGCGGCCATCGAGCAGAACCGCACGCCTGATCCGCTGCTGCCTGCCAAGGGCCTGCTGCGTTCGCGCCATAACAACTACTTCACGCTGCCGGTGCTGTTCATCATGATCAGCAACCACTTCCCGAGCACTTACGGCAGTCAGTACAACTGGCTGATCCTGGCCGGTATCTCGGTGTCGGCGGTTCTGGTACGTCACTACTTCAACACCCGCCACGACAGCAATCGCTTCGCTTGGGCGTTGCCTGCTGCAGTGGTAGGCATGATCTGCCTGGCCTTCGTCACTTCGCCGAACCGTCAGCCGACCGCGCCGAACCTGGCCCCCACCTCTCCTGAGCAAGCGAGCAAGGCGGCCCAGCAGAGCGCCACCGCGCCAAACGATGTACAGGCCAACGCCGAACCCGAAGCGGGCAACACCGAGTTCGCCAAGGTGAGCAGTGTGATCCACGAACGCTGCACGGTCTGCCATGCGGCCCAACCGAGCAGTCCGCTATTCAGTGCTGCACCGGCGGGGGTGATGTTCGACACCCCGCAGCAGATCCAGCAACAGGCGGCGAAGATTCATGCGCAGGCCGTCGCCAGCCAGATCATGCCGCTCGGCAACATGACCAACATGACCCAGGAAGAGCGCGATCTGCTCGGCGCCTGGATCGACAAGGGCGCGCCGATCGACTGATCGCCGCTCACCGGCCGCGCTTTCGAGCGCGGCTTTTTTTTGCCCTTTGATTTGCAACCCATCCACTCACGAATAGCCGAAGAGCAGTCACGAGAGCCGTAGCAGGACTCTGTTCCGGTAGAACCACAACACGAATACCGGCCCCGCACGTTCAGCGGGGCTACCGCGACCATCCAATAACAAAAGCGTCCGAGGTGTTTTGCATGAACGATGTGAGCAAGCGGGAAGCCGCGCCAGCCACCGAGAAGCGACTTCCCTTGCTACAGATGTTGCTGGTGAGTTTCCAGCATGTGTTGCTGATGTACGGCGGGGCGGTTGCCGTGCCGCTGATCGTCGGCCAAGCGGCCGGACTTTCACGCGAGGAGATCGCATTTCTGATCAACGCCGACCTGCTGGTGGCGGGCATCGCGACCGTCGTTCAGTCCATGGGCATCGGCCCGGTTGGCATCCGCATGCCGGTGATGATGGGTGCCAGCTTCGCCGCGGTCAGCAGCATGGTGGTAATGGCAGGTATGCCCGGCGTGGGTATGACCGGTATTTTTGGCGCAACCATTGCCGCAGGCTTCTTCGGCCTGCTGATCGCCCCCTTCGTCTGCAAGATCGTGCGACTGTTCCCGCCGCTGGTGACCGGTACGGTGATCACCGCCATCGGCCTCTCATTGTTCCCTGTAGCGGTGAACTGGGCCGGCGGCGGCAGCGGTGCTGGCCAGTTCGGCGCCCTGCCCTACCTCGGCGTGGCAGCGGCGGTACTGACTGTAATTCTGCTGATCAACCAGTTCATGCGCGGATTTTGGGTCAACGTCTCGGTGCTGGTGGGCATGGCGCTGGGCTATGTACTGGCGGGCAGCCTGGGGATGGTCGACCTATCGGGGATAAACGCGGCGCCAGCATTTCAGGTGGTCACACCGAATCACTTCGGCGCCCCACAGTTTCTCCTCGCGCCGATTCTGTCGATGTGCCTGGTGGTAGTGATCATCTTCGTCGAGTCCGCCGGCATGTTCCTCGCGCTAGGGAAAGTCACTGGTCAGGAAATCGATCCCAAGCAGCTGCGTCGCGGTTTGTTGTGTGACGCCGGGGCGACCTTTTTCGCCGGTTTCCTGAACACCTTTACCCATTCCTCTTTCGCCCAGAACATCGGCCTTGTACAGATGACCGGCGTGCGCAGCCGCTACGTCACGGCCGTCGCCGGGCTGTTTCTGATCAGCCTGAGCCTGTTGCCCAAAGCTGCGTTCCTCGTAGCCTCGATTCCTGCGGCAGTGCTTGGTGGTGCCGGCATCGCCATGTTCGGTATGGTCGCCGCCACCGGTATCAAGATCCTGCAGGAAGCCGATATCGGTGATCGTCGCAATCAATTGTTGGTCGCGGTGAGCATCGGTCTGGGTATGGTGCCGGTCGTGCGACCCGAGTTCTTCGCCCACTTGCCGCACTGGATGGAGCCCATCACCCACAGCGGCATTGCTGTGGCGACGATTAGCGCAGTGACCCTGAACCTGCTGTTCAACGTGCTCGGCGGGGCGGAACGCAACGCTCTGACCGGCGCCGCGCAACACTGACCGATACAGTCTGGAAACCCCAGCCAAGCCCGCCATGTCAGGCTGTGTGAAAACTACTGCGCTCGGTTAGGCCACGTTAAAAACAGGCTCGGATGCGAGCCCAGTCGGAATGCCCATTTACAGCTCGTAAACTCGAGTGCGAGCTCAGTCCGCTTCCTCGCCTGTTTTGACTCGCTGCGCTCGCCCTTCGGGCCAGCCTTTGGCTGTTACTCCCGTTAGTCGTTGCGTCTTGCCTAACCTTCGCTCGCTACGTTTTCACACGGCCTGGTGCGGGCTTGCTTTTTTCGCCGCCTGACAGTCGACAAGCACGGCACACCCGTTAAAATTCGGCGCCCGCCCGATGCCGAGAAGGACTGACAGATGATCGAAGCAACCTGGATAGCCTTCGCATTCATTCTTGGCCTCGCCTCGCGCGCGATCGGCCTGCCGCCACTGATCGGCTATCTCGGCGCCGGCTTCGCCCTTGCCGGATTCGGTGACCTCGTCGGCGTCGGGCCGAAGGACAGCGAAATCCTTGAGCACCTGGCGCATTTGGGCGTGTTGCTGCTGCTGTTCACCGTCGGCCTCAAACTCAAGATCAGCAACTTGGTACGCCGCGAAGTCATCGGCGGCAGCCTGTTGCACTTCGGCATTTCAAGCTTGGTGGTATTGCCGGCAATTTTCGTTTTTCTTGATACCAGCTGGCGCGAAAGCTTGCTGCTGGCCATCGCGCTTTCCTTCTCAAGCACCGTACTGGCCGCCAAGGTGCTGGAAGGTAAGCGCGAATTGCGCGCCTTCCATGGTCGTGTCGCCATCGGCGTTCTGATCATCCAGGACCTGATCGCCCTCGTCGTGATGAGCATCGCCAGCGGCAAGGTGCCCTCGGCCTGGGCTCTGCTGGTATTCGGCCTGCCATTGCTGCGCCCGTTGCTATTCCGCCTGCTCGATCACAGCGGCCACGAAGAGCTGATGGTGCTGCTGGGACTGATGCTGGCATTAGTGGCCGGCGGCCTCGGCTTCGAGTACGTGGGGCTCAGTTCGGAACTGGGCGCGCTGGCGTTCGGCGCCATGCTGGCCAAGCACAAGCGCGCCACCGAACTATCCAATTCGCTGTGGGCGATCAAGGAAGTATTCCTGGTCGGCTTTTTCTTGCAGATCGGCATCGGCGGGCTGCCCGATATGGATGCCATGCTTTTCGCCGCTGCGGTGGCGCTGCTCTTGCCACTCAAGGGCGCGCTGTTTTTCTTCCTCTTCCTGCTGTTCCGCCTGCGCGCTCGCAGCGCCTTTCTCAGCGCATCGAGCCTGACCAATTACAGCGAATTCGGACTGATCGTCGCAAGCGTGGTGCTGCCGCAGTGGCTGACACCGCTGGCGATTACCGTGGCACTGTCCTTCGTAATCTCTGCGCAGCTCAACCGCATTTCCCACCCGCTTTACGATCGGCTGGCCAAACGCCTGATCCCTCTCGAACGCAACACCCGCCACCCCGACGAGCAACCTGTATCCCTGGGCGATGCACAAATCCTGATCATGGGTATGGGCCGCACCGGCCGCGCCGCCTACGATCATCTGCAGGAAAAGGGTTGGCGTCTGATCAGCCTCGACTCCGACCCGGTCACCGTCGAGAAAAGCAGCGAGAAGGGCCGCCACGTCCTGTTCGCCGATGCGGAAGATCAGATGTTCTGGGAGAGCCTGGAAATGAACAAGGTCGAGGCAGTGATTCTGGCTATGAACGATGCCGAGGCAAAAATCATCTCGACCCGTAAACTGCGCGGTAAGGGCTTCGGCGGCCTGATCGTTTCCCACGCGATGTACGAAGACATCGCCCAACAGATCGAAGACGCCGGCGCTGACCGCACCTACCTCACCATGTCAGAAGCCGGTGCCGGACTCGCCGAAAACGTGGTTCGAGAGCTGCTGATCAAACGCTGAATCGGTAGCACCGCCTCTGTGCAATGCAGCCTGGCGGTGAGTCGTCTGGGTGATCTTCGTCAGAATTGTGCACAATCTTTAAATTAATTGTTTAAAGGTGTGTTCACAGATTGTTATAGTCAGGCACATCCTGACCGCACGAACAACTTTTTCGGCGCTCAGTGAAGAGGTCCGTGCAACCTCAAAAGCCCATGACCTAACAATAACTAATGGCAGGCTTGACCATGACCGCAACCGAATCCAGGAGCGGTGACACTCCCAACCAGGATTTGATCTATCGGCTCGATGATTGCCCGGGTTCGCTTCCAGTCACCTTCTTCGCCATACAGCACGCGCAGGCCAGCTTCGTTGGCATCATCACCCCGACGCATCACCAACAGCGTATCGGGCCTGGGCGATCAGTTGCCCTACCGAGTAAGCATGGTACTGCTTGTGTCTGGCCTCAGCCTTCATCCAGACCCGATCAGCGCCGGCATGCTCTGCCTTTAGGACGCCAGCTTAGGCCTTCTCAGCGTGACGCTGACGACCGGCGTCGTCTTCAAGAGCAACGACGATATTCCACGCACCTGACACCGACGGGCTGATCAGCTCCCTACGTCTGGGTGCAACGAGGCCTAGACGCGACATCGACATTCATCACAACAACAAAACCAAAGGGTATCGACATGAACTTCAAACTCGCTCCACTCTCGCTTGCGCTGGCCGGCAGTCTGCTCGCCGCACCAGCCTTCGCCGAAGGCATGCTGCAATGGCAGAACAACAGTCTTACCTACCTGTACGGCAAGGATTTCAAGGTCGATGCTGGCGAGATTCAGCAGACCGTCACCTTTGAGCATGCCAGCGGCTGGAGCTGGGGCGACATGTTCCTGTTCGTCGACAACAAGTGGTACAACGGCCTCACCGGCAATGACGGCCACACCTACTACGGCGAATTCAGCCCGCGCCTGTCGCTAGGCAAGATCACCGGTCAGGAAATGTCTTTCGGCCCGATCAAGGATGTGCTGCTCGCCGCCACCTACGAGCGCGGCGAAAGCACTGACGGAGTTCCAAACCAGAACTACCTGCTCGGCCCGGCTGTCGACCTAGCCGTACCCGGTTTCGATCGGTTCAACATCAACGTGTATTACCGCAAGCCCGACGGGACCACTGGCAAGCCGTCCGGCCAGTGGCAGATCACGCCAACCTGGGCCATGACCATTCCAGTCGGCAAGTCCGACATTCTGTTCGACGGATTTATCGACTGGGTGGTGAACGACGCCGGCTCCGAGCGCCGTGGTGACTTCGTCTCGAAGAACCTGCACATCAACCCGCAGATCAAGTACGACCTGGGCAAGGCGCTCGACGGCGAACCGGGCAAGCTTTACGTGGGTATCGAGTACGACTACTGGTCCGATAAATACGGCATTGAGGACGGCGGGTTCGTTAGTGAGAACTTCGTCGGCCCAACCGACCAGAACACCGCTAGCTTGTTGGTAAAAGCCCACTTCTAACGAGAAAAGTCAAAAGTGGAAAACGAAAAAGGCAGCCGGTGGCTGCCTTTTTCGTATCTGCATGACTCAGTTGCCGGACATTCCTATGTCGTTGCGCGGCCGCAGCCGCGGGGTTACAGCTATCCTAAAGTGCAGGGCACCAGTTCTCACCAGCACCCCCTCAATCACAACTTGAAGCTGCCCATCTGACGGCTCAGGTCATCAGCCAGGCGGCTCAGCGCATGACAATCCTCGCGGCAACCCTGAACATCGCTCGCGGTCGCCTGTGCCAGGTCGGCGATCCCCTGAACGTTGTGAGTGATCTCCTCAGTGACGCTGCTCTGTTCTTCGGTCGCAGCCGCAACCTGAGCGTTCATGTCGCTGATCGCTTCAACCTGCTCGGTGATAGCGCGCAACGACTGCCCGGTGCGCTGGCTGGCCTGAACGCCGGTGCCGGTGGCAGCCTGCCCCGCATGCATCGAATTCACTGCGTTTTCCGCACCACTCTTGAGGCCCTGAATCATCTGCTGGATCTCGTCGGTCGACGCCTGGGTGCGGCTGGCCAGCGTTCTCACCTCATCGGCGACCACCGCAAAGCCTCGCCCCATCTCCCCGGCACGTGCGGCCTCGATGGCTGCGTTGAGCGCGAGCAGGTTGGTCTGCTCAGAAATACTGCGGATCACTGCCAGCACCTTGTCGATGGATGCCACCTGCTGTGCAAGATCGGTGACCGACTCTGCCGCATGGCCGATCTCGCCTGACATCTTTTCGATGTGAGCGATGGAGTCTCCCACCACCTTGCGGGCCTGCATCGCTTCATCTTTCGCGCCCTGAGAAGCCTGCGCGGCGCTGCTGGCGTTACGAGCAATCTCCTGCACCGTCAATCCCATCTCATGAACCGCAGTAGCGACCATGTCAGTCATTTCGTTCTGACGGCCGGCACGATCTGCAGTGTTGTCGACTACTTCCGCCACTTGGCCCACTGCGGTGCGCAGCTGCTGGCTGGTATTCAGCACATCGCCAATCAGCCCGCGCAGGCTACCGATGAAGCGGTTGAAGCCACGCGCGAGATCGCCTAACTCGTCGCTCCGGCTCTCATCCAAACGACGCGTCAGATCGCCGCCGCCACCGCCGATTTCCACCAGCGCGGTGGTCACCTGACGAATCGGTTTGACCAATCCCCGCGCCAGCAGCACCACAAGCCCCAGGAAGAACAGTGCAATACAGGCCGCAATCAAGCTAATGGTCCACAGGGTGCGCTGTGCCTCTCCGAAAATCTCGGCCTCAGGGACTTCGCTGACCAGAATCCAGTTCAGGCTTTCCAGCGGTTGCGCCAGTGCCAGGAAGGCTTCGCCGTCGCGCTCGAACCTTACCGCCTCGCGCTCGCCCGCCAGCAGCCGGCGCGCAGCATCGTCGCCGGTCAGCGCTTTCAGCTCGGAGCGACCGTTATACTCGGTACGCGGATGCACCTTGATCTGGCCGCCGGCATCGATCAGATAAACCTCGCCCCGCTCGCCAAACTTAAAGTTACTGATCAACTCGGACATGCTTTTCAGGCTGTAGCCCAGACCGGCAACGCCTAGTGTCTTGCCGCCGGCACTGATGCGCTGGTTGATGAACAGCGTGGGCAGACGCGACGCCTTGTCGATATCGATCTCGAAGCGGCGCTCAATGCCGCCGTCGATCAGGCTGTAGAACCAGGCATCACCCGGTGCGCTGCGCTGCAGGGTACGTGAAAGCCCGTTTTCGGAATGGTAGTTACCGCTGTCCAGCGCCACGACAGAAGTAGTCAGAGCATTCTGTTGCGCCTTCACCCCGTTCAGGTAGCGAGCGATCGCAGCAGCTTGCTCCGTGCTTTCGCCATCACGCAGCCACTCCTGCACCAGCGTATTGCCAGCGATTCCGGCAGTAGCGGTAATGGGCGCCGCCAGTGTGCGCTCGATGTCGTTCCGAATCGAGGCGATGTTGGCCGGCAGAGCCTGGCCAAGCAGATAACGTTCAGCCAACCCGTTGAGCGTCGATGAATAAATCAGGATGACGATCAGAAGGCTAGTGAGCAAAGCCGCTCCCATGCTGACGATCAATTGCCACTGGATACTGCGTTGCATGAAGGACATGGTACGACCTCGATAGTTCGCTTGATAAATGTACACAATTTAATACAGTCCATGTATACAAACATCAAACTCCTATTCTTGATTTTCTATCGGCCTCGCCAAGAAACTCTTGAGCGACCATTGGGCGGATTCCGCCGCCGTTTTAATAGGCGCCATGGCAGGCGCAGCGGATAGAATGTCCCTTCGTAAAGTGCCGCCTGACCCGAACGGCCGGAGTAATCGATGCGGCAATTGACCGTGAAGCAAAGCACTCTCCTCACTCTGCTAGCCCTGATCATCGGGTTGGGCTTCGTGATTACCAGCCTTGCCAGCTACTACGCGTCACGTGAAGCCATCCGCAAGAGCATCATCGGTACCGAGCTGCCCTTGACTGCAGATGTCATTTCAGGGGAAATCCAAAAGGATCTGGTCCGTCTGGTGCAGGTCTCCTCTGCCATGGCCGAAGACCCTTTCGTAATGGACTGGGTCGATCAGGGCGAGCCCAAAGCAGCGCTCATCAGCCGCTACTTGCAAGCCATCCGCCAGCGCTATAACACGTCGAACGCCTTCTTCGCCTCGGCTGGCTCGCAGACCTACTACACCGACGAGGACATCCAGCCGATACAACCGGACGACCCGGCGGATCGATGGTTCTATCGATTCGAGCAAAGCGGCGTCCCATGGGAGATCGTCGTCGACGTGAATCGGCTTACGATGTTCATCAACTATCGGGTAACCACGGCCAAGGGTGACTTCCGCGGCGTTGCGGGAGTCGGGCTGACGCTTGAGCGGGTGGTCGATCTGCTCGATACCTATCAGCGTCGATACCAGCGCAACATCTATTTCGTAGACGCCAGTCACCACATCGTGATGACCGGCCGGCAAGGCGGGCCGGACGGGCAGCCGCGTGAAACGGCGTTGAAAGACATCAAGGCCCTGGCAGACCTCAATCGCCAGCTACCGCAGTTACGTCCGGGCTCGTTCGACTACCAGAGCGAGGGCGAGCAGCATTTCATCAACATCCGTTACATTCCCGAGCTGAACTGGTTCCTGATGGTCGATAAACAGGAAAGCGGCGTGATGGCCCCAATGCGGCGGGCGCTCTGGGTGAATCTTCTGATCTGCTTCAGCGTAACCGTTATCGTATTGGGCCTGGTGGGCTCGATCAGCCGACGCTATCTGCAGCGCATCGAAGCCATGGCTACCCACGATGCTTTGACCGAACTGCTCAATCGGCACGGTTTCGGCCTTGTCGCCGAGCAGGCCGTGCTCGAAGCAAGACGCCAGCGTAGCGACCTTTGCGTGCTGATCCTGGATCTCGATCACTTCAAGGCGTTTAACGATACCCATGGCCATCTCGGCGGCGATTTTCTGTTGCGCAGCTTCGCTAGATTGCTGGCCCGACAGATACGCCAGTCCGACTTGATATCGCGCTGGGGTGGCGAGGAGTTCGTCATCATGTTCAAGGAAACCGATCTAGCCACTGCATTGGCTCTAGCGGAAAAAATTCGTGCTGCCACGGAGGCCGCAACGTTCGATTTCGAGGGCACGCCGTTGCGCGCTACAGTCAGCATAGGCGCGGCTCAACTGCCACCAGACGGTAACCTGGAGTCTCTGTTAGATGACGCAGACCGGGCGTTGTACCGGGCGAAAAATGGCGGACGTAACCGGGTCTGCAGCGCAGCGGGTGTTCCCGCCGATTGATCATCTCCTAATGCTGGACCCCCGACTCTAGCTCCTTGGCCTTCTGTCGCTCGAGAAACTCGATCTTCCACTGCTCCATGCCGACGTACTCCGAGAACAGGTTTTTCTCGACCTGATGCTTGGCTTTGAGCGTGGCAACGGCAGACTGTTGGTTCTTGAGATAGCGGTCGAAACTTTCGATGAGTTCAGGATGATTTAGGCTGGACAGATTGAAGGTGCTACGTGTGTGCGGCAGGTCGGCATCGAACACTAGCGCTCCCGGTTTGGCGCGCACGTTGTTCAGGTAATGCGCCGCCACCACCACGTTGTAGTAGGCGCCATCGCTATCCTTGAGCAGTGCCTGACGCACCATGCGCGGCAAGTTCTCACTACTGACCAGCAGGATTTGGTTGGTGGCGACCCGGTCTTCATAGCCCCAGGGCGTCCAGCCATCAACGACCGCCAGCCGCCTGAGCTCATCGATACCCCGCCCTACGCGTCGCGGCGCCACCATCACCCCGTCGACATAATTGACCACCGCTTGGCTGTAGTGCAGTCGATGTCCTGCTTTGGCGGGCTCGGACCAGTTCGGGTTGTCCGGGTATTTGGCATCGACGCGCCCGTCCAGCAACGCAGGCAACAGCTCGTCTGCCGGGAGCACCTTGTACACCAGGCGCACGCCGCTATGCGCGGCGAAACTATCCAGCAGTTCACGGGCGAAGCCCTGGTAGTTGCCCTGTGCGTCGCCGCTATAGTGCGGCAGAAAAGCCGCTTGTTCGACACCTATTGTGTAGATTTGCTCGGCAGCTACAGGCATTGAAAGTGCCAGCAAGGCGGCCGCAAGAAATTTCTTCATGTGGAACTCCTTGGAGTGTTGGACGACCCGCTCGGCAGGCCCGGGATGGCCGGCGGAAACGCGAAAAGCGATCCTATCGGCCCGTTCACACTGCATTGGTGGCAATACAGTAGCAGGGTCTTTTCCATATTGTGTACAAAGTTTTACGTAGTTGTTCACAGACAGACAGATCGGAGCGCCCGCCTTGAGGCGGTCTGGAGGCCGGTGCTAGCATGCCGCGGCAGGCCACCAGGCTGGTGGTCGTGAATTGAACAGGCCCTATGTCCAGTATCCGCGAGCGCAACAAAGAACTGATCCTGCGCGCTGCCAGCGAAGAGTTCGCCGAAAAAGGCTTCGCCGCCAGCAAGACCAGCGACATCGCCGACCGCGCCGGGCTGCCCAAGCCCAACGTTTATTACTACTTCAAGAGCAAGGAAAACCTCTACCGCGAGGTGCTCGACAGCATCGTCGAGCCGCTGTTACAAGCGTCCGCTCCTTTCAATCAGCCCGGCGAACCAGCCGATGTGCTACGTGCCTACATTCGCACCAAGATCCGCATTTCAAGAGAGCACGCCTGCGCGTCTAAGGTTTTCGCCAGCGAGATCATGCATGGCGCTCCCCATCTGCCAGCCGAGCGGGCTGAACAGCTCAACGCCCAGGCCAGTCACAACGTTGCCTGCATCCAGGGCTGGATCGACCGAGGATTGATGGCGAAGGTCGACCCCAACCACCTGATGTTCAGCATCTGGGCCGCTACCCAGACCTACGCCGACTTCGATTGGCAAATCTCCACCGTGACGGGTAAGGCCAAACTCGACGATGCCGACTACGAAGCCGCCGCCGAGACGATCATTCGGATGGTCATCAAGGGTTGCGAGGTAAGGGAAGCGGTCGCGACCTGAGGTAGCCCAAGCCAAAGGCATATTGCCTGCAATGAGCGATGTCGACGGAAGGTTCTGCAGTCCAGTAGACGTTCTGATAACGTTTTGCCTCATCGGCACGGCTCTGCCTTTGACGTTTCAGCCATGACTACCAATACTTGCGCTGAGCACCGGCCTGGAAAAAGGAACGTCTTTTGACCGAACTGCGCAACAGCCTGTCGCGACAACTGTTACGTATTGTCTTGTTGTCCGCGCTGGCCGTAGGACTGGTGTTGAGCTGCGCACAAATCGTTTTCGATGCCTACAAGACTCGACAGCTGATCGATGCTGAAGCGCAGCGAATCCTGCGAATGACCCGCGACCCTTCCACCCAGGCGATCTACAGCCTGGACCGAGAGATGGGTGCGCAGGTCATGGAAGGCCTGTTTCAACACGAGTCGATTCGTAAGGCATCGATCGGTCATCCAAGCGATGAAGCTCTGGCCTACAAATCCCGACCGCTGATGCCGCTGCCTTCGCGCTGGCTGACGGACCCGATATTGGGCCGGGATCAGGCGTTTTCGATCCCGCTGATTGGTCGCCCTCCTTACAACGAATACTACGGCGATCTGCGTATCACGCTTGACACCGCCCCGTACGGAGCGGATTTCGTCAAGGACTCGGCAGTAATCTTCGTCATTGGCATTCTCCGTGCTCTGGCGCTGGGCCTGCTGCTCTATCTGATCTACGAATGGCTGCTGACGCGACCACTAACCAAACTCATCGAGCACCTGTCACACATCAATCCGGACCGCCCCGGCGAGCACACGTTGCCGATGCCAAAGGGTCACGAGAAAAACGAACTGGGCCTCTGGGTCGATACCGCCAACGCTCTGCTCGCTTCTATCGAACACAACATGCAGTTGCGCCATGCCGCCGAAAGCAACCTGCAACGCATGACGCAGTACGATTTTCTCACCGGGCTGCCCAATCGCCAGCAATTACAGCAGCAGCTTGACAATATCCTCAGCGAGGCCGGACGGCTGCAACGCCGTGTCGCTGTGCTCTGCCTCGGACTGGATGATTTCAAAGGTATCAACGAACAGTTCAGCTACCAGAACGGCGACCGTATGCTGATTGCGCTGGCTGATCGCTTGCGCAGCCTGAGCGGGCGCGTCGGAGCGCTGGCGCGTCTCGGCGGCGATCAGTTCGTGCTGGTGCTGTCCGGCTTCGAACAGCCCTACGAAACTGCGGAACTTGCGCAGCAAGTACTCGATGATCTGGAGCGCCCAATCGACCTCGACCAGCAGAGCATCCGTTTGCGAGCGACCATCGGCATTACGCTCTATCCGGAAGACGGCGATAGCACGGAAAAGCTGCTGCAAAAAGCCGAGCAGACCATGACACTGGCGAAAAACCGCTCGCGCAACCGCTATCAGTTCTACGTGGCGAGCATCGACAGCGAAATGAGAGCGCGCCGCGAGCTGCAAAAGGATCTGGCAGAAGCTGTTCAGCGCGGCGAGTTCCACCTGGTCTATCAACCGCAGATCGACTATCGCCGCAAACGCATCACCGGCGTCGAGGCGTTGCTGCGCTGGGCCCACCCGAGCGGCAAGATAGTTCCGCCAGATGTATTCATCCCCCTTGCCGAACAGAACGGCAGCATCATCGCGATCGGTGAGTGGGTCTTGGATCAAGCCTGCCGACAGTTGAGCGAGTGGCATCAGCAAGGCTTCGATGACCTGCGCATGGCAGTCAATCTCTCCACAGTTCAGCTGCACCACGCCGAACTGCCATTGATGATCAGCAACCTGCTCAGCACTCACCGGCTTCCGCCCGAAACGCTGGAGCTCGAAGTGACCGAAACGGGGCTCATGGAAGACATTGGCGCTGCCACCCACAATCTGCACAGCCTGCGCCGCTCCGGGGCGCTGATCGCCATTGACGATTTCGGCACCGGCTACTCCTCGCTCAGCTACTTGAAAAGCCTGCCCCTGGACAAGATCAAAATCGACAAGAGCTTCGTCCGCGACATGGCGTTGGGCGATGGCGATACCACCATCGTCAGAGCCATCATCCAGCTGGGCAGGAGCCTCGGCATGCTGGTGATCGCCGAAGGCGTGGAAACCGCCGAGCAGGAACGCTATCTCATCAACGAAGGCTGCAACGAAGGCCAGGGCTACTACTACAGCAAACCCCTACCCGCGACTGAACTGGCCACGCTGTTAGGCCAGTCCCTGCGTTTCGAGCGCAGATTCAACTCGGAACCACTATAACTACAAGCCCCCGCCGCGCGGTGCTAGAAGCGCTGCGCGCCCTCCCGCTGCCAGCAACGAGCGCCACGCATGAAGCGTTTTGTATTGATCGACACCGCCGAAATTCCCGATGACGGGGGTGCTCTCTGCCTGTTCGAGTATGGCGATGACTTCGTCATCAAGATCCAAGGAGGCAACGGCAATCAGCTAATGAACACCCGGACACACGGCTCCGAGGATGCGCTGGCCGAAATACCGTGCCGGAAAATCGCGCAGCGCCCGCAGCCACGAGTGTTGATCGGTGGGCTGGGCATGGGCTTCACCCTAGCCTCGGCGCTAAAGCATTTGGGCAGCGACGCCGAGGTTCAGGTCGCAGAGCTGGTGCCAGGCGTGATCGAATGGAATCGCGGCCCGCTGGGAGAAAAGGCCGGGATGCCGATCAACGATCGGCGCACCCGTGTGCTCAACAAGGATATCGCCGATGTTCTTCGGAGCGAGTCTCAGTCCTTCGACGCGATCATGCTCGACGTGGACAACGGCCCAGAGGGTCTGACTCAACGGAGCAACAGCTGGCTCTACTCCATGGCCGGCCTCGCCGCCTGCGCCCGAGCCCTACGCCCCAAAGGACTGCTAGCTGTATGGTCAGCCAGCGCCGATCAAGGGTTTTCGGCCAAGCTGGCCAAAGCGGGGTTCAGAGCAGAAGAAGTCCAGGTATTCGCACATGGCAACCGCGGCACCCGTCACACCATCTGGATTGCCGAGAAGCGCGGCGGCTGATTTTTGCCAACCCGAAACCCGCAGCTATCGGCGATGTAATCGAATCGCTCGCCGCATCATTGTGGCTGGCTTGATACGGTGCTCTCGGACCCGCCTTGACGCTACTGTCTGTCCGGAGCGTTTCGACTATCGAGCGAGTTATTAGGTCAGCTGTGACGCCAGCACAACGGCACCGAAGATGCACAGTACGGCGCCACCGGCGGCGTGCCAGCGATAACGACTCGCGAGCTCTTCCTCACCATGACTCGACAGCACAAACGGCAGACTTTCAGCCGGGCGTGCCAGACGATGCTGCGCAGGACGAGCACTGGCGAGACGGTGGCGTTCTTCCGCCTCGAGTCCGGCAGCGAGTCGTACCCGGCCCCACTCGGCCTGGTCAAGCTGGCCATCGCGATTGTTATCGAAACGTTGCAGCAGCCCGGCGTAATTCTCTTTCCATTCCCGCACTACCTGGCCCTGAGCGGTCTGGAGGTCGAGGCCTTGCCGGCCGCCCTCTGCGGTGCGGAAATCGCCGATGGCATAAAGGGGCTCGTCGGCATGCAGACGCTCCTCGGTATAGCGATATCGGCGATTGCCATCGAGCCAGGCAAACATTCCACTTGGTGGCTGGCCTCTGGGATGGCGCAGATCGCCGGACCAACGCTCGCGCCGAGCCGGCAGCACATCGGCACCACGCGGATCAATCAGGCAGTCTCCAGTCGCATCGCACAGACGCAACGGCCTTTCACTGCAGCCCTTTTCGACAACCCGCCAACTGCTACGCTTGCCGTTGGAGCGGTATTCCTCGATGCGATAGCGCCACCAGAGACAGGGTTTTTCCGTCAGGGGCGCGAGCATTGCCGGCACGTCGGGAAGGTCACGCAACATCCCGGCGAGCTCGACATAACCTTGCGCCGCCGAACGAATCCTCGAAGTCGGCATGTCCAACAAATGGCGCACCTTTGACCAGCGGCTGACCCACAACCAGCCACCCGCCAGACACATCGCGACGCCCGCGCCGAAAAGCAGCACGATCCGATACTCCTGCTCAGCCAAACAGCGGTTTGAGGTCAACGTTGGCCTTCTCCGCGTCGCTGAATTGCAACAACGCAGCTTCACGGAAGCCAAAGGCGCGCGCCAGCAACACATCGGGAAACTGCTCGATGCGTACGTTGTTCAGATTGACTGACTCGTTATAAAGCTCGCGCCGATCGGCAATGCCGCTTTCCAGACCGCTGATGCGCTGTTGCAGATGGCGAAAGCTCTCGTTGGCGCGCAGTTCAGGATAATTCTCAGCGAGGGCGAACAGGCGACCCAGACCGGCGCGCAACCCGGTTTCGGCCTGCCCTAGAGCGTTTACATCACCCTGCTCGCGCGCCATGGATACGGCGTTGCGGGCATTGATGACCTGCTCCAGGGTGTTGCGCTCGTGCTGCATGTATTGCTTGCAGGTCTCGACCAGCTTTGGCAGCTCTTCGTGTCGCTGACGCAGCAGCACGTCGATATTCGACCAGGCTTTGCTCACGCCATGTTTGAGGCGCACCAGACCGTTGTAGAGGACCACCGCATAGGCAGCGACGAGAAACAGCACAACCAGTGCAACTACAGCGTTCAGGCTCATCAGGCTTGTCCATGAAGTCCGGATATCGGGATGGCATTCTAACGGCACCGCTGAAAGCGAAGCGCGACATGCTGCACGCAATTTCTTTGCACAAAATGCAAATCTTTCGCATTATGACCCGCATCGGATAGTCGCACCCCACCTGCCGGCGTCCCAAATACCACCCTGCAAGCAAAGGAACCCGCCATGCTACGCACTCCCGTCTGGGCCACTGCCAGCCTTCTGGCTGTCGCCATTTCACTCGCTGGTTGCGGCGAAGACAAAGCGCCAGCCGAACAGGCCGCCGCTCCGCAAGCGACCACCCAGAGCGAGCCGGCCGCGAGCGCGCCAGAGACCGTGAACAGCGAGGCCGCGCAGGCCGTGGTCAAGCATTACGCCGACATCGCGCACGCCGTATTCAGCGATGCGCACAGCACCGCGCTGAAACTTCAAGACGCCGTCAACGCCCTGCTCGCCAATCCGAGCGACGAAACCCTGCAAGCCGCCAAAGACGCCTGGCTGGCCGCGCGCGTGCCCTATATGCAGAGCGAAGTGTTCCGCTTCGGTAATCCGGTAGTCGACGATTGGGAAGGCCAGCTCAACGCCTGGCCGCTTGACGAAGGCATGATCGACTACGTCAAGGGCGACTATCAGCATGCTCTCGGCAACCCTGGCGCTACCGCCAACATCGTCGCCAACAAGGAACTGCAGATTGGCGAAGACAAAATCGACGTCAGCGAAATCACCGGCGAGAAGCTTGCAAGCCTGAACGAACTGGCCGGCTCCGAAGCCAACGTAGCCACCGGTTACCATGCGATCGAATTCCTTCTTTGGGGTCAGGACCTGAACGGTACCAATCCCGGTGCTGGCGAACGCCCCGTCAGCGACTTCGTCGAGGGTGACGATTGCACCGGCGACAATTGCGACCGTCGTCGCGCCTATCTGAAAGCCGCCACTGAATTGCTGATCAGCGACCTTGAAGAAATGGTCGGCGAGTGGAAGGCCGGTGTTGCCGATAATTACCGCGCCAGCCTGGAAAGCGAATCCGCCGAAAATGGCCTGCGCAAGATGTTCTTCGGCATGGGTAGCCTGTCGCTGGGCGAGCTGGCCGGCGAGCGTATGAAAGTCGCGCTGGAAGCCAATTCGCCGGAAGACGAGCATGACTGCTTCAGCGACAACACCCACAACTCGCACTTCTACAATGCAAAAGGCATCCGCAACGTTTACCTCGGCGAGTACAAGCGTGTCGACGGCAGCACACTCAGCGGCCCGAGTCTGGCCTCGCTGGTCGAAGATGCCGCTCCAGAAGTCAACGCCACAGTGAAGACCGATCTGGAAGCTACCGAAGCCAAACTGCAGGTGCTGGTTACCAGTGCCAAAGAAGGCGAAGCGTTCGATCAGCTGATCGCGCCCGATAACAGCGAAGGCCAAGAAAAAGTGCGCGCCGCAATCGGTGCGCTGGTGCAGCAGACTGGCTCTATCGAGAAAGCCGCTGCCGCATTGGGTATCAGCGACCTGAACCCGGATACGGCCGATCACCAGTTCTAATTTAGCGTCGTTATGGAGGGGGCGGTGCAATGCCGCCCTCTTATGACGTGCCCTTTCGACGGCAGCATCCTGCGCTCGTTCGAACGGCCCAGCCCTATCAGTAAATGCAAATTGCTCTTATTCAAGCTCCATTAGCCTGCTAAGATCGCCGCCCTGTTACAGGATCAGGTATACCCGATGCACCCGTTTTCCCGCTCTGCTACTGCCCTGCTGCTGGCCTTCGGCCTTGCCGCCTGCGGCGAGCAGGCGCCACGCTTCGAGCGGGCAGAGCCGGGCGAAGCGCTTTCCGCGGGCAGCGCAACCGTAATGCAGTTCGACCAGAATGCTTTCTCAATGCCTGCTGCCAACCTGGCTCCGGTCCGGCGACTGGACTTCAGCGTCGGTAACAGTTTTTTCCGAAATCCCTGGGTCATCGCCCCCGCTTCCACCACGGCTCGCGACGGCCTCGGCCCACTGATCAACACCAACGCCTGTCAGAGCTGCCATATCAAGGATGGCCGCGGTCGTCCGGCAGAAGCCGAGCGCGGCAATGCCGTATCCATGCTGGTGAGGCTTTCGATACCTGCTGGCGCCGAGCATGCGGAGGTCGTCCGGCAGCGCGGCATCGCGCCGGAGCCCACCTATGGCGGTCAATTACAGGACATGGCGATTCCGGGCGTGGTGCCCGAAGGCAAGGTCCGGCTCAGCTACGCCACGCGGACCGAGCGATTTAGCGACGGTTTCGAGGTTGAGCTGCGCATGCCGGAACTGAACATTACTGAACTAGGCTACGGTCCGATGCATCCGCAGACACAGTTCTCCCTCCGCGTGGCACCGCCGATGATCGGCCTCGGGCTGCTGGAGGCGATTCCCGAATCTGTACTGTTGGCCAACGCCGATCCTGAAGATAGCAATGACGACGGTATTTCCGGTCGGCCCAACCGGGTCTACGACCAGCTCACACACGAGGCGGCAATTGGCCGCTTCGGCTGGAAAGCCGGGCAGCCGAACCTTAACCAGCAAAATGCCGATGCGTTCTTCAATGACATGGGGCTCACCACCAGCCTGTTCACTGGCAGCAGCTGCACCGACCGGCAGCAGGATTGCCGGAGGATGCCCGATGGCGGTGAGCTTGAGGTCAGCGATAACATCCTTGCCCAGGTGCTGTTCTATACCCGCAACCTTGGCGTGCCGGCGCGTCGCAACGTTGACGATCCCCAGGTGCTGGCGGGCAAGACGCTGTTCCACCGCGCCGGCTGCCAGAGCTGCCATGTTCCAACTTTCACCACTGGCGATGCCGCTGAGCCTGAGCTGGCCAACCAGGTAATCCGTCCATATACCGATTTACTGCTACATGACATGGGCGAAGGGCTTGCCGACCACCGTCCGGAGTTCGAAGCCAGTGGCAGCGAATGGCGTACGCCACCGTTATGGGGCATCGGCATGACCGAGACGGTCAGCGATCACACCCAGTTTCTCCATGACGGACGTGCGCGCAACCTGCTCGAAGCAATACTCTGGCATGGCGGCGAAGCGGAAAAAGCCAAGCAGACTGTGCTCGGCTTCGACAGCGATGAACGCAGCGCCTTGCTGACCTTTCTCGAATCACTCTAGTGCCGGACCAACCACCGGTGTCCTGCCTTGCCGAGGAGCAACATGTACCCCAACCGCTATTTTTCAGCATTCACCGCCACCGCCCTGGGTCTGCTGCTGAGCGCCTGCGCGCCGTCCGATCCCTTTGCCGAGACGAGCAAAGCACTGGCCGATGAAGTCCTGCTTCCGGCGTATAACCAGTGGGCCGAAACCAACCGGCGCATGGCCGCAAGCAGCATTGCTTTCTGCGCTGGCAACGAAGAGTTGGAGGATGCGCGCAAAGCCTTCCTGCAAGCGCAGTTCGCCTGGGCGGGCCTGCAGCCGTTGCTGATCGGCCCGATGGGCGAAGGCAACCGCGCATGGCAAGTGCAATTCTGGCCCGACAAGAAGAATCTGGTCGGTCGTCAGGTCACCGCCCTGCTGAAGAACAAACCCGAGCTGACCCAGGCCGATCTGGAAGATGGCAGTGTCGTGTTGCAGGGCTTATCGGCGTATGAATATGTACTCTATGACAAGGCAGTCGACCTGAGCGACAGCACTACCAAGGCACGCTACTGCCGGTTGCTGGTGGCAATTGGTGAACACCAGCAGAAGCTCGCCGCTAACATGCTGCAGCAGTGGGAAGCCGAAGACGGCATGGTCGCGCAACTCAGCGAGTTTCCCAACGAGCGTTACGTGGAGTCGCAGGAAGCGATAGCCGACCTGTTGCGCGTGCAGGTCACGGCACTGGACGGTCTGAAGAAGAAGCTCGGCGCCCCGCTGGGTCGTCAGAGCAAAGGTTTCCCGCAGCCCTTCCAGGCCGAGGCCTGGCGCAGTGATGCGACACTCGGCAGCATCGATGCTGCCCTCGCTGGCGCCCAACATTTATGGCAGGGCAGCGACGACAACGGCTTCAAGCAGTTGGTACCCGCCGATCAGGCCGATCTGATCAAACGCATCGACGTCGCCTATGCGACAACCCGTAAACACTTGGTAGACATCATGCTGCCGTTCAGCGAACTGATCGCCGACGAAGCCGGCCGTGAGCGGCTGGATGCGCTGTACCAAGAGATCGACGTGTTGCACCACCTGCATCAGACCGAACTGGCCCGGGCACTCGATGTACAGATCGGCTTCAACGCCCACGACGGAGACTGATCATGAAACGCCGTGCTTTTATAGGTCTGGGCAGTGCCCTGGCTGCAGCCTCCGCAGTCGGTGGTTGGACACTCACACGACACACTGAGCAGCCGCTGCTTCTCTCTGCACGCGACGATGCCGATGGCCGTCACTATGCGGTTGGTTATCGGCTCGATGGCAGCCGTGTGTTCGCGACGCCGGTTAGCGAGCGCTGCCATGACGTCTATGCCCATCCACATCTACCCCTGGCGGTATTTGTCGGACGTCGACCGAGCCGCGAGAGCTATCTGATCGACAGCCGTGACGGCACGCTGTTGCAGGTTCTCGCCTCGCCGCCTGACCGCCATTTCTACGGCCACGGCGTGTTCCATGCCAGCGGCGACTGGTTCTACACCACCGAGAACGACACGGCCGATGCCGGCCGCGGCGTACTCGGCATCTACCGCGTCGAAGAACGCCGACTGGTTCGCAGCGGCGAGCACTCGACCCATGGCATCGGCCCGCATCAGCTGCTGTGGATGCCAGATGGCGAGACACTGGTGATCGCCAACGGTGGTATCCGCACCGAAGCCGACAGTCGGGAAATGATGAATCTTGATGCCATGGAACCCAGCCTCGTCATGCTGCGACGCGACGGCACGCTCCTAAGCAAGGAGCAACTGCCCGAGCAGATGAACAGCGTGCGTCACTTGGCGGTTGCGGCGGACGGCACGGTGGTTTCCGGACAGCAGTACGAAGGCGACCCTATTGATCAGGTGCCGCTATTGGCGATCAAGCGTCCGGGCGAAGCCTTCCAGGCATTCCCGTTGGGTGAAGCACAACGCCAGACGATGAATCAGTACACCGCCAGCCTGGCGATCAACGACCAGCTGCGTCTGCTGGCTGTGACGGCGCCACGCGGCAATAAAGTGTTCATCTGGGATCTGGACAGCGCCGCCTTGCGCGAGGAAGTCCATCTGCCGGATTGCGCCGGTGTAGCAGCTGTCGAGCAGGGTTTCGTGGTGAGTTCCGGCCAGGGGCGCTGCAGGCTGGTTGACTGCAGCGGCGAGCGCTTCGTCAGCACCGCACTGCAACTGCCGGCAGGGCTTTGGGACAACCATCTGCGCCTGGTCTGAAAGTCCTCAAGTATCGAAGCGGCGCGCCGAGAAATAAAGCGACCGGGCGGTCATATGTGTGACCGCCCGATCCATATTTGCCGTTAATGCAAGCGCACCCCATCGATACGAGAACGATTTGATGTTTCTGAAGAAATCCCTACGGGCTCAGTTATTGGGGCTGATCGGCGCGAGCCTGCTGGTGATGCTTGCGATCGCCCTCACCAGCTTCTCCTTTTTATCCGACGGGGTCTCCGCGTACCAGAGGCTGCTGAAAGGCCCGATCGAAGCGTCTCGATTGATCGATGAAGCCAACCTGGAGTTCAAGATCCAGGTGCAGGAATGGAAGAACGTCCTACTGCGTGGCAAATCGCCCGAGGCCCTGAGCAAGTACTGGCAGAGTTTCGAGAATCAGGAGCGCAAGGTTCAAGATCGGCTCACCACGCTCGTGCAGCTGAGCAGCCACAAGCCGGACCTTGCGAACCAAATCGAGGGGCTGCTTGCAGAACATCGCAGTCTGGGCACAGCCTATCGAACGGGCCGTGATGCCTATATCGCCGCGGGTAACGATCCCGTGGCAGGCGACAAGGCCGTTCAGGGAATCGACCGTGCCACCAGCGAGCAACTCAGCGCACTGGTCGAACAGTTGCGCAACTCTTCTCTGCGCAGCTCCGACGAAATCAGCCATGCCGCAGACCAGGCCATTATCACCGGATCGCTGGTCATGCTCGCCGCTGGCGCGCTGGTTGCTTTGTTCAGTCTTTGGTTGGTCAATCGCAACGTGATCGACCCTATCCGTCATTTGATCGACCATATCGCCAAGCTAAGCCTGGGCAATTTCAGCGAGCGCGTCGATACGGGCCGTGCCGACGAGCTGGGACGCTTGGCGGTAGCTGCTAACGTATTACGCGACTTCCTCGCCGATACCTTCGCCCGCCTGCAACGCAGCACCTCGGATCTGGACAATGCGAGTGGCGAACTGAACGCCATTGCGACGCTGATGGGCCAAGGCACTCGTGAACAATTCTCGCGTACCGACCAGGTCGCAACCGCCATGCATGAAATGTCCGCAACGTCCCAGGAAGTAGCCCGCCATGCGGCCGAAGCAGCACGCGCCGCAGATACAGCCGATCACTCGGCGCAGCAGGGCGAAAGCATGATGCGTTCGACCATCCAGACGATCACTCACATGCGCGGCGAGATCAGCAACACCGCTGAGGTCATACGCCGTCTGGAAGCCGACAGCGGTCGCATCGGCAAGGTACTGGAAGTCATTCGTGGCATCGCCGACCAGACCAACCTGCTGGCATTGAACGCAGCCATCGAAGCAGCCCGCGCCGGTGATGCCGGTCGCGGCTTTGCCGTCGTTGCCGACGAGGTGCGCACATTGGCCAGGCGCACCGCCGATTCCACCGCCGAAATTCACCAGATTATCGACACCGTACAGACCGGCGCGGTGGATGCGGTGCGTGCAATCGAAAGCGGCCAAAGCCGCAGTGACGAGGGCGTCGAGCAGGTCACGGAAGCAGGCAGCATGCTTCAGCGCATCACCTTGGAAGTCGAAGCGATTCGCGGCATGAACCGGCAAATCGCCACCGCGGCCGAAGAACAAACATCAGTGGCAGAAGATATTTCGCGCAACCTCAACGAAATTACCGCCATCGCCACCACCAACCAGGACAATGTCGAGCGCACCGAAAAAGCCAGTCAGAACCTGCACGGCCTGTCTGCCCAACTCAGCGAAGTGACCCAGCGCCTCGTAGGCTAACGCAACGAGCTCTCCACAGCAGGGGGCCGTTGCAAGCAAAACCCCGACATGTATCGCAACGCGGCGTCGTATCTCGCTAGTCCCCGTCCCGCCAAGCATATTGGATGCATGTCCCTTTACATGCGTCTGGTTCGCGGCTAACTTCGCTGCCTCAGGCCATCTGGTCGAATAGATACAAGCCGAGGCCGCCGCAAGGCCGGCTATTGGTCGTTTGTCGTGCATCCAAAACGGCTGCCTCATTTCATGGCAGTAGCCAGCCGGCTCATCTCTCCAAGGAATACGGAAAATGTTGCGCCGCATGCTGCTCATGCTGGGCGCGGTGATCGTCGTTGTTTTGATCCTCGCCGCCCTTAAATTCAACTCCATCTATTCACAGATTCAGCAGTTCAAGGCGCCGAAACCGCCGATCAATGTCGAGGTTGCCGAATCGCGCCGACAGCCATGGCAGCGTCGGCTTCCGGCAATCGGCACGCTCACGGCGTCACAGGGCATCGATCTGTCCGTAGAAATTGCCGGAACCGTCAGCGATGTGCAGTTCCGCTCGGGCGAAAAAGTGAGCAAGGGCCAGCCGATCGTTCTGCTCGACAGCGAAATCGAACAGGCAAGCCTGGCAGCGGCTCAGGCCGATCTTCACTTGGCGAAGGTCGAGTTCGAACGCGCCCGCAGCTTGGTCGGCAGCCAGGCCATCTCGCGCAGCGAGTTCGACCGACTCAACGCCGAGTCGCAAAAAGCCGCGGCCACGGTCGCGCAGCTGAAGGCCAGCCTGGCGAAGAAACGCATTCTCGCGCCGTTCTCCGGGACCATCGGGATCCGTCAGGTAGACGTCGGTGACTTCGTCGCCGCCGGCACGCCCATCGCCACGCTACAGGACCTGTCCACCTTGTTCGTCGACTTCTATCTGGCTGAGCAGCAGGTTCCTCTACTCGCCATCGGCCAGTCTGTACGCATCCAGGTGGCCGCTTTCCCCGGAGAGGCTTTCGAGGGCACGATCGTCGCGCTGAACCCAAAGGTGGAAATCACCACCCGCAATGTCCAGGTCCGCGCAGAGCTGGCCAACCCTGGCGAACGCCTGCTGCCCGGCATGTTCGCCGACCTGCAGGTTCTATTGCCCGAGGAACAGTCCCAGGTCGTAGTACCGGAAACCGCAATCACCTACACCCTGTATGGCAACTCGGTGCTGGTGGTGAAGGAAGGCCAGGCGCCTCAGCCTGAGGAAAACACCGAAGCGCCCGAGCGCAGCGAACCCTATCTGGTAGTGGAGCGACGTTTCGTCAAGACCGGCGAGCGTCGCGACGGCCGCGTGGTGATCCTAGAAGGGCTCGAAGCCGGGGAACAGGTGGTGATTGCCGGCCAGCTCAAGCTGGACGCCGGTGCTCACGTCGCCGTTGCCGAAAAACGCACGCTCGAGCTCGAGCCCAACAGCGGGTCCGACGCCCGCTGAGGCAACGCCAACAGGGATAAAGATCGTCATGGCTTTTACTGATCCATTCATTCGCCGTCCGGTGCTGGCCAGCGTGATCAGCCTATTGATCGTGCTGCTCGGCTTCCAGGCCTTCAACAGCTTGGTGATCCGCCAGTATCCACAAATGGAAAACGCACTGATCACGGTGACGACCGCCTACCCTGGCGCGAACGCCGAAACTATCCAGGGCTATATCACCCAGCCGCTGCAGCAAAGTCTGGCCAGCGCCGAAGGCGTGGATTACATGACTTCGGTGAGCCAGCAGAACCTCTCGGTCATCTCAGTGTACGCACGCATCGGCGCCGACACCGACCGGCTCTACACCGAACTGTTGAGCCAGGCCAACTCAGTGAAGAACCAGCTGCCGCAAAACGCCGAAGACCCGGTACTGAACAAGCAAGCCGCCGACTCCACCGCGCTCATGTACATCAGTTTCTACAGCGAGCAACTGAGCAATCCGCAAATCACCGATTACCTGTCACGGGTCATTCAACCGAAGTTGGCCACCCTGCCCGGCATGGCCGAGGCGGAGATTCTCGGCAATCAGGTCTTCGCCATGCGCCTGTGGCTGGATCCGGTGAAACTTGCCGCGTACGGCCTCTCTGCAAGCGATGTGAACGAGGCGGTGCGTAAGTACAACTTTCTTTCTGCGGCGGGCGAAGTGAAGGGGCAGTACGTCGTCACCAGCATCAACGCTGACACCGAATTGAAGACCCCCGAGGCATTCGCAGCCATACCCTTGACGACTCAAGGCGATAGTCGCGTGCTACTCGGAGATGTCGCGCGGGTCGAGATGGGCGCCGAAAGCTACAACGCCATCAGCTCATTTGACGGCATCCCTTCGGTCTACATCGGCATTAAGGGCACCCCGAGCGCCAATCCATTGGATGTCATCAGCGAAGTGCGTGCGGTGATGCCGGAGATTGAATCGCAGCTCCCACCAAGCCTGAAGGTAACCATTGCCTACGATGCCACGCGCTTCATCCAGGCTTCGATCGACGAGGTGGTGAAAACCCTCGCCGAGGCGGTGGTAATCGTTATCGTCGTGGTCTTCCTGTTCCTCGGCTCACTGCGCTCGGTGCTGATTCCGGTAGTGACCATACCGCTGTCGATGATCGGCGTGATGTTCTTCATGCAGACCATGGGTTACTCGATCAACCTGCTGACGCTACTGGCGATGGTACTGGCGATCGGCCTGGTGGTGGACGATGCCATCGTCGTGGTGGAAAACATCCATCGACACATCGAAGCCGGGAAGGCGCCGTTCCAGGCGGCCATTGACGGAGCTCGCGAGATCGCCATGCCAGTCGTCGCCATGACTATCACCCTGGCAGCGGTGTATGCGCCGATCGGCTTTCTACAGGGTCTGACCGGTGCGCTGTTTCAGGAATTTGCCCTGACTCTGGCCGGCGCCGTGCTGATCTCCGGCGTCGTGGCACTGACGCTGTCACCGATGATGTGCTCACGACTGTTGCGCCATGAAGAAAATCCTTCAGGTCTGGCGCATCGGCTGGACCTACTGTTCGACCGGCTTAAGTTGCGTTATCAGAATGCCTTGCACGGCACGCTGAACACCCGTCCGGTGGTGCTGGTGTTCGCGGTGATCGTGCTCGGGCTGATTCCGGCGCTACTCAAATTCACCGAAAGCGAGCTGGCACCTGAAGAAGATCAGGGCATCATCTTCATGATGGCCAGCGCGCCGCAAACGGCCAATCTTGATTACCTGAACGCTTACACCGATCAGTTTCTGGAGATCTTCAAATCGTTTCCCGAGTACTACTCGTGGTTCCAGATCAATGGTTTCGACGGTGTGCAGAGCGGTATCGGCGGGTTCCTGATGAAGCCTTGGGATGAGCGCGAGCGCACCCAGATGGAAGTGCTGCCGGAACTTCAAACGCGTATCGACAACATCCCTGGCTTGCAGGTATTCGGCTTCAACCTGCCGTCCCTGCCCGGCACCGGCGAAGGCCTGCCGTTCCAGTTCGTGGTCAATACGGCGAACGACTACGAGTCGCTACTGCAAGTGACCGAACGCATTAAGGAGAAAGCTCAGGCATCCGGCAAGTTCGCCTTTCTCGATGTGGACTTGGCATTCGACAAGCCCGAGATCGTCGTCGACATCGACCGCGAAAAGGCCGCGCAAATGGGCGTGACCATGGAAGACCTTGGCGTGACGCTGGCCACCCTGCTCGGCGAGAGCGAGATCAATCGTTTCACTATCGAGGGCCGCAGCTATAAGGTAATCGCCCAGGTCGAACAGGCGTACCGGGACAATCCAGGTTGGCTGAGCAACTATTACGTGAAGAACGACCAGGGCGAAATGCTGCCGTTGTCGACGCTGATCGAGGTGCATGACCGGGCTCGTCCGACCCAGCTGAAACAATTTCAACAGCTTAATGCGGCGACAATTCAGGGCTTCCCTATCGTCAGCATGGGCGAGGCCATCGACACGCTGCGCAGCATCGCTCAGGAGGAAGCGCCGCAGGGCTTCAGCTTCGATTACGCCGGCGCATCGCGCCAGTACATTCAGGAGGGTAGTGCCCTGTACACGACCTTCGCGCTCGCACTGGCAGTGATCTTTCTGGTGCTGGCGGCGCAGTTCGAAAGCTTCCGCGATCCGCTGGTGATATTGGTTACGGTGCCACTGTCGATCTGTGGCGCACTGGTGCCGCTGTTTCTGGGTCTGTCGAGCATGAACATCTATACCCAGGTCGGGCTGGTGACATTGATCGGCCTGATCAGCAAGCACGGCATCATGATCGTCGAGTTCGCCAATCAGCTACGCCAGGAGCGCGGCATGAGTCGTCGTGCGGCGGTAGAGGAAGCGGCGGCAATTCGCCTGCGACCCGTATTGATGACGACGGCAGCGACGGTGTTCGGCATGGTTCCGCTGATTCTGGCCAGCGGTGCCGGTGCCGTCAGTCGCTTCGACATCGGCTTGGTAATCGCCACGGGGATGACGGTGGGCACACTTTTTACCCTGTTCGTGCTGCCGGCCGTTTACACGATGCTAGCAAGCCCGGACCGCGCGGCTTCAGCCGAATAGATAGTTTGAGTGGACTGATCGACCTCTTCTAAGGTCGCGCTCCCTCCCCTATCGATAGGGCAAGGCCTGTAGCGGAAATCAACCTCGACCCACCAAGCTTTGCGACAAGCCGTACATGAACAACAACAGATCGTGATCGGGTCGTATGCCAGATGCCGAAATCCTGTCCATGCGTGGCACCGGACAATGCTCACTGAGCGCACTGCGCGCCACGACCTTGGTATCCGGCTCGCTCCAAGCTGCCGCGCACAGCGAGGCAACGCCAAGCGCGCCGATAAAAAACAATCCTCGTGCAATTTCAAGCTTCATCGCGCAAGCCCTTGTTATTACGTGAGCTGAGGAGCTCAACGTAGTCCACAAACGGGTAGCGTGCCGAAGAAAGATGACAAGCGGTTACTCAATAGCAAAAGCGTCTGACCGCATAGCAAAGTACCCGTTTCAGCAGCATCTCGTAGGATGGGTTGCAACCCATCAATTATGCGCGATGGGCTTTCGCCCATCCTACGTTTGAGCGCGACGCACAGCCCTGCTGACGAGGAATCCAACTAAAGCCTGACAGAGCGCAGCCAATCCCATGCACATCCAAGCGCACATAAAAAAGCCCCGCACGAGGCGGGGCTTTTTTACAACTCGGAACGGCTGGCTTACATCATGCCGCCCATGCCACCCATACCGCCCATGCCACCCATGTCCGGCATGGCTGGAGCAGCCTTATCGTCGATGCTTTCGGCGACCATGGCTTCGGTGGTAACCATCAGACCGCCGATGGAGGCAGCAGCCTGCAGTGCGGAACGGGTAACCTTGGCCGGATCGAGGATACCCATCTCGATCATGTCGCCGTAGGTGTCGGACGCAGCGTTGAAACCGAAGTTGCCTTCGCCCTGCTTGACCTTGTCAACAACCACACTCGGCTCGCCGCCAGCGTTGGCCACAATCTGGCGCAGCGGTGCTTCGACAGCGCGGCGCAGCAAAGCGATACCGACGTTCTGGTCTTCGTTCTCGCCCTTGAGCTCGGAGATGGCCTGCAGCGCGCGAACCAGCGCGACACCACCGCCAGGAACCACGCCTTCTTCGACGGCCGCACGAGTAGCGTGCAGGGCGTCTTCAACGCGAGCCTTCTTCTCTTTCATCTCGACTTCGGTACCGGCACCGACCTTGATCACGGCAACACCGCCAGCCAGCTTGGCCAGACGCTCTTGCAGCTTCTCTTTGTCGTAGTCGGACGTGGTGTCTTCGACCTGCTTGCGGATCTGCGCAACACGGGCTTCGATGTCGACCTGCTGACCAGCACCATCGATGATGGTGGTGTTTTCTTTGTTCAGCACGACGCGCTTGGCGTTACCCAGATGCTCCAGGGTAGCGGTTTCCAGGCTCAGACCGACTTCTTCGGAAATCACGGTACCGCCAGTCAGGATAGCGATGTCCTGCAGCATGGCCTTGCGACGATCGCCGAAACCTGGCGCCTTTACAGCAGCAACCTTGACGATACCGCGCATGTTGTTGACGACCAGAGTCGCCAGCGCTTCGCCTTCGACATCTTCAGCAACGATCAGCAGCGGACGGCCAGCCTTGGCGACAGCTTCCAGCACCGGCAGCATTTCGCGGATGTTGGAGATCTTCTTGTCGACCAGCAGCAGCAGCGGGCTGTCCAGCTCGGCAACCATGGTGTCCGGCTTGTTGATGAAGTACGGGGACAGGTAGCCGCGGTCGAACTGCATGCCTTCTACAACGGACAGTTCGTTTTCCAGGCCCGAGCCTTCCTCAACGGTAATGACGCCTTCCTTGCCGACCTTTTCCATGGCTTCAGCGATGATCGCGCCGATGGAAGTATCAGAGTTGGCGGAGATGGTGCCGACCTGCGCAATGGCTTTGAAGTCGGTGCACGGCTTGGCCAGATTCTTCAGCTCGGCAACAACGGCGATGGTCGCCTTGTCGATGCCGCGCTTCAGATCCATCGGGTTCATGCCGGCAGCGACGGCTTTCAGGCCTTCGTTGACGATGGCCTGGGCCAGAACGGTAGCGGTAGTGGTGCCGTCACCGGCTTCGTCGTTGGCCTTGGACGCAACGTCCTTGACCAGCTGCGCGCCCATGTTCTCGAAACGATCCTTCAGCTCGATTTCCTTGGCAACGGAAACGCCGTCCTTGGTGATGGTCGGAGCGCCGAAGCTCTTTTCGAGAACCACGTTACGGCCTTTCGGGCCGAGGGTCGCTTTTACCGCGTCAGCCAGGATGTTGACACCAGCGAGCATCTTCTTGCGAGCGGAGTCGCCAAATTTAACTTCTTTAGCAGCCATGTTGATTCTTCCTCAAATTCTGTTGATGGAACGCAGTTCGCTTTGAGCGAGCGCTGATCAGGCTTCGACGACGGCGAGAATCTCGTTCTCGCTCATCACCAGCAGGTCTTCACCGTCAACCTTGACGGTGTTGCTGCCGGAGTAAGGGCCGAATACGACCTGGTCGCCAACCTTGACGGCCAGCGCGCGTACTTCGCCGTTGTCCAGAACGCGGCCAGCACCAACTGCGACGATTTCGCCACGGTTCGGCTTTTCTGCAGCGGAGCCCGGCAGCACGATGCCGCCTGCGGTCTTGGTTTCTTCTTCGCTGCGACGAATCACGACGCGGTCATGCAGAGGACGAAGCTTCATTGTCGATCTCTCCTAAGTACAGTGGTTTCCATGCCGATGCATCACATCGGCGGGTTGGCAAATCCGGCGGTGCCGGTTGCGGCCCGCAATGCGAGCCGCAGAAGACGGACTGTCAAAACTCGACAGCGACCTTGCGGTGACCGCTACATGCGGGCGCGCAAAAGGATTTCAAGGGGACAAGGGCGATTTTTTACATCTGAAAAAATTAAAAGACATGCCTGTACATGCTTGTTTTCTGACCGAAAAAGCGGGGTCACTTATCGCGACGCTCCCACTCGCCCTCGATCACGTTTGGACGCTGTGGCCCAGCGCGATGCTCCTGCTGTTGGCGCAAATCATCGGCAAACGCGCGCCGGCGCTCTGCCTGAGCTTCGACGCGGCGGCGGACGATGCCCAGAAACAGCTTGCGCGACGGTGGAAACAGCACCAGCAATGCGATGATGTCGCTGAGAAAGCCCGGCAGGAACAGCAAACCGCCCGCGACGGCCATCATCAGGCCCTGGAGCATTTCCCGCTCCGGCAGTTCGCCGCGAGCCAGCCGCTCGCGCGCACGCCAAGCGGTGGCAAAACCTGCCAGACGCAACAGCAGAATGCCGGCCATGCCACTGATCAGCAGCAGCAGGATGGTAGGTATCACACCGATGGAGCTGCCGACCTTGATCAGCAACGCCAGCTCGGCCAGCGGAAACAGGAGAAACAGCAATAAGAAAATGCGCATCGATAGTCCTTGACGGAAGAACGGCTTCCGATCTCGTGTAAATGACGGCAGTCTGCGCCGAATTCAACCCGTTCGTGAAAGAGGCTGTAACCGAATTATTCGCCCCTACGCTTACGTCAGGCTGAATCAGTTCCGGGCCATCGCCACCAGCGCCTGTCGCACCGCGCCTGGGTTGCGGCAAGAAGCTGGGAACGCCAGCCAGTGGATGGCCTGACCGATGCGTAGATGAAAGCCTTCGCTATCAATACCGACCATTGAGGCCTCAGGAGCTGGCGGTAACCCTGCCCGCTCGACGTAATGGGCAATCGCCGCAGCATGGTCGCTATTCATATGCTCGAGCATTTCGCCTTCGCCACCATCAGCCTGGGCAAATGGATTGGCCAGAGCAACGTCGTCCAACCAGTGAATCGCACCGAAGCCACCGATGTAGCGCCAGCGCACCGGTTGCAGGACGCAGAAATCGAAATCGTGTACACGGTGGTAATCGCGTGACTCTGGGAAGTAGCGGTAGTAGCGCTCGGCTGCCGCGTCGATGGCCAGCGATTCGGTGAGCATCCGAGCCTCGGCCAGCATGGTCAGGCGGCCGGTTGCCTGCACGTCTTCAGCGCCGCGCTCTGCGATTAGCAACGAGCAACGAGCAACGCGGATCGGCTTTGAGGTTTTTCGTGTGCTGGGCAATTCGGCTGATCAGGATCAGCGGACAGCCGTTCTCGCTCAGGCAGTAGGGTACCGCCGACCCGAAGGGATATCCGGGCATCGCCTGGGAGTGCGTAGAGAGCACGCCACGGTATTCCTTGAGCAGGAGTTGTCGGGCATGCTTGACGGCTTCAGCGCTCACAGGGGCTCCTCGATAAGTTTGTTTGATTCAACGGGGTGCTCAGCATAACGGTTTCACCTGCTGGGGCGTCGTTTCTCGCAGCAGAACTACCAAAAGGAGATTCGCATGCAGCTCAAAGACAAGGTCATCATTATCACCGGTGGTGGCCAGGGCCTCGGACGCGCGATGGGGGAGTACCTCGCTGGCAAAGGCGCACGCCTGGCATTGGTCGACCTCAATCAGGATCGTCTGAACGAAGCTGTAGCGGCCTGCAAGAGCGCCGGTGGCGATGCGCGAGCCTATCTGTGCAACGTCGCCAATGAAGAACAGGTCAGCCACATGGTGAGCCAGGTCAGCGATGACTTCGGCGGCCTCGATGGCCTCGTCAACAATGCCGGCATCCTCCGTGATGGCCTGACCATCAAGGTAAAAGATGGCGAACTGTCAAAGATGAGCCTGGCGCAATGGCAGGCTGTAATCGACGTCAACCTGACCGGGGTATTCCTCTGCACCCGTGAGGTAGCGGCAAAAATGATCGAACTGAAGCGTCAGGGCGCGATCGTCAACATCTCCTCGATCTCGCGCGCCGGCAACATGGGCCAGGCGAACTACTCGGCTGCCAAGGCTGGTGTCGCTGCCGATACAGTGGTTTGGGCCAAGGAACTGGCGCGCTACGGCATACGCGTTGCGGGTGTTGCGCCGGGCTTCATCGAGACCGAAATGGTCGCCAGCATGAAACCCGAAGCACTCGAGAAGATGACGGCCGGCATTCCGCTCAAGCGACTCGGCAAGCCCATGGAGATCGCCCACTCGGTCGCGTACATTTTCGAGAACGACTATTACACCGGGCGAATTTTGGAGCTGGACGGCGGGTTGCGCCTGTAAAGACGCAAGTAAAAGCGACGCTTGACTGGGCGTCGCTTTTACATTTGCTGTCACTCCGCTGGCTCGTCCAGCCTCCGGCTTTTTCTTGCAGTTTGAAGCTTACCAACCTATCCCAAAGCCGATGCTGTAGCGCGTCTCGTCGAGATTGCTTTCCGCGCCACTGACGATATCTTTTTCGGCTTTCATATTGAGCGATGCCCAGTCGGTCACCTTGTAGCGCAGGCCCACCTCGGCATCGAGTTCGTAATCAGCGACATTCTCCAGCGGCTTGCCGATTTCGCCGTTACTGAACAGCTCGAACGTCTTGCCCACCAGATAACGGTTGTAGTCCCACTTCATGGCCAGCGAGTAGAAATTTTCCTTCTCTCCGCTCGCAAATTCGTAGTCACTGCGGTTGACCAGCGAAGCCAGGGAGAAAGCACCCAAGTCGTTGTCCCAGAACTGATAACCCGGACCGGTACCTATGGTGCGCTGACGGCGAATATCCTCGACCTTGTCGCGCTTGTATTCAAAACGCCCCTGCCAGAACCAGTGCTCATCGATAAAGCGGTCCAGCGCGTATTCGGCATCCCAGTTGTCCGTCGCGGTGACGCCATCGCGGTATTCACGGTTGTAATTGGCGATTGCGTTGTGGCGCCAAAGGCCATGACGCGCCGAGGTATCGAAGGATACGTCGTAGTCGTCGGTATCGGTTTCGGCGCGTTTGTAGTCCATTGCCACATCCACGTTACCCTTCCAGGTCAGATCCTGGATCAGCGGCTTCGGATGGATGATTTGCGAGATGCTGGCAAGCTCGACCGTGCGCGGTGCGCCGCCGTTGGTCAGAGTGACCTTGCCATCGTCGGCGGCCTGCAGCGATTTCGCCACTTCGCCTGTGACATCGTCCTGTTTGACCAGTAGTTGCTGATTGCTTTCCAGCGTTGCGACCTGACTCCATTTCACTGGAATCGAGCCGCCATAATCGGTCTCGATAAGTAATTTTCCGCCATCGAGCACGCTGATCTTTCCGGTCAGGCGATCACCATTTTTCAGCCATACGGTATCTGCGAGCGACGGCAGGGAGAATACGGAAAGGGACACGCAAAAAAGAGTTTTGGAGAACATAAAGTGCTGAAATTCTGGGGTAAGTGCGGTTAAAAGGCTGGCATTATCCCTATGCTTTTAATTACAGCAAGCACTGACCGCTGAACGGGGGCGTAGTTCATGTGCTGCTCTGATCGACAAGCCAGCCGTACATAGGAAGCATCTAGCATGATTGAGCAACCGCCTCTGTTACCGCCCGGTGCTGATGCCGAGTCCCGTCGCTCGGCCGTCTATTTGGTCATGGCACAAATACCTGAAGGCAAGGTCGTGAGCTATGGCGAACTGGCCGCCATGGCAGGGCTCGGCCGTGCAGCACGCTGGGTCGGCAGGCTGATGTCGCAACTACCCAATGACACCAGCCTGCCCTGGCACAGAGTGATCGCCGCCGGAGGGCGCCTAAGCCTGCCAGCCGGCAGCGCTGCCGGGCACGAACAGCGCATGCGCCTGCGCGCCGAAGGAGTGACCATCTTTAACGACCGCGTGGACATACGTCGGCACGGCTGGCATTCGGCGGAGTACAGCGGGTAGAGTGCGCGCTTCATGTTTATCTCCGTCCCGTCATATGTCCCGTGAAACCTGGCGCTCCGCCCTCGCCGCCTATGCCAGCCCTGCCTCGCTGACGTTACTGGTGCTCGGCTTCGCCGCAGGCCTCCCGGCAATTCTGGTGTTTTCAACGCTCTCGGTATGGCTGCGCGAAGCAGGCGTATCACGCGAAACCATCGGTTTTGCCAGCTGGATCAGCCTGGCCTACGCCTTCAAGTGGGTCTGGTCGCCGATGCTCGACCAATGGCGCCTGCCCTGGATCGGCGCGCTGGGCCGACGCCGCTCCTGGCTGGTGCTGTCACAGGCGGTGATTGCCATTGGCCTGGTCGGCATGGCGCTGTGTAACCCGCAACACAACCTGACGATGCTGATCGCCTTGGCCGTCGCGGTCGCCTTCGCCTCGGCGACCCAGGACATCGCCATCGATGCCTACCGCCTGGAGATCGCCGAAGACAAGCTGCAAGCGACGTTGGCAGCAAGCTACATGACCGGTTACCGCATCGCCATGCTACTGGCCAGCGCCGGCGCGTTATTTCTCGCTGAATGGCTAGGCTCGACCAACCTCGAGTACAGCCAGACCGCCTGGGCGACCACCTATATCGCCTTCGCCCTGCTGATTCTGCCGGGTCTGATCACCAGTCTGCTGATTCCGGAACCCCAAGGTGCGGCTCCGTTGCCCAATGAGCCCTCGAAGTTCAGCTTCAACCACCAGTTGGCAGCGGTTGGCCTGTTGCTGGTATTGCTCATTTCCGTGCCAGCGATGATCAACGCCCTGATTGCCCAGGCTTGGCCGCGCGCAACTCTATATCTACTGTTTATCATCGGTTCGCTGTCGCCTTGGGGCCGCTCTTTGCTGGTTCCGGTGCGACAAATGCTGCATCAGGCAGGTCAGCGCCAGCGCCCTGCTCGGTTCGATTTCGTTCACCAGGCGGTCTCGGTGATCGTGCTGATCATCCTGATGGTATCGACCACCGGCATGTTCCAGTCTTACTGGGGAGGTTACTGGCCACGCGGCACCATGTACCTGCTGATCTGCTGGGGCTGCCTGTCTGGGCCCGGCCGGGTGCTGATGGGCCCGGTCCTTACACCTATCACCGACTTCATCCTGCGCTATCGCTGGCAGGCTTTGCTGTTGCTGGGGCTGATTGCCACGTACCGGATGTCCGACACGGTGATGGGCGTCATGGCCAATGTCTTCTATATCGACCAAGGCTTTAGCAAGGATCAAATCGCCAGCGTCAGCAAGCTGTTCGGGTTAATCATGACCTTGCTCGGTGCGGCTTTCGGTGGTCTGTTGATCGTACGTTTCAGCATCCTGCCGATCCTGTTCCTCGGCGGAGTTGCATCCGCGGCAACCAATCTCATGTTCATGTTGCTGGTGGAAATGGGCGCGCACCTGAACATGCTGATCGTGACCATTTCCTGCGATAACTTCAGTGGTGGCCTGGCCTCCACCGCCTTCGTGGCCTACCTGTCGAGCCTGACCAACCTGAAGTTCTCGGCCACCCAGTACGCCTTGCTGAGTTCGTTGATGCTGCTGTTGCCACGCCTGCTCGGCGGCTACTCCGGTGTCATGGTGGAGCATCTCGGCTACAGCGACTTCTTCCTGGTTACCGCGTTGCTCGGCGTACCGACCCTTGTGCTGATCGTCTGGCAATGGTCACGCAGCCGCCGGCAACTGGATACGGCCGATCCGCAGGCCACCAACGAGCGCAGCTGAAAAAAAACCGGCACTTGCCGGTTTTTTTCCGATTGAACCTCAGCTCTGAACCAGATGCACCACACGCTGCGGAAACGGAATACCGATCCCCGCCTCGTCGAAGCTTTCCTTCACCCGCTCGGTAAATTCGAAAGTCACTGGCCAGAAGTCACCGGTTGCCACCCACACCCGTAGCGATAGATTCACCGAGTTATCAGCCAGGGCGGTGACATAGACCACCGGCTCTGGATCGCGCAGCACACGTTCGTCATCGGCGATTTCCAACAGAATCTTGCGTGCCAGCTTGATATCCGAGCCGTAATCGATACCGATATTGATATCGGCGCGACGACGCGGTTCACGGGAATAATTGGTGATGTGGCCGTTGGACAAGCTGCCGTTGGGCACCACGATGGTCTTGTTGTCGCCGGACTTGAGGATCGTATGGAAGATCTGAATTGAATGCACAGTCCCGGCGACACCTTGGGCTTCGATCCATTCACCCACGCGGATCGGGCGAAACAGCAGAATCAACACCCCGCCAGCAAAATTGGCCAGGCTGCCTTGCAGCGCTAGACCAATGGCCAGACCGGCCGCACCGATTACCGCGATAAACGAGGTCGTTTCCACCCCGATCATCGATGCCACGCTGACCAGCAGCAGGATCTTCAGCACGATGCCCGAAAGGCTCTCGATGAAACCGTGCAGCGAAGGATCGACCTGGCGTCGCTGTAGCAGACCGCCGAGCTTGCTGACGAGCTTGTTGATCAGCCACCAGCCAATCAGGAAGGTCGCTAGCGCCAGCAATAGCTGAGCACCGTATTGAAGAACGATCGGCAACCATGCCTCGGAAAGATCGACCAGATAATCGACACTGAAATCCATCAGTAGGAATCTCCTTAAGACACCGAACGATCCGGGAGGACCGCTCGGTTAAAGCGGGAAAGGCACGCTAGCGTGCAGGTAATCAGTCGCGGAAGTTGTTGAATTGCAGCGGCATGCCGAAATCCTTTGCTCGCAGCAGCGCGATGGCTTCCTGCAGATCGTCGCGCTTCTTGCCGGTTACCCGAACCTGCTCACCCTGGATAGCTGCCTGCACCTTGAGCTTGGCCTCTTTGATATAGGCGACGATCTTCTTCGCCAGCTCCTTGTCGATACCCTCGCGCAGCACGACATCTTGCTTGACTGATTTTCCGGAGGGGAACGGATCCTTGAATTCCAGACACTGGATATCAATCTTGCGCTTGACCAGGCTCAGCTTGAGGATTTCCAGCATCTGCTCAAGCTGGAAATCGGCATCCGCAGTCAAATGGACCGTCAGTTCCTTGAACTCGAAACTGCCTTTACCGCGCAGATCGTAACGCCGATCCAGTTCCTTGACAGCGTTGTCGACGGCGTTGGTGACTTCGTGCTTGTCCAATTCGGACACCACGTCGAACGAGGGCATGGGCTTCCTCCAGATAGAAACGGCGCGACGGTGTGATCCAGCGCGCTTAGCTTGACGGTTCAAATGCGCCATCATTATAACTGTTCAGGCCAGTAACGCCCGACCACCCATGTTATGGCAATCCCCCTCTTCACTGAGCTCATGCATGCCCAACCCTCAACTCAGCATTCTGGTGGTCGACGACGCCAAGTTTTCCAGCGTGATGATCGGTCGCGTCCTGTCCAAGGCCGGTTATGAAGATGTCCGCTTCGCCAATAGCGCCAGCGCCGCGTTGGAGCTGATCGAGCAGCGCCCAGCCAATGTTCTGCTCGCCGACTGGTTGATGCCTGAAATGGACGGCTTGGAACTAACCGGCCAGGTGCGCCAGCAGGACGAAATGTCCGATCACTACACCTATATCATCCTGCTTACCGGGCGCGACGGTCAGGACGTATTGAGCAAAGCTTTCGATCACGGCGTGGATGACTTCATTGGCAAGTCGGCGATGAACGATCAACTGGTGCCACGGGTTTACGCCGCTGATCGCATCTGCGGCTCCCTGCAGCGACTGATGCGGGAAAACCGTCTGCTGACCGAAAACATCGCCAGTCTTGAACAGCGCAACCTGATCGACCCGGTCACAGGCCTCGGCAACACACGTTATCTCAGGCAAAAACTCGGCGACAGCCTGCGTCAGATCGAAAGCCGTGGCGGAGCACTGTGCTACCTGGCGATCGGTCTTCCGGAAATCGCCAGCCAGCGGCAGCGCTACGGTGAACATTTCCATCATGAACTGCTGCGCGGTGTGGCGCGGCGCCTGCAGCAGCTGGTACGGCCGCTGGACATCCTCACTCGACTGGATGACAACCACTTCGGCCTGCTTGCTCTGGTAGACGATTTGCAAGGTTGCTCGCCAAGCAGCTTCAAACGTCTGCATGAGGGGCTGAACCTCAAGGCCTTCAAGACCAGCGAAGGCTTCATCTCGGTCAAGGCCGGCATCGGTCTGGTCAGCCTTGACGCGGATGCTCTACCCGTTGACCCGCGGCTGGTGTTCGAACGCGCGGAGGCTTTGCTGCCCGATGCATACACCACGGGCCGTATCGTCCCCCTGCGCTATAAACAACCTGCCTGATGACCGTTACCTGGCACGTTCTCGGCGCTGGGAGCCTCGGAGGGCTCTGGGCAACGCGCCTGTTCCGCGCCGGCATGCCGCTGCGGATCGTTCTGCGCAACTCTGGACGACTTGCCGATTACCACGCCGCCGGTGGCCTCAGCCTGACCGAGGATGGCGTGACCAATCTCTATCCAGTGCCCGCCGAACTGCCGGATGCCGCCGCGCCGATACGAAGGCTGCTGGTTGCCTGCAAAGCCTACGATGCCGAAGCCGCAATCGCCGAGGTGGCGCCACGGCTGTCGAAAGGTTCGGAAATCCTCCTGTTGCAGAACGGTCTGGGCAGTCAGCAAGCCATCGCGGCGCGCTGGCCAGAAAGCCGCTGCGTCTTCGTTTCCAGTACCGAAGGAGCCTACCGTCAGGCGGATTTCCAGATCGTACACGCCGGCCAAGGGCAGAACTGGCTTGGCGAACCCAACCATCGAAACCCACCGCCATGGCTGGATAAATTAGTCGCCGCAGGCATTCCGCACGACTGGACCGCCGACATCCTGGCCAAGTTGTGGCGCAAGCTGGCACTCAATTGTGCAATCAATCCGCTGACCGTTCTGCATGATTGCCGCAACGGTGAATTGCTGATTCACCGCGAACAGCTACACACGCTTTGCAACGAGCTCCGCGAAATACTCACGGCGTGCAATCAGGGCGATGCGGCCCGCGGGCTCGAAGAAGAAGTGCTGCGCGTAATCGAGGCCACTGCCAACAATTACTCGTCGATGCATCAGGACGTGCGAAGCGGGCGTCGGACCGAAATCAGCTTTCTGCTCGGCCAGGCCTGTCAGGCGGCTCGGCAGCATGGTCTGATGGCGGTCGAGCTGCACAAGCTGCTGGAGCAGCTTCAAACTTTCCTGCACCGTCACGGATTGCCCGCGGACTGAGGCACCGCTACCCTGCTGAAACACCCCTCGCCCGTGCCTGCCATGACCCTGCGCCAGCGTCTCGAAAATCTCCCGGTCGGCCGCAAGTTGCTGATCGCCCTGCTCGTACTGCTTGCTACGGTACTGCTGGTTTCCAACCTCGCATTCATCAGTGCCGCTTACTGGATCTCCCGTCAGAGCGTCGCGCCCCAGGCCATGCATACGCTCGGGGCACTATTTGCAACACCCGAACTGAGCAACCGCGCCCTCGAATCCGAAGCGGCTGCCAACGAACTGCTGCAGAAGTTGAACGACTACGCCCCGCTACGTGCAGCCATGATCTACGACAGCACTGGCCGAAGCCTGGCGCAACTGTATCGCGGCGACCCGCTGGACCTGCCGCAGCAGATCAGCAAGCTTCCGGCATGGCAGATGACCGAAATGCGCGCCAACCTATTGGTTGAGCTGCCGCAAGCAGCAGGCCCGCCGGGTCACTTTCTAATCGTCGCCAGCAGCGAATTGCCTGGCGCTTTCTATACCGGCACCCTGACCGCCAGCGTTGCAATTCTCGTGGCCAGTCTGTTGCTGTGGGTCTTGGTCGCGCGGCAGATACGCAGGTTGATCACCCGCCCGATCCGCGACCTTGAAGCCCTGTCCCGTCAGGTGACGCGTGAGGAAAACTACTCATTGCGGGCGACGCCCAGAAACCAGGACGAGATCGGTCACCTTGGCGATGCGTTCAACACCATGCTGTCGCGTATGGAGGCCCGCGAGCAGCAGCTCAAGCGCGCCCGAGACGATGCCCAGGACGCCTTTGACCATGCCCAGGGGCTGGCGGAGGAAACCCGTCACTCCAACCGCAAGCTGGAGCTGGAGGTTCAGGTCCGCAGCAAGATCGAAAAAAAGCTCACCGGCTTCCAGAACTACCTGAACAGCATCATCGACTCGATGCCATCGGTTCTGATCGCGTTAGACGAGCAACTCTACGTGACCCAGTGGAATCAGCAGGCCAGCGCGCTCTCCGGCACATCGATCGACGATGCATTGAACCAGCCGGTATTCATCGCCTTCGAACCGCTCAAGCCCTTTCTCACGCAAATTCGCCGTACGTCCGAACGGCATCAGGTGGAGACGATCGAGCGCGTCACCTGGGCCTTCAACGACCAGCCCCGGCATTACGCGCTGACACTCTATCCACTGATGGGAGGTGGCGGCCGCGGTGTGGTGATCCGCATCGACGACATCACCGAGCGCATCAATATGGAAGAAATCATGGTGCAGTCGGAAAAAATGCTTTCTGTGGGCAGCCTGGCCGCCGGCATGGCGCACGAGATCAACAACCCTCTCGGTGCCATTCTGCACAACGCACAGAACATCCGCCGACGCCTGTCTCCCGACTTGGAGCGAAACCGCGAGGCGGCCGATGAAACCGGCGTGTTGCTGGAAGCAGTCAACCAATATCTGCAGCGGCGGGAAATACCGCAGCTGCTCGATGGCATCCAACAAGCCGGCTCACGTGCGGCGAAGATCGTCAGCCATATGCTGAGCTTCAGTCGTCTGAGCAACCGGCAACTGGCTGAATGCCAACTGACCGTGTTGATCGACCAGGCGCTGGAGATCGCAGGCAACGACTTCGCCCTGATCGATAGCTTCGATTTTCGCTCCATCGAAATAGTCCGCGACTTCGATCCACAGGTAGATCGCGTGCCCTGCATCGGCAACGAACTCGAACAGGTATTGCTGAACCTGCTGAAAAACGCTGCGCAGGCCATTCACCAGAAACCCGAGCGGACGCGAGGGCAGATCATCCTGCGCACGCGGTTGAACCCGCCATGGGCCGAAATCCAGGTGGAAGACAACGGTGTCGGCATACCCGAACACATCCGCAAGCGAATCTTCGAGCCTTTTTTCACCACCAAGGAAGTAGGCCAGGGAACCGGGTTGGGACTTTCCGTCTCGTATTTCATCATCACCAACAATCACAAAGGCCAAATGGAAGTGCAGTGCAGGCCGGACCAGGGCACCACCTTTACCCTGCGTCTGCCGCTGGTATCGCCATCCGAGGCCAACGACAGCTGAATCAAGGAATCGCAGATGGGCAATCGACTTTCGAAAATCTACACACGCACCGGCGATACCGGAGAAACCGGACTGGCCGACGGCCGTCGCGTACCCAAAGATCACCCGCGGGTCGAAGCCATGGGCGAGATCGATACGCTCAATAGCCAGTTGGGCCTGCTACTCGCCGAGCTTGCCGAAGCCCAGGTGCAATGGCCGGATCTGGCTGAGCTGATCGAGGTATTAGCGCCTTGCCAACACCGCCTGTTCGATCTGGGTGGTGAACTGGCGATGCCGGAATATCAGGCGTTGACGGAAGCCGAGGTAGCCCGCCTGGAGGCCGCAATAGATCACTGGAATGCCGAACTCGGGCCGCTCGAAGACTTCATCATGCCCGGCGGCTCGCGACTGATTGCCCTCGCCCATCTATGCCGCAGCATGGCCCGCACCAGCGAAAGGCGCTGTCAGCAGCTCAACGCCGTGGAGCCGCTGCGCCCGGTTGGGCTGGCCTATCTCAATCGTTTGTCGGATCTACTGTTCGTCGTCGCACGACTGATCGCGCGTCGCCAGGGCTGTGCGGAAATTCTCTGGCACGCCGCTAACGCACCCGCCAATGCCGATGGCTGAACGCGCCGCAGACCAACGCCGATCCCTCGACGGGCTGCACGCCGCCTGGGAAACGTTCATCGTTCTGTTGGTCTGCATCAACCTGGGACTGATCCTGTTCGACAGCCTGTTCATCGTGCAGCCGATCAACCAGATGTTCGCCAGCTGGTTGCCTGGATTGCATCGGCAATACGAGACGATCGTCCACCGCAACTTCCAACTGATCGATCTATGTTTCGTCGCGGTATTCATTCTCGATGTGATCCTTGGCTGGACCGTTGCGTTGTTCGAACGGCGCTATGCGCGCTGGTACTACTACCCCTTCGCACACTGGTACGACGTGCTCGGCTGCATTCCGCTAAGCGGGTTCCGCTGGTTACGTGTGTTGCGGGTAGGCAGTTTGCTGATCCGTCTTCAGCGGCTGGGCCTGATCGACATCCGCAGCTGGGCTGTCTACGGATTGGTCAAACGCTACTACTTGATGCTGCTGGAGGAGCTTGCGGACCGGGTTATGGTGCGCCTGTTCAGCCGCCTGCAGCAGGAGATCGGTGCCAGCGATGACCTATCCCGACGCTTGCTGCAAGAAGTCGTGCGGCCGCGCAAGGAGCGCTTGCTGAATGATTTGTCACGGCGGTTGCAGGGGATGCTGGAGAGCGGCTACCGCGACCATCGTGGCGCCATCGAAGGTTATGTGGGCGGATTGATTCACCAGGCACTTGCGAACAACCCCGAGGTGGCCAGCCTGCGCCGCCTACCATTGGGTGGCAGAGTCGCCGACACCTTGGACGAGGCGCTCGCCGATATTGCTGCACGGCTGCTGCAAGGTGCGGCGGACGGGCTGCAGAGTCCGCAATTCCAGCGATTGGCACGCAGCCTGGCCGACGAGTTTTTCGAAGCCTGGGTCTATCAGGATGAGGACACTGACTTGGCCCTGGAAGAGCTGCTGGTGGACGTTATCGAGGTGCTCAAGCAGCAAGTGCTCGATCGCCGCTGGAGCCGCTTCGTCGGTCCGATCCAGCCGCCTACTCCGCCAGGCTAGGATCTTGCGGCAGCCGCAGCGCCTTCCTGCTGATCCAGGCGCGCACCAACCACCATCTCGGTCGCCCACTTGACCAGGATGTCCGTATAGGCCTTTTGGCAACAATCGCTGGTCAAGGCGTGATCTGCACCCAGGATGATGCGGTGGGTCAGCGAGTGAGTCTGATGGAACGCCGCACGGTAGTTCATGATCGTCGTATGCGGGACCAGATGATCATGCTCCGACTCGACGATCAGCACGTCGCCGTGAAACGAGGCGCAGGCCGCTAGCGCCCGATTCTCTTCGGCAACGACACGCCGACCGCGCAGCTGATTGAGCAAATCACGATTTAGTTGACGCTTGGGCACCATCCAATCGTCGTCCGAGTACAGCGCCGGTACGCGCATGGCTAACCATTTCACGGGTCGCAAGGAGGTGAGTAGCGCCGCCAGATATCCCCCATAGCTAGTGCCAACCACGGCGATGGCCGATGAGTCGATGTTCGGGTGCTGCACCAACAGGTCGTAGGCGGCCAATAGATCGTTCAGGTTCTGCTCGCGCGTGACGGTCTGCTGTTGCGCCAAGGTCAGGGCATGCCCACGCAGGTCGAACGACAGACAAATGCAGCCGAGACCGGCGATGCCTCTGGCGCGCGTCAGGTCGCGTTCCTGGCTGCCACCCCAGCCGTGCACGAAGAGCACACCGGGTAGTTTGGTCGGAGGCGACAGAAATGTACCGGCGATGTGTTCGTCGTCAACCAGGATGTCTACGCTTTCACTGTGGGTTGCCATGATCCCTCACCGTTACGTACTTGGTTATGAAGCCGACATCGGCGTCTTCATCGCGAAACAGCACGATTGCGCCAGGCGGGACGCTTTGCGCCTCACCGTAAAGCTCTACGGTGGAGGCCTGAACTACACCGCTCGCGCCCTTACTGAAGGCTTCGAGCGCAGCGATTTCCGCCCCACTGGCGCCGCCGATTCGCCAGGATTGCTCCAGCACACCGGAACAGGCACGCCCGCGCCCGTCGATGCCCTGGGCGACGTCGTAGTTGCGGCGGGACGCGAAAAAGCCTCGGAAGCACGCTGATGCGGCTTCGTCGTAGACCTGCGCCTGCATCACTGCCAATCGAGCCTTTTCCGGCAGATCGAGCCCCAACAGGGTGTCGTAATCACCGTCACAAACCACCAGATCCGACCCGCCGTAAACCGTTTCGCCACTGTTGTCCTGCGTCAGACGCTGGGTGCCGTAGTAGCTGACGGTCTTACCGGCAACGCGAATCTGCCCAACGCTAAAGGTGGTCACATGTTCCAGATTGGCTTCAAGGACCAAACCGTGGCGAGCCAGCTCCTGCTCGTCGATGTGCTCGAGTGCCTGATCCAATTCCTTATCGGTGCTGATCTGCGCCTGCCCTCGGCCTCCTGTGGCTAACACAGGTTTCAACCGCAGCGGGCCTTCGTGCAACAGTCGCCGCCCAGCCTCGCGGGCGTCAGGCAGCGAAAAAACGCTATAGCCAGGCAGTACGCTGCCCGTGACCCGGCTGGCGAAGTCGCGCGACCAGCCAAAGGGCGCGTCGGCATCGGGCCGTATCAGCGGATGAGTGATGGCCTTTGTCTCGATGAAGGCCTGCGGCACCACGCCACCGAACAGGTCCTCTTCGCTTTCGAGACCCAATTCACGCGCCGCATCCATGCCGACAATGGTGCCTGGCGGCACGAAGTAGAGCGGATGTGAATAGTCGATGTCGCGGTCGTACTCGCCCATGAACGCCAGCCCCTGAAGCGCAGCAAGTCTCCTTGCGAGCTGCTCGTGGACGACCTTCTCGTGTAGCGGGTAACTGGATCGATTGGCCAGGGTGACCACCACCCGGCGGGGCATGTGCGGCGCATCCGCATTGATCATCTGTGGGCTCGCTCCATGGACTGCTGGTACATGTACGACGGCTGGACGATCGCCACCCGTTTCGCTCGTGATCCACCCGAGCCAAAGCGGTTCCGGTGTATTGGGTAGACCGTGGATGACGCCGATCTATCCTCGTGATCGCCTCGATAACACGCTGCTCTGCAGCCGGCACGAACAAAAAAGGGGGAGCAGACCGAAATCTGCTCCCCCTTTTCGTTACCGCTGCGCTCAGTCTTCGACGGAGCTGCGGATCAGGTGGTCGAAGGCACTCAGCGAAGCCTTGGCGCCTTCGCCAACCGCGATGACGATCTGCTTGTACGGCACAGTGGTGACGTCGCCGGCGGCGAAGATGCCCGGCAGCGAGGTCTCGCCACGCGCATCGACGATGATTTCGCCCCGCGAGGTCAATTCCACCGTGCCTTTCAGCCAGTCGGTGTTGGGCAGCAGGCCAATTTGCACGAAGATCCCTTCGAGCTCCAGATTGTGGAACTCGCTGGAGTTGCGGTCCTTGTAGACCAGGCCGTTGACCTTCTGACCATCACCGGTGACTTCGCTGGTCAGCGCACTGGTGATTACGGTGACGTTAGGCAGGCTGTGGAGCTTCTTCTGCAGCACGGCATCGGCACGCAGCTGGCTGTCGAACTCGAGCAGCGTCACCTGAGCGACGATGCCGGCCAGGTCGATGGCCGCTTCCACGCCGGAGTTGCCGCCACCGATCACCGCTACACGCTTGCCCTTGAACAGCGGGCCATCGCAATGCGGGCAGTAGGCAACGCCACGGCCGCGGTATTCCTGCTCGCCCGGCACGTTCATTTCGCGCCAGCGGGCACCCGTGGCTAGAATCAGCGTCTTGGCCTTGAGCGAGCCGCCATTCTCCAGCTTGATCTCGTGCAGTCCGCCTTCGCCGGTAGCCGGTATCAGAGCCGCAGCGCGCTGCAGATTCATGATGTCGACGTCGTATTCGCGCACATGGTTTTCCAGCGCACGGGCCAGTTTCGGGCCTTCGGTCTCGTTGACCGAGATGAAATTCTCGATGGCCATGGTGTCAAGCACCTGACCGCCGAAGCGCTCGGCGGCGACACCGGTGCGGATGCCCTTACGCGCCGCGTAGATGGCCGCTGCGGCACCAGCCGGCCCACCGCCAACAACAAGCACGTCAAAGGCGTCCTTGGCGCTGAGTTTTTCGGCATCGCGTGCCGAGGCGCCGGTGTCGAGCTTGGCGAGAATTTCTTCTTCGCCCATGCGGCCCTGGCCGAACAGCTCGCCGTTGAGGTAGATGCTCGGCACGGACATGACCTGACGGCGCTCGACTTCATCCTGAAACAGCGCACCATCGATGGCGACATGGCGGATGTTCGGGTTGAGCACGGCCATCAGATTCAGCGCCTGGACCACGTCCGGGCAGTTCTGGCAGGACAGCGAGAAGTAGGTTTCGAAGTGGTATTCGCCTTCGATGCTCTTGATCTGCTCGATCACGTCCGCCGCGGTCTTCGACGGATGACCGCCGACCTGCAGCAGGGCGAGCACCAATGAGGTGAATTCGTGGCCCATCGGGATACCGGCGAAACGCAGGCTGATGTTGCCACCGATACGATTGAGCGCGAACGACGGGCGACGCGCATCGTCACCATCGGTGCGCAGCGTGATTTTGTCGCTCAGGCCGGTGATGTCTTCCAGCAAGGCGAGCATTTCCTGGGATTTCTCGCCGTCATCGAGGGACGCGACGATCTCGAACGGCTGAGTGACCTTTTCCAGGTAGGTTTTCAACTGGGTTTTGAGATTGGTGTCCAACATGAGCAGCGGTACCCTTTTTGCAGAAATCGGTTAATAAAACGCCCGGACGGTTCGCGCCCAGGCGTTTGGCATCCCCGACCGACGATCCGGCCGAGAACGGCACTGCAGGCGCTGCGGCTAAGCGCAGCGCTTACCGGCCATTTAGATCTTGCCGACCAGGTCCAGGGATGGAGCCAGGGTCTTCTCGCCTTCCTTCCACTTCGCCGGGCAAACTTCACCCGGATGCGCAGCGGTGTACTGGGCAGCTTTCAGCTTGCGCAGGGTTTCGCTGACGTCACGAGCGATCTCGTTGGAATGGATTTCAACGGTCTTGATCACGCCTTCCGGGTTAATCAGGAAGGTGCCGCGCAGCGCCAGACCTTCTTCAGCGATGTGTACGCCGAAAGCGTTGGTCAGCTGATGAGTCGGGTCGCCGATCAGCGGAAACTGGGCCTTGCCAACAGCCGGGGAAGTCTCGTGCCAAACTTTGTGCGAGAAATGGGTATCGGTGGTGACGATGTACACCTCGGTACCGGCCTTCTGGAATTCGGCATAGCTATTGGCAGCGTCTTCGATCTCGGTCGGGCAGTTGAAGGTGAAGGCTGCCGGCATGAAGATCAGCACCGACCACTTACCTTTCAAGGATTGTTCGGTGACTTCGATGAACTTGCCATTATGGAAAGCGTTGACTTTGAACGGCTGGACTTGGGTGTTGACCAGAGACATCTATTAACTCCTTGGGGATTGATAAATTGACGGGCGCTACGATAACGCAGCTGGTCGCATATGGTTAATTGATTGAGAACATAGCAACGATAAAATTCCGCTATCACTGCAATATCTACAACGCCGACGAATACGACAACGTCATTGAAGGGCAATTCGGAGCAGGGCTTTCGAGTTGTGCCGAGGTGATGGCCAACGGTTAACAACCCCAATCGTTTACCCCGGCCAGAATGCCCGGATGGCTGCGACACCTTGACCGCCCGCATGTAAGGCCTTTTCGAGTTCGGCGGGGCCAAGGCCGCCCAACAGATAAGCAGGCTGGTTGAAGCCTAACAGCAATTCAGCGGCGCGTGGCCAGCCCAAAGGCGGTACCTCAGGGTGAGTGGTAGTACGCAGCACAGGAGAGAGCGTGATGAAATCGACCCCAATTGTCGAGGCCATATCCAGTTCAGCGGCGTCATGGCAGGACGCCGCGAGCCATTGCCCGACCGGGACCGGTCTGCCTCGTCCAGCATGTTGCCGCAACTGCTCAGCCGTCAGATGCCAACCGGCAGCCGGAAACTCGCCCACCCATTCCAAAGGGCCCTTCAGCATCAGTTGGGCGCGCCCGACACACAGCTCCATGACGTCGGTCGCCAACGCTCGGTAATCGAGGAGAGACAGGGATGGCGCTCGCAACTGAATCAGCCGAACGCCGGTATCCAGTGCCAGGGCCAATCCGTTCAGCAGCTGTTGCGGAGAAAGACCGTCAGGGGTAATCAGGTAGCGATCCGGCAAACGCGCTGCAGCGACTATCGGCCGGTTCGCCGCAGGAAAGTTGTAGCCCGGCAAATCAGCAGGCTCCACCCATGCCAGCGGCTGGCCCTCGGCGCCATGCGGTTCGCCGGAGAACGCCAACACGTCCCAGACATCCAGCAGAACCTGCTTGTCCGGATAATCGTGACGCACTTGAATCAGCGGGCGGGCCTTGGTGACCGTGATCCCCAGCTCTTCGTGCAGTTCGCGCGCCAGGGCGGTCTCAACGGTTTCGCCGGCCTCGACCTTGCCGCCAGGGAACTCCCATAGCCCGCCTTGGTGCTTATCGAGCGCCCGCTTGGCGATTAACACTAGGCCGTCGGTGGAACGGATCACCGCGGCGGCGACATGGATTCGGTTCATGCTTCAACAGCTCCAAGCCGCACGCTATAAGCCCCAAGCAGAAGCCGATGCGCGAATTGCAGCTTGTGGCTTGCCGTTTTCCGCTGCGCCTCAGGTGCGATATTCGGCATTGATACGCACGTACTCGTGGGATAGATCGGTCGTCCAAATGGTCTCGCTGCAGCTGCCACGCCCCAGCTCGATGCGAATTTCAATTTCCTCTTCGGCCATCACCGCAGCACCCTGCTCTTCGGTGTAGCTGGGCGAACGGCCGCCTTTGCTGGCGATGCACACCGCGCCCAGGTACACGTCGATCTTGCTGACGTCCAGTTCAGGCACTCCAGCTCGGCCAACCGCTGCCAGGATACGGCCCCAGTTCGGATCGGAAGCGAATAGCGCGGTTTTGATCAGCGGCGAATGCGCGACGGCGTAACCGACATCAAGGCATTCCTGATGATTCTTGCCGCCGTTGACCATCACCGTGACGAACTTGGTCGCACCCTCGCCATCACGCACAATGGATTGCGCAACCTCCATGCTCACCTCGAACACCGCCTGCTTGAGCTTTATGAAAAGCTCGCCACTGGCTTCGGTGATTTCCGGCAAGCCGGCCTGGCCGGTCGCGACCAGCATGCAGCAATCGTTGGTGGAGGTATCGCCATCAATGGTGATGCGGTTGAAGGATTTGTTCGCCGCATCGCGCAGCAGGTCTTGCAGAACGCCCTGCGCAACCTTGGCGTCGGTCGCAATGTAGCCAAGCATTGTCGCCATGTTCGGGCGGATCATGCCGGCGCCTTTTGATATACCGGTAACAGTGACGATAACACCGTGATGTTCAAACTGCCGGCTGGCACCCTTCGGCAGAGTATCGGTAGTCATGATACCGGTCGCCGCTTCGGCCCAATGGTTTTCGTCGAGATCAGCCAGGGCCGCCGGTAACGCCGCCTCGATCTTGTCCACCGGCAGAGGCTCGCCGATCACGCCAGTGGAAAACGGCAAAATAGCACTATCTTCGACGTCCGCCAGCTTGGCCAGACTGGAACAGCTGCGAATCGCTGCTTGCATACCCGGCTCGCCAGTACCAGCGTTGGCATTGCCGGTATTGGTCAGCAGATAGCGGACAGTTCCCTGCGCGCGCTGTTTGGCAAGGATGACCGGCGCGGCGCAGAAGGCGTTGAGCGTGAATACGCCCGCGATCGTCGAACCTTCTGCACAGCGCATCACCACGACGTCCTTGCGCCCCGGCCGCTTGATGCCGGCCGAAGCGATGCCGAGTTCAAAACCCGGGACAGGATGCAATATAGGTAAGGGACCAAGACCGACAGCCATTGATGCGCTCCTTTGAGAAGGATAGATGGCCTTCGGCCACCGGGAATCAGGGAGAAAAACGCCGCGAGCGGCTAAGCCGGTCGCGGCGCGGGGTCATAGCGAACGGAGCGGTTACTGAACCTGTCCGTGACAATGTTTGTACTTTTTGCCGGAGCCACAGGGGCACGGCTCGTTGCGCCCGATCTTCTGCTCAGTACGCACTGGCGCCACGGCTGCGGCCACGCCACCCTCGGCCTCTGGCTCATCTTCCGTCTGGTCCAGCGGCGAAACCTCGGCATGTTGGAACTGCATACGCTGCGCCAATGCTTCGGCTTCGCGGCGCAGACGCTGTTCTTCCTCAGCGGGGTCTTCGCGACGCACCTGAACATGGGAGAGCACGCGAATCGCGTCGCGCTTGATGGATTCGAGCAGATCCTGGAACAACGTGAAGGACTCGCGCTTGTATTCCTGCTTCGGGTTCTTCTGGGCGTAACCGCGCAGATGGATACCATGTCGCAGATGGTCCATGGTGGACAGATGGTCCTTCCACAGATCGTCGAGCACGCGCAGTACGATCTGCTTCTCGAAGGTGCGCAGCGCCTCGGCGCCAGCCATCTCTTCCTTCTCCCTGTAGGCGTCGGTCAGAGACTGCAGAATGCGTTCGCGCAGGGTTTCCTCGTAGAGCTTTTCGTCTTCGTCGAGCCACTGCTGAACCGGCAGACGCGTACCGAAATCACTGTAGAGCACGGCTTCCAGACCGGCGATATCCCACTGTTCCGGCAGAGACTGCGGCGGTATGTGCTGGCTGATCGCATGGTCGAGCGCTTCACGGCGGAATTCGGTGATGGTCTCGCCGATTTCATCGGCAGCCAACAAGCTGTTACGCATGTGATAGATCACTTTACGCTGCTCGTTGGCGACATCGTCGTATTCGAGCAGTTGCTTGCGCATATCGAAGTTGCGGCCCTCGACCTTGCGCTGAGCCTTTTCGATGGCATTGGTGACCATGCGATGCTCGATGGCCTCGCCGGATTCCATGCCCAGCGCCTTCATGAAGTTCTTCACCCGGTCCGAGGCGAAGATGCGCATCAGGCTGTCTTCCAGAGACAGGTAGAAACGGCTTGAGCCGGCATCGCCTTGACGACCGGCGCGACCGCGCAATTGGTTGTCAATACGACGCGATTCGTGACGTTCGGACGCAATCACATGTAGGCCACCCGCTTCCAGCACCGCCTGATGGCGCTTTTGCCAATCGGCCTTGATCTGCGCGACCTGCTCGTCGGATGGATTCTCAAGCGCTGCGACTTCGACTTCCCAGTTGCCGCCCAGCAGGATGTCGGTACCGCGCCCAGCCATGTTGGTGGCGATGGTGACCGCGCCAGGACGACCCGCCTGGGCAATGATTTCCGCTTCCTTGTCGTGGTGCTTGGCGTTGAGCACCTTGTGCTCGATACCTTCCTTCTGCAGTAGTTGCGACACGTATTCCGAACTCTCGATGGTCGCGGTGCCCACCAGGACCGGACGGCCATTGTTCTGGCAATCCTTGATATCAGCGATGATCGCCGCAAACTTTTCTTCCTGGGTCAGATAGACCAGGTCGTTGTAATCCTTGCGCGCCAGCGGCTTGTTGGTCGGGATCACCATTACCGGCAGGTTGTAAATCTGCATGAATTCGAAGGCTTCGGTATCGGCGGTGCCCGTCATACCGGAAAGCTTGTTGTACAAGCGGAAGTAATTCTGGAAAGTAGTCGATGCCAGGGTCTGGCTTTCAGGCTGGATCGGCAGTCCTTCTTTCGCCTCGATAGCCTGATGCAGTCCTTCGGAAAGACGGCGGCCCGGCATGGTTCGTCCGGTGTGCTCGTCGATCAGCAGTACCTGATTGTTCTGCACGATGTATTCGACGTTGCGATGGAACAGCTTGTGCGCACGCAGACTTGAATAAACGTGTGTCAACAGGCCGAGATTGTGGGCCGAGTACAGGCTTTCGCCTTCTGCCAGTAGCCCCGCCTTGGTCAGCATTTCCTCGACAAACTGATGGCCCTGCTCGTTCAGCTCAACCTGCCGGGTCTTTTCATCGATGCTGAAGTGCCCTTCCTGGGTGACGACACCCTCCTCTTCCTCGATGTGCTGCTTGAGCAACGGGATCAGCTGATTGATCTGCTGATAGAGCTTGGAGCTGTCTTCGGCCTGACCGGAGATGATCAGCGGGGTCCGAGCTTCGTCGATAAGGATCGAGTCCACTTCGTCGATGACCGCGAAATTGAGTTCCCGCTGGTTCTTTTCCCCCAGACTGAATGCCATGTTGTCGCGCAGGTAGTCGAAGCCGAACTCGTTATTGGTTCCGTAGGTGATGTCCGCGGCATAAGCGGCACGCTTTTCTTCCGGCGGCTGGAAAGGCGTGACGATGCCCAACGTCAGCCCGAGGAATTCATACAGTGGACGCATCCAATTGGCGTCGCGGCGCGCCAAGTAGTCGTTCACCGTCACCACGTGAACGCCCTTGCCAGCAAGTGCGTTGAGGTAGACCGCAAGCGTCGCGACCAAGGTCTTTCCTTCACCGGTACGCATCTCGGCGATCTTGCCTTCATGCAGGGTCATGCCGCCGATCAGCTGCACATCGAAGTGACGCATGCCCATTACACGCTTGCCGGCTTCACGGCAGACAGCGAAGGCTTCGGGAAGAATCTGGTCGAGGGTCTCGCCTTGGCCGAGGCGGGCCTTGAACTCTTCGGTCTTGCTTCGCAGTTGCTCATCGGAGAGCGACAGCATCTGCTCTTCGAGCGCATTGACGGACTGAACCGCCTTGAGCATGCGCTTGACCTCACGCTCATTCTTGCTACCAAAAAGCTTCTTCATTAAAGGCGCAAACATATCGACAAAGACTTCCATGCTGGGGATGGAGGCACGGCCGCAGGGCCACCACGGCTTCGTGCAAAGGGGGCATTCTACTCGGAAACGCTTGAGAGGAAAGGTGCCTACTGCGCAGCTGCGGCAACCATCAGCGCCGCAAACCTGCCGACCCGGCAGTCACGTGCAACGCCGTTACAAGCGATCTGCCAGTATGCCCAATTCAGCTAACGTGGTGAGGCTTCTTCGTGTCTGCCGTGCAGCCAACGAGCGTAAGCGCAGAGCCTTCAGGTGCTTCTGCTAACATAACGGCTCATCACCTATTACGGGTCATCCCCATGTCGTTGCGCCCATTGCCAGCTCGAGCGCCCGCTGCGCTGCTGCGCGAGGCAAAGCCACTGAAAGCCCTCTTCGGCGAGGCGAGACGACTTGATCGCCTGCAGCAACTGGTCGAGAGCCAACTGCAACCCGCGGCGCGTGAGCATTGCCACGTCGCTTCCTGGCGTGGAGGTAGCCTGCTGCTCATCGTGACAGATGGCCACTGGGCGACGCGCTTGCGCTATCAGCAACGCCGCCTGCAACGCCAGCTGCAGAACATGGAAGAATTCACCGGCCTGAGTCGCATCCTGTTCAAGGTCCAGCCCCCCGAGACGCCCCGCCACAAACCTGGACCATCACCGGAACTGTCCATGCGCGCCGCGGGCAACATCCAGGAAACTGCACGAGGCATCACGGACCCCAAGCTCAAGGCCGCGCTTGAGCGGCTCGCCAGCCACGCCAAGCCAGCGGCAGAAGATTGACCGGAGCGACCCGCCGCTTGAGATTGTTAGGTTGCTGAGTCGCAGCCCGGCTATGCCAGCGCTAGAGCGTCTGCTGAATCCATCGAAATCTGGCAGAACGACTACAAAGCTAGTTCGCCAACTAGGACACTTCTTGGATGACACAAGCGCTTTCCATTCCCAGCCGAGCAGCTTAAGCTGTACAAAAAACCAGTAGTGTTAATTCAATTGAGCCGAGGTGGTAGATGGCCGTCGAAGTGGTGTACCGCAGCAGCCGGGACCTGGAGCGTTTGTTCATGGATAAAGCCGAAGCCGATCGTCACGACAAAATGCTCGAACTGGCCGAAGCCTTGGCCGCAGCGTTGCAGAAGGCTTCGCCGTCGCTGAGCGAACAGCAGGCCGACGATATCGGCATTTTTATGGCTAGACACCGGGACCTCTTCGCCAAGGCATTCAAGAGCAATCCCGAGGCGTTGGCGGAGCTACCGGACTCGGTCGAGGCGTCCTGATTAGATGGTATTGCAGTGCCGATATCCATTCGGCGCTTTTGCCAGCCAACAGACCCAGCGGGCGAAACTAGTTATTCCTCATTCGGTCCATTGGTAGCAGTCTTCCAATCAGGTAACCGGCATGGAAAGTCCATTCAAAAAGATCAGCGATGTATTTCAACCAGGCTACAGCGTCAACTTCAGCATCGAAAAGCCTGACGGCAGTATCCTGCTGACCTTGACCGACTCTGCCGGCGTGGCGGTCAAGCGCTTCATCAGCGCTAATCAGTGGCGGGACCAACAGCAACTCGAGCGACTGATTACTAGCCTGCAGTTCAGCCTCGCGATCGAACGCGGCGGACAAGCCGGCTCCCATCTGCTCACCAGGCATTCGCACCCGACCGTTCAGTAACGTCCAGCCTGATTGCATGCGAGCCACGGCAGCCTGAGCTGTGCTATTCCGACAGCTTACCAATCACCATCTCTACCCAATTTCGGCTGATTGCTAGCCATCAGAGGTCAGAGCCAAGCCAAGGCCTTGGCCCGCGCTACCGCCTGGGTACGCCTAGCCACGCCCAGCTTGGTATTGATACGCCGCGCATGAGTCTTGACCGTATGCAGCGAAATAAAGAGCTGCTCGGCGATTTCCTGATTCGAGCAACCCTGCGCGATGAGACGCAGCACCGTGAGTTCACGATTGCTCAGAATCACCTCATCGCCTGGAGCAAGTGACTCTTCGGGTTCGCGCTCGAACTGCAGGAGCCGATCACGCAGACTTTCACCTTTGCCGGCAGGCAGCATTTTGGCGAGCCATTGCGGCTGACGATGCTGCAATTCGTACAGCGGCTTGATCAGATGTTGCCTCGCGGCCTCGCCCAGAGCTTTGCGTAACTCCAGCTCAGCTTCCTCATGGAGGCCTTCCAACTGCAGCGCTTCTGCAAGCGTAAATCGACACTCACAAGCCAAGCCCAGGCGCTGCACACGAAGATTCTGCTCGATCAGCTCGCGTAACGTCTCGATGGCCAATGAGCAACGCCCCGACATTAAATCAATTACCGCAAGGTAGCGCTGAACGCGTGGCAGCAGCTCGTAGAATCCGGAGGGAGCCAGATACGCTTGCCCCTCGTATAGCTCCAGCATTTGAATGAAGACGGCCCAGGCCTTTTTCAGTTGCCCCTGATGCAGCCAGGTCAGACCAGTGATAAGCGGAAGGATGCCGCGGAAACGCGCCTCTGGCACGTGCCTCCACTGCGTCAGCCGCTCAGCCTCACGCAACCAATGATAGGCCGTTGGGAATTCCTGGTTGCGAGCCGCCAGCTCCGCCAATCCGGCGTAGCCGAAGAACACATAGGAGTCGCCGCAGGTTTCGGTTTCGATTCGCCCCTGCTGATATGCCTCGCGGGCCGGCTCGTCGAGGCCTTGATACGCCAGTAAGTGACCTTGTAGCAGCTTCAACCGGCCAATGATCGGGCTATGTTTGACGCTATCGCGTAACACCATTAGAGACTCTTCAAGAACTCCAACGGCCCGTTCGAATTCTCCGGTGAGCTCGAGCAACTGGACTCGGTCGACGTTAAGCATCGCTTCGTAGAGCACGCTGCCCTTGAGCCGCGCCAGTTTCATCCCTTCGCTGTTGTATTGATGAGCCAGTTCGAGCTGGCCTTCAGCCATCGCCTGCTGGGACAGCGCCTGGTAGCACAAAACGCGCTGCGCCCAGGCGTGATCCGACAAAACTTCCAGTGCCTGGAGACAATAGTTTCTGGCCTCCGGCTCACCACGCAGTCGCGCAAGAAATCCGCGCAGTGCTTGCCATTGGGCCAGCAACTGCGCCTGACGCCGGGCGTCGGGCTGGGGAAAGAATTTCGCCAGATCGGCAAGGCAATCGTCCACTTCATCGAGCCGGGCGGAAATGATCAACGCCCAGCCATGCAGCACAATCAACCGAGTCGTACTGTTGAACAGATCCTGCGGCAACTCGCTACGCCACTTCATGAAATGCGAGACGTTATCGCCGATGAGCAATTGTTCCTGCCCGTAGCGTTGCAGGAAGTTGGCTGCGACCTCCGGCTGCCCCGCCCATAAGGCATGCTCGACCGCTTCGCGCATCTCGCCGCGATTGGCGAACCATTGACACGCTCGTAAATGGGTTTGGGTCGGCGATACAGCTTCCGGCATGCGCTGCAACATCAGGGTTAGCGGACGCCACAGGCGAAACCATTCACCACAGTTGTCGATCTGGCGAATAAATAATTGGAAGGTTTTCAGCACATCGAGGATGTCGCTGCCAATCCCGTCGAGTACATGCTCACAAAGCTGCGGTGAGAAGCGCGGCATGCGCGCCAGCGCGAACAGGGCTCGGCGAACATCTTCGCCCTGCCCTTCAAGCACCTCACGCTGAACATAATCCTTAAGCAATGGCGTCCCCGCCACCAAGCGCTCACGTACAGCCTGCTCATTTGCATTGAGTAACAACAGGCTGACACCGGCCAGCCAACCTTCACTACCCGCCAATAACTGCTTGAAGGTATCGTCAGCAACGTCTAGACGATGCACCTTGAGTACCTGCCTAAGCTCACCGGCGGTCAGCGCCAGCGCCTCGGCCTCCAGTTCGAAGAGATCACCTTGAAGCAAAAGTCTGGGTAATTTCCATGCGGGTTGCCGTCGGCTGCTGACCCACCAACTGAGGGATTCGGGACCTTGCTCGAGAAGCATGTCGAGGCAGGCATCGAGCTCGGCAGTGGCGTCTCGTGGGTAATCGTCCAGCATGATCCACAGCGGCCGCTGAAAACCATTCAACAGGTTAATGAGATCTTGCTGTACGTCACCAGTCGGTGCGGATGAATCAGTCAGGAATCGGCTCAGGTGGGAATAAAGCGCTTCGGCGGAGAAAGCTCGGCCACCCAGATCGAGCCAGAAGAGATGGGTATCGGCAGGCACCAGCCGGGCGCACTCGTTCATCAGCACGCTCTTGCCAAAACCAGCCGGTGCGCAGATCAAACGCAGTCGGCAACGAGCTTCAAGCAAAGCATCTACCAGCCGCGGCCTGGGAACATGCACTGGAGGAAGACGGGGAATAGTCGCAACCTGAACCTGCGCGGCGGCTTCTGTGCTGATTACGCCAGGGTTGAAGCGTACGGACATAGCGAGGTTTCTCTTATTCGTATCAGTCCATTGAGGAACGCAACGAGCGCAGCGCCAAAGGCCCACTCAAGATCCGGCCTGCCTGAACCGTATCGGTGCGCTTATGCGGTGACCACGCTGCACGATTCGGCAACTTTTGTCGACTCGCAGAAAGAACAGGGACTGTTCGAACCGATATCCGGCCTAGCTGATGGCTAAAAAGTATCATCCCCCGCTTCGCAATAAAAAAAAAGGCGGCCTACTGGCCGCCTTATTCACTGCATGGATACTAAACGATCAGCGCACCCCGGCATTTCGCAGAGCGGCAGGCGTGAAATCTCGAGCCGATGCCTTGTAGCCAAACTCATGCGCTTCTTCTTCGTTGCTCAAGCCGATCGCAATGTAGCGGCCAGAAATCACGTCGTAGAGCGCTTCGAACGCATAGGCCGGAACCTTATGCTGGTAGTACTGCAGCATGTGCGCCTCACCGACGCGCCACAGCTGGCCGCGACCGTCATAGAGTTCGGATTGCACGATGGTCCAGGTATCTTCGTCAACGAAGAAACGGCGCTTGGCGTAAATATTACGTTCGCCATCCTTGAGGTTAGCTTCGATCTCCCATACACGGTGCAGCTCGTAACGAGCCAGATCCTGATTGACGTGACCTGCCTTGAGGATGTCGCTGTACTTCACATCGCTGGAGTTGATTTCATAGCTGTTGTAAGGGATATACAGCTCTTTTTTGCCGACCAGTTTCCAGTCGTAACGATCCGGGGCACCGCTGAACATGTCGAAGTTATCGGTAGTCCGCATACCATCGGCTGCGGTACCCGGGCCGTCATAGGCAACCTGCGGAGCACGACGCACACGACGTTGGCCAGCGTTGTAGATCCAGGCCTGACGTGGCTCTTTCACCTGATCCAGCGAGTCGTGCACCAGCAGCACGTTACCGGCGAGGCGCGACGGCGCTGTTACTCGCTGCTTGAAGAACAGCAGCGCGTTCTGGGCGCGCTCTGGATCGAGATCCGTCATGTCGCTCGGGAACGCCACTTCATCCTCAAAGTGCACCAGCGTGTAGCTGCCATTGGTTTGCGGTGTGGCCTGTACGATGTTGCGGCGTACATTGCCCCCCCGATAGCGGGTGATGTGGTTCCAGACGACTTCCAGACCGTTCTTAGGAATCGGGAAGGCGTAATAGCGACTGTCGGCAAAGTTGGCGAGACCGTTACCACCACCTACCAGCTCGGTATTCAGCGCGCTTTTCTTGGCTGCCTCGTAGATCCGATCCGGTACCGCGGCGCTGCGATGCGTCGGGAATACGCGAATCTTGTAGGTTTCCGGATAACGCTTGAACATCGCTTGCTGGCCTGCGGTCAGCTTGTCTTTGTACTGATCGACGTTCTGCGCTGTGATGACGAACTTAGGCTGCTCATCCTTGAAGGGATTAGTGAGATGCCCATCTTTCAGCGGTGCGGCGTCAGTCGGAAGGCCACCCGTCCACGCAGGGATGGTCCCATCGGCGTTACCGGCTTTCTCGGCACCGAGCGGAGTCAACGAGTTACCGAGCTTCGCGGCTTCCTCGGGCGATACGGCGGCCATAACGCTACTTGCGAGCAGCGAGAGAGCCAAGACACTGAATAGTTTTCTTGTTGTTTTCATACGTTTCCAGTTCCTCTTGATCTTGTTTTGGCCGGAGGCCTTACATAACTTCTAGCGCAACGGAGACCTGCCAAGGCCTCCGCGCGGCGACAATTGAAGCGGCCTCCTTAGAAGTTCACGCCCATGCTCAGCGCGAGGAAGTCACGATCGACCAGGGTGTTGTAGTCGCCACCGAAGAAGTCGGTGTAAGACAGGCTGGCGGTGTAAGTGTTCTGGTATTCAGCATCGACGCCAACGCTTACAGCCTTGGATCCTTCGTTGAACAAGCCGTTCGGGCCGTAGCCATCTACGTCGTGAGAGAAGGAAAGGTTTGGCGTCAGGTTGATGCCAGCGAATACGTTGCTGTAGTTGGCGAGCGCGCGCAGACGGTAGCCCCAGGAGTTAGCGGTCACGAAGCCGTTATTGCCGTACTCTGCTGTATCTAGGCCGTAAATGGAGTCTCGGCCGTAGCGAAGCTCGCTTTTGCTTTCCAGGCCCCCGACATGGGCATAACCAATCTCACCCACAACCGTGACACGCCCAGCACCGAGCACTTGATCGAAGAAATGTGTAAAGGTTGTTTGAATCTGGGTTACTTCCTTACGGTTATACCCCCGATGTTCTACACCTGCCTGCCCGATTGCACCGGCCACATCACCTGCACCGATTGAGGCGCCAATACCGGTTGCCAGCAAACCCGTGGTGTAAGTGGAGTTGAGCGCCACCGGCAGGTTGGGCCTGTAGCTGATCTCACCGGACCATGCGGTCCCGGTTGGCAAGGTCGAAGCGAAGCTTGCGCCGTACAAGCGAATGTCTTCCGGATACTCAAGAAAATACTCACCGTTGCTCAACAGCGCAGGAGAAGCCAGCGCGCTAAACGCAGCGCCTGACGGCAACGGGCCACCTGGCGATGGAGTCCCCAGCAAGCCCAACAGCGCGCCAATTTCAGCGGCCGACGCGTTTTTATATCCCACTGTCGGCGTGCGGCTGTGATAGTTCATGAAGTACAGGCCGTATTCGGCCGCGTCAGCCAACCAGCGGAAGGCCAAGCCATACTGGCCAGAATCACGGGCATCCCGATCACCACCACGAGGAACGGTCACGCCTTCTGGCCCGACGATAATGCCCAGATCATCCAGACCGGCGTAGTAATCCGCACCGATGAGCGCGTTCAACTGGTCGATCGTAACACCAGCTCCGATAATCCCGTCGCGCTGTTCGGCTGAAAGCACTGTGTAATTATCATCGCAGCCGTCGGCTGCCACGTCATTGCTCGCGAAAAACGTACCGCAGTTATCAATGATGGTCTGATCCCATTCCAACTGATAGAACGCCTCCATGCTGAGGCGATCACTCAAGCTTTGGGATACATAGAGCATATTGACTGGAATCAGACCTTCCTTGATTTCAGCGCCTGGCCGGCGAAAAGCCGCCGCGTCGAGCGGGTTGATCGAGTTGATCGAGTTGCCGATGAAGGTGCTTTCACCCCAGCTGACAACCTGCTTGCCGAGTCGAACCGTACCAGGCAGGTCACCCAGATAATAGTTGTGGTAAAAGAAGGCATCGAGAATCTGTGCACCGGAGGACTGAGCAGCCTCCTTGCGGTTACTGTCGCTGACGTCCTTGAACAGACGATTTTCGTCCTTCAGTTCGAAGTCGTACCAGTATTTGCCACGAACGAAGAAGCCACTGTCGCGATAGCGCAGCTCTAGGTCGTGGATGCCTTTGAATATCTTCGAAAAGGTCTCGCCTTTCTTGAAGTTCAGACGGCCATCGTCACCGGTCTGGGTATAGCCGGTGCCACCGTTACCCAGTCCCACCAAATCCATATCCCGATCAGTCGTCGACCAGCTCGCGCCAATGGACATCGATGAATCCAGCTGACCTTCAATCTCCCCGATATTGAAAGTGACGGCATAAGCCGGTGCGGCGGTACCCAACGCGACCGCGAGGGCCAGTGTCTTGGGCTGGAAGATTCCTTGCCTTGTTGTTTTTGTCATGAGGCGCTCCTGGTTGGTTCGAAGTACGCTCACCCTAACCACACGGCCGCAGGGGGTTAAGCGCACTAAGGTTTGATTTGTTTTGTAATCCTTAAGTATTAACGGCCTTCCCACTATTGGGCTTCAGGGGAGCGTTGGCTCAATTGAAACGCAACCCCAAACGAAGCTATTCGAGAGCTTAGCCGCGAACGAAATTGGCGCAACCTGCGAACTAGAGCAGTTAAGAGCTCATTGGCGAGAATGTCAGCGAAATCGCGGCCAGCCGGCCGCTGGCTGCTCGAATCAGAACGTCTGACTCGACGCCAGATTCACCAGCAACAATCAAGAAAGAAGAGCCGCAACGCACCAGAGCGTTACCGAAGCGCAGCGCCTGGGGTGAAACGAAACAGTCAAAGGGGGAATTAGAGGAACAGGTCAAAGCGTGGCGCATGAGCCACATCCAAAAAGGGAAGCGCGCATGCGCAGACCATAGCCAGACAAGGCAAGAGGCCGCCTATAATCGAGGTTATGGCAAAGGCGCGACCAGGCAGTTTTTGTCGCCTCTGACGATTAGGACCGAACACACTCGGTCCTTTACAAGGCCATATCAGAAGACGCCGACTTACATACCTTTAACAGCATAGATACCCGGCGCGTTGCGCCAATATCCCTTGTAATCCATGCCGTAACCGAACACGTAGCGATCGACGCAGCTCAGCCCGACGTAATCGGCCTTCAGATCCGGGCGGGCCTTGCGCTGATGTTCCTTGTCGACCAGCACAGCAGTATGCACGGCGGCTGCACCGGCGTGACGGCAAAAATCGATGATCGCACCAAGGGTATGGCCTTCATCGAGAATGTCGTCAACGATCAGCACGTCGCGGTCGATGAAGGAAATTTCCGGTTTAGCCTTCCAGAACAACTCGCCGCCGCTCGTCTCGTTGCGATAACGCGTGGCGTGCAGGTAGGAGAGTTCCAACGGAAAACTGAGCTTCGGAACCAATTTGCCGGAGAAAATCAGTCCGCCGTTCATCACGCAGAACACCACGGGATTGCGATCGGCCAGTTCACCGTTGATTTGTGCCGCGACCGCGTCGATGGCTGCGTCAACCTCAGCTTCGGCGTACAGGCAATCGGCTTCAGCCATGACTTGGCGGATGTGTGCGAGATCGACGGACATGGCGATGCTCCAGGGCAGTAAAAGGATGGAAGCAGCTCGTCGGCTGCGCACAGATGCAAGGGGCGCGACGATACCGATGCAATTGCGGACAGGGCAAGTGCCGTTTGACCACATCAATAGCCGCTAACACGTCGATGCATTAATCTACGCCGGTTTATTCGACCGCCGGAGTCAGCCATGACCATTCGAGAGATTCGCCACCCGCTTATTCGCCACAAACTTGGACTGATGCGCCGAGCCGATATCAGCACCAAGAACTTCCGCGAACTGGCGCAGGAGGTCGGATCGATCCTGACATACGAAGCGACCCGTGACCTCCCGCTGGAGAACTACAGCATCGATGGCTGGTGCGGTCCGGTGCAGGTCGAGAAGATTTCCGGCAAGAAGATTACCGTCGTACCGATTCTGCGGGCGGGTATCGGCATGCTCGACGGCGTGCTCAACCTGATTCCCGGCGCCAAGGTCAGCGCAGTGGGCATCGCTCGCAACGAACAAACCCTGCAGGCGCATACCTACCTCGAGCGACTGGTTGACGATCTCGATCAGCGTCTGGCTATGATCATCGATCCGATGCTGGCAACTGGCGGCTCCATGGTCGCGGCGATCGACATGCTGAAAAAAGCCGGCTGCAAGGAGATTCGTGCCTTGGTACTGGTCGCCGCACCGGAAGGCATCGAGGCGGTGGAAAAGGCCCACCCGGACGTCATCATTTATACCGCCTCCATTGATGAGCGCCTGGACAAGAACGGCTACATCGTGCCCGGCCTGGGCGATGCGGGAGACAAGATATTCGGCACCAAGCAGAAGGACATCTGAGCATGTCGCAACACATGGAAGAGCCGCTCGGACGCCAGGTGCTGGCCGGCGCGCAAATGCTGTTCGTTGCCTTCGGCGCACTGGTTCTGATGCCGCTGATCACTGGGATGGACCCTAACGTTGCGCTGTTCACCGCAGGTATCGGCACCCTGCTGTTCCAACTGGTCACCAAACGTCAGGTGCCAGTGTTTCTCGCTTCGAGCTTCGCCTTTATCGCCCCGATCATCGCCGCCAAGGGCGAGTTCGGCCTGCCCGCGGTGCTTGGCGGCGTGGTGGCCGCAGGTGTCGTCTACGTCTTCCTCGGCTTTGCAGTACGCCTGAAAGGGCCGAGCTTCATCGACCGCCTGTTGCCGCCCGTGGTAATCGCCCCGGTGATTATTTCCATTGGTCTCGCTCTGTCGCCGGTTGCAGTGAACATGGCCATGGGCAAGGCTGGCGACGGTAGCGCCCAGCTGGTGCCTTACGAAACGGCGATGCTGATTTCAATGCCTGCCTTGCTAACCACACTGCTGGTGGCCGTACTGGGCAAGGGGCTGTTCCGCCTGGTACCTATCCTGGCAGGTGTCGCGGTGGGCTATGTTCTGTCGTTCGTTTTCGGTGTCGTAGATACCACCGGTATCGCGTCCGCGCCCTGGCTGGCGGTGCCGAACTTCGTCGCGCCGGAATTTCATTGGGGTGCAATCCTATTTATGGTCCCGGTGGCGCTGGCGCCGGCCATCGAGCACATCGGCGGCGTTGTCGCGATCGGTGGCGTCACCGGCAATAACTTCATCAAGAAGCCTGGCCTGCATCGCACGCTGCTCGGAGATGGTCTGGCAACCTCGGCCGCTGGCTTGTTCGGCGGTCCGCCAAACACCACTTATGCGGAAGTCACCGGCGCGGTGATGCTGACCAAAAACTACAACCCGAAAATCATGACCTGGGCAGCGGTCTTCGCAATTGTCCTGGCATTCATTGGCAAATTCGGAGCGGGCCTTCTGAGCATTCCGGTGCCGGTAATGGGCGGCATTCTCTGTCTGCTGTTTGGTTCGATCGCCGTGGTCGGCCTGAGCACATTGATCCGCCACCAGGTGGACCTGTCCGAAGCGCGAAACCTCATCATCGTTTCGGTGACGTTGGTGTTCGGCATCGGCGGCATGGCGATCGGCTATGGGGAATTCAGCCTGTCCGGCATCTCGTTGTGTGCAATCGTCGCGCTGATTCTCAACCTGGTTCTGCCCGGCGGCGAAGGATGGAAGAACAAGCAGCTCGAAGAAAACAACTGAAATGCGATACCTGGCCAGCCGCTTTTCATGGGCTGGCCTTCCTCCCCCCGATAGTGCGACATCACCGTAGTAGCGCTTGCAGCTATCGCTGAGCAGGATGGGTACACTGCCGCGATGAGCTCCCCCAACATCCCCCACCGTCAACTGAGCGAAGCCGCCGTTAGCTGCTCCACCTGTGCCGCCTGCTGCTGTCGACTCGAGGTACTTCTCATCACCGATACCGGTGTACCAGAGCGTTTTATCGATGAGGACGTCTGGGGTGGCCAGGTCATGCGCCGTCTCGATGACGGCTGGTGCGCGGCGCTCGACCGCGACAGCATGCGCTGCACTATCTATGAGAAACGCCCGCTGATTTGTAGGGAGTTCGAACTCGGCTCGGATGATTGCCTGGAAGAGCGAAAGGGCTCCGAATCGGCTTACCGGAAATGAAGCGTAGCCACGGCGTCTAGGCTATCCCCGAACTCGGCTGTAGGCTGGCCGACAAATGAGTAGGTGAAACCCATCAAGCTTGATGCTGATGGACTTCACCTATGCGACCCGCCCCATCCTACGATGGGTAGGCGCCGCTCCCCGCTACTAGACCACTTCGAATCCTTCCGTTTCTTCGTTCGGCTTTCTTAGAACGATGCCCGATAGTGCAGTGCATAGCTCTCGATGCCATCGTTGGGATTCTTGATGCCGGCATTGGAATAATGAATCGCCCGCACGCCAATCTCGTGGCCACCAGCGAATCGCAGGCCTGCGCCGAAGCGGTCCTCGAACTGGAACGACGATCCCAACTCGTTACTCTCCACTTCAGTGTTTTCGAAAGCCGCAATGCCGATGCCTGCCTCCAGATATGGCTTCACCGAATCGCCATTGAATTCATAAACGAACACAGGGGCGAGCGATACGCTGTGGTTGCTTGAGGTTTCGTCCCCTTCCCAATAGGTGTAGCCCGCATCCCAGTAACCGGTGAGTCGGCCCACACTGGTCTGGAACCAGCTGCGATTGAAGTCGAATTGCGCACCGAGCCGATAGGTCATCGTTGACTCACCAGTCTGGCCGACGGCAGCGGTCAAATCCAACGCATGGACAACAGCCACCTGACCCAACGAAACAGCGGCAACCGCAGCCAGGGAGATCAGTTTTTTCATTCGGAATTTCCTTATCGAAAGTTGGCATCGCTTGTTTTTTTCGAGCATTAACCCAAATACAGAAAGCAGGCGCAGCGGGGAGTTCCTAGTCAGGATAGTCTGCAACCATCCCGCCTTCACCCCAAAGTACTGGCAGTACGGCGGCCAATCGGCCCGGATCGCCGCTGCTCCAAAAGCGTGTCGCCGCCTCGCCATTACCGAGTTGATCACGCGCCGCGAGTACCGTCTCGAGATGTCGCGCCACCGCCGCCCCGGTATCGACCAGCGTGACCGTCGCCGGCAGCATCTCGATCAACAGCGGCTTGATAAACGGATAATGCGTGCATCCGAGAATCACCGTGTCACAGCCCTGTTCGATCAAGGGATGGACGTAACTTTCGAGCAGCGCGCGCGTCGCTGGCGCGTCGAGCTCACCGGCCTCAATGCATTCGACGAGGCCGGGACAAGGTTGGGTGATGACACGTACGTCGCTGGCAAAACGATCCAGCAAGGCCGCGAACTTGGCACTCTTCAACGTGCCGGTAGTCGCCAGCACACCCACCACACCACTGCGAGTCGCCTGGGCAGCCGGCTTAACCGCGGGCTCCATGCCCACCAACGGAAGCTGGGGGTAAAGTTCGCGCAGCTCGGCAATGCCAGCCGCAGTGGCGGTATTGCAGGCCAGCACCAGCGCCTTGGCGCCCTGCCCCAGCAAGAAGGAGGCAATGGATCGACAACGCTGACGAATGAACTCCGGACTTTTTTCGCCATAAGGCACGTAGCCGCTGTCGGCCAGATATAACAACGACTCTTGCGGCAAGCGTGAGCGGATCTCCCGCAGCACCGACAGCCCGCCCACCCCGGAATCGAAGACGCCGATCGGCGCGTTATCAGCCATGACCGCTGCCGCAGACCGCACAGGCCGGGTCTCGCTTGACCTTAAGCTCACGGAATCGACTGGATAGCGCATCCACTAGCAGCAGCCTACCCACCAATGGCTCACCGAAACCGGCCAAAAGTTTCATCGCCTCAAGGGCCTGCAGGCTTCCTACCATTCCAACAACAGGCCCCAGCACGCCGGCCTCGCTGCAAGTCAATTCGGCTTCGCTGCCATGGCCATAGAGACAGTGGTAACAAGGGCTGGTCTCTACACGCGGATCGAATACCGACAACTGCCCTTCGAGACGGATCGCAGCGCCGCTCACCAGCGGTTTCTTCGCGGCCACACAGGCCGCGTTCACCGCCTCGCGCACGGCGAAATTGTCCGTGCAGTCCAGCACCAGATCCACCGCAGCGACCGCTTCATCGAGGGAGTCGGCGTCCATCGCTGTGCGGTGCGGCACCAGCGTGACCAAGGGATTAAGCGCCGACAGCCGGGCGATGGCCGAATCCACCTTGGCCATGCCAACCGAGGGAGTGTCGTGGGCGATCTGGCGCTGCAGATTGGTCAGATCGAGGCTGTCGAAGTCGGCCAGGTGCAACTCACCGACACCGGCCGCAGCCAGATACAGCGCCACCGGAGATCCCAGGCCGCCAAGCCCGACGATCAATACACGGCTCTGCTTGAGCTTCAGCTGGCCGTCGATGTCGACCTGTTTCAGCAATATCTGCCGGCTGTAACGCAGCAGCTCATCGTCGCTCAGCATGCAGCTCTCCTGATAAATGTCGTTCATGGCAGGCGCCCCAAGCTTATGCGCTCATGCCCGCCGAAGTCCCTGCGGCTTTCTACTTTGGTGAACCCGCCTTCGGCGAGCAGCGCTCGTACCATCGCAGCCTGATCGTAGCCATGTTCCAGCAGCAGCCAACCGGCGCTTACTAGATGACTCGCCGAGGCCCCGACGATGTGCCGAATGTCATCCAGCCCGTCCTCACCGGCAACCAGGGCGCTGCTCGGCTCGAAACGTACGTCGCCCTGCAGAAGATGCGGGTCGCTGGCCGGTATATAAGGTGGATTGCTGACGATCAGCGCAAAGCGTTGGCTGTCGAGGGCGGAAAACCAATGGCTTTCTCGAAAAGCAACATTGCCAAGCCGCAACCGCTGAGCATTGCGTGTCGCCAAGGCCACGGCTTCGACGACGCGATCCACACCGGTGAGCTGCCACGCCGGTCGCTCATGGGCCAGCGCCAAGGCGATCGCGCCGGTACCGGTACCGAGATCCAGCACCTGTGCCGGCGTCGACGGAAGCAACTGCAGTGCAGTTTCGACCAGCAGCTCTGTATCCGGACGGGGGATCAGCGTATGCGGTGCAACCTCAAGCTCGAGGCTCCAGAAGCCTTGGCGACCGAGAATGTAGGCCACCGGCTCGCCACTACGACGGCGCTCCAGATCAGCAGCAAAACGGGCTTCGCACTCAGGAGGAACTTCGCGTTCGGGCCAGGTCCGCAGGTAACTCGGCGCCTTGCCCAGAGCAGCGGCCAGGAGCCACTCAGCGTCGAGCTTGGCACTTGATGAATCTGGCAAATCAGCAGCACGCAACAGAAATTCGATGGAGGCCATGCTCAGCGTTTCCGTATGGACCTGGCGGTAGGCGCGACAGTACTTAAGTTAGTCAAACAAAGATCGTGGCAAGGCAAGCGGTGCCTTGCCTATGGTCAGCGACCGAACGCTATCAATCGCCTAATGCCGCCAGTTGATCCGCCTGGTACTCCTGCAACAAGGGCTCGATTACCTGCTCCACAGCCCCGCCGATGACCTCACCGAGGGAATACAGGGTCAGGTTGATACGGTGATCGGTCACCCGCCCCTGCGGGAAGTTGTAGGTACGAATACGTTCAGAGCGATCACCCGAGCCAACCAGCAGTTTGCGCGTATCGGAGATTTCCTTGTGCGCAGCGCTGTCCTGCACATCCTGCAGCTTGGCAGCCAGCCAGGACATGGCCCGGGCGCGGTTCTTGTGTTGCGAGCGCTCTTCCTGACACTCCACCACGATGCCGCTCGGCAAATGAGTAATGCGCACCGCCGAATCCGTCTTGTTGATGTGCTGCCCACCGGCACCGGACGCTCTATAGGTGTCGACACGCAGATCAGCCGGATTGATCTCGATGGCGATCTGCTCGTCCGGCTCCGGCAGTACCGCGACAGTGCAGGCCGAGGTATGGATGCGCCCCTGGGACTCGGTCTCTGGGACACGCTGTACGCGATGCGCCCCGGACTCGAACTTTAGTTTGGCGAACACATTGTCGCCTTCTACGCGCGAAATGACTTCCTTGTAGCCGCCGTGCTCGCCGGGACTTTCGGAAAGAATCTCGACGCGCCAGCCCTGCCGCTCGGCATAGCGCGAATACATGCGAAACAGGTCGCCGGAAAAGATCGCCGCTTCATCGCCGCCAGTACCAGCACGGATCTCGAGGAAGACGTTGCGACCGTCCTTTGGGTCCTTCGGCAGCAACATACGCTGCAGGCGAGTCTCGATTTCTTCGAGCTTACCGCGGGCTTCGGTGACTTCTTCCTCAGCCATCTCGCGCACGTCGGGGTCATTGTCCTTGAGCAGCGCCTGAGCGCCTTCGAGGTCGGACTGCAGCTTGAGGAATTCGCGGTAGGTAGCGATGACCGGCTCGACTTCGGCGTATTCGCGCGAATAGCCACGAAAGCGGGTCTGATCGCTGATGACCTCGGCATCGCCCAACAACGCCGTCAGTTCTTCGAAGCGGTCCTGCAGGATGTCGAGTTTATTGAGCAGTGACGCTTTCATGGTTTGTCCGTGCTGTCTTGCAGGGCGAAGAGCTCCTCGACGACGGTCAGGGCCTCCATACGCCCTTCGGCGGAAAGTTTTTTCAGTTGTACGCTGGGTGCGTGCAGCAGCTTGTTGGTCAGCCCTCGGGCCAGCTGTGCCAACGCATCCTCGGGTGTGCCGCCGTTGGCCAGCAGCCGCTGGGCCTTGAGCATTTCCTCGTCGCGAATGCGCTCGGCATGCTGCCGGTAGGCCTTGAGCACATCCACCGCCGCCAGCTCACGCAGCCGCGCCATGAACTCATCGGTGCCAGCAGCGACCAGCTCCTCGGCAGCCTGGGCAGCCCCCTGGCGACTCTTGAGATTCTCCGCGACCACTTCGTGTAGATCGTCGACGGTATAAAGGTAGACATCGCCCAGCTCGCCTACCTGCGCTTCTATATCGCGGGGCACGGCGATATCGACCATGAACATAGGCTTGTGCTTGCGCTTCTTCAGCGCTTGCTCGACAGCGCCCTTGCCGAGAATCGGCAACTGGCTGGCGGTGGAACTGATGACAATGTCGCTGTTGTAGAGCTCCTGCGGAATATCAGCGAGGAGGATGGCATGCGCGCCGAACTGCTCAGCCAACGCACTGGCACGCTCGAGGGTACGGTTGGCAACCACGATGCGCTTCACGCCCTGCTCATGCAGATGGCGGGCAACCAGCGTGATGGTCTCGCCGGCGCCGATCAGCAGCGCCTGGCTGCGGTCGAGGTTGGCGAAAATCTGCTTCGCCAGGCTGACAGCGGCGAAGGCCACCGATACCGGGTTTTCGCCAATAGCCGTGTCGGTCCGCACGGTCTTGGCGGTACTGAAGGTCGCCTGAAACAGGCGCCCCAGCAGCGGCCCGACGCTGCCGGCCTCGCGCGCGACGGCGTAGGCGGATTTCATCTGCCCGAGAATTTGCGGCTCGCCGAGCACCATCGAATCCAGCCCGGAGGCGACGCGCATCATATGCCGTACCGCCTGGTCGTCGGTGTGCACATAGGCGCAGGCCCTGAGATCTTCCAGGCTCAGGCCGTGATAGTTGGCCAGCCAGGCCAGCACCATCTCGGCTTCGACCTGATCCTGCTGCAAGTACAGCTCGCTGCGGTTGCACGTCGACAGGATCGCCGCCTCACGCGTTGGCGTGACACGGCACAGTTGCTGCAGCGCCTCGACCATCTGCTCAGGCGTGAACGCCACACGCTCGCGCACGTCCACCGATGCGGTCTTGTGATTAATGCCAAGCGCGATGAAAGCCATGCAGGTCGCTGATTCGAAAACGGAGCGCGCGATTCTCCTACTTCGCCTGTCCCAGAACAACAGTTGCCCGTCATTGTCTGTACCTATCGAGCCGACCGAATCGCCTCGCAAGCCGGCCCATGTGCTTGCCTGACGGCTTGTGTCATCATGCCGCGACCGCAGATCAGCCTTATATCCCTATGAAAAAACTCCTCGCCATCAGCGCCGTCCTGTTTCTCGGTGGCTGCCAAAGCTTCATGCAGAGCGCTCCCGACAGCAGCCCGCCGGTCGAGGAAGCAACACCGGAACCTGCAAAAACGAGTCCTGGTGAATATGGATCTTTCAGCCGAGACACGCTTTACGCGCTACTGGTGGCCGAGCTGGCCGGCCAACGCAATCGCTTCGACATCGCCTTGGGTAGCTATGTGCAGCAGGCCAACGCGACCCAGGATGCCGGCGTGGCCGAGCGCGGTTTCCGCATCGCCGAATACCTTGGTGCCGAGCAGGCTGCGCTGGATACCGCAATGATCTGGGCGAACAACGCACCGGAGAATCTTGATGCCCAGCGCGCGGCGGCCGTGCAGTTGGCGCGCGCTGGGCGCTACGAAGAATCCATGGAATTCATGGAAAAGGTCCTGCAGGGCCAGGGCGATACCCACTTCGATTTCCTCGCCCTGTCGGCCGCCGAAACCGATCCGGACACGCGAACCGGTCTGTTGAACAGCTTCGACCAGCTGCTGACCAAACACCCTGACAATGCGCAGCTAAAATTCGGCAAAGCCGTGTTGCTGCAGCAGGACGGACGCCCTGAAGAAGCGCTGGCGCTGCTCGAAGAGCAACCTGCCAATCAGCAGGAAATCCCGTCGATTCTGCTCCAGGCTCGATTGCTGCAGGTCCTCGAACGCGGCAACGAAGCATTACCGCTACTGGAGAAAAGCCTCGACCAGCACCCCGAAGACAAGCGTCTGCGACTGACTTATGCACGACTATTGGTCGAACAGGACCGCCTCGACGAGGCCATGGGCGAGTTCGCCACGCTGGTCCAGCAATACCCCGACGATGACGACCTGCGCTTTTCCATGGCACTGGTGTGCCTCGAGGCTGAGGCCTGGCGCGAAGCGATCGTTTATCTGGAGGAGCTGATCGAGCGCGGCAGCCACGTCGATGCCGCCAACTTCAACCTCGGTCGCGCCTATCACGAGATGGGCAAGCACGAGCAGGCGCTGGCCGCCTTCGCCAAGGTCGGCCCCGGCAACGAGTACTTGCCCGCGAAGCTGATGCAGGCCGAACTGCTTTTCTCTCTCGACCGCAGCCAGGAAGCCTCGCAGCTACTGGCGAACGCGCGCGATGAGCAGCCGGACTATGCGATCCAGCTGTACCTGATCGAGATCGAAGCGCTTTCCGGCCAGCAGCAGCTCGAAGAGGCCTGGCAGCTTGCCGAGCAAGCGTTGGAGCAATTCCCCGAAGACCTCAACCTTCTCTATACGCGGGCCATGATCGCCGAGAAGCGCGGCGACCTGGCACAGCTGGAACAGGATCTGCGCTTCATCATCGAGCGTGAACCCGACAACGCCATGGCAATTAACGCGCTCGGCTACACCCTGGCCGACCGCACCGACCGGTATGAAGAAGCCCTTGCGCTTATCGAGCAGGCCTACCGGCTCAATCCCGACGACGCGGCCATTCTCGACAGTCTCGGCTGGGTGAATTACCGGCTGGGCAATATCGCCGAAGCCGAGACCCACCTGCGCAAGGCATATGAGCTTTTTCCGGACCATGAAATCGCCGCCCACCTGGGCGAGGTACTCTGGACGTCTGGCAAACAGCGTGAAGCACGGGCTATTTGGGACGAAGCCCTGAAACAACAGCCGGATAGCCAGATCCTCCGCGAAACCATCAAACGCCTGACAGGCTCGGAGAAACCCTGACCCATGAAGCTGATGCGAAATCTGCTGATTCCTGCTCTCGCTCTGCTGCTCGCCGGTTGCGCCGGCGTCGGCCCACAGGAGTCCGTCGAGGGCGCCGGAAATACCGAAGATTGGAAGACCCACAAGGCGCGCATCAGCGAAATCGATGGTTGGCAAATCAACGGCAAGATTGGCATTCGCGCGCCTCAGAACTCCGGCAGCGGCACTCTCTTCTGGCTGCAGCGCCAAGATTATTTCGATATTCGCCTCTCCGGCCCGCTTGGCCGCGGCGCCACGCGCCTGACCGGCCGACCGGATGCAGTGGCGCTAGAAGTGGCAGGCCAAGGGCGCTTCGAAGCGGAGTCACCGGAGGCACTGGTGGAAAGCCAGCTCGGTTGGCAGTTGCCGGTCTCGAATCTGCTCTGGTGGATCCGTGGCCTCCCCGCCCCGGACAGCCGCAGCCGCGTCGCGCTCGACAGCGATGGACGCCTCGCCAATCTCCAGCAGGACGGCTGGGACGTGCAGTATCTCGGCTATATCGAGGAGGACGGTTTCATGCTGCCGTCGCGCATCAAACTGGTAGGCCGAGACCTGCATATCACGCTCGTGGTCAAGGACTGGCATCCGCGCCAGCTCGGCCACTAATGGACGAGCTGACCTTACCGGCTCCAGCCAAGCTCAACCTGATGCTGCATGTTCTTGGCCGCCGTGCCGATGGTTATCACGAGCTGCAGACGCTGTTCCAGTTCCTCGACCATGGCGATGAATTGACCTTCAGGCCACGCGCAGACGGCCAGATTCGACTGCACACCAAACTGCCCGGTGTCGATCATGACAACAACCTGATCGTGCGCGCGGCTCGCCTGCTGCAGAGCCATAGCGGTAGCGGCCAGGGCGCCGATATACAACTGATCAAACGTTTGCCCATGGGCGGCGGCATCGGTGGCGGCAGTTCCGATGCCGCAACTACCCTACTCGGCCTCGATCATCTCTGGCGAACGCACCTGGGCGAGGATCGTCTGGCAAAGATCGGGCTGATGTTGGGTGCCGACGTGCCGGTGTTCGTGCGCGGTCGCGCGGCCTTTGCCGAAGGGATTGGCGAGCGCTTGCAACCGGTCGAATTAAGTGAACCCTGGTTCCTCGTCATCGCCCCGCAAGTCTCTGTTAGTACAGCAGAAATATTTTCCGACCCAGAGTTGACACGCAATACCCCGGCCATTACAGTTCGCAGCCTTCTTGCAGGGGGTGGTCATAACGACTGCCAGCCGGTGGTCGAAAAGCGCTATCCAGCAGTACGTAACGCTTTGAGCTTGTTGAATAATTTTGTTCCAGCAAGCATGACCGGCACTGGAGCTTGTGTGTTTGGGAGCTTTCCAAACAAAGGCGAGGCTGATAAAGTCTGCCGCCAACTTCCAGCCGATATGCCAGGTTTCGTGGCCCAGGGTCGCAACATTTCGATGCTGCACCGAAAGCTCGAGCAAATGGCGCAGGAAGTGAATGCCTAGCATTCGGTTGTACGATACAGGGGCGTCGCCAAGCGGTAAGGCACCAGGTTTTGATCCTGGCATGCGTTGGTTCGAATCCAGCCGCCCCTGCCACAACCCTCAGGGTTCGTACGATCGCAGCACATTCAGATTGAATCTACAGGGGCGTCGCCAAGCGGTAAGGCACCAGGTTTTGATCCTGGCATGCGTTGGTTCGAATCCAGCCGCCCCTGCCATACACTTGAGAGCTGTTCAAAAAGCCTGGCCTTTTGAACAGCTTTTTGTTTCATCGGATCCACCCTCAGGCAGGTACTGCGCGTGTCCAAGATGATGGTCTTCACGGGGAACGCCAACCCCGACCTGGCCCGGCGTGTTGTACGTCAGCTGCATATTCCCCTCGGTGATGCCTACGTCGGAAAATTCTCCGACGGCGAAATCAGTGTCGAGATCAACGAGAACGTTCGCGGTAAGGACGTGTTCCTGATTCAACCGACCTGCGCTCCCACCAATGACAACCTGATGGAACTGGTAGTGATGGCTGATGCCTTCCGCCGTTCCTCTGCCACCCGCATCACGGCAGTCATTCCCTACTTTGGTTACGCCCGCCAGGATCGCCGCCCGCGCTCCGCACGAGTGCCGATCAGCGCCAAGGTCGTGGCCGACATGCTCGATGTGGTGGGTGTCAACCGCGTCCTCACCGTCGACCTGCACGCCGATCAGATCCAGGGCTTCTTCGACATGCCCGTAGACAACATCTATGGCTCGCCGGTCCTGGTGGACGACATTCAGGCTCAGCGATTCGAGAACCTGATGATCGTTTCCCCTGATATTGGCGGCGTGGTGCGTGCTCGCGCCGTGGCCAAGTCGCTGGGTGTGGATCTGGCGATCATCGACAAGCGCCGCCCAAAGGCCAACCAGTCCGAAGTGATGCACATCATTGGTGACATCGAAGGTCGGACTTGCATCCTCGTCGATGACATGGTCGATACCGCTGGCACTCTGTGCCACGCAGCAACTGCTCTGAAAGATCATGGCGCTTCTAAGGTCTACGCGTATTGCACTCATCCGATTCTGTCGGGCCGCGCCATCGAGAACATCGACGGCTCGGTTCTCGATGAACTGGTGGTGACCAATACCATTCCGCTGTCCGCAGCGGCGCAAGCTTGTACCCGTATTCGCCAATTGGACATCGCGCCAATGGTGGCTGAAGCGGTTCGCCGCATCAGCAATGCTGAATCGATCAGTGCGATGTTCCGCTAAGGCGAAAGCCTGGCCATTCGCGCAGACGAAAATGTGCCCCGCCTCGTGCGGGGCTTTTTGCCCAACCACCCGGTAGTGCTGGTCGCAAGCACTTCGGGCGCGTTGTTATCCTGGAGAAACACAATGACTGATTTCACTCTGAATGCCCAAGTGCGTTCCGACCTGGGGAAAGGTGCGAGCCGCCGCCTGCGTCGTAACGCCAACCTCGTCCCAGCCGTAATCTACGGTGGCGACAAGGCCCCACAGTCCATCAGCCTGCTGCTTAAAGACCTGGCCAAGATGCTCGAAACCGAAGCATCTTTCAGTCACGTCTTGACCCTGAACGTCGATGGCCAGAACGAATCCGTTCTGATCAAGGCGCTGCAGCGTCATCCGGCCAAGGGCTTCGTCCTGCACGCTGACTTCGTCCGCGTCGTTGAAGGCCACAAGCTGACCGCTACCGTTCCGCTGCACTTCATCAACCAGGAAAGCTCGGTTGGCGTGAAGAAGCAGGGTGGCGAAATCCTGCACAACATCAACGAAGTGGAAGTGTCCTGCATGCCGCAGGATCTGCCGGAGTTCATCGAAGTCGACATGGCCTACGTCGAAGTCGGTCAGGTACTGCACATGACCGACCTCAAGCTGCCGAAAGGTGTTGAGCTGGTCGCCCTGGCTCATGGCAGCGACCTGCCGGTTGCCAACGTTCATGCGCCGCGCGTGAACAAGGAAGACACTCCGAAAGAAGAAGGCGCTGCCGAGTAATCCACTCGCCATCACCTGAGGAAGGGCCTCTGTCGTGACTGCCGTTAAACTGATCGTCGGCCTGGGTAACCCAGGCCCTGAATACGACCAGACCCGGCATAACGCAGGGGCCCTTTTCGTTGAGCGTCTGGCTGCCCATAAGGGCGTCAATCTCAGCGTCGATCGCAAATACTTCGGTCTGGTCGGCAAATTTCGCCATCAGGACGAAGACATCCGCCTGTTGATTCCCACCACCTTCATGAACCGCAGCGGTCAGGCGGTGTCGGCACTGGCCGGATTTTTCCGAATTCCTCCCGAGTCCATCCTGGTTGCCCACGATGAACTCGACATGCCCCCAGGCATTGCCAAGCTCAAGCAGGGTGGCGGCCATGGCGGGCACAACGGGCTTCGCGACATCATTGCCAAGCTCGGCAATCAGAACAACTTCTACCGCCTGCGTCTGGGCATTGGCCATCCCGGGCATAGCAGCCTGGTGACCGGCTACGTACTGGGACGTGCGCCGCAGACAGAACGCGAGAAGCTCGACGCCAGCATCGATTTCACCTTCGACGTGCTGCCGGAAATCCTCACTGGCGACTGGACGCGCGCGATGCAGCGCCTGCATAGCCAGAAGGCCTGAAACGCGGGCACGCAAGACAAGGCAACGGCTGAGCAGGACGGCTGCAATAGAGCGCATCCCGAAGCCGTTTAACGCAGTTTGGCAAAATGCCGGCAGCTCTTTGACTGCCAGCAACACCGAGGCAAAGACACCATGGGATTCAATTGCGGCATCGTCGGCCTGCCCAACGTCGGCAAGTCCACCCTGTTCAACGCGCTGACCAAGTCCGGTATCGCTGCGGAAAACTTTCCTTTCTGCACCATCGAGCCGAACAGCGGCATCGTGCCGATGCCTGATCCGCGCCTGCAGGCTCTCGCTGAAATCGTCAAACCGGAGCGCGTGATCCCGACCACAATGGAGTTCGTCGATATCGCCGGCCTCGTCGAAGGCGCGTCCAAAGGCGAAGGTCTGGGCAACAAGTTTCTGGCCAACATCCGCGAGACCGATGCCATCGCCCACGTGGTGCGGTGCTTTGAAGACGAAAACGTCATCCACGTCTCCAACTCGGTCGATCCCAAGCGCGACATAGAGATCATCGAACTGGAACTGATCTTCGCTGACCTCGACAGCTGCGAGAAGCAACTGCAGCGCGTGACCCGCAACGCCAAGGGCGGCGACAAGGAAGCGGTTGCGCAGAAAGCGCTACTGGAAAAACTGATCCCCCACTTCACCGAAGGCAAGCCGGCCCGCACGCTGCTGAAGAAGCTGGGTGATGAAGAGATTCAGTTGGCCAAAGGTTTCCACCTGCTGACCAGCAAGCCGGTGATGTACATCGCCAACGTTGCCGAAGACGGCTTCGAAAACAACCCGCATCTGGACGTGGTCAACGCCATCGCCGCCGAGGAAGGCGCCGTCGTGGTACCGGTGTGCAACAAGATCGAAGCGGAAATTGCCGAGCTGGACGATGGCGAGGAAAAGGACATGTTCCTCGAGTCCCTCGGCCTCGAAGAGCCCGGCCTGAACCGCGTGATCCGCGCGGGTTACGAGCTGCTCAATCTGCAGACCTACTTCACCGCTGGCGTGAAGGAAGTTCGTGCCTGGACCGTCAAGATTGGTGCCACCGCTCCGCAGGCCGCCGCTGTGATCCACACCGATTTCGAGAAAGGCTTCATCCGCGCCGAAGTCATCGCCTATAACGAATTCATCCAGTACAAGGGCGAAGCCGGGGCCAAAGAAGCCGGCAAATGGCGCCTGGAAGGCAAAGAATATATCGTCAAGGACGGCGACGTGATGCACTTCCGCTTTAACGTTTAAGCAAAAATCGCTCACTCATCTCTCACTGATCGAAGCACTCAGAAGCCCCGCACAAGCGGGGCTTCTTGCATTTCGGCGGCAGACTAATCGCGCTGAGCTCAGGCTACCTAGCCTGATTTACCTACACCTGTCTGACGACCGGCACGGAATCCGGTCATGACGCGCCGAATATTCGCCTCGCTTATCGGTCGGAACAGGCAGACCTGCCGAAGCCGGAGCTCCGATGAACAGCCTCACCGAACCACCGCAGCAATACCTTGACGACAGCTTTTTCGACCGGGACGCACAGATCGTCGCTCAGGAATTGCTCGGGACCGTGATTCGCCACTGCGTCGATGGGCTCTGGCTGTCGGCACGCATCATTGAAACTGAAGCCTATTACGTCGATGAAAAAGCCAGCCACTCCTCGCTCGGCTACAGCCCATCGCGGCGCGCCATGTTCATGCCGGCCGGCCATCTGTACCTCTATTACTCGCGCGGCGGGGATTCGCTGAACTTCAGCGTGCAGGGCGACGGCAACGCGGTCTGCATCAAGGCCGGTTACCCGTGGGTCGATTCGCTGTCATGCGAAGAAACCATCGAGCGCATGCGCAGCAACAGCCCGGCCGCCGCTGGCGGGCCACGCCCCCTGACCCGCCTCTGCTCCGGCCAGACGCTACTCTGCAAGGCGCTAGGCCTGACGGTCACGGAGTGGAATGCCCAACGCCTGGACCCTGCCCGGCTGCGCGTGGACGACATCGGCGCACGCCCGGATATCGTTCAGACCACACGGCTCGGCATTCCCACCGGTCGTGACGAGCATCTGCCGTACCGCTTCGTGGATGCCGGCTTTGCCGCCCATTGCACACGCAATCCGCTGCGCCGCGGGCAGCTGGAAGGCCAGGATTACGCCCTGCTGCGCCGCGAGCTGCTAGCCAGCTGAAACGCGTCCGCGCGTTGTCGGGAAAGCACTATGCGGCGCTGACCAGGCGAAGCCGCGTGATCTCCGACGGGGCGCCGAAGCGTAACGGCGGCCCCCAATAACCGGTGCCACGGCTGATATAGATCTGCATCTCACCGACGCGCTGCAAACCCGCCACCCACGGCTGCTGCCAGCGCACGAAGTGCATCCAGGGCCAGAACTGCCCACCGTGCGTATGGCCGGACAGCTGCAGGTCGCAGCCAGCCTCTACTGCTGCCTTCGCCGAACGCGGCTGGTGCGCCAGCAGGATGCGCGGCACGTCATCGGGCGCGCCAGCAAACGCCGCGACCGGGTCGCTTCGATGGTTGGGTCTGAACAGCTCCGCCGAATAGTCGGCGATGCCCGCCAGGACCAATCGTGCACCGCCGTGCTCGAGCTGAACATGACGATTGAGCAGCACCGCCATGCCCAGCCGCTCGAATTCCGCGATCCAGCTGTCCGCACCGGAGTAGTACTCGTGGTTGCCGGTCACCACGTAGGTGCCGTGGCGGGCGCTCAGCTGCGCCAGCGGCGCGATGTCATCGGCCAGATCGGCAACGCTGCCGTCCACCAGATCGCCGGTGATGACGATGAGGTCCGGTGAGAGCCCGTTGACCCGCTGGACGATCGCATCGATATAGCCCTGCTTGATCGTCGGCCCAACGTGGATGTCGCTCAGTTGCACGATGCTGAACCCCTCCAGCGTCGCCGGCAGTCCTCGCAGTGCAATGTCGCGTTCGACCACCCGAGCCGTGCGCCGCGCATTGAACACGCCGAACAGCGTTACCACTACGACCGCAACGATGACTGCCAACGCCGAGCCCTGCGCGAAGCCGGCCGGCCCCCAACCCGACAGCGATGCCAATGCCAACGCAAAAGCGCGCAGCAGCGAAAAAACTGCCAGGCTGGAAAATATCCCCATCGCCAGCAACCCGGACCATGCCAGCAGTGCATTGCCCGCCCCTCGCACCAACACGCCGTAGCGCATCAGCACAGCCGACAGCGCGAGATAGGCCCAGGCCAAAACACTGCCGAGCAGCCCAAGCGAGAGATCTGGAATCAGCGTGACGCCGGCAAACACATGCAAGCCAATCAGCAGCACAACAACCAATAACCGCCTGTTCATGCGTTACGTCTCTTGAGTAAAGAAGCGCGCCGCCTTTGAACAGGCGGCGTTTGGATGTGCGAAAGGTTCAGGTAGAGCTCATCGACTTGGCGGCTGCACTGCCGAGGTGGGGCGCAGCACGCGATCGCGTCCCGATGATGTCACGGCGCGGTTCACGCTGCAGCGTGGTTTTGGCAACAACGCCGGAGACGCGGTCGGCCGGCTCTGAAAGGTCAGGTGGGCACGATCAATCAGTGTGTTCCGATAGTGTGCGAACCAGTGGCTCGCATGGTTGCCCCAACGTTCCAACGTCAGGCTCATGCACGCTGCGCGTCACAGCGTGCACCTCGACCCAGCCAGAGCCACTTGCTACATCACACCCGGATCAGGCATCGGGTCGGGCGGCGGTGGCTCCTTCTCCAGATTTTCGAGCACCTCGTCGGGCAGAACGCCGCCGTCGTCCAGCTCGGTGTCACTTTCAGCGTCGTCGAGATCGTTCAGGGGCGATTCGTCCGCCAGCCAGGGATACAGCGGCGGATCGCTTGGAAGATTAGTGCTGAGCATGAGGATCTCCTCGCAGGTATGCCTGAAAAGTTAGGCAGGCCCGGCCTTGCATCGTTCGGACCGGTCATCCGTGACGCGTCCAGGCCTGCTCTGCCAGGCACTCGCCGAGGTAATCGAGGAAACAGGTGATGCGAGCGGCGAGCGCGGTATTGCGGTAATACACCGCGTGGATCGGCTGGAGCACCCGGACGTTCGCCTCGGCCAGCACCTCGACCAGCGTACCCTCGGCGCGATCGCGCGCGGTCATGAAGTCAGATAAGCAGGCGATACCCTGCCCGGCCAACGCTAGATGCCTCACTGTCTCGCCGCTCGATGCCCACAGGCTCGGCACGATGGGCCAGGTCTCGCCGAGGGGATGGCGCAGTGGCCAATGATTGAGGCTCTCCGGCTGGGTGAAACCGATCAGGCTATGCGTCGCCAGGTCCTCGACCTGCTGCGGCACACCCCGGTCCGCCAGATACGTGGGGCTCGCCACTGCACGCAAACGACTACGCCCCAGCGGCCGGGCATGCAAGGTGGAATCGCGCAGCGGACCGTGGCGCAGCGCCAGGTCGGTGCGATGCTCGAGCAGATCGATGATCTGATCGCTGCTATTCAGTTCCAGTTCGATGTCCGGATAGCGCTCGCGGAACCCACCAACAAGCGGCACCAGCACGTGCAGCATGAAGGGTGCCGAGGCGTTGACCCGTAACCTTCCGGCCGGATGCTGCAATCGACGCGACATCTGCTCCTCGGCTTCCTCTACTGCCTCAAGAATCCGCCTGGCCTGAATCAGAAAGGCCGCGCCCTCCTCCGTTAGCTCCAGGCGCCGGGTGGTGCGCCGCAGCAGCGTGGTGGCGAGCTTGGCTTCCAGCCGACTCAAGGCCCGGCTGACGCCCGAGGCCGTCTGACCCAACTGCATCGCCGCGCTGGAAATCGAGCCTGTATCGATGACAGCTGTGAAGGCTTGCAACTCGTCGAGCGTGGTTTTCATCTGTGACTCGCAGTCAATTATGTTTGGCCTGAGACCCGGTTTTTCCGCATGAGTCTGCGGTAGACACTACGCGCCATGCAATCCAACCGGAGTTTCATTCCATGCCCATCGCTCTGCTCGCGCTGACACTCAGCGCATTCGCCATCGGCACGACGGAGTTCGTCATCGTCGGCCTCATCCCAACCATTGCCGGTGACCTCGGTGTCAGCCTGCCCTCGGCCGGGCTGCTGGTCAGTCTTTACGCCCTCGGCGTCGCGGTCGGCGCCCCGCTGCTCACGGCGCTGACCGGCAAGGTCCCGCGCAAGCTTTTGCTGTTGTCGTTGATGGTGCTGTTCACCGCCGGCAACCTGCTCGCGTGGCAGGCGCCGGGGTACGAGTCGTTGATCCTGGCGCGCATCGTCACCGGCCTCGCCCATGGTGTGTTCTTCTCCATCGGCTCGACCATCGCCACCAGCCTGGTCTCTAAAGAGAAAGCCGCGAGCGCCATCGCCATCATGTTCACCGGATTGACGGTTGCTTTGGTCACGGGCGTGCCGCTGGGCACCTTCATCGGTCAGCAGTTCGGCTGGCGAGAAACCTTTCTCGCCGTGTCGCTGCTCGGTGTGGTCGCCTTTATCGGCAGCCTGATCTTCGTGCCGCGCAATATCCAGCACAGCAAGCCTGCCTCCATCGTCCAGCAACTGGCCGTACTGAAACAGCCGCGCCTGCTGTTGGTCTACGCGATGACTGCGGTCGGCTACGGCGGCACCTTTATCGCGTTCACCTTTCTTGCGCCGATCCTGCAGGAAATCAGCGGCTTCGGCGAAGGCGCGGTGAGCCTGGTGTTGCTGGTTTACGGCGTATCGGTGGCAGTGGGCAACATCTGGGGTGGAAAGTTGGCCGACCGTCGCGGGCCGATCAGCGCCCTGAAGCTGATTTTTGCACTGCTGGCCGCCGTGCTCTTTACGCTCACCTTTACCGCGGTCAACCCCTGGTTGGCGCTGGCGACGGTTTTGCTCTGGGGCGCTGTGGCGTTCGGCAACGTGCCTGGCCTGCAGGTCTACGTGGTACGTCAGGCCGAGCATCACACGCCGAACGCCGTGGACGTCGCCTCGGGTCTGAACATCGCTGCGTTCAACCTCGGTATTGCCGGTGGCGCATGGCTCGGCGGACACATCGTCGCGTCCATGGGTCTCATCCATACCGCCTGGATCGGCTCGTTGGTCGTACTGATCGCCCTGGCCCTCACATATTGGAGCGGCCGGCTGGATTGTCTGGACACGAGCCCCGGCAACGACACGCAGAAGTCGGCCCTCGCCGCCTCGCATTGATCAATCACACAGGAGAATTTAATGAACATTCCCGCTTTCGGCCTCGGCACCTTCCGCCTCAAGGGCCAGCAAATCATCGACTCGGTAAAGATGGGCCTCGAACTCGGCTATCGCCACATCGACACCGCGCAGATCTACGAGAACGAAGCTGAAGTCGGCCAGGCCATCGCCGAGAGCGGTGTGCCGCGCGAAGAGCTGTTCGTGACCACCAAGGTCTGGACCGCCAACCTCAGCGCCGATCGTTTGATTCCCAGCCTGGAGGAAAGCCTGAGCAAGCTGCGCCTGCAACAGGTCGATCTCACCCTGGTGCACTGGCCCTCGCCCAACGATGAGCTGCCCGTCGCCGACTACCTGGCCCGCCTAATGGAAGCCAAAGAGCGCGGCCTGACCCGCGCCATCGGCATCTCCAACTTCACCATCAGCCATATGCAACAGGCCATCGACGCCATCGGTGCCGAGAACATCGCCACCAATCAGGTCGAGGTGCATCCTTTCCTGCAGAACCGCAAGGTGATCGACTTCGCCCGCAGCCAGGGCATCCACATCACCGCTTATATGCCGCTGGCCTACGGCAAGGTGATGCAGGACGAGGTGCTGCAGCGCATCGGCGAAAGCCACAACGCCAGCCCCGCGCAGATCGCTCTCGCCTGGCTGCTGCAACAGGGCTTCGCCGTCATTCCCTCCTCCACCAAGCGCGAAAACCTCGCCGCCAACCTCAAAGCGCAGGAGCTGCGCCTGACCGACGAGGAGATGCAACAGATCGCCGCACTGGACCGCAACGAACGCCTGGCCAACCCCGGCTTCGCACCAAAGTGGGATTGATCAACACGCAAACAGACGCGCCGGCGCGGGGGCTTCAAGCGCCCACCGGCGGCGCGGCATAAGCATTTGATAGACGGACGAAAAATCACAGGAGGAGGGTTGACAGCCACAGGCGCGACGAGAATAATGCGCGCCACTTGGCTACGTAGCTCAGTTGGTTAGAGCATAGCATTCATAATGCTGGGGTCCGGGGTTCAAGTCCCTGCGTAGCCACCAAATTCAGAAAGGGTTCAGCGAAAGCTGAACCCTTTTTTTGTGCCCGCCGTTTAGCCCAGCATCACCGAGAGCGCACCATGAGAGACAACTTCGACAACATCCGCGCCGAGCGCGAAACGCCCTACCGCACCGTCGCTGTTACCCCATCCAATCAATACTCCGGGCTCTGGAAACAGATCGCCATTGGCATCGTGGTTGGGCATCTGTCGTTGGGGGTGATTGGTGCGGTGGTCTGGATGGCTGCGGCTCAGTTGCTTGCTGGGGATGTGCAGATCGTTGCGCCTTGGGCGGGAAAGCAGGGGTAAGCAACCGTTGCCGCGCCGCGACTAGAACGCATAGTCTTCTGAAAATAAATCCGTCCCTTTTTCCGTCATAAACAATTTCCTTATACGTTACAGCCTGCCGTACAGGGTAGCCGAAAAGGCTTATCCCGCTGGGCACGGCGACCGGTACCGATGCGCAGATTGAGAAGCCAGGACTCTACGCCTGGCCCCGTTGAGATCAGAAAGGAATGTCAGATCCAACTCCCTGAGAGCCGTCCTGCGGCGCCGCCCCAGGCAGCACTATCGCCGAGGATGGAGGCGGACTTGCCACCATCGCGGCCCCAGCTGTATCAGCAGTGGCCCCCGCTGCGACAACAACCGCTGGCGGTGCCTGCAGTGCGACATCCCCATCCGCTTGGTCATCTTGTGCCTCTTCAGGATCCAGGTCGACAAAATGATCACCCATCATCATCCGATAATGCGCCATGTGATCCATTGCCTTGAAGACCTTGTAAAAAATCCTCATATAGCTGGAGGCCATCGTATCCCCAATAGCTACATAGAGCTCATCTGGTGAGTAATGAGATCCGTCATTTACCCAACTAATCAGAGACTGACACTGCACCTTTTCCTGTCCGTAAAATTTTCCAATCAGACGTTGGGTATCTATTCCACCTAAAATCTTGAAGTAATTCTCCAAGATTCTGCGCATCGTATTTTGAATCGTCAGCGCAGAGACCGGCGCCTTCGTTAGCTCAGTCCATAGCAGTTGATAAGACGTCTTGATCGGATTGGTGGAATAGAACTCTACCCGAGAATGGAAAGCGGGCTTACGCACTATCCAAAACGTTTCATCAGCAAGAGGCTTGTCAGCCTTGCGTTCCGGGTTAAAAGTTATCTCCTTGTGGAAATGCACATTGTGTGTCAACACGAAAACCTGCTTTAGATTATTCCCTTTCTGACGCACCTCATGGAACAGCTGCTTTATCAAGCTGCTCACTATAAACAATACATCACTGTCCAGGCTCGACACAGGATCATCAATCACTACTATCCGATCACTTCTAATGCCTGACGTGGTAATGCTTCCTTTCAGCAGATGATAGAAGTAAAGGAATGTGACGAATGTTTTTTCGCCCTCGCTGAGCGTTGCTTTCGCATCAGTCCCATCACTCCTAATGAGACGATAGGCGTTGTCCTCGCATGCAGGATCAAGGGAGAAACTTCTAAATCCGAAATCCTTGAGTATCCTATTAATCGCATTGACAGTAGGCTTTACACTTGTCAGCGCAGCTTCAATAGTTGCAATTTCAGCCTCGACAGCAGATATATCTGACTTTGCCTTTTCTAGGCTTCCATTAATACCTGCGATTGCTTTATCCAAGCCATTACTTTGCTGCTCGTAATCGTCAAGTGTATCTTTAAGCTCTATTTCAAGGAGATATTTCCATATTTCACCAGCCAACTTCTTCTGCTCGACTGACAAGCCGGTCACAAGACGATTATGCTCAGCAACTTTGAGATTGGCCGCATCAATCAGTTCAGCGATACTGGCCTGAACATCTCCAATCACTTCTAGCTCAACCGCCGAACTGGGGCTGGCCACTTTGTTTTCTACACGCTGTTTATTTACCAAAACGATTGCATTTAAAGCCTGGAACTCTAGATCAAGTTTCTCTATATCCAAATGAACGCAATCTGAAGACAGGATATATCGCGCCTGATTCACCGCTGCATCTATTGCCGCGAGGTAATTGGCCTGAAATTGCGATAGTACTTTTGTATCTGCCTCAAAAGTTAAATCAAAGTAACCCTCAAGGCTTTTCTCGAAGTCAACTGGCAGCTTCTGCTGGCAAAAAGGACAGTCATCATCAGTATGTTCGAGAAACCTTATACCTTGTCGCACCCAGTCACTACTACCTAAGTGCTGAATCATCGCGGATATGTTGACATCCTCCTTGCCCACTATCTGTTTAACCAAGACCGGGTCTTGCTCATAGGCCATTAAGCGGGACAGATCAAGAGCGGCAACGCTAGCCATAGGGGACGGAGCCTTTCCATAAACCACCTTTGCTCGCTCCCGAAGGCTGTCTAGATCAACCAGGGCGGAAGTGTTGCTTTTCTTCTCCTGTAGGACTCGATTTTTGAATCCCTCCCTGTTGTTCCTTACACCGGTGAATGCCCCCTGAAACTCATCGTCGTGCTTTAGCTTTTGTTCCCAACACCGTGCTACGAGTTTTGCCTCTAAAGCACTCTTCTCGGCGTTCTTCCCACCCTTGCCATCCTGACCGCTGAGACTTTCAAGTGTCTTGGCCTTAAGTTGCTCGTGGCGGCTTCTATCTTTATGAAGTTCATCTAATCGATCAAGTTGCGCCTGTTGGGCCTGCCCCAGAGTGAACACACCTTTAAATTGTTTGGAATCAGTTAAATTCGCAGCGATAAAGTCATTGTTATAAACATGGGCAGGTATTGGGTTACCCTTTGCCCAAGTGAGGTAAGAAGCAGCTGAAACTTGGGGGCTTTGTATCAACCTACTTATCGTCGTCTTCCCTGCGCCATTCGCGCCGTAGAAGTAATTCACGGCCTTCAAGTTCTGGAGCGTTTCGGGAGTTGTGGGGCTATAGGTGGCGATATTGCAGAGGGTAATTGACTCGATCATGTCTCGCTTCCATGGAGAGATTCTGGCTTGCGCGAAGCCACAGCCTGTTCAAAATCGGAGGAGCAAGACGGCGGGAACGACGGCCTTGCCCAAGCCAGTCGTATATTGGCGATTGGCCTTCCTCAGCATAGAAGGCCTTTCATTTTCCGCAAGCGGTCGAACGACGCTGGTGATCCACCCTGATGTGGTGACCGTAGGCAAATGGGACGACTGGGAACCGCACCGAGAGCGCACCATGAGAGACGATTTCGACAACATTCGCGCCGAGCGCGAAACGCCCTACCGCACCGTCGCTACCCAAGCCAACAAGCATGCCGGCCTTTGGAAGCAGATCTCCATCGGCATTGTGGTCGGGCATTTGTCGTTGAGCTTGATTGCGCGGTGGCCTGGTTAGTTGCGATATAGCTCTTTTCATGACAGGCCAAAGTTCCCGCGCCCTTGGTTCATAGCTATTAATCACCGTTCGGGACAATTGATTGATCATCGCTAGGACAACGCTGACGCAGCCCAGAAGCCTGCTCTGGCTCAAATCAACGCAACCGCTGCCCCGATATCGCCGGGTGGTAAAGCGGCTGAACCGTATTACCGGCCGGATCGAGCACATGAAAGCTATGGGCGCCGTCGCGGTGGGCGAAAGGGCGGTCTAGCATGGTGACGCCTTGGGCTTTCAGGTATTCGAACCAGGCGTGCAGTTCTTCCAGGCTGTCGACTATAAAGCCGTAGTGATCCATCGCCTGGACGCCGCTGCTTTTTTCCTGGGCGCGGCCCAGGGAGAGGTTGTCGTTGCCGCACGTCAGGTAGACGAGATCTTTGCTGGCGCGGTTCAGCACTTCCATGCCCAGCACGTCGACGTAGAAACGTTCGCACTCTTCGAGGTTTGGGGCGGTAAGCGCCAGGTGACGCAGGCCATTCAGGCGACCGGGACGGGTTGGCATGGCTTGATCCTTTTTTGTATACAATCAGGCAACAACCATAAAACAAAATAGGATGCTTATGTACTGTCTCATTTTGAAAACTCAGCTCAAGCCTGGCTCGTTCGCTCAGTTCATGGAGGCCATGCGCGTCAATGCCGCCGCGTCGGTGCAGAACGAGCCGGATTGCCTGGTGTTCGATGTCGTGCAGGATCTGAGTGATCCTGATCTGGTGTATCTCTACGAGCTGTACCGCGACGAATCGGCGTTCACTTACCACAAGACTACCGAGCACTATCTGCAAAGCCGTCCGCTAGTAGGCGAGTACATCGTCAAGCAAGAGGCCATGAAAGGCCGCATGGTCAGCGCCGACAACAAGCGCTGAGCTATCTCGAATATTCGATACGGAAGGGCTTTGCCTGATGTTCATAGCACTGCTATGCCAGATCAGCGCAGCCATATCTAGAAAGTATCCGCATCAGACTATCTATATATTTTTAATCCCAACCATGGGTGATTAGCATCACTCCAGACGCTGCCGGTTCTGCGCCGGCAGCGTCGACCTCCAATAAAAATAAACAGGAGATAGTGATGCTCAAGTCACCGAAGCCGCTCGCTGCGGCGATTGCGGTTGCTGCGCTGGGTGCGGGTTTGCCCGGTGTGGCCATGGCGGAGTTTCTGGCGGACAGCAAGGCAACGCTGGAGCTGCGTAACTTCTACCACAACGCCGACTACCGTCAGGAAGGCGCCAACCAGTCGAAGCGCGACGAGTGGGCACAAGGGTTCTTACTCAATTATGAATCCGGTTTTACCGAAGGGCCGGTGGGTTTCGGGATCGATGCGATCGGACTGCTCGGTATAAAACTCGACTCTGGACCGGAGCGGCAGAATACGGGGCTGTTGCCGGTGGGTGACGACAAGGCGCCGGACGAATACAGCCAGCTCGGCGCGGCGGCCAAGCTGCGCTATTCGAAGACTATCGTGCGTGTCGGCACCTTGCTGCCAAAGCTACCGACGGTGCTGCCTAACGATTCACGCCTACTGCCACAGACCTTTCGCGGCGGCATGCTGACGTCGAAGGAGATCGACGGGCTGACGCTCAACGCGGGCCGCCTGACGCAGAACAGCCTGCGAAACTCTGCCGCCAACGACGACATGCTTGTAGCGGGCAAAGGCATCAGCGGCGGGCAGCCCAGCGACAAGTTCGATTTCGCCAGCGCAAGCTACCGCTGGAACAAGAACCTGACCACGGGCTATCACTACGGCCATCTGGATCAGAACTACAAGCAGCACATCTTCAGCTTGTTACATGTACTACCGTTGGGTGAAGACCAGGCGATCAAGAGCGATCTGCGCTTCGCCCGCTCCACCGAGGCCGGCAACACCAATGTCGACAACGATGCCTTCGGCGCCAAGTTCACTTACCAGCTCGGCGGCCACGCGTTCGGCGCGGCGTACCAGAAAATGAGCGGCGAGACCGGCTTCCCGCACATCAATGGCACCAACTCGTATCTGGTCAACTACGTGATGATTTCGCCGGACTTCGCCAGCCCTGGCGAGAGATCCTGGCAGGTGCGTTACGACTATGACTTCTCCGCCATGGGCATTCCCGGCCTGAGCTTCATGACGCGTTATCTGCGTGGCGACAATTTCGACGGCCCTGGCGGACGCGACGGCCACGAGTGGGAGCGCGATACCGATATCGCATACGTGTTCCAGCAAGGCGCGCTGAAGAACTTCGGCGTGAAGCTGCGCAACGGGACCTACCGAAGCACGGGTAACGACATCGATCAGACCCGCTTCATCCTCAGCTACACGCTGCCGCTGCTGTAACGATTCCGCCCCATGCCATCCCGTCGCTCGCACGGGTGACGGTTTCGCTAAACAGGAGACTCACCATGATCATGCAAAAGACTCTGCTTTCCCTGGCCGTAGCATTCGCGCTTAGCGCCAGCCACTTGTCCGTACAGGCTGCAGACACTGCCGACCTGCCCTGCCGCACCACCGCTGAATGCGCGGCCGAGGCGGCGAAGATCGGTGCCACGGTCGATCGCGCCGGTGCCACGCAAGGTAAACACGACGACCAGTTCACTTGGGTCAATCGGATCAACAAGGCGTCCATCGTCATGCTGACCGAGGAGGAGATCGTCAGCCGTCAGCAAGGCCGTGAGATCGCCCGTGGCGTTCAGCATGTCATCGATCAGGCCGGCAAGCCGGACGGCAAGAAGCCCAGCGACGTGCTGCAGATCGAGCGCATCATGATCGACGAGATCGGGCCGCAAGCCTCGCTGATCCACTCCGGGCGCAGCCGTCAGGACATGTACGCCACCTACCGGCTCGCCACCCTGCGCAGTCAGTTGCTGGATTACACCGACGCGATGAACGACACCCGTGCTCGCCTTCTGGAACTGGCCAAGGAGAACGTCGATACGCTGATCCCGGCCTACACCAACGGCGTGCAGGCGCAGCCGATCACTTATGCGCATTACCTGCTGGCCTACGAGGCGGCTTTCGAGCGCGACGCCCAACGCATCCGCGAGCTGTATGAACGCCTGAACCGCAGTCCGATGGGCACGGCGGTACTGGCCAACTCCGGCTGGCCACTCAACCGCGAGCGGCTGGCCGAGTTGCTCGGCTTCGATGAGGTGCGCGAAAACTCCCTGGATGCCGGACAGGTGTCGACTTACGACATTCCCATCGAGGCGGCAGGGATCGCTTCGTCTTCGGCGATCCGCATTGGCGCGATGCTCGGTGACATCCATACGCAGTACCATCAGATCCGTCCGTGGATGCTGCTTGAGGAAGGCGCCACCTATACCAGCAGCGCCATGCCGCAGAAGCGCAATCCGGGCTTGATCATGCGGGCGCGGGAGTCGGCCTCGGATGTGGTCGGCCTTGCGCATACCGTCACCCTGCGCGCGCATAACGTGACCACCGGTATGACCGATTACAAGTTCGCCTTCGACGGCCTCGGGCTGTTCGATAGCGCCCATGAGATGTTCGTCCGCACGCGCAAGGTGATGGATGCGCTGGTGATCAACCCGGAGCGGGCGCTGGAAGAGCTGGAGGCGGAATGGACCACCTCGATGGAGTTGGCCGATACCTTGGAGCGCGAGCACAAGGTGCCCTTCCGTATCGGTCACAGCTTCGCTTCAGCGGTGGTTGGCCATGCGCGTAAAGAAGGCTTCGTGCCGGCCAACTTCCCCTACGCCGAGGCGCAGCGGCTGTTCACCAAGGCGGCGGAAAAGTACGAATGGAAGACCCGCGAATTGCCGCTGAGTGAGTCGGCCTTCCGCGCTACGCTGTCGCCGCAGAACATGGTCAAAACCCGTGTCGGCACTGGCGGGCCGCAGCCAGCTGAGGTCAAGCGCATGCTCAAGGAAGCGAACCAGGCGCTGGCCGGCGATCAGCATTGGACGGATGATCGCCGTGACCGTATTGCCAAGGCCGAAGCCACCTTGGACAAGGCATTCAATGCGCTCGTGAAGAACTGAGCCCTAACGCTTCCCGGCCACCGCGCCGGGAAGCGTTGGCTGTCGATGAGGTACCAAAGCCTCGCGCAGCGCCTTTCGATCCAGCGCACCGCTCCACGCCGAAATCACCACGCAGGCCAGGCTATTGCCGATCACATTGGTCAGCGAGCGACACTTCATCAACCGCTCGACGCCGAGCAAAATGCCCAGCCCTTCCAGCGGTACCCAATTCAATACACCGAGCGTGGCCGTCAGTGTAAGAAATGCCGAGCCCGCCGCGCTGGTCGAACCCAGCGACGTTAGCAGCGACACCAGTAGCAACATCAGCAGTTGTGTGCCGTCCAGCGTCACACCCGCGAGCTGTGCTAGGAATACGAAGGCACAGGTCACGTAAAGATTCGAGCCGGTGAGGTTGAACGTATAGCCGGTGCTGAGCACCAGCCGCACCACTTGCCGGCTACAGCCGGCCCGTTCGAGCTTTTCGATCAGTCCCGGCACCGCCGCTACCGAAGCGCCGGTGAAGGCCACCAGACACAGCTCCGCCTTGATGTAAGCGATCAGGCGAAACAGCCCGAAGCCGACACAGCGAGCCGCCATGCCCAGTACCACGACAACGAACACCAGAGCGGCAAGGTAGACGGTCCCGACGAATTTGAGCAGCGGCCAGGCGGATGCCGGTCCGTAGCGGCCCACGGTGTAAGCCATCGCGCCAAAGGCGGCCAGCGGCGCGAACCGGAGCACCAAACGCAGCGCACGCAACAGCCATTCGACCAGCACGTCCAGCCTGCGTCGCAAAGGCTCGCCCGCGTCACCGGCGTAGCCCAGCCCCAGGCCAAACACCAGCGCCGCAAACAGAACAGGAAGAATCAGGGTATGGCTGAAGAACTGCGCCAGGCTAGTAGCAATAGCTGCAGTCAACTCGTTATTCGATTGCACGACGGGCGACGCAGTAAGCGCATCACCACCGACGCCAGGCACCAGCAACATGGCTACCGCCGCACCGGTGATGAGCGACAGCACGGCCATCAGAAAGAAGTATGCAACCACGCGTCCAGCGCAACGCGTGCGTTGGCCGCGCTCGCCAAATCCGGCCACAGCGGACGCGACCAATACGAACATTACCAGCGGCACCGCATGACCAATGACGCCAAGAAACGCATCACTGAGCGGCTTCATTCGGGTCGCCAATTCGGGCTGCACGATGCCGAGCGATATGCCCAGGGCAATCGCAATCAGGATCAATGCAGTGTCGTTCCTGGCCAGCTTGGCTAAGATCATGGGCCTTCGCGCAATATTGTTGTTTTTGTCGCTTCAGTGCCTTCGTATCCTAACCCATCAGCGCACCTCTGCGATCCGCACACTGACCACCGCCCCGCCAGGACTGTCCCTTATATGGAACTTCGCCATCTCCGCTATTTCGTCATGGTCGCCGAGGAGAAGCACTTCACCCGCGCCGCCGCCCGGCTGAACATGCAACAGCCGCCGCTAAGCCAACAGATCCGGGCGCTGGAAGACGAGCTGGGGTTCGACCTGTTCAAGCGGCATCCCAAGGGCGTCGACCTCACCACAGGGGGCGCGGTTTTCCTAGATGAGGCCAAAGCCATCCTCGCGAGCGTGCAGGCAGGCTCGCGCCGGGCCGCGCGCGTAGCCAAAGGCGTCGAGGGCACGCTGGCAATTAGCTTCACGTCCTCGGCCGCAGCGCACCCGCTGATCCCGCGCATCATCCGCGCCTTTCGCGAACAGTACCCGGCCGTGTCGATCACCCTGGACGAAGGCAATGCCGGCCGCCTGACCAAACGCGCTATGGCCGGTCAATTGGACGTCGGCATCCTTCGCGCCCCAGTCAGCCGGCCAGACGGCATCGAATTTCATCGCCTGCTGGTAGAGGAGCTGCTGATGGTATTGCCGATCGGCCATCCGACGCTGGCCGATCATCCCGAGGCGATCGAACTGCAGGCGATACGTGACGAACCCTTCATCCTGGTTCGCCGCCCCGGTGCGCCCGGGATGTATGCCAACCTGCTGCGCGCCTGCCGGGCGGCCGGCTTCGAGCCGCACGTAGCGTTCGAGGTTGAACGGATGCTGACCAACGTGAGTCTGGTCGCCGCTGGCGAAGGAGTCTCCGTGGTCCCTGCTTCGATGCGCGACATTCACAGCGAGAGCGTTGTCTACCGCCGCATCCTTGGCGCCCGACCCCGCCTGGTCGCGCCGTTGACACTTATTTGCCGCGGCTTCAATCAATCTCCAGCCCTGCAAAATTTCATTGTGTTGGCCCGGCAACTGGCCAAGGCGTATCGAACGCAGGTATTGCGCTGATCGCACTGTCGGCAAGCCGGCTGGCCCGTCGGAGCACACGACACGTACCCAGCCAGCCATAGCGCCGACACGCACACACATGAATGGCAGCGACGAGGACAATCCCGACAACCATAAGCGTTAAGAAAAAGCCCCGCAGGCGCGGGGCTTTTTCTGCCTTTCAATAGTAACTCTAGCGAATCGCAGCACGCGTCGTCGGGCGGGTCGCCAGGAAAAGGCCGGCGAAAATCAGCCCACCGCCGATCCAGTGAAACGTCTGCAGCCCCTCGCCCAGTACCAGCCAGCCGAGAATTGCAGTGAAGACAGGCATGAGGTAGGTCGCCATCGCCGCCTTGGCCGCGCCAACGGTTTTGACGCCGTGGTTCCACGTCAGGTAGGCGACGAGCGAGGCAAAAATGGCTGTGTAACCGATGACGGCGAGGTTGGTCGCGGTGAGCATGAATCCACCGACGCGACTCAGTTCGAACAGGTAGAACGGTAGGATCAGCGGCATACCAATCAGCATCAGCACGCCTAACAGTGTTAGCGGCGGCAGTTGCAAATAAGCAGCCCAGCGCCGCAACAGCAAGGTATACAACGCCCATACCAGCACCGCTACGAGCATGATCAGGTCGCCGGTCTGGAATGACAGACTGGTAAAAGCTCCCCAACTGCCGCGACTGATCAGATACATCAGCCCGCCTGCCGCAATGGCCATGCCGAACCACGCGCGCCGTGCGGGCCATTCATTCAGCAGCAACCCGCCACCGATAAAGGTGAACAGCGGCAGACAGGTGTTTACCAGCGTGAGGTTGATGGCTTCGGTGCTCTGCGCGGCGGAATACAGCAAGGAGTTGTAGCTGCTGATGCCCAGCGCGGCGACAATCGGCAAGCGCCAACCTGCAGCACGCAAGGCTGCACGGTGAGCCCAGATTGAGCGCGCGACGAAAGGCAGCAGCAAGCAGGTCGCCAAAACCCAGCGCCAGAACGACAAAGTCAGCGGCGGGATCGCCTCATGGAAGGCGCGGGCCACTAACGCATTGCCGCTCCAGCAAAGCACGGCAAGCAGCAGGCCAGCAAAGGCCCATCCGTGACGTCGAGCCATCAGACCGGGTGACGAGGACGAAGGCGATATTGCGGAGGAACCTGTTCGGCACTGCTGATGGTCACGTTCAGATCTTTCCAGATTCCATCCTTGATGCCGTAGATGCAGCCATGCACGGACAACGGCTGGCCGCGATGCCAGGCATTCTGGACGATACTGGTATGGCTGACGTTGGCGACCTGTTGGACGACGTTGAGCTCGCACATGCGGTCAACCTGCGCTTCCTCGGTGGGGAAGGTAGCGATATGGTCGCGGTGCTCGTAATAAAGGTCTCGAATGGTGCGCAGCCAGCCGTCGATCAGGCCCAGCTGGTCGTCGCGCATGGAGGCGCGCACGCCACCACAACCGTAATGGCCGGTGACCAGAATGTGTTTTACCTTGAGCACGTCCACCGCGTACTGGATGACCGACAGGCAGTTGAGGTCGATATGCAACACGATGTTGGCAACGTTGCGGTGTACAAAAAGGTCGCCGGGCAGCATGCCGACGATTTCATTGGCCGGCACCCGCGCATCAGAACAGCCAATCCAGAGATATTCCGGCACCTGCTGCTTGGCCAGCTTTTCGAAGAATTTGGGATCTTCCTCCTTGATGGCCTCGGCCCAGCGCGCGTTGTTTTCGAATAGCTGATCAAGATCGCCGTTCATTTCTGTTCCGTCCTTTTAATTCCGGTACGCACGTTACGAACCGCCCTGCATTTTGACAAGAGCGCAGACCGAGACGTCACAGCATTAGACGGTAAACAGCGGGTTTGACTGAACCTCCGCCCTGGGCCGAGAGGAAAACGCGCGCAGGTCGCGCAGGAAGTTGTCGCGCCAGGCGTCGAGGTCTGCGGCGCGGATCGCACGCATCATATGTTCGTAACGGTCCTTGCGTTCGGTGAGCGACATGCGCAGCGCGCGGTCGAGCGCTTCGGCCATGCCGATACAGTCGTAGGGGTTGACGATCAGCGCCGAGGTCAGCTCGCGCGCGGCGCCGGCGAAGCGCGACAGCACAAGTACGCCGGGGTCTTCCGGGTCCTGCGAGGCGACGTATTCCTTGGCGACTAGGTTCATGCCGTCGCGCAACGGCGTGACGAAACCGATGTCGGCATTGCGGAACAGACCCATCAGCACGCGTCGATCATGGCTCTTGTTGAGGTAATGCAGCGGCGTCCAGTCGAGATCGGAAAGCCAGCCGTTGATGTGCCCCGCCGCGCTTTCCAGCTGCTGCCGGATGTGCTGGTAGGTCTTCACATCGGAGCGGGACGTGGGCGCGATCTGGATGAATTCGACCTCACGGCGATGCTCTGGGTAACGCTCGAGAAAGGCCTCGTATGCTTTGAAACGTTCTACAAGGCCTTTGGAATAATCCAGGCGATCGACACTGATGATCTTCTTGCGGGCCACATCGGTGATGCGCCGCATGGGCTTACGGCGGCCTTTATAGGATTCAGCCAGATCCTGAATTTCATCCGGGACCACACCGATCGGATACACCCCGGCACGGAAGTTTTGCCCGTACGCGGTCAGGCTGCCATCGGACTCCAGAATGCCGCGGACTTCACGGGTCATGTAGTCCTGGAAGGCGAGACGATCGGTTTCGGTCTGGAAACCGATGAGGTCGTAGAAGCAGAGCGTCTTGAGCAATTCGTTGTGCGGCGGGATAACGGTGAGAATTTCCGGCGGCGGAAACGGTATGTGCAGGAAGAAGCCGATCCGGTTGCGAATTCCCAGTTGCCGACAGGCTTCGGCGAAAGGAATCAGGTGATAGTCGTGGATCCAGATGATGTCGTCGGGTTTGAGCAGCGGCTTGAGTTTCTCCGCCAGCATGGCGTTGACCCGTCTGTAACCTTCGTATTCCTGACGGTTGTAGCGGGCCAGGTCGATGCGGTAGTGAAAGATCGGCCAGAGCGTAGCGTTGGAAAAGCCGCGGTAATACTGATCATAGTCCTGCTTGGTCAGGCCAAGGGTGACGTAGGTAATGTTGCCGATGGTCTCGGTGCTGGTGTGCGGGGTGCTGCTTACGTCGCCGCTCCAGCCAAACCAGATCCCACCGGCCTGGCGCAACGCATCATAAACACCAACTGCAAGCCCGCCAGCAGCGACCTTCCCCGCCTTGATCGGCGCTACTCGGTTGGAAACCACTACTAGTCGGCTCATGGGCAGTTCTCGCTTCGATCTGGTTTTATTAGGTGTTCGGGCTGCTCGAACAGAGCGCTAAGCAGACCATCGAGCCAATCGCCTACCGCTTCTACGGAATCCAAACGCTGCGTGGCTTCAGTCGCTCCGTTGCCGACCTTGATAGTCAGCCCGCCCAACTCGTTTACCACCTTGAAGCCGGCCTCATCGGTCAGATCATCACCCACAAATACCGGCATCCGCCCCTTGAACGGAGCTTCCTGCATGAAGGTGCGGATCACCTCGCCCTTGCTGGCGCCACGAGGTTTCAGCTCGAACACGCATTTGCCCGGCTGCAGTGCCAAAACGTCGCCGTAGCGTTTGACGAACGCTTCGGCCAAGATGCGGGCGGTTTGCTCCAGTTCAGGAGCGAGGCGGAAATGCAGAGCGAAGGCAACGCCCTTGTTTTCCAGCGATAGGCCCGGATGCTCGGCGCAGACCTGCGCTAGCTCGTGCTGAATGGTGTCGAAGACATTATGGTCGAGGACCGGTTGCAGCGTTTCGCCCGCGGCTGTGCGGCGTTCGGCGCCGTGCACGCCAGCTGCCGGTAGACGCAATGGCGAGAGCAAATCGTCGATCTGGCTCAGCGGCCGACCGGAAATGACCGCTACGGGAATCTCGCTGAGGTGCAAACGCTCTAACGCCGCCAACGAACGAGGGGGAATGAAAACGAGCTCAGGACGAGGCTGTATTTCCGCCAGCGTTCCGTCGACATCGAAGAAAAAAGCGCAGTGCCGGACCTCTAGCCCGGCTCGGTCGTTTTGTTTGCTCATGCTCCCTGAGACTCCGGATCAAAGGTGGTGGTTCGCGTCTTTTTGTACGACCACAAGCGCTTAGGCGCTACATAAGGACACCCCTAGCAGCTTGGTTCATAAAGCCCGAACCGGCCAGCGGTCAGCCTGAATCTTCACATCGCTACTGGGTCACAACCTGCAAGACCGTAGTTCACGCAGGAGGTTGTCATGAACGATCGCAAGTCCTACACCCCGACGGAAATCGACGATACCGAGGACCGCATAGGCTCTATCGAGCAGCTCGATTTCGACCAACGTCGCGATGACCGTAAAGGCCGTATCGGTGATGAAGTGCCGACCGAAGAGGTCGAGAACGAGTTCCCGCCCGAGCGGGTGGCCGAAGCAGGCATGAGCACTGGCGAAGTCCCGGGTGGCCAGACCACCATGGATGATTTGGCTCCGGAAACGTTGATCCAAGAAGACGGCGCGCGTTCGCCCCACGAACGCGGCCATGGCGGCCCAGCCGATCAGGATTTGAGCAACGTTTCCGAGCATGACATCGGGGCCGACGTGGATCTCGACGAGGCGGAACAAGCCCGCTACGACCCTTTGGACGGCAAGCCCTGGGATGGCCCAGCCAAAGGCGACCCGGATACCGGCCTGGGTGGCGGCGATGCGGTGCTACACGAGAATGACGACGTGATGGACGATAACGAGCTTGAAGGAGATGCGCCGTTAGACTCGGGGCGGGACAAGGCGCCGGGACAATAACTGCATCTATGGCCTGCCGACTTCCATAGGACAGTGATCATGAGGTGCTGAACTGAGCGAAACCCATCGTTCAATCGCGCAGCTACCCGCCGCTCGTAGGCTGGAGATTTAGCGTCCTACGTCCAAGGCGTGCTCCGACTATAATCTTGGGAAGCGCGCCTCGCCTCGACCGGTTCAATCCAGCAGAGTGCAGGCCATTACGAGCGCATCCTCGCGCCCGTCGGCAGAAGGATAGTAGGCGCGGCGACGGCCAACTTCATTAAAACCGTAACGCTCGTAAAGTCGATACGCTGTGGTATTGCTAGCGCGAACTTCGAGAAAGCACTCACGCCCGCCGCGTTCGTGCGCCCGTTGCATCAGGTGTTCGAGCAGCCGTAAACCGAGCCCGCGACCCTGGCTCTGCGGCTTGACGGTAATGTTAAGCAGGTGCGCTTCGTCAAGAATGACGTTAATAACGCCGTGGCCGACCTGCTGGCTGCCTTCGAACATCACCCAGCATTCGTAGGCGGTCAGCGCATCAGTGAAGATGCCTCGGGTCCAAGGATGACTGAAGGCTGCATATTCGATTTTCAGAACTGTCTCGATATCCGCCGCGGTCATGGGGCGAAAACTGACTGCATCACTCATGAAGCGCTACTCATAAACCAATAACCCAGCGCGACATGCTGCGGCGCATCGCCTTCCATAGCTCTGCCTTGCTGCTTGACTGTTCCATCAACTGCTCAAGCCCCGGCATGGCCAGGGCGTGACCGATGCCTTCGATATGCAGCTCGCGGTAATAGGCGTTTGTCTCCACCTCGCCAGCAAAGCGCAGCGCTGGCAGGCCGACCAGCCAGAGACAGGCACAGCCCATTTCTTCCAGTTCCGCAGTCACAACGCCCTGAACGTAATCACGCGCGGCTTCGGCGCCCTGATCAAGGCTACCGCGATGTAGTAGTGGCCAGCGGATCGGCTCGCCATCACCGACTTGCTGCGGGGTATCCGGCAACTTGGCGGCGCGCAGCAGGTCCTTGAGCAGCAAATAGGCGGGGTCGCGGCGCTGGAACGACTCGCCTGTAGGCAGCTCTACCAGCAACAGGCAATTGCCGGCACGCAGCAATTGCAGGGCGAAGCGTGGCGGCGGCACGGCTACCTTTTGCTCCGCTGCGGAGGTTTCCGCATCGCCCGATTTTGCGGCCTCCTTCTTCGGCTCGGGCATGGCGATACGGGGGCGAGCGGCATCGGTAGCCGTTTTAGGCAAAGTTGCTGGCGTGAGCGGTGTGGAGGGCGATGTTGCAGGTTCAGCAACGGTGGGACCCACAGGTGCGGCTACCGGGGCAAACTCGGGTTTTACTAGTCGCAGTAACTCCGGCCGCGACGGCGCGGCGAACGGCAACTCGGTTCGGGGCAGCCAAGTCATGATTTGCATGGCATCGAGAAATGCCCGACGCCGGCTTTCAGTAATCAAACCCTGGCCACCTGTGGATGAGCGTTGGCACCGACCTGCACTTTCAGGCGCTCAGGAGTCTTGGCGATGCTCAGCTTTTCTTCGCAAACCATGGAGGCACCAGGGCTCTGCTCGCTGTCACGCACGGTGGCGTTGAAGATGATGCCGCGGTCGTTACAGGTCATGTCAAACTCCTCTTGGCCGGCGTGCGGACTCAGACGGCGCCTTACAGCACTCCGACTCACACCCAGGACGGCTCCAAGCTCTTCACCGGAATGAAAGCGGCCATCAGCGAGCAGCTGCAGTAAATCGTTCATAAGATCCCTCAGCCAACAAGGCACGCATCATAGCGGCACATCATGCTGGAACCCAGCGTGTTTTTTCTTCGCCAAAGACAAACCCCCGACCTTCTGTTGAAGATCGGGGGTTTGGTGTAGAAGCTTGACGATGACCTACTCTCACATGGGGAGACCCCACACTACCATCGGCGATGCGTCGTTTCACTACTGAGTTCGGGATGGGATCAGGTGGTTCCAACGCTCTATGGTCGTCAAGCAATTCGGTTGCTGCCTCGGGATGAGCCGCTGCAGCGAATTGGGTATGTGATTTTTGTGTTGCTGCGAGTGTTGCTGATTTTCGGTTTGTTTGTCGACTTCAACCGTCTGACACGCAAACATCAAATTGTTTGGGTGTTATATGGTCAAGCCTCACGGGCAATTAGTATGGGTTAGCTCAACGCCTCACAGCGCTTACACACCCCACCTATCAACGTCGTAGTCTTCGACGGCCCTTCAGGGAGCTCAAGGCTCCAGTGAGATCTCATCTTGAGGCAAGTTTCCCGCTTAGATGCTTTCAGCGGTTATCTCTTCCGAACATAGCTACCCGGCAATGCCACTGGCGTGACAACCGGAACACCAGAGGTTCGTCCACTCCGGTCCTCTCGTACTAGGAGCAGCCCCTCTCAAATCTCAAACGTCCACGGCAGATAGGGACCGAACTGTCTCACGACGTTCTAAACCCAGCTCGCGTACCACTTTAAATGGCGAACAGCCATACCCTTGGGACCGGCTTCAGCCCCAGGATGTGATGAGCCGACATCGAGGTGCCAAACACCGCCGTCGATATGAACTCTTGGGCGGTATCAGCCTGTTATCCCCGGAGTACCTTTTATCCGTTGAGCGATGGCCCTTCCATACAGAACCACCGGATCACTAAGACCTACTTTCGTACCTGCTCGACGTGTCTGTCTCGCAGTCAAGCGCGCTTTTGCCTTTATACTCTACGACCGATTTCCGACCGGTCTGAGCGCACCTTCGTACTCCTCCGTTACTCTTTAGGAGGAGACCGCCCCAGTCAAACTACCCACCATACACTGTCCTCGATCCGGATAACGGACCAGAGTTAGAACCTCAAAGTTGCCAGGGTGGTATTTCAAGGATGGCTCCACGCGAACTGGCGTCCACGCTTCAAAGCCTCCCACCTATCCTACACAAGCAAATTCAAAGTCCAGTGCAAAGCTATAGTAAAGGTTCACGGGGTCTTTCCGTCTAGCCGCGGATACACTGCATCTTCACAGCGATTTCAATTTCACTGAGTCTCGGGTGGAGACAGCGCCGCCATCGTTACGCCATTCGTGCAGGTCGGAACTTACCCGACAAGGAATTTCGCTACCTTAGGACCGTTATAGTTACGGCCGCCGTTTACCGGGGCTTCGATCAAGAGCTTCGCTTGCGCTAACCCCATCAATTAACCTTCCGGCACCGGGCAGGCGTCACACCCTATACGTCCACTTTCGTGTTTGCAGAGTGCTGTGTTTTTAATAAACAGTCGCAGCGGCCTGGTATCTTCGACCGGCATGAGCTTACGGGGTAAACCCTTCACCCTCACCGGCGCACCTTCTCCCGAAGTTACGGTGCCATTTTGCCTAGTTCCTTCACCCGAGTTCTCTCAAGCGCCTTGGTATTCTCTACCCAACCACCTGTGTCGGTTTGGGGTACGGTTCCTAGTTACCTGAAGCTTAGAGGCTTTTCCTGGAAGCATGGCATCAACCACTTCTCCTTCTAAAAGAAGGATCGTCATCAGTTCTCGGCATTAAGACCCCGGATTTACCTAAGATCTCTGCCTACCACCTTAAACTTGGACAACCAACGCCAAGCTGGCCTAGCCTTCTCCGTCCCCCCATCGCAGTAACTAGAAGTACGGGAATATTAACCCGTTTCCCATCGACTACGCTCTTCAGCCTCGCCTTAGGGACCGACTCACCCTGCGTCGATTAACGTTGCGCAGGAACCCTTGGTCTTTCGGCGTGCGAGTTTTTCACTCGCATTGTCGTTACTCATGTCAGCATTCGCACTTCTGATACCTCCAGCAAGCTTCTCAACTCACCTTCACAGGCTTACAGAACGCTCCTCTACCGCTCATCTTACGATGAACCCGTAGCTTCGGTACCTGGTTTGAGCCCCGTTACATCTTCCGCGCAGGCCGACTCGACTAGTGAGCTATTACGCTTTCTTTAAAGGGTGGCTGCTTCTAAGCCAACCTCCTAGCTGTCTGAGCCTTCCCACATCGTTTCCCACTTAACCAGGATTTTGGGACCTTAGCTGACGGTCTGGGTTGTTTCCCTTTTCACGACGGACGTTAGCACCCGCCGTGTGTCTCCCGTGCTGACACTTGCTGGTATTCGGAGTTTGCATCGGTTTGGTAAGTCGGGATGACCCCCTAGCCGAAACAGTGCTCTACCCCCAGCAGTGATACACGAGGCGCTACCTAAATAGCTTTCGAGGAGAACCAGCTATCTCCGAGCTTGATTAGCCTTTCACTCCGATCCACAGGTCATCCGCTAACTTTTCAACGGTAGTCGGTTCGGTCCTCCAGTTAGTGTTACCCAACCTTCAACCTGCCCATGGATAGATCGCCCGGTTTCGGGTCTATTCCCAGCGACTAGACGCCCTATTAAGACTCGCTTTCGCTACGCCTCCCCTATTCGGTTAAGCTCGCCACTGAAAATAAGTCGCTGACCCATTATACAAAAGGTACGCAGTCACCTAACAAAGTAGGCTCCCACTGCTTGTACGCATACGGTTTCAGGTTCTATTTCACTCCCCTCTCCGGGGTTCTTTTCGCCTTTCCCTCACGGTACTGGTTCACTATCGGTCAGTCAGTAGTATTTAGCCTTGGAGGATGGTCCCCCCATATTCAGACAAAGTTTCTCGTGCTCCGTCCTACTCGATTTCACTTCTAAGATCCTTTCGCGTACAGGGCTATCACCCACTATGGCCGCACTTTCCAGAGCGTTCCGCTAAAATCAAAGAAGCTTAAGGGCTAGTCCCCGTTCGCTCGCCACTACTAAGGGAATCTCGGTTGATTTCTTTTCCTCAGGGTACTTAGATGTTTCAGTTCCCCTGGTTCGCCTCACACACCTATGTATTCAGTGTGTGATAACCATCTTATGATGGCTGGGTTCCCCCATTCAGAGATCTCCGGATCAAAGTCTGTTTGCCGACTCCCCGAAGCTTTTCGCAGGCTACCACGTCTTTCATCGCCTCTGACTGCCAAGGCATCCACCGTATGCGCTTCTTCACTTGACCATATAACCCCAAGCAATCTGGTTACTGTCTAATAACGTGAAGACGACATTCGCCGAAAATCCGCATTCTTGCCCATAAAGAGCAACTCGCAAATTTTACCTTAGCCTGAACAACCACCAGTGAAAGTGATCGCTCAGTCTACTTCTATCACATACCCAAATTTTTAAAGAACAGTTCTGGCGCAAAGACCAGAAATCAATACGCTCCAACCGGAACCTATTCATTTCTGTGCTTTCAGCGATTATCGAGTTAATGGTGGAGCCAAGCGGGATCGAACCGCTGACCTCCTGCGTGCAAAGCAGGCGCTCTCCCAGCTGAGCTATGGCCCCATCTACAGATCGGCCACATCCCATGACAATTGGTGGGTCTGGGCAGATTCGAACTGCCGACCTCACCCTTATCAGGGGTGCGCTCTAACCAACTGAGCTACAGACCCAATCGTCTCTCTCGGGTCGAAACCCAATCGCTTTTCGCTAGTGAATCAAGCAATTCGTGTGGGTACTTATGAAGAAGCTGAAGTCTTCGATTAAGGAGGTGATCCAGCCGCAGGTTCCCCTACGGCTACCTTGTTACGACTTCACCCCAGTCATGAATCACTCCGTGGTAACCGTCCTCCCGAAGGTTAGACTAGCTACTTCTGGAGCAACCCACTCCCATGGTGTGACGGGCGGTGTGTACAAGGCCCGGGAACGTATTCACCGTGACATTCTGATTCACGATTACTAGCGATTCCGACTTCACGCAGTCGAGTTGCAGACTGCGATCCGGACTACGATCGGTTTTATGGGATTAGCTCCACCTCGCGGCTTGGCAACCCTTTGTACCGACCATTGTAGCACGTGTGTAGCCCAGGCCGTAAGGGCCATGATGACTTGACGTCATCCCCACCTTCCTCCGGTTTGTCACCGGCAGTCTCCTTAGAGTGCCCACCATGACGTGCTGGTAACTAAGGACAAGGGTTGCGCTCGTTACGGGACTTAACCCAACATCTCACGACACGAGCTGACGACAGCCATGCAGCACCTGTGTCAGAGCTCCCGAAGGCACCAATCCATCTCTGGAAAGTTCTCTGCATGTCAAGGCCTGGTAAGGTTCTTCGCGTTGCTTCGAATTAAACCACATGCTCCACCGCTTGTGCGGGCCCCCGTCAATTCATTTGAGTTTTAACCTTGCGGCCGTACTCCCCAGGCGGTCGACTTAATGCGTTAGCTGCGCCACTAAGATCTCAAGGATCCCAACGGCTAGTCGACATCGTTTACGGCGTGGACTACCAGGGTATCTAATCCTGTTTGCTCCCCACGCTTTCGCACCTCAGTGTCAGTAGTAGCCCAGGTGGTCGCCTTCGCCACTGGTGTTCCTTCCTATATCTACGCATTTCACCGCTACACAGGAAATTCCACCACCCTCTGCCATACTCTAGCTTGCCAGTTTTGGATGCAGTTCCCAGGTTGAGCCCGGGGCTTTCACATTCAACTTAACAAACCACCTACGCGCGCTTTACGCCCAGTAATTCCGATTAACGCTTGCACCCTTCGTATTACCGCGGCTGCTGGCACGAAGTTAGCCGGTGCTTATTCTGTCGGTAACGTCAAAACAGCAAGGTATTAACTTACTGCCCTTCCTCCCAACTTAAAGTGCTTTACAATCCGAAGACCTTCTTCACACACGCGGCATGGCTGGATCAGGCTTTCGCCCATTGTCCAATATTCCCCACTGCTGCCTCCCGTAGGAGTCTGGACCGTGTCTCAGTTCCAGTGTGACTGATCATCCTCTCAGACCAGTTACGGATCGTCGCCTTGGTGAGCCATTACCTCACCAACTAGCTAATCCGACCTAGGCTCATCTGATAGCGCAAGGCCCGAAGGTCCCCTGCTTTCTCCCGTAGGACGTATGCGGTATTAGCGTTCCTTTCGAAACGTTGTCCCCCACTACCAGGCAGATTCCTAGGCATTACTCACCCGTCCGCCGCTGAATCATGGAGCAAGCTCCACTCATCCGCTCGACTTGCATGTGTTAGGCCTGCCGCCAGCGTTCAATCTGAGCCATGATCAAACTCTTCAGTTCAATACTGCTTGGGTTTTGAGAAAACCCTAAACTTGGCTCAGCAATCGCAAATCCCTTCCCAAAAAGAAGAGCACTCAATGATTTCTCGCTGAGTATTTGTGATGCTGATAATCTTGACGACCATCAGTCTTACCTCACAAGCACCCACACGAATTGCTTGATTCAGTTGTTAAAGAGCGTTTCGATCAAGGCTTTCGTCTCAACCGAGGCCGCGCATTCTACAGCAGCCTTGTGTCTCGTCAAGCTGTTTTTGAAGAACTTTTCGTTTCCTCTCAACCGCTTGCGCCTCCGATCAACCTGCGTCTCTCGTCAGCGGGAGGCGAATCATACAGCGTCTAAAACCACTGTCAACCACCTCTTTCAACCACTTCCGATCAGCCCGACCGAAGCTGCCAACAGGCCTTAACCACCACCCCGTCAGCCCGGCGCATTCTACTCGAATCTGCCATCCGTGCAAGCCCTAAATAAAGCTAACCACTTGATTTACAAGAGGTTTAACCAAAGACCTGCGCCGGAGAAGGTGCGCATTATAGGCACTCAAAACGACGCGTCAATGGTTGTTTTCAATTGTTTAAGCACACACGCTACGCATATAAACAGAGAGCTAAAACCATAGCCCGAATGATATCTTCCGTGTTTAACCGAGCAGCAAGATCACACATAGACCATGTGGTTCAACTCGAAACGCTATAAAGAAGTTAACCAGTACTCATCTTGAGCAGGCGCGACCGCTTCTGGGCCGCACCACACCCATAGTTGTAAACCACTTCACAGTCATGTCGGTGCATCACGCCTAGGATGCGTGCTCATCAGGCGTGCCCAGGTTGCATGCGGAAACTTCAGCGCATGAAGCGCACCTGCAGCATTGCTAAGCAGGAACGAATCGAGTCACGGAATGACGTTCTCTACCAAGCTGGCTGCTCACTATTTAGAGCTAGCCAAGTCTCCCATCACAGCAACCTGCTTCGCAGGTGAAGACGCTCGCTATGCTCCCGAGTATGAAGTTCTCGAGCAAGAACTAGCTAAAGCTGCTTCCGTGCATGCCGCGGGCGCTGTCGATTGGGAAGTCATGCGTGCAGGCAGCGAAACCCTGCTAGCCACGCAGTCAAAGGACCTGCGAATAGCCTCTTGGCTTACCTGGAGCTTGTACCAGCGCGATTCGTTTGCTGGGCTACAAGCCGGTGTCAGCATGCTCAACTATCTGTGCCGAGAGCACTGGGCGGAACTCCACCCTTACAAGTCCCGCACTCGCTCAGCAGCAATCAGTTGGCTCGTTCCGAGGCTGGAACAAGTGCTGGCCGATCATGTGCCGATGGGCGAGCAGCTTCCTTTGTTTGAGCAGATTGCGCTTGATCTACGCAGTCTTGAAAGTTGTCTTGCCAGCCATATAGGTACGCAAGCTCCTCTTCTATTACCTCTCTGCCGTCGCCTCGAGGACATGGTCAAACGTGCAGGCAATGCCCATCCACAGCAAGGTCCCGTCGGGGCAGCCATAGCTCAGGTTAAGCAGGCCGCCGCTCAGGTCTTTAATGCAACTGCACCGGTCGAGCATGAGAAAGATGCGCACAAGAGTCTGCGCAGCCTGCAAGATCAGGCCCGCCCGTTGTGCAGCTGGTGGCTGAAGCAGAAGGCCACCGACGTCAAACCGCTTCGCCTCGCGCGCACCCTGCTGTGGCTGCCGATCGACAGTCTGCCTGAACGCAACGCCGAACAGATTACAGCTCTGCGCGGCGTTCCGGCAGACAAGCTCGCCAGCTATCGCGAGCGTTTCACCCAGGGACTTTATGCCGACCTGTTAGCAGACTTGGAAGCCAGCATCGCGCGCGCGCCTTTCTGGCTCGACGGCCAGCGCCTCGCCTGGGAATGTCTGAACGAGCTCGACGCTGAGCAGGCCATACGCGAAGTGGAAATCCAGCTCGCGCTGTTCCTGCAGCGCATGCCGGGCCTCGACGAGTTGCGCTTTCATGACGGCTCGCCTTTCGCCGACGCCGAAACCCGCGCCTGGATCAGCGCCAGGGTGATGCCACACGTACAACCGGCACAGGCACCAAGCGAACCTGTGGCCAGCCACGGCAACGCCACACCAGCGTGGGAAGAAGCGCTCCAAGATGTATTGCCACAGCTTCGCAAGGACGGCCTCAAGAGCGCCGTGCAGAAACTCAAGCGGGGTCTCAACCAGGCCCGCGGCGGACGCGAGCGCTTCTTCTGGCAGCTGACTCTGGCCCGTCTGTGCTTCCAGGCCAAGAAATACGACCTGGCCAAGACCCAGCTCGAATCTCTCGATCAGACGCTGCAGGCAACCGGCCTCGGCGACTGGGAACCCGATCTCGCCCTCGAAGTGCTGCGCCTGTTGCATAGCTGCTGTGAGCTGCTGCCGCAGAACCACACCGTGCGCGAAAGCAAGGATGAGATTTACCGCAGACTGTGCCACCTCGACCTCGAAGTGGTACTCGATTAGGCCCCCGGGGCCGTAAAGCAAAGGAGAAGAACCATGGCCAAAGAAGGCTCGGTAGCCCCTAAAGAACGTATCAACGTCACCTTCAAGCCATCCACCGGCGGCGCTCAGGAAGAGCTGGAGCTGCCACTGAAGTTGATGGTGCTTGGCGACTTCACCCAGCGCGCCGATGATCGCAAGATCGAAGACCGCAAGCCGATCGCCATCGACAAGAACAGCTTCGACGAAGTCCTGGCCAAGCAGGAATTGAACCTTACCTTCGCGGTTCCGAATTGCCTGAAGGACGAGCCCACCGACGAAGAGCTGGCCGTGCAGCTGAACATCAACTCGATGAAGGATTTCAACCCAGCCAATCTGGTCCAGCAGGTTCCAGAACTGAAGAAGCTGATGGAACTGCGCGACGCACTGGTTGCCCTGAAAGGCCCGCTAGGTAACGCCCCGGCCTTCCGCAAGGCGATCGAAAGCGTGCTCGCTGACGACGACTCGCGCGACCGCGTACTTGGTGAGCTGGGTCTCGCCGCGAAAGAACAACTGGACGCCTGAATCTCCCGACAAGGAAAGCCAACACAATGAACACTAGTGCAGCAGCCGTCGAAAGCGGCAAGAACCTCGCCGAACTCGGCATTCTCGACCGCATCATCGCTGAAACCAAACTGACCCCGGACGACGAGGCGTACGACATCGCCAAGCGCGGCGTCTCCGCTTTCATCGAAGAACTGCTCAAGCCGCAGAACGAACAAGAGCCAGTCAAGAAGGCCATGGTCGACCGCATGATCGCGGAAATCGACGCCAAGCTCAGCCGGCAGATGGACGAGATCCTTCACCATCAGCAATTCCAGGCCCTGGAATCGTCCTGGCGCGGTCTCAAACTGCTGGTCGATCGCACCAATTTCCGCGAGAACATCAAGCTTGAGATTCTCAACGCGTCCAAGCAGGACCTGCTGGAAGATTTCGAAGATAGTCCGGAAGTGGTCCAGTCCGGCCTCTACAAGCACATTTACACCGCCGAATACGGCCAGTTCGGCGGCCAGCCCGTCGGCGCCCTGATCGCAAACTACTTCTTCGACCCCAGCGCACCGGACGTCAAGACGATGCAGTACGTGGCTTCGGTCGCGAGCATGTCTCACGCGCCGTTCATCGCCGCTGCTGGCCCGAAGTTCTTCGGGCTGGAAAGCTTCACCGGCTTGCCGGACCTGAAAGATCTGAAGGATCACTTCGAAGGCCCGCAGTTCGCCAAGTGGCAGAGCTTCCGAGAGCAGGAAGATGCCCGCTACGTGGGCCTGACCGTCCCGCGCTTCCTGCTGCGTAATCCCTATGACCCCGAAGACAACCCGGTCAAATCCTTCGTCTACAAGGAAAACGTAGCTAACAGCCACGAGCATTATCTGTGGGGCAATACAGCCTACACCTTCGCCAGCCGCCTGACCGACAGCTTCGCCAAGTTCCGTTGGTGCCCGAACATCATCGGCCCGCAGAGCGGCGGTGCGGTGGAAGACCTGCCGCTGCACCACTTCGAGAGCATGGGCGAGATCGAAACCAAGATCCCGACCGAAGTGCTGGTTTCCGACCGTCGTGAATATGAACTGGCCGAAGAAGGCTTCATCGCCTTGACCATGCGCAAGGGCAGCGACAACGCCGCATTCTTTTCCGCTAACTCCGCACAAAAGCCGAAGTTCTTCGGCAACAGCGAGGAAGGCAAGAACGCCGAGCTCAACTACAAGCTCGGCACTCAGCTGCCCTACCTGTTCATCGTCAACCGCCTGGCGCACTACCTTAAAGTGCTGCAGCGCGAGCAGATTGGTGCATGGAAAGAACGCACCGACCTGGAACTGGAACTGAACAAGTGGATTCGCCAGTACGTGGCCGATCAGGAGAACCCCAGCTCCGAAGTTCGCAGCCGCCGTCCGCTACGAGCCGCGCAGGTCGTCGTTAGCGATGTGGAAGGCGAGCCGGGCTGGTACCGCGTCAGCCTGAACGTGCGCCCGCACTTCAAATACATGGGTGCCGATTTCACCCTGTCGCTGGTTGGCAAGCTGGACAAGGAATAAGCATCCATGGCCTACGGCAGCCTTTTCGAACGCCTCGGCGGGGACGCTGACAAGCGCGCCGGCTGGAGCCGCGAAGTCGCGGCGATGGCTTCGGTGGCTGCCCATCTGGCCAAAATGCTCAGCACCCGGGCGGGCAGCGTGCAAACGTTGCGCGACTACGGGCTGCCCGATTTGAACGATATGCGCCTGTCGCTGCATGACTCGCTGCAACAGGCGCGTATCGCCATCGAACGCTTTATAGAAGCGTACGAACCCCGCTTGAGCCAGGTGCGGGTGATATCCCTACCCCGCGACCACGACCCGCTGAGCCTGTCTTTCGCGATCGAAGGCCTGCTGGAACTGGACGGCACCAAGCGTCAAGTGAGTTTTTCCGCAAGCCTGGATGGCAGCGGACAAGTCAAAGTGCACTAAGGAGAGTCAATGCCCGGTAAATCAGCACCTTTCGCTCCTGGTCAACGGCTGATGCCAGGCGAATCCGTCGAAGTGCTGTCCCATATCTCGTTCAGCGAAAGCATCGGGAAGAGCCTCCCGTCCGGCTACCGTCTGGACATTGCCGCGCACGGCGAGTCGATGCTGCTCGATAAGGAGCGCGTCCTTGCGCAGCTAGCGCACTCACCGATTGAACGTAAAGGCAGCGCCATTAGCATATGGACGATCCGCGACACGGCTTTGTGCCCGTGACGTCAAGCCCAGGGATGAGCAAACAGCATGTCGTTTAACCACTACTACCAGAGCGAACTTACAGCTCTGCGCGAGCTAGGCAAGCGCTTTGCCGAGCGTAGCCCGGCGTTGGCGCCGTTCCTGGGCCAGGCCGGGCGTGACCCGGATGTCGAACGGCTGCTCGAGGGATTCGCCTTTCTGACCGGGCGTTTGCGCCAGAAGCTCGATGATGAGCTGCCGGAGCTCACCCATTCGCTGATGCATCTGCTATGGCCGAACTACATGCGCCCGCTACCGGCGTTCAGCATGTTGCAGTTCGATCCGCTCAAGCGGCCCGGCTCTGCGCTCATGGTGCCACGCAATACGCCCGTCGAATCGAAGCCGGTCCATGGCGTTACGTGCCGTTTTCGTACCGCCTATGCAACCGAGGTGTTCCCCTTGGCGCTCGAGGCGCTGGATTACTCCGTGAAGGGCGGCGGCGCACTGCTCAGCCTGCGCCTGCAGATGACGGCCGACGGGAACCTCGGGGAATTGAGCCTCAAGCAATTGCGCCTGCACTTGGCCGGCGAGCGCTATATCAGCCAGATGCTCTACCTGAGCCTGCTGCGTCACCTTGATGGCGTTCATCTGGTCGCGTTAGATGCCAACGGCAAACCCTTCACCGATGGGTTCGACATTGCTCTGCCTGCATTAAAGCTCGAGCCCTCGAAGCTGCACCCGGTGGGTTTTACCGAAGACCAGGCGCTCATTCCATACCCGCTCAATACATTCCGAGGCTATCGCTACCTGCAGGAATACTTCGCCTTCCAGGACAAATTCCTGTTTGTCGACCTGCAGGGCTTGGATGCGCTGCAGCGATTCCCCGAAGAGGTGCTCAAACAGGCTCGCGGCTTTGAGCTGCGTTTCGATATCCGCAAAGCCGGCGTGCAGCGCATCCGCCCAACGCTGGACAACGTTCGCCTGTACTGCACCCCAGTGGTAAACCTGTTCGAGCACGACGCTAGCCCGATCCGCCTCGATGGCAAGCAGGACCAATACCTGCTGCTGCCATCGGAACTGGACAGCAGCCAGTGCGGCGTTTTCTCGGTCGACCGCGTCACCGGCTGGAAACCCGGCGGCATGGGCTACGAAGAATACGTGCCGTTCGAGTCGTTCGAACACGATCCCAGTTTCGACGTCCCGCTCGCGCGCTCGCATTACAGCGTCCGCCAGCAACCGTCGGTGCTCGGAGATGGCCTGGAGACGTATCTGAGTTTCGGCCTGCGCAACCTCGACCAACACGAAACGCTTTCGATCGAACTGACCTGCACCAATCAAAACCTGCCACGGCAGTTAGGGCTCGGCGACATTTGCCTGCCCAGCGAAGACACGCCGGAGTTCCTGACCTTTCGCAACATTAGCGCCGTAACGCCGAGCTACGCGCCGCCGTTGCACCAAGACTTCCTATGGAAGCTGATCAGCAACATGTCGCTCAACTACCTGTCGCTGGCCAATGTCGAGGCGTTGAAGGTGATCCTCGAGACCTACGACTTGCCGCGCCATTACGACCAGCACGCAAAAAAGGTCAGTGAGCGCCTGCTCGGCGGGCTCAAGCAGATCGGGCATCAACAGGTCGATCGTCTGCACCGTGGGCTGCCGGTACGCGGTGTGCGTACCGAACTGGAAATGGACCTCGAAGGTTATCTCGGCGAGGGTGACCTGTTCCTCTTTGCCTCGATACTCAATGAATTCTTCGCGCTGTACGCCAGCCTCAACTCGTACCACGAGCTGCGCGTCAGGAGCACACAGGGAGAGGTGTACCAATGGACGCCGCGTATGGGGCAACAGCCCCTGCTGTAAACCGGATCAGCCGGGGCATTCGCGAGTACAGCCTGTTTCAGGGTGTGCTGTTGGTGATGGACCGCCTGAAGACTGCACACCCCGATTTGGACGAAGAGTCCCTCTACGAGCATTTGGAGTTCCAGGCCAACCCGAGCCTGGGCTTTCCCGGCAGCGACATTGATCGCGTGGAATTCTTCGAGGAGCGCGGTGAGTTGCGAGCGCGCTTGCGGATCAACCCCATCAGCCTGTTCGGCGCCGGCTCGCCGTTGCCCGCTTTCTATGCCGACCAGGCATTGGGCGACAGCCCCGAGGGCAACCCGACGCTCGAATTCCTCGATTTGTTCAACAACCGCCTGCAGCGCCTGATGCTGCCGATCTGGCAGAAATATCGCTACCACGCGCGCTTCTCCAGCGGCGCGAGCGATCCGCTGTCTGAGCAACTGTTCGCGCTGATCGGGCTGGGCGGCGAACAGATCCGCGCCGCATCGGAGCTGAACTGGAAGCGCCTGCTGCCCTATCTTGGCCTGCTCAGCCTGCGCGCACATTCGGCGGCCCTGATCGAATCCGTGCTGCGCTATTACTTCAAACACGCCGACCTACGCATCGAGCAGTGCCTGGAGCGCCAGGTCGAAATCCTCGCCGAGCAGCAGAACCGCCTCGGTCTTGCCAATAGCCAGCTCGGCGAGAGCTTGGTGCTGGGCGAGCGGGTCCGCGATCGCGGCGGCAAGTTTCGTATCCACATCCGTCAGCTGAGCTGGGACCGTTTCCACGAATTCTTGCCCGTTGGCAACGGCTACCAGCCGCTGTGCGCCTTGGTCCGTTTCACCTTGCGCGACCCGCTCGACTACGACATTCGGCTGGAACTGCGTCGCGAGGAAATCCACGACCTGCGCATCGGCGCTAAAAACCCCTGCCGCCTCGGCTGGACCAGTTGGCTCGGCAGCGAACGCGCCGACGGCATGGTCACCTTGGGCAGCCAGACTCATTAAGGAAGATGAAATGATCAACGTAGACCTCCAACAACTGGTTCAGGCCCTCGATGCCGAGACCAAGCGCGATCTGGAAGCCGCAGCCGAACGCTGCGTGATGCGGGGCGGCAGCAAAATCCTGGTCGAAGATGTGCTGCTGGGCCTGCTGGAACGCCCCGAAGGCTTGCTCGCGCGCGCTCTGCAGGACGCCGACATCGAAGCGGGCACGCTAGCCCAGGCACTGCAGCCGCGCGGCGAACACAGTGAATCGCGCAACCCGGTGTTTTCCGCAGAATTGGTGCAGTGGCTGCAAGACGCCCTGCTGGTGGGCAACCTTGAACTCGGCCAGAGCCAGATCGACCAAGCCGCGCTGATCCTTGCGCTACTACGCAACCCGATGCGCTACGCCGGCAGCCATTACCAGCCGCTGCTGGCGCGCTTGAATGCCGAATGCTTACGCGAGTTTGCTCTGGCCCAGCAACCACAGGCTGCTCCGGGCAAGTCAGCGTCGGCGGGCGAATCCAACCTGTCGCGCTTCACCCACAACTTCACCCAGCAGGCGCGCGACGGCAAACTCGACCCAGTGCTGTGCCGCGACGCCGCGATCCGCCAGATGATCGACATCCTCGCGCGCCGTCGCAAAAGTAACCCGATCGTGGTCGGCGAAGCTGGCGTCGGCAAGACTGCCATCGTCGAAGGTCTGGCCCTGCGCATTGCCCACGGAGAGGTGCCGGATGCTCTCAAGGGCGTCGAGCTGCTGTGCCTGGACCTCGGCTTGTTGCAGGCCGGCGCCAGCGTCAAAGGCGAATTCGAGCGCCGCCTGCAGGGAGTAATCGATGAGGTCAAGGCCTCTCCCAAGCCAATCATCTTGTTCATCGACGAAGCCCATACCCTGATCGGCGCCGGTGGTCAGGCTGGCAGCGGCGATGCAGCCAACTTGCTCAAGCCGGCCCTGGCTCGGGGCGAACTGCGCACCATCGCCGCCACCACCTGGAGCGAGTACAAAAAATACTTCGAGAAGGATCCGGCCCTCGCACGGCGCTTCCAGCCGGTCCAACTGCACGAGCCCACCGTCGACGAAGCGGTGACCATCCTTCGTGGCCTCGCGCCAGTCTACGAAAAGAGCCACGGCATCTACCTGCGCGACGACGCCGTAGTCGCCGCCGCCGAACTCTCGGCCCGCTATCTCGCCGGGCGCCAGCTGCCGGACAAAGCGGTGGACGTGCTCGACACCGCCTGCGCCCGGGTACGTATCAGCCTGGCGGCCGCGCCGGAAGCGCTGGAGCGCCTGCGTGGCGAAATCGCCGAAGGCGAGCGGCAGGGGTTGGCCCTGCGCCGCGATCTCGACGCCGGCCTGCAGATCGAAACCGATGCGCTGAACCGTCTGGAAACCCGCCTGGCAAGTGCCCGCGCGGAACTCGAACAGCTGGAGACCCGCTGGTCAGCTCAACGCAGCCTCGCCGAGCGAATGCTGGAATTGCGCAAGCAATGCGCCGCCGCTCGACTGAACCCCAAAACCGTGTCTGGCGAAGCAGCGCATTCCGACCTCGAACAGCTCGAAGCCGAGCTGCGTAATCTACAGGTCGAGCTCACCAGCACGCAGGCCACCGAGCGCCTGGTGAGCTTCGAAGTCTGCCCGCGCCTGGTAGCCGAGGTGATCAGCCACTGGACCGGCGTGCCGCTTTCTCAACTGGCGCGCGAGCACAACAGCAAAGTACTCAGCTTTGCGACCGATCTGCGCCAGCGCGTACGGGGCCAGGAACAGGCCATCCAGGCACTGGACCGCTCGATGCGTGCCACTGCTGCAGGTCTCAACAAGCCCGATGCCCCGGTCGGTGTCTTCTTGCTGGTCGGCCCCAGCGGGGTCGGCAAGACCGAAACCGCACTCGCGCTGGCCGACCTGCTGTATGGCGGCGAGCGCTTCCTCACCACCATCAACATGTCCGAGTTCCAGGAGAAGCACACAGTGTCCCGCCTGATTGGCGCACCACCGGGTTATGTAGGTTACGGCGAAGGCGGCATGCTCACCGAGGCCGTCCGGCAAAAACCCTACTCGGTTGTGTTGCTCGATGAGGTCGAGAAAGCCGATCCGGACGTGATGAACGTCTTCTACCAGATATTTGACAAGGGCGTAGCCAACGACGGCGAGGGGCGTGAGATCAACTTCCGCAACACCCTGATCCTGATGACCAGTAACCTCGCCAGCGACCGTATCGCCAGCCTTTGCCAGGGTGGTCAGCGGCCGGCGACCGAAGACTTGGAGCTGGCCATTCGCCCAGCCCTTACCCAGCACTTCAAGCCCGCACTGCTGGCTCGCATGCGCGTGGTGCCTTACTACCCGGTTCAGGATGAAGTGCTCAATGAACTGGTCGCGCTCAAACTGTCGCGCTTCGGCGAACGCCTGGCCCGCCGCCAGTTGCAGTTCAGTCACTGCGAGGCGCTGGTCGAGAGCCTGGCCGAGCGCTGCACCCACAGCGACAGCGGTGCACGTCTGATCGACCATCTGATTGATCGACACCTGCAGCCGCAGGTCGTCGACCGCCTGCTCGACGCCATGGCGGGTGGCGAGACCTTGCAACGCGTGCATGCAACTCTCGACGGTAACGGGGCGGTGGTTTGTGAGTTCGCTTAATGCCCCGCCGATGCTCACCGAGCCTTCGCCTCTTGCCAGTGCGCTATTGGATCGCTTCGCCGAGTTGGCCTGGACGACCGATGCCAGCAAGTGGCTGGACGGGGTGGTAAAAATAGCGGCACAACTGGCTAACTGCCCGCTCATCCAGCTTTACTTGCTGGATGCGACCCACACACGCCTGACCCTGTCGGCCGAATGGTTCGAAGGCTCGCGGCGGCACGAGACCGCGAGCCTGCCCAGCGACTACCACGACGAACAATTGCTGCAGTACTGCCTCAGCCAGAATCGTCAACTGAGTATTGTCCCGCTGGATGCCAGCCTGCATCAGACCGGCTTTCTACCCGAGTCATCGCGCTCCTGGCGCAGCCTGTTGTGCCTGCCGTTGGAGGATGCAGAAGGCCATGCGGTCGGGCTGATGGTAGCGGCCAGTATTGCCACGCAGGACCTCGCCACCGCAGCCACAACCTTGGCCAACCTTGGGCGTTTCGCCCTTGGCCAGGCACATCTGCTCAATAGACTGCGCGGCGCGGCGCAACCCGCACCGACGGAAGTCGCCCCGCCGCGCCCTTGCGCCAGTGGGTATGGGCTGATCGGTGACAGCCCGCGCATGCGCACGGTCTACGGGCTGATTGGCAAGGTTCTGCACAACCCGGTCAGCGTCCTGCTGACGGGTGAAACCGGCACCGGTAAGGAGCTTGTTGCCCGCGCTATTCACGAGTGTGGCTCGCGCCGCAGTCAAGCTTTCATCGTGCAGAATTGTGCGGCCCTGCCCGAGCATCTGCTCGAAAGCGAGCTGTTCGGCTATCGCAAAGGTGCCTTCACCGGGGCCGAGCGCGATCACGAAGGCCTGTTCGATGCCGCCAATGGCGGCACGCTATTCCTCGACGAAATCGGCGACATGCCGCTGACCCTGCAAGCCAAGCTCCTGCGCGTCCTGCAGGAAGGCGAAGTCCGGCCGCTTGGCAGCACGCGCACGCACAAAGTCGACGTAAGAATCGTCGCCGCAACCCATCAGGACTTGCACAAGCGCGTCGAAGAAGGCCGCTTTCGTGAGGATCTCTACTACCGCCTTTCCATCTTCCCAATCGAGCTACCGCCGCTGCGCGACCGCGACCAGGACATCCTTCGCCTGGCCCGGCACTTCGCCGACAAGGCTTGCAGCTTTCTGCAGCGCGATACCGTGCGCTGGTCGGACGCGGCACTCGAACAACTGGCCGACTATGCGTTTCCCGGCAACGTGCGCGAACTCAAGGGGCTGGTCGAGCGCGCCGTACTTTTGTGCGACAGCGGCGAACTACTACCGGAACACTTCAGCCTGCGCACCGTGACCGACGAGCTGGACAGCACGCTGAACCTGCGCGAACGCCTCGAACGGGTCGAACGCAATCTGTTGATCGACTGCCTACGCAAGAATGGTGGCAACCAGAGTCAAGCCGCGCGCGAGCTAGGGCTGCCACGCCGCACCCTGCTGTATCGCATGGAGCGCCTCGGGATCAGCGCTGCAGACATCTAAGGACGGTTGAACATGTATAACCCTGCCAACGAAACCCATTTCAGCCTCAGCATTGACGGCATAGCGCATGACTTGCAGGTATTGGAGTTCAAAGGCCGCGAAGCGCTATCGGAGCCCTTTTCTTTCGAGCTCGAGTTAGTCAGTGAGCACGCCGATCTCGATATCGAAAGCCTGATCCACCAGCCGGCCTTTCTCGCCCTCTCACCGGTCGGTAACGGCATCCACGGCCTGATCTACCGTGTCGCTCAGGGCGACTCACGCAAGCGTCTGACGCGCTACCACGTCACCCTGCGCCCGCAGTTGGCCTATCTTGCCCATCGCACCAACCAGCGCATTTTCCAGCATCTGACGGTGGAGGAAATCATCGCTCAGGTGCTCGAAGAGCATGGAATCCAAGCCAACGCGTTCCGTTTCGGGCTCGGCTCGGTCTATCCCGAGCGCGACTACTGTGTGCAGTACGACGAGAGCGATCTTCACTTCATCCAGCGCCTTTGCGAGGAAGAAGGGATTCACTATCACTTCCAGCACAGTGCCTCGGGCCACGTGTTGGTTTTTGGCGACGATCAGACGCGCTTCCCAACACTCGCATCAGTTGCTTATCAACAGGACAGCGGCCTGGTCGCCGACCAGCCCGTAATCAAGCGCTTCGGCCTGCGCGTCGAGACCCGCACCAGCCGCGTCACCCGCCGTGATTACGACTTCGAAAAGCCGCGCCTGACTATGGAAGGCACCTTTCAGTGCGAGTTCCAGCCGGACCTGGAAGACTACGACTACCCTGGCCGCTTCGTCGAACGAACCCGCGGCAAGCACTTGTCACAGCGGGCACTCGAACGCCACCGCAGCGACTACGAACTGGCCGAAGGGACGAGCGATCAGCCGCTGCTGGTCACCGGTCACTACCTCGACCTCGCCGATCACCCACGGAGCGCTTGGAACCAGCTCTGGCTGCTCAATGAGATCATCCATGAGGGCAAGCAGCCGCAGGTACTGGAAGAGTCAGTCACTGATCTCGGAAGTAGCGACAGCTTCACCCAAGGCTACCGCAACCGCTTCACTGCCACTCCGTGGGATATCCTCTACCGCCCGGCACTCAAGCATCCCAAGCCTAAAGTCTTGGGTAGCCAGACCGCTGTAATTACAGGCCCCGCCGGTGAAGAGATTCACTGCGACGAGTACGGACGCGTGAAAGTCCAGTTCCACTGGGATCGCGAGGGCCAGACCGACGGCAAAACCAGCTGCTGGTTGCGCGTTTCAAGCAGCTGGGCCGGCGACCGCTACGGCGCCATTGCAATCCCCCGGGTGGGCATGGAGGTATTGGTCACTTTCCTCGAAGGCGATCCCGACCAGCCCCTTGTTACCGGATGCCTGTACCACGCCGAACATGTGGTTCCCTACGACCTGCCGGCGAACAAAACCCGCACCGTCTTCAAGACCCTGAGCTCTCCCGGCGGGGGCGGCTACAACGAACTGCGCATCGAAGACCGCAAGGGCGCCGAGCAGATCTACATTCACGCCGAGCGCGACTGGGACGAGAACATCGAGCACGACCAAAAAATCAGCGTCGGCCACCAGCGCCACGACACCGTCGAGGCCAACAGCTACAGCGACTTCCGCGCCGAAGAACACCGCACCACCCACGCCGACCGCAAGACCGAAATCCGTGCCAGCGACCACCTGACCGTGGGTAACACCCAGCACGTGAAGATCGGAACGGGGCAATTCGTCGAGGCGGGCAACGAAATCCACTACTACGCCGGCAGCAAAGTCGTCATCGACGCCGGAATGGAACTCACCGCGTCAGGGGGCGGCAGCTTCCTCAAACTCGACCCAAGCGGGGTGACGCTGGGCGGCGCGACCATAAAGATGAATTCAGGGGGCTCGCCAGGCAAGGGTTCGGGGCTGGGAATTCTGGCGCCAGTAATTCCCTGGGCAGTGGATCAGGACAAGGCCGGCGCGAAGCCCAAGCTCGCGCTGGCGAACGCCCAACTGCAATTGGCACGCAAAGCCCGTCAGATCGGTGCCAGCCGCTGCCCGATATGCGAAGCGTGCCGGGCGGGGGTGTGTGAAATTGGAGCAAGCCGATGAACGATAGGGTTGAACAGTGGCTCAGCGAGCAACAAGCCCAGCGCCGGCAGCTGCTGCTCGTTATAGATAGCCTGGCAGAGCCCGCTCCGCTGTCTCATCTGTTCTCAGCGGACCTGGTGCACAGCTACGCCAATCTCTATCAGGGCACCGAGGTCGACGAGATGGCTGGCGTCGGCCCATGGTTGATATTGCTGAACGAGCTGAATCTCTCGCAGCTACGTCCGTTGACCGATGCACCGGAGCAGAACTGGGGCTGGCTCGCCAGCGTCGAACACGCCGAAATGGCCGCCCTCACCCAACACTGGCAAGCCCGTATCTTTGCTGACGAACAAGGCCAACGGTCGCTTTATCGATTCCAGGACAACCGCATCGTCGCGCGTCACCTTGGCGAGATGGACGCGTCACAACGCCCTCTGCTGCTTGGCACACTGGCCAGCGTGCTCTGCTGGGATGGTCAACACTGGCAGTGTTTCGATAATGGCCGGCCTGGCGACTACCGGGAACCCTTTGAAAAGCCCTGGCTGTCCATCGCAGAACCCGAGGACGTAAGGCGCGCTGTGGCACACCACAACCTCGAGTTGTGGCTATGGCAGAACCACACGCATGCGACCACTCGGCTCGCGGAGACCCAGGTACTGAGTGAATGGCTGGACCTTCAACTCGACAAAGCAAGGGAATGGAACTGGCACAGCGAGCCGCAAGTGAAATTTCTGCTCCGCTACAAACTCGACCCCGCACTGGCCGATCACCCGGCCTGGCTTCCGGCAGAGAGGGAAACACCGGAAGCCCACTATTCGCGAGTCAGCTCGGCGCTGGCTTCAAACTGTTCCGCACGGAATTGAAACAGATGCTTTTTCGCACCTATACCCGCAGCTGTCGCTTTCACACGTACGCATGGCCTGCATTACTCGGCCTCCTGCTCAGCGGTTGCAGCGCGCTCGGCTCAGTCGGCGCCGACACCTTTACATTTAAAGGCGAACTACCTGCTGATTTCGCATTGAAAGCCCAAGCGCATTACGGCGGGGCCGAGGGATGCAGTGGCCACGGTCATGTCGAGGCCTTCAAAGAGGATTACGAAAAGGCGCCACACGGGTATCAGTTCGAGATTCCAGTTAGTTATCGAGATGGCCTTTGCGATCTGCACTTGATTAGAGTCGGGCTTTTTATCCATGCGAAATACGGAGAGCAGGACTGGCAACACAGCTACGATAACGGAGGGTTAGTTGTTGTTGAAGAAACTCCGCCGAACGCCACACCTTATCAAGCAGACGGAGCTTTATCTAAAACGGCTCAATGTTCATGGCTATTCCAAATCAGCAAAGCCCAATCTCGCCGCGGAGAAATCAGCAAAATCCTTAACTGCGCGGGAGCCGGCGCATATCTTCTACGCAAAGCATTAGCAAGCAAAACTGTGCAGATCCACTTCGAGCAAAGCGGTGAAGACCGGCCCTATTACCGAAATTACTGGCTGAAAACGGAATCCGGATGGAAGCCATGTACGGGCCGCTGGGGAACAAGGTTCGAGGAGTTCTGTACGACCCCGCCGCAATTTCGAACCTTCACGAAGGATGGCGGCACATGCACGGTCTATCCAAACTGCAAGGAGTGACTAACGGATGAGTAACTCAACCTCGCCGACCTTACTCCAATGCCCGACTCGCTTGGCGTGGGTAAGCTTTCGGTTGGTAGACGAGCATGGGAACGGCAAGCCCTACGCTGGACTGATCTACAGAGTTACAGACGGCCATGGGTTTGATTGCTCCGCGACGCTAGATGCGGACGGTTATGCACATGTGGCTAACGCCAATGGCGGCCCCATGGTTGTATCTTTTCCAAACGATTATGCCGGCAGCGACCCTTGGTACAGGGGCTTACTTAACAGGGAACATTTTCCAATCCCGCTGTCGGCCCTTCAAGTTGCAGCCGAACAATCACCCGCCGGGCCTCGGCACACCGGCGGTAAGGCCTATCTCGCGCAAGAACGCGCAGCGAAGGAAGATGCTTATTTCATACGGGCCGAAGTAAGCGACTTCGTAGAGAGCAAGAGCCATCTTCCGACGCCAGACCAAGATCGGACGACACCGTCTGCACTAAAACAGAACGCAGGCTCAGCAGCAGACCAGCCTGGCGTTGCTCTTGGTTGTAACAGGCACCATGTCATTGAGATAAAGGCACTACGCGCCTATAGCCCGCTGCTTTCCCGCGGCGCTGATTTTTGCGCGCTGAACGCCTATCACCTTGCGGTCATGAGCGCTTTCGTCTACGCCCCTTTCAGTACGGCTACCAAACCTTACTCCTCGGCGCCACCGCCCTATTCAGCGCTTGGCAGCATCGGATATGTACTTCAGAACCAGTTCGGGCGCCAAATTCGGCCAACGCAATTCAACACCGCGTCCCCCTATCACCTGCTCTGTGAAGAAGTGCCTTATTCGAAGCGTCTCGAAATCGTGCCTTACGATCCAGCGCGCTACGAAAAGGAAGCACAAGAGGGCTGGCGAAATCCCGAAGATGTGCACTTCCTGTGCGACACGGATAACGAAACAGACACGGACACCCAGTCATTCATTACCCATAACGACAAGATCGTACTGATCTCTGTCCGCGGTACTCAGGAATTTCTGGCCGATGCCAGCCGAGACGCAGATGCGCGCCAGGTGCCGTACGAAGAAGGCGAAGGCCAGGCGCATCGCGGCTTTTACGAAGGCTTTCAAGCAGCAAAGCCATTCGTAGAGCGCTACCTCAATGCCTTTTACACCGGTGAACAAACGCTGATCGTCTGTGGCCACAGCCTTGGCGGCGCGATCGCCCTGCTATTGACAGAGTGGCTACGGCGAGAGTGGTCCAGCGATGTCCAGCTCTACACCTTCGGCGCCCCACGCGCTGCCGATGCTACCTTCGTCAAAGCAGCCCAATCCCTCACCCATCACCGTATCGTCAACCACAACGATCCGGTCCCGGCCGTTCCACTGCCCTGGATGGACGCGGAATGGAAGCTTGCTCTTCCTGGTACGGCTCTGCTGTTCAGCTCACCAGCAGCCGGCATCGCGTTGTTGCTTGCAGGGCTCGTGAATCTCCAGGGCGATCCATACGAGCACCACGGCGAGCAGTGGCATTTCATGCCGCGTAAGCCCGGGGCAGGTAGCGAGGCCGCGGTTCTCTGGCAACCGGGTTGCGCGCTGATCGACGAGCAGATCTGCGCACGCTACGTTGGGGAAATCGGGCTAGATGGTGATATGCCGAACCGCCTTGCACTTTGGGGAACTCACCACTCCAGCGATAGCGGCTACGCACGGGCAGCGCTCACTAACCTGCTGCGCTGGAACGCCAGCGTCGAGGAGCGAAACGGAAAGCTCTTCACTGAAGCCGAAATTCGTGACATCTACGCCCAGCTGCTGAGCACCGCCCAGCTACTGGATAGCTGGCAAGCGCGCTCATTCAACGAATTCCGCTGGGAAATCAGGCGCAGGGGGGAGATGCGTTTCTACGGCAAGAGCGATCTGGAACTGCGTGCTATCTATGCCGATGCGGTCGAACAGGGAGAACGCGTTCGAGCAGAACAGAGTCCCGCGCTCACCCGAGCTCAGCAGCGTTTACTAGCCCAGGCCGAGCGCCTGGTTACTCCACGCAGCGTGTTCGGCGAGCATTCGGAACGAGCCGATATTGCGGAGCTGGTAGCGCAGTGGCGCGCCATCAACGACAACCAGGTCGCAGAGCGGCTCGCCGCTATCAAAAAAGAAAGCGCCCAAGCTTTCTCCTAGTAGATTCGTCACATCGGACGAGAGCGAAAGCATTTATAGCTGCAGCTCTCGTTTCCAACCCAACCCCGTCGTTTTTCGTGACCCCGTTCACCCACGCAGACACGCGGGTGAACTTCAATACTCAGCCTGAGTCTCGCTTCGCCGTTTTCGGCGGGCGAGGCCGTCTGCCCACACGCATTCAAGGAGGAAGTCGCGTGCTAGCCCGCTATTGCGCCCTCGTTTTATTCGCTGCATCCCTCGCCCTTGCCGGCTGCTCCGGCAATTACAAGTTCAACGACGACGAGTATCGCCCGCTGGGTGATCCGCAGGTGTCTGCTCGCGGCAACTGACTCACCAGGAGGAAAAAAGCCATGGAATTGGTTTTCGATATGGTCAGTGCACAGCAATTTGCGCCAGGCCTCATCAGCAGCAAGACCTTCAAGCAGGCCGGCGGCACTATTGGCCGTGCCGAGGATTGCGACTGGGTGATACCGGACCGCAAGCGTGTCTTGTCCAGCCGCCACGCTGAGGTGAGCTACCGGGACGGCGCGTTCTTCCTCACCGACACCAGCAGCAACGGCATTCAGCTCAAGGACACCGGCGCCAACCTGGACAAGGGCCGGGCGCAGAGAATCGAGCACGGCAGCGTCTATTGCCTGGGCGACTTCGAAATCCGCGCTCGGCTGATCCAGGACCCGGCCTCTTTCGAAGGTGACATCGGGCGTCCGCAGCCAGCCGGCAGCATCATTCCCGACGACGCCTTTCTCGACCTCGATCCGCTGACCGCACTGGACCAGCAGGAGCACGTCTACGCCCAAGTGGACGACCTGACCGCAGTGCTCGCCCCGCCGCGGGCGCAAGCGCAGCAGCGCGATTACGCACAGATCGACGAGGAGAACCTACAGGTCCCCGAGCTGGTGATGCCCAAGCTGTCCGCCCAACCCAGGGTCGCTCCCGAACCCGAACGCTTGCCGCCCGACTTCTGGGCACGCTTCGGCGAGGCGCTGGGTGTTGACTTGAATAATATGGATGAAGAATCCCGCCAAGCGCTAGCGCTCAAAGCCGCCGGCCTGCTCAAGCAAAACGTTGGTGGGTTGCAGCAGGCGCTGCGCACCCGGAGCGAGCTGAAAAACGAGATGCGCCTGTCGCTAACCACCGTGCAGAGCGCCGGCAACAACCCGCTCAAACATAGCATCGATACCGGCGAAGCGCTGAACCTCTTGCTGCGCGGTGGCAAAGCCGGTCAGCTGCCAGCCGAGCAGGCCGTGAGCCGTGCTTATCGCGACCTGCAGGCGCACCAGGTGGCAATGTTGGCCGCCAGCCGCGCCGCCATCAAGAGCATGCTCGAGCAATTCTCCCCAGACCAGTTGGCCTTGCGCTTCGAGCGTGACAACAAGCCGCTGATTTCTACTTCCGGCAGTCGCTGGCGCGCCTATAAACGCCTGCATCTGGCCATGCAACGTGACGACGATTGGAGCGAACGGCTGTTCGCTCGAGACTTCGCCCAGGCTTATGAGGAGCAGGTATGCCTGATCGCCACACTCAACACCGACCTTCAAGGATGATGTTCATGTCTCGCTTTTTCCCCGCCGCTGTCTTCGCGGCGCTGGCCGTGCTCGGCGGTTGCTCGGCACTTTCGCCCAATTCTGATCTGACCAAGCTCGACCTGTCGCTGCAGGGTAGCGACCGGCTCAACCCCGACCTCAACGGCCGCCCCTCGCCCGTCGTGATTCGCCTGTTGGAACTCAAGCATCCGGTGGCCTTCGAGAACGCTGACTTCTTCTCGCTCTATCAGCGGCCCAAGGAGGCACTATCCCCGGACCTGGTAATTCAGGAAGAGCTGGAACTGCGCCCGGGCGAGCAGCGCGACCTCAAGCTGTTCGTTCAGGAAGGCAGCCGCTATGTCGGTGTGCTGGCGGCCTATCGCGATCTGCCCGAATCCAACTGGCGTTTCGTCATCCCTCTGCAGCACAAGGCGCAGAACCGCATCGAGCTGAGTCTCGACGAGCACGGCATTCAAGTCGTCGACCCGCTCGCGAGGGGGAACTGATCGATGAGCATGAACAAGGTGATCTGGCAGGAGGGAATGCTGCTGCGTCCGCAGCATTTCCAGCAAAGCGACCGCTATTACGACGCGCAGCTCAAGCTGCGGGCCCAGAAGTTGGGTCACTACGCCTGGGGCTTCTTTGGGCTGGAGATTGACCGCCAGTTCCTCAACATGGGCAAGCTGGTACTTAGCCAGGCCAGCGGCCTGCTTCCCGATGGCAGCCTTTTCGAGATTGGCGCCGAGCGTGAGCCACTGGCCCTGGACGTACCGCCCAACACCGGTAACACCCCGGTCTACTTGGCTCTACCGTTGGTGACTGGCAATCACATCGAGAGTCGCCGGCCAGAGCAGAAGGACGTGCTGGCGCGCTATACCGCTTTTGACGAGGAAGTCGCCGACTCCAACGCTGGCGATAGCAGCAGCAGCCAGGTCAGCACCGCCCGACCGGACTTTCGCCTGCTGCTCGGCGAGCAGCAGAGCGACCAGGCTTACGTAAAGCTCAAGCTCTGCGACATCCTCGACACCACGCCGGACGGGGTCATCAGCCTCGACGCCGAGTACATCCCCACCTTTATCGACTTCCAGGCGTCCGGCTATCTGCTGTCCTGCCTGAAGGAAGTAATCAGCATGCTCGGCCATCGCGGCGACATCCTGGCCGAACGTATCCGCGCGACCGGCAAGGTTGGGGGCGCCGAGGTCGGCGATTTCATGATGCTACAGCTGATCAACCGCTACGAGCCGGTGCTGCGCCACTACTTGGGCATCGACCGGGTGCATCCCGAACAGATCTATCGCGAGCTATTGGGGTTGCTCGGCGAACTGGCGACCTTCTCCAGCGAGACCAAACGACCGCGGCTGGATGGCCGCTACCTGCACAACGACCAGGGATTGTCGTTCCGCAAGTTGATGGATGCGATCCGTCAGGTGTTGTCGATGGTACTCGAGCAGCACGCCATCGAGCTGTTGCTGCAGCAACGCCAGTACGGCATCCAGGTCTCGCCGTTGCACGATCACAAGCTGTTAGGCAGCGCCTCTTTCGTGCTCGCCGCCAGCGCGCAATGCGACTCCGAGGAGCTGCGCACACGCCTGCCCGCGCACCTGAAAGTCGGCCCGGTGGAGCGCATCCGCCAGCTGGTCAACCTGCACCTGCCGGGTATCAAGGTCAAGCCTTTGCCGGTGGCGCCGCGGCAGATCCCGTTCCACTCTGGCAAGACCTATTTCGCCTTGGAGCTGAGCTCCGAGGAACTGGCGCAGCTGGAGCGTTCCGGCGGCTTCGCCTTCCACGTGTCCGGCGAATTCACCGGGCTTGAGCTGAAATTCTGGGCGATCAGGGACTGACCGACATGATCAGAGAAATGGACTATGGACAGGACGACAAGACCGTCATCCTCAATCGCCACGGCGACGCCCCGGCACAGAGCCCGCTGACAGACTTCAGTGCGCCACCCAAATTCGAGCAGCTCGAGGAGCGGATGATCTACGCCGCGCGCTTGCGCCCGGCCGAAACCTTCAACATCAGCCTTAACCCGCTGGTCGCGGCCGCATCCTCGCTGCTTTCAGAAGTGGTGCGGCTCAAGCACAGCTACGAAGGCGAAGACCTGCATGCCCTCAACCAGCGCCTGTCTGGCGAGCTCAAGCTGTTCGAACACCGCGCCCTGCACGACGGCGCCGAGAGCAGCCAGGTCATGGCCGCCCGCTACGTGTTGTGTACGGCGATTGACGAAGCGGTGGTCACCACGCCCTGGGGTAACGAGAGCGAATGGTCGCAGATGAGTCTGCTGTCGAGCTTCCACAACGAGACCTTCGGCGGCGAGAAGTTCTTCCAGCTGCTCGAGCGCCTCTCGCGCAACCCGGTCAAGCATCTGCCGATGCTGGAATTGATGTACCTCTGCCTGTCGCTGGGCTTCGAGGGTAAGTACCGCGTACTGCCGCGCGGCATGCTCGAACTCGAAGCGGTACGCGACAGCCTCTACCGGCAGATCCGCCAGCTGCGCGGCGACGTGCCGCGTGAGGTTTCACCGCACTGGCAGGGCCTGCGCGACACGCGTCGGCGCCTTGTACGCATCGTGCCCTGGTGGCTGGTTGCACTCTTCACGCTGGTCTGCCTGGGAATGCTATATGCAGGCTTCGCCTGGGTATTGGGCGAGCATCGCGACGCCGTTCTGCAGCCGTACCAACCCGTCGATCCGACCGTTCAGGTCGAGCCCAAGCCGTAACAAGGACGTAATGCCATGAAGGTTTTTTTCGGCAAGCTTGCCGCGTTTTTCCGCAAGACCTGGGTATGGAGCCTATGCGTCCTGCTGGTACTGGCCCTGCTGGTGTGGTTCGTCGGACCGCTGCTGGCGGTGGACGATTACAAATTCTGGGAGTCCTCGACCAGCCGCCTGCTGACCATCGCCGGCCTATGCCTGGCCTGGGGACTGTTCATCGTCTTCACCAGCTGGCGTAGCACTCGCCGCAAGCAGGCCGAGGCCAGCGACGAAGAGGCACAGGAGCGCCTGCGCTGCGAGGGCTTGGTCAGCGAAGAGCAAGGCATCCTGCGCCAGCGCTACCGGGACGCCATGCGCACCCTTAAGCGTTCTAGCCTGTATCGCGGGCGCAGTGAAAAATGGCGCAACGACCTGCCCTGGTACCTGTTGCTCGGCCCCCAAGGCAGCGGCAAGACCTCGCTGCTGGACTTTTCCGGTTTGGACTTCCCGCTCAACCGCGGCGAAAACCAGCGCCTGACCAAGGATGTCTCTGGCACGCGCTATGCGGACTGGTACTTCGCCGATCACGGGGTGCTGATCGATACCGCCGGTCGCTACCTAACCCAGCCCGACGCTTCCGTCGACAGCAAGGCCTGGGATACGTTGCTCGGCCTGTTGCGCCGCCGCCGTGCGCGGCCGCTCAACGGTGTGCTGGTCAATATCCCGGTCGAGCAGCTGCTGCAATCGAGCGAACTGGAGCTCGAGACCCTGGCACGCCAGACCCGCCAGCGCCTGCATGAGATCCACCAACGCCTGGGCGCCGACGTGCCGGTCTATCTGGTGCTGAGCAAGGCGGACAAAGTGCTTGGCTTCGACGAGTTCTTCGATCAGCTGTCACGCGAAGAGAGCGATCAGGTGCTCGGCGCTAGCTTTCGCAAGGAGCAGGACGGCACCGACGTCAACGTGGTCCGCGGCGAATTCGAGGAATTGCTGCGCCGGCTCAACAGCCAGGTCATCCTGCGCATGCACCAGGAACGCGATACCCAGCGCCGTGGACGCATCCTCGACTTCCCTCATCAGCTCGGCCAAATTGGCGAGCGCCTGTGTCTATTCGTCGAGCTGGCGTTCTCCGGCAACCGCTACCAACGCGCCAGCCAGCTGCGCGGTTTCTACCTGACCAGTGCACCGCAATTACAAGGTGGGCTCGATCCGCTCACCAGTGGCATCGGCCGCAACCTCGGCTTGTCTAGCAGCGCTTTGCCGACCTTGCACAGTGGCCGGGCGCGTTTCATCAATCATCTGCTTAGCCGGGTGATTTTTCCTGAAGCTGACCTCGCCGGACTGGATCAGAAGGAAGTACGCCGCATCGACTGGGGCCAGCGCGCCCTGTATGCCGCGAGCTTCGCCTGCCTGGCACTGTTCGGCGCGCTCTGGGCCAACGGTTTCTCCGGTAACCACGAACGGCTCGAACAGCTGCGCAGCCTGGCCGATCAGCTGAGCGACGAACAGCAGAGCATTACCGCCCAGGACGACGCGCTGCGCACGCTCAAGGCGCTGGACACCAGCTATGCGGCGACACAGGTGTTCCCGAACAAAGCCGAGGTGGCCTACCTGCAACGTGGCGGGCTTTACCAGGGCGAGGTGGTCGACTCAACACTCCATCAAGCCTACCGCCGGGAGCTGGAAAGCCTTCTGCTGCCCCGCGTAGCGCGCCAGCTCGAAGCCCAGATACGCGCCAATCTCGCTGATCGCGAGCGCTTGCTCGGTAGCCTGCGCGCCTACCTCATGCTTAACCTGGAAGAGCGTCGCGACGACAGCTTTCTCAAGGACTGGATCGCCGCCGACTGGTCGCTGCGCTACGCCGGCAACTCGGTCGCGCAGAACGGCCTTAACACCCATTTCGAGCGGCTGCTTAGCGACGGCTTCGCTCCGTATGCGCTCAATGACCAGCTCGTCGCCGAGGCACGTCAGGTGCTACGCAGCGAATCGCTGGCCAACGTCGTCTACCGCATGCTGCGCGACCAGGCCCGCAGCTTGCCCGACTATCGTTTCAGCCAACGTCTCGGACCTCAGGGCGCGCTGTTCAACGGCAGCGACTACGCCATTCCCGGCTTCTACACCCAGAACGGTTATCAGAAGTTCTACGTCGCCCAGGGCAACGACCTGGTACGCGAGATCCTGCGTGACAACTGGGTGCTCGGCGAGGGCGATAGCCTGAGCCTCAAGGACCTCGGACGCCTGATGGTCGAGATGGAGCAGCTCTACTTCCGAGACTACGCCAACTATTGGAGCGAAGCAGTCGCACAACTGTCGCTGGAGCCTATTGCTGGCGCCGGTCAGGGCGCCGTACTGCTAAGCGGGCTGAGCGCTGCCAATTCGCCGCTGCTGCAATTGCTGGTAGAAGTGCGCGACAACACCCGCTTTGCCGGGTCCGTGGACGCCGCTGGCGACGCCGCAGAAGCCGCCGATGCGCTCAAGGACGCCAATGGCAAGCAGGGCAAAGCCGCCAAGCTGGCATCGGCCGCAGCTGAGCAGGCTCAGGCTGCACTGGCCAAGAATCTTCCGGACACTGCGCGTAAGACCCTGGAGCGTCGCTTCGAACCGTTGCATCGCCTGCTCGACGACAACGCAGGGGCCGGCGCCGAACTGGTCCCGACGCTACAGGCCCTAGACGCATTGCAACTGCAACTGGCGGGCCTGGCCCATGCCAGCGCGCCAGATCAGGCCGCGTTCGAGCTCGCCAAGGCACGCATGGGCGGCCAGCGCGATGCGATCAACCAGTTGCGCGCCAGCGCAGCGCGTCTGCCGCATCCGATCGGCAATTGGCTCGGCCTGCTCGCCGAAGACAGCTGGACGCTGGTCCTGAACGACGCCTATTACTACCTCAACCAGCGCTACCAGAGTGAACTGTACGCGTTCTACAAAGGCTCGCTGCGCAAGCGCTATCCGTTCAGCGCCCACAGCGAAAGTGATGTTGCCATCGCTGACTTCCGCGAGTTCTTCAAGGCACAGGGCGTGGCTGAAGGCTTCTTCGATCGCTACCTCAAACCCTTCGTCAGCGGCAGCGCTGGCCGGTACCAACTGCGTCGTGTCGATGGCCGCGGCTTGCCGTTGTCACGTGAGTTCCTTTCGCAAATGAGCAACGCGCAAACCATCCGCCGCAGCTTCTTCGCCGAAAACCCGAACGAGCCGCAGATCCGCTTCAAGCTTGAGCCTTACTCGTTGGATTCGAGCCTGGGCCGCGCCGACTTCCGCTTCGGCAATCAGCAGATGGAATACCGCCACGGCCCGATCGTGCAAACCGCCTTCAGCTGGCCTGCCGACGCCGAGGACGGACGCACCAGCCTGGTAGTCGAAGAGCTCGGCGGGCACCGTGTCGGCATCGAGCAGAACACCGGTCCTTGGTCGCTGTTCCGTCTGCTGGACCTGATGCAAGTGGACTACCACAGCGGCCGTGACGTGCTGATGCTCAAGGCCAATCTGGGCGGCCGTCACGCCAACTATCTGCTGCACAGCCAGCGCTCGCCGAACCCATTCGACATCGGCTTGCTGCGTGATTTCAAGCTGCCGGCGACGCTGTGATGACGAGCACCGCAAGCCTGGCCCATGGCTGGCGTAGCGCCGCGCGGACCGACACCGGCAAGGTTCGCGCACGCAATGAAGACGCCTTTCTCGACTTCCCCGAGCAAGGCTTGTGGGTGGTCGCCGATGGTATGGGCGGCCACCACAACGGCGCGCTGGCCAGCCGCCTGATTGTCGAGCAACTGGCCGAGCTGCCGGAAGGCAGTCTGGCCGAACGCCTGGCTAACCTGCGTCGCTGCCTGCACGACCTCAACCGCAGACTCGGCCAGGAACTGACGGTCACCGCCGACCGCCCCGACCCGGTGACCGGCAGTACCGTGGTCGCCCTGCTGATGGAAAGCGATCGTGCCGCATGCGTATGGGCCGGCGACAGTCGCTGCTACCTCTGGCGTGGCGGCCGTCTTTACCAGCTCACACGTGACCATTCACTGCTACAGCAACTGATCGACGAACAGAACTTAACCCCGCAGGAAGCCGCACGTCACCCCGCTGCACATGCGCTCACTCGCGCGGTCGGCGCCAGCGAGCAATTGGTGCTGGATATTCTCGAGTTCGATGTCTATCCAGGCGATACCCTGCTGCTGTGCAGCGATGGGCTCTACCAGAACCTGTCGCCGGACGCGCTGGGTGCAGCACTCAACTCGCCATTGACGACGCTTGCGCTGCAACGGCTGTACGACCAGGCCATGGACGGCCCGGCGCGGGACAACCTTAGCGCGGTGGTAGTACGCCGATGAGCGAGCCCCTGCGTGCCGAGCCGGCTTCGGACCTGACCTACTTCGCCTTCGCCTCTACGTCTGCCGCGCCGGGTACTCCGAAGCCGCCGACCATCAGTACCGGCGAATTGCCGCAGGTCTTAGGCGGACGCTACCGGATCGAACGGCTGCTCGGCGTCGGCGGCATGGGCGCGGTCTATCGCGCTCGGGACCTGTTACGCGAACAGTTTGGCGACCCGGTGCCCTACATCGCGCTTAAAACCCTGAACAATGATTTCGCCGAATACCCCGACGCCCATGCGCTGCTCTACACCGAGTTCGCCCTGACCGCACGGCTGAACCATCGCCATGTCGTGCGGCTGTTCGGCTTCGACGTGGACGCGGCCAGCCAACGCGCCTTTATCACCCTCGAATTGCTCAAGGGACCGACCCTCGACCAGTTACTCAGCGAGCGCCCTGATGGCCTCGCCTGGGATGAGCTGCGCGAAATCGCCTTGCCGCTGATCGACGCGTTGGCCTACTCCCATAGCCGCGGCGTGATCCACGGCGACATCAAACCGAGCAATGTAATACTTGCGGAGGACGGGTTGCGCTTGTTCGACTACGGGCTCGGCCAGCCACTCGAGGGCATCCTCAAGAAGCTGCCGAGTCTGTCTCGCAACCGATTCAAGGCCTGGACGACGCGCTATGCGGCCCCTGAACTGCTGGACGGCGCAGAGCCGTCCGCGCTCAGCGATGTCTACGCGCTCGCTTGCCTGCTGTTCGAACTTGCGAGCGGCCAGCACCCGTTCCGCCGACTAAGTGCCAAGCAGGCCAAGGCTATGGCTCTGGATAAAGAGTTGCGGTGCCCACCGAATTTCCCAGCCCATGGCTGGCTGACGCTGCGCTCGGCGCTGGCGTTCGATACCGATAAGCGCACGGCCAGCGTGGCCCACCTGCTGGATATTTTTCACCGCCCCGCACCCAGCCGCCTGCGGCGCTGGTTCGGGCGCACCCACGGATGACATGAGAACAAGGAGGCGCCATGTTTAACGCGGCCAATGACACCCATTTCAGCCTCACCATCGAAGGCGTCGAACACGACCTGCAGGTACTCGCTTTTACCGGTCGCGAAGCCATCAGCCAGCCCTATCGCTTCGACCTCGAGTTGATTAGCGAACGCCCTGACCTGGACCTGCAGAGCCTGCTGCACAACCCAGCATTCCTGGAACTCTCTCCCGCCGGCAATGGCATTCACGGGTTGATTCATCGCGTCGCTCAGGGCGAATCCGGCAAACGCCTGACCCGTTATCGACTGGCGATCGTTCCGCAACTGGCCTATCTGACGCACCGTACCGATCAGCGCATCTTCCAACATCTGACCGTGCCGCAAATCATCGCTCAGGTGCTCGAGGGGCACGGCATCCAGGCGGACGCCTATCGTTTTCAACTCGGCCCGGTGGTCTACCCCGAGCGCGACTATTGCACCCAATACGACGAAACCGACCTGCATTTCATACAGCGCCTGTGCGAGGAAGAAGGCATCCACTATCACTTCGAGCACAGCTCGGGAGGCCACGTCCTGGTGTTCGGTGACGACCAGACGAGCTTTCCCAAACTCGGCCAACCCACCGCCTATCTCCAGGACAGCGGGCTGGTAACCGACGAGCCTGTGATCAAGCGCTTTGCCGTCCGCCTGGAGACCCGTACCAACCGCGTCAGCCGGCGCGACTACGACTTCGAACAGCCGCGTCTGGTGATGGAAGCCGGCCACAAGGGCTCCGAACAGCAGCGCGCAGCAGGATCTGACCTGGAAGATTACGACTACCCCGGGCGCTTCACGGATCGCACCCGCGGCAAGCATCTATCGCAGCGTGCCTTGGAACGCCACCGTACCGATTATCGGCAGGCTGAAGGCCGTAGCGACCAGCCCACACTCGTCAATGGTCACCTGTTGGAAATCTCCGACCACCCCCGCCGGGAATGGAACGATCTCTGGCTGCTGACAGAGATGCTCCACGAAGGCAAACAGCCACAGGTACTGGAGGAGTCGGTTACCAATAGCTCAGGTCAGCAAAGGCGCGCCCACACAGCTCAACCGGAAGAAGGACTTAGTTCGGCGGACGAACCCTTCACTCAAGGCTATCGCAACCGTTTTGTCGCGACCCCATGGGATGTTCCCTTCCGGCCCGCTTTGCGCCACCCAAAACCCCGCGTACTTGGCGCCCAGACCGCAGTCGTCACTGGCCCCGCCGGCGAGGAGATCCACTGCGATGAGTACGGTCGAATTAAGGTGCAATTTTTCTGGGACCGTGAAGGCCAAGCGAACGACAAGACCAGCTGCTGGCTGCGCGTCGCCAGCAACTGGGCCGGAGACGGCTATGGCGGTATCGCTATTCCGCGTGTCGGGATGGAAGTGCTGGTCACCTTTCTTGAAGCGGACCCTGACCAACCCATGGTGACCGGCTGCCTCTACCATGCCGAACACCAGGTTCCTTACGACCTGCCGGCGAACAAAACCCGCAGCGTCTTCAAGACCTTGAGCTCACCGGGCGGTGGCGGCTACAACGAACTGCGTATCGAGGACCGCAAAGGCGACGAGCAGATCTACCTACATGCCCAGCGCGACTGGGACGAAAACATCGAGCACGACCAGAAGATCCGCGTCGGAAACGAACGCCACGATACTGTCGAAAAGAACAGCTACACCGAGCTGCACGCCGAAGAACACCTGACCGTCAAAGCCGAGCGCAAGGTCGAAGTCAAACCCGACGACCACCTCACCGTCGGGCAGAATCAACATATCAAACTCGGCACCGCACAACTGACCAAAGCCGGTAGAGAAATCCACCTCAAGGCAGGCCAGAAGATGCTCATCGAAGCCGGCGTCGAACTCACCCTCACTGCCGGAGGCAGCTTCATCAAACTTGACCCCGGTGGCATCACTATCAGCGGGCCGATGGCCAAGATCAATGCTGGTGGCGCGCCGGGTAAAGGCTCGGGCATTAAGATCGAGCCGCCCGTGCTACCGGGAGTGGTGGCTAGTGGCAAGGCGGGAAATCTGTTGAAGAACGCATTGCCCGGCGAGCTGATCAGCGCACCGAACAAGCGCAAGCGAATGCTGGATTTCTCGGGCTAACAGGAAGAGAGCACGAGTCGGGAGTTGGCTCGCGGCTAGCCTTGTTCGAGCCTCCTGGCGGTCAACCCCTTCGAGTTGATCGCCGTCGTGCTCGGCTTGCGGCGCCCAACCACAGTGTTTCCGGCCGTACAGCTTCCCTTTCCCTACTCGCTGCGACCCGTGGCGTCACAATCCTGCTCGTATCGTCTTATGAGCGGAAACGGCGGCAACCAGGACTCACGCCGGACGATCCAGCTTTCGTAGGTTGGCATCAGTTGGTCAGGGGCATCCAGCGATCCCAGGTTTACTTCGATTTCATCCGCGGTACGTGCGAAAACGGACGAGCCGCAGCGGGGGCAGAAAAACCGCCCGGCGTAATCACGTGTTTCGCCATCGATGGTCACCGCGTCTTGAGGAAAGATCGCAGCAGCGTAAAAGAGCGCCCCGTGATGCTTACGGCAGTCGAGACAGTGACAAAGGCCGACCCGGTATGGAGGTCCCGACGCCACTATCCGAACGTTGCCGCAAAGGCAACCGCCTTTGAACTGATCCATTCTGCGTCTCCTCTAAAATCAAGCGATCAGAACGTTTCCTTTTACACCTGGACCTACGCCAAGTAGCGTCTGAACCACTCCAATGTGCGATCCCATGCCAGCTCGGCCGCAGCCTCATCGTAGCGGGGGGTGGAGTCGTTGTGAAAACCATGGTTCGCGCCAGGGTAAATATGAGCCTCATAGGTCTTGCCCGCCGCCTTTAACGCCTGTTCATAGGCCGGCCAGCCTTCGTTGATGCGCGTGTCGAGCTCGGCGTAATGGAGCAACAGTGGCGCCTCGATCTTGCTTACGTCGTCCGCGTCGGCCTGGCGTCCATAGAAGGGGACCGCAGCGCCGAGCTCGGGATAGGCAACGGCAGCGGCATTGGCCACGCCGCCGCCATAGCAGAAACCGGTAATCCCCACCTTTCCGGTTGTGAGCGGATGATCCATCAGCCACTCGACGGCAGCGAAGAAGTCATTCATGAGCTTTTCTGGATCGATTGTCTGCTGCAGCTCTCGGCCTTTATCGTCGTTACCGGGATAGCCGCCCACAGAGCTCAGGCCATCCGGGGCAAGCGCGACGAACCCTGCTTTGGCCACTCGCCGGGCGACATCCTCGATGTAGGGGTTGAGCCCACGGTTTTCATGAACGACAACTACAGCCGGCAACCTGCCGGTGGCATTGGCGGGGCGAACCAGATAACCACGGACCTGCCCGTGACCTTCGGGCGATGGGTAGGAAACGTACTCGGGGATGATAGCCGGATCGGTGAATTCCACCTGCTGGGCAAGGGCGTAATTCGGACTCAGCGCGGAAAGGATTGTGGTTGCGGTCAGACCACAGACAGTGAAAGCCCCAGCTCGATCGAGAAACTCGCGTCTGCTGATCCTGCCGTGGGCATAGTAGTCGTACAGTTCCAGCAATTCGGGGGAAAAATCTTTAGCGGTAAGACGAACCATTTTTGCTCTCCTTTTGCATCAAGTCGGCTGGTGCAGAGAGAGCCTAGTACCGAAACGCCTTTTGGGCTGACTCAGAGTGTAAGAGTGCAAGACCGGCCAGCTTTGTAATTCACCCTCTGCCTTGGCACGGCCACATCGATAACCGAATGAAATTCACTGATGGGCTTTCAAGCCAAGATCGGCATCGCTTCTCGCCCCGCCGGCCGGACCAGCTTTGCCTCCGCAGACCGCTTTGGGCGGCCGCACGGGCAAGTGCATGCCGAACGTATTTACGCCGTCGGCGCTGCGCACGAAAACGTCGCCACCATGCATCAGCGCGATGGCCTTGACGATGGCAAGACCAAGTCCGTGGTTGGCGCCGCTGTTGCTGCGCGAAGGGTCGGTCCTGAAGAACCGTTCGAACAGTCTCGGCAAGTGTTCGCTGTCGATGACCTCGCCCGGGTTGGCGACGCCGATGCTGACCTGATCCTCCCGCTCAGTGATCCACACCTGAATGCTCTGCCCTGCGGCGGTGTGTTGCACCGCGTTGTTAAGCAGGTTAATCAGCGCACGCCGCATGTGAGCCTTCTCGATCTGCACCGTTGCGTCGCCGCTGACCTGCACCTTCACCTGAGCATCTTCGAGAATGAAATCCAGGTAGTCCAGGGTGGTGGCGACTTCAGCGGCGAGCGAAGCCGATGTCAGCTCGGTCGCCTTGCTACCCTGGTCAGCGCTCGCCAGGAACAACATGTCGAGAATGATGGAGCGCAGCCGCTCGAGTTCCTCAAGGTTCGATTGCAGAACCTCGAAATAGTCATCCGCCGATCGCCCCCGGCTCAAAGCCACCTGCGTTTGCCCAATGAGGTTCGTCAGTGGCGAGCGCAGCTCATGGGCCACATCGGCATTGAACGAATCAAGGCGCCCGTAGGCCTGCTCGACCCGTTCGAGCGTGGTATTGAAGGCACTGGCGAATTGCTTCAGCTCAGGCGGGAGCGACGAGAGTTGCAAACGGCCGGAGAGTCGCGGCGGCGTCAGCTTCTGGGCTTCATCGGACAGCGTGATCAACGGTTTCAGGCCGATGCGAGCAACCCAATACCCCAGAGCCGCTGCCAGCAGGACGCCAACGATGGCCAAGCTGACAAGTACCAAGAGCAGGTGGCGCTGGGTTTGCCAGAACGCCTCGGTATCAATGGCGATCAAAAAACGCACAGGTGGACGCTGATCCTTGGCTGGCAATTCGCGTAGCAGGACTTTTATCGGATAGCCGTAGCCATCGAGCATCAGGTCGCGCATGCCTTCCGGTCCTTGGGCGAAACTACGCAGTTGTTCGTCCGGGTCACCGAATTCGAAACGAGGATCGTCACTGACCGCCCAGAAGCGGATGCGGCTGTCTTCCTTGCGAAGGAGCGTGAGCTTGGCGCTTATCTTGGCCCAGTGCTCGGGCGTTCCATAGCGATTCAGGGCCGACTCGAGCACGCTATAACGCGCATCCAGTTCGGCCTCTGGCAGCAGCCCCAGGCCTTTGCCGACCTGGTGGTAAAGCGTCCAGCCGATCACCAGGAAGATCACCGTCGCCACGAGCGTGAACATGCCGCTCAGGCGCAGCGCGATGGAGTCAGCAGACACGACGGTCTTCCAATACGTACCCCATGCCACGAATGGTGTGCAGAAGTTTGTGCTCGAAGGGACCGTCGAGCTTGGCACGCAAGCGCTTGATCGCGACTTCGACGACGTTCGCGTCGCTGTCGAAATTGATGTCCCACACCGTTTCAGCGATCGCGGTTTTCGACAAGATTTCCCCATGACGCCGCGCCAGCACGCTGAGTAGCGCAAACTCCTTGGCGGTGAGCTCCAGGCGAACGTCAGCCCGGGTGGCCTTGCGGCTGATCAGGTCGATCCAAAGGTCGGCAATGCTGATCTGTACCGGTTCGTGACCGCCGCCGCGCCGCGTCAGGGCTTGCAAGCGGGCCACCAGTTCGAGGAAGGAGAAGGGTTTGCCTAGGTAGTCATCGGCCCCTTCGCGAAGGCCCCGAACGCGATCTTCCACCCGCTCGCGCGCGGTAAGCATGATCACCGGCGTCTGCTTGCGTGCCCGCAAGCTGCGAAGCACGCCAAAACCGTCGAGTCCAGGCAGCATGACGTCAAGAATGATGACTGCATAATCGCGCTCAAGCGCAAAGTGCAGCCCTTCGACACCGTCACCTGCGCGGTCCACCGTGTAGCCTTGCTCGGTCAAGCCCCGGTGCAGATAACCAGCGGTTTTCTCTTCGTCTTCGATAACCAGAACACGCATGGCCCAGCCTCAATGATTGGTCGCTGGCTGCAAGGTTGCCTTGCGCCGATGGAATAGCCGCTCGAGCCACAAGTATATGACCGGCGTGGTGAACAGCGTCAGCGCCTGACTGACCAACAGGCCGCCCACCACCGCCATACCCAGCGGCTGACGCAGCTCCGCTCCGGGACCGGAGCCGATGATCAGCGGGACCGCACCGAGCATTGCGGCAAGCGTCGTCATGATGATGGGCCGGAAGCGAGTGACACACGCCTCGTAGATGGCGTCCTGTGGCGACAGGCCACGGCTGCGCTGCGCGTCCAGGGCGAAGTCGATCAGCAAGATGCCATTCTTCTTGACGATGCCGATCAGCAACACCAGCCCGATCAGCGCCATGATCGAGAAGTCCTGACCGAACAACCAGAGCATCACCAACGCGCCGAGCCCCGCCGCAGGCAACGTGGAAATGATAGTCAAGGGATGAACGAAGCTTTCGTACAGCACGCCGAGGATGATGTAGACCGCAACCAGCGCAGCGAGAATCAGCCAGGGCTGGCTCGCCAGCGAGCTCTGGAAGGCCTGCGCCGCGCCCTGAAAGCTGCCGCTGATCTCGGCCGGCATGCCGATTTCGTTCTTGGCCCGCTCAAGCATGCTCACCGCATCGCCAAGCGCCACCCCAGAGGCAAGATTGAACGAGAGGTTGGACGCGGGAAACATACCGTCATGACTGATCGACAGCGGCCCGCTGACAGGCGCATCGATCCTCGCCACTGCGGACAGCGGCACCATTTCGCCGCTCAACGGGGATCGCATATAGAAATAGTCGAGGCTTTCCGCTCTGCCACGCTGATGCCGGCTAAGTTCGAGAATGACGTTGTACTGGTTCGTCTCGGTCTGGTATTCGCTGATCTGGCGCTGACCGAAAGCATCGTATAGGGCCTGATCGACGTCGTTGGTAGTCAGGCCGAATCGCGCCGCAGCGGCGCGGTCGATACTGATATGCGTGGTACTGCCCCCGAGTTGCAGGTCATTAGAAATGTCACGAAACGCCGGATTTTCCCGCAGCTTTTCGGTCAGGCGCTGCGTCCAGGTATTGAGCGTGGGCCCGTCATTGCCCTTGAGCACATATTGGTACTGGCTGCGACTGGGACCCGCGCCGAGATTGATGTCCTGTCCGGCACGCAAGTACAAGACGACGCCCGGCACCGCCCTCAGCTTGCCTCTTACCCGATCGATGAAGGCGCTGGCGGAAACGTCGCGCTGGTCGCGGTCCTTCAGCGAGATCCAGAAGCGGCCATTGGCAATGGTCTGGTTGCTACCGGTTACGCCTACCGCATGGGTAAACGCTCTGACCGCAGGGTCTTCGCTGAGGATCTTCGCCAATGCCAGATGCTTCTCGACCATGTCCGGGTAGGAGACGTCGGCCGCCGCCTCGGTGGTGCCGAGGATGAATCCGGTGTCTTGCACGGGGAAGAACCCCTTCGGGATGAAAACATAGCCCGAGACAGCCAGCGCCAATGTCAGGCTGAACAGCCCGAGCATCATCCGCTGATGAGCAAGCGCACGGCGCAACCCGTTTGCATAGTGGCCCAACAGCCGCTCGCCGAAACCGGGACGCAGCTGCACGTCATGAACAGGAGCCCGCATGAACAGCGCGGCGAGCGTCGGCGCCAGCGTCAGGGAAACCACCACGGAAATGAGGATGGTGGAAGTGGCTGTCAACGCGAATTCCTTGAACAGCCGCCCTACCACACCGCCCATGAACAACAGCGGGATGAACGCCGCGATCAGCGAGGCACTGATCGAAATGACCGTGAAACTGATCTCGTTGACACCCTTGATCGCAGCCTCGCGCCTGCCTTCGCCGGCCTCCAGATGACGGTGAATGTTTTCCACCACCACGATCGCATCGTCCACTACGAAACCCACCGCGATCACGATGGCTACCAGGGTCAGGTTGTTCAGGCTGAAACCGAGCACATACATCAGCGCGAGTGAGGCGATCAACGAAACGCCAAGCACGCTGGATACGATCAGGGTCGCCGACCATTGCCGCAGAAACAGCGCCATCACGCCGATGACCAGCACCACCGCGATCAACAGCGTGAGTTCCACCTCATGCAACGACGCGCGAATGGTCTCGGTACGGTCGTTGAGCACAGTGACTTCGATCGACGCGGGCAGAAGCGCTTGCAGGCGCGGCAGCTCGCCCAGAATGCGATCCACCGTTTCGACGATGTTGGCGCCGGGCTGACGCCTGATCACGAGGTTGAGGCCTGGCTCGTCGCCCGACCAGGCTCGCACGTAATCGTTTTCCGACCCGCTCGTGACCTGCGCGACATCGTTCAGGTGCACCGGAGCACCATCGACATAGGAGACGATCAGTTGTCCGTATTCCTCGGGCTGGAACAGCTGGTCGTTGGTCGAGATTGTGGAGATGCTCGACTCGCCATAAAACGCGCCCTTGGCCAGGTTGAGGTTGGTGTTCTGAATTGCCTGGCGAATGTCGGCCAGGGTGAGGCCGACCGCCGCCAGTTTGTCCGGTGATGCCTGCACGCGAATGGCCGGGCGACGCTGGCCGGTGATATTGATCAGCCCGACCCCTTCGATCTGACTGAGCTGCCTTGCCAGCACGGTTTCGACCTGGTCGCTCAATTCCGTCGCAGGCATCAAGGCGGAACTGACGGTGAGAATCAGCACGGGGCTGTCGGCGGGATTGACCTTTCTCCAGGTTGGCAGGCTCGGCATATCCTGTGGCAACTTGCCGGCTGCACTGCTGATCGCGGCCTGTACCTCCTGCGCAGCGGTATCGATGCTCTTGTCGAGGGAGAACTGCAGTATCAGGTTGGTCGATCCCAGTGCGCTGCTTGAAGTCATCTGCGTCAGGCCGGAAATCGCGCTGAATTGCACTTCCAGCGGCGTCGCCACAGATGACGCCATGGTTTCCGGGCTGGCACCAGGTAACTGAGCGGTCACCTGGATGGTCGGAAACTCCGCCTCTGGCAACGGGGCAACCGCCAATCGGGGATAGGCGATCAAGCCCATCAGCAGCATGGCGAAGGTCAGCAACAAGGTCGCGACCGGGTGATGGACGCACCAGGTCGATACCGAACCCCGGCTGCTCATTGCTGCGCCTGTATGGCAAGCGTCTGTTCCGATGGCGCTTCGAGCACCTCGACTTTTGTGCCCGGCTTAAGTCGCGATTGACCATCGCTGACCAATACATCGCCGGCTTGCGCGCCCTCGATGATGACTGTCTCGCTGTCGCGATAAATCAGCTTCACCGGCACCACCTCAGCGACATCACCGTTGAGCCGATAGACGAAGTGATTGTTCAGGCCGCGCAGCACCGCCTTGGGCGGGACGACCAGCGCGTTCTTGTAGAGCGCGGTCTGTACCTTGACGTTCACCAGTTGCCCGGGCCAGAGGTTCTGATCGTCGTTAGCGAATTCGGCCTTAGCCCGTAGCGTGGCGGTGGTGGCGGAGATTTGATTGTCGATCAGGGTGAGGCGGCCTTTCCCGAGCACGTTCTGCGCCGACCTGTCATCGCTCACGTAGGCTTTGACGATTGCTGATTCCGGCGCATCGAGTAGCCGCTTCAGGGTCGGCAACATCCCTTGCGGCAGCGAAAACTCCACCGCAATGGGTGCGATTTGCGTGACCGAAAACAACCCTTCGGCATCGCTCATCCGCAAAAAGTTGCCCTCGTCCACATTGCGAATGCCCACCCGCCCAGCAACCGGCGACCGAATCTGGGTGTGGGACAGTTGCACCTCGGCTGCGGCAATCGCGGCCTTGTGCCCCGAAACCGTAGCCTTGAGTTGATTGAACAGCGCCTGCTGTTGATCGAAGGTCTGTCGTGACACGCCGTTGTCGGCAATCAACAAACGGTATCGCTTGAGATCGATTTCCGCTCCATCCAGTTGCGCCTGGCTTTGCCCCAATTGCGCCTTGGCCTCGGCGAGGCTGGCGCGGATCGAACGGTCATCTATGGTGGCAAGCAATTCGCCCGCCTTCACCCACTGCCCTTCCCGGACGTGGAGGCGGGTCAGCATGCCGTCGACTTGAGGACGGATCACCACGCTGTGCAGCGAAGCCACTCGGCCGATGCCGCTTGCATAAGCCGCCACATCCCTTTTCTCGACGACCACAACCCGCACCGGAACCGCAGTGGAGGTTAAGGCCTTGGTAACGGCAGGCTCGCTCGATAGCCAGCTGCCTGCGATAGCCAGGCCGACTAATCCACATAAGGCTGCAATTACTTTGGTTCGGGTACGCATCGATAGGACGCCAGACGAGGTTATTAGATTTTTGTGGCTCACTTATAACCTGCCGGACAGGTCAGCAGAATGACCACCAACTGACAGCGCTGTCAGCAAGGGCTAGCTGCGGGAGCGAATTGTCGTCACCGGTCGCAACGCCGTGCTCCATCCGTAATTTTTTCAGTGCCGCTGACATGTTCGTCACGCCTAAAAGCGCGCACAAAATCAGACTCAAAGGTAAATCCGACGACTCATGGGTAAAAACCCGTAGCGGGGGGTAAGGCAACCTATTCGACGTCTGCCAATACTCGGGACACAAACAGAACAAGAGTCCCGCAATGAATATGTACCAACCCACCGAGCGGAACGAGGCCGGCCAGATCGGACGTTCCCAGGCTCGCGTCGAAGATGCGGCGCTGTTGCGCGGGCTGGGCCGCTATGCCGATGACATGGCCACCCCGCCCGGCACCCTGCACGCTGCCATTGTTCGTTCGCCTCATGCGCACGCTCGCATCATCTCGGTCAATGCCTCGCCTGCACTGGCCATGAAGGGCGTACATGCCGTGCTCACCGGAGAGGACGTCAAGCGTTGGGCAAACCCTTTTCCAGTCGGCGTCCGTGCCCCCATGGAGCATTGGTGCCTGGCGGTGGACAAGGCTCGCTATGTGGGTGAACCCGTCTGCGTGGTCATCGCAGACGACCGTTATCTGGCCGAGGATGCGCTTGACGCGATTCAGGTCGAGTATGAGCCGTTACCGCCGATCATCGATCCGGAAGCCGCCACCCAAGAGGAAGCGCCCGTACTCCATGAGGCGGTGGGTAGCAATGTGGTCAATGAGCGTAACTTCCGCTACGGCGATCCGGAGCGGGCGTTCGAAGAGGCGCCTCACCGGGTGTCGATCAAGGTCCACTACCCGCGAAACTCCTGCACCCCGATCGAGTGCTATGTGGTGCTGGGACATTACCAGGCAGCCACCGGCACCTATGACGTCCTTTCCAATTTCCAGGGCCCCTACGCGCTGCACTCGGTAATGGCACGTGCGCTGAACGTCGCAGGGAACCGCCTGCGCCTGCGCACGCCGCCAGATTCAGGTGGCAGCTTCGGCATCAAACAGGGGGTGTTCCCCTATGTAGTGCTCATGGGTCTGGCGTCACGCAAAGTCGGCGCCCCGGTCAAGTGGGTCGAAGACCGGCTGGAGCACCTGCAGGCCTCATCCAGCGCCACCAACCGCGTCTGCGAGATCCAGGCAGCAGTCGAGAGCGATGGTCGTGTGACGGCCTTGCACTACGACCAGATCGACGACTGCGGTGGCTACCTGCGCGCGCCGGAGCCCGCCACCTTCTACCGTATGCACGGCAACCTGTCTGGCGCCTATGCCATTCGCAACCTGTCGGTGCGCAACCGCGTCGTGCTCACCAACAAGGTACCCAGTGGGCTCAACCGCGGGTTTGGCGGCGGCCAGGTGTACTTCGCACTGGAGCGCCTGATGCACGAGGTCGCGGTCCAGCTTGGTCTGGACCCGCTGCAGGTTATTCGGCGCAACCTGGTTCCGGCGGGCGTGTTCCCCTATCGAGCTGCCGCTGGAGCCCTTCTCGACTCAGGCGACTATCCCGCAACCGTCGACCTCGCCATTCGGGAGGGCGGACTCGACGAACTGCTGCGCCGCCAGAAACAGGCACGTGCCGAGGGCCGCCTCTACGGCATCGGCTACACCGCCGTGGTCGAGCCGTCGATTTCCAACATGGGCTACATCACCACCGCGATGACGCCCGAAGAGCGGCGCAAGAGCGGTCCCAAGAACGGTGCGGTCAGCACGGCCACCGTCAGCGTTGACCCGCTTGGTGGCGTGACGGTCCACATTTCGTCGACCCCCCAGGGCCAGGGTCACCAGACCGTTGTCGCCCAGATCGTGGCGGAGGTGCTGGGCGTGGCGCTCGGCAGCATTAACGTCAATGTCGAACTGGACACAGGCAAAGACGCCTGGTCGATCGCATCGGGCAACTACTCCAGCCGCTTTGCTGGCGCGGTCGCAGGCTCGGTATACAACGCAGCGGTGAAAATCCGTGAACGCATGGCCGGTATTGCGGCCGCGATGTGGGATGTACCTGCGGATCAGGTGCGCTTCGCCGGTGGCAAGGTTTTCGTTGAAGACGGCCCCAGCCAAGCCTTCCACCGTATTGCAGGATCAACCCACTGGTCGCCTGGCCTTCTCCCTGAAAATGAAGAAGGCGGACTGCGCGAAACCGCCTTCTGGACGCCGCCTCAGCTGACCGCTCCAGACGATAACGACTGCATCAACAGCTCGCTGTGTTACGGCTTCATCTTCGATTACTGCGGCGTGGAAATCGATCGGATCACAGGTCAGGTCCATATCGACCGCTACGTCACCTGCCACGATGCCGGTCGAATCCTCAACCCGATGCTGGTCGATGGACAGATCCGCGGCGGATTCACCCAAGCGCTCGGCGTCGCACTGATGGAAGAGTTCGCCTATGGCGACGACGGCAGCTTTCTTTCGGGCACCTTCGCCGACTACCTGGTGCCGACTGCGCCCGAGGCCGTGGAACCGGTGATTTTGCATATGGAGACGCCCTCGCCCTTCACCCCGCTTGGCTCCAAAGGGGTGGGCGAAGGCAACAACATGAGTACGCCGGTGTGCATCGCCAATGCCGTGGCCGACGCACTGGGTCGTTCGGATATCAAGCTGCCGATGACGCCGTCGCGCGTGCGCAGCATGATCGGCATCGACGAGCCACCACCGCCCGAAGGCGTGGTGTCTGAAGCACCACGGGTCGCCGGTGGCTCGGCGCTGCAGGCACAGGACTCGGTGGAAATTCCGGCGCCGCCGCAGCAGGTTTTCGATGCCCTGCTCGATCCGGAAACATTGCAGTCGATCATCCCTGGTTGCCATGCGCTCGAGCTGGAAAGCGAAAACCATTACCGCGCCGATGTAACCGTAGGCGTTGGAATGATCCGCGCTCGCTTCGCGGCGCGTGTTGGGCTGACGGATCTGGACCCGCCGCATTCGCTGCGCCTTTCCGGCTCGGGCAACAGTCCGATGGGCTCGGCGACCGGTAGCGCCAAGGTCACTTTCGTCGAGCTGGACAACGGCCATACGCGACTGGAATACGCCTACGACGCAGCCGTGAGCGGCAAGGTCGCTGCCGTGGGCGGACGCATGCTGCAGAGCGCCTCGAAAGTGATCATCGGCCAGATATTCACCCGCCTCGCCCAGCGCCTGACCGGCAAGCCAGTGAAGACCAGCCCCTGGCAAAGACTGCTCGCCCTGCTGGGCCTGGGAGGTGCGAAATGAAACCCGCTGCATTCGATTACGTTCGCGCCGCTAGCAAGCGCGAGGTGCTGCAATTGCTTGCCGAGCACGGCGAGCAGGCTCGGGTCATCGCTGGCGGTCAATCGCTGATGGCGGTGCTGAACATGCGCCTGGCACAGCCGAAGGTGCTGATCGATATCAACCATGCCAGCGACTTGCACTACCTGAATCTGGAAAAAGGCCGTCTGGTGATCGGCGCCGCCGTGCGCCAGGTCGAGCTGATGGATCGCCCAAGCCTGGCCGACGAAGTACCACTGCTGGCCCAGGCCATGCCCTGGATCGGCCATTTCCAGACCCGCAACCGCGGCACCGTTTGCGGCTCGGTCGCTCACGCCGATCCCAGCGCGGAAATCCCCCTGTGCCTGGTCACGCTTGGCGGCACCGTGGTGCTCGAGTCACTCAAGGGCAAACGTCGGGAAATCGCCGCAGCGCAATTTTTCCAGGGCGTGCTGACCACCGAAAAGCGTCCGGACGAGCTGGTCGTTGAAGTGCACTTTCCGCTATGCGAAGCGGGTGTCACCTATCGCTTCCAGGAAATTGCCATGCGCCACGGTGATTTCGCGCTGGTCGCGCTGGCCGCCTGCATTCGCCAGGACCAGGTCGACCTGGGCGTAGGCGGCGTCGCCGACCGCGCGGTCTTGCGCCGCCTGCCCCTGGGCGCGGAGCTGAAAGACGCACTCAACACGTTCGCCTGGTCGCTCGGCGCGCAGGACGATGTACATGCCAGCGCGGCATACCGGCGTCAGCTGGTCCGCGAACTGGGCCAACAACTGATCGAGGGCAATACCCATGCACGCGCCAGCTGACCAGCGCTATCCCGTCAAGTTGGAACTCAACGGCCGGCAGCGCGAAGCGCTCGCGGAGCCGCGTATGCAGCTATGCGACTTTCTGCGCCATGAGCTGGGCGCCACGGGTGTGCACGTGGGTTGCGAGCACGGCGTCTGCGGTGCCTGCACCGTGCTCGTGGACGGCGTGGCCTCGCGCTCCTGCCTGATGCTGGCGGTACAGGCTCACGAGCGTCGGATCGATACCGTGGAGTCGCTCGCCCGTGACGACGTCATGAATGATCTGCAACAGGCATTCAGCCGCCACCACGCGCTGCAGTGCGGCTTCTGTACCGCCGGCATTCTGATGTCCTGCGTGGAATACCTCGAACGCGTGCCGAACCCGGACGAAACCCAGGTTCGCGACATGCTGTCCGGCCACCTGTGCCGCTGTACCGGCTACACCGGAATGGTTCAGGCGGTACTCGAAGTAGCACAAAAACGACAAGAAAACCCCGTGGAGAACAACAACAATGTTTGATCTTGGACGCAGCTTCCTCGCCGCGGTCGAACGCCGGCCGCAAACGGTGGCGATCAGCGACGGCGAGTTGAAGAAAACTTACGAGACCTGGTTCGCCGATATCCAGAACGCCGCCCACGGCCTTGAGCGACTGGGCCTGAAAAAAGGCGACCACCTGGTTGCCGTCATGCAAAACCGCTGGGAAATGGCCACCTTGCACTGGGCCTGTCAGTTCGCTGGCATCATCATGACGCCTCTGAACTGGCGCTGCAGCGCCGACGACCTGAGCTGGTGCGTCAGCGATGCCGAAGCACGCGTAGTGATTCATGACGACTCGGCACACGAAGCTGTCAGCGCCTGCGATTTCAAGGGTGTTCAATGCATCAGCTCCGGCCTGCCAACCAGCGGCAACGTCATGAGCTTCGAGCAACTTATTGCCGACGCCCCAAGCGAAACGATCCTGCGCGCCGGCCCCGAAGACTGGTCGCTGATGCTCTACACATCCGGCACCACCAGCCGTCCCAAAGGCGTACCCCGTAGTCACCGTGCCGAGCGCGCCTCCGCCGTCGCGCACGTGGCGCAGAATCTGTATGGCCATGAAGAGTGCACATTGGGCGTGATGCCGCTGTATCACACCATGGGCGTGCGCTCATTGCTGTCGATGGCATTGCTGGACGGCCATTTCGTCTGCGTGCCGAAATTCGATGTCGAAGCCACGCTGAACGCCATCGAGCGCGAGAAGATCACCAACCTGTATCTGGTGCCGACGCTCTATCACATGCTTATCGAACACGCTGCGTTCAGCGCCGAGCGTGTCGCCAGCGTGACCAAGCTCGGCTTCGCCGGCGCGCCGATGAGCGATGGATTGATGCAACGGGTCGAGGCGGCATTCAAGCCCGAACTGTTCGTCAACCACTACGGCAGCTCGGAAATCTACACCTTCACCATCGACCAGAAGGCCAGCGGCAAGCCCGGCTCGTCGGGGCGTAGCGCGCTCAACCAGCGCATCCGTGTCGTGGCGCTCGACGCCCAGTCAGCCGACGACCTGTGCAAGCCCAACGAAGAAGGCCAGATCATCGCCGACCTTTCCAGCGACGAAGCCTTCGATGGCTACTGGAAGCGGCCAGATGCTGATGCCAAATCCATTCGCGACGGCTGGTACTACACCAGCGACACCGGTTATTTCGATGACGATGGCGATCTGTTCGTCACCGGCCGCGTCGATGATTTGATCATCACCGGCGGCGAGAACGTCAGCCCCGCCGAGATCGAAAATGCCTTGTCTCTCCATCCGGCAGTCGAGGAAGTCGCCGTGGTGGGCTTGCCGGATGAACAGTGGGGCAAGCTGGTCGCTGCGTTCATCAAGCTGCGCCATCCGATTACCGAAGATGAATTGGACGCCCATTGCGTCTCGTCCGGCCTGGCGCGCTTCAAGCGCCCGCGTCGTTACGAATTCATCGACCAGATCCCCAAATCGCCGGTCGGCAAGGTCCTGCGCCGCGTACTCGTCGCCGAGTACGGCCAGCCCGTGACCACTAACTGAATCCCCTTTTCGCACGTAGGAACATCAGACATGAACAGCCAGCAGATCGCCCAATTCCTGGAAACCTCCTTTGACGGCTTTACCGTCGAGCTCAATACCGAACGCGAACGCGCCGACATCATTCTGGGGCGTCCACCGTTCAACGTTATCGCCATGAGCCAGCGCGATACGCTGCGCGAAGTTTTTGAAGCACTGGATGCTCACCCGGACGTGCGTGTCATCGTCCTGCGCGCCGAGGGCGAGCACTTCTCCAGCGGCGGTGACATCAAAGGCTTCCTCGAAGCATCTCCCGAGCACGTCTCCAAACTGGCCTGGAACGTTGCGGCGCCGGTGCGTTGCACCAAGCCGGTTATCGTGGCCAACCGCGGCTACACCTTCGGTGTCGGCTTCGAGCTGTCACTGGCCTGCGATTTCCGTATCGCTTCGGAGACGACCCGCTATGCCCTGCCCGAGCAGAACCTCGGCCAGATCCCAGGCTCGGGTGGCTCCGCGCGGCTTCAGAAGATCATCGGCATCACCCGCACCAAGCACATGGTCATGCGCGCCAAGCGCATCACCGGGCAGCAAGCCTACGACTGGGGCATCGCCACTGAGTGTGTGCCGGATAACGAGCTGGAAAGCACCGTAGACGCGTTGGTTGATGAGCTGCGCCGATTCTCGCCGCTGGCCCAGCGCACCGCGAAGAAGCTGATCAACGACAACGAAGACTCGCCGTTGACGGTCGCCATCGAGATGGAAGGCCATTGCTACAGCCGCCTGCGCAGCTCGGCAGATTTCAAGGAAGGGGTCGAAGCCTTCCACGGCAAGCGTCCGGCGGTGTTCCGCGGCGAGTAAGCGACACCCAAAAGCAAAACGTAACCGAGCGTTGCGTGCCGCCTGGCCAATGCATTTTTGATCAGAGGGATGCGAGCCACGCAACAGCCGGCGCAGGTTTCTTCGCCGGCTGCATGCGCTTGGCCTGGATGCGAGGTCAAGCGGATGGGTCCCGGCAGCAGCTGCAGATAACAACAAACAGAGGCATCACGATGCTCAACGATATGACTCCTTTGGCGAAGGATCTGCCAGACGCCAAACCCGGCAAACCAGCGCTGCGCCAGATACTGAACAGCAAAACCATCAGCGTCGGCCTGGTAGCGGCTGTGTTTGGCTGCACCGGCCCCGCACTGGTGGTGATCAAGGCCGCCGAGGCCGGGCAACTGAGCGCTGGTCAGACCGTTGCCTGGTTGTTCTCCATCTACGTGCTGGGCGGGCTGCTCAGCCTGTTCCTTGCACTGCGGTATCGCCAGCCAATCTGCGGCGCCTACACCATTCCCGGCGCTGCGATCCTCGCCACATCGCTTGTGGGCATGAACTTCAGCGACGCCGTGGGCGCCTTTATCATGAGCGGCTTGCTGGTCTTGCTGCTCGGCGTTTCCGGCCTGATCGGACGGCTGATGCGGTGGCTACCCATGCCGATCGTGATGGCGATGATCGTGGGGGCCATGATTCGCTTCGCCACCGGAGCCGTCGATTCGATTGCCGCCATGCCATTGATCGCAGGCTCCGCGGCGCTGAGCTTCTTTCTGGTCACGCGGTTCGTCAAATCGGTGCCGCCGGTGATGGTGGCCGGCATCGTTGGATTTGGCCTTGCGCTGGCGATGGGTCAAATACAGCCCGCTGATGTGGACGTTGCTTTCGTGATGCCCGTCTTTACCGCACCGACTTTTTCGCTGGATGCCTTTCTGGCCATTACCATTCCGTTGACTGCACTGGTTATCGGCGCCGAAAACGCCCAGGCCGCGGGCGTACTGATGGCCGAGGGCTACCGTCCGCCTATCAATGCAATGACAGTGCTCAGCGGCATTGGCGGCGTACTCGCCGGCCTGCTGGGCGGCCACAACGCGAATATCGCCGGCCCCATGACCGCGATCTGCTCATCCGAGCAAGCGGGCGAAGACCCGCAGCACCGCTACGGCGCGGCACTGGTCAACGGCGTGCTGTTCGGTCTATTCGGATTGTTCGCAGGCCTCGCCGTGCCGTTCATCCTGGCGTTGCCAAAGGCGCTGATCATGATCGTCGCCGGGTTGGCGATGATCGGCGTGCTGCTCAGCGCTCTGCAGCAGGCATTCCAGAAGGGCGGCGCCTGCCAGATCGGCGCTTTCGTGGCCCTTGCCGTGGCCATGAGCGACTTCTCCCTGTGGAGCATCAGCGCGCCGTTCTGGGCACTGCTGTTCGGTGTACTGGTGTCCTGGCTATTGGGTGAAATCGACCGCTGATCGATGCTCTGAATAACCGCAAGACACGCAAACAGCCAGGTCAACGCCCTGGCTGTTCCAAAGCGCACGCTGATGGCTCGTATCAGTATTCATTAATTTCATCCATTTACTGCTGAACCTAAGATGGAACCAGCCATAGAGCCAGCTACTGCACAGCATTCATAACAATAAGTAGAGGCGGACATGAACGACCCCGTGCTTTTTCAGCATTTCCCGACAGGCCCAGTGCGTTCACGCCGCCGGCCTCTGTTCGACATAGCCGAACCCGTCTCCACGGCAAAGGCGTCCCACAAAAATAACAGGCGTCTCGCCAAGCCCATCGAGCCTGCCATCAGGCTAGAGGCTGCATATCGGCATCCCGTCAGCCAACGTTCGGTATTGGCCGACCACGGAGATGGCAGAACATCATGAAAAGTCTTTTGAATCCTGCATCGATCATCGCGCTCTGCTGGGCGGCCTTCCAGATTCACATGGTGTACGGCGAACCTCTGGAACTGATAGTCGCCGTGCCTATTCACGTCATGTTTGGCGTGGTGCTTACCTTTATCACCCATCCGCTGCGCCAAGACAGCCGGGGTAAGCTGTCGCTTGCCCGTGCCTCGGATTACCTGCTGGCGGCAATCGCAGCGGCCATCGCTGCGTACTACCTGATTGACGCGGAACGGCTAGTCACGCGGATCGCCATGGTCGATCTGTTGGAAAAATGGGACTTCATCGTCGGCATTGCAACCATTGCCCTTGTGATCGAGGCCGTACGCCGGTCGCTGGGAATGGGCTTGACGGTAGTTATCCTGGTATTCCTCGGCTACCAGTTCATCGGCCCCGCGTTACGCGATCTGCCGTTGTTGAGCATCATCGGTCACGGTGGCGAACCGACCATGTTGTTCCTCGAGACGTTCCTCGATCTGCAAACCATGCAGAACGAAGGCGTGTTCGGTATCCCGAGCATCGTTTCCTACAGCCAGGTGTTCTACTTCCTGCTGTTCGGCGCGTTCCTGCAGCTGTTTGGTGGCGGCCAGCTGTTCATGGACATGTCCGTGCTGTTGGTGGGGCGCTTCCGCGGCGGCATGGCCAAGGTATCCATTGTCTCTTCGACCCTGTTCGGCGCGGTGAGTGGCAGCGCCACCGCCAACGCGGCGGTGATGGGCATGTTCACCATTCCGGCGATGAAGAAGTCGGGGATGAGTTCGGAAGAGTCCGCTGCGGTCGAAGCCGCCTCGTCAACCGGCGGGCAATTGATGCCACCGGTCATGGGCGCGGCGGCTTTTCTGATCGCGCAGTTCATGGGCATCCCTTATGCTCAGGTCGCCATCGCCGCGCTGATCCCGGCGCTGCTGTTCTATATCGCGCTGTACTTCGTTGTGGATCTACTGGCCCGTCGCAAGGGCCTGACAGCGCTCAAGTTGAGCGAGATGGACACCAACTGGGCCAGCGTCTTCAAGCGTCTTTACTTGTTCATTCCCGTGATCATGTTGGTCTATCAGATCATGGCCGGCCGCGCCTTGAGCTCCGCCACGCTGGAAGCCATCTGGGTCACGATAGTCTTCGGCCTGATCACCCGTGTTTGGGGAGGTTTCAGCGCTGAGGGCATCAGCGGCGCAGTCAAAGCCACCGCCAACGTGTTCATCGATTCGCTGAAGGCGCTGGATTCCGGTTCGCGCGGCGCCATTGCCGTGGCAATTCCTTGCGCTGGGGCAGGCATCGTCGTCGGCATCGCGTCGATGACCAACCTGGGGCTGACGTTCGGCTCGTTCGTCACTGCGCTATCGGGCGGCATGCTGATCCCTGCCCTTCTGCTGGTGATGCTCATGGTCATCGTCATGGGCATGGGTATGCCGACCACCGCCGCCTACATCATGGGCGCAATCCTGGCCATCCCGGCGCTGGACAAGCTTGGGATCCCGGCGTTGTCGTCGCACTTCTTCGTGCTGTACTTCGCCGCTCTGTCGATGGTCACACCACCCGTGGCGCTCGCCGCCTTCGTCGCAGGAGGAATCGCCAAGGCGAATATCTGGAAGACAGGCTGGATCGCGTTCCGCTACAGCCTGGCCGGCTTCCTGGTGGCATACGCTTTCGTCTTCAGCCCAGCGCTGCTTTTGCAGGGCGAGTGGACCGAAATACTTCCCGCAGTCGTCACCGCGGTCATCGGTTGCTATGCCCTGGCTGGCTGCGTGGCGGGCTATCTGAGGGCTAGAAACACACTGCTCGAGTCGTTCCTGCTGTTTGTCGCTGCCGCGATGCTGATTGCACCGGTAATCAAGGCGTCGCTCGCAGGTCTGGTTCTGCTGACCCTGGTATGGGTCTGGCAAGTCCGCAAGACAAAGGCCGCCTCCAGCAACGCCTTGATGGAGAGTTCAAGAGCCTGATTTAACGCCAGCTCAGCTCAACTGTCTGGCAAACGTTTCACCCATAAAGAGAACAAGAAAATGATTAAAGCATTCAAGAAAAACGCACTGCCTTTCATTCTCGGCGGCTTCCTCGCCTTCTCCGGTACGGCCTTTGCCGCCGACCCGGTAAACGTCAAATTCGCTGCCGGGCCGACCGGCACCACCTGGTACGCCTACGCGGGCTCCCTGCGCACCGAGATGCTCGAAGGACTGCCGCAGGGATCGACTGTCGACATCCTCGGCACCCCCATGGCTATCGCCAATACCAAGCTGCTGGCTGCCAAACGCTCGGACATTGGTTTGATTTTCCCGCCAGTCGCCTCTTGGGCGGTGCAGGGCTTCGGGCCGTTCGACAAGAAGATAGACAACGTGCTCGGCCTGGTCGGTGGCCTCGACCAGTATTACCAGCGCATCACCGTGCAGAAAGACAGCCCCATCACCTCTATCGCTGAGATAAAGGAGAAAAAACTTGCAGTGCGTATCGGTACCGGCCCGCAGGGCAGTCTGAACGAGTACATCAGTAAATTGATTCTCGAAGCCAACGGACTGACCTATGAGGATATCGAGGCCTTTGGCGGCAGCGTCAGCAAGTCCAGCCTGAGCATTCTGCAGGACCAGTTCGGCGACAAGCAGATCGACATGATCATCGGCATCACCACAGAGGGCCACCCGAACACCGCACAGCTCTCCATCGCTCCCGGCCAGCGCTTCCTCAGCCTGAGCGACGATGCCGTGAAATTCCTCGAAAAATACGGCTTCGCGCGTGCCACCATGCCCGCCAACATGTTTGAAGACCAGAGCGAGCCGGTAGAGGGTGTGGGCTTCAGTACATCGCTGTATGCCAATGCTTCGGTGTCCGAGGAAGATGCCTACCAGATCACCAAGGCGGTCATGGAGCGTCGTGAAAACCTCCAGCGCTCGTTCGGTTCGATGAAAGGCTGGACCGCTGAAGGCTCGGCCGCCGAAACCAATCTGGGCACCCCGCTGCACCCAGGTGCGAAGAAATACTACAAGGAAGCCGGGCTGCTGAAGTAAGCGCGCCCACCGTCTTGCAGGAGCGAATGAATGATCGGCAATCCCGAAACACTAACCGGCGGGCAAGCGATAGTTGAGTTGCTGCGGCGCAATGGCGTCGACCGCGTGTTCACTGTTCCCGGCGAAAGTTTCCTGCCGGTTCTCGACGCCCTGCATGATGCACCGGACATCGAGCTGGTGGTATGCCGCCAGGAAGGCGGCGCCTCAATGATGGCCGAGGCACACGCCAAGATCACCGGACGCCCCGGCGTCTGCTTCGCCACTCGTGGCCCCGGCAGCGCCAACGCGCTGGCCGGGCTGCATGTGGCGTCACAGGATTCGACCCCGCTGCTGGTGTTCGTCGGTCAGGTGCCGCGCGGCTTCCAGGAGCGAGAAGCCTGGCAGGAAGTCAACGTAAAGGCGCTGTTCGGGTCGGTCGCCAAGTGGGCCTCGGACATCCAAGAGGCTGAACGTCTTCCGGAGTATGTCAGCCGCGCCTTCGCCACCGCCCAGTCGGGACGCAAGGGGCCCGTGGTAATGGGGTTGCCGGAAGATCTTCTTTATCAACAACTGAACAGGGTCGAGCTTGAACGCTCGCCCGGCGTGCAGAGCTACCCCGCCCCACGCGACGTACTGTCGCTTCTCGCATTGATGGCCGAAGCCAGGAGGCCGCTCGCCATATTTGGCGGGTCAGGCTGGACGCCGGAAAGCCGCCAGCAGTTGCAACACTTCGCCGAAATACACGGCCTGCCGGTGGTTACAGCCTTCCGACGGCAGGATCGCTTCGACAACGGCAGCCCGAACTATGCAGGCGACGCCGGCCTGGGCATGAACCCCCAGCTGGCGGAGCTGATAAAGGAAGCCGACCTGTTGATTGCGGTCGGTACCCGGCTGGGTGACATCGCCACCCGGCACTATGAGCTGGTCGAGGTCCCGCGACCCCGTCAGCAACTTATTCATGTCCACCCCGAGGCCGAGGAACTGGGCCGTGTCTACCAACCGGATCTTGCGATCTGTGCCGGGATACAGGGTTTTGCCGACGCTGTCGGATCTCTGACCAGACCACCATTGACGGCGGAGCGCGAATCCTGGCTCGACCGGGCTCGCCAGGCCTACCTCGACTGGAGCAAACCGACCGAATCACCGGGCCCGCTGCAGCTAGGCGAAATCGTAAAATGGCTTGGCAATCGACTGCCGCCCAACGCCGTAATCAGTAATGGCGCAGGCAATTACACGTTATGGGTGCACCGCTTCTACCCGTTTCGCGCGCTAGGCAGCCAGCTTGCGCCTACCTCTGGATCGATGGGTTACGGCCTGCCGGCGGCGATCGCAGCCAAGCTGGCCAATCCCGAACGCCCGGCGGTGTGCTTTGCCGGCGATGGCTGCTTCCTGATGACTTGCCAGGAGCTGGCGACGGCCGTGCAGTACAAAGCGAACGTCATCGTCATCGTGGTCAACAATGGGTCCTACGGCTCCATTCGCATGCACCAGGACAAACAGTATCCCGGACGCCGCTACGGCACTGACCTGATAAACCCGGACATGCTCCGGCTAGCGGAAGCGTTTGGCGCCGGTGCCGCCCGCGTGGAGCAGACCGAGCAGTTCGCCGAAGTGTTTGAACAGGCGCTGGCCGCGAATCGTCCCTTCCTCATTGAACTGATCATCGACCCGGCAATACTCAGGCCTTAATGGCATCAACTGGTGTGCCGGCGAGTTAATTAGAAGCGATCGTCGAACGGGATGGTACGAAGCCCCACACCCTCACCCCAGCCCTCTCCCTCAAGGGAGAGGGAGCCGGTTTGTGCAAACCGCCAACATAGGTGACAGACCAGACCGGGAGCATGGGTTACCCATGCCCGGTCGCACAGTTCGGTGTGAACTGACAGAGCGGCAGCCGACTTCAAACCTATGCGGCCACCGTTCAACCCATGCCATTCGAAAAAGAACGCGACGCTGCGGAACAGCCAGGCCAATACGCAAGCTGCAATCACAGCAATACCCTCGCGCCGACACGGAACAGCCTTCTCTCCCTTGAGGGAGAGGGGGCTAGTTCGGTGTGAGCTGAAAGCCCGGCAGTCAACTTCAAAACGTATGCCGCTACCGATCAAGCCCGCACCATTCGGAACAGTACGCTGCGCTGCGGAAGCAGCAAAGCCAACGCGCAAGCTGCAATCACAGCAATGTCTTCGCGCCGACTCGGATCAGTCCCCTCTCCCTCCGGGAGAGGGCTAGGGTGAGGGCCTGCGAGGTCGAGCCGGACGACAATCCGCCACGGCACGCACGCAGCCCCATGCCTATGACTTGATCACGAGCATACTGCGCTCAATGCATTACCGAGCCACCGTCGACCACCACGGTTTCGCCGGTCATGAAGGCGCTGTCATCCGAGGCCAGGAAAAGCAGCGGACCGATAAGGTCTTCGGGCATCTGGTCGCGTTTGATGGCGCGGCTGGCAATTACGGGTGCGGTCAGGCGTTCGCGCATCTCTGCGTTGGCCACCACGCCCTCGCTCAGCACCAGCCCCGGTGCCAGCGTATTTACGGCGATGCCATGGTCACCCAGTTCACGGGCGAGTGCCCGCGTCAGCGCCAGGATCGCGCCTTTCGAGGTGACGTAATGCAACATGTTAGGCGTGCCCTTGAATGGGGTACCGGACGAGATATTGATGATGCGCCCGTAACCACGGTCCTTCATGTACGGCGCTACCGCCTTGGCGCAGACGAAGGGACCGCGCACATTGACGGCCATGACCTTGTCCCATTCACCGACATCGATTTCGTCGAACGACTTCATTTTCAACGATGCATAAATCGCCGCGTTGTTCACCAGAACGTCAATTCGGCCGAAGCGCTCCATGGCCGCCGTGGCCATGGCAGCGGCGGAAACCTCGTCGGACACATCGGTCATCACCGAAATCGCCTGGCCTCCCGCCGCCTCGATCTCGTCGACTACGGCAGATCCATCCAGCACATCGGCTACCACGATATGCGCGCCTTCCGCCGCCATCGCCCTGGCGTAGGTGGCGCCGATTCCCTGCGCGGCACCGGTGACGATCACCACCTTGTCTTTCAGTCGAGTCATAACGTTCTCCAGTCAGGCCCGGTCATAAGGCCGGGGTCAGGCTTTCGACCTTGCAGGTCTTGTTAAAGGAATGCCGTCACCAGCCCTGGCTGCCAGGCAAGAAGCACCATCACCAGCAGCGTGATAATCAGGAATGGCAACAATGGCCGCATGATGTCGCCCGGGCGACATCCGGTAACCCGGGATGCCACGTAGAGCGCTGCGCCAACGGGCGGGGTCAACAAACCGAGGGTCAGGTTGATGCACATGATGACGCCCAGGTGATAGGCATTGATGCCGTAGACCGACTCGGCCACCGGCAGCACTATCGGCACTAGAAGAATCAACGCTGCGATGCCATCGATCACCATCCCGACTACCAGCAGCAAAGCGATAAGCAGCAACATGTAGACGAACGGATCGGAAGTCATGCCTTGCATGATTTCGCCCAGTTGCTGCGGGATCTGCTCATAGACGATCACCCAGCCGAACACCGCCGCGGCGGCCACCAGCGCCAGGACCACACCGCTGTTGATGCCCACGCGCAGAAGCATGTCGCCCATTCGGTCCAGCTTCATTTCGCCGTGGGCGAAACGACCCACTATCACCGCCATCGCGCCGCCTACCGCAGCCGCTTCCGTCGGCGTGGCGATGCCGCCGATGATGCTGCCGATCATCACTACGGGCACGCTGAGAGAAGGCACGCTACCGAGGATGTTCTTTATCTTCTGCGCCCGGCTCAGGCGCTCGCTCGGCGGGTACTGATAGAAGAAACCGAGCAGAGCAATTACCAAGATGAACCCCGCTGTCATCAACAGCCCGGGAACGATGCCGGCGATGAACAGGTCGCCGATGGATATCTGCGCCAGCACCCCGAAAATCACGAACAGCATGGAAGGCGGAATGACGGGCGCAAGCAAGGCACCGGCCGCCGTCGTCGCGGTTGCGAAGTTGCGGTCGTACCCCTTGCGATGCATTTCCGGAACCATCACCTGCGACATGACCGCGACTTGGGCATTGGCAGAACCAACGATCGAGGCCAGCATCATGTTGGCGAGGATATTGATGTAGGCCAGCCCGCCGCGGACCGAACCCAGGAAGACCGACGCCAGCGCCACCAGGCGCTTGGTGATCCCACCCTCGTTCATCAACTCGCCGACCAGCATGAACAGCGGAATGGCCAGCAGGCCGTAGTTGTCCAGGCCGCCGAAGAACTGTTGCGGGTAAGACAGAAACAGCACGCTGTTGCCACTGAGCTGGATGTAAGCCATCGCGCTCACTGCCAGGACCAGCGCGATCGGCACACCAATGAACAGGAGTACAACAAAGATTCCAATGACCATGCTTATTCTCCAGCCCCGGCAGCAGAAACCTCAGTGCGCAACTCGGACTGCGGCGTTTTCCAGGTATCCAGCAGATTGGCCAGCGCATGAACGCTGCTGCTCAAGGCCACCATCGGCAAGATCAACCAGAACCAGAATTTGGCGATACCGAGCGTAGCGGTCGGTTCCTGATAGACGTAGTTGAAGGAATTGGCCGCGAACGCGTCGAAATCGAAGCCACTGCTGATCAGCAGCAGCGGATCGAACCACAGGTAGCAGAGCACTAGCATGGCGACCGCAAACCCCAGCACGATCAGATCGGATGCACACCTGAGCGCCTTTCGGACCCCATCCGGCACCGCATCGGCCAACAGGGTGACGGACACCGCGTCGCGCGTCTTGAGGGTCACACTGAGGCCCAGCATTGCCACCCAGACCATGATCAACACGGCGAGCTCATCGAGCCAGAAGATCGGCGTTCTCAGCGCCCGACCAACGACGTTGATCAGAATCATGATGGGCAAAACCAGGACCAGCGCCCGCAGCGCCCCTCGTTCAAACCGACCAATGCCGTTACTCAGCGCATGAATCATCTGCACTTCCCCAAGCGGTTGAATATAAGCGGGTCACCCAGGGGCCAACGCCCCCAGGCAAGGTTCGGATCACTGAGCGAGGGCTGCTGCTTCCTTGCGCAAATCGGCCAACACCGGCGTCTTTTTCATCCAGATGTCTTCCCACTGCTGAAGCTTGTCGCCAAAGAACTCGGGGCCTACCTGCGTCACCTTGATGCCTGACTCCTCGATACTGGCTTGCGTCTGCGCTTCGGATTGCGCGTATTGCGCGGTCAGGCTGTCGAGATGCTTGCGCGCCAGCTCGCGAATCAGCTTGCGGTCTTCTTCGCCGGTCTGCGCCCAGATGCGGCCGGACATCAGGCCAATTACCGGGAACATCATGTGATTGCTCTGCAACACCGTCTTGGCGCGCTCATGCAAGCGCAGCTTCCAGATCAGTTCCAGATCGGCGTCGACACCGTCCACCTGGCCGTTGGCCAGGGCGTCGTAGACATCGGTGATCGGCATGGGCGTTGCGGCGGCGCCGAGCAAACGGTAGAAATCCTGCACTGGCGGGAACGGCGTAATGCGCATCTTGCGACCCTCGACCGCATCGACGCTGTCCGTAGGGAACGCATTGAGCATGAGCCGCATCCCTGCCACGCCATAACCGAGGCCCACAACGCCAGCCTTGGCGGGCAGTTGCGTCAGCAGGCCCTGGGCGGCGGGGCCATTGAGCAGTTGGCCGGCCTGCACCACATCCTTCACCAGGTAGGGCGCGAACAGCGCGCCGAAATCAGGCACTCGGTTGGCGATCTCGGCGGTGGTCATGAACGCCATATCCAGCGCGCCAGTCTGCAATTGCTGCAGCATCCGCGCCTCGCTGCCCAGTTGCCCCGCAGGGAATACCGAGACGCTGTATTTACCCTCGGAACGCTCCTTGAGCTCGTCGCCCATGGCCTGCGCGGCCTGCGTCCAGGCATGTGTGCCTGGCACGATCAGGCCAAGCCGCAGGTCCTTTGCGCTGGCCCCGACGCTGGCGAACAGGGCAGTCGCGGAAAAAAGAGCACATAGCCATTTTGTTGTTTTCTTCACTGTGTTCACCTTTGATTTGCATGAATTCAAGGGCGGCGATGGGACTGCATCAAGCGATGGCATTCGCCAGGAGTCGACAGGCCTGCGCGCTGCGGGCCGTCAGGTTTGATGTGAAGGAGTCTGGCGCTGCGTGATTGCAGGACGGCCCAGGAGGATGCCAAGAGTCGAACGGCGCCCACTCGGCTGCGCTAGCCAGCAGGTTCGCGGCAGGCGAAGGCGAGACTCGGTCGGATATCGCGTGCAAGAAGAGCGCTCATGACAACCCCTTTATTCTTATTGGCCAAGACGGTGATCGAACGACACTGTCGGGTCACCGCACCGCCTTGATTGCGCACAAGAACGTAGCCCACGCCAGCGCCCAACGGCCATTAGTGAATAATGATCCGAGCAATCAGCGAACGTTATGGCAGCAGCTGCCCAAGCTGCTTCCCAGCGCAACTCAGGGCATCGCCGACACTGATGAGATGCATCAGAAAAGCTTAATAGGCAGGTGTGTCGCTGCCTCCTAGCATGGCCGAAAGAATAATCATGAGAGAGCCATCTATGTCGCCCAAGCCTTCCTATTCCGTCGAAAACACCGGACCCGCTCTGCCGGTTGGAGCCAGCTTGCGGGGCTGGCTGAATCACCTCCAACAAAGCGGTCGTTTCAATATCGTCCGAGCGGGCACCGAGCTGCGTTTCGGTGTCGCTGCGATAGCGAACCGTCTCGACGGCCAGAGCGCCTCGCTGTTTCTCCGCCCAAGCGGCCACTCCATTCCGGTTATCTCCGGCCTGCTGTCGGACCGTCAGTGGATGGCCGAGGCGATGGGGGTCGAATCATCTCGGGTACTGGCCCGTTTCGAAGAAGCCAGCCTGAACCCACTGCCATGGCAGGAAACCGAGGATGCGGTGTGCCAGCAGGTCGTGCATCGCGATGTGGATCTGCTGGCGCAGCTGCCGATCCCGACGCATAACGAGCACGACAGCGGCGCCTACATTACCGCGGGGCTGCTTATTACACGCAACCCGCGTACCGGCGTGCAGAACGTATCGATCCATCGCTTGCAGGTCAGTAGTCACAACCGCCTCGGCGCCCTGCTGCTGCCACGCCATACCTTGGCGTACTTCCAGGAAACCGAAAGCGTTGGCGAGGATCTGGAGGTCGCGGTAGTCGTCGGCTGCGACCCCCTGACCCTGATGGCATCCCAGGCGATCGTGCCGATCGACCACGATGAACTGGAAATTGCCGGCGCACTTCACGGCCAACCGCTCAAGGTCGCCAAATGCGTCACTAACCGCATCCGCGTGCCGGCCGATGCCGAGATCGTCATCGAAGGAAGGCTGCTGGCGAATACGCGCGAAGAAGAAGGTCCTTTCGGTGAATTCCCGCAGTATTACGGCGAGCGTGCCGAGCGACACGTAATCGAGGTGGATGCTGTCACTCACCGGGACTCACCGATGTTTCATACCATCGTCGGTGGTGGTCTGGAGCATCTTCTGCTGGGCGGCATTCCGCGCGAAGCAACGATGCTGGCCCATCTGCGGCGCAGCTTCCCTTCGGTGCGCGACGTGCATCTGGCTCGGGGAGGCGTATGCCGGTATCACCTGTATGTGCAGATCGACAAGCGTTCCGAGGGCGAGGCGAAGAACGTCATCCTCGGTGCGCTCGGCGGGCACTACGACATCAAGCATGTCGTCGTCGTGGATACCGATGTCGACATCCATAACCCCACCGAAGTCGAGTGGGCGGTAGCGACGCGCTTTCAAGCCGATCGCGATCTGGTACTTATCCACGAATCCCAATGTTCCAAGCTCGACCCCTCCACGCGTGACGGCATCGGTTCGAAGATGGGCTTCGATGCCACAGTTCCCCTTGCGGCCCCACCGATGCGTTTCAAGCGCATCCGAGTTCCCGGCGAAGCTGAGGTGGAGCTCGCCGAAGCCTGCCAGTTGGCCGGCGAAGATTGGGAGCAGCTATTGACCCACTCGCGGCACGACTGAGCTACTCAGCGAGACAGCAACGTGCGCGGGGCGCCTTGCAATGGCGCGGCGCAAACCGGCTACCGTCTCGACCGGATGAAGCGGATGAAGCGGCCAGCCAATCAAATTCGAACAAGAAATTCCCAATAGGAGAATCCAATGCAGGCTCGACATTTCATCGATGGAGACTGGTGCGAAAGCGGTCAGTGGAGCGAAAGCCTGGACCCGGCCAATGCTGAAGCCATCGGCCAGTTTGCAGACGGCGGGCTGCGCGAAGCTCAGGCCGCCGTCGATGCGGCCGCACGCGCCTTTGCCGAGCCACAGTGGTCACAAAACCCGCGCCTGCGCCAACAGGTCCTCTTGGAATGGGCCGCCGCCCTCAAAAGTCGTCACGAGGATCTTGCGATCCTGCTGACCCGCGAGAACGGCAAGGCGCTGGCGCAATCACGTGGCGAAATCGGCGGCGCCATCTCGGAAATCCTGTATTACGCGGGCCTGGCTCGCCACATTCCAGGCCATGTGCTGGAGGTGGCACCCGGCGAATTTTCCACCATGCTCCGCGAGCCTGCGGGGGTCGCAGCCCTGATCATTCCCTGGAACGCTCCGGCCGTTTTGCTGGTGCGCGCGCTAGCGCCTGCATTGGCGGCCGGCTGCACCTGTGTGATCAAGCCGGCGCCACAAACCGCACTATTCAATGCCGCCTTTCTCGAACCCTTGCTGCAGTTGCCCCTGTTGCCGCGCGGCGCCGTCAATCTGTTCGCGGAAACCGGTCACGTCGGTGCCGCCCACCTCGTCGCCTCACCTGCGGTGGACGTGCTCAGTTTCACAGGTTCGACGGCAACCGGAACGCGGATCATGCAAGACGCAGCGCCGACCATGAAGAAGTTGTCGCTCGAGCTCGGCGGCAAATCCTGCTGTGTGGTGCTCGAAGATGCGGACATTACGGCCGTGGCACTAAAGCTCGCTGCGGCAGCCATGATCATTTCCGGCCAGCAATGCACGGCAGCCCGCCGCGTGCTGGTACACGTCAGCCGCTTGGCGGAGATGAAAAAGGCTCTCGCCGCCGCATTGGGCGAGATACGCCTCGGTCATGGTCTTGAAGCCACCACACAAATGGGGCCGCTGATCGACTGGCACTCTCGCGATCTGGTGGGACAACGGATCGCTGAAGCCATGGGCAGCTGCGATGAGGTGCTGCTGGCTGGAGGCCAACCGGATGGCCCGTTGGGCGCCGGCGCGTTCCTCTCACCTACGCTGATCGCCCATCGCGACAGCGGTGCGTTCTTTTGCCAGGAGGAAATCTTCGGACCGCTATTGGTTCTGGAGGCGTTCGAGGATGATGCCGAGGCGATTGCCCGCGCCAATCACTCGGACTTCGGTCTGTCAGCGAGCGTCTGGACTCACGATGGCGCGCGCGCCATGCGCCTCGCCCGGGCGCTGCGCAATGGTACGGTGTGGATCAACGACCACAACAAGCTTTTCGCCGAGGCGGAAACGGGGGGCTATCGCAAGAGTGGGCTGGGCCGACTCCACGGCTATGACGCGCTAATGGATTTTACAGAGCTCAAGCACGTCTACCAGAATGTCGGCACCCTGTAGGTAGCCAACACTGAGGTCAGATATGGAACTGCGCCAACTGAAGTACTTCACCTGCCTGTATGAAGAGGGTTCGGTCACGAAGGCGGCGCAGCGTCTGAACATCGTGCAGCCAGCCCTCTCGATGCAGATTGCCAAGCTGGAAGAAGAGCTCGGCCAACCGTTGTTCGACCGCACGCCCAAAGGCATGACGCCAACCGAAGCCGGCGTACAGGCCTACCGTTTGTTCATGCCGATCCTCAGTGAACTGCTAGAGGCCCGCCAAGCGTTGATCGACCGCAGCGGCAAGATCGGCGGAAGGATCAACGCAGGCCTGATCGCCTCGGCGGCCAACCAGGCGCTGGCAAGCACCCTCGCCTATTTCGTCGAGCATCACCCGGACGTCGATCTGCAGGTCAGCTACGGCTATAGCCAGGACCTGATCGATCGCGTGCTGTCTGGCGCACTGGACTTCGCCGTCATCAACCAGAGCTTCCAGCAGGAGCATCTGAACCGGATCGATATCCTCGACGAAGAGCTGCTCGTTGCAACCGGCGCCACTACCCGGTTGCGCATGCCGATGCCCGTACCGCTCAGCGCGTTGCCGAAACTGAAGCTGGTTCTGCCTTCCCGCCGCCACGGCCTGCGCATCGTCATCGACCAGGCGCTCGCCGTTCATGGAATCGAATTGACCCCGCATCTCGAACTCGATGACCTGACGGTGATCGAGAGCTTTCTGCGCCGCAGCGACTGGATCAGTGTGCTGCCAGCCACCGTGTTGCAACGCGGGCTGGAAGACGGCGCGTTGCGTGCCTATCCGCTTGCGAATCCCGGAATCACCCGTCGAATGGTCTGCGTACACGACAGCCGGCGACCACTCACGCCTGCCGCCACGCTATTCGTCGACATCATCAGCAAGACGCTGGGCACCGCTCTCAATGCCATCCATTTCTATAAGGAAGGCGCGATACAGGACACCGATAATGATCTCAGCTAATCCTCGCCCTCAACGGCTCATCATCGGGATATCAGGCGCTTCGGGTGCGATATATGGCGTGCGCCTGCTGGAGCTGTTGCGCGACACACCGATCGAGACCCACCTGATGGTCACCAAATCGGCGCTGATCACCCTCGCTCACGAAACCGGTCTCTCATGGTCGCAGCTCAAGACCATGGCGACCGTGAGCTACTCCAATCAGGACATCGGCGCAGCCATCGCCAGCGGATCGTTCAAGACCATGGGCATGATCATCGCCCCTTGCTCGGTGCGTACCATGTCGGAAATTGCCAGCGGGGTGACCTCTACCCTGCTGACTCGCGCGGCGGACGTCATTCTGAAGGAGCAGCGCCGGCTGGTATTGATGGTGCGCGAAACGCCATTGCACCGGAACCACCTGCGCACCATGACCGAGCTGGCTGAACTTGGCGCCGTCATCGCGCCACCGGTCCCGGCCTTCTATGCCCGACCGACATCGATCGATGACATGGTCAACCACACGGTCGGGCGCGTGCTGGACATGTTCGACATCGAGCTGGGAGTCGTCCGCCGCTGGCGTGATGAGCCCGAAGCAGTTCCGACTCTGGACGAAATCGAGACGGCGATGGCCGACGAGCAGGGTTGAGATGAACGGCCGGCGAGGTGACGCGTTGTCAGGCTTAAACGCACTATGCCGGGAGCGTGGCCAGGAACTGGCCGATCAGCTCGAGAGTATTGCTCCTGGCCTGGTTCTGCGGAAAATGCCGGCAGTTGTCGAGCAGCTCGGTGCGGCTGTCGGGCACGTGATGCGCTATCAGCGCCATTTGCTCGGTGGTTGCGTACTCATCGTCCCGCCCCTGGAGCGCCAGCACCGGTACTGCAATGCGCGGCAAATGGTCGAGCAGATGCCAGCCGGTGAAGTCCGGGTCCAGCCAGGTGTCGCTCCAGCCATGAAAAGCGCCGTCCGTGTTCATGCCGTGATAGGCGGCGAGCTGTTCGCGCAGGCCGCCGTCAAGGAACTGACCGGTAGTCTGGCGGATACCGTCGAGGCTCGCCGGCTCGACCGTGACGTGCGGCGCGAGCGCCACCACGCCTCGAACGCGCGGATCATTGCGTGCGGCGTAAGCCAGGGCGATCGAAGCCCCATCGCTGTGGCCAACCAGCACCACGTTGTCGAGCCCAAGCGCCTCGATAACCTGAGCCAGTTCATCAGGGCCGGCTTCGCTCAAGTAATCCAGCCGGCGTGGCAGCGGTACTGCGCTCGATCCGCCATAGCCTTGCCGGCTGTAGGCAAGAACCGACAGGCCCGTTGCGGCAGCGAGCGTGTCGGGAAAATCCTTCCACAGGGCGACACAACCCAAACCCTCATGCAACAGAACAAGCGTCGGACCAGTCGAATCCGCGTTGGACAACAACCGATACTCCAGCGTGGCCGTACCGGTATCGAGAAAGGAGCAAGACGACATCCCACAAGCTTCCTAGTAGAGCGGGGGTTGAAGGGTAACCGATTATCACGGCGCGCCAATGCGTTGTCCGCGACCAGGGGAAAACAGGCATGCAACATCTTGATCTACAGGTAATCGAGCAAGCCCTGCGATGGGTGACAGACGGTCACGAGCTATGGCTATGCACGGTTCTGTCGACCTATGGATCGGCACCTAGGGCGCCGGGTGCATTGCTCGTTGCGCGTGCGGATGGCTCCCATGTCGGCTCTTTGTCCGGCGGCTGCGTCGAAGAGGACTTTCTCGCCAGCCTTGCGCAGGGCGAACTACGCGCGCCCGCGCAAATCGTTCGCTACGGTGAGAGCGCCGATGATCGGCACCGGCTCCGTCTGCCCTGCGGCGGCATTCTTCAGGTGCTGGTCGAGCATCACGCGCCGACTGAAGCTTTGGCAAACCATCTGGAGGCCTTGCAGGCGGCACTGCAAGGCCAGCGCCGTCTTCTGCGCCGGGTAAACCTCACGACCGGTAACGCGGAGCTGCTGCCCGACCGAGGCGGCGAGCAGACCTGCCTCATGGATGAACATGCCGAGATTCGCATTGGACCGGCGTTGCGCCTGCTGCTCGCTGGCGTGTCACCGGTAGCGCAAGCCTGCGCCGGCTTCGCACGGGCACTTGGCTGCGAGGTGATTGTCTGCGACCCCCGCGAGGAGATGCAGGGCATGCTGGTCGAGGGTATTGAGGTCCGACCGGTGTTGCCTTCCATGTTCATCGCGTCGGGAGGATGCCACGAGGCCACTGCGGTGGTTGCACTAACCCATGATCCGCGCATCGATGACCTCGCGCTGATGGAAGCCGTACGGACGCCGGCGTTCTACATCGGTGCCATGGGTTCGCGACAGACCTCATCCAACCGGGCGGAACGGCTGCAGCGCGTCGGCGGCCTGAGCCTGGAGCAAATCGAGCGCATCCACATGCCTATCGGGCTGGATCTAGGCAGCAAGACTCCGGCCGAAATCGCCCTTTCGGTAATGGCGGACGTATTGCGCGTGTACCGAGGCAAGGCCCGTGATGCGCTCTGAAGCGAATGGAGTCATCGGCCTGGTTCTCGCCGCCGGGCAGGCTCGTCGTTTCGGCGCCGACAAGCGCTTGGCCCGCCTCAGCGATGGCCACGGCGTGTTGGAGACAACTTTGCGGGTCGCGGCATCGGTGTTTTCCGAATTGGTGCTCGTGCTGCGTTCAGATGATCAGCTCTCGGATTACCGTCTACCGCCAAATGTGCGCGTTGTGCATGCAGCTCGCGCCGAACATGGAATGGGAGCAAGCCTGGCGGACGGCGTGACAGCCATTCATGCGCAACCGGCACGGGCTATCGCCGTCCTGCTAGGCGATATGCCCTGGATTTCGACGGCTACGCTGGCGCAATTGGCCCAGGCAGCGACTGAGGATGGAATCGTCCAGCCTTGTCATATGGGGCGGCCTGGACATCCTGTGCTGTTCGGTCGTCAATTCTGGCCGCAGCTTCGCGCGCTGGATGGCGATAAGGGTGGAAGCGCGCTGATCGCCCGACACCCGACCGCACATGTATTGATCAACGTCACAGACCCGGGTAGCCATCTGGATGTCGACGTGCCGTCCGATCTTGCTTCTGCTCCCGAACCCGCCGGTTTTCACACACCGGCCTCACCGTGAGGCGCTAACGATGTCCATTGCCCAACGTGTATTTCACGGCAAGTTCGGCCGGGTTGCCCTTCTAGACATGGACCGACCGCTGGTGACCCACTCGCATCATGAATGTCATGTGCTTGTGAAGGCAGCAGGCGCCGATACGTTTTTCAACGTGAACGGACGTCAGGTTCCGCTCACCGACCGTTGCGCCGTGCTGGTAAACGCCTGGCAGCCGCACTTCTATGATTACCAGCAGGGCTCCGAGCACACCCAGATCCTTGCGCTTTATATCGAACCGGCATGGCTGGCCGACGCGCAACAGTCGTTGGCGCTCAGCGGGCATCCGGAATTCTTTTCACAGCCATGCATTGAGCTCAGTAGCAAGAACCGGGCTATGGCTGACCGGCTAATCGCCGAGACCTATTCGTCCGGACTGGTACCGCTTGAGCGTATCGAATTTCTGTTGTTCGATTTCCTCATCGAGCTGATCGAAGACTATTCACAATGGCGCCAGCTCTGCCGGCTGGGTATACAGACGCGACAGGGTTTCCGAGACGCACGCGTCCGGCGGGCCTGCGACTATCTGCAGACACACCTGGACGATCCGCAGTGCATCGCTAACGCAGCGCGAGCGGGGGGGCTTTCACGTGCGCACTTTTTCACGCTCTTCCGTCAGGACACCGGCATGACACCCATGCTGATGCTGAACGACGCACGTATGCGCCAAGCCTTTTCCTGGCTGGAGCACGAGCGCACCGGAACACTTGGCAAATTGGCCGAGAATCTCGGATTTTCCGAACAGGGGCACTTCACGCGATTCTTTCAACAACATATAGGGGCATCCCCGAGCCAGTACCGCCGGGTTGTGGACAGCTACTCGCCGTCCAACTCCGTCAAAAGCTGATAACGGGGCGTTGGCGCTGCTATTGCGGCGACAACCCAGCGAATGAACCGTTCAGCGGAACGCGGTGGAAAGGCGATGAGCGGCCACTGCTAAAGAAGCGTTAGCTGTCAGAATGACATCACGGCTGCAGCGGAGCAGCCGCTTTTCTGAATCGAGCGCGAGCCTGCTTATCATGTCTGCTGAAAAACTCTACACGATCGTTCTGGAACACAGCCTGGAGGTTCTTCTTGAAGCCGCCACGATTGAGCAGGTCGAGGCGTTCTGGGATGCGTACGACTCCAGCTACTATGGCCTGCGCATGGAGGAGGAAAACAGCCACCACGCGCGCGTAATCGTCACCGACCAGATCCCCGAGGAAGAAGAAGCCGAGCTCTGCATCGGCTGATCTCGCTTCCATGCCCCAGCCACCCAGACCCACACAAATCGTTCATTGCTCGTCGATAAGCCTGGCGGCCATGACCTGCTTGCTGTCTAACTGAAAGAACAGCGATGCGGCCAACATCGACATCGCACCGATGCAAAGGAAAGTCAGGTGGAACGCCTGCAGCACAGCCTCGCCCTCGGCACCGGGGGCGGTGAAGCCGCCAAGCAGAGCACCGGCCGAGGCCACGCCCAGGCTCATCGACAACTGCACCACCACCGATAGCAGGCTGTTGCCACTGCTGGCGCTCTGATTGCTAAGGCCGACCAGGGTTACGGTGTTCATCGCAGTGAACTGCATCGAGTTGACCACGCCAATCAGGCTCAGGTGCAGCAGCAGAGATACCGTTGGGGTACTTGCGTCGATCGTCGCCAGGCTTGCAATCAAGCTACCCAGCAGCAGGGTATTGCCGACCAGAATTCGTCGATAGCCAAGGCGATCAATTAGCGGTTTGGCCAGCGGCTTGATCAGCATGGCGCCAATTGCCAGCGGAATCATGGTCATCCCCGCCTCTGCTGGCGAATAGCCCAGGGCTACTTGCAGCAACAACGGCAGCATGAATGGCAGCGCACCACTGCCCAGGCGGGCGAACAAATTACCGAAGATACCGACGGCGAAGCTGCGGGTTCGGAACAACGACGGGCTGAACAGCGGATTGTCGACATGCCCGGCGCGCAACCAGTAAGCAGCCAGGCAGGCGCTGCCGATAACCATCAGTAGCAGGACACGGGCATGCGGCATCTGCATATCGCCGAGCCCTTCCAGCGCGATGGTGATCAGCACCATCGCACCGCCGAAAAGCATAAAGCCGATGGTGTCGAAACGGATTCGCTCGGCGCTTTTCAGATCTGGCATGAAGCGAAACGCGGCGATGCAACCTACCAGCCCAACCGGCAGGTTGATCAGGAATATCCAGTGCCAGGACGCGTATTCCACCAGCCAGCCGCCGAGGGTCGGACCGATCAGCGGACCGACCATGCCCGGCAGCGCGATGAACGTCATCACGCGCACGAATTCGCTGCGCGGATAGGCACGCAGCACGACCAGGCGCCCGACCGGCAGCATCAGCGCACCACCCACAGCCTGCACCACTCGCGAAATCACCAGCTGATTGAAGCTCGCGCTCATTGCGCACAGCAACGAGCCGGCTGTGAACAACACAATGGCGGAGAAGAAGATCCGCCGGGTGCCGAAGCGATCCGCGACCCACCCCGATGCCGGAATCAGTAGCGCCACGGTGAGCATGTAGGCGATGACCACGCCCTGCATGCGCAACGGATCTTCTGCAAGATCGCGCGCCATGGCTGGCAAGGCGGTGTTGAGGATGGTGCCGTCGAGGGTCTGCATGAAGAACGCAATCGCGACCAGCCAGGGCAATACACGGGCGGTTCTGGCGTCCAGCGCGGCGGTTTGAGGCATAAGCCCTCCTGACTTGAAAAACACCATGGTAGACCGTCATCGGCGATCGAGCAGATCTTCACGCTGCCCGATAGCTCGGTGAGATCGACGAAGGGCTGTCAGTGGCATGGAAGCCCTTAGCCTCGGCGATGAACTGGAAGCGCGCCGCGAGGCGCTCAGGCATAGCCAGTCGAGGCGCTGCTGGGCTGGTTTGCCATCACGGGGTCAGAAATTCTGGTAGCCCGCTTCTAACAAGCCAAACTATCATAAGCACGCTTGTGAATTTGGTGAGAGCAATGACGACCCAACCGACCATAGGTTTTGTTCTGCATGACGTTGCGCGCCTGATGCGCAAACGCTTCGAGCAGCGTGCGCGACAGATAGGCCTGACGCGCTCGCAATGGCAGGTGCTGTCCAAGCTGGCCATGAACGAGGGCATCCACCAGAAAGGCTTGGCCGATCTGCTGGAAATCGAATCGATCACCCTGGTACGCCTGCTTGACAAGATGCAGGAGCGCGGCCTGGTTGAACGCCGCCCCCATCCCACCGACCGGCGGATGACACTGCTCTACCTCACGCCGGAATCTCACCCACTGCTGCAGGTCATGCGCACCCTTGGCGAGCAGACCCGCGTCGAAACCATGATTGATTTCTCCGAAGCAGAAGGCCGGCAGCTAGAGCAATTCCTGGCGCGCATGCGCGCGAACCTGCTCTATGCCTGCGACCAGCCGGTAGACAATGAGGAGCCAAGCGATGTCTGAACTTCGCACCGAAGACCTGCCTACCTCGGCCGAGCACGCCGAAAGCGCGCCCCTTGCCCGTCCGCAAACCTCAGCTACCAGCCAAACCAAACCGTCGGAGCCATCGTCGGCGACGGGGCAACGGCTGCGCCGCGGCCTTTTCCTGTTGCTACCCATCGCCCTGCTGGCCTGTGGCGCTCTGTATGTACTGGGTGGCCAGGTGATTTCCACCGACAACGCCTATATCCAGGCCGACCGCGTGGGGGTTTCCACCGATGTAGCCGGGATCGTCGAATCCATTGAAGTCACCGATAACCAACTGGTGAGTAAAGGGCAGGTATTGTTTCGTCTGCGTCCTAAGCCCTTTCAAATCGCTCTGGACAGTGCCGAGGCGCAATTGGGTGAGGTCCGCAACCAGCTGGAAAATCTCAAGGCCAGCTATGTCCAGGCCTTGGCAGAAATCACTCAGGCGCAATCGGAAATCCCTTACTACGAGACGAATGTGATACGCCTGGAGAAGCTGCTGGGCGTTTCGGCGGTGTCGAGAACCCAGTACGACGACGCCCGCCACCTTCTAAAAGCCGCCCAGCAAAAAGTCGCGGTGGCCAAGGCTCAAGCCCAGACCACGCTTGCGCAACTGGGCGGCAGTATCGATCTGCCTCTGGAGCAGCAACCGGCCTATATGCAGGCCCAGGCCCGGGTCGATGAGGCGGCGCGCAATTTGAAAAATTCGGTGGTGGTGGCGCCCTTTGCCGGCATCGTCACCAACGTTGACGCGCTCGCCACCGGCGCCTATCTGCAACCACCGCAATCTGGATTCAGCCTGGTATCCACCGAACACATTTGGGTTGCCGCCTCGCCGAAGGAAACCGAACTCACCCATATGCAGCCGGGCCAACCGGTGGAAATCAGCGTCGACACCTATCCCGGCGTGACCTGGCATGGCACGGTTGAAAGCATTAGCCCGGCGTCCAGCTCGAGCTTCTCCCTGCTTCCGGCGCAGAACACCACAGGCAACTGGGTGAAAGTGGTGCAGCGTATTCCGGTGCGCATCAGCATCGATGACGCCGCTGGGAAACCACCTCTGCGTCACGGGATGAGCGTGGAAGCGGACGTCGACACCGGCCATGCCCGTGGCATGCCAGAATTGTTCAGCGGCCTGTTCGTCAGCAGGGCGCAGGCCCATGAGTGACAGCGACACGGTGATGCCACCCTCCACGCAGCGGCTGATGATCACCGCATGCGTTGTGCTGGCGGTAATCATGCAGGCACTGGACACCACCATTGCCAATGTCGCCCTGCCCTATATGCAGGGCAGCGTGTCGGCCAGCTCAGACCAGATCAACTGGGTGCTGACCTCTTACATTGTGGCCGCCGCGATCATGACCCCGCCCTCGGCATTTCTCGCTCGCCGCTTCGGACGCAAAACCGTATTGCTGTGGGCTATCGTCGGTTTCGTATTGTCATCGGTGCTATGTGGAGTCGCCCAGTCGCTGGAAGAAATCATTGCGTTCCGGCTTATGCAGGGCCTGGCTGGGGCCGCGCTGGTTCCGTTGTCCCAAGGCATTCTGCTGGATATCTATCCGCTGGAAGAACGTGGCTCAGCCATGGGCCTGTTTGGCGTTTCAGTGATGGTCGGGCCGGTGCTTGGGCCGATGCTCGGCGGCTGGCTGACCGAAAACCTCAGTTGGCGCTGGGTGTTTTTTATCAACCTGCCCATTGGCCTGTTGGCGCTGCTCGGCATCATGCGTTATGTGGCGGAAACACCGTCGGATAAAACCTCACGTCTCGACTGGCTAGGTTTCGGCTCCCTCAGCGTAGCCATCCTGGCGGTGCAATTGTTCCTCGACCGTGGCGAGCAACTGGGTTGGTTTTCATCCCTGGAGATTGTCATCGAGGCTGTGGTGGCCCTGTCCGCCCTCTACGTTTTCCTCGTGCACACCTTCACAGCCAAAGACCCCTTTATCAGTCTGAGATTGTTCAAGGACCGCAACTTCAGCCTGAGCCTGGTATTTATCTTCATCATCGGTGTTACTTACCTCGCCTCCCTGGCGCTAATGACGCCGTACTTGCAGAACCTGATGGGCTACCCGGTACTGACGGCGGGGATGGCCTTGGGGCCCCGAGGTCTGGGCACCATGCTGACCATGTATCTGGCCGGGCGCCTGGTTGGAAAAGTCGACACGCGCTGGTTGTTATTCTGGGGGCTTGCGCTTTCGGCTGGCTCGATGTGGCTGATGACCGGTTGGACGCCCGATGTGTCCATGCAAACGGTGATCTACGTCGGCCTAATGCAGGGCGCCAGCCTTGGCTTCATGTTCGTACCGCTATCGACGGTCGCCTTTGCCACGCTGCCGGTGTCGCTGCGTGCGGACGGCACCGGGCTGTATAGCCTGTCGCGCAACGTCGGCTCCAGCGTGGGGATATCCATAGTCACCGTATTGCTGGTGCAGAACACGCAGATCAACCATGCCGAAATCGGCGCGCATGTCACCGACTTCAACCGGGCATTCGATGCCTGGCCAATCAGCAACGTGCTCGATCCGCTGACGGTCAGTGGGCGGGCGATGCTGGATAGCATGATCAGTACCCAAGCGAGCTGGATCGCCTACATCGACGACTTCAAGCTACTGATGGTGCTTTCGCTGGTGGTGATGCCATTGTTACTGATGATGAAGCCGCCGCGTACGCTGCCGAGCAGCGATCATGGGCCGGTATTGGAATAAGCAAATCGAGTTCGCTCCACGATCAAGATGAGCCCCCTCGAATCGTCATCAAGCTAGCCTGAACGACTGCGACAACTCAACGCACCCTCGCGCTCCGAACCCCACCATTCTTGCGTTTGGCACATCGATTCCTTGTCGCTCTGTCCGATCAGCCCTATACGTAACAAAGTATTTCGTTCAGAATTGACGCGAATCATTATCGTTAACCATCACAGGTGCGAACTTTCCCGCTACCCATTAACTCTTCGGAGACTTCATGCGCATTCCCGCTACCCTCGCCGTCGCTTCACTGCTGCTCGCTCCCCTCGCCCAAGCCAAGGAATATCCAATCGGTGAACCGCAGCAGTGCGGCGGTATGGAAGTCGGTGCGGTGTATCTGCAGCCCGTCGAGATGGAACCTGCCGGCATGATGCTCGATGCCGCCAAGTCCGATGTGCATCTGGAAGCCGATATCGCCGCCACCGAGGGCAACCGCAACGGCTGGCAGGAAGGCAGCTTCGTGTCCTACCTGAACATCCGCTACGCGCTGAGCAAGAAAGGCTCCGACGAGAAGATCGAGGGCGACTTCCATCCGATGGTTGCCAATGACGGGCCGCACTACGGCGACAACGTCAAGCTGATGGGCCCAGGCAAGTACACGCTGACCTTCACCGTCTCGCCGCCGGGTGGCGATCACGCCATGTTCGGCCGCCATGTCGACAAGGAAACCGGCGTCGCGCCCTGGTTCGAACGCTGCGAGCTGAACTACGAGTTCACCTACGCTGGCATCGGCAAAAAAGGCGGCTATTGAGCCGGAGGCCAGCCATGCAACGCGCTCTGCTGTACGCCCTGCCCTTGCTCGCCGTTTTTTCCGGCGTGGCTCAGGCAGGGCTGCCAACCTACGAGCTGACCATTCGCGACGGCCATTTCGAGCCGGCGACTCTTGAAGTGCCGGCTCGCCAGCGCTTCAAGATCGTCGTGATCAATGCCGGTAGCGGCCCGACCGAGTTCGAGAGCACGCCTCTGCGGGTGGAAAAGGTGCTCTCGCCTGGCGTCACCTCGTTCGTTGTGATTCACCCGCTCAAACCGGGTCGTTATCCCTTCTTCGACGAGTTCCACCTGGACCTCCCGGAAGGCGAAATCATCGCCAAGTAGTCCCTGTGGCCTGCACGGCTGGCGCACTTTCGGTCTCGACGCTTCGCCGCCGAATCGAACAACAACCAGCCACGCGGGCCACCCCACAGGAGAAGCGAAATGGGCCAATCCCTGTTCATCGTCTGGCGCGAAAGCGTCGAGGCCCTGCTGGTCATCGGTATTCTGCATGCCTGGCTGAGCCAGCAACCGAATAACCGCCACGCGCTACGCATGCTTTGGGGTGGCGTAGCAGCCGGGTTGGGCCTGGCAACGCTATTGGCCTGGGGCATTCTCAGGGCTGGCGACTGGCTGGCTGGTCCGGCGGGAGAGTGGTTTCAGTGCGGCATGCTAGTGGTCGCCAGCGTCCTGATTCTGCAGATGGTCGGTTGGATGCATCATCACGGTCGCGACCTCAAACGCAGTCTGGTCGACAATGCCGCGGCGCGTTTGAGCCAGGGCAGTGGCATCGGTCTGCTGGTGCTGGCGATGCTCGCCGTGGCCCGCGAAGGCAGCGAGACGGTGGTGTTCCTCTACGGTATCGGCCATCAGCAGCAGGGTACCGATCTTACCGGTTTCATCATCGGCGGCGTGCTTGGCTTCGTCCTCGCGCTGCTCAGCTATGCGGCTCTACAGGCCGGTAGCCGCGTGTTCTCCTGGAAGCGCTTCTTCAAGGTCAGCGAGGCCCTGCTGTTATTGCTCGGCGCTGCACTATTGATGGCCGGACTCGATCGTTTCAGCGGTCAGCTCATGGGCATGGATGTGCCAGACGTGCTTTATACGGTCTTCGGTGACGCGCTGTGGGACAGCTCGGCGCTGCTCGATGATGGCGGCACGCTGGGCAGCACCATTGCCGGGCTGACCGGATACCGCGCCATGCCTTCGCTGGCGGCGGTAATTCTCATGGCGCTGTACTGGCTGGCCGTCTGGGTCTGGTTGCGACCAAGACCGGAGGCTCGTCTGGAGGCGCGCCCAGCATGATCGCCAGCACTCCCTGGCTGGCACGTATCGGCGACCTGCTGCGCCAGCATGCCAAGGCCATCCGCCTGATCCAGTGGCTAGTGGTCGGTTTCTATCTGGTCCTGCTGCTGGTGCCCGCCGTTCTTTCACTGCCGCCTTCCGAGGCGCGCATGCTCGACAACATTACGGTGTTCGCCCAGTTCCTGTTCTGGGGGCTGTGGTGGCCGTTCGTCTTGCTGTCGATGGTGATTTTCGGCCGGCTCTGGTGCGGTGTGCTTTGTCCGGAAGGTTCGCTCAGCGAATGGATCAGCTGGCGTGGGCTGAACAAGGGCACTCCGAAATGGATGCGCTGGAGCGGCTGGCCGACCATCGCGTTCGTCCTGACGACGGTCTACGGCCAGTTGATCAGCGTCTATGACTATGGCCGTGCGGCCGCGTTGATTCTTGGCGGCTCGACGGTCGCGGCGATGATCGTTGGCTTTCTCTACGGTCGCGGCAAGCGCGTCTGGTGCCGGCACTTGTGCCCGGTGAGCGGCGTATTCGGCCTGCTCGCGCGCCTTGCGCCGATGCACTACAAGGTCGATGAAGAACGTTGGCAGGCCAATCAGGGACCGAAACTGGCCACGCCCAATTGCGCACCGCTGATCGACATCCGCCGCATGCAGGGCAATAGCGAATGCCACGCCTGCGGTCGTTGCAGCGGGCAGCGCGGTGCCGTCGCCCTCGCCGCGCGATCGCCCAACGAAGAAATTCTCATCGTCGGCGAGCAGCCGCAAAACAATCACTGGGACAGTAGCCTGCTGCTGTTCGGCATGATCGGCTTGGCCATGGGCGCGTTCCAGTGGACAGTCAGCCCCTGGTTCATCACGCTCAAGCAGGCGGTGGCGGAATGGCTGGTTGATCGAGACATTTTCTGGCCGCTGCAGGCCAACGCACCTTGGTGGCTATTGACCCACTACCCGCAGGCCAACGACGCCTTCACCTGGCTCGATGGCACGGTAATCCTCGCTTACATTGGTGCCAGCTCGCTGATCATCGGCGGTGCACTCTGGTTACTGTTGCGTGCCGCGGTACGCCTGATGGGTCGTGGCGACAACGTCTTCCAACACCTGGCGTTGGCCTTTACACCACTGGGCGGAGCCGGTCTGTTTCTCGGCCTGTTGGCAACCACCGTCAAGCTGCTGCGTTACGAAGGTTTGATCCTCGCCTGGGCGCAGCCCGCCCGCGCATTGTTGCTGGTTGGTGCCATAGGCTGGAGCCTGTATCTGGCCTGGAAGGTGATTAGCCGTTACGGTGCCAACGGCCTGCGCCGCCTGATGGCCTTCGCGTGCATCGGGTTGGGCACTGCGCTGGTCGGCTATGGCTGGTATCTGCAGTTCTGGGGCTGGAGCTGATTCGCTCGTTTCAGTTGGTGGGCTAAAGCCCACCCTACTACCTGCCCAAGCGGTGCCTACCGCGTAGGGTGGGCCGGGCGGCGTTCCGCTTCAGCCCACCGCAAGCCCGCTCAAGCCTCAAAGCTCGGCCATCTCATCTCGTCCAGCCTCCAGCGCTTCTTTCGGCCCTGCTCCACCCTCAAATTCCCTCGTCGCCTTCGAATTCTTCGGTGGCGCGGGCGACCATCTGCCGCCAAGCGCCCGACTCCTCCGCCAGCAAGCGCATCGCCTTGAGGCTGGCTTCGAAAGCCTGCCGATAGTGCTGTGCGTCGTTCTCGCTGGCGGCTCGGTCGGCGTGTGCCTGCGCTTCGCTCAGCAGCGCCTCGAACTGATCATGGTCCAGGGCCATGAGGATCTCCTCGAATAGTGATGATTTGAGCTTAGACCACCATCACACCCGGACGACTCGCGCTGTTTGGCGGGCCGAAGCAGCGATGGTTTGCATTAACCCATCGCCAATCGATCACTTCAGCTTTAGCCGCCGCGCCAGCTTGTGCAGATTACTGGGGTCGACATCGAGCATCCGCGCCGCTTGCGCCCAGTTCTCGCCGCTGGCCTCCAGCGCACGAATAATCGCTTGGCGCTGACTGGCATCGACGGCTTCGCGCAGCGAGACGATGTCAGTCTGCGCCGCTGGCTGCACCTCGGCAATCGGCGTCAGCGAGGTCGAATGCGAGCTATCCAGATCGAGCAGATTCGGCTCCAGCGTGAGAATTTCGCTACGCGACGCCCCACGGCTGAGCAGACGTAGCGCCGCACGACTGATCACGTGCTCCAGCTCGCGTACATTGCCTGGCCAGGAATAAGCCAGCAGCGCCCTTTCGGCAGCTGGCGACAGCCGCATGCTGCGCAGCCCCAGACGCGCACGGTTCAGCTCGAGGAAATAGCCAGCGAGGATCAGGACATCATTGCCGCGCTCGCGAAGCGGCGGAATCGGGGCCGGATAGACTGACAATCGATGATAGAGATCGGCGCGGAAATCCCCGTCACGCACACTGTTCCGTAGGTTGCGGTTGGTCGCGGCGATAATCCGTACATCGACCTGGCGCGGCTTGTCGGCTCCCAGCCGTTGAATCTCGCCGTTCTGCAAGGTACGCAACAGCTTCGCCTGGACGACCAGCGGCAACTCACCCACCTCATCGAGCACGAGGGTGCCGCCGTTGGCCGCATCGAAACGCCCTGGGCGGTCGGTAGTGGCCCCGGAAAAGGCGCCCTTGACGTGACCGAACAGCTCGCTTTCGGCCAGCGACTCCGGTAACGCGGCGCAATTGACCAGCACCAGCGGCTTGTTGCGCCGCCGCGAATGACGATGCAGCCAACGCGCGAACAATTCCTTGCCTACCCCGGTTTCGCCCAGCAGCAGCACCGGCAGCTCGGAATCGGCCACCACTTCGAGCTCGCGCAGCAGATCGGCGATCACCTGGCTCTGGCCAAGGATTTCACCATCGCCGGGCACCTGAGTGCTCTCCAGCACGTCGCTACGGACCAGACGCAGGCCGCGGTTCTCATGCTCCAGGCGAGTGATGCGGATCGCCGCTTCGATCAACAAGGTGTAACGCTGCAGGTCGTGCCGGGCCTTGTCGTCGAAGGTGCCGGCATGCAGCGCATCGAGGGTCAGCGCGCCCCACAGTTTTCCTTCGAGGTACAGGCTGACCCCCATGCAGTCGTGCACCGGCAAAGGCTCACCGGCGTGTTCGTCGAGCAGGCCATCATAGGGGTCGGGCAAGCGGCTGTCGGGTTCGAACCATGTCGGCTCGCGCTGCGAAAGAATCGCTGCCAGCCGCGGATGCTGGGCGACCATGAAGCGCCGACCGAGCGCCTCCTGAACCAGCCCCACCGCCGCCAGCGGGCGTAGCGTGCCCTCATCAAGGCGCAACAGCACAACCGCACCACAGCGAAAACGTTGATGCAGCGTATGCACCAGTCGCTGCAGACGAACCGCGTTGGGCAGTTCGGCGGTCAAGTCGCCCAGAAGCGCCTCTTCGATCATGGTTCCAATTACCCTTCAAGGTTTTTTGAACCCTAAACCGCCTCGGTACTTTTCACCAGCCTTTCGGATAGCGCAGGGATGCCAATTCAAAGCGACAAGCGGAACATTTCAGCGCTTCGGATAGCCATAGAAAGAGCGAAGCCCATCGTCGATGCAGCGCTGTGCTGTTTGGCAAGCGCCTCTAAGCCGTCGAATGCAGAAGTATCTGCTGTCGAACCAAATGATTGGCGACAAAAGATTTGCTTAGCCCAACCGGTAAATCTAACGTGCACCACACCCGGTACGCTTATTCCGGGTCCGGGGGCCGGCATCAAGATTCAACCCTGTTAGCTTTTGAGGAAAGATTCATGAAGAAAATCTTAATTCCACTGCTTGCCCTTGGCGGCGCAATGGTTCTCCAGCCAGCCATGGCGCAGGACGGCGAAGCGCTGTTCAAGAGCAAGCCTTGCACTGCCTGCCACAGCATCGACGCCAAGCTGGTCGGGCCGGCGCTGAAGGAGGTTGCCGCCAAGTATGCCGGCCAGGAAGGCGCTGCCGATATGCTCGCCGATCACATCAAGAACGGTACTCAAGGCAACTGGGGTCCGATCCCGATGCCGCCAAACCCGGTAACCGAAGAAGAAGCCAAAGCACTCGCCGAATGGGTGCTGAGCCTCAAGTAACAGCAAGCGACGCCATGCCCTTTCCCCGAATGCAGTCTTGCGTTTGGGAGCTCGCCTGGCGCTCTCTTTCCTCGTTCCCGCTGCCCTGGCGATCGTCCCGACTGCCGAACGCCAGGCATCTCCCAGCATCTACCGGTACAGGACCGAGCTTCTGCCACGGCCTGTGCATGCCTCGGTCCCGCACTCACGCTCACGCAGTACCACAAGCGGCGCGAATCCCGGCCTCGGTTCGCTACAATCGTCAGCCCACTGACGACCCAAGGCCCCGCACATGGACATCGATCTCGCCCGTACCTTTCTCGAGATCATCCGCAGCGGCAGCTTCATCGCCACCGCCGAGCGGCTGCATATCACCCAGACGGCAGTCACCGCGCGGGTGCGCAGCCTGGAAACGCAGCTCGGCTGCCGTCTGTTCGTGCGTAACCGCGCAGGCGCACGGCTGACCAGCGATGGCGAGCGCTTCGTCGCCTATGCCACCCAGCTGGTGCAGACTTGGGAAACCGCGCGGCGAGATCTGCCCTTGCCGCGCGGTTACGACAACCTGCTGACGCTCGGCGCTGAAGTGAGCCTATGCAATCCGTTGATGCTCGCCTGGGTGCAGCGCTTGCGCCAGGTGATGCCCGACCACGCGCTGCGCAACGAAGTGGCCACCGACAACGAATTACAGAAAAAGCTCGACCTCGGCGCGCTGGATGCAGCGCTGGTGCACCAACCCGAGTATTGGCCGGGGCTGCAGGTTGAACAGTTGCTTGAAGAGAAGCTGATACAAGTCGAGCACGCCATCAACCCCGAGCCCTACCTCTACGTGGACTGGGGCCCGGCGTTTCGCACCCAGCACGACCTCGCACTGCCCATCAACATCCGCGCCGCCTTGTCCTTCAGCCTCGGTCCGCTAGCGCTGCAATATCTGGTGCAGTGTGGTGGCCGCGGTTATTTCCGCACGCGGGTGGTTCAGCGTTATTTGGACGAAGGCATTCTCAAGCGCGTCGAGCAGGCGCCGGAATTCAGCTATCCGGTCTACCTCGTTTATTCGCGCGCGGCGCAGTCTCCGGCGCTGTTCAAAGCGATCGAGCTATTGCGCGAAGTAGCCGTGGATGACTACGACTGGTCGCGCTGGAACTACGAGTTTTAAGCGAAGCGCCGATGTAACGATGCGTGGATCAATCCGGCAGATGCTTTAACCAGTTCTGATAGAGCGCAGCGATCAGGTCCGTCTGGGTAATCATGCCTACCAGACGCTGTTGATCGTCGACTACCGGCAGGCAGTGCAGACCGCGGTCGGACAACATGAATACCAGCTCGACCATGTGGGTATCTTCAGTCACTGAGATCACCGGAGCACTCATGATCGCGCGCAGATGTACGCCACGAAGAAATTTCAGCTGCCCGAACTTGATTCGCGCCGACGCCGGGCGGAAGTGCTTGAGCAGATCAACCAGGGTCACTATACCCACCAGCTTGTGGCTATCGGGTTCCAGTACCGGCAATGAGTGCAGCCGGTGCTCGCGCAGACTCTGCCAGGCTCGCTGGATGGTGCAGTCCGGTGTGCTCCAGTAAAGGTCGCGAGACATGATGTCGGCGGCGGTGATTTCGCCCATGCTCCGCCGTAGCGCATGTTTTTCGGTCTGTTTGATCAGCTGCGCAAGGTCGTCACGGGTGATGTCCACGTACTCGCCGAAATCCGCCAGAGCCCGCTCGACATCGTCTTCGCTGAAGCTCATGCGCTCGCTGGGTAGCGCATCGTGTGTGTGATGAGTATTGCCTTTCTGAGGGCGCGGCTTCGGATAAGCGTGTCCGGTCAGGTTGTTGTAGACCAGCGCAACCGCGACCAGCAACAGCGAATTGAACGCCACCGGATACAGCAATTCGAAGCCGTACGCATGGAGCTCGGGGCTACCCACCACTGCGACCAATGCCAGCGCGGCGCCCGGCGGATGCAAGCAACGCAGGCCGAACAGGCAGACGATGGCCAGCGCGCCCGCCATGCCAGCGGCCGTAGCCACAGGGACTGCGCTGGCACCAAGCGCCACGCCGATCAAGGTCGCGAACAGATTGCCGGCGATTACCGACCATGGCTGCGCAAAAGGGCTGGATGAGGCGCAGAACAGCAGCACGGCCGACGCAGCCGCCGGTGCGGCCAAAGGCAGCGTGATCGAGGTGCCGAAGATCCAGGCGCTGGCGGGCATCACCAGCAGCATCGCCAGCCCGACGCCAATCGCGGCACGCAGCCATTCAGCGGGCCGCGCCGACAACGGCGCAGGCACAAATGATCGACACCAGTCGAAGAGGCGTTCTTGCATGGTTCCTGCTTTTGCTTGGGAATGTTTCGATAGGTTGCGATGCCAGCAAACTGCCCGTTCGGACGACGTACCGCAACATTCAGGAGTGGATCGGCGCACCGAATAGTTGCACCGACCAAATTGCGCGCACATTGTCGGTGCGCCACCGGATCATGACCAATGAATAGTATTGATCTTCAGCGACAATAATTTTGCTTCCAAAAGCAACCGAGGAGCGTTTCACGGGCACAGGCTCACTGGCCATTGGGGCTCGCAATGCAGTCAGGCTTTCCTATGCTTGGCTGATCGAGCGAAGGAGCCAGCAACCGATGATTCTCTGTAAGCGCGCCTATGAGCAGACGCAGGCCAGCGATGGATACCGGGTTCTGGTCGATCGGCTATGGCCACGCAATTGCCGCAAAGTTCAGCTACCGCTCGATGACTGGATGGCCGACCTCGCGCCCTCCACCGCGCTGCGTCGGTCGTTCAAGTCGGGCGAACTGGATTTCAACGCATTCAGCCAGGCCTATCGCAAGGAACTGACCGCGCATCCGGAGCACTGGTGGCCGCTGTTGGAAATTGCCGAGCGCGGTCCGCTGACATTGATCTACGCCGCGCGTGACGAGCACGCGAACAACGCGCGGGTACTGGCCGAATGGCTGGAAGAAGAACTGGAGCGCCGAGGCGCGCAGAGCTCGCCGACCTGCTATGCCGGCGAGCGGTTGTCGTAAGTGGCTTAGCGGACCGCTATCAGTGCTTGCGATTGACGGTCAGCGCGGCACGGATCACGTCGGCGCCGATGTCCGCTTCATAGGCTTTCCATACCGGCATCATTTTCTCGCGCCAGGCCTGACGCTGCTCCGGCGTCAGAGTGATCAGCTTGCTGCTGCCGCTGGCGAGAATGCGGTCACGGTCGCGCTGATTGAGCGCTGCGGCTTCACGGTTCACCGCCTGGGTGACTTCCAGAATGATGCCCTCGAGCTCCGAGCGCACCGCGAACGGCATCGTCATCCAGAACTTCGAACTGGTCACCAGCATGTAATTGAGCACACCGTGATTACTCTCCGTGATGAACGGCTGGACTGTGTGCATGTTCTGGCTGGCAATGTTCGACCAGGGGTTTTCTGCGCCCTGAACCACGCCGCCCTTCAGGGATTTGAACACGTCGGCGAAAGGCAGGACCACCGGTTTGGCACCGACCGCCTGGAACTGCGCTTCCAGCACGGCGGAAGGCTGCACGCGAAACGCCAATCCGGCGGCATCTTCCGGAACGCGCAGCGCACGCGTAGCGGAAAGCTGCTTCAGACCGTTATTCCAGTAAGCCAGGCCATAAATGCCGGAATCGGCCATGGAACGCAGCAATTCGCGGCTCATCTCGCGCTTCTGGAAGCGTTGAACGGCCGCCTGGTCGTCGAACAGGAACGGCAGATCGAAGACCTGTAGTTTTTTCGTGTACTTACTGAACTTCGAGAGGGAGGGCGCAAGCATCTGCACTTCGTTATTCAGCAGGGCCTGCATTTCGTCGGCGTCGCCAACCAGCGTCGAGTTCGGATAGACCTCCACCTTCACCTTGCCGGCCAGGCGCTCGTGCACCAGCTTCTGGAACATCAGCGCGCCCTTACCCTTGGGCGTGTCATCCGCCACCACGTGAGCGAACTTGATGACGACGGGGCCCCCTTCGGCTGCCATCACCGGGGCACTCAACCAATACAGGGCTGCGACCAACGCAGCGACACAAAACTTGAACATCTGACCCCCAACGGGAAAAGCTCGACTTCGGCGCCTTGTGAGCACCGCTCGAGTGATTTATCGATTGCGATACGACCCGACACACGCTGCTGCGCGACAGATCCATTCGAGTTTGGTTGGCCAGATCATTCACGACGATGAAGCGTCGGCGGCTGGCCTTTATTGGAATGCAGATCGTGAAACCCCTACGTTGAAGCCGTCGCGATCCGAACTGGAAAGTTTTCGTCATCGCCGGACGTGGCACAAGCGCGGGAAAGTCCAACCAGCTCTCAAAACGGCATATTGCATTTATCGGAATGACCGAACTTTCCCGCGCACGGCCGTTTCTACAGGCAACCACAAGTCGATAGCTAACGCCATGCACCAACGCCCATCGCACCAGCAACTCACTCTGATCGACTGCCTGATCGTAGGCGGCGGTCCCGGTGGGCTGACCGCCGCCCTGTACCTGGCCCGCTTTCGTCGCAGTTGCCTGGTAGTGGACGCAGGCTCCAGCCGGGCGTCATGGATCCCGCGATCACACAACTACCCGGGCTTTCCGCCAGGTATCAACGGCAACGATTTGCTAGTGCGCCTGCGAGAACAGGCCAGCAGTTACGGCGCCCTGCTCGAACACGGTCGGGTCGAGCATATCGAGCCACATGCAGAAGGGTTCAGCGTGCGTTACGGCAATCGGCGCTGCGTTGCCCGGCGCATCATCTTGGCCACCGGAATCGAGGACACGCTGCCGGATATGCCTGACGTCGAGCAGGCCATCGCAGAAGGCAAGGTCAGACTGTGCGCCATCTGCGATGGTTACGAGGTCAAAGGTGACAACGTTGCCGTGTATGGCGAAGCGGAATGCGCCATCAGTCACGCGGTGTTCTTGCGTACATTCAGCGATCAAGTCACCGTCGTGGTGCACGGCGAGCAGGACGCCTGTGATCAGGCCATCGCTCTGGCCGAACACTACGACATCCGCCTGATCAGCGACCGCGTCGAAGCCCTGCGCCCGTGCGAAACCGGTATCGAACTGATCACGTGCAGCGGTGACACCCATCATTTCGACATCATTTACCCCAGCCTCGGCGCACGTTTTCGCTCCGAACTTGCTCAGCAGCTCGGCGTAGGGTGCGACGAATGCGGCGGCGTGTTGGTTGATGAACATCTGCAGACTTCTGTACGCGGGCTTTATGCCATCGGCGACGTGACCATGGGCCTGAAACAGATGAGCGTCGCCATTGGTCAGGCTGCCCAGGCGGCAACCGCCGTGCATAACAGCCTGGAATCCAAACCCTGGGGTGGCTCGGCAGCCACGCGCTGATCAATTTCGTCCGGTTTGCAGCGCAGCCAAGCCGTCAGCGGAACAGGCAAATCAATGCAGAGCGCCGCCTCCTGACTGCCGACGAGGCGAGCGCTATGATGGCCACATTTACACGCTGCCCGAGATCGTCCATGACAGACCAAGACATACGCTGGCAACAGCGCCTGGCCAACTACAACCGCGCGCTCGCTCAGCTGACGAATGCCGTACAACTGGCTCAAACGCGCCCGCTCAGCGAACTGGAAAAGCAAGGCATGATCCAAGCGTTCGAGTTTGTGTTCGAACTGGCCTGGAACCTGATGAAGGACTATTTCCTTTATCAAGGCAATCCCGCCATCACCGGGTCGCGTGATGCAATCCGCACTGCGTTCAAGCAGGGCCTGATCGTCGATGGTGAAGGCTGGATGGAAATGATCAAGAGCCGCAACCAGACAGCACATACCTACAACGAGTCCATTGCCAACGAGATCGCAGGAAACATTACCACGCTGTATCACCGCCTTTTTCAGCAACTACAAGCGCATATGCAGCGGCTGGCTGAGCAAGCATGAATCACGAACCTCGGTTTGGCTTGCCAGCGCGCGCCATCGATAAGCTGAACGATGTGTTCCAGGGCTGGCCGCAGATTCAGCGTGTAGTGTTATACGGCTCGCGCGCGAAAGGTAATTTCCAGGCCGGGTCTGACATTGATCTGACGATCGAGGCGGATGCGTTGTCGCTTTCGCAGCTATTGGCACTGGAAAACCAGATAGATGAGTTACTTCTGCCCTGGATGGTCGACCTCTCGCTCAAGCGCCACATAGACAACCCCGCCCTGCTCGATCATATCCGCCGCGTAGGCGTGCCTTTTTATACGCGCCACGACGAAACATCGTCCGGCTGAGACCGCGCCCAATATTCAGTTAATCGTTATGCCTGGCCCGCCTTGCGCCAAAACGCAGTGCGCCGGGCATCCGTTAACAACGTTCAGAAGCACTTGGCGGTCTAGGATAGATACAGAGCCCGCCCGCTTCGGAGCACTTCATGTCACTCAGCGTTTTCGACCTGTTCAAGATCGGTATCGGCCCGTCCAGCTCGCATACCGTAGGGCCGATGCGCGCAGCGCTGCGCTTTGCCGATGGGCTCAGATGTGACGATCTGCTGGCAAGCACCGAGCGTTTGAAGGTCGAGCTTTACGGCTCGCTTGGCGCCACCGGCAAGGGCCACGGCAGCGACAAGGCGGTGCTGCTCGGGCTCGAGGGTGAGCTGCCCGAGGAGGTCGATACCGTCAGCATTCCCCAGCGCATGGCGGCGATGCGCGAATCCCACGAACTGCGCCTGCTAGGCGAGAAGACCATTCGGTTCGATGTCAGCAATGACCTGCAATTCATCCGCAAACCGCTGGCCTTCCATCCCAACGGCATGATCTTCCGTGCCTTCGACGGTGCCGGATTGCAGCTGCGCAGCCGCGAGTACTATTCGGTAGGCGGCGGTTTCGTCGTCGACGAACAGGCGGCCGGCAGCGACCGCATTGTTGAAGACCGCACGCCACTGCCTTATCCCTTCCGCAGCGCCGCCGAGCTGCTGGCGCTGTGCAGCGAGCACAGGCTGTCCATCAGCGAGCTGATGCTAGCTAACGAGGCCGCCTGGCGCTCGGAAGCCGAAACCCGCGCCGGTCTGCTGAAGATCTGGAAGGTCATGCAGGATTGCGTCACCGCCGGCTGCCGCACCGAAGGCGTGATGCCCGGCGGGCTCAAGGTGCGGCGCCGCGCCGCTGGCCTGTACCGCCAGCTCAGCGAGCACCCGGAAGCCAATCTGCGCGATTCGCTCAACGTGCTGGACTGGGTCGATCTGTATGCGCTGGCGGTCAACGAGGAGAACGCCGCCGGCGGCCGGGTTGTAACCGCGCCAACCAACGGTGCGGCGGGCATCATCCCGGCTCTGCTGCACTACTACGTGCGCTTCATTCGCGGCGCCAACGAGGACGGCGTGGTGCGTTTTCTGCTCACCGCCGCAGCCATCGGCATTCTCTACAAGGAAAACGCTTCCATTTCAGGTGCCGAGGTTGGCTGTCAGGGCGAAGTCGGGGTCGCCTGCTCGATGGGTGCCGGTGCCTTGTGCGAGGTGCTCGGCGGCACGCCACAACAGGTCGAGAACGCCGCTGAGATCGGCATGGAGCACAACCTCGGGCTGACCTGCGACCCGGTCGGCGGGCTGGTTCAGGTGCCGTGCATCGAGCGCAACGCCATGGGCTCGGTTAAGGCCATCAATGCCGCGCGCATGGCTCTGCGCGGCGACGGCAGCCATTTCATCTCGCTGGACAAGGTCATCCGCACCATGCGCCAAACCGGTGCGGACATGAAGAGCAAGTACAAGGAAACCGCCCGTGGCGGCCTCGCGGTGAACATCATCGAGTGCTGAATCGCTCCACACCTACAGCGGCCCAGCCGCTATGACGTCTCGCCGGCAGCCGGCTTCGTAGGCTGGTTTAGTCGAAGGCGTAATCCGCCGGTCCGACAGCATCAACACAAGTATTTTTCACCGGTTTGGTATCATTCTTCGCCAGCGGTTCGTGGGCGGAACAGGGACTCATCTCGCCACGCCACTGTCTTTATCACAGGCGCCCTGCCGTCAATGGATCGTCAAGCCGAGGAACCGATGAATAACCCCACAGAGCCATCGACCCCGAAGAATCTGAACGTGGCTCGTAGCACGCTTGATTTCCCCGTCGTCGGTATTGGCGCCTCGGCCGGCGGCCTGAAGGCAATCATGACCTTCTTCGAGCACATGCCCAGCGACTGCGGCATGGCTTTCGTCGTCATCATGCATCTCTCGCCCACGCACGAGAGCAACGCCGACAGCATCTTGCAGAACAAGACCCGCATGCCGGTCATGCAGGTGAAGCAACCAGTACCCATCGAGCGCAACCGGATCTACGTGATCCCGCCGGCCTTCGATCTGTCGATGAATGACGGCTATCTGCGACTGGTCAAGCCCACCCGTGAACGCGGCGCGCAGGTGGCCATCGACCTGTTCTTTCGCGCCCTGGCCGAGGTCCATCACACCCACGCCATCGGCATCGTCCTGTCTGGCGCTGGTTCGGACGGTTCGGTCGGTCTGTCACGGATCAAAGAACAGGGCGGCGTGACCATGGCGCAATTACCGGAAGATGCCGAATACGATTCCATGCCACGCAGTGCGATCGAAACCGGCATGGTCGATATTGTCTTGCCAGTACTGGAGATGCCCCAGCGGCTAATGGAGCTGAGCCGTAACATGCAGACGATGGAAATGCCTGTCGATACGCCCGCTGAAGCTGAACAAAACGGTAAGGCATCGCGGCGTTCACCGACCAATGCCAACCAATCGGCCCTGCGCGACATTCTCGATCTGCTGCGCAGCCGCACCGGGCACGACTTTCGACACTACAAACAGGCCACCGTGCTGCGGCGGATCGAGCGGCGCATGCAGGTCAATACCGTACATGACATGGCCGGCTATGCCCAGCTGCTGAATGAGCAACCAGCGGAAACCCCGTCGCTGCTGGCCGACATGCTGATCGGGGTAACCAACTTCTTCCGTGATCATGAGGCTTTCGAAGCGCTGGAGCGCGACATCATCCCGCAGCTGTTCGACCAGAAAGCCTCGCTCGGCCAGGGCGATGCCCTGCGTATCTGGTCCGCCGCCTGTTCCACCGGGGAGGAAGCCTACTCCCTGGGCATGCTGTTCACCGAGTACGCCGAGCGCAACGACCTGCCCACCGAGGCACAGGTGTTCGCCACCGACATCGACGACCAGGCGCTGGAGATCGGCCGCGCCAGCGTTTATCCCGAAGCGATCGCCACCGATGTGCCACCGTCCCGACTGCATCAGTATTTCACCAAGGAACAGAACCGTTACCGTGTGCGCAAGGAACTGCGCGAGCGGATTCTGTTCGCTCGACACAACCTTCTACGCGACCCACCCTTCTCGCGGGTCGACCTGATCTCTTGCCGTAACCTGCTGATCTACCTCGATCGGGACATCCAGAGCGAGGTGCTGCGCATGTTTCACTTCGCACTCAACCCCGGCGGTTATCTGTTTCTCGGCAACTCCGAGACGGCGGACATTTGTTCGCATCTGTTCGCCCCGGTGGACAAGAAAAATCGCATCTACCGCGCCCGCGAGCTCGGTAATCAGAGGCGTACGCCGATGCCCTCGTTGCAGAATTTTTCCGCCGACCCGCCCGCTCGCACCTCCGGAACGCCACTTACCCGCCGCAGCAGGCTCTCCCTCACCTACGCTCATCAGCGCGCACTGGAGCAGTACGCGCCGCCCAGCGTGATCGTCAATCACGAGTCGGAAATCGTCCACATGTCCGACCGCGCCGGGCAATTCCTGCGCTATGTCAGTGGTGAACCCTCGCTCAACCTGACCACCCTGGTACATCCCCAGCTGCGGCTGGCACTGCGTACCGCCCTGTATCAGGCCACCCATACCGGTAAAAACATCGAGGCCCGGCGGGTCAGCCTGGAGCGCGAGGGTCGCCGCTTTTACGTCAACATGGCGGTGCGCCCGTTCCGTGACGACGAAGCGGGCAGTGACTACATGCTGGTGCTTTTCGATGAAATCGAAGATAGAAATGACAAACGCCCCGCCACGCCTGGCGGGAACAGCGAGCTGACGCAGCTCGAATCCGAGCTGCAGCAGACCAAGGAACAGCTGCAGCTGACCATGGAGCACTCTGAGACTTCCAACGAGCAATTGCGCGCCTCCAATGAGGAACTGCAAGCCATCAACGAAGAGCTGCGTTCGGCGAGCGAAGATGTGGAAACCAGCAAGGAAGAGCTGCAGTCGATCAACGAAGAGCTGATCACCGTCAACGCCGAACTCAAGAGCAAGGTCGACGAAGCCGGCAAGGTCAATGACGACCTGCAGAACCTGATCTCATCCACCAATATCGCCACGCTTTTCGTCGACCGTCACATGCGCATCAAGTGGTTCACGCCGCGCGCGCAGGACATCTTCAACGTAATCGACAGCGACGCCGGACGTTCGCTGCTCGACATCACCCACCGTCTCGATTATCCGACGCTGTACCGCGACGCGTCCGAGGCGTTCGGCGAGCTGTCATTGGTCGAACGCGAAGTCACCAGTCAGGACAGCAAGTGGTATCTGGCGCGCTTCCTGCCTTACCGCACCACCGATGACCGCATTCAGGGTGCGGTACTGACCTTCATCGACATCACCGACCGGCGCAACGCCGAAGAGCGTGTACGGGCCGGTGAAGCTCATATGAAGCTGCTGGCGCAGAGCATGCGCGGCTACGCCATCATCACTACGGACCTGCAGGGCAAGATTACCGCCTGGAACCGTGGCGCGGAGTCCATCTTCGGTTACTCGGAACAGGAAGTGATCGGCCACTGCATCGACCTCATTTACACCGAAGCAGACCGTGCCGTAGGTGTGCCCGAGAGCGAGCGCAAGCGCGCGCTGGAACGAGGCCAGGCCACCGATGAGCGCTGGCATCTGCGCAAGGACGGCTCGCAGTTCTTCTGCAGCGGCCTGGTCAATCCGCTGGTGGACAACGCCGGCGATGTGATGGGCTTCGCCAAGATCGCTCGCGACCTCACCGAGCAGCAGCGGATCAACAGCCAGCACGCAAGCGAACTGGAAAGTATTCAGGCGGCGAGCTTGCAGAAGGACCAATTCTTCGCGGTGCTTTCCCACGAACTGAAGCATCCGCTCAACCTGATCCAGCTCAACACCGATCTCATCGCCCGCACGCAGTTTGTCAAGAACACGGCCAGCCTGACCAAGGCCGCACGGTCGATTCAGAACGCGGTGCGCAGCCAGTCGCAGATCATTGATGACCTGATGGACGTCTCGCGCATTCGCACGGGCAAGCTCAAGCTGAACTTCACCACACTGCATTATCAGGACTTGCTCACTGGTATCGAATCGGTATTCCTGCCGCTTGCACAGGGCGAGAGCGTAACGTTCGAAAGCACCAAGATCGAGGAGGCGCTGTATGTCCATGCCGACCCGACGCGCCTCGAGCAGATCATCTGGAATCTATTGAACAATGCCTGGAAGTTCACCCAGGGCGGTGATCGCATTTGCTTGCAACTCGCACGCGAAGGCAATCAGGCGCGTCTGGATGTAATCGACACCGGCCAGGGAATATCCGAAGACTTCCTGCCCAAGGTCTTCGACATGTTCGGCCAGGCCGAGATGCAGCATGCGGAGCGCTCCAAGCACGGCCTGGGCATCGGCCTGGCGCTGGTGAAGCAGCTGGTAGACGCACATAACGGCCGTATCGAGGCCTTCTCGGAAGGCGTAGGTCGCGGTGCCCGTTTCAGCCTTTGGCTACCGATACATCTGCAGGCCGAACTGGAACTCGGTCGAAGTGCCAGCGACGTTGCGTTGGGCGGCCTCGTCGGCATCCGCATCCTGCTGGTGGATGACTCGGTGGATATTCTCGAAACCATGCGCGAATTGCTGGAAAGCGAAGGCGCCGAAGTGACCACCGCCGACGGCGGCGCGCTGGGCATCGAGCTGGCCGAACAGACGCGTTTCGATGTGATCATTTCCGATGTCGGCATGCCGAAAGTCGATGGTCACAAAATGATGAGCGAGATCCGCAAGGGAACCACCAACGCCGACACACCGGGCATCGCCCTGACGGGTTACGGCACCCTGAGCGATGTCGAAAAGGCCAAGAGCGCCGGCTTCACTCTGCATTTGCGCAAGCCGATCGATCTGCAGGCGCTGATCGATGCGGTGATTCAGGCGGTAGGGTAACGGGCGTGTTTCTGGAATGGCGGCTGGAATTCAGGTGCCGCGCCGACACTGAGGGAGCTGTGCCTCGCGGACCTGCCTGAATCCTCACACTCCGGCGTGGTAACCCCTGCTTTGGCGCTCTGCGCCAGCAACGCATTAATCACTGCACGTCCTGAGCGCCCGGCAATAGAGCCGGCAATAGAGCCGCCGCGACTAAGTCATCGTACGACTTGGCTGATTTTCTGCCTGCTTGGGCGACACTGATGCAGGATAGGCCTGATCGACAACAGCTCGCCGCGCTAACAAAATGACATGAAACCTACGCAACAGAGCACTCCGCCAAAATATCTCGTACGGTTATATCTCTAGCGCCGCGCATCAGAAAAAACGTCAATTACGTTGCAACATCTATAGTCATATGATGTCTTATATCTCCTCACGCTTCCGCCTACAACAACAATTCGGAGATAGCTAATGGCCCACTCGGACGCCATCGATAAAGTCGTTCCCGCCCAGTCATCCTCGTGGCTGGGAAAAATAGTCAAACTGCTAGGCCCTGGCATCATCGCCGTTCTTTCCTGGCTGGGTGCCGGAGATTTGATCACCTCTTCCGTCGCCGGCGCTAACTATGGCTACGCAATGATGTGGGTGCTGGCCGGCTCGCTGCTGCTGCGCTTTCTAATCGTCAACATGATTGCGCGCTTCCAGCTTTGCAATAACCAGGGCTTGACCATCCTCGGCGGCTACGCCCAGCTCCACCCCGCCTTCGCCTGGTTCATGTTCGCCTACGCGCTGCTCATGGGGCATCTGATGAACGCCTACATGATCAAGGGCGCCGGCGAAGCCCTCGCCACGCTGCTGCACGTCGATCAACCGCTGCTCTGCTCAGCCGCGGTAGTGATCGGTGTGTGGCTGGTGGTAGGCCGCAGCATCTACGCGCTGATCGAGGGCGTGATGAAGGTGCTGTTGGCAATCATGACGCTGGCCTTCCTTTCGCTGGCCATCATGGCCGGGCCGGACGTCGGCGGCATCATCTCCGGCACCTTCGGCTTCAGCATCCCGAGCGACCAGGGCGTCCATGGCGCCTTGCTGGTGGCCGTCTCGGTGATCGGCGCGGTCGCCGGCTCGATCGCCAACTTCGTGCACCCCTACGTCATGAAGGAAAAGGGCTGGACCGGGCCGCAGCACAAGCGCATGCAGCGCAACGACCTGCTGTTCGCGGTGTTCATCGGCATCCTGATCAACCTGGCGATCTGGGTGGTCGGCGCGGAAATCCTGCGGCCCAACGGGCTGAAGGTCGAAACGCTCGACGATCTGGGCGCAGCGCTGGAAATGTTCTTCGGCCCGGCCGGCTGGTATGTGTTCTTCATCGGCGTGTTTGCCACCCTGTTCGCTAGCGTGGTGGGCAAGACGACCGCCTTCCCGATGCTGATCGTCGACGCCCTGCACTACTCGGCACCGTCCCGCCAGGCACGCTACGGGAAGAAGTTCCAGGACGATCCGCTACACAAGTGGTTCATGCTCTTCGTGCTGGTGACGCCGCTGATCTGGTCGCTGCCGGGCATGCCCGACTTCGTGACTCTGACCATCGGCGTGAACGCGCTGAACATCGTCGGCCTGCCCATCATCTCGATCGGCCTGCTGATCATGTCGAACCAGAAGAAACTGCTCGGCGAGTACCGCAATAACCTGTTCGAGAATATCGCCGTGGGTCTGGCGACGATCCTCGCGGTGTGGGTCGCCATCCAGCTCGGGACCGATTTGCTGGCCTGACCGGCAATCGCAGCGCGGATGCTCTGACGGCACCCGCGCTCGCCGCCTCGAAGGACTAACCTCCGCCGTCGCGCGCGATACCGATGCCGTATTCACGCAACTTGTTAGCCACTGTGGTATGCGACACACCCAGCCGTTTACCCAGCAAACGGCTGCTCGGGTGGCGCTGGTAAAGCTCTTCCAGCACCGCCTTCTCGAAGCGCCCAACGATGCTGTTCAAATCCCCTTCTAGCGAAAACTCACCGAGCGGCTGCGGCGTACCGTAATCCGGCAAACGGATGTGCTCCGGCTTGATCACCCCGCCCTCGCACAGCGATACCGCCTGAAAAAGGGTGTTCTCCAGCTGTCGCACGTTGCCCGGCCAGCGGTAGCCGGCCAGTCGCTCCAGCGCCTGCGACGACAGGCTCGGCAGGGCGCAACCAATCTGCCGGCTGGCCTGGTCGAGAAAGTGCAGCGCCAGCGGCTCCAGCCCATCCAGGCATTCACGCAACGGCGGAATATGCAGCGATAGCACGTTGAGCCGGTGATACAGATCCTGGCGAAACTCGCCCTTGGCGCAAAGCTCGGACAGGTCCAGTTGCGTCGCGCAGATCACCCGCACATCCAGATAGACTTCCTCGTCGCTGCCCACCCGACGGAAGCAGCCATCCTGCAGGAAGCGCACAAGCTTGGCCTGTAGCCGCGTGCTCATCTCGCCGACGCCATCGAGGAACAGCGTGCCACCGGAGGTCAGCTCCAGCAGACCGAGCTTGCCTTCCGGGCGCGCGCCTTCGAACGCACCAGGGCCGTAACCGAACAACTCGGTTTCGGCCATGGATTCCGGCAGCCCGGCGCAATTGAGCGCCATGAACGGCGACTGCCCGCGCGGGCTGGACAGATGACAGGCCCGCGCCAGCAACTCCTTGCCGGTGCCGGTCTCGCCTTCGATCAGCAGTGGCGCATCCAGCGGTGCCATACGTCGCGCCTCGCGGACCACCGCGGCCATCACTTTCGAACTTTGAAAGATGCTGTCGAAGCCGCGCAGCTCCTGCTTGCGCACGTTGTAGATGCGCTCGCCAACCCGGTCGGCGCGGTGCAAGGTCAACACCGCACCGGCCAACGCTTCGCTGTCGTCGTGCTCCGATTGCAGCGGGGCGATGTCGGCGAGAAACACGTCGCCCTTGATGGTCACGCGCAAACCGTTGATGCGCGCCTTGTTCGCCCGCACCAGCTCCGGCAGGTCGAAGTCCTCGGCGTAGCGCGACAGGCTCATGCCCGGCACTTCATCCACCCGCACCCCGAGCAGCTGCGCCGCGGCACGGTTGGCCGCCACGATGGCGCCAGCCATGTCGATGGACAGCACCGGAAACTCCAGCGCGCCGAGCAGCGCATTGAGCTCCAGCGAGTGCCGCTCGCTGGGCATCAGCCCGACCTTGCGCACCTCGAACACGCCTTGCAGCGCTTCTATCTTTGGTCGCAGTGCCTGCAGCTGCAGGTTCATCAGATTGGGACAATGCAGATAGACGGCGTTGCCATGCTCACCGCCGACCTCGCCGCGCGCAACGTTGATGCCGTAATCGACGAGCAGTTCGAGCATGTCCCGCAGAATGCCGATACGGTTCTGGCAGATGATCTTGATACGCATGCAAATGCCTTATGGCGTGGGGTTTGGCCGCGCCAACCTCTGCGCCACGCCATGATAAGCGTCAAGATTATTTGACACTCCACGCGCACCGCAAGCGGTCTCCTGGCTGGCTTGCGTTTCAGTAGATCAGGCCTTGCGTGGCACAACCTCGGGATTGGCCAGCTCGCAAGGCTCGCCAGCAAAGAAAGCCCGCACATTGGCGAAGGCATCGCCGAAATACAGCTCGTAACCTTGCCGCTCCACATAACCCAGATGAGGCGTGCAGAGCACTTTGGGATGCTGTAGCAATGGGTCCTGCGGGTCGGTCAGCGGCTCGTCCTCGAAGACATCGAGCGCCGCGAACCCCGGTCGCCCCTGGTTCAATCCGTCGAGCAGCGCGCCGGGTGCGATCAGTTGCGCGCGACTGGTATTGACCAGTAGCGACGTGGGTTTCATCAACGTCAGGTCTTCGCCGGTGACGATGTGCATCGTGCTGTCCGACAGGCGCAGATTGAGGCTGAGCACATCGACTTCGCTGAAGAAGGCTTGCCGGCTGGTAGCCGCCTGATGGCCATCGCGCCTGGCGGCTTCGCGCGATGCCTCGCTGCCCCAGACCATAACCGGCATCTCGAAGGCCTGGGCGTAACGGGCCAGCCGCTGGCCAATCTTGCCGTAACCCCAGATGCCCAGCGTCTGGCCGCAGAGTCGCTCGCCCAGATTGATCTGCCACTGCCCCGCATACAACGCCTGCATCGCCGGAAAGAGCGCGCGCCGCGCCATGAGCATCAGCGTCCAGGTGAGTTCGGCCGGTGCGATGGGAGAGCCCCGCCCTTCCACGACTGCCACGCCATGACGCGTACAGGCGGCGAGGTCGAGATGCGCGGAAACCTTGCCGGTCTGGCTGATCAGCTTGAGCCGGGGGAGCCGCGCCAGCAGCGCCTCGTCGATGACCGTACGTTCGCGCGTCAACACCAGGGCATCGGCGTCTGCGAAGCGTTCGGCGAGAATATTCGGATCCTGTTCCGCCTCGTGATAAACCGTCACCTGATGGCCGTCGAGCCGGTCGAAGCAGTCCAGCGAACGGATGACATTCTGATAGTCGTCGGGAATGACGATGTGCATGACGTGTTCTCCAGTGCCGCCAGCCCGATCGTCGAGCTGGCGTGTGCCAAATATTCAGACCGCACGCCAACCCGCAGCCGCCGACCGAGCAGCAGCTTCATTCGCTGCCGAGCTTGATCCTGTCAGGCTGACGCTTTTCGATGGCGTACTTTAGCAGCGCCGCGCTGCGGAAGATGCCATGGGCGAACTTGCCGTAGGGCATGGTCAGGAAGAAAGCCATCACCACGCCGAGATGCACCGCCAGTAGAACCGCCATCGCCCCGGTATCGCGGCCGATCAGCAAGCCGAAACCGGTCAGGCTGATCAGCAGCAGCAAGGCAATGAAACCTCGATCCATGGGGCGCTGCGCAACGTCGCCCTGGGCCGGGTCACGCTGGTAGCCGAGAACCAGCAGGCCCACCGGGCCGACGATCAGACCGAGGCCACCGACAATGCCCAGCAATACGGGCAGACTGAATACCGGATACGGCGCCTCCGCGCCGAGCAGGTAGTGGTAGAGCGTGGCAACGCCGGTGGCGGCAAAGCACAGCATGAATCCGTAGAAGGTCAGGTGATGAAAGCGCCGCCGCCACAAGGTGAAGCGGTCGCTCTCGTTGTTGCAGCCTTTGCCGTGGCCACCGTCCAGATACTTCAATTTGAGCACAGCGCCTGAAGCCTCCAGCGCCGCCGCCCCCGTGGCGACCGCCTCGGCGTCGCCCGGCGAGATGCCCTTCCAGAAACGCCGCACGCCGACTGCCAGCGCCAGCACGGCAAAGCCAAAGGCCGCACCGAACATCAGCGCCAGGGTGTTATGCGGGAACACCGCATAGAAATCTCCTGCCAACCGCCCGGGAAACAGGGTGCCGTTGATCAGCAGCGCCAGCAGCAGGAACAACGCCAGGCCGCCCGCCGAGGCCAGCGCCATGGTCAGCCCGTTGCGCCGATACAGCGTTCCGAAGGCAGCCGGCCAGGCGTAATCGGAATAGGTATCCACCCGCACCTTGGCCATCGCCTGGGGGATGTTGACCGCGAACTCGTGGGGCGCCGCGTACTGGCAGGCGTGCAGGCAGGCGCCGCAGTTATGGCAGAGGTTCGCCAGGTAATGGATGTCCGCCTTGGCGAAGTCCAGCCGGCGCGTCATCGCCGGGAATACCGCACAAAAGCCTTCGCAATAACGACAGGCGTTGCAGATGTGCATCTGCCGGTCGACTTCCGCTTCCTCGGCGCTCAGCACCGGAATCAACTCATAGCCCTCGGCCGTTGCGGGGCTCGCTTCCAGCACGATCGGTTCACGCAATTGCATGTTGTTTTCCTTCGCTCGGTGCAGAGATGTGGTGGCCGGTCGCGGCGGCGGCCTGGGTGCCGGCGATGCGGCCGAATGCGGTGCCGATGCTCATTCCGACGCCAGCCGTGTAGCCCTGGCCGAGCACATTGCCGGCCATCATCTCGCCAGCGACGAAAAGGTTCGGGCTAGGCGCGCCAGCGAAGTGCACCGCAGCGTGTTCATTGGTCTTGAGGCCGAGGTAGGTGAAGGTGACGCCCGGCTTCAGGGGATAGCCATAGAACGGCGGCGTATCGATGGGGCGAGCCCAGTGAGTCTTGGCGGGGTTGACCCCCTGGGTATGGCAATCGTCCAGACGGGTGTGATCGAAGCGACCGACTTTACAGGCGCGGTTATAGGCTTCGACGGTTTCCACGAAGGCGTCCTCCGGCAGCCCGAGTTTGCGGGCCAGTTCCGTCAGGCTGTTCGCCGTGGTGCCAGGGAACACCGGCGGCATGAAGCGGCCAATCGCCTTCTGGTCGATGATCGAATAGGCGACTTGCCCCGGCTGCTGCGCCACCAGACGCCCCCAGATGGCGTAGCGTTTAGGCCAGAAATCCTCGCCTTCGTCATAGAAGCGCCGCCCGTCGCGATTGAGCACCACGCCAAGCGACACGCAATCGATCCGGGTGCAGATGCCGCCGTCATAAAGCGGTGCGCGCGCATCGATGGCGACCATGTGGGCCTGGGTCGGATCGCCGATCACGTCGGCGCCCGCCTCGATCATGCTGCGCAACAGCACGCCGTTGTTGAAGCGCGTGCCGCGGATCAGAAAGTTGTCGGCCGGCCATTCGCCGCGCTCGTTCTGCCCCCAGGCCTCGCGGAGCCATTCGCGATTCGACTCGAAGCCGCCCGCCGCGAGCACGCAGGCCCGCGCCTCGATCCGCTCGGCCGGAAGACCGCGGCCACCAACTTCGCGCGCAGGTACGTGCGCAGCAACGAAGCGACCCTCTTCCAGCTCGATGGAATCGATCAGCGTGTCATAGCGAATCTGTACACCGAGCGCCTCGGCGCTGCGGTAGTAGGCGTTGACCAAGGCCTTGCCGCCGCCCATGAAGAAGGCATTGGTCCTGGCCACATGCAAGGCACCGGAAAGCGGCGGCTGAAAATGCACGCCATGGCGGCGCATCCAGCCCCGGCACGAGGACGAAGCGCGGATCGCGATGCGCGCAAGCTTTTCATCAGTGATGCCGCCGGTAACCCGGAGCAGATCCTGCCAGTACTCTTCCTCTGGATAGGCCTCGACCAGCACATCCTGGGGCTCGTCGTGCATGCAGCGCAGGTTGCGGGTGTGCTGTGAATTGCCTCCGCGCCACTCGCGGGGCGAGCCCTCCAGCAGCAATACGCTGGCGCCGGCCTCTCGGGCCATCAGGGCGGCGCACAGGGCGGCATTGCCCCCGCCGATTACTAGAACATCGAACATCGCCATCTCCTCACTACCGAGGAGGCCTGACGCCGCGCCCCCTCATATTCGGGGCGACTTTAGAAGCCGGGCCAGCGGGCCGAAAGGAGGCCGTCGGCATAGGGTGTTTAGTTTTACTAAAGGGCGATGTCTGCCTGAATCTCTCGGAATTTCACGACCAGTTCCGAGCGAGGCCGCCGTCAGGCTTCTGGTGGCTCGTACAGGCTGGCGCCCGGCCATTTCCCTTGCCGGACCAGTTCGCGAGCCACGTCGACGATGACCACTCTGGCAGCCAGAGCGGCGGGCGACAGCTCATCCTCGGACAAGGTCACCAGCAGGTTGCGCCGCGTGACATGCGCATCTTCGATCTGCACCACGGACAGGCCGGATTCTCCCGAGCGCGCGGCAGCCGCGCCGGGCTGAATCGTGGCGGCGTAGCCTCCGCGAACGGTCTGCATCAACAGCGCCAGACCATCGATTTCCATGACGATGTTCGGCTCGATGCCCGAACGCTCGAACGTCGCCATCAGGGTCGTGCGCAGGCCGTGCTGCTGGCTGGGAAGTACCAGCGGCAGCTGGCCCAGCTCGCTTAGTCGTACGGTCTCACCCACCGGCGCACCCGCGAGCCGCGGCGAGGTGATGACGAAGAGCCGTTCATCCAGCAGCGGCCGGACATGCCAGCGTTTGCCGGTGTCGGCCTGAAACAGCACGGCCAGATCGAGCTGTCGCGCGTTGAGCTGGTTAGCCAGGTAGCCGGAAAGCATTTCCACCAGATGCAGCTGAATGTCCGGGTAGCGCTCACGCATCGCGTCGATCAAAGGCAAGGCCAGCACCGAAGCCGTGGTCGGTGGCAGGCCGACACTCACATAGCCACTCATTCGCTCGCGTTGCGCTGCCTGCACCGCATTTTCCGCTTGCCGCAAGGTCAGCCGAGCGTGGTGTTCGAACGCGATGCCGGCGCTGGTGAGCACCACGCCGGTGCTGGTCCGGCTCAATAGGCGGGTACACAGTTCGCTTTCCAGCTTGCTGATCTGCTGGCTCAGAGCCGAAGTGCCGATACCCAGCTCGAGCGCCGCACGGCCCAGGCTTTTATGCTCAACGGCGGTTAAGAAGTAGCGTAACTGCCTCAGTTCCATGACTGCGCCTTCCTTATGAAAAGCGGGCCGCTCAGCCGAGACAGCCCGGTTCTATCGCCGCTTCGGCGAATCTGTTTTGGCGCAGACTAAGGGAGCGGGCCACAGCAACCAACCTGCGATTGCCAGCCAACCCTGCCTGGAACAAAAAACGGCCCGCACGGGGCGGGCCGGTTCGACAGCTAGTCAGCAGACGCCAAAGGCGTACAGCTGCTTACCGCACCAGTCCGAACTCGTCGGCGAGCGCCTTGTACTGCTCGACCTGCTTGTACACGTATGCCTGCAGCTCGTCCCCGGTGATCGACAGCGGCAACAGGTCGCGCTGCTCGCGCAACTTGGCAAAGCCTTCGCTAGCCAAAAGCGTATCGAATCGCTGCTTCCACCAGTCGTAGTCCTCGTCGCTTACCTTCGGGCCGACATAGAAGCCGCGAGCGATAGGCCAGGTGACATCGAACCCCTGCTCCTTGGCGGTGGGAATACTGGCAAGGTCGCCAGGCAGGCGCTCATCGGACAGGACCGCGAGAACCCGAACCTTGCCAGCGGCTAACTGGGCAGTCGCCTCGCCAATGCCGCTAGTGACGACCTGAACATGACCACCCAGCAGAGCGGTCATCGGCTCACCGCCGCCCTCGAAGGCGACATAGCGAAGCTGCTTCGGGTTGACTCCGGCTGCGCGCGCGACCATCGCCGCTTGCATCCAATCCTGGCTGCCGATCGTCCCGCCCGCACCGATCACCTGGGCGGCCGGGTCCTTGCGAAGCGCCTCTATCAGGTCGTCGAAATCTTCGAGCGGCGAATCTTCGCGCACCGTGACCGCGCCGTAGTCGGTGCCGATCGCCGCCAGCCACCTGACTGCTTTTTCGTCATAACGCCCGAATTTGCCTTGGGCGAGGTTGAGCAAAGAACCACTCGACCAGGCCGTAAGCGTCCCGGGTTCATCCGGCCGTTGCGCGACTACCGCGTTGTACGCCACCGCACCGATGCCGCCCGGCATATACGTCACCCGCATTGGTGCCTCGAGCAGCCCGGCTTCATGCAGACCGCCTTGGGCCAGCTTGCAGGTTATGTCGAAACCGCCGCCGGGCTTGGCCGGAGCCAGGCATTCGGGCCGCTTCGGCTCAGCCCATAGTTGGGTACAGATCAACAGGCTGGAGGTGACCAGCGCAAGCCGGCCGACAATGTTTTTCATGGGGTTCTCCTGTGGAGTCTTATTGTGATCAGGCGTGTTACGGGGACCGGAGCCGTAAACAGCCAAATGAAACTGCGCATTTTTTGGAGAGAACGAAGCCAACGGGCGAACCCGGTTGACCGGGCCGGTCCTGGCAGAAGAACGGTAGGTTTATGTGCCCACAGCCGAAAGCCCGCATCGCGCATGGGGTCTTCAGTTTTGCTAAAGATGCTCCGGCGTTACGGCTCCCTCCACGCTGGGCCAACGCTAGACGGTGCCATGCAAATGATCTCAGCACAAAATTATTGGAACGAATATTTTACGGAAAGAAGATAGTGAAAAGGCCGATCTTCGTATTTCAAACGAATCGTAAATATATCTTTACAAATTACAGCGTTTGAGCGGCTTGAAGGCGCCGACTCAGCGCCCTCACCCGCATGCAACGGCGGTTGAATGAGGTATCCATAACAACAAAGCTCAGGCGGCCACCCGCTCAGGAGGTCAGATGAAAACCACGCAATACGTCGCTCGCGAACCGGACGCGCAAGGTCACATCCATTACCCGGACGCTGAACACGCCGTCTGGCAGACCCTGATCGAACGCCAGCTGAAGCTTCTCGACGGCCGCGCCTGCCAGGAATATCTGGACGGGGTCGAACAGCTCGCCCTGCCCCGCGATCGCATTCCGCAGTTGCATGAAATCAACCGTGTACTCGAAGCGACGACCGGCTGGCAGGTGGCGCGAGTGCCGGCGCTGATCCCGTTCCAGACATTCTTCGAGCTGCTGGCGAGCAAACGCTTTCCGGTCGCTACCTTCATCCGCACCCCGGAAGAGCTGGACTATCTGCAGGAACCGGACATTTTTCACGAGATATTCGGTCACTGCCCGCTACTGACCAACCCTTGGTTCGCCGAATTCACCCACACCTACGGCCAGCTCGGCCTCAAGGCCAGCAAGGAAGAACGCGTCTATCTGGCGCGCCTGTACTGGATGACCATCGAATTCGGCCTGGTCGATACCCCGGCAGGCCGGCGCATCTACGGCGGCGGCATTCTTTCCTCACCGAAGGAGACGCTCTATAGCCTGTCCGACGAACCCGAGCACCAGCGCTTCGATGTGGTCGAGGCGATGCGCACGCCGTACCGTATCGACATCTTGCAGCCGGTGTACTTCGTACTCCCCGAGCTCAAGCGCCTGTTCGAGGTTGCCCATGAAGACATCATGGAACACGTGCGCACCGCCATGCAGCGAGGCCTGCACCAGCCGAAGTTTCCGCCGAAAGCGGCGTAGGGTGGAAAACTGCGAAGCATTTTCCACGCGCCGGTTCGACCGCCACCAATCCGTAGGGTGGATGACGCCGAAGGCTCATCCACCGACCACGACGAGGCCTCCCCACAACGTGGCGGACCGAACCCGACGCGTGGACAAGCCTCCGGCGTTGTCCACCCTACGCTGCTTAATTCTGATGCCCCTCACCACAAGGACCAACCCATGACCAACCTCACCCAAGCCCACTGCGAAGCCTGCCGCGCCGATGCGCCCAAGGTTTCCGATGACGAACTGGCCGAGCTGATCAAGCAGATCCCCGACTGGAACATCGAAACCCGCGACGGCCACATGGAGCTGGAGAAGGTGTTCCTGTTCAAGAATTTCCGCCACGCGTTGGCCTTTACTAATGCCGTCGGCGAGATCGCCGAAGCCGAGGGGCATCACCCTGGCCTGCTCACCGAGTGGGGCAAGGTCACCGTGACCTGGTGGAGCCATTCGATCAAAGGCCTGCATCGCAACGACTTCATCATGGCCGCGCGTACCGACGAGGTGGCAAAAACCGCCGAGGGCCGCAAGTGAAGCATTTCGGTGAAGTGGTGCGGGTCCCCGGCGACCCGATTCTCGGTCTGCTCGATGCCTATCGCGCCGACCCGAACCCGGCCAAGCTCGACCTTGGCGTCGGCGTCTACAAGGACGCTCTGGGCCTGACGCCGATTCCCAAAGCCGTGAAGCTGGCCGAGCAACGGCTGATCGACAGCGAGCAGACCAAGAGCTATATCGGCGGACATGGCGATCCGTTGTTCGGCGAGCAGCTTCTGCGCCTGGTTCTCGGCGAAGCATCACCCGCGCTGATCGAAAACCGCGCCGGCTGCACCCAGACCCCCGGCGGCACCGGCGCGCTGCGGTTGGCGGGCGACTTCATCGCCAAATGCCTGCCGGGCCGCAGCCTCTGGCTCAGCGACCCGACCTGGCCAATCCACGAAACCTTGTTCGCCGCGGCCCGGCTAAAGGTCGAGCACTATCCCTATGTAAACGCGCAGAACCAGCTCGACGTGCCAGCCATGCTCGCCGCACTGGAGCGGATTCCCTGCGGCGATGTGGTGCTGCTGCACGCTTGCTGCCACAACCCCACCGGCTACGACCTGAGCCAGGCCGACTGGCGTCAGGTGCTGGAGATCGTCCGTAGCCGTGAGCTGTTGCCGCTGTTCGACTTCGCCTATCAGGGTTTCGGCGATGGGCTGAACGAAGATGCCTGGGCCGTGCGGCTTTTTGTCGAAGCCTTGCCAGAGGTGCTGATCACCAGCTCCTGCTCGAAGAATTTCGGCCTGTATCGCGAACGTACCGGCGCGCTGATCGCGGTCACCGCCAACGGCGATTCGCTGATCGACGTGCGCAGCCAGTTCGCCTCGGTGGCGCGCAATCTCTGGTCGACCCCACCGTCTCATGGCGCCGCGGTGGTGGCGACGATTCTGGCCAATAGCGAGCTGCGCCAGCTCTGGCAGCAGGAAGTCGCCGCCAAACGCGAGCGCATCGCCGGTCTGCGTCAGGGTTTGGTGGAAGCACTCGCGTCATACGGCCTGGCCGAGCGCTTCGCACATATCGCCCGGCAGCGCGGAATGTTTTCCTATACCGGCCTGACGGCCGAACAAGTGCTGCGCCTGCGTCGCGAGGATTCGGTTTATCTGGTCGAAAGCGGACGCGCCAATATTGCCGGGTTGGATGCCGAGCGGCTGGCCCAACTCGCCGAAGCGATTGCGCGGGTCGTGCAGAACTGAGACGGGCTGGAAGCTACATCCGCAACTACATGCTGCCTGACGTACCCACGCTCCGCCGTGGGCACGATCGGAATGCCCTTACCGAATCGATCGAAAAACCCTCCGCCAGCGCTAATCAAAAGCCGGGTCGACCGCACGGAACCTGGACAGAGACCGTGTGTCGTATCAATTGGCCATCATGGCGCATTGATCTGCACTAACATGGTGGCTCAGCTAACCGCAACGCAGCCGCTATGCGACCCCGGCGACGACAGACGGGGTCCAGCGCCGAGAACTGCGGCCGCTAACGTCCAAACATGTCCGACAACGAGCGCGCCAATGATTCAACGTGACGCCAGTAATCCTGCTCCCGCTTCCTATTCCTGCCATTCCGCCGAGGAGCACGGCAGTTGCCCCAGCTGCGCCAGCGGCGAGCGCCTCGGCTTTCGCTTCAGCTACGCCTATCAGCCGATCGTCGACCTGCAGGCACGCGACATCTTCGCTCATGAAGCTCTAGTCCGAGGAGTCAACGGCGAACCAGCGCCCAACGTGCTGTCGCAAGTGACGGAGGACAATCGTTTCCGCTTCGACCAAGCCTGTCGCGTCAAGGCGATCAAAACCGCGGCCAAGCTCGACATGCGTTCCAGGTTGTCGATCAACTTCATGCCCAACGCCATCTACCGTCCCGAGCTATGCATTCGCTCGACACTTGAAGCGGCGCGCGTGCATGACTTTCCGGTAGAACGAATCATCTTCGAAACCGTCGAGGGCGAGCGCATCAGCGATGCCAAGTGGCTCGCCGAAGTCCTGAGCGAATACCAACGCATTGGTTTCTTGACCGCTATCGACGATTTCGGCGCAGGCTTCGCCGGGCTGAATCTGCTCGCCGATTTCCAGCCGGACATCATCAAGCTGGACATGGATCTTATCCGCGGCATCGATCAGAGCCGTGCCCGCCAGGCCATCGTTCGCGCCACGGTGCGGATGTGCCAGGAACTGAATATCTCCGTTATCGGCGAAGGCGTGGAAACCCTTGATGAATGCAGCGCTCTGTACGATCTGGGCATCAACCTGATGCAGGGTTATCTATTCAGCAAGCCGTTGTTCGAATCCTGCGGCCAGGCGGACCTACTGACCTGGCCGCGCGGGCTACCAAGCTGAGCGACGCTCAACCCGCCTTCAACAGCTTGAGCAGCTCACGTGCGGCCTCTTCCGAAGACGCCGGGTTCTGCCCGGTAATCAGCAAACCGTCGACCAGCACGTAGGAAGACCAGTCCGGTCCCTTGCCTTCATGGGGCCTCCTGTGGGTTGGCGACCCGGCGATTGGCGGGCCCTTGGTTTATCTCGACCATACTTTGCCCCATACGGACCGGAGCCGAGACGACGTGAAGGTGCCGCACCCGTAGGGTGGGCTTCAGCCCACCGGCGGCGAGGCTCCGGATTCTGTGGGCTAAAGCCCACCCTACGTATCGCCGTGCGACAACTTCGTTGCACAGGCCATCTGCAGGAGCAAGACTTTTTGGTTCCTTTTGGGCGGGGCGGCCATCCGTGCGACTGCCAAAACGGACTCGCCCAGCAGGGCCAAACCAATGCGCCAGCCCGCTTGCCAAAGGCGACCACAGCGAACGCAAAGCCCACAAGCTTCTCGACCAACGACTCGGCGTCCCCCTCGCTCCTACGAAAGGCCGGAATGCGATGCGACTCGGCAAGATGAAAAAGGGCGCCGAAGCGCCCTTACCATCAAACTTCCGATCAGATCCGAAAGCTACCCACCAGCTGCTTCAGCCTCGCAGCCTGTTGCTCCAGATCGCCACAAGCACGCAGGGTCGACTGCAGGTTCTCCACGCCTTCCTGGTTGAGGGTGTTGATCTCGGTGATGTCCATGTTCAGCGACTCGATCACCGAGGTCTGTTCCTCGGTAGCGGTAGCCACCGACTGGTTCATCGCATCGATCTCGCCGATGCTCTGGGTCACGCTGCCCAGACGCTCGCCGGCCTTGTTGGCGATGCCCACGCTGGCCTCGCTCTGACGCTGGCTCTCGGTCATGGTGGACACCGAATCACGTGCGCCAACCTGCAGCTTCTCGATCATGCCGTGGATTTCTTGCGCCGAAGTCTGGGTGCGGTGGGCCAAACTGCGCACCTCGTCAGCCACTACCGCGAAGCCACGCCCGGCTTCCCCGGCACGTGCCGCTTCGATGGCGGCGTTGAGCGCCAGCAGGTTGGTCTGCTCGGAAATGCCCTTGATCACATCGAGGATCTGCCCGATGCCAACGGTCTGGCTGTTGAGCGCCTCGATCTGAGTGCAGGATGCACTGATGTTGTTCGATAGCTGCTTCATCGCCTCGATATTCTGCTCGACCACCTTGCGCCCGTCTTCGGCCTGATGGCTGGCGCCACTGGCTTGCTGCGAGGCATCGGCGGCATTGCGGGCGATTTCCTGCGCGGCGGCGCCGAGCTGGTTGATCGCCGCGGCGACGCTGTTGGTGCGGCTGGCCTGCTCGTCGGAGTTGAGCATCGACGAGTTGGACGCGGTCAGCACGCGCTGCGCGACCTCGTTGACCTGCTCGGTGGCCGACGACACTTCCCGAATCGAGCCGTGAATTCGCTCGACGAAGCGGTTGAAAGCCATCGCCAGCTCACCGAACTCGTCCTGCGATTGCACGGTAAGACGGCGAGTCAGATCACCCTCCCCTTCGGCGATGTTGGCCATGGCCCTGCCCATATCGGTCAGCGGACGCATCAGCACGCGAATCAGCATGCCCAGCAGCATCATGATGAACAGCACCGCAATCACGGCCGCCACGAAGGCAGAGGTACGGAAGCTGGACAGCGCCGCATAGGCCTTTTCCTTATCCACCGAGATGCCGACGTACCAGGTCACCGACGGCAGGCCGGGAACCGGGCTGAAGCTGAGGATGCGCTCCTGGCCATCCAGCTCCGCCTCGCTAAAGCCACTGGTCAGCGAAGGCGTGTTCTTCGGATAGAGCTCAGCCAGCGTCTTCATCACCTTGGTCTTGTCGGGGTGAACCAGCACCTTACCGTCGCCGCTGACCAGGAACGCATAGCCCATGCCATCGAAATTCAGTGCGTTGATGATGTCGACAAGCACCTTCAGGCTGAGGTCGCCACCCACAACGCCCAGGTTCTGGCTGCCGGCCTTGGCCGGGGTTGCGGCGGTGATGATCAATTCGTTGGTCGCCGCATCCTGATAGGGCTCGGTCAGGGTGGTCTTGCCTGCGTTGATTGCATCCTTGTACCAGGGACGCTGGCGCGGATCGTAGCCTTGCGGTAGTTCGAAGCGCGGATGGACGATGAACTCGCCATCGCTGCGGCCGAGGTAGGTAAAGGCGAAGGTGGAACTGAGCGCCGGCTGCTGCACCAGGGCCTCGACCGCCTGGCCTGAACTGTCGCGAGCGATGGTCTGCGCCGTGTTTCCAGCAACACGAGGCGCCCTGAAAGCCAGTTTTGAATGTTGTGCGCCGTAACTTCGCCCATCTCGTCCAGGTAGCTTTCCAGCTTGGCCTGGATGGCGTTGCGCTGCAGGTAATCGTTGTAAAGCGTGAACAGGGCGAAGGTCGCGATCACCACGAGTGAGGCGGCCAGCAGGATCTTGTGGCTGAATTTGAGATGACTAGGCATGGCGCGAGTCCGGGTTGATCTGGATCGAATCGGCAATCCCTTTCCTGACTAAGCGTCCTAGCATTAGCCGATTTGTCGGCCTCGGCGGCCGGATCTTTAACCCAGCAATCCGCTCGGAATAGCCGCAAGCGCCCGTCAGCCGGGCGTTTCGGCCGATATCACGACGCATACCGATGAACGGTATGGCATTTCGAAACGACCACTCATCCACCGAAAAAAAACGGCACGCCTGTTACCAGCGCGCCGTTCTGTTGCTGTATTTAGATGTTGGGAATTAGCGCCCAGCCAGCACTGGCAACACACGCGGGCGCAGACCCTCACCGAGGATGGTCAGAACGCCCACGGCACCCGCAATCCAGTACCAGCGTACCAGCGGGTCGAAGCCCAACCAGCCGAGGGCATGCAGGAATACCATCAGGATCATCACCGGGCTGACGTAGCGCACCATGAACAGCCAGAGCGCATAGCCCAGCGGTGGCAAGTTCAGCTCGTCGCGCATGATGTCGCCGCGCAAACAGTAGCCGGCCAGTATCACCATGAAGATTCCGCCCAGCGGCATCATCCAGCGTGAGGTGATGTAGTCCAGACCGTCGAACAGGGTCATGCCGAACAGCTTCCAGTCTGCGCCGACGTTGAACGAAAGCATCGCCAGCAGACTGATCACCAGCAGCAGCGAGCCCGACCCGAGCGCTGCGCGGCTGCGACGGATGCCGTATTTCTCGTTGAGGTAGGCCACCACCGCCTCGATCATCGAGATCGCCGACGTCAGCGCAGCCACCGAAACCATGGCGAAGAACAAGACGCCGAACACCGTGCCGAACGGCATCTGCTGGAAGGCCAGCGGCAGGCTCATGAAGATCAGCCCTGGTCCGGCGCTGGGGTCCATGCCGTTGGCGAAGATCACCGGGAAGATCGCCAGGCCCGCCAGCAGCGCCACACAGGTGTCGGCGATGGCGACGATGAAGGTGGTACGGGCAATGGATTGGCCATCGGGGATATAGGAGCCGTAGGTGAGAATCGCCCCGGAGGCCAGGCTGAGCGTAAAGAACGCGTGGCCGAGGGCCGCCAACAGCGCCTCGCCGGTCAGCTTGCTGCTATCGAAACTGAACAGGAAGGCGAAACCTTCGGAAAAGCTGCCGTTGGTAAAGGAATAGCCCACCAGCACGATCAGCATCAGCGCCAGCCCCGGCATCATCCAGCGGAAGGCCCGCTCCACGCCGGCTTGTACGCCCTTGCCAACGATCCACAGCGTCAGCAGCGCCACCAGCACGCTCCAGCCACCGAGCGCCCAAGGGTTGGCGTTGTGCGCTTCGAAGACTTGCCCAAGCGCCTCGACACTTGGCGCCGCCAGTGAGCCGTCGAGCATTTTCCAGGTATAGGCGAAGGCCCAGCCTGCGACGACCACGTAGAAGCAGAGGATCATGAATCCCGCCAGCATGGCCATGCCGCCCACTGCTTTCCATAACGGGTTGCCGTTGTTCTCACGCACTACCCGGCCGATGGCGTCGATGGGGCTGCCGCGGCCGCGCCGGCCGATGGCGATCTCGGTCATCATCACCGGAATGCCGATGGCAAGAATGCACGCCAGATACATCAGCACGAAGGCGCCACCGCCGTATTCGCCGGTGATGTAAGGGAATTTCCAGATATTGCCGAGGCCGACCGCGGAGCCGGTCGCGGCGAGGATGAAGCCCCAGCGGGAGAGCCAGAGGTTCTTGGGTTTTTCACGGGTCATGCGTCACCTGTTTGTTTTTATCTGTGACGGGGATCGAACCCGCCGCGCTCGTGGCGCGGCGGAATATGCAAGGCGGATAGCCTTTATTGAGCGTCGGGCTGCACCTCCGGGGCGGCGTTGCGAAACGCCTCCAGATCGTCACAGCGCGCGACCATCTCGAGAATGCGTGGGTACGCAGTGAGGTCACAGGCAAAACGGCGCGCATTGTATACCTGCGGGATCAGACATGCCTCCAGATAGCCTGGCCGACCGCCGAGTGACAGCTTGCCTTCGAATGCCGCCAGCCCCTGCTCGAAGCTGGTAAGACCGGTGGTGATCCAGTGGCGGATCCACCTGTTCTTGGCCTCGTCGTCCACGCCCAACGTACCGCTGAGGTATTGCAGTACTCGCAGATTGTTCAGCGGATGCAGATCACAGGCGATGTGCAACGCCAGCGAGCGCACCCGTGCACGATCGGCCGGATCATCGGGCAGCAAGGCCGGGAGCGGGAACACTTCGTCCAGATATTCGAGAATCGCCAGCGACTGGCTGATGCGCTCGTTGCCATCGATCAACAGCGGCACCAGCGCCTGCGGGTTGAGTGCTTTGTAGTCGGCTGAATGCTGCTGGCCGCCATCCTTGACCAAATGCACAGGCAGGTTTTCGAATGCCAGTCCTTTCAAGTTAAGCGCGATGCGCACTCGGTAAGCGGCGCTGGAGCGCCAGTAGCCGTAGAGCTTGAGCGTAGGCGCTGCGCTTGGCGAATCGGTAGTTGTGGCTTGACTGTTTTCCATGAATATCCCTGAGCAGTAGGGTGCCCGAACGGCGTAGTAGGGTGGGCTTCAGCCCACCATTTCAGGGCTGCCGCTTCCGCATCGGTGGGCTAAAGCGGAGCGCCGCCCGGCCCACCCTACATTCGGCGTTCCGACCGTTACTCACCGCCAATCACGCCACGGCGAACCTGATCTTCCTCGATGGATTCGAACAAGGCCTTGAAGTTGCCTTCGCCAAAACCCTGGTTGCCCTTGCGCTGGATGATCTCGAAGAAGATCGGGCCGATCACCGTGTTGGTGAAAATCTGCAGCAGGATGCCGTCGTCACCTGATTTGCCAGCGCCCGGTTTATCGACGCCCGGCGCGCCATCGATCAGCAGGTTCAGCTCACGCAGCACCTCGGTGGGCTCGCCGTGGCCCGCGACACGGGTGTCGACCTTCTCGTAGTAGGTGTCTGGGGTGCTCATGAAATCCACGCCGTTGGCGCGCAGCTGGCGCACGGTGGCGTAGATATCGTCGGTGGACAGCGCGATGTGCTGGATGCCCTCACCGTGATACTCGCGGATAAATTCCTCGATCTGCGACTTGTCGTCCGCCGACTCGTTGATCGGGATGCGGATCTTGCCGCAAGGCGCCGTCATGGCGCGGGAGAACAAGCCGGTGAGCTTGCCCTCGATGTCGAAATAGCGAATCTCACGGAAGTTGGCGATACGCTCGTAGAAGCCGGACCAGACGTCCATCTGCCCGCGCATGACGTTGTGGGTCAGGTGGTCGATGCAGGTCAGACCCACGGCATTGTCGTTCGGCGTGCGGCCTTCGATGTATTCGAAGTCGACGTCATAGATCGACTTGTCACCGTAGCGATCGACGAGATAGAGCAGCGAACCGCCGATGCCTTCGACGCAAGGAATGTTCAGCTCGCCGAAGTTGGCGTGGCTACCCACCAGCTTGGCGCCCTGGGATTCGACATAGGCGGCAGCTTGGGCGGCATTCTTTACCCGAAACGCCATGGCGCAGGCGCTCGGCCCGTGCTTTTCAGCGAAAGCATGCACATGACCGCTCGGGCTGCCGTTGAGCACGATGTTGATGTCGTTCTGCTGGAACAGCCAGACTTCCTTGGAGCGATGTTTGGCCGTCTCGGTGAAACCCATCTGGTTGAACAACTGCCGCAGCTGTTCGATGCCCTCGGCATTCGGCGCGGTAAATTCGACGAATTCGAAGCCATCAGTGCCGATGGGGTTGTGCTGCTCGATCTTGGTCACGGCGTTCATCTCGCCTCCTGGTTCTTGTTGTTCGGAGCCGTTGTACGGCTTGGCTACGCCCATCACAAACCAGCGTGATGAGCCGCACAAGCCCGCCACACGCTTCGTTCGCAGTTGAAAACACGCTGTGCTGGAAGGATTTATTTACAGCATGCTGTAAGGCCCGGATGCCGAGGTTGCGCCGCCTCATGCGTAACGAAAAGCTGACAGCGCCGTGCGACAGCCCGTCGCATCCTTGTTCGCGATACCGCATTGCTCCGTAGGGTGGTGCTTTAGCCCACCGGGCGCTGGTGGGCTGAAGCGCCACCCTACGCGACGCGCTGCAGGCAGTTTTCCAGGCTTGGTAGGCCGAGCCACTCAGGCTAAAACACAAGCCCGGCGCCGGTAGGGCTGCGCCTGTATCAAATGGCTCGGCAGTACGACCGAGGCTGTCGAAACAGGCGGCACGGAGCCGCCGGGAACGTTAAGCATGCAGGCGTTGCTCGCGCGGCTGCGACATGCTGCCGACTTGCACGCGTTCAAGCGCCAAGCGGTCAGCGATGATCGACGTGGGTTCGCCGCTGGCAGCTGCACGGTTGAAGATCTCACGCAGGGTATCGCCGATGCCTTTGACATGCGCATCGGTCTGCGCCGCGCTGCCCCCGATGCGTTGGTAATAGACGTCGATGATGCCGCCAGCGTTGATGGCATAGTCCGGCGCGTAAAGGTGATTGCGACGCTGCAGCTCGACGCCGATCTCCGGAGTCGCCAGCTGGTTGTTCGCGGCACCGGCGATCACCGGTGCGCGCAGGCTCTGCAGGGTTTCGCCATTGAGAATGCCGCCCATGGCGCAGGGCGCGAACACGTCCACATCCAGGCCATAGATATCGTGCGGGCGCACCGCGTTGGCGCCCAATTCGTCCATTGCCTGCTGCACGTTGGCATCGAAGATGTCGCTCACCCACAGCTCAGCACCGGCGGCCTTGAGGTGACGGGCCAGGCCGAGACCGACGTGACCAACGCCCTGAATCGCGACTTTCAATCCGTTCAGGTCGTCGCGACCGAGGCGATGACGCACCGCCGCTTTAAGCCCGACGAACACACCGAGCGCGGTGGACGGCGACGGGTCGCCACTGGCGATGCTTCCGTCGAGCGTCGTGCGTGGCGTGGCGCCGATGACATGGCGGGTGCGCTGGGCAAACGCCTGCATTTCCGGCTCGCCGGTGCCCGAATCGGCCGCGGTGATGTAGCGCCCGCCGAGGCTGTCGATGAAATCACCCATGGCGTGCAGCAGCGCCTGGCTTTTGCCGGCGTGCGGGTCGCCAATGATCACCGCCTTTCCGCCACCGAGCTTGAGCCCCGCCAGCGACGACTTCAGCGTCATCCCGCGGGACAGCCGCAGCACATCGCGCAGGGCATCGTCGTCACTGGCATAAGGGAACATCCGGCAGCCGCCCAATGCCGGGCCTAGCGTTGTGTCGTGAATCGCGATGATGGCGCGCAGACCCGATGCCTTGTCATGACAGAACACCACCTGTTCGTGGTGATCGAAATCGGGATGGGTAAAGACGGACATTGCGGATTCCTCTGTTTTTGTTCGGTTCGGCCCCGGTTCATCGAGGCCGTTGAAATTTATTAGTGAACAGCATGTGCACAGAGCCAAACCGTAGGGTGGGCTTTAGCCCACCGGCTGCGGTCGCCAATAGCTCTGGTGGGCTGAAGCCCACCCTACGAAGCTAAACACCGCTAGTTGCCGGTGGGCTGAAGCCCACCCTACTGGAACGCTGGCGGACCCACCCTGCTAGCCCTACGAATCACGCCGCAGGCTCGAAGAGCCGCACGCTCTGCACCTCGTCGCCCCGGGTCAGTTGCTCCTTGAGCAACTTTTCCTGCTGGCGGGCCTTGGCGATGGAGCGCTCCTTCACCGGGCCGTAACCGCGGATCTGTTCCGGCAGCGCGGCGATTGCCACGGCAGTGCGGTAGTTGGTCGGTTTCAGCTGGGTCAGGAGTTCGTCGAGATTGCGCTCGTACTCATTGATCAGCTCGCGCTCGACACGGCGGTCATGGCCGTAGCCGAACGGATCGAGCGGCGTCCCGCGCAGGAATTTCAGCTTGGCCAGCACGCCGAAGGCATTCAGCACCCAAGGCCCGAGTTCGCGCTTGCGCGGTTCGCCGGTGGCGCTGTCACGCTTGGCCAGCCAGGCCGGGGCCAGATGGAATTGCAGCTTGTAGTCGCCTTCGAACTGCGCTTCCAGCTGCTCGCGAAATTCCGGCTCGCTGTACAGCCGCGCTACCTCGTACTCGTCCTTGTAGGCCAGCAGCTTGAAGTAGTAACGCGCCACGGCTTTGGACAGGGCCAGATCGTCGGCCGTATCCACTGCGCGCACGCGCTCGACCATTGCCCGATAACGCTTGGCGTAGGCCGCATTCTGGTATTGGGTAAGGAAGTCCACGCGCCAGTTGACGATCTCTTCCAACGTCTGGCAGATCGGTTCGGACGCTTCGGCCGGACGCGCCAGCCTTTCCACCGCCTCGCGTTCGAGCACCGCACGACGGCCCCAGCGGAACGCCTGCAGGTTCAGCTCGGCGGACACCCCGTTAATGGTGATGGCCTTCTCGATGGCCTCGGCCGAAAGCGGCAACAGACCCTGTTGATAGGCGAAGCCCAGCAGAAACAGGTTGGTGGCGATGCTGTCTCCCAGCAACCGCGTGGCCAGGCGAGTGGCGTCGATAAAGTGAGTCTTCTCGGCGCCCACCGCATCCATCAGTGCTTCACGCATGGCCTTGCCTGGCACCCGGGCGTCGGGGTTGCGGGTGAATTCGGCAGTCGCCGCTTCGTGGCTGTTGATCACCGCATGGCTGATTTGATCGTTGAGGCGAGTCAGCGAATCGTCACCGGCCGCCACCACTAGATCGCAGCCCAGCAGTAGGTCGGTCTCGCCCGCAGCGATGCGCACGGCATAGATATCGTCCTGCTTGGCGGCAATGCGTACATGGGTGACCACCGGGCCGAACTTCTGTGCCAGCCCGGCCTGGTCGAGCACCGTGCAGCCCTTGCCTTCCAAATGCGCGGCCATGCCCAGCAGCGCGCCGAGGGTGGTCACGCCACTGCCACCGACGCCGGGAACCAACACGTTCCATGGACGCTCGAGGGTCGGGCGTTGTGGCTCCGGCAACTGCGCCGCATCGAGGCTGGCACCCACCGCTTCCGGCTTACGCAACCCGCCGCCATGCACTGTGACGAAGCTCGGGCAGAAGCCTTCGACGCAGGAGAAATCCTTGTTGCAGGCGTTCTGGTCGATCTCGCGCTTGCGCCCCAGCTCGGTTTCCAGCGGCAACACAGCCAGGCAGTTGGACTTCTCGCCACAGTCGCCGCAGCCCTCGCACACAGTGGGATTGATGAAGGCGCGCTTGGCCGGATCTTCCAGCTTGCCGCGCTTGCGCCGACGGCGCTTCTCGGTGGCGCAGGTCTGGTCGTAGATGATCACCGAGACGCCCTGGAACCCGCGCAGCTCGCGCTGCACGGCATCCAGGTCGCGGCGATGATGGAAGCTGGTGATCGGTGCGAACCCATCTCGGCTCGGGTACTTGTCCGGCTCGTCGCTGACCAAAGCGATGCGTTTGACGCCTTCGTCGGCAACCTGTCGGCTGAGCTGATCGACGCGCAGCTCGCCATCAATCGGCTGGCCACCAGTCATCGCCACCGCATCGTTGTAGAGAATCTTGAAAGTGATGTTCACCCCAGCGGCCACCGCAGCGCGCACCGCCAGGCTGCCGGAATGGAAGTAGGTGCCATCGCCGAGATTCTGGAACATGTGCGGCGTCTCGGTGAACGGCGCCTGACCGATCCAGTTGACCCCCTCGCCGCCCATCTGGGTAAAGGTCTCGGTGCGCCGGTCCATCCACTGCACCATGTAATGGCAGCCGATGCCGGCCGAGGCACGGCTGCCTTCCGGCACCTTGGTCGAGCTGTTGTGAGGGCAGCCGGAGCAGTAATGCGGGGTACGCACGGTGTCGTAATTGCGCGCGGCCAGCGCTTTTTCTTTGGCTGAAAGGAAAGCCAGCCGCGCCTGAATGCTGTCGCTGGTGTAGATCGGCGAAAGGCGCTTGGCGATCACTCGCGCGATCATCGCCGGGGTCAGCTCGCTGAGGTTGGGCAGCAGCGAGGTGCCGTGCTCGTCGAACTCACCGACAACGCGCGGGCGCTTGTCCAATGGCCAGTTGTAGAGCTGCCCGGTGAGCTGGTCTTCAAGGATGCTGCGCTTCTCTTCGACCACCAGGATCTCGTCCAGCCCCTGCGCGAATTCATGCACCGAAACTGGCTCCAGCGGCCAGCTCATGCCGACCTTGAGTACCCGCAGACCGACCGAGGCGCACAGCGCTTCGTCCAGACCGAGATCATCCAGGGCCTGACGCACGTCGAGGTAGCTCTTGCCGGTAGTGATGATGCCGAGGCGCGGATTCGGCGAATCGAGCATTACGCGGTTGAGGTTGTTGGCGCGGGCGAAGGCGCGGGCGGCGTAGATCTTGTAGAGGTTGAGGCGTTTTTCCTGCGCCAGTGGCGGGTCCGGCCAGCGGATGTGCACGCCGTCTTCGGGCAGTTCGAAATCATCCGGGATGCGCGTCTGCACCCGTAGCGGATCGACTTCCACGACGGCCGACGAGTCGACATTCTCGGCGATGGTCTTGAGCGCCACCCAGCAACCGGAATAGCGCGACAACTCCCAGCCGATGATGCCGTAGTCGAGAATTTCCTGAACGTTGGCCGGGTTCAGCACTGGGATCGACGCGGCAATGAACGCGTGCTCGCTCTGGTGCGGCAGCGTCGATGATTTGCAGCCGTGATCATCGCCGGCCAACAGCAAGACGCCGCCATGGGGCGAGACGCCCGCGGCATTGCCGTGCTTGAAGACGTCACCGGAGCGGTCGACGCCCGGCCCCTTGCCGTACCACATGGCGAACACGCCGTCGTACTTGGCGCCGGGGAACAGGTTGGTCTGCTGGCTGCCCCAGACGGCTGTAGCCGCCAGTTCCTCGTTGAGGCCCGGCTGGAAGTGAATGGCGTTCTGCTTGAGATAGTCGCGCGCTTCCCAGAGGCTCTTGTCCAGCCCGCCGAGCGGCGAGCCGCGGTAGCCGGAGATGAAGCAGCCGGTATTCAGGTTCTGAGCCTGGTCGCGCTGATGCTGCAGCATCGGCAGGCGGGTCAGCGCCTGGGTGCCGGTGAGGTACAGATGCCCGGTTGCGAGCCGGTACTTGTCATCCAGGCGGATCTCGGCCAATGACATGTGGCGCTCCTGTTTGTTTTTATCGGAGTCAGGGAGACGTTGTTCGCCTCCCGCCTAAGGGTCGCGGAGAAACCGTATCGGGGCTCCCCACCAGCAATCGGCTGGGGATCACCCACCGTTGCGCGTTGGATAAGAGTCTGGCCGGGACGAAGAGAGATTTTCTTTCTACTTTTGCGATGTAAGCGCGATCGCGTGCATGATCCATTCACTAACAACAACAAAACAGGAACAACCATGCAGACTTCGCTAAGCAGCATCGACCGCAAGATTTTGCTGCTGCTGCAACACAACGCCGACCTCTCCGCCGCCGAGATCGCAGAAAAGGTCGAGCTGTCGCAATCGCCCTGTTGGCGCCGCATCCACCGCATGCAGGAAGAAGGGCTGATCGAACGCAAGGTCGCCCTGCTCAACCCCAAGAAACTGGGGCTGAACATGACGGTGTTCGTCAACATCAAGCTCTCTGCCCACGGTCGCAGCAACCTCGACGAATTCGAACGGGCGGTGGTCGGTTACCCCGAAGTGCTGGAATGCCACACCATGGCCGGCGAGTCGGATTACCTGCTCAAGGTCGTGGCCAAGGACATCGACAGTTACGAGCGCTTCCTGCGCGACCAATTGCTACAGCGGCCGCATGTGCAAGAAGCGCATTCGCACATCGCGATGAGCGAGGTTAAGCGGACGACGGAGTTGCCGCTGGACTGACAAGCCCAAACGCCTCGACAGCCTACGCCGGCTGGGCAATCTCGCCAGTTCGGGTTCCAGCCGCGCTCGCCTGGCTACCGGACCAACCCGCGACCGTAGCCCGCGAATAGACCGCCGTCCCACCAACCACTGTCGCGTCCAGCGACAGTGGCGAGCCGTCGAGATCGCTGAGCAGCAGCAGATCGGCGTCATAGCCGGGCGCGATGCGGCCTTTGCTCGTCCCGAGGCCCGCCGCACGAGCGGGATTTTCGCTGACCAGCTTCCAGGCGTCGGCCAGCGGCAGAAGTCCCAGCTCGGCGATGGTGAAGGCAGCCCGAAACAGGCTCGGGTAGTGATAGTCGCTGCACAGCACATCGACCAAGCCCTGCTCGATCGCCTCGCGAACGCCGATAGCGCCGACATGGGAACCACCACGAACCAGATTGGGCGCGCCCATCAGCACGGCTGCTCCATTCGCCTGACTAGCGCGTGCCGTCTTCGCGCACATCGGAAATTCGGCGATGGCGACCCCGAGTTCGCGAGCCGCGGCCACGTCTTCCGGCGTTTCGTCGTCATGCGAGGCCAGCGCGACGCCATATCGGCGAGCAGATGCGGCTAGATCCGTGGTCTGTATCTCGCCGAGCGCACGACTGGCCTGCAGCTCTTCGAGGAATGCAGTCGCCTCCGTTTCGGCCATGGAGACGCGTCTACGAAGCCCGGCCAGATAGCGCTCGACCTTTTTCGCGTTGCCCAGTGGCGGCAAGTGATCGTTGAGCGAAAGCAGATGAACGCGTCCCGAGGCGATCCAGCCCAGCAGTTCCGCATGACCTTCGGTATTGACCTTTTCGTGACGAATATGGACGCGTGCCTGGCAGCTGAAACGCGGCATGAGGCGATCCAGCGCATCGAGCAGCCTGCGTACCGTTTCACGGCTGCGCGGGCCAGGTTCGAATCCATCGGTGATGCTGTAAAAGAAGGTGGTGATGCCGTTGGCGACCAGGCTGGCGTCGTTCGCCGCCAGCGCCAGTTCAAGGGGGAACTGCGTGCCGGCACGGGGCGTGATATCCCGCTCGAACGCATCCCCATGCAGATCGATGATCCCCGGCAGCAGGTAGCGCCCCTGACCGTCCACCCGGCGGGTTTGTGAATCGCCTGTGCCATGGCCGATAGCGTGGATCAGACCCGCTTTAATCCACACTGAGGTAGGGGTTAACCAGCCCTCCGGCGTAAGCGGACGCACGTTGTCGATAACCCAGTTCATTTCGGCTGGACGGGAAAGCGGTTGATCGGACATCTGCCCTCCATGTGGCAACACTGGCGCTTCGCGCCAATCAATGATTGCAGCAACGATAAAAACGCACTGGCGGGTCAGACGCCCTGGCGCATCAGGCGCTGACGCAGCCGCGAGGAACACTGCTCGACGGCGTACACCAGCACGAAGATCATCAGCACGATCGTCGCCGCCTGGTCGTAGCGGAACATTTCCATCGAGACGGCCAGTTCGGCACCGATCCCGCCTGCGCCAACAAGCCCGAGCACCACGGAAGAGCGCACCGCTTTTTCCAGCGAGAACAGACCGGTGTTGATCAGGCTGGGCATCGCCCCTGGCAACAGCGCGACGGCGATGCGATCCGCTGGACTGGCGCCGATCGAAGCGAGCGCTTCCGACGGCGCCGGATCGACTTCTTCCAGCGCCTCGGCAAAAAAGCGCGCGCAGAAGCCGATGGTGTCGATGATGATCGTCAGCGTGCCGGCAAAGGTGCCAAGCCCGACCGATGCCACGAAGAACAGTGCCCACGCCAGGTCCGGCACCGTGCGGAAAAAACTGATCAGCGCGCGGGTGGCGTGCAGCACACCCGCATGCGGCGATGTGTTGCGGGCGGCGAGCAGCGCGAGCGGGATGCTCAGCAGAATACCGATGACCGTACCAACCAGTGCCATTTGAAAGGTCACCAGGATCGCTTTGGCCATCGGCCAGGCGCGGTCGGTAGCGGGCGGCAGCATCTCGCCGCCGATCACGGCCATGTTTGGCAGCCCCTTGAGCAGGTCCGACAGTGACAGTCCCGCACTGGACAGCGACCAGAGAAAGAACAGCACGAACAGCCCAACGAGCACTTGAACCAACGCGCTTGGCCGCTCGAAGCGTCGCCCCAATTCAGCCGTTAGGGGCGCAGTACGTTCAAGCATAGAAGCCTCGCAAACTGGTCAATGTTTCCGTAGCACTGGCGCTGTCTAGCATCAGACTGCGTTCGCGCACGCCGATGATCCGATCGGCGTAATGCAGCGCATGCTCGATATGGTGTGAAACGAAAAACAGGGTCAGCCCATTCGCCCGCCCAAGCGATGCGAAGAGCTCCATGACCTCCTCGCCAGATTGCGGGTCCAGGCTTGCGGTGGGTTCGTCGGCGAACAGAATGCTCGGCTCCTGCATCAGCGCGCGAGCGATAGCCACACGTTGGGATTGGCCACCGGATAGTTCGTCGCAGCGCTTGTGCGACAGATGGGCGAGCCCGACCTGAGTCAGGCAGTGCATCGCCTTTTCTCGGTCGGCTTGTGCTGCGAAGCCCTGAAACCAGTGCCGAGGCCCGCTATGGTGCGCGAGCGTGCCGTGCAGCACGTTGGTCAGCACCGACAGACGCGGCACCAGCCCATGTTTCTGAAACACGAAACCCACTCGGTTGCGCGCTTTGCGCAGATCGCGGCCCGACTTGCCGCATAGGCTGGTGCCGTCCAGGACGATCCGGCCGGCATCCGGCTCGATCAGCCTCACGCAACAACGCAGCAGCGTGCTCTTACCCGCACCATTGGCACCTATCAGCGCCACTGACTGGCCGGGCTCGAGGCGGAAACTGATATCGGCGAATACCGGCTTGTCGTTACTGGCGAAGCGCTTGGTCAAACCATTGACCTGTAGCGGGTAAGGCTCGGTCGCTACGCGCGGCAGTGCAGCGGCAAGACTCGTCATGCATGAGCTCCTTTGATTGGGCGCAATAGCGGTCTGAACCGGTTGCTCATTCGCCGATGAAATCGGCGTATTCGGGGAAGCCCGCAGTGGCGTACATCGACCGCACGTAGTTGTAGTGGGTGTCCTTGACGTTGGTGACGAAGCGCATGCCCGAGTACTTCTGGTTATCCTCGCCTTGGAGGATCGCGGCAATCAGCGCATCGGAGTGCTCGACGAAGGCCTGACGCATCTTTTCAACCTTTTGATCGTCGACGTGGCTGCCGGCCATCAATACGTCGTTCGGCAGATCGGGACCGCGGGCGATGACGCGGAAAGCGCCTGGCTGCAAGCCGCCTTTTTCCATTTCGTCCTGACGCAGGCTGAGGAAATTCTGGTGGTTCATGCCGATGGCCGAAACATCCCCGCGCTTGAGCGCTTCCCAGAGCACTGGAATCTTCGTATTGACGACCTCGACGTCTTTCAGCGGATCGAGCCCAGCATCGGCCAGCGCCTGGATCGGCCCCAGATGCTTGGAGGTGGAACCGACGTCACCGAGGCCGACCTTGCTGCCCTTCAGATCGTCGATGCTGTTATAGGGCCCCTCGGCCATGGCAATGATCACGGCGAAGTAATCGGGGCGGGACAGGCCAGCGACGATCTTCGCGTCGGCGCGCTTTTGCATCACCACGTATTCGGCTGGGCCGGTGAGCACGAAGTCGACCTTGTTGAAACGCAGGGCCTCGACGGCCGCGGTGCGGTTGGTAACGGGCTGGAATTCAATCTCATAGCCAGTGACCTTCGACAGCTCGTCACGGAATGCGCCGAATTCGCGCTGCAGCTCTTCCATACCGACCAGATCGGTCACCGCCAGCTTTACCGTTTCGGCTTGGGCGGCTGAAACCAGGCAAACCAGACCGGCCAGCACTACTCCAACGTTTTTGATCAGCGACATCGTCCGTGGCCTCCATCGGCTATATAGGATCGAACCACTGTCGCAGTGCTATCTGACTGACGCGTGAAGGTCTTGTGAGTAATCGATGACTTGTCTAGCAACTGATCGAAAAGCGCGCCTGTGCAAGTGGAGCCGCACCGCCATGCGCGAACGCGAACGGCGCTAAGCGGCCGGCTCTGCCACCGCGCCTCGCCTCTGCACCCGACCGGCACGGAACAGAGCCGCGGGTCCGGCGAGCAAGCACAGCCCCATTAGCGCGAACGCCGCCCACCAACCCGCCAGCTGCTCGTCGCCCAGCCAGTCGAGCACCATGCCGAACAACAAAGGCCCGAGGAACGCACCGGTAAAGCCGGTGCAGGAATACAGCGCCATGACGGCGCCGCGATGGCTGGCGGGCGCAACCGCTACCAGCCCGGCCGTCAACGCAGCCGAGTCAGCCGTAACCGTGACGCTGTAGCATACGATGAGCACCAGCAGCGCCCAGAATGGCAGCGCCGCGCCGAGTCCGAGCAGGCAGGCCAACAGCGCCGAAAACAGCATCACTGCGACCAGCCAACGCTGCCGGCCAAAACGGATCGCCATTTCGTTACCGAGGATGCTCGCTGGCATGCCGATGAGCGTTGCGATCATCGCCACCCAGGTTCCGCTCAGCCAGGGCGATTGGCCCTGCCAATCACCGGCGAACACGATGAAGGCCACCAGCCAGGCGCGGAAGGCGAACAATTCCAGATTGTGCATGGCATAGGCCAGGCAATAGGCGATGACAGGGCGGCTCATCAGCGGCGCCAGGTCCAGCAGGCGTCGCGGCTCATGCTCGGCGACCGGCTTTGGCGGTAACCCGCGCCACACCATCACCCAGGCAAATAGCGCGCAGCCCCCGCTGAGCAGTGCCGGCAATTGCCAACCGCCAAGCTTGGCCAACTCGCCCGAAAGCAGGAAAGACAACGCCGTGCCGAGACCGAAGCTCGCCGTGTAAAACGCGATGGCACGCGATTGCGCCGGCCCCTCGATGCGCTCGGACAGGGCCTTGAGCCCTGGCATGTAGGTGCCGGCCATGCCGATACCGGCGAGGACACGCCAGAGCAGCGCCGACCAGAAGCCATCGGCCAGCACGAAGCCGGCGCTGGCGAACGCGGTCAGCAGCATGGCCCAGAGGTAGATCAGCCGCGCATCGTGGCGATCGGTCAGCCCCGTCAACACCGGCACCGCGAGCATATAGCCCAGAAAGAAGCCGCCGCCGATCCAGCCCGCCTCGGTGTTGTTCAGGTCCCAGAGCGTCTGGAATTCGGGCAGCAGCGCCGCGAACAGCGCGAATCCGGCCATGCCCAGGGTTTCAGCAATGCACATCACCAGGGTCAACCGGCGCGCGGTCGAGCTCGGTTGGGCAGCGGGTGGCGGTGAGGCGTCGGTCGGATTCATTCGGCATCCATCTTGGTGGCGACTTCCCTGCGGGTCCAGCGTACCTCAGAGAGATTGGCCGTCGGCGGCCAGGCTGACTCCGGTTGGCAGCGCGTCGGGATGCTCCAGCAACCAGGTGTCCAGATTGTGGCCGATGTGGGTCAGCACTGCCTGCCCCGGGTTCAGTTCGGCAATCGTCGCCAACGCGTGGGTCAGGTCGTTGTGATTCTGCGGTGACGCCTGAGGCGGGCTCGAACAGTCCAGCACCAGCAGGTCGAGCGGGCGCTGCCGCAGCACGTCCAAGCTGACTTCGGGCACGCCAAGAGTGTCGGTGAGATAGGCGATGCGCCGCCCCATTCCCTCGAACACATAGCCCAGAGTCGGCTTTGAATGATTGAGCGGCAACGCGGTAACGCTGAGCTCACCCAGCTCGCGTCGCTCCAGCGTGGCGAAAGGCTGAGAAAAATCCAGGATACCGGGGTGCTTGTAGAGATCGGCCAGGCCCTCGGGGTCCTCCGGGCCATGCACTGGAATCCGCATCCCGAGCCCCCAGCGCAGGTGCAACAGACCTTGGGCATGGTCGGCGTGGTAATGGGTCTGGAGGATTCCGCTGAGGCTGCCGGGCGCGAAACGCTCGGTCAGATCGGTGAGCCCACTGTCGATCAGCCAACGCTGCGAGCCGCATTCGATCAGTGCGCAGCAGGGGCCGCGACGCCAGGTCGAATCGACGCGAGCCCGGCGGCAGGCGATGCAATCGCAGTTGTACACCGGCACCTGACGGGCGTTGCCGCTGCCGAGGATGGTCAGGCGCATGCGGGCGCCTGGTCGATCAGCTGCAACAGGCGCTGCACGCTTTGCTCCAGCGCCCCGGAGTTGTCCAATACCAGCGCCTCGCCCTGCCCCGCTGCCTGGAACTGGTCGTTGCGGGCCAGCCGTGCGTCTATTTCCTCGAGCGATTCACGCCCCCGTGCCAGCAACCGCTGACGCAGCACCGGCAGCGACACCGTAAGCAGGACCGCCTGCAGCTGCGGATAATACCGGCGCGCCTCGGCCAGATAGGCGCGCGAGCCATTGACCAGCACATCCTGGCCCGCCGCCAGCCAATCGTCGATCTCCCGGGAAATGCCGTAGTGCAAGCCATTGGCCCGCCAGTGCAGGGCGAAGGCGCCGGTTGCTCGCAACTGCTCGAACTCCGCCTCGCTCACCGCCAGAGCATCCTCCCCTACCGCCTCGGCGGATCGGGTGATGACGCGTCGGGCGATCCGGCATCCGCGCGCTTGCAGCGGCTCGCTCGCGGCCTGCAGCAGGCTGTCCTTGCCTGAGCCGGAAGGCCCCATCAGATAGATCAGTCGTCCCGTCGTCCGTCCCTTCATCAAAACACCCTTCTGCCTTGCCGCCATACCTGTCGGACCACCGGCTGGCCATGCCTATCGCTCGCCTGCAGCAGATCCGCACGCAGACCGACGCGGATTTCGCCACGGTCGTCCAGGCCCGCTGCCTGAGCCGGCGCCAGGCTGACCGCGGCGATGGCCTTGGCCAAGTCATAGCCGTTGCCCAGCGCAGAGAGCATAAACGCCGCCTGCAACAGACTGGCCGGATAATAATCGCTGGAGAGTATGTCCAGCACACCGTGGCGTGCCAGATCAGCCGCGGCAATATTGCCCGAATGCGAGCCGCCACGGACGATGTTCGGTGCACCCATCAGCACCTTGAGCCCACGGGCGTGGCTGGCCTGCGCCGCTTCGAAGGTGGTGGGAAACTCGGCGATGGCCATGCCGAAGCCGGCCGACTCCTCGACGTGCGCGAGCGTCGCGTCGTCGTGGCTGGCCAACGCCAGGCCGCGCGCCTGGCAGATCTCGACGATGGCACGGCGCTGGCGGTCGCTGTATTGCCTGGAGTTGGCGACCTGTTGGTCGCTGAACGCATCCATCTCCGCCGCGTTGAGGTGGTACTTGCCCATGTAGTACTCGCGGTACTTCTCCGTCTGGGCGAATTGGCGCTGGCCCGGCGAGTGGTCCATCACCGATACCAACTGCACCAGCGGATGTTCCACCAAGTCGCGAAACACCGGCAGCGCATCCGGATGGCAAACCTCGCAGCGCAGGTGTAGCCGGTGATCGGCGCGGGTGTCGCCGGCGGCCTCGGCCTGGGCAATGGCGTCGAGCATGGCGGGTAGCTGCTGCATGCGCTTGCCGCGCGGGTTGATGTCGCCGATGGACAGCGCATCGAACACCGTGGTGATGCCCGCGGCTACGATCTGCGCATCATGGGTCAGCACTGCCGAGGCCGAGGGCCAATCGACACCGGGGCGTGGCGTCATGTGCTTTTCCAGATTGTCGGTGTGCAGTTCGACCAGGCCCGGTATCAGGTAATCGCCGCCCAGATCCTGGGCCTGCGGCAGCTGACTGCGCCCCTCGTCCAGCGCGGCGATGAGCCCGTCACGAATCACCAGCGTGCCGTCGATCACCCGATCCGCCGTGACCACACGGGCATTGCTCAATATCAGTTCAGCAGGCATGGCGATGCTCCTCGGCGGTCATGTCCAGGTAGCGGTCGGCGACCGCCTCGCGTATGGCACGGTCGTGGAAGATGCCGATCAGTGCCGCGCCGGCAGCCTTGGCTTCGGCGATCAACTCCAGCACCACTTGGCAATTGGCTTCGTCGAGCGACGCGGTCGGCTCGTCCAGCAGCAGCACCGGCCACTGCACCATGAAGCCGCGCGCCAGGTTTACCCGTTGCTGCTCGCCGCCGGAAAAGGTGCCGGGCGCCAGCTGCCAGAGCCGCTCGGGGATGTTCAGCCGGGTCAGCAGGCTTTCCGCTCGGGCCTGCGCCTCCTGCCGGCTCCAGCCCCGCGCCAGCGCTGGCGCCATGACCACTTCAAGGCAAGGCACCCGTGGGATTACCCGCAAAAACTGGCTGACATAGCCGAGGCTTTCGCGACGGACCGCCAACATTTGCCGAGGCTCGGCACCGACCAGTTCCAGTGCTTCGCCACGATGGCGCAGGCGGATGCTGCCGGTGGCCAGGTAATTGCCGTACAGGCAGCGCAACAGGGTGGATTTGCCGGCGCCGGAGCGTCCATGCAGCACCAGACACTCGCCGGGGGCCACAGTGAAGCTGACCTCGTTCAGTACGTTTAGGGTCACGCCGTGCTGTTGATGGAGCGTGAAGGATTTACGCAGGTTGCGGACTTCGATCGGGTTGTTCATGGGCGATCCCCGAAAACGGATGGAATTGATAACGGTGAAATGACTAGCGATCGTTCGTGCCGCATTCCCCTCACCCCAGCCCTCTCCCGAAGGGAGAGGGGGCAGATCGGCGTGGGCGCAAGGACCTGCGCACAGACGGACCCGGTCTGTTTCGCCCCGGATGTCTGCCGAAGAGCGAAAGAGCTGATCTGTGTGAGCGCGAAGGACTGCGTGTGAATGCTCTCGGTTCTTTCACGCCTGCCATCCTTAAAAGCGCAGGGGTTGATCGGCGTTGGCCTCGCTTGGTGTGGTTTCGCGGCGCCAAGCCCAGCAATCGAAGCAACGTCAATGCACATAACCTCCCCCTCTCCCTCTGGGAGAGGGCCGGGGTGAGGGATGCGGAGTTGCGGGAGGCCACTTATGGCTGCGATACCGTCGATACCCGCAGCTGCGAATTGCGGCCTCACGGCCCGAAGTCCAGCAACCGAAGCAACGTCAATGCACTTAACTGCCCCCTCTCCCTCTGGGAGAGGGCTGGGGCGCCCGGCGTAGGGGTGAGGGATGTGGAGTTGCGGATCGAGCGCGCTCATGGCTGCAGCACCGAAGACACCAGCAACTGCGAATAAGGATGCTGCGGGTCATCAAGAATCTGATCGGTGAGACCGGTTTCCACCACGCGCGAGCGGCGCATGACCATCAGTCGATCCGCCAGCAGCCGCGCGACGGCAAGGTCGTGGGTGACGATCACCACTGCCAGATCCAGCTCGTGAACCAACCCACGCAGCAGATCGAGCAGACGCGCCTGCACCGAGACGTCGAGACCGCCGGTGGGCTCGTCCATGAACACCAGACGCGGCCCGGAAACCAGGTTGCGGGCGATCTGCAAGCGTTGCTGCATACCGCCGGAAAAGGTGCGCGGCAGATCGTCGATACGTGCCGGGTCGATCTCCACCTGGCTCAGCCAGTCCAGCCCGGCCTGGCGCAACTGACCGTAGTGGCGCTGCCCCTGAGCCATCAGCCGCTCGCCGATGTTGGCGCCGGCCGATACGCCCATGCGCAGGCCGTCACGCGGGTTCTGCTCGACGAAGCCCCATTCGGTGCGCAGCAAGCTTCGACGTTCCGCCTCGCTGGCGGCGTAGAGATCGAGCCAGGCGCCGTCGCGACCGCGATAGCTCACCGAGCCCCGATCGGGCGGGCAGCGCCCGGAGAGCAGGCTCAGCAGCGTGGATTTGCCGGAGCCAGACTCGCCGACAATGCCCAGCACCTCGCCCGGAGAGAGGTCGAAGTCGACGCCCTGACAGCCGGTGTCAGGCCCGTACAGGCGCGTCAGCCCACGGACCGACAGCAAAGGCTGATCGAGGCGGCTGGCAGGTTGTTGCAGATCGAGCGCGGCGTTCATTCGGCGGCCTCCTGGGCGTCGCGGCGTTGCGTGCAGTAGTCGGTATCCGAGCAGACGAAGCGCTTGGTGCCGGCGTCGTCGACGATGAGTTCATCGAGGTAGGAGCTGTCGCTGCCGCAGAAGGCGCAGCACTGATCCCATTCCTGAATGGCGAAGGGGTGATCTTCGAAGTCCAGGCTGCGTACGTCGGTGTAGGGCGGCAACGCATAGAGGCGCTTTTCGCGGCCGGCACCGAACAGCATCAGCGCCGGGCTCATGTCCAATTTCGGGTTATCGAATTTGGGGATCGGCGACGGATCCATCACGTAGCGACCATCCACCGTCACCGGGTAGGCGTAGCTGGTGGCGATATGGCCGAAGGTGGCGATGTCTTCGTAGAGCTTGACGTGCATGACCCCGTAGTCCTCCAGCGCGTGCATGGTTCGGGTCTCGCTTTCCGACGGCTCGATGAAGCGCAGCGGCTCGGGAATCGGCACCTGGAAGACCATGATCTGGTCGTTGCGCAGGGGCGTTTCCGGAATCCGGTGGCGAGTCTGGATCAGCGTCGCCTCGGGCGTGCGGGTGGTGGTGGCGACGCCCGCCGTACGGGCGAAGAAGCGGCGGATCGACACCGCGTTGGTGGTGTCGTCGGCGCCCTGGTCGATCACCTTGAGCACGTCCTCGGCGCCGAGAATGGCGGCGGTCAGCTGCATGCCGCCCGTGCCCCAGCCATAGGGCAGCGGCATCTCGCGCCCGCCGAAGGGCACCTGATAACCGGGGATTGCCACGGCCTTGAGCAGCCCGCGACGGATCATGCGTTTGGTCTGCTCGTCGAGGTAAGCGAAGTTGTAGCCCTGCTCCGTCGCAGCGGATTGCTGATGGTCGTTAACGGTGGCGATCATGCGCGGCGCTCCTCGACGTTGGGCTCGGCCGTGGCGGTCTCCTCGACCGGCGCGCGGCGCAGCTTGCGGATCAGTTCCAGCTCGGACTGGAAGTCGACGTAATGGGGCAGCTTGAGGTGCGAGACGAAGCCACCGGCCTCGACGTTGTCGCAGTGCATCAGGACGAACTCTTCCTGCTGCGCCGGCCCCTGCACCGTCTCGCCGTATTCGGCGCCGCGCAGCGCACGGTCGACCAGGGCCATGCCCATCGCCTTGCGTTCGGCGTAGCCGAAGGCCAGCCCGTAGCCGCGGGTGAACTGCGGGTCGATGCCCTGCCCGCCGACGAACTGGTTGACCATCTCGCACTCGGTCACTTCGATGTCGCCCAGCGGCACAGCGAAGCCCAACTCCGGCGGCTCCATCCAGACCTCGACCTGGCCGATGCGGATTTCCCCGGCGAACGGGTGGTTGCGGCCATAGCCGCGCTGGGTCGAATAGCCCAGCGCCAGCAAAAAACCTTCGTCGCCACGGGCCAGCGCTTGCAGGCGTTGAGCGCGATCACTGGGAAACTCCAGCGGTTCGCGGGTGATGTCCGGCACGGCCTGATCGCCGCCGCGCTCGGGTTTCATCAGGCCTTCTGCGGCCAGCAGATCGAGCACACGCGGACAGCTCGCCAGCGTAGCGTCCGGGTCGCTCTCGGGGCCGGGATGTTCGCCCTCGGCGAGCAGGCTGAAGTCCAACAGGCGATGGCTGTAGTCGAAGGTCGGGCCGAGCAGCTGACCGCCCGGCAGATCCTTGAAGGTTGCGGAGATACGCCGACTTGGCCGCATCTGCGCGGTTTCCAGCGGCACGCTGTTACCAAAGCGCGGCAGCGTGGTGCGGTAGGCGCGCAGCAGGAAGATGGCTTCGAGCAGGTCGCCAGCCGCCTGCTTGATCGCCAGCGCCGCCAGTTCCTCGTCGAACAGCGAGCCTTCGGCCATGACCCGTGCAACCGCCAGTGGCAGTTGCTGGCGAATCTGGCTGACGCTCAATTCGGGCAAGGCAGTATCGCCGCGGCGCTTCTTCGCCAGCAGCCGGTGAGCGTTGTCGATGGCCTGTTCGCCACCCTTTACGGCTACGTACATCAGGCGACCTCCTCTATCGATGGCGCAATGCGGGTGCTGCGGGGCAAACCAATCAGGGTCTGGCCGGCGGCGAAGAAAGCGTCCAGCCCGCGCGGAAAATCATTGCGCGCGGCACGCTGTTGCCAGAACGTGGCCGGTACCGGCAGGCTGACTTCGCGCTGACCAAGAATGCCGGGGCCGCTCCAGCTCAAAGCCGCGCCACCCTCGAGCCCATCGAGCTGGACCAGCAGCGTGCAGGACTGATCGGGAAAGCGTTCGCTGCCGCTACAGAAGCCGGACAGGTCGTCCAGCGCTTGCGCGTCAAGCAACGCAAAGTCCGCCAGTTCACGCTCAGCGACGATCGCGCAACCGCAGTGGAAGGCCAGGTTGGTGCGCACCGTTGGCGTATCGAAAGCCGGCGCCAGCCACAGCCGCGTCTCGCTATCGAGCAGGCTCAGGCACACCGCATAGGTTGCCGGTGCCAGCGGATCGAGGGCGGCTACCGGTATCAGCGACTGCACCAGGCCAGGCTCGGCGAGCGCCTTGAGCGCGGCACGGAAAACACGCTGGCTGTCCAGCACCTGATCGTCGAATGCCGCATGCAACAGGTCTGCACTCATCAGTCCTCTCCTCTCACCAGGGTGAAGAATTCCACTTTGCTGCTGGCCGTCTCGGCATCCTGCGCAGCGCGGCGGGCCGACTGTGCGGCCGCCAGCGGCGCGATCATCTCCTCCTGCCAGCGCGCCTGATCGCGGCCCTGCAGATGCGCGTCAGCCAGCGCGGCCAGTTCGGCATGATGCTTGTCGCGCCCGGCCACGTAGCTGTAGCCGGTGCGGCCGTCGCCCAGGCGAACAACGCAGCGGGTCACGCTCATTTCGCCGAGGTTGAACGCAGCGCCAGTGCCGCCCATACGGCCACGCACCAGCGTCATGCCGATCTCCGGTGCACGCACCAGTCGATAGTCGATGTCCTTGAGTGCAGCCTCGTAACGCGCCAGCTCATTACCGGCACGGGCGAGCACGCCCATCCAGCGCTGGCGGGTGGCAATTTCTGGGGTCATGCGCGTCTCCATCAGGTAGCGACCTGGTACTGGAAACGGTCGGCACGGCTGGTCGACAACGACAGCTCCACCGGCCGTCCGGCCAGGTCATGGGAAAGGGTCAGTACGGTCAGCAGCGGCGCGTGACGCGGCATCAGCAACTGGTCGGCCTCATCGGGCGTGGGCAGCCGGGCGCCGATCAGGCTGAAGGCGCGACTCAGCGGCAGTTCGCGCACGGCCAGGTACTGGCGCAGCGAGCCGCCGTTGTAATCAGCCAGTAACGACTGGCGGCTGGCGCAGAAACGGTGACGGATCAGGCTCACCGGTTGTTCGTCCAGCAGGCGCAGGGTGTGCAATTCAAGCAGCGGTGCGCTTTCGCCAAGCTTCAGGTAATTCGTTTCTTCGGCGGTGGCCGGACGCAGCTGGCGTTGCAGCAGGCGTGCCTGGACACCAAGGCCCTGCGCCGACAACGACTCGCTGTAGGCGCTGCCCGCAGCCAGCGGATAGATCAGCGGCCGCGCCAGCACCCGTGTGCTTCTACCTTGCTGGCGCAGTACGCGCCCTTCGCTGACCAGCTCGTCGATGGCGCGACGTAGCGTGTGTCGATTGACGTCAAAGCGTGCCGCCAGCTGAGCCTCACCCGGTAACTGGTCGCCCGGCTGCAGATGGCGCAGTTCCTCACGCAACTGAGCGGCCAGCTGCAGGTAACGCGGCTGCGGTTGTCTAGACATGTGCATGGCTAAAAAAAGACGCGCGCGGCGTCCCTCTCCGATCAGATGAACAATTTGCGCAAGCGCTGGGAAACGATGTCGATCACGCTCACTACCGCCACGATGACGATCAGCAGTGCGCAGGTCTGGCCGAACTGGAAGCCGCGAATGGCCTCCCAGAGAATCACGCCGATGCCGCCGGCACCGACCATCCCCACCACCGTCGCCGAGCGGACGTTGGATTCGAAGCGATACAGCGCGTAGGAAATCCACAGTGGCAACACCTGCGGAATGACGCCGAAGATGACTTCCTGCAGAGCGCTGGCGCCGGTGGCGCGCACGCCTTCCACGGGGCCCGGCTCGATGGCTTCCACCGCTTCGGCAAACAGCTTGGCGAGCACGCCGGTGGTACCGACGAACAGCGCCAGCACGCCGGCGAAAGGCCCAAGACCCACCGCGACGACGAAGAGCATGGCGAAGACCATTTCATTGATCGAACGGCAGGCGTCCATCACGCGCCGGACCGGCTGGTAGACCCACCAGGGCACGATGTTTTCGGCGCAGAGGATGCCCAGCGGAATCGCGCAGACGATCGCCAGTACGGTGCCCCAGAGGGCGATCTGCACAGTGACGATCATTTCCTTGAGGTACAGCTCCCAGTTGCTGAAATCCGGCGGAAAGAAGTCGGCGGCGAAGGTGGCCATGTTGCCGCCGTCGCGGATCAGCGCCAGCGGATTCATCTCGGCGCCCTGCCAGGACCAGCCCAGCAGCGCCAGAAACAGGCCCCAGCCGATCAGCTTGAACCACGAGCGTTTCTGCGGCGCGGCAACTGGGGTATGCGCGGTCAGTGAAGTCATTGGATGCTCCGGCAAACAGAAGTCGGCCGCCGCTTACGCGGCGGCCAGCGGATCAGCCAGCCGTAGCGGCGGCGGTTTTCTGCTCGATCTCGGCCATGCGCTGCTCAAGTGCGGCGAGTTGGGCGTCCAGCTCCTTTAGCTGAGCCCGCTTATCGCTTTCGTCGAGCTTGGCGTTGTTGGCGACTTCGCTGCGCTGCTTGAACAGCTCCAATTGGCGAATCGGCAGCAGCTGATCGTCATCGGAAGCGCGGAACTTGCCCCACTGCAGGTCTGCCAGTACTTCCATCTCGCCCGGCTGGTCGCCGTAGGTCATGAAGAACTCACGGATGCCGGCCTTGGTAGCTTCCGGCAGGTTCTTGCGCCAGACCATGGGGTCGGCGGGAATCAGCGGCGAGGTCCAGATGACCTTGAGTTGAGCGGCCTTCTCCGGCGCGGTCAGTTCTAGGCGCTCCATGCCCTCGTTGTTGAAGGTGCCGACGTCGACCTGCTTGTTGGCCACCGACAGAGCGTTCACTTCATGGCTGCCATTGAGCGAGCGCTTGAAGATCTTGTTGGCGTCCACCTTGTTCTTGGCGAACACGTAATAACCTGGCACCAGATAGCCCGAAGTGGAATTCGGGTCGCCGTTGGCGAAGGTCAGGTTGGCGGCGTTTTTAAGCATGTCGTCGACGGAGTCGATGGGGCTGTCCTTGTGCGCCACCAGCAGGCTGTAATAACCCTGCGCACCATTGGCGGCGACGGTCTGGGCGAAGATTTCGCCGCCGGCCCGGTCCACTGCTTCCATGGCCGACTTGTTGCCGTACCAGGCCAGGTCGACCTTGTCGAAGCGCATGCCCTGGATGATGCCGGCATAATCCGGCGCGAAGAACGCGTTGATCTTCATCCCGGTGCGCTCGCTCATGGCGGCAAGGAACGGATCCCAGACGGACCGCAGATTTTGCGAGGACTCGGTGGAGATGATGCCGAAGTTCAGTTCCTTGTCATCGGCATGAGCGCCGCCCAGCAGCGAGCCGGTCAGCAAGGCGGAGGCGGCCAGGACGCGGCCAATACGATTGAACATGGAAAAGCTCCTGTCAGAGATTGACGCTTGGGTTGGCGTGACGTGGATCAAGGGAAGTGGTGTTCAGGCCTTGGCCAGGCTCAGCGCGCGAACCGGCGCCGGCGGCGCGGCGGCGGGCGAGCGGGCCTGATCGGAAAACAGCAGGCTGGCGTCGAGATCGGCGCCGTAGAGATCGTTGAGAAAACGGCTATCGAGATCGGCACAGGCGCCGTCGTAGTGGATGCGCCCATCCTTGAGCGCCACCGCCCGGCTGCAGTAGCGCAGGGCGTAGTCGACTTGATGCAGGGTCACCACCACGGTCTTGCCGTCGCGTCGGTTGATGTCGGCAAGAATGTCCATAACCTTGCGAGCGGACTCGGGGTCGAGCGAGGCGATTGGCTCGTCGGCGAGGATGACTTCGGCCTGCTGAGTCAGCGCACGGGCAATGGCCACCCGTTGCTGCTGGCCGCCGGAAAGCGTCGACGCGCGCTGGTCGGCACGGTGGGCCAGCCCCACCCGCTCCAGCGCCGCCAATGCCTGCTGCTTTTGTTCGGCGCTGAACATGCCCAGCGAACCGCGCCAGCGCGGCATGCGACCGAGAAAGCCCAGCAGGACGTTGTCCAGCACACTGAGGCGGCTGACCAGATTGAACTGCTGGAAGATGTAACCGATGTCCGCGCGCAGCCGCCGTACGTCGCCATTCAGGCGTCCCGCCGACTGCACTTCGCGCCCGAGCACCTGGATGTTGCCGCCGCTGCGATCGCAGCAGGCCAGCCCGGCGATGTGGCGCAGCAGCGTGGATTTGCCGGAACCGGACGCGCCGATCAATGCCACCATTTCGCCCGGCTGCACGGAAAGCGCCAGGTCATGCAGAGCACGTTTGCCTGCGAAGGTCTTGTTCAGACTGTCGACACGGATAACCGCATTCATGGACCGTCTCCCTCATCGAGAACGACGGCAACCCTTGTTGGCTACCGTCTGATGAGGCATGACCTTAGGGTCGGCCAGTGTCGCTTCGGTGAACGTTCCATGACTGTTCGATGACTTGTCTAAACAGGCGAAACGGGCCTCGCCATGCGCCTGCCAGCGCGGGCTGTCTAGCTCGCCGGTCGAGGATTAATCGACTGTGGGGATGCCCTTCACTTGATCACCGACACCTTGTCGATGCTGACGAAACCAACTCTGATTGACCTCCAGCGCATAACGCGCCGGCTCGCGCGAACAGCGAATCGCCGTGCTCAGCGGCTCCAGATCGATGACATCGACGATGCGCCCCTGCTCGTCCATGAAGGCAGCCGACAGCGGCAGCGGTGTGTTCTTCATCCACAGGCAGTGGCGGCGAAAATCGTCGAAGCGAAACAGCATGCCGCGGTCCGCCGCCAGCTCGGTGCGCTCCATCAAGCCGCGTTCGCGCTCGGCGGGAGAACGGGCGTATTCCGCCTGTAGCCGCGTGTCGCCCACGCGCAGATCAAGTAGAGGCGCGGCGCTGGCAAACGAGGGCAACAGCATCAACGACAGCAAGGCGGCGCGCATATGAAGAACTCCAGACAGGTTGCGAATAAGCCGCTCAGTGCTCGTCAGCCGTAGCTGGCTGCGTGCCGTACATTGATCGCACCAGCGGCCCAACCGTCAGGCCCTGGAAGAGGATCGAGACCAGCACGACGATGTAGGTAAGGCTCAGCAGCAGATCCCGTTCATCGCCCAGTGGCAAAGACAGCGCGAGCGCTACCGAGACGCCACCACGCAGCCCGCCCCAGGACAGGATGCGTATGGTGCCGCGCGTGATCTGCCGGTCGGTGACGCCGTGCAGTTTGCGCAGCGTGACGATCATCGGTGCCACGGTAAGCACGCGTGACAGCAGCACCGCCCCGCCCAGCAGCATCGCCGCCACCGCGTGCAGCCAGCCAAACGGCAGGATCAACAGTTCTAGACCGATGAGCGCGAACAGCAGCGCGTTGAGGATTTCATCGATCAGCTCCCAGAAGCCATCGACGTAACGTCGCGTGCTGTCGGTCATCGCCTTCTTGCGGCCCTGGTTACCGATGATCAAACCGGCGACTGCCATCACGATCGGCGCCGACACGTGCAGATGGGTCGCCACTGCCGAACCACCGAACACCAGCGCGAGGGTCAGCATGACCGATGGCTGATGTTCATCGACCTTACGCAGCAGATAGAACACGCCATAGCCCAGCGCAATGCCCAGCAGGATGCCGCCTACCGCCTCCTTGACGAAGAGCAGGCCGAAGTCCGCCAGACTTGGCGTCTGGCCAAGGCTCAACACGCCGAGCAGGATGCTGAACAGCACCACGGCGGTGCCGTCATTGAACAGCGATTCGCCGACGATGGTGGTCTGTAGCGGCTTGGGTGCGCCGCTGCTCTTGAGAATGCCCATCGCCGCGATCGGGTCGGTCGGGGAGATCAGCGCACCGAACAGCAGACAGTAGATGAAATCGATATGCCAGCCGAACAGGCCAAAGATGTAAAACGCCAGCCAGGCCACCACCAAGGTGGAAATCAGCACGCCGCCGGTGGCCAGTATGCCGATGGGCCATTTGTAGCTACGCAGATCGTCGAGGTTGACGTGCAGGGCGCCGGCGAACAGCAGGGCGGGCAGGAACCAGGTCATCAGCACGTCGGAAAAGTCGATGCGGCTGACGATCTGCTGCATTTCGGTTTCGAGCACCGGATAGCCCAATGCCGAGAACCCCAGCGCGATCAATGACAGGACTAGCGCCGTCAGCATCACCCCGATGGTTGGCGGCAGCTTGATGAAGCGGTAGTTGACGTAAGTGAAGAAGGTCGTCAGCGCAATGAACGCCGCCGCTAGGTCAAGCATCGGAAAACTCCAGCCAGTTCGTAGCGGGCCATCTTAGCGATTCGCCGGGCAGTCATGCGCGCGTCAGTCGATTTCGGCAATTGGCTGCTCGGCTTGCTGAGTGCTAGCGTCGCTCCCGTAGCGCTTCTGACAACGCTCGCAATAGAAGCTGCGGCGCTTGCTTCGCCCCAGCTCCTTGGCTTTGACGAACGGGATCTTGCAGCGCGGACAGGTCGTTTTGGTGTGCGCCAGCCAGTGCGCCTTGAGCGTGCCCTCGCGCTTCCATTGGAGAAATTCGAAGCTGTAGGTCCGTACCTCTCGCACCAGTTCGCGCAGCTTGGCCGCGGGTAGATCACCGGTCAGCGACAGTGGATGGATGCGCGTGCGAAACAGCACTTCGTTCTTGATGATGTTGCCGGAGCCCGAGAACAGCGTCTGGTCCAGCAGTGCATCGCAGGCGAGCAGGCGTGGCCGGGCGCGGAGTTTCTTGAGCGTCGCGCGGCCATCCCAAGCATCACTCATGACGTCGGCGCTCCAGTCGTAGGCCTCGTCCAGCGGGCCTTCGATGGGCTGCACCGAGCAACCGTAGAAATTCAGCTCGCCGTTGGCGAAGCCAAGGCTGAGGCGCGGCGCTGATTCCTTACGCTCGTTGATCCGATAGCTGCCGAACAGCAGCAGATGGATGCGCAGGGAAACGTCGTCCAGCTCGATGAGGAAGTGCTTGCCCCAGCTGCGAAACGATCGCACGGTCTGGCCGACCAGGCGCGCCTTATCCAGCTTGGCGCTGCCTTCTGCACGTTCGATGGCCTGCCCGGTAAACGGCGCGACTTCTTCGCGAAGAATGACAATAGACGGACCTTCGGGCATGGCGATATCGCTTCGGCTAGGCGTTACCGATATCGACTGGCGCCGGGCGTGAAGGTGCGATGGAGACGACCAGGCACGATATGACTGCTCTAAGTTCGTGAGCGCGAGCCGGCCTCTGCCGCACCGACGGGCTATCCGTGACCGGAACCAGTTCACGCGCTCGGCGTTGTGCCGGCAGGCGCGGGCCCATACAGTGGATGCCAGCCGTGGCGCCGCGGCTTTGCCCGCGCCCCTGCCCACAAATCTCGTCTGGATGTAGCCGATGGATATCAAACCCTTATTGAAAACACTGGCCGCCCAGGATGGCTCCGACCTGTTTCTCTCCACTGGCGCGCCGCCCTGCGCCAAGTTCAACGGCGTACTCAAGGCCTTGTCAGCCGAGCCACTGAAACCCGGCGACATCGCCACCATCGCCGACGCCATCATGGATGCCGAGCAGCGTGCCGAATTCGAACGCGAGCTGGAAATGAACCTGGCGATCTCGGTGCCGGGCGTTGGGCGCTTCCGCATCAATATCTTCAAGCAGCGCAACGAGGTTTCCATCGTCGCGCGCAATATCAAGCTGGACATCCCCGTTTTCGAGGACCTCAAGCTGCCCAAGGTGCTGCTCGACGTCATCATGGAGAAGCGCGGTCTGGTGCTGTTCGTCGGCGGTACCGGCTCGGGCAAGTCCACATCGTTGGCGGCGCTGATCGATCACCGCAATCGCAACAGCGGCGGGCACATCATCACCATCGAAGATCCTGTGGAATATGTGCATCGGCATAAGAAATCCATCATCAACCAACGCGAAGTCGGGGTGGATACCCGCAGCTTTCAGGCCGCGCTGAAGAACACCCTGCGCCAGGCGCCGGATGTGATTCTGATCGGCGAGATTCGCGACCGCGAAACCATGGAGCACGCCCTGGCATTCGCCGATACCGGCCACCTGGCGATCTCCACCCTGCACGCCAACAACGCCAACCAGGCGCTGGATCGCATCATCAACTTCTTCCCCGAAGAGCGTCGTCCGCAGCTGCTCAACGACCTGGGCAACAACCTCAAGGCGTTCATCTCTCAGCGGCTGGTGAAAACCCGCGATGGCAAGCGTCGAGCCGCGGTGGAGGTGATGCTCGGCACGCCGACGATTCGCGATCTGATCAAGCGCAACGAGTTCAGCGAGCTCAAGGAGATCATGGAAAAGTCGAAGAACCTGGGTATGCAGACGTTCGACCAGGCGCTCATCGACCTGGTCAACGAAGGGGTACTGGACGAGGAAGAGGCGACCAAGAACGCCGACTCGGCGAACAACGTGCGGCTCAAACTGAAGCTGCACCGCGACGGCGGTGTGGCGGCGGCCCCGAGCAACGCGCCAGAGTCGCCACAGGCGGCCGGCAACGCAAGCTGGGGTGATCTCAAGCTGGAAGAGCTCGACGACCCGCAGGACGAGAACGGCCATCCCTGAAGTCCATAAGGCTCAGGCCCGGCGGTTCACCAGCTCAGCTGCCGGGCGCTTTCGAAGTGCCGCTCGATGCCGGTCAGCGGATCGCTGAAGCTCAACGCCCGGGCCAGCAACTGTAACGGCTGCGAATAATCATCCTGATCACGCCGCCCGCGCTCGATCAGCTCCGGGTAGAAGGGATCGTTACAGATACCGGCCCCCAGCGTGGCCATCTGCAGGCGCAACTGATGCTTGCGCCCGGTGACCGGATACAACGCGTAGCGCCAGAGTTCGCCACGGCGTTCGAGCACCTCGATGCGCGTCTCGCTGTTGGGTTCGCCATCGCCCTTTTTCATCAGGAAGAACGGCTCGCCGTCGACCATATGCAGCCGTTCCTGGCGCGGAAAATCCAGATCGGGCAGCGCCGGGCAGATCGCTTCGTAACGCTTGTCTATCTTCCGTTCGCGAAACAACGCCTGGTAACGGCCACGGCTTTCGGGATTGGTGGAGAACAGCACCAGCCCGGCGGTCAGCCGGTCGATACGGTGAATCGGCACCAGATCAGGGTTGCCCAAACGCTTGGTCAGGCGCGCCAGCAAGGTCTCGTTGACGTACTCGCCTGCCGGCATCACCGGCAGGAAATGCGGCTTGTCCGCTACTAGCAGATGCTCGTCGAGGTGCAGAACCTGCTCCTCGAAAGGGATCGGCTTTTCATTCGGCACTTCGCGGAAATAGTGAATCTTCAGCGCAACCTGATAGGGATGCGTCGCCGCAAGTGGCTGACCATCGGCACCGAGCACGCGACCCCGCTCAAAGCGATCGAGCCAGGTGGCGCGGTCGATTGAGGGGAAGTGCGCGCACAGACAGTCGAGCACAGTGGTCCATTCGCCCTGTGGCAAATGAAGGGTGCTGCGAGCATTCGGAACGGAAGCAGACATGGCGGCCATGGGGGATGGAACGGCCGCTGATGATACCTGACTGCCGAACCCACGCCTCCCGGCGAGCGCGGACAAAATAAATCGCCGAGATCTGTCGATTTCGCGCACCGCCGCTCGACCAGGTAACAAGGGCGTCGGGACCATCCGCGACGCCCCTCCATCGTCCCGCACTCGGAGGTCCCCGATGACCAGCCACGCCATCGTTTCCCGCCCGCAATGGATTGCCGCCCACACCGAACATCTGCTCAAGGAAAAGCAGGTCACGCACCAGCGCGAAGCCCTCGCTGCCGCGCGCCGCGAATTGCCCTGGACACTGGTGGACAAGGATTACCGGTTCCATGATGCGCATGGGGCAGTCCGCCTGGACGAGCTGTTCGCCGGGCGCAGCCAACTCATCGTCAAGCACTTCATGTTCGGCCCCGACTGGCAGGAGGGCTGTGTCGGCTGCTCGTTCGAGATGGATCATCTGCAGGGCCCCCTGGCGCACCTGGCCAACCATGACGTCAGTGTCGTCGCCATGTCGCGGGCGCCTTTCGCGGCACTCGATGCCTTTCGCCAACGCATGGGCTGGCAGATTCGCTGGGTGTCTTCGGCCGGGAGCGACTTCAACCGTGATTTCCACGTCTCGTTCGATCCCGAGGACATCGTCGAGGGTAAGGTCTTCTACAACTACGCCTGGCAACCGTTCGAATGCGAGGAGCTTTCAGGTTTCAGTGTGTTCTACCGCGACGAGGACGGGCGCATCTTTCATACCTTTTCCGCTTACGGGCGCGGCGCCGAGGAATTGCTGGGCAGCTATGTGCTGCTCGACATGACGCCCAATGGCCGCAATGAAAACGGCCCGCGGCACAACCTCACCGACTGGGTCCGGCACCATGATCGCTACGGCAGCGGCGACACGGTCGATGCCACCGGGCGCGCCAAACCAGGCGATTCCAATGCCTCTGCCGGCTGTTGTCATCAGGCAGATCCTCGGTGAGCCAGCTGACGCATCGTGGGCCGGGCCGTGAGCCCACCAGAACGGGACGCCGGAGCGATACCGGTGGGCTGAAGCCCACCCTACGGCGATGCATGACAAGCTGACGCATCGTGGGCCGGCCCACGCTACAACGTTGGAGCGAACCCTGCCGAGATCGCCCGGTCCAGACAAGAACAACCAGCGCCGCGGCCCCGCCCCGGTTACCTGACCACTTCGAGTCCAGACCAAGCGAGATTTCCATGGCTATGACAGTTGGCGATTATGTAGTCGAGCGCCTGTATCAATGGGGTGTGCGACGTATCTACGGTTATCCCGGTGACGGTATCAACGGCGTGTTTGGCGCTTTTAACCGGGCCAGCGGCAAGATCCGTTTCATCCAGGCCCGCCATGAGGAGATGGCTGCCTTCATGGCCTCGGCTGATGCCAAGTTCAATGGTGGGCTGGGTGTCTGCATCGCCACTTCCGGGCCTGGCGCGGCGCATCTTCTGACTGGCTTGTACGACGCGCGCATGGACCACATGCCGGTGCTCGCCATCGCCGGCCAGCAGGCCCGCACCGCCATGGGCGCGCACTATCAGCAGGAAGTCGATCTAGCGTCGATGTTCAAGGACGTCGCCGGTGCATTCGTGCAGCAAGCCAGCGCACCGGCTCAAGTCAGGCATCTGGTCGACCGGGCGATTCGCACCGCGGTAGGCCAGCGCACTGTCACTGCGATCATCCTGCCCAACGACCTGCAAGAGATGGAGTACAGCGAGCCGCCGCGTGCTCACGGCGCAGTGCATTCCGGTATCGGCTATACGCGACCCAAGATGGTGCCCTACGAAGTTGATCTCATACATGCCGCCGAAGTGCTTAACGCGGGCGAGAAGGTGGCGATTCTGGTTGGTGCCGGCGCGCTGAATGCCACCGACGAAGTCATCGCGGTAGCCGAAAAACTCGGTGCCGGTGTCGCCAAGGCACTGCTCGGCAAGGCCGCTTTACCGGACGATCTACCCTGGGTCACCGGCTCCATCGGCCTGCTCGGCACCGAGCCGAGTTACAAGCTGATGACCGAGTGCGACACCCTATTGATGATCGGCTCGGGCTTCCCCTATTCCGAATTCCTGCCCGAAGAGGGCCAGGCCCGGGGCGTGCAGATCGACCTCAAGGCCGACATGCTCAGCATCCGTTACCCGATGGAAGTGAACCTGCAGGGCGACTCGGCGGAAACCCTGCGGGCGCTGCTGCCATTGCTGCAGGAAAAGACCGATCGCGCCTGGCGCAAGGACATTGAAAACTGGCGGATGGATTGGGAAAAAACCCTGGAAAGCCGCGCCCTGATCGCGGCCGAGCCTATCAACCCGCAGCGCGTCGCCTTCGAGCTATCGCCGCGATTGCCGGACTTCGCGATCATCACCAGCGACTCGGGTTCCTGCGCCAACTGGTACGCCCGCGACGTGAAGATCCGCCGCGGCATGATGTGTTCGCTGTCCGGTGGCCTGGCGTCGATGGGCGCAGCCGTGCCTTACGCGATTGCCGCGAAGTTCTCCAACCCGGACCGCCCGGTGGTGGCCCTGGTGGGCGACGGCGCCATGCAGATGAACAACATGGCCGAGCTGATCACCGTCGCCAAGTACTGGAAGGAATGGCAGAACGCGCAGTGGATCTGCTGCGTGTTCAACAACGAGGACCTCAACCAGGTCACCTGGGAGCAGCGGGTGATGGAGGGCGACCCGAAGTTCGAGGCCTCGCAGAATATCCCCAACGTGCCCTACCACCGCTTCGCCGAGTCGATCGGCCTCAAGGGCATCTACTGCGACCGCGAGGACCAGGTCGGCGCCGCCTGGGATGAAGCTTTCGCCGCCGACCGACCGGTGCTGCTCGAATTTAAGACTGACCCGAACGTGCCGCCACTGCCGCCGCATCTCAAGTTCGAGCAGGCGAAAAAATACGCGACGGCATTGCTACACGGAGACCCTAACCAGCGAGGCATTCTCGTTCAGTCGGCTAAGCAGGTGCTCAGCAAGGTGCTGCCAGAGCGCGGCAAGAAGAAGGAATAATTTGCGGTTGGGCGCCGAACCCAAAGCGGAGCGCTTCGACTCACCGTCGGTGCGATTTGCTAAAGGGAGCCCCAGGCGGGAACAGTACTAAGCTGTCCCGCCATGGCGCATCCACGATTCCGAGTGGTAAACAGGTAACGGCGCTCAGTCCTGCTCGTCGCGGGTCATTTTCCCGGTCTTGCCGTCCATCTTGAATTCCCAGACCTTGCCGTCGGCCTTTACACCTTCGCCTTCCCACGAATCATTGTCCGCGTCGATGGAGTGAAGCTCTGTATAACCAGCGGCCTTGGCTTTTTCCACGGCTTGCTCAAGGGTGATCCAGTCGGCGCCTGGCTTGTCGGCCAGCGCGACCCCGCTGGCGCTTCCGAGAACGGCGACGGCAAGAGCGGCAGTCAGTTTCTTGTGGTACATGGGCGCGATCCTTTAGTGATTTCTAGATGCGGGCCGCAACGCAGACCCTGTTGAATACGAGGCCGGTGGCCACGTAGGGTTCCTTGCGATGGGTCTGGCACGCACATCGAGACTGTGTCAGCGCTTGTCGATGGAAACGAGCGCCGCCTCGTCGCCCTCACTCTGAAAACCGATCTGCACCGCATCGCCTACGGAAAGACCGTCGAGCTGTTCTCGCCGGGCCTGGAACTCCATGGTCGATGCTGGCCATTTCAATGCGGGCACCGGACCATGGGCGATGGTCACCACGCCTCGTTCGCGGTCCAGCGCCTCGATGGTTCCGCTGGCACGCATGACCGGCTCCGAAACCATTTCCGTAGCGGGTCCCGCGTCGATATCCGGAGATTCCGCCGGAGCCGCAGGTTTGAGCAGGTCCTGCGCCAGTGCGGGCTGATTGAGCAGAAACACGCTTAGCGCGACGCTGTAGAACAGATTCATGACAGCCTCCCGAAACAGGTGGACGTACGCCGTATTGGACAATGCAGCCGCCGCTATTGCTGGGTGCCGAGCACTTTTTTGCTACGGCGGGTGCCGTTCAGGTTCGCGTAAGCCAGGGCTCGTAACCTGTGAATCGTCGAAACCCACACAGGAAAACGAAACCATGAAAACCCTGACTACGCTGATCACCGCCGCTACCCTCGCCCTTGGCGCCAACCTGGCCATGGCTCGCGATCTGGGTCCGGACGAAGCACTGAAGCTGCGCGACGCCGGTACCATCCAATCGTTCGAAAAGCTCAACGAAGCGGCACTGGCCAAGCATCCCGGCGCCAAAGTCGAGGAAACCGAGCTGGAAGAGGAATACGGCCGCCACGTCTATCAGCTTGAATTGCGTGACGACAAAGGTGTGCAATGGGACATGGAGCTCGACGCCAAGACCGGCGAAGTGCTCAAGGACCATCAGGACGACTAATGCCACGCGCCACTCTTCTCACCGTTCCACTGGCCCTGCTGCTCGCTGCCACCCCGGCGGCGAGCCGTGACCTGGATCAGGACGAAGCCCTGCGGCTGCGTCGCGAGGGGCTGATCCAGCCGCTGGAAAGCCTTCTGCAGCGCGCCATGCAGCGTCATCCCGGGGCGCGGCTGTTGGAGGCCGAACTGGAAGAAGATGATGGCCTCTACGTTTATGAGATCGAATTGCTGACCGCCGACGGCATTGCTCGTGAACTCGAACTCGATGCCCGCGATGGTCGTCTGCTCAAGGATGAAGAAGACTGATGCGCTTGCTCCTGGTCGAAGACAACGTGCCGCTGGCCGATGAACTGCTCGCAAGCCTCAGCCGCCAAGGCTATGCCACCGATTGGCTGGCCGACGGCCGCGATGCCGACTATCAGGGCAGCAGCGAACCCTATGACCTCATCGTTCTCGACCTCGGCCTGCCTGGCAAACCGGGGCTGGAGGTCTTGCGCGCCTGGCGTGCACGAGGCCTGGCGACGCCTGTGCTGATTCTCACCGCCCGTGATTCCTGGGCCGAACGCATCGAAGGACTCAAAGCTGGCGCCGACGATTACCTGACCAAACCCTTCCATCCCGAGGAATTGCTGTTGCGCATCCAGGCGCTGCTGCGCCGCGCCCACGGCGTCGCCAATCAGCCGCTGCTGCAAGTCGGTGGGTTGGCATTGGACGAAGCACGCCAGCACTGCAACAAGGACGGCCAGGACATCGAGTTGACCGCTGGAGAGTTCCGCCTGTTGCGCTACTTCATGCTGCATCCCGGCCAACTGCTTTCCAAAACCCAGCTGGCCGAGCACCTCTACGACGGCGAAACCGAGCGCGACTCCAACGTCATCGAAGTGCATGTCAATCGCCTGCGCGGCAAGCTCGGGCGCGAACTGATCGAGACCCGCCGCGGCCAAGGCTATCGCTTCGGCGGCGCACCTTGAAATCAATCCAGCGCAGCCTCAGCCTGGGGCTGATCGCCGTTCTGCTTATCGTCAGTCTGCTATTGCTGCAGACCAGTCTTTGGCTATTCGAGACAGGTCTCAAACGCAGCCTGGAAACCGACCTGCGTGAAGAAACCGAAGGCCTGCTGATCGCCGTGGTGCAAGGCCCGGACGGCTTCAAGCTGGATTCGAGCCGGCTTAATCCGCGCTACCAGCGGGCGTTTTCCGGCCACTATTTCCGCATCGACCTGCCCGAACGCAGCTGGCGCTCACGCTCGCTGTGGGATGCCGAGCCGGCCTGGCCCAGAACCGACGGGCTCGCCGACGAGCTGCTCGACGGTCCGCAAGACCAACGCCTGCTCAGCTATCACGCCGACTACCGCCGCGATGGTCAGACCATCGGCATCAGCGTCGCCCGCGACTACACGCCGATCCTCACGAGTTTCGCCCAGGTTCGTCTCGCGGGACTGGGCCTGGTCGGTGTCGTCCTGCTGGTATTCCTGCTACTGCAGCGCTACGCGGTGAAGCTCGCCATGCGCCCATTGGAACGAGCCCGCCAGCAGATTGCTCAATTGCAGCAGGGCCAGCGTCAGCAGCTCGATATTCAGGTGCCGCAGGAGCTGCAGCCGCTGGTGGAACAGATCAATCATCTGTTGGCGCACACCGACGACACCCTCAAGCGCTCGCGGCATGCGCTGGGCAACCTCGGCCATGCGCTGAAAACCCCACTGGCGGTGCTCGGTAGCCTCACCCAGCGCGATGAACTGGCCGCACAGCCGGAATTGCAGGCCAATCTGCGCGACCAACTGGATCAGATCCAGCAACGTGTATCCCGCGAACTGGGCCGTGCACGGCTGGCCGGCGAGGTGCTGCCTGGGGCCTATTTCGACTGCGCCGAAGAGCTGCCGGGGCTGTTCGAAACGCTGCAGATGATTCACCGTCGCGACCTTGATCTGCGCTGGCATACCCATGCCGATTGCCGCCTGCCCTGGGATCGTGAAGACATGCTCGAGCTGCTCGGCAACCTGCTCGACAACGCCTGCAAATGGGCGCGCTCGCAGGTACTACTGAACATCGAAAAGCTGCCTGACGGTTATCTGATCCGGGTTGAGGATGATGGGCCGGGAATTCCCGAAGACCGCCGCGAAGCTGTTCTGGAGCGCGGCGCACGTCTCGACGAACGGGCGGAGGGCCACGGCCTGGGGCTCGGTATCGTGCGGGATATCATCGCCGCCTGGAACGGCCATTTGACGTTGGAGCAGAGTGCGCTCGGCGGACTGCAGGTAAGCATTCGCCTGACAACAGCAAAAAGCCGGGCAGTTCAGCAAGGCAATAGCGGACGGTGATGCGAAAGAGCAAATCGCTTACTGCGGGCGGGATAGCTCGTTGCGCATGTCTTCCAGAATGGTTTCCACCAGCAGGCCGTTCTGCACCTGACGGCCGGAGACCATGCGAGTGGCTTCGGTGCCGTTGATTCGGTAACCGATACGGACCACCAAATAGCCGTCGTCTTGCGGCTCCACGCGGGTTTGATAATCAGCCGGAAAATTGTCGGCAAGGTGACGGGACAGGGTTTTCATCAAACGCCTCATGCGCTGGGTCTGACACAAAGACCCGGCAAATCAGCCGGAGATTCCAACCACTCATCGGATGACCGCTCATCGACAACAAACTGTAACGTTGCGCGCCCCGGCCCGCCTCACTTCTTCTCGCTTCTGCCGTACGCCAGCCAGGCCAGAGAACCCATACCGGCAAAAACGGTTGCGGAGAACAGCAGCGCATTCAATAACAGGCTCATGGTGTCGTCTTCCTCGTTCAGCTCGCTTGATGTACGCCCTGAATATATGTAGCGTTACACGACACGTCTAGCTACCCGATAGTAGCGTGTAAAGTTTTCCAGCAGATGAGGCGAGCATGAAAAGGACGCAATCGATCAATCAGATCCGCTGGGATCTGGCGCTGCGTTATCGCTTGATCGAGACGATTGTCTGGTGGGAAGGCCGCCTGACCACGGGCCATCTGATGCAGAGCTTCGGCATCAGTCGGCAGCAGGCATCGAAAGACATCAATACCTACCTCAACGAGCATGCGCCAAATAACCTTACATATGACCGTCATCTGAAGGGCTACACGCCGAGCAAGCGTTTTCAGCCGCTGTTCATCGACGGTAGCGCCAGCGCCTATCTTCATCTGCTGGACCAGAACCGCGATCGCGCACCGCATATCGAAGGCCTGGCGTTGGCTTATGCACACACCGAAGTGCTGCGCATGCCCGATCGCAGCATCCGCCCCGAGGTACTGCGGCCGATCTTGCGCGCCTGCCGCGAAGGGCTGCGGCTGGAAACCGAGTACGTCTCCCTCGCCCATCCCGAGGTCGAAATCCGCGTGATGGCACCGCATACCCTGGTCTTTACCGGCACGCGTTGGCACGTGCGCGCGTATTGCGAGAAGAACCGCGGCTACCGTGATTTCGTGCTCAGCCGCTTTCGCGGCGAGCCGGATCTGATGGATGAAAGCGGGAATACCCGTGACGCAGATGAGGCCTGGAATACCGCGGTCGAGGTGATCATCGAACCCGATGCGCGGCTTAAGCCGGAGCAGAAGGCGATCATTGAAATCGATTACGGGATGGAGAACGGCGAGTTGCTTATCCAGACGCGCGGTGCGTTGGTGCAGTACGTGCTGCAGCGTTATCAGATCGATCCCAATACCGTGCAGGCGAATGCTGCGGCGCAGCAGATTCAGGTGCGGAATCTGCAGGGGTTGAAGGGGTGGTTGTATTGATGGGGTTGGCGACTCGTGCTGCTTTTCGTAGGAGCGAGCTTGCTCGCGAAGCGGTGGTGGCACGGCCGTGTTTGCACGACGCCGCGCTTTCCTCGGCCCGACCGACAGGTTGCGCCTTGCACGGCGCGTCACTTTTTCTTGTGTGGCCAAGAAAAAGTAACCAAAAAGAAGGCCACCCCAACATCCGGGTTTTGCTTCGCAAAACTTCCCTCACTCCGGCGCTGCTCCGGGGGTCGTCGCGAAGGGACATCCATGTCCCATCACTCCTCGCTCGGCATCCATGCCTCGCGCCCCCCTACGCAACGCCTCCGCTCGGCCTCCTGAAGGGGATTCGGGACCGAGTTGTCTGGAAGTTTTGGAACAGCGACAGTAACAAAGCACCTTCCTCGTTTGATGACGAACAGACCATCAAACGACGCCGAACGCCCCTTTCAGCAGGCCGAATGGAATCCTCGCGGAGGGGAGCGATCGGCATGGATGCCGCGAGAGGCGTAAAGGGCCATGGAGCGTGGATGGAATGAGGGAAGTCGAGCGAAGCGAGACCCGGATGCAGGGGCAAGCCTTTTTGGTTACTTTTTCGGCGTTTGGAAAAAGTGACTCGCCCAGCAGGGCGAAACCAATGCCCCAGCCAACCCCGCCAATAGGCGATATCTCGGGCAGCAAAAGCCAAAACGCTTCCCTTGGGATAACTACGCGTACTGCTCCACGCCTACAGCCAGGGCTCGCACACCTGGCGTGCTGGCAGACGCCCAACCGCCAATACAAAAGATTCCTCGTATGCGCCTAATCCATACCTCCGACTGGCACCTTGGCCAGACCCTCCACGGCCAGGACCGCGACTACGAACACGCGCAATTCCTCGCCTGGCTGCTCGACCAGCTGACCCAGCACCAGCCGGATGCCCTGCTCATCGCCGGCGACATCTTCGACACGGTCAACCCGCCGCTCAAGGCCCAGGAGCGCCTCTACGATTTCATCGTCCGAGCCCACGAAAAACTGCCGCAGCTTGACATCGTAATGATCGCCGGCAATCACGACTCCGGCGGGCGCATCGAACTGCCCGGGCCGTTGATGAGGCGCCTCAACGCCCATGCCATCGGCCGCATCAGTTGGGTCGCGGAGAATCAGCTCGACCATGGCCGTCTGCTGGTGCCGCTGCATGACGCCACGGGTCAGGTCGCGGGATGGTGCCTGGCGCTGCCCTTCCTGCGCCCGGCGGAAGTTACCGGTGGCGATGCAGGCGACGACTACATGCTCGGTATCCGCCACGTTCACCAACACCTGATCGCCGCGGCAGAAACACTACGTCAGCCCGGCCAGGCGCTGGTCGCCATGAGCCACGCGCACATGGCGGGCGGTGCGGTGTCGGAGGACTCCGAGCGCAACATCGTCATCGGCAACGCCGAGGCGCTGCCGGCCAGCCTGTTCCCCGAACCCATCGCCTATGTCGCCCTCGGCCACCTGCACAAACCGCAAAAGGTCGCAGGACAGGCGCGCATTCGCTACAGCGGTTCGCCATTGCCGCTGTCGTTTGGCGAGATCAACTATCCCCATCAAGTATTGCTGGTGAGTTTCGATGGCGATCAGCTCGCCAATGTCGAACCGCTGCCCGTACCCCGCGCCGTGGAGATGATTCGCATCGGCCGCGCGCCATTGGCCGAGGTGATCAGCCAGCTCGAAGCGCTCCCGCTGGTGGGCCTGTTCGCCGAAAACCTGCCCTGGCTGGAAGTTCGCGTACTGCTCGATGAGCCGCTGCCGGACCTGCGCCAGCGCATCGAAACGGCGCTTGCCAACAAGGCCTGCCGGCTGGTGCGCATCGCCAGCGAGTACGCCGGCAAACGCGGCGAGGCGGAATCCGAAGTACTGCTCGGCCTCGATCAGATCACGCCGCAGGAACTCTTCACTCGCGCCTGGGAGGAGCAGTTCGGCAATCCGCCGGACGAGCAGGCACTGGACGATTTCGCCAGTCTGCTGCAGCGCGTCGAGTTCGCCGACGAAGGAGACGTCAATTGAAGATCCTCGCGATCCGCCTGAAGAACCTCGCCTCGCTGGCCGGCGAGCAGGTCATCGATTTCACCGCCGAACCCTTGGCCAGCGCCGGGCTGTTCGCGATCACAGGGCCGACGGGTGCTGGCAAGAGCACCATTCTCGACGCGCTGTGCTTGGCGCTATTTGGCAGCACGCCGCGGTTGGAAGACGTAGGCACCCAAGGCAAGGTTCCGGACGGCAGCGACGAGATAGGCAACACCGACGAGCGCAATCTGCTACGTCGCGGTTGCAGCAGCGGCTATGCAGAGGTGGATTTCGTCGGTGCCGACGGCCATCGCTACCGCGCCAGATGGGAGGTAAAACGCGCCCGTGAGAAGGTCGACGGCCGCCTGCAGGCCAGCAACCAGAGCCTGCTGGACCTGGACCGCGACCAGCTCTTGGCCAGCGGCAAGAAACGCGAATTCAAGGAGCTGCTCGAAGCCAGACTCGGCATGAACCTGGCGCAGTTCACCCGCGCCGTGCTGCTGGCCCAAAGCGAGTTCTCCGCATTTCTCAAGGCTGATGACAACGACCGCGGCACCCTGCTGGAAAAACTTACCGATACCGGCCTCTACAGCCGCCTCGGCCAAGCCGCTTTCGAAGCAGCCAAGCGCGCCCGCGAAGCGTTGGCCGCCTTGCAACAACAGGCCGGCGGCGTGCAGCCGCTGGAGCCGGAAGCGCGTCAGACGCTCGAGGCGCAACATCAACAACAACTGAGCGAACTTAAAACCCTGCAGCGGCAACTCGAAACCCTCAAGCAACAGCGCCAATGGCTGCAAGACCTCACCCGCCTGCAAGGCGAACGCGACAACGCCCGGCAGCAACTCGCCGAGGCCGAAGAAGAACAAGAAAACCTTTCCGACGCCCGGCGCATCCTCGGGCTGTTCGAGCAGCTGGCGCCGCAACGCCATCGCTTCATCCGCGAGCGCGAGCTAGCCCCGCTGTTGGCAAAGGTCGAGGAAACCCTGGCGCGACACGCGCGCGAGCACACCGTCGTACAGCGACGCCTCGATGAGCTGGAACAGGCTTGCAAGACGTCCACCGAGGCGCTGAAGGCTGCCGAGCAGACGCTGAAAGCTGCCGAACCTGGGCTGGCACAGGCGCGCCGTGAAGAAGAACGCTTGGGCCACCTCAGCAACGACTTACGTGAGGCAGGCGGCCAAGCCGAACAGGCCGAAGCGGCGAGCAAGGGCGGCGAGCTGAAACTGACCCAACTGCGCCAGCAGCAGAATCAGGCCGCCCAGCAGCTCGCCAGCCTCACCGACCAGCTCGCAACCAGCGCGGAGCTGCAACCGCTATGCGCGGCCTGGAATGGCTACCGCCCGCGCTTACAACAAGCGGTGCAGATTGCCTCCCGTCTCCAACAGGGCCGACAGGAACTGCCGGCCCTGGAAGCCGCCGCCAAGGCCGCCGAAATGGCGCAGACCAAAGCACGAAAAGCGCTTGATGATTTGCAGGCGCAGATCGGTGGCGAAACCAGTCTCGGCGATCAATTGACGCAACTGACAGCGAGACGCGAAGCTTCCGACGAGGCCGAGCGTGGCATCGAAAAGCTGCACAACTTCTGGTCACGTCAACAGCAGCTGGCCACTCAGCAGCGCACCTTGCAAAGCGAACAGAGCCGCCAGCAGAACGAACTCGACGCCCTCACTCAGGCCGGCAAGCTCGCCCGCACCGAGCGCGACGACGCGGAAAAGGCGCTCAAGGTGGTACAGGCACTGCTGGATCGCCAACGCCTGGCTCGCAGCGCCAATGTCGAAGCCCTGCGCGCGGCGTTGGTGCCGGGCGAGCCGTGCAGCGTATGCGGCAGTGCCGAGCACCCCTGGCACGACGGCGATGCCCTGCTCGCCGCGTTCGATCAGCAGGACGAGCGCGAAGCCGAGCAGGCTCAATTGAAACTCAAGGCCCAGAACGACAAGCTGCAAACCCTGCGTGATCAGCACATCGCCCTCTCCACCGGCATCAAGCAGAACGGGCAACGGCAGGCGAAAATCACCGACGAACTGGCGAAGCTCGAACCGCAACTGGCCGCGCTGCCTGCGTATACCGAACTCTTGAGCCAGGCGGAAGCGGTCCGCGAATCCTGGCTCGGTAGTCGCTTAGCGACACTCAAGGCCGACATCGCCGACGCCAATACCCGGCAGCGCGAACTGCTCAAGCTGCAACAGCAGAATGAAGAACTGCTAAAAGCTTCCCAGAGCGCGCGGGACACTTTCGTACAAGCCATTCAGGCGCTAACGGGCCAGCGCGATGCCATCTCCCGCGACGACGCGCGGCTCGAAGAAGAACTGGCTGAATTCGCCAGTCTGCTGCCAGCAGCCCTGCTCGCTCGTTGGCGCGACAAGCCTGCCGAGACCTTTATGCAGCTGGACGGCCAGGTCGAGACGCGGCGTCAGCAGGTCGACCAGCAGATGACACTGGCAGAAGAACAGCAGCAGCGCCAGACAGCGCTAGAGCACGAGCAGTTGCAGCAACGACATCGCCTCGACCAGTACAAAACGTGCGCAGACCGCCTCGCCGAACTTCAAACCCGCGAACAGGCCTGCCGCCAGAACCTGCGTGAAAGCCTCGGCGAGCAGCCCAGCGCGCAAGCCTGGCAACGGCAGCTGGAAAGCGCGATCCAGGCCGCCCGCCAGCAGCAAGCAGAGGTCGACCGGCAACTGAACGAGGCGCGCGTCGAATTGACCCGGCTCGCGGGCGAGCAGCAGAACTGCAGCCAGCGCCGCGAAGAGCTGCTGGCCGAACGCAGCGCACTGAGCGAAGAGCTCGCCAGCTGGCGCGCAGTGCATCCTGATCTGGACGATGCGACGCTGGAACAACTTCTGCTGCTAGACGACACGCTCCTCGCCGAAGCGCGCGAGCGTTTGCGCAGCAACACCGAACAGCTTGCCCGTGGTCGCGAGCGCCTGGATGGCTGCGAGCAACGGCTGAGGGCGCATCAGATTGGGCAGCCAAGCCCACCGGACGCCGATACTCTGGAGGCGCAATTCAGCGCTCAGCAAGCCAGCTGTGATGATGCAGAACAGCGCAGTACCGAAACCCGCGCCGCGCTGCTCGACGACGATCGCCGCCGCAACCAGAGCCAGGCTTTACTCACGCAAATCGCCGATGCCACCACCGAAAGCCAGCGCTGGGGGCGCATCGCCGCGTTGATCGGCTCGAGCGACGGTGGTGCCTTCCGCAAGATCGCGCAAGCCTACAATCTCGACCTGCTGGTGCAGCACGCCAACGTACAACTGCGTCAGCTGGCGCGGCGTTATCGGCTCAAGCGCGGTGGCAGTCCGCTGGGGTTGTTGGTGATGGACACGGAAATGGGCGACGAGCTGCGCTCGGTGCATTCGCTGTCCGGTGGTGAAACCTTTCTCGTCTCGCTGGCCCTGGCGCTCGGCCTGGCCTCGATGGCGTCGAGCAAGCTGAAGATCGAGTCATTGTTCATCGACGAAGGTTTCGGCAGCCTCGACCCCGAGTCTCTGCAAATTGCCATGGACGCGCTGGACTCGCTGCAAGCCCAGGGGCGCAAGGTTGCGGTGATTTCACACGTGGCGGAAATGCACGAGCGCATCCCTGTGCAGATTCAGGTGCAGCGGCAGGGCAACGGTCAGAGCGGACTGCGGATCACAGGAGGGGCAGGCTGAGCGGCCCGCTATTGCGAAGCAGCTCAGCCTGAGGCAGCCGTGCGGTTGGCCTCAGCGCACCAGCGGCAACATGCCCTTGAGCACGTCGTCGCGACGCACGTAGTGATGCCAGAGAGCAACGGCGGCGTGACCCAGGATCATCGCGAAGAGCACGTACTGGCCGGCGATGTGGACGTCCTTCGCCACGCCACGAATGTCGGATGAGAACGGCAGCGGCCCGATCTCCACCAGCCAGAACAGATTAATCGGCTTGCTGCCGAATAGCAGACCGGAGATCGGCATCATCAGCAGTAATAAATAGAGCAGCCCATGTCCGCCAGCGGCAGCAATTTGCTGCGTGCGCGATTGCTGGGGCTCGAGCTGCTGCGGCGGGACCTTGCGCCCACGGTAGGCCAGGCGCAGCAGGGTCAACACCAGCACTGCGACGCCAAGCGACTTGTGCAGAGTGAATACGTTGCCCTTGCCGCCGAGTAGCGATGCGAAGAAATCCGCGCCGTAAGGCAACGCGATGATGGTCAGCACCAGCAGCGCGCTGAGCCAGTGGAACAGGATCTGTACGGAAGTAAAACGTGCGGTAGTCATCCAGGCCTCGTGACATGCCAAGCGCATCAATGTGCGACGGAAAAAAGCGCGGCGATTTTCGCTCAAACGACGCCAGAACCCAAGCCAGGGCGGTTTCTCCATGTGGCTGGGATCTTCGAGCGAAAAGCGAACCGGCAGACGCCGCTTGTGGCCGCGCGGCCGAAGTTCGCACGAGAAGAGAGAAACCAACGCGCCGCTTGTGGCCGCGCGCCTGCTGCGACGACAGGTCATCGCGAGCGGTGACAGCATACGAACCCAAGCTTTCAACAAACTGTCGACAACCTAAGCACTGCAGAGCCTGTCGCCAAGCCAAAAACCACCGCTGCTCAGCTGCGTGCCATGCACGAACAAGGTTTCGTCCTGCTGCCGCAGGCCCTGCGGCCGCAACAGATCGAAGACGTGCGCACCGCCATCGATCGCCTCGAGCCAATCCATTGGGATTATCAGGGGCTGGTGGATGACCACTATAAATGCGTGTTCAACCGCGATCCGCTCTGGCTGCCCTATCTCGATCTACCTGGCGTGATCGAGCTGGCCGAAGCCTGCCTCGGGACGGACTGCCATGTAATCGGACAGACCGCCTGGCGCAGCCATCCGGGTTTCATCGGCGGCGAGCTGCATGCGGACTATCTGGCGATGGAGCTGCCGGAAGCGCTGCTGGCCGATCCCGCTTTCGAGCTGCCGATGCAGGTCTGCACGGCACATATTTATCTCGACCGGATCGACGCGGATCTCTGTCCCACCTTGGTTATTCCTGGCAGCCACCGCGCCGGCCGCAAACCACGCCAGGGTGAAACCAGCTGGCATGACCACGAACCGGAACCGGTGCTGTGCGAAGCGGGCGACGTGCTGCTGTTTCGCAGCGATCTCTGGCACGCCGGCAGTCGCAACCGCACCGCCGACCGCAGCCGCTACCTGCTGCAAGTGCATTACGGCCGGCGCATGGTCGCGCAGAAGTTTCCGCCCTATCTGCAGTGGCGTTTCAACCCCGACGTGATCACGGCAGCCACGCCGAGGCAGCGGCGCTTGTTGGGTGAGCATGAAGCGGCGGAGTACGACTGAGCGATTTCTCTGGCATAGCTTCTGCAAGACGGGACAGACCGGCCGCCGCATGCGGCCCACCTAGTCCGACTCGAGAGGTAACGCCATGATTTCCTGCCGCAGCCAAGTCACCCAGATGATCGTTTCCGCCAAGGTGCGCAAAAACCTTCGTTGGTGCGATATCGCCGAGTCCATCGGCATGTCGAAGGAGTGGACTACGGCGGGCTGCTTGGGCCAGATGGCGTTCGACAAAACTCAGGCGGAAACCCTCGGCAAGCTGTTCGAGCTGTCCGACGAAGCCGTGGCCTGGCTGCAAATCGTGCCCTATAAAGGGTCACTACCGACCACCGTGCCCACCGATCCGCTGATCTACCGCTGGTACGAACTCGTCAACGTATACGGCAGCACCATCAAGGAGCTGATCCATGAAGAATTCGGCGACGGCATCATGAGCGCCATCGATTTCTCTATGAACATCCAGCGTCAACCGGACCCGAAAGGCGATCGCGTGAACGTGGTGCTTTCCGGCAAATTTCTGCCTTATAAGAGTTACTGAGCCGATCAGCGCGTGCGAATCTCACCGCGCGCCAGGCTTTCAACGTTGTTGCCCACCGAGTCGCTGGCGTCGAGGTCCGCGCCGCGCTCACGTAATGCTTCAAGCAAAGCGTCGCGTTGAAACAGCGCTGCATACATCGCAGGCGTCTGGCCGGCATTGTTGCGCTGATCCGGATCGCAATCGGTGGCCAGCAGCCGTTTGGCAATGCGCAGCTCACCCTTGAAGATCGCACCCATCAGAGCGGTGTTGCCGCGCTTGTCCTCGGCGCAGGCATCGGCGCCGGCCGTCAGCAGCTGTTCGACCGTGTCGGGATGGCCGTTGTAAGCCGCCAGGATCAATGCGGTGTAGCCTTTTTCGTCTGAGGTATCGAGGTCGTAACCGGCCCGAATGAATTCTGTGAGAACTTCGTTATCGCCGAATCGTGCGGCGTTGAAAAAGTAAACGCGCAGCTGGCTCTGGACTTGCTCGGCGTCGCTGCTCAACACGGTGGCTGGCTCCGAAGCGGCGAAGGCGTGGCCACCACCGAGCAGCAAGACAGCCGATAGGAAAAGGCTTTTCATATTCTGCTCCTGAAAAAAGATGACCCGAGCAGCGCTCGGGTCGGTGAGCCGCCGTGCGTGGCGACGGCCCGCTGTGCGTCAATCCTGCAGTTCGGCAGCCAGCGTCTTGACTCGCTTGAGGTCGGACTTGGCCACCTTGGTCAGGCCCTCGCCGTATTCGGCATCGGCTTTGTAGAAGAACGACAGCAGGTGATAGCGAGCCTCCTCGTCGGTTTTGGCCAGCTCGCCACCCAGGGTGTTGATCAGATCCTTCTGCTCTTTACGAGTGAAGGAGCGATACAGTTCGCCGGTCTGCTTGAAGTTCTGCTCGCGATAGATCGGCGCCTGCTGCGTTGTCCCGGAAAGCGGCAATTGGCTATACAGACCGCGTGCATTTTCCTCACGGTTCATGCGGCGGCTCGGCTGGTAGTTGACGCTGGTGGTGGTGTGGCCGGCATTCAGTTGACCATCCTGGTTGCCGTTGCTGACCTCGGCGCGCGGCTTGTTGATCGGCAGGCTCAGGGCGTTTGCACCGATGCGATACATCTGCGTATCGGCGTAGGCGAACAGGCGGCCTTGCAGCAGACGGTCCTCGGACGGTTCGATACCTGGCACCAGATTCGACGGCGCCATGGCAACCTGTTCGGTTTCCTGGAAGACGTTATCGGGATTCTTGTTCAGGACCATGGTGCCAATCTTCGTCGACGAGACCAGATCCTCCGGCCAGATTTTGGTAGCGTCCAGCGGATCGAACTCGAACCTGGCCAGCGCTTCGGGTTCCAGCACCTGAAGGTACAGGTCCCACTTCGGATAGTCGCCGCTATCGATGGCGCTGATCAGATCGCGAGTCATGTGGCTGTAGTCACGCCCCTGGGTCTCTTGGACTTGCTTGGGATCGAGGTTCCTGACGCCCTGCTGGCTCTTCCAACCGAACTTCACGTAGCGGTATTCGCCCTCATCGTTGACGAATTTGTAGGCATGCACGCTGCTGCCATCCATGAAGCGATAGCCCACCGGTGTGCCGTAGTTGGAGTACAGCATGGTCAGGGTGCGCGTGGACTCCGGATGGTGAGAGAGGAAATCCATCCGGCGGGTATCGTCGTCGAGGTTGGTGCGCGGGTCGGTCTTGAAGGCGTGCACCATGTCGGGGAACTTGATGGCATCGCGAATGAAGAAAGTCGGGAAGTTGTTACCGACCAGATCCCAGTTGCCTTCATCGGTATAGAACTTAGTGGCGAAGCCTCGCGGATCGCGCAGGGTTTCCGGCGAGTGGCTGTTGTTGGTCACGGCGGAGAAGCGCACAAAAACCGGCGTGGTGGTGCCTTTCTCGAAGACCTTGGCGATGGTCAGGTCGGAAATGTCGGCGGTAGCGGTGAACTCGCCATGGGCACCGGTGCCGCGCGCATGCACCACGCGCTCCGGTACACGCTCGCGGTCGAAGCGCTGCAATTTTTGTAGCAGCTGCACATCCTGCAGCACGATCGGGCCATTGGCGCCTGCGGTCTGGGAATTCTGGTTGTTGCCGACCGGTGCACCGTTGTCGCGGGTCAGCGGTGCGGCGTGGGCGGAAAGCGACAGCAAGCTCGCGCAAAGCACACCAAGCAGCATGCGTGCAGGCAAGGCGCCTGACAGGTAACGGTTCATTCACTCATCCTCTTCTCGTTTTTGATTGCGTCTGGAACGCAGCGGGAAGACTAGGAGCGGGCGCCGCGCCGCCCCAATTGAATAAGCGAAGCGGCGCGATAGGCAGATTCTGTTTGTTAGAACATCGCAAGCAGTACACGCGTGAACGCGCGATGCCAGCTGCGCGCTCTTGCCACATTGACCCTCGAAAATAAAACTGAGCTAACGCACCTTGGGTGCACACAGCCGCTTCGTATTCGACTAAAGTAGCGGCCCTTTTTGCCAGCACGAGCCGCGCAACATGTTTGATGGAAACGCCGAACTGACCATGACCGTACTGATGACTCCGGACAAGGCCAACTTCTCAGGCAATGTACATGGCGGCACGCTGCTGAAATATCTCGACGAAGTCGCTTACGCCTGCGCCAGCCGTTACGCCGGGCAATATGTGGTTACGCTGTCAGTCGATCAGGTGAATTTTCGTCAGCCGATCCATGTGGGCGAGCTGGTGACGTTCTTGGCATCGGTGAATTACACCGGCAATACCTCGATGGAGATCGGCATCAAGGTCGTCACCGAAGACATCCGGCACAAGACGGTTCGTCACACAAACAGTTGCTTCTTCACGATGGTCGCGGTCGGCGAGGATGGTCGCCCAACAACCGTGCCCACGCTACAACCACAGACGTCCGATCAGAAGCGCCGTTTCGCCCAGGCCCAGCAGCGCCGGCAGATCCGCCGCGAGCTGGAAGAGCGCTATCAGGCGATCAAGGACGAAGCCTGAGTTAAGCCGCCTCCAGCCATGGCCGACGCGGTAGACAGCCAATCCAGCCGGTCCGGCGTTCAGACCGGAACACGCAGCAACACTATATGACACTGCATTGCGGTTCCCGTCGCGCTTGACACGACGGGAACCGCAATGCAGGCGAAACCTTATAATCCGCGGCTTTTTGCATCATCCCAACCGAGGATCTGCCGTGAGCTCTTTGCCGCCCTGCCCCATCTGCAATTCCGAATACACCTATAAGGATGGCCCGATGCTGGTCTGCCCCGAGTGCGCCCACGAGTGGTCCGGCGCGACGCCCGAGGCGTCTGCCGATGATGAAAAGATCATCAAGGATTCGGTCGGGAATGCCCTGCAGGACGGAGATACCGTCACTGTGATCAAGGACCTCAAGGTCAAGGGCTCGTCGCTGGTGGTGAAAGTCGGTACCAAGGTCAAGAACATCCGCCTGTGTGATGGCGACCATGACATCGACTGCAAGATCGACGGCATCGGCGCGATGAAGCTGAAGTCCGAATTCGTGCGTAAGGTCTGAACACTATTGCGCGCTCGATGGATCGCCTCCGTCGGTCCGCCGAGCGGAAAGCGACGCCGTAGGGTGGGCTTCAGTCCACAACCGGGTGCGAGGTTCGTGGTGGGCTAAAGCGGAACGCCGCCCGGCCCACCCTACGGGCTGGTGCTATTGAGTCGCAGGCTGAATCACATGCGACACCCAACACCCTGACCCTGTAGGAGCTAGCTTGCTAGCGATCAGGTGCCAACGACTGGCACCTGATCGCCGATCGACCCAATCAAGGCGTCAGGTAAGAAGATCGCGTCAGCCCCAACCGCAACGCATCGATGTACTGGGTGCGCTCTTTGGCGCTGAGACGAGCACTGGAAACCTTGTCGCGGTAGTAGGTCATCAGCTCCTCGGGCGACAGGTGCACGTAGCGCAGCATGTCTTCGATGGTGTCGTGGGTCTCGATGCCGGCGTGGTAGAAGCTGCCGTCCTCGCGCTGATAGACGTTCACCGAATCGGTGTCGCCGAACAGATTGTGCATGTCACCGAGAATTTCCTGGTAGGCGCCGACCAGGAAGACCCCGAGGAAATACTCCTCTCCCGCCTGGATTTCATGCACCGGCATGCTGTTTTCGATGCTCTGCTCGTCAACGTAATGTTTGATCTTGCCGTCGGAGTCGCAGGTCAAATCCTGCAGCACGGCGCGACGCACCGGTTCTTCGGTTAAACGCTGTAGCGGCACGATTGGCAAAATCTGGTCGATCGCCCAGGTGTCCGGCAGGCTCTGGAATACCGAGAAATTGCAGATGTACTTGTCAGCCAGCTTGTCGTTGAGCTCGTCAAGCACCGCGCGATGCGAGCGCTGGCGCGCCTTGAGCTGGTTATAGAGACGACGACAGATGGCGAAGTAGCTTTGCTCAGCCAGCGCCTTCTGCGCCAGGGACAACTTGCCGGAAGCATATTGCGCGGCGGCCTCGCTCATGTAATGAGTGGCGCGCCAGTAGGTTTCGGTGACCATCTCCGGATCGGACGGGCCAAGAAGATCGGCGAGTGCCTGGACGATCTCGGGGAGCTCGTCGTAATTTTCGATGGTCGGCGCCTCGTCGTTGTGGCGCTCGAAGTCGGTCACTTGCATCACCAACACCGCGTGGTGCGCGGTCATGGCTCGGCCGCTTTCAGAGAAGATATGCGGGTGTGGCAACTCTTGGCGATCACAGAACTCCTTGAGCATCCCGACCACGGTACCGGCGTATTCGTCGATGTCGTAGTTGATCGAACTGGCGTTGCGCGAATGCGTGCCGTCGTAGTCGACGCCCAGCCCACCGCCCACGTCGATATGGTCGACCGGCAAGCCCAGCGCGCGCAGCTCGGCGTAGTACCGAATCGCTTCGCGAAAGCCTTCGCGGTAATCGGCGAGGTTGGCAATTTGCGAGCCCATGTGGAAATGCAGCAGTCGCACGCCCTGCTCGACCCCCGCCGCACGGAAGCGCTCGATGACGGTAAGCAATTGGGCTGCCGACAGGCCGAACTTGGATTTTTCGCCACCCGTATCAGCCCACTTACTCGACGCCAACGATGACAGCCGCACTCGCAGACCGACCTGTGGAAGGATCTTCAGCTCGGCGGCTTCCTCGATGACCATGCCCACTTCAGACATCTTTTCGATGACGATGAACACGTTGTGCCCGAGCTTCTGCCCCATCAGCGCCAGGCGAATGAATTCTCGGTCCTTGTAGCCGTTGCAAACGATGGTGCCGCCCTTCGGCGCCAGTGCCAACACGGCCATCAGCTCTGGTTTGGAGCCCGCTTCAAGGCCGATCGCGACGTTCTGCGTGGCGATGATGTTTTCCACCACCGCCTCTTGCTGGTTTACCTTGATCGGATACAAGGCGGTGTACTTGCTCTGGTATTCCAGCCGTTCGATGTTGGAATCGAAGGCGCCGGTCAGCCGGCGAACACGGTCCTGCAGGATGTCCGGGAAGCGCACCAGCAACGGCAAAGTCAGCCCTGCATCACGCAGCTGCTCGATCAGCCCGGTGAATTCGATCGGCTCGCCAACCGGCCCTTGCGGGCGCACTTCGACCTGACCGTCATCGCTGATCGAGAAATAACCCGCGCCCCAATGACGAATGCCGTAAACGCTACGGCTGTCCGCTGCGGTCCATTGGCTGCCGTCGTCTTTACGTGTGCGTCGTACGGGCATCTAAGCCTCCTGAGAAATTGGTGGTCTGTCGGGCGGTAGGGCACGACAGAAAAGCTATCCCGGTTGGACAGCCGATGCGCAAGGAAATAAGCGCAAACGCGTGATCAGATCGTAATGCGTTCAACCGCCGGATTTTTTTGCCTTGAATCCACGCTTGGTCAGTTCATCCAGAAGAAGCTGAACATGATCGCCCTGGATTTCGATAACCCCGTCCTTGAGCGCGCCACCGGTGCCGCAGCGACGCTTGAGTGCGCTGGCGAGCTCCTTAAGTTCGGCCTCGGCAAGCGGTACGCCAGCGATGGTCGTCACGGTTTTTCCGCCCCGCCCTTTGCTCTCCCGACGAACACGGGCGATGCCATCACCTTCGGGGATTACCGACTGCTTGCAAACACAGGCATCCAACGGCTGGCTGCAATTCGAACAGTGCCGCCCCGCATCGGTGGAAAAGACCAGGCCGCCAAGGCCTGAGAAAGAGGTGGTTTTCTTGGCCACACAAACCTCTTGAGCGAAGAAATCGGCGCGGCTACAGCCAGCGCTACACAGCCGCGCAATTTAACAGCAAAACCGGCCTACACGTAGGCCTCAGGTTTTAGGAGGCCCATCCGTCGGCCGGAGATCGATCTCAGAATCGGCCAGCTGGCGCATATGGCGCTGGGTTCAGAGCAGCCTCACGCTCCAACATCAAATCCGTCAGCAACTGGCAGGACGCCGGAGCCAACACTAGACCGTTACGGAAGTGCCCGCAGTTGAGCCAGAGGCCGTCGTGACCGGATACTGGCCCGATATAAGGGATGCCCTCGGGTGAAGCTGGACGCAACCCGGCCCAGTGCTTCACTACGGTCGCATCGGCCAGCGCCGGTAATAGCTCGATAGCACTGGCTCTGAGGCTCTCGAGCGCGTCTTCGGTTGGCGTTTTGTCAAAGCCGACGTCTTCCAACGTACTGCCTACCAGGATATGGCCGTCCCGCCGCGGAATTGCATAGCGTCGCTTGGCTAGCACCATACTCGGCAGAAAGTCTTCGGCGCACTTGAACAGAATCATCTGCCCCTTCATCGGTTTGACTGGCAACTCCAGCCCCAGCGTAGCCAGCAAATTTCCGCTCCACGCCCCGGCGGCAACCACCACCCGATCGGCTCGCACTTCGCCCTGCGCCGTGTGGACTCCAAGAATCCGCTCGCCGTCACGAATGAAAGCGGTAACCGGGCAACGCTCGATCACCTGCACATTCGGCATCTTGGCGAGCGCTGCCCGTAGGGCCCGCAAAAGCTGTGGGTTGCGCACGTTGGCGACGCCCGGCATGAATATCGCCCGAGAAAATTCTTCGCCAAGCTCGGGTACCGCAGCGTGCACATGCTCCATCGACACTCGCCCCAGCGCGCGCCCCTCGCGTTCGGCCCAGGCCAACGCCTCGTCCTCATCCTCCAGATCCAGCCAGTAGAGTCCGGTCTCGTACACCTCGGGATCGATCCCGGTTTGCTCAAACAGACGTTCCCCCAGCTGCGGATAGAACGCCTGCGACCAATGCGCCAGCGCCGTCACCGCCGGGCTGTAGCGCCACGGGTACAGCGGAGACACGATCCCGCCCCCAGCCCACGAGGCTTCGGCGCCCGTCTCGCCTGATTCGAGCAGGACGACTGTCTGGCCTGCTCTCGCCAGTAGGTAGGTGGAAAGCAGTCCAATGACTCCTCCTCCGACGACGATCATTCTTTGCTCCAAGCTACCCTCCGGCACGCTGGTTCACATTTTTGGCTTTCAATCCTTGGACTGGCTGCCATGTTGCTCTAAAAGCGTTCTTCGCCGACGTGGGTCGGTAGTAACAAGACAGCACCGCCAGGAAGGCGGCACATGATACGTGCAAAGGAACCGCACCATGCCGAACAAGGATCAGGGCTTCACCCTTATTGAACTTTTGATAACCCTCACCGTACTCGCGATCGTATTGGCGTTAGCGATACCGACCTTCACTTCTATCATTGACTCGCTTCGACAGCGTACGCAGGTCAATCAGCTACTAGCAGACCTCAACTTCGCAAGAAGCAGGGCGATAACCAGTAGGCGCCCAGTGAGTATCTGCGCTGGAGAGTCGGGCTGTGACGGGCTTGCGAGATGGAGCGGCCAAATCCTTGTATTCGACGACTTGGACGCTAACGGAGCCCTTGACGAGCAAGACACTCCGTTACGTATCTCGACGGTAGCGACCAGCCACTCGTGGAGGTGGCGAAATTTTAGAAAGCAACGTCACATGACCTTCAAACCTGACGGCACGACTCACAGCCTCAACGGCACCTTTATCTTGTGCCGCCAGGACGCGAAGCTGAGAAAGATTGTGATCAACATCACAGGCCGCGCGAGACTTGATACACCCACTGCCGACGACCATTGCACCTAAGATGCCGCACAACCTTCCAAACCGACCGGACGTCCGGGCAGGATGGGAAGCGCAACGGTTAATCGGGATGATCTGATGACTCTAAAATCGAGAAAAACCATGCGGCATTCCCGAGGTTTCACCCTTATCGAGTTGCTTATCACATTGGCTGTTCTGGCTATCGTATTGGCAATTGCAGCGCCGTCATTCACGAACCTCATTCAGAGCAATCGGACCCAGACGATTTCAAACGATCTTATGGGTGCGTTGCAGTACGCCCGCTCCGAAGCTGTGAAGAGAGGTGTGAGGGTCGATGTCTGCAGACGCAACGGCAACGTCTGTGCGAATGCGGTGACTTGGGGTAACGGGTGGCTGGTCAAGGTTAATGGTGGCGACGTACTCCGCGTATGGGACGCGGTTGGCGGCCAGGACACCGTCACCGGGCCTAACGAAACCCTGACCTATCGCCCGAACGGCCTGCTGAACAAAGCGTCCGGTGCGGCTGATGTGCAATTTGTGGTTGCTCACACAAATTGCACCGGCAAGGCCCAGTACACCATCGCACTGACGGCGACAGGACGAGCCACGAGCGCAAAAGGAACCTGCCCATGAGACGAAATCTGAAGATTCCAGCTATTCAGCGCGGCGCGACGCTTATTGAAGTGCTCGTGGCGATGCTGATTCTTTCGGTTGGGCTGCTGGGCCTGGCCGGTATGCAGATGACGGCATTGCAAAGCAACCAGAGCGCTTATTACCGATCCCAAGCCACGGTACTCGCCTACGACGTCATCGACCGCATGCGCGCCAACCGCTCCGACGCGCTAAACGGCGTTTACGACATTGCGCTGAAGAACGAAGCCTGCGACCCCGATCTCGACCCCAGTGGAACTCTCGCCCAGAGGGATGTGGCGGAATGGTTGAACTCCCTGTCTTGCTTACTTTCGGCCGATGCCCGCGGCAGCGTTGTGCGTAACGGGCGTTTGTTCACGATTTCCATCGAGTGGAACGACAACCGCGGCCGCATCGACGCCGAGAATGACGATCCCGAAAAATTTGTCTACCGGACTCAGCTATGAAACCAGTCTCTTTCAACCGACAAATGGGCCTCTCGCTCATCGAGCTGATGGTCGCCATGCTGATCAGCCTGATATTGCTCGGCGGCGTCCTGCAGGTCTTCTTGTCCAGCAAAGACATGTACCGCACCAATACGGCGGTTGCCCGTGTACAGGAAGCGGGACGCTTTGCGACGGAGTTTATTGCGTTCGACGTGCGCCAGGCGGGTTATAAAGGGGAGTGTTTAAGCGAGCCACTCAATCAGCTTGACCTCTCGAAAGCTTCCTATTCAGTCGATGATAAAAACTCTTACAGCACAAATCCGGCGGTCCAGGGCTGGGATAACAGTAAGCCAGTAGTTTTCGAAGCCGCAGATGCGATACGCGCCAACACCGATGCGTTTATTGTGAAATACGCGGGCGCCGGCACGGAATTCGAATCCAATGGAAATAATAAGGTCGGCGCTGGCAATCTCGGTGTGAAAGGTGAGACTGGGGCCTATAGCGGTCAAATTGTCTTAGTAGCGAACTCAACTGGTTGTGACATATTTCAGAACACGAATAGCGGTAATGCGAGCACATTTCAAACGAACGGTAACAACGAAATTCCAGGCAATACAAAGGCCGGCATGAGCCAAGCCTATAACGGCAGGTTTACGGCGCACATTTTACGCAGCCACACCTACTTCATTCGCGACAATGCTGACGAAGGTCGACTTCCTTCGCTAGTCCGCAAGGTACTCAGTCCGAGCAGAGCAGATGAAGAGCTCGTCGAAGGCATCATCGACATGCAAGTCACCTACGGAATAGACAAGGATGGTGACCGCCTCGCAGACGAGTACGTGAAAGCGGGAACCAACAACCTCACCGCTACCGGCGCAGGTGACTGGGACAAGGTGGTTTCGGCGCGTATTTCCATGCTCGCCATCAGCCCCGAAACGAACGTGCTAGACGAGCCGCAGCAGTTCGTCTATCCGCCAGTGGTTGGCATCGACAGAGATGATGAGTACGCCCTCTACGACGACGGCACGGTGACCATTAAGGACAACCGCGTCGCCCAGGTGTACACCACAACCGTCGCCATACGGAATCGTTTGCCATGAAACAGGGATCTTTCGGCTATTCGAAGCAACAGGGTGCTGTCCTACTCGTTGCGCTCATTATGTTGCTATTGCTCACCATCCTCGGCGCAGCGGCGATGCGCGATACCAATCTACAGGAACGAATGGCAGGCAATATGCGCGATCACAACCTCGCGTTCCAGGCCGCCGAGGCCGCCTTGCGCTTTGCCGAGCAGGAAGTCAAAACAGACTACGCCAACCTGATCGATGATGTGCAATACCCGATCAATGATGAAGACCCGGAAGTCGTGACCTTCACCAAATTCACCGGGGAAGTAGACAGCAAGCCCACCTACACCATCACCCGGCTCCCCCACCCTGGACAGCTCGATATGCAGAACATGGTCAACCCGGAAACTGCCGGAGGGGACTCGCTCGCCGCCGGCGAGTCGCTGATTCTTGATTTCGTTCTAGTACGCATCGAAGCCACCGGCACCGGCGCCAGCCCGGACTCGAAGGTCACCCTTCGTTCCCTGTATTTCGTAGAGGAGTGACATGATGCCGCTCAATCATAGCAGCATGCCTAGGAACGGCCTTACCGCCATCTGGCGCCCATTGTTGCTAGCCGGAACCGCGCTGTGCTGGACACTCGGCGCCAGCCAAGCCGTGGCCGACGTGTCGCAAACGCCATTGCTACTCGGCGGCGGCAATGTACCAGGCAACTTGGCACTGGTACCTTCGGTTGAATTCCCAACAGTCATTAGCTTGGCTAACCTCGGTGATTACAACAACGCTACTACTTACACCGGATATTTCGATGCTGATAAGTGCTATTCATTTATTGAACAGCAATTCAATGATCCTTATTTCGGCAACGTCACGGTTGACAGCGGTGGCGGGTACTTCACCCCGGTCAGCTACACAACAAGCGCTAACCGCAACTGTGCCGGGGAGTGGAGCGGTAACTACCTGAATTGGGCGACCACACAGACTATCGACCCATTCCGTAAGGCATTGACCGGCGGCTACCGTGTAGTAGATAGCACTTCACAAACAATTCTAGAAAAGGCGACACGATCAGGAAGAAATAGTTACTTTCCTGACCGTACAATCACGTCCGCAAATGCGAGCAAGACCACCCCTTTCGGAAACGTCTCGGTGACCAGCTCGCTATATCAAGGCAGCGACTATCAGAAGAATAAAACCGTACGCTTCAGTTATACGTCCGGACGGAGAACTACAACGAAGCATTTCACAGTTCGCGTCGAAGTTTGCGTACCGAATTATCTTGAGAGCGGCTGCACCAAATATGGGGAGAATCTTTGGAAACCAGAGGGCTTGATTCAGCAATACGCCAAGGACATCCGTTACAGCGTTTTCAGCTACCTGAACGAAGATGGCAACACCCGTAACGGTGGCGTGTTGCGTGCTGCGCAGGGCTATGTCGGTCAGACCAAGCGTGAGCCCGGCACGCCCAATGAACTCGAAAATGAATTGAAGGAATGGTCTCCAGACACCGGGATTCTCTATGCTAACCCCCATGACGACAGCACTGGCAACAGTGGAGTTATCAACTACATCAACAAGTTCGGCGAGCTGACAAACAGCCATAAGTCGAACGACCCGGTCAGCGAGCTCTACTACACCGCGCTCCGCTACTTCCGCAACCTTGGTAATGTCGCCGCCTACTCCAAAATTACTAACGAGGCACAGCGGGACAAATTCCCGGTCGTCACCAACTGGACTGACCCTATCCAATACTCTTGCCAGAAGAACGTAATTCTTGGCATTGGCGACGTCTATACCCACGAAGATCGGAACGTCCCGGTGGCTGATGACGACCTAAATGTCCAAAAATGGACCCAGAAAGTATTCGATCTGGAAGGGATTTCGAAAAACGCAGCGAACGTATTCACTGGGCGTGGCAACTCCGCCCATATTGCCGGGCTGGCCTACTACGCTAACACCACCGACCTACGCGAAGACCGGGGCGGGAAACAGACGATCTCCACTCACTGGGTCGACGTTCGAGAGAATCAGACGCTAGAGTCAAAGGCATCCAACCAGTACTGGCTAGCCGCGAAATATGGTGGCTTCAAGGCTCCAGATGATTATGAGTTCGGCGACGCGCTCAATCAGTCTTGGTGGTGGACCAACAACGAAACCTTTTCCAATGGCGACAAGCGCCCAGACAACTTCTATGTGGCGAGCGATGCCACCAAGATGGTCGAAAGCCTGAAAACAGCATTTGCCAACATTGCAGACGAAGTACGCAGCACGACTGCCGCGCTTTCCACGAACTCAACGAAGCTTGAAACCGACACGGTGGTCTTCCAGTCGATGCTAGACAGCGCGGCCTGGAGCGGCGACTTGTTGGCTAAGGCAGTCGCAACCGACGGTACGGTTAGCGAAACACCGACCTGGAAAGCCGCAACTAAACTCGATGCACTGACTAACGCGCAGATGTCTGATCGCAGCATTCTGACCTCGGCCCCTCCATCCACCGATGCGACCTCTGGCGCGTTGATATCCACAACAGGGCGCACCTTCACCTGGGCGCAGCTGAACACAGCGCAGCAGGAAGCGCTTAGACAGACGACCGGTGGGGCGCTAGCAACGGAACAGGTAGGTCAGAACCGACTCGCCTTCATTCGCGGCGATCGCAGCATGGAGCGTACCGACGCCACACCTAACAACCCGTTCCGGCAACGTACTAGCCGGCTGGGCGATATCGCCAACTCGGATCCGCAGTATATTTACAAACCGAACTTCGGCTATTCACAACTGCCAGAAAGCGCAGGATTCACCAGTGCAGTCAAGAGCGCCTATACCACTTTCCGTGCATCGAGCACCTATCAGAGCCGACCACCTCTGGTGGTCGTTGGCGCCAACGATGGGATGTTGCATGGTTTCAATGCGAGCCTGGAAAGCTCGGGTGGCAACGAGCTGTTCGCCTACGTGCCGAACGATCTGATCGATGATCTCTCTCAGCTAACCGAGCCTACCTATTCCCATCGCTATTACGTCGACGGCACGCCGCGTATCGGTGACGCCTGGGTCGGGAGCGCCTGGAAGACTCTCGTTATCGGCTCTTCCGGCGCAGGAGGCCGCAGCATCTTCGCGCTGGACGTCACCAACCCGACAGCCATGAGCAGCAGCAACGTGCTATGGGAGTTCACGCACCCGGAGATGGGATACAGCCTTGGGCGCCCAAGCCTCGTGCCGCTTTCTAACGGTAAGTTTGGCGTGATCGTGACCAGTGGCTATGACCGCCCCACGAACACAACCAGCGGCTACGTCTGGATCCTCGATGCGGCTGACGGCAGCGTGTTGAAGCGCTTCGACCTGCCTGACAGCGGGGATCTGGGCGCACCTTTGGCCGTCGACCTGGACAACGACCGTGTCGCCGACCGAATCTACGTAGCCGATACAAAAGGCAATGTATGGCGCCTGGATACTAGCGGTACGACGGTCAGTGATTGGGATGCGCCTACCAGCTTGCGGGTAGACGGCGAGATTGAACCCCTCTTCATCGCGAAAGACAGCAGCGGAGCCCGCCAGGCTATCACCGCGCCGTTGGACGCGGCTTATACAAAGGATCGGCAAATCATGTTGGTCTTCGGTACGGGCAGCTTCTACCAAACCACCGATAACGAGATTCCTAGGTCACCGCAGGTTCAGTCGTTCTATGGCATCGTCGATAGTGGCGAGCAAATCGACGGCCGGCAGAATCTACTAGAGCAAGAGATTCTTAGGGAAGTAACCGGCACCGGCCTCAACGGACGAGGCATCAGCCAGAATGTGATGGAGGAAGAAGATCAGGGTTGGTATCTCGACCTGCTCTGGAAAACCTCAAGAGGCGGCCCTGGACCCAAGGGAGAACGAGTCATTTCTCAAGCCCAACTTGGCGGCAACAGGGTCACGTTCAGCTCCTTGATCCCGTCGGCGGACCCATGTGATGCCGGCGGAACGAGCTGGATTATAAGCCTCGACCTTGCCACGGGAAGCCGTCTCGCCTATTCGTATTTCGATTACAACGGAGACGGAAAGATTGATGGGGATGATTACATCGAGCTAGAGGACGGCACCAAGATCCCGGTGAGCGGTGTGGCGGACCCCGACGAAGGCGCGGTCAAAGGTACGATTGGGCTGAGCGACCAGAAAACCGGCAAACGGTACCTGTGCTATGCCAGTTCGGCCTCAAGTACCGATTCGGATGGCGTGACACCGGTCTGCATTGAGGTCATGGGAAATAACAACGACTCCAACCGCCTTTCCTGGCATGAAGTGAGGAATAACCTTTGAGAAGCTCCTTAAATCGAGGCTTTACGCTGATCGAACTGATGATCGTGGTCGCGATCATCGGCATCATCGCCGCCATTGCCTACCCCAGCTATCAGGAATACGTCCGCGCCGCCAAGCGCGCGGACGCTGAAACAGCCTTGATGGAGCTGGCGCATTTCATGGAGCGCAATTACACCGGTAGTGGGCGCTACGACAAAAACAGCGCAGGAACTGCAGTTGCGTTGCCGTTCAGTCAGGCACCCAAGGATGGCGGGACCAAAGCTTACGATATCGGGTTTGCCGAAGGCAGCCCATCCGCCACCGCATACGTGCTGCAGGCCGCACCGACGGGCAGCATGGCGAACGACAAGTGTGGCACGCTGACGCTATCCAATACTGGCGCAAAGGGGCAAAAGGACGGGATGACTTCGGCCCAGTGCTGGAAACGCTAAACGGAAGTTAAAAAAGAAGCCCGGCATCGCCGGGCTTCTTTTATTTCGCAAATCGTTAAACCGCTTTGAGCCGCAACTCCTTCGGCATCGAGAACGTCACGTTCTCCGGCCGCCCCTCCAGCTCATCCATATCGGTCGCGCCCCATTCGCGCAGCTGGTCGATCACGCCGCGCACCAACACCTCTGGGGCTGAAGCGCCAGCGGTGATACCGACCCGGTCGATATTCTCGAACCACTCACGCTTGAGGTCTTCCGCGCCATCGATCAAATACGCCGGCGTATCCATGCGTTCGGCCAGCTCACGCAGGCGGTTGGAGTTGGAGCTGTTGGGGCTGCCGACAACCAATACCACATCGCACTCACCCGCCAGCTGCTTGACCGCATCCTGACGATTCTGGGTGGCGTAGCAGATGTCGTCCTTGCGCGGCCCGCCAATGCTGGGGAAGCGTGCGCGCAAGGCATCGATCACGCGACTGGTGTCGTCCATGGATAGCGTGGTTTGCGTCACGAATGCCAGCGACTCGGGGTTACGCACTTGTAGCTTGGCCACGTCCTCTTCATCTTCGACCAGATAGATGGCGCCACCGTTGGCGGTGTCGTACTGGCCCATGGTGCCTTCGACTTCAGGATGCCCCTCATGGCCGATGAGGATGCACTCACGCCCCTCGCGGCTGTATTTCGTCACTTCCAGATGTACCTTGGTGACCAGCGGGCAGGTGGCGTCGAACACTTTTAAGCCGCGCCTTTCCCCTTCCATCCGCACCGCCTGGGACACGCCGTGGGCGCTGAAAATCACGATAAAGCCATCCGGCACCTGGTCGAGTTCATCGACGAAAATCGCCCCGCGCTCGCGCAGATCTTCCACCACGAATTTGTTATGCACGACTTCATGACGCACGTAGATCGGCGGGCCGAATACCTCAAGCGCACGATTTACAATCTCGATAGCGCGGTCGACGCCTGCGCAGAAGCCACGCGGATTGGCGAGTTTGATTTGCATGTGGATTCTCGGCACTCGGGCGGGTGAGTTGTGGAGTGTAACGCCTGGTCAACGTATGAGGCGAAGCTGGAATCAGCATAACGCCCATGCTCGCGATGGGGTTACGCGCCTTGATAGCCAGCGACTCGCTTCTACAGGAGCAACTTGCTTACGGGAGCCGGTCATTCAGACCGGCTTGACCTCAAATATTTCCACTTCGAAGGTCAGCGCCTTGCCGGCCAGCGGATGGTTGAAGTCCACGGTGACCTGGCGATCATCGTAGCTTTTGACGATACCTGGCAGCTCAGTCTTAGCCGCATCGTTGAAAATAACAAGCAGTCCTTCCGATAGCTCCATGCCTTCGAACTGGCTACGCGGCATGACCTGCACGTTCTGCTGGTTGTGCTGGCCGAAGCCTTGCTCCGGCGCGATCTGGATGGTGCGCTTGTCGCCAGCCTTAAGTCCGAAGAGTTGCTGTTCGAAACCAGGTAGCAGATTGCCATCGCCCACCTTGAACGTGGCCGGCTGCTTGTCGAAGGTGCTATCGACCTGCTCACCATTATCCAGGCTAAGGGCGAAATGCAGAGTGACCTGCATGTCCGGCCCGATGCGTTGTTCAGTCATTTACCGTCTCTCCCGTTTTACTGCTACGGAACATATCCAGCGCCAGCATCACAGCGCCGATGGTGATGGCGCTGTCGGCAATGTTGAAGGCCGGGAAATACCAGCGGTTCTGCCAATGCACCAGGATGAAGTCGACCACGTGACCAAGCACCACACGATCGTAGAGATTACCTAAAGCGCCACCCAGGACTAACGCCAAGGCAACCGCCAGCCAGGTTTCACCCGGCTTCAGGCGCTTCATCCACACCAACAGCACAACGCTGACGCCAATGGCAATCAGGGCGAATAGCCAGCGCTGCCAACCGGAGTGATCGGCCAAAAAGCTAAAGGCTGCGCCCGTGTTGTAGGCCAAGGTCCAGGCGAAATAATCCGGAATGACCTCGACCTTCTGGTACAGGCTGAAATTGGCTTCGAAGTAGTGCTTGGTTGCCTGGTCCAGTGCGATGACCAATACGCTGAGCCAAAGCCACGTGAGCTTGCCGAGACGGGTGGTCATGCCGCCGCCCTCTGAAGAGTGCAGCGAGTTGTGTCCGCTCTATGACTGAGGTGTCGTAGGGTGGGCTTCAGCCCACCAAGAATGCGACCGTGCCAACGGTGGGCTGAAGCGGAGCGCCGCCCGGCCCACCCTACGGGGCTCGATCCCGCACTGACACTTCCAGCAGATTGCAAAAGTCCGCGGAGGATTGCACTAGCCCTACGATCAGTTGCTCCGTCACGCATAGCGACGCACCTCGCCGTCGCCTTCGATGTTCTCGACGCAGCGACCGCAGATTTCCGGATGAGCCGCATGGGTTCCCACATCAGGCAGGTGATGCCAGCAACGACCGCATTTCGGATACCCAGTTTTGCTGATCTGCAGCTTGAGGCCGGACAGCTCGCTTTGCACCGCATCGGCCGGTGCATCGGCTAGCGGTGCAACGTTCACTGCCGAGGTAATCAGCACGAAGCGCAACTCATTGCCCAACCTGGCCAACTCAGCAACCAGCGCGTCCTCCGCATATAGAACTACTTCGGCCTGCAGGTTACCGCCGATGGTCTTGGCGGCACGCTGGGTTTCCAATTCTTTGTTCACCGCAGCCTTGACCGCCATGACCTTTTCCCAGAACTCTCGTCCTAGTTCGACATTGTCTGGCAGTTCGGCGAGGCCCTCGTACCAAGTATTGAGCATGACCGATTCGTTGCGCTCGCCCGGCAGGTACTGCCAGATCTCATCAGCCGTGAACGACAGGATTGGCGCAATCCAGCGCACCAGCGCTTCGGCAATGTGGTACAGCGCGGTTTGGCAGGAGCGGCGCGGCAGGCTGTCAGCACCGGTGGTGTATTGACGGTCCTTGATGATGTCGAGGTAGAAGCCGCCCAATTCCTGCACGCAGAAGTTGTGCACCTTCTGGTAGACGTTCCAGAACTTGTAAGTACCGTAGGCTTCCTCGATTTCCCGCTGCAGCAACAGGGCACGATCAACGGCCCAGCGGTCGAGCGCGATCATCTGATCGGCCGGAACCTGATGCTGCGCCGGGTCGAAACCGTCGAGGTTGCTCAGCAAGAAACGCGCGGTATTACGAATGCGCCGATAGGAGTCGGCACTGCGCTGCAGGATCACCTTGGAAACCGCCATCTCACCGGAATAGTCGGTGGACGCGACCCATAAGCGTAGGATGTCGGCACCCAGGCTGTCAGTGACTTCCTGCGGCGCAACGACATTGCCCAACGACTTGGACATCTTGCGGCCGTTTTCGTCGACCACAAAGCCATGCGTTAGCAGCCCCTTGTACGGCGCATGCCCGTCGATGGCCGAGCCGGTCAGCAGCGACGAATGGAACCAACCACGATGCTGGTCGGAGCCTTCCAGATACAGGTCGGCGCGCGGACCGTGCGCGTGCCCCATCGGGTGCGAGCCGCGCATCACGTGCCAGTGCGTGGTGCCGGAGTCGAACCAGACGTCCAGGGTGTCGCTGATTTTTTCGTATTGCGCCGCTTCATCACCCAGCAGCTCGGCTGCATCCAGCTTCGGCCAGGCTTCGATGCCGCCCTGATCCACTCGCTGCGCCACCGCTTCCATCAACTCGACCGTACGAGGATGCAGTTCGCCGCTTTCCTTGTTCAGGAAGAACGGGATCGGCACACCCCAGGTACGTTGACGTGAGATACACCAGTCCGGACGCCCGGCGATCATGCCGTGCAGCCGCGCCTGGCCCCAGGCGGGGACAAACTCGGTCTGCTCGATGGCATCCAGTGCACGACGACGCAAGGAGCTGCCGTCATGAGCGACCTTGTCCATACCGACGAACCACTGCGCGGTGGCGCGGTAGATCAGCGGCGTCTTGTGGCGCCAGCAGTGCATGTAGCTGTGCTGGATAGATTCATGTTTGAGCAGCGCGCCGACTTCGCGCAACTTCTCGACAATGGCCGGATTAGCCTTCCAGATGAACTGACCGCCAAAGAACGGCAGGTCCGACACGTAGACACCATGGCTCTGCACTGGGCTCAGAATGTCGTCATTCTCCATGCCGTAATGCTTGCAGGAGCGGAAGTCGTCTTCACCGTACGCGGGCGCAGAATGGACAATACCGGTACCAGCACCGGTTTCTACATAGTCGGCCAGGTAGACCGGCGCGAAGCGCTCGTAGAACGGGTGACGGAAACGGATTAGCTCCAGCGCCTTGCCCTCGCAACGGGCGATGATCTCGCCCTGCAGGCCATAGCGCTGCAGGCTGGACTCAACCAGTTCCTCGGCGAGCACTAGCAGTTTGTCGCCGGTGTCGACCAAGGCGTAGACAAAGTCAGGATGCACATTGAGCGCCTGGTTGGCCGGAATGGTCCAGGGCGTAGTGGTCCAGATGACGATACTGGCCGGTTTGGCCAATGCAGCGACGCCGAAGGCCGCCGCCAGCTTGTCCGCATCCTCCACCTGGAAGGCGACGTCGATTGCATCGGACTTCTTGTCCTGATACTCGACTTCCGCCTCGGCCAATGCCGAACCGCAATCGAAACACCAATTCACTGGCTTCAAGCCCTTGAAGACGAAACCACCTTCGACCATCTTCGCCAGCGCGCGTATTTCACCGGCTTCGTTGGCAAAATCCATCGTGCGATAAGGGTTGTCCCACTCGCCCAGCACACCAAGGCGGATGAAGTCGGCCTTCTGCCCTTCGATCTGCTCGGCGGCATAGGCGCGGCAGCGCTCGCGGGTCAGGTCGGCCGGCTGGTTCTTGCCATAGGTGATTTCGACCTTGTGTTCGATCGGCAGGCCATGACAGTCCCAGCCCGGTACGTAGGGCGCGTCGAAGCCGGACAGCGTTTTGGAGCGGACGATGAAATCCTTGATGACCTTGTTCACCGCATGGCCGATGTGAATGCTGCCGTTGGCATACGGCGGGCCGTCATGCAGGACGAACTTCGGGCGACCTTCGCCGATCTGCCGCAGCTTCCGGTAGAGGTCAATGCTGTCCCAGCGCTGCAGAATCTCCGGCTCGCGCTGTGGCAGACCGGCCTTCATCGGAAATGCCGTGGACGGCAGATTGAGGGTCGCTTTGTAATCGGTCATTTCAGTCCTGACTCGTGGTAATAGGTGAAGCCCGCCAGTATTCGCGAGCCGCGGCGATATCTGCCTCGATCGCCGTCTTGAGTGCCTCCAGCGAGGCAAAGCGCTGCTCGTCACGCAGCTTGCGGTGAAAAGTCACCCGCAACAGTCGACCATAGAGATCGCCCTGATAGTTGAGCAAATGCACTTCCAGATGCGGCTGGCCGTCGCTCTTGACCGACGGACGCATGCCGATATTGGCCACCGCCGGCTGTACGACGCCGTCGACTTCCGTGCTCACCATGAACACCCCGCTAAGCGGTGTGCTCTTGCGCTTGAGCTGGATGTTAGCGGTCGGCGCACCAAGCTGACGCCCCAGCGCCTGCCCATGCATGACCCGCCCGGTAATACTGAATGGTCGACCGAGCTGTTTCTCCGCCTGTACCAGATCGCCGTCGGCAAGCACCTGACGCAGCCGCGTGCTGCTGACGCGTTCACCGTCCACCTCGATGGTGGTCGCGGCCTCCACCGTGAATCCTTCCGCCGCTCCAGCTTTCAATAGAAAATTGAAGTCGCCGGCACGGTCGCAACCGAAACGGAAGTCATCACCGACTTCCAGATGCCGAACGCCAAGGCCTTCGACCAGCGTCGCGTGGACGAACTCAGCGGCACTCAACTCGCGCAAACGGCGATTGAAAGCCAGGCAAAGCACTAGATCGACGCCCTGCTCATCCAGCAATTGGAGTTTTTCACGCAGCCGGGTCAGACGCGCAGGCGCCTTGTCCGGAGCAAAATATTCGCGCGGCTGTGGCTCGAAGATCACCACACAGCTGGGCAGCCCGAGTTCGGCGGCACGCTCGCGCAGACGCGCCAGGATGGCTTGATGCCCCCGGTGAACTCCGTCGAAATTGCCGATGGTGGCGACGCAACCCCGATGTCGGGGCCGCAGGTTGTGAAGACCTCGAACCAGCTGCATACCGCACTTCTTGCTTGAAAAGTCGTCAATTATACGCATGAGGCACCGGTCCCGGACAGGTTTGCCGCGAGCCGCCCGTATAGATCAGTGACGCAAGTGGCGCGGACGCAGACCGAGCAATAGCAGCCCAGCCGCGAAGGCGCCCAGGCCAGCAGCAACCAAGAGTCCAAGCTGAAGCGCACGCTGCTGCCAATCCCAGGCGAACCACTCGACAGACGGGGCGTTCAGCCACCAGACCACGCCTACCATCGCTGCACAACCACCACCTAGACGCAGGAGAAATAGCCCCCACCCTGGCGCCACCTGGAAAACACCAATTCTGTACAGCCCCCAGAACAGCAGCCCGGCGTTGAGCATCGACGAAAGCGAGGTCGCCAGCGCCAATCCAACATGCTTGAGCGGCCAGATCAGGATCAGATTCATCACCATATTGGCGATCATGCAGATGATTGCGACCCGCACCGGCGTCTTCAGGTCCTGACGAGCGAAGAAACCCGGCGCCAGAACCTTGATCAGCATGAACGCCAACACGCCTAGCGAGTAGGCCTCAAGCGCATTGGCGGACTGCACCACGGCTTCCTCGCTCATCGCGCCGTAAAAGAACAAGCTGGCAATCAGCGGCTCGGCCAGAATGCCCAGCGCGAGCGCCGCGGGAATTCCTACCAGCAGCACCATTCGCAGCGCCCAATTGAGAGTATTGGAAAAGGCTTTCGGGTCCTCTCCGGCATGCTGACGCGACAGACTCGGAAGAATGACCGTACCGATCGCGATCCCAAATGCGCCGAGAGGTAACTCCGAAAGCCGATCCGCGTAGTACAGCCACGACACGCTACCGGTCTGCAGAAACGAGGCGAGCACCGTATCGAGCAAGAGATTGATCTGACTGACCGATACCCCGAACAACGCTGGGATCATCAGCAGCATGATCCGCCGCACCCCCTCGTCACCGAATCTCACCCGCGGGCGCGGCAACAGCCCCAGCTTGGCGACATAAGGCAGCTGGAAAGCCAACTGGGCGAAGCCGGCAATGAACACGCCCCAGGCCAGCGCCATGATCGACTGATCGAAATAGGGCGTGAGAAATATCGCCGAGGTGATCATGCAGACATTGAGCAGCACTGGGGTAAAGCCCGGCACCGCGAAGTGCCCATAGGTATTGAGCACGCCGGAGGTGAATGCCGTCAGGGAAATCAACAATAGATAGGGAAAGGTGATACGCAGCAGCTCGCCGGCCAACTGCATTTTCGCCGGCTCGTCATGAAAGCCCGGCGCAAACAACATCACCACATAGGGTGAGGCCAGCACGCCGATGGCGGTAATACCCGTCAGGATCAGCCCGAGCATGCCGGCCGTGCGATCGACCAGCAGCTTGACCTCGATCAGCGTCCGCTTGGTTCGGTACTCCGATAGCACAGGCACGAACGCTTGTGCGAAGGCACCCTCGGCAAACAACCGGCGCAGGAAATTGGGAATCTTGAAGGCAATGAAGAAGGCGTCTGCCGCAGCCCCTGATCCGAAGTAGCTGGCTACTACCATATCGCGTACCATGCCCAGCACGCGGGACAGCAGAGTCATCACGCTGACCACCGCACTGGAACGCAGCAATCCGCCTTTGCCGGATGTATCGGACATTTATCTTCCTAGAGTTGCAGCAGGATGGTTCCGGCCAGGCAAAGCCACCGGTTGATGGCCCGTTACGACATTTAAAGAGGCCGCGAGTTTAGCGGCACCCCATCTGTCCGACCAGTATCCGCGATAATTCAGACGGGCTTGACAAGCGCCCGGTGCATCGGCATGATTCGCGGCCTTATTTGCTTTGTAATCCCACGTTTTCGAGGAGTTCGACGGTGGCCAACAGCCCTTCCGCCAAAAAACGCGCAATTCAGGCTGAGAAGCGTCGCAGCCACAACGCCAGCTTGCGCTCCATGGTTCGTACCTACATCAAGAATGTGGTCAAAGCCATCGACGCAAAAGATCTGGATAAAGCTCGTACTGCTTACACTGCAGCTGTGCCCGTCATCGACCGCATGGCCGATAAAGGCATCATCCACAAGAACAAAGCCGCTCGTCACAAGAGCCGCCTGAACGGCCACATCAAGGCCCTCGGCGCTGCCGCTGCCTAAGCTGTACGTTCTTGAAAAAACCGGCCTTGAGCCGGTTTTTTTATGCATACAAATCCTCATGCCCTGGCCCGAAACAGACATCCGCAGAAGCACATTACGTGCCAGCCTCCTCGCTAAAGCCAAAGGCATTCGCACAAGGCAAGCCCCTACGAAGACAGACCAGCACACCGAACCCCTGGTTGCACTTTGCGGCATTACAGCATTGCAGGCCGCGGCCAACACAACGCCGATAGCGCGCCATAGCTAGTCCGTCGCTAGAACTTTACCGAGCCTGCACCCACGGCAAGATCGGAATAGCCGTTACCGCATTCTGCGGGCTGCCCTCAATCACGCGATCACTGTAGACCAGGTATATCAGCGTATTGCGCGCCTCATCGAAAAAGCGCACTACCTGCATAGTCTTGAACACCAGCGAAGTGCGCTCCCTGAATACCACCTCGCCATCCTCAAGCTTGTCGCTCAAACGGATCGGGCCGACCTGGCGACAGGCGATCGATGCCTCTGCACGATCTTCAGCGAGACCGAGCCCGCCTTTTATGCCGCCGGTCTTGGCCCTGGATAGATAACAGGTCACGCCTTCGACCTTGGGATCATCGAAGGCCTCGACCACAATCTTGTGGTTCGGCCCGAGCCACTTGAACACCGTGTCGACTTCGCCCACTTCGCGCGCCATTCCGACCATCGGCCATGAAAGCAGCAAGACCAGCACCTTTGCCAATCGCATCGAATACCTCACAGCAAAATCAGGTTGTCGCGATGGATAAGCTCAGGCTCATCGACATAGCCGAGCAGCTTTTCGATTTCGTCAGACGAATGCCCCAAAATCCGTTGAGTTTCAGCAACGCTGTAGTTGACCAGGCCACGCGCAACCTCCTGACCTTCGGGGCCCACGCAGACGACCATCTCACCGCGGCGGAAGCCGCCTTGCGCTGCCCTGACACCGACCGGGAGCAAACTCCGACTACCCTGCTTGAGCGCCACCACCGCACCGGCGTCGAGCGTCACCGAGCCGCGCGTCTGCAAGTGGCCAGCGAGCCATTGTTTACGTGCAGCATGACGGTTGCGCTCCGGCGCCAGCAGCGTGCCCAACTGCTCCCCCGCCTTTAGCCGCGCCAAGACCTGCTCGATGCGGCCGCCAACGATTACGGTATGCGCCCCTGATCGCGCAGCGAGCCGCGCAGCGCGCAGCTTGGTCTGCATACCACCACGCCCCAACGCACCCCCTACAGCACCGGCAACCAGATCCAGCGCCGGATCGTCGGCACGGGCCTCACTGATTAGCTTGGCATCGGGGTTGTTTCGCGGATCGGCATCGAACATACCGTCGCGATCAGTAAGGATCACCAGCAGATCCGCCTCAACCAGGTTCGCCACCAGCGCAGCCAGGGTGTCGTTGTCACCGAAGCGGATTTCGTCGGTAACAACCGTATCGTTCTCGTTTATGACCGGAACCACGCCAAGATCGATCAGGGTCCGCAGAGTACTGCGCGCATTGAGGTAGCGCTTGCGATCGGAGAGATCATCATGCGTGACGAGAATCTGCGCAGTCTGCTGATCGCAGCGCGCAAAGCTGGTTTCCCAGGCCCGAATCAACCCCATCTGACCGACCGCGGCAGCTGCCTGCAGCTCGTGAACCGCCTTGGGACGCGTCGTCCAGCCGAGGCGACTCATGCCAGCCGCAACGGCACCAGACGACACCAGCACCAGCTCGACCCCGGCCTCACGCAGCGCCACCATCTGGTCGACCCAGACCGCCATCGCAGCCTGATCGAGACCACGCCCATCGGCTGTCAGCAGCGCGCTGCCGATTTTTATCACCCAGCGCCGCGCGCCGCTCACCTTGTCCCGCATCGATCCCGCCTTCTATCCGGTAACCGGCCAAACCATTCGATGAGCAGCAGACGAGCCAGCCAGCCCGTCGACCACTCGCTAAACCCTGCACCTACACAAAAAACAGCGTTTAACGCACGTAGAAAATTTCCGCGCCGCCTTCATCGTCATCGTCATCGTCGAAGTCGTCATCATCGACATCCACCGCCGCCTTGACGCCGGCACGACGCAGTGCTCGCTGATCGTCAAGCTCCTGCAGACGGGCCCGCGCCTCGTCTTCGATTTGCTGATCCAGCTCGGCAAGCGCCTCGGCATAAGCCGGCTCCTCGGCGAGACGCAGCGTGCGCTCGTCCAGATAGCGCATGATCGCCTGACTGAGCTCCTCGGTACCTTCGCGCTCGAGAGCGGAGATGACAAATACAGGCCCCGCCCACTCGAGGCGCTCGACCACCTGGCGGACCCGCTCTTCGCGATCCTCTTCGAGCAACTGATCGGCCTTGTTCAGCACCAGCCAGCGATCGCGCTGCGCCAGCGCGGGACTGAACTTCTCCAGCTCGTTGAGGATGACTTCGGCAGCGTCCGCCGGATCGCTTTCGTCCAGCGGCGCCATATCGACCAAATGCAACAACAAGCGGGTGCGCGCCAGGTGTTTAAGAAACCGGATACCGAGACCCGCACCTTCCGACGCGCCCTCGATCAGCCCCGGAATATCGGCAATCACGAAACTCTTGTAACGGCCAACACTGACGACCCCGAGGTTCGGCACCAGCGTAGTGAATGGGTAGTCAGCAACCTTCGGCTTTGCCGCCGAAACCGAGCGGATAAAGGTACTTTTGCCCGCGTTCGGCAAACCCAGCAGACCGACGTCAGCCAGCACCTTCAATTCCAGCTTCAGGTCGCGCGCATCACCAGGCTTGCCCGGCGTGGTCTGCCGCGGCGCTCGATTGGTGCTCGACTTGAAGCGCGTATTACCCAGGCCATGCCAACCGCCCTGAGCGACCAACAGACGCTGACCTGGCTTGGTCAGGTCGCCAATAACATCCTGGGTAGCGGCATCGATTACGGTGGTGCCGACCGGCACCGGCAGAACCAGATCATCTCCCTTCGCACCAGTGCATTCCGTGCTGCCGCCCTTCTGCCCATTCGGCGCATTGAAGCGGCGGGTATAGCGGTAGTCGACCAGCGTGTTGAGATTCTCGTCGGCCTCCATGTAAACGGAACCGCCGTCACCACCGTCGCCGCCATTGGGGCCGCCCTTTTCGATGAACTTCTCACGACGGAAGCTCATCATGCCGTTGCCACCATCACCGGCCTTTACAAAAATCGACACTTCATCGACAAATTTCATGGGAACGCCTCCCGTCGCAGGGACGGGCTAGAAAAACGGAAACATAAGGGTCTTGCAAAACCCAGCGAAAATTTAGAGCAAAGCAGTGTTTTGCAAGAGCCCTATAGAGGATACAGAAACAAAAAAGCCCCGTCGCATGACAGGGCTTTTCCAGCAACGTCGCGGTTAGGCTGCGACGACGCTCACGTAGCGACGACCGAAAGCGCCCTTCACTTCGAATTTGATCACGCCTTCCACTTTCGCGAACAGGGTGTGATCCTTGCCCATGCCAACGCCGTAACCGGCGTGGAACTGGGTGCCGCGCTGACGCACGATGATGTTACCGGCCTTGATGGCCTGGCCGCCGTACATCTTCACGCCAAGTCGTTTGGCTTCTGAGTCGCGACCGTTGCGGGTAGAACCGCCAGCTTTTTTGTGTGCCATGAGTTCAATACTCCTATAAGGGGATTCAGGCCCTATTAGCCCTGAATACCGGTGATTTTGACCTCAGTGAACCACTGACGGTGGCCCTGACGCTTCATGTGGTGCTTACGACGGCGGAATTTGATGATGGTGACCTTGTCATGACGACCTTGGGCGATCACTTCAGCAGTGACCTTGGCACCATCGACCACCGGAGCGCCGATCTTTACATCGTCGCCGTTGCCGACCAGCAGAACGCGGTCAAAAGTGACTGCTTCGCCAGTTGCAACTTCGAGTTTTTCAATCTTGAGGAATTCGCCTTCGGCGACCTTGTATTGCTTGCCGCCGGTAACGATAACTGCGTACATCTGTGTATCTCCGTTGATCCTGCTCACCCAGCGCTTAAGTGAAATAGTTGGAGGCTGGCATGGCTGCTCGGGGCCGGAAGGGACGCCCTTGCAATTGCGTAAGGCAGGGAAATGCCCAGGGGGAAGTTCAGGGTCCGCGATTGTACGCATGCGCCAAGGCTCACGCAATAGCCGGCGGGCCTTGCCTTGACAGTGTCTGACCCGCCCCATAGCATGCCGCGCAATCTCCGAGGAGTACTCGTCCCCGATGCAACCCCAGGCCTTTTACCAAGTAGTGGCTGAAGATTTTGCCGCTGTTGACGGCATTATCCGCAACCAACTGACTTCCCGCGTGCCGTTGGTGGAAAAAATCGGGGACTACATCACCTCGGCCGGTGGCAAGCGCCTGCGCCCCTTGCTGGTCCTGCTCAGCGGCAATGCACTAGGCCTCAAAGGTGAACGACTGCGTCTTCTCGCGGCCATCATTGAATTTCTGCACACTTCGACTCTACTGCACGACGACGTGGTCGACATGTCCGGCATGCGCCGCGGTCGCTCCACGGCCAATGCGCTCTGGGGCAACGCGCCGAGCGTGCTGGTGGGTGACTTCCTTTATGCGCGCTCCTTCGAAATGATGGTCGATCTCGGCTCGATGCCGGTCATGCGGATCATTTCTCAGGCCACCCGCGTGATCGCCGAAGGCGAAGTGCTGCAACTGTCCAAGGTTCGCGACGCCAGCACCACCGAAGAAATCTACATGGAAGTCATCCGCGGCAAGACGGCCATGCTCTTCGAAGCATCGACCCACAGCGCCGCGACCCTGGCCGGCGCCAGCGGGGAGCAGTGCGAAGCATTGCGTACCTTCGGCGACCATCTCGGTGTCGCCTTTCAACTGGTGGACGACCTGCTCGACTACCAGGGCGATGCCGAAACACTTGGCAAGAACGTCGGCGACGATCTGGCTGAAGGCAAGCCAACCCTGCCGCTGATTTACACCATGCGAGAAGGCAGTGCAGAGCAGGCCGCGCTGGTGCGCAAGGCCATCCAGAAAGGCGGCATTGAAGATCTCGAAAGTATCCGTACGGCCGTGGAGGCGTGCGGCGCACTGGACTACACCGCACGCATGGCGCGTGACTATGCCGATCGCGCTATCGCCTGCCTTGAGCTGATCCCCGCCAACAGCTATCGCGATGCCTTGGTGGAGCTTAGCCGCTTCGCCGTCGCCCGCACGCATTGACATCAACGCCGAAGCAAACTCCACCCCGCTCACCCCAGCACTTCATTAGCCACATCGACCAGACCGACTCGCCGCCATCAATCAAGCTGAGATTTTTGTGCTTGCATGTTTGCAAATAACAATTATTCTCATTAATGAAACTAACTGGAGGCGAACATGACTTATCTGATTGATGCCTGGCTGGATCGCCCGCAACCCTATCTGCGGATACTCGACCGCAACACCGGTGTGGTGTGCATTTCACTGGAAGGAGAGGCCCTGGATGAGTTGCGCGACCAGGGCGATCTGGATCTGCAGGAGCTGAGCACCAGCGAGCCCGGCGTGCTCAAGGAACAGGTACGCAACCTGTTCCTGTTCTCCTATGCACGGGCACTGCGCCCGTAGCGCAGAACGGCTTACAGAACGGCGAGCAGCTCGACGTCAAAGACCAGCACACTGTGCGGGGGAATGCTACCGACACCCTGGGCGCCGTACGCCAGCTCGCTCGGCACATAGAGACGCCACTTGCTGCCAACGCCCATCAACTGCAGAGCTTCGGTCCAACCAGCAATCACGCCACCGACCGGGAATTCGGCCGGCTGGCCACGCTGATAGGAGCTGTCGAAGACGGTGCCATCAATCAGCGTGCCGTGATAGTGCGTGCGAACCTGGTCTTCGCGGCTCGGCTTGGCGCCATCGCCAGCGGTTAGTACTTCATACTGCAGACCCGATGCAAGCGTGGTAACCCCTTCTCGCTTGGCATTTTCAGCCAAGAACGATTTGCCCTCGCCTGCGGCGGCTTCGGCCTTCTTTTGTGCTTCGGCCTGCATGCGCTCGCGAATGACCGCGAAGCTGGCGTTCAGATCTTCCGGGCTGACCTGGCTCGCAGCACCTGCGAAGGCATCACGGATGCCTGCGATCACCGCATCCAGGCTGATGCCCGGCGGAGGATTGTCACGCAACTGATCTCCCAGCTGGCGACCGATGCCGTAGCTCACGCGAGTTTCGTCGGTTGAAAGGTTCAGATCAGTCATGCCTGGGCTCCGCTGGAAAAAAGGGCCGACAGCCTAGCACAGCTCGCGGCTTGCCTATGCCGCAAGCAAGCCATGCGTTCGGGCTTGAAGCTTAAAAGCATCGTCCCCTTCAGCAGCACTTCAGGTGCCGACCGCATCAATACTGGTGAGCTTGTCCAGGATGGGCCAGATTTCCTGAAAGAGCATGATCGCCGAGGCCAAAAGAGCGAACGCCAGGCCAAAGCAGATAGGTGCCAGCAATCAGCGCGGCATACATGGTGTTCTCGATGAAGCGTTCCATCTGTTCTCTGAGGCGGATACAGGCAGGCGGGTATACGCAGCGCTACGGAGCCTCAATAAACGTCCTGTGGCAGCATTTAGTTTGTGGATAAGAACTTTACAAAGCCGCCGGCTTAGCAAAAAAGCCAGCTTGCAGACGCGACGCGCTCATTCAAGAATCAGGTCCTGGACTCCCAGCCACCGAGGTAACGAGCCTGGTTGGCGTTGACCTTGCGCAATTCAGCTTGCATATGCAGCTGCCAGATCGACGGCGAACTGGACTCGCAATAGCCTTGCCCATAAAGATTACTGGCAATCGCCTCCAGCACCGACTCGGCCTCTCGAGGCCCGTGGAATGGGCCCTGCGCCTTGATTGCAGTAGGTTGGCCGGCATCGATACCTGCCGCGCAGAGCAACGTCCATAGGCCATTGCCGCCGGCCAGAGGGCGGACAATGCACTCGATACGGGTCACCAGACCCAGGCACTGGCGATTCAAGCAAAGCGTGTGAGACATGACGGCGATCCTCGCGCTCGGTTGCGCACCGTCATTCTGGATGGATTGGCGGGCCAACCTGTTTATCCTCAGAAGCTGTGGATAACCATGTGGATAGGGAGTGGGAACTCCCTTCCATTGCAGACCCGCCACCGGTCGTATCGTTCCGTTCAATAACCGCTCAATGTAGAACCGACTAGTTCTGCTCCGCACCGTTTCTTGGCGCTGTGGCTAGGACCTCCGCCGGTGACGCCGCGTCGCTCTTGGTTTCGTCCTCGAGTTCAATCTCGGCGATATCGCGCAAGCGCTCCACCACCCGAGCGTTGACGCTGCCCTTGGGGAACTGTCCGTCCTTGTCCGCCGCACCCACCTGTTCACCCACCAACAACGAGAGGGCTTCATCCACATGACGTACAGCGTAGATGTGGAATCGCTCTTGGCGAACGGCTTCAAGTACTCGCTCGTCGAGCATCAGCGTGGTGACGTTGGCAAATGGAATGATGGCGCCCTGCTCACCCGTCAGCCCGCGCGCTTCGCAAAGCCGGAAGAAGCCTTCAATCTTCTCGTTGACGCCACCGACGGCCTGCACCTCACCGAACTGGTTGATCGAGCCGGTGATAGCAAAGCATTGCTTGAGCGGCGTCCGCGAGATGGCCGAAATCAGCGCGCAGCACTCGCCAAGCGATGCGCTGTCGCCGTCGACATAACCGTAGGATTGCTCCAGCGCGATGCTGGCAGAGATCTCCAGCGGAAACTCCTGCGCATAGCGGCTGCCAAGGAAGCCGGTCAGGATCATCACACCCTTGGAGTGAATCGGCTGGCCGAGATTGACCTCACGCTCGATGTCGACAATGCCCGAGCCGCCCGGATAAACGGTGGCCGAGATGCGCGCTGGCATCCCGAACGCGGAATCGCCGACCTCCAGCACCGTCAGACCGTTGCACTTGCCAATAGCGGCGCCTTCACTGTCAATGAGGATGATGCCGGCGAGGATGTCCTCGAGAATTCGTGCCGAGACGCGCCCGGTCCGGGTGGCTTTGGCTTTCAGTGCCCGTTCGATGTGGCCGACATCGGTGACTTCGTCCTTGGCCAGCTGGCGAATGAAGTCCGCCTCGCTGACCAGCTGGAACAAATCACCGATACGAGCCGACAGGCGTCCCTGATGCTCGGCCAGTCGCGCACTGTAGGTGGCCAGACGCGCAACAGCTGCCGCGGTCAGCGGCGCCATGCCCTCTTCCGACGTGCGCGTTTTCATCAGTTGGGCGAACTGTTCGAGGCTATCCTCGGCCAGCGGAATTTCCTCATCGAAATCCACCAGCACGCGAAACATCTCTTGAAAGTCGGGATCCAGATCCTGCAGCGTGTAGTACAGCTGCCGCGAGCCAATGATCACGACTTTGACGTTGAGCGGAATGACCGCCGGGTTCAGCGTCACGGTGGCCAGCCGACCGAGCTCGGCTAACGGCGACTCCATCTTCAGCTTGCGCGATTGTAACGCACGCTTGAGCGCGTCCCAGACGAAGGGTTCGCTGAGCATCTTTTCCGCTTCGAGCATCAGGAAGCCCCCATTGGCGCGGTGTAGCGCGCCCGGGCGCAGTTGGCGGTAGCTGGTGTAAAGCGCGCCCTGATCGGTGCTGTATTCGATGCGGCCGAACAGGTTGTCATACGTCGGGTGCGGCTCGAACACCACCGGCGCACCGCCGTCCAGCGAGTGCCCAACCACGAGGCTCGGGCTGTATTGTTCTTCGAGCAACTGGCGGGTCTGGGCGTCGGGACGATTTTCGTCGACCAGTTGCTCCACCACGGTTTTCAGCAGATTGACCTGCACTGCCTGCAGGTAGGCCTCGATGCCGGCGTTCTCGCCATACTTCTCCGACAATGGCGCGAGCAGCGGCTGTAAGGCTTGGCTGATGGTCTCGTCGTTGAGCTGACGCAGCTGATTGCTCGACTCGCGCTTCCACTGCGGCAGACTGGCGAGACCTTCATTCAAATGGACTTCCAGCGCGGAGATGTCTTCGTGGTAGCGCTCGCGCTCCGCTTCTGGCAGCTGGGCGAACTCCGCCTCGTCCATCGACTTGCCATCCTTCATCGGCGTGAAGGCAATGTTGCTGCTGTCGCGGTAGAGCGCAATCTCCTTTTCCAACGCAAGCTTCTCGATGACATCCAACGCCTTGTCGTAGCGCTGATTGAAGGCGCGATCGATGGCGCTCTTCTTCTGTTGGAAGCTTGGGTGCTCGAATACCGCAGGAAAAGTCGCCATCAGGTTATCGATCAGCTGACCGATGTCGGAGATGAACTCACCGGCTCCGCCTTGGGGCAGCTCCACCACGCGTGGCTCACGCGGCTCGTCGAAATTGTTGACGTACACCCAATCGGAGGGCGTATCCAGCCGCTTACCTTCGGCTTTGAGGTAGCGGCGCACGAACGAGAAGCGCCCCGTTCCCGGCTCGCCCATCACGTAGACGTTGTAGCCGGGACGCGGCATCGCCACGCCGAACTGTAGGGCTTCGACCGCGCGCTCCTGCCCGAGCACGCCGAGGAAGGGCTCGAGTTCATCGGTGGTCTTGAAACCGAACTGGGCAGGTTCGAAAGGGCGGGTCAGCGCCTCGGGCGCCAGGCGCAGGCCGGCAGCGACAGTTTCGGGCATCGGAAATCCTTGCTGGAGTGGCCTGACGGCCACGATTGATGCCGCCATTCTGGCGATGCCTCTGCCTGGCTGCAAGGTGTAGAAAGCCGTGCCGGAAGCTGTGGCGCCCCAAATCCATGGAGGTAGTCAGGCCTGTCTCATGGCCGACTCTGTGCACGCAGAGCATCGCGGATTTCGGTCAGCAGCACCTCTTCCTTGCTGGGTGCCGGCGGAGCGGATGGCGCCTCTGCCTCCTTGCGCTTGAGACTATTGATGCCCTTCACCGCAAGGAAAATGGCGAAGGCAACGATGATGAAATCAAACACCGTTTGGATGAAACGCCCATAGCTGAGAGTTACAGCGGGCGCATCGCCCACGGCTTGCTTGAGCACAATGGACAGATCCGAAAAATCCACACCACCAATCAACATCCCAAGCGGCGGCGTCACCACGTCGGCGACGAAGGACGAGACGATCTTCGTGAACGCCGCCCCGACTATGATGCCGACCGCCATGTCGATGACGTTTCCTCTCACCGCAAATGCTTTGAATTCATTGAGCATGCCCATTTGATTGCACTCCCCTTGGTAATTGATAGATTGCGGCCGGAACGACCGCCGTAGCGCTTCGACCCTGAGCAGCATAGATTTGGTTCAAGCACCGGGCTAGAGAGTTTCAGTGACGGGCGACAATGGTTCGAGCGGTTTTGATATCACCTACTTATCGCAGGCGGTGCACGTTAGTGAGTACGGTGCCGCACTTTGATGGGCTGCATCCATCTCACGTCGGCAATCGGGGCTATCCCATCGAGGCGAAACCGTAGGCGCCGGTGTAGCCCATCGCGCATGTGCCTCGCTCCTGTGCGATTCCTTTACAGTCGCGCGGCGCTTGTGGCTGATGCCGATCGAGTCAGCCGTTATCATGCGACTCCATTTGCTCGACACGGAGTTCCCCATGGCTAAGGCCAAGCGCATGTATGGCTGCACTGAATGCGGCTCGACCTTCCCCAAGTGGGCCGGCCAGTGCGGCGACTGTGGCGCCTGGAACACGCTAGTCGAAACCATCATCGACGGCGCCGCGCCGCCGTCTGGCCGCGCTGGCTGGGCCGGCGACCAGGCCAACATCAAGACCCTGGCCGAAGTCAGCGTCGAGGAAGTGCCACGCTTTTCTACCGCCTCAGGCGAACTGGATCGCGTGCTCGGCGGCGGGTTGGTAGACGGCTCGGTAGTGCTGATCGGCGGCGACCCCGGGATCGGCAAGTCGACCATCCTCCTGCAGACCCTGTGCAATGTAGCCCGGCAGTTTCCAGCCCTTTACGTCACGGGTGAGGAATCGCAGCAGCAGGTGGCGATGCGTGCGCGCCGCCTGGACCTGCCGCAGGACAAACTCAAGGTGATGACCGAAACCTGCATCGAAACCATCATCGCCACCGCGCGCCTGGAAAAGCCCAAGGTGATGGTGATCGACTCGATCCAAACGATTTTCACCGAACAGCTGCAATCGGCGCCCGGCGGCGTCGCGCAAGTTCGCGAAAGTGCGGCGCTGCTGGTGCGTTTCGCCAAGCAGAGCGGTACGGCGATCTTTCTTGTCGGCCACGTGACCAAGGAAGGCGCATTGGCTGGGCCGCGGGTACTGGAACATATGGTCGACACGGTGCTGTATTTCGAAGGCGAATCCGACGGTCGCCTGCGTCTGCTGCGTGCCGTAAAGAACCGCTTTGGTGCGATCAACGAACTGGGCGTGTTCGGCATGACCGACAAGGGTCTCAAGGAAGTCACCAACCCCTCGGCAATCTTCCTCACCCGCGCGCAGGAAGCAGTACCCGGCAGTGTGGTCATGGCCACCTGGGAAGGCACCCGGCCGATGCTGGTGGAGGTGCAAGCGTTGGTCGACACCAGCCACATGGCCAATCCGCGCCGCGTCACTCTGGGTCTCGACCAGAATCGCCTGGCCATGCTGCTCGCCGTCCTGCATCGCCATGGCGGCATTCCGACCTATGACCAGGACGTCTTCATTAATGTGGTGGGCGGGGTGAAGGTACTGGAGACCGCGTCCGATTTGGCGCTGATGGCCGCTGTGATTTCCAGCCTGCGCAACCGCCCCCTGGACACCGACCTGCTGGTGTTCGGCGAGGTCGGCCTATCCGGTGAGATTCGACCAGTGCCGAGCGGTCAGGAACGTTTGAAAGAAGCCGCCAAGCACGGATTCAAACGCGCCATCGTGCCCAAGGGCAACGCCCCGAAAGAGGCGCCTGCTGGACTCGAGATCATCGCGGTGACGCGGCTCGAACAGGCGCTGGATGCGTTGTTCGAGTAATACCGCGACGCTGCTCAGGGCGCGCCGAGTGCAGCAAGTTCACGCTCGAGTAGCGCTTCGTCACCGAGATTGAGCTCGACCAGCCGTCGCAAATGACTGATAGAGTCGACGTCGATGTGCCGGCAAACCATGCCGATCAGCTCGCCTTTGGCATGGGTCATTTCGACCTCCATGCGCACCTCAACATCGTCGGACAGCCGTATCTGTGCTTCGAACGGTTGAGCAGGATCGGCATCCCAACCCACCGGACGGTGCACCAACAGGCCTTTCAGCGACAAGTCGTGCAACTCGACCGGCCAACGTCGCTGTCCCTGTACGAGAGCCGTTTCGGCATCGAAGGCAAAGCGCTGGAAGCGCCGACGTTCGCTGCTTGTTTCGCTCATCAGATCTACTCCTGAGAAAACTTCATTCACTATAGGTCAGGCCAGCCGATGCCAAGGCGGTTCAGAACCAACGCCGTACATGTCGCCGATAGGCCCGGTAATCGTCACCGAACAATCGAGTCAGCAAATGCTCCTCATGGACGATCACGGTGCGCTGCACGCAGAGGATCAGCAAGGGAAGCAACAACCATGGCCAGAGACTGTCGAGCAGCAGCGCAATGCCGCAATAGATCAGCGTATCGGCGAGATAAATGGGGTTGCGTGAGAAACGGAACGGCCCGGTCTGTAGCAGGCTGCTCGGCTTACCGTAAGGGTTGATGGTGGTGCGGTGGCGATACATCTCCAGCGCCGCCCAGACCATTAGAAAGATACCGGCGGCAATCGAACCCCAGCCGATAAATGGCAACAACCCGTACTGCGGCAGATCGAGCGGCACCCACTTCGTCAGCCCCCATGCGCAGGCCACAAAACTCAGGTAAACCAGCGGCGGCGGCAGAATCACGCCCGAAGGGATGAGAGACATGTGGCGTCCAGAGAGCTGTTTGATGGCCAATCCTACAGGAAGCCACGGACAAGCTAACGACGGCGTCTGGACGAATCGTTCCCTTAAGCGCTTCGAACGGATCGCTAATGCTGCCCCGGCAACCAACCATGCACCATCGCATGCTTCATCAGATCCGCCGGCCGATCGATATCGAGCTTGCGGCGGATGCTTAGCCGGTGGGTTTCCACCGTTCGTACGCTGATCTGCAGGGCGCGCGCCATGGCCTTGTTGTTATGCCCTTGGGCCAACATCAGCAGTACCTCGCGCTCGCGCGGAGTCAGCTCGCGCTCCTCGCCGCCGCGGCTGGCCAGCTTCTCGGCGATGCCTTCACTGTAATAGGTGTTGCCCGCGGCAATCGCCTCGATCGCGAGGATGATTTCCCGCGACGGTGCATCCTTCAGCACGTAACCGCAGGCGCCAACTTTCACCGATGTGTTCACGTATTCCTGATTGTCGTACATGCTCAGGATCAGTATCCGGATGTCTGGATATTGCTCGCGCAGCGACTGGGTCAGCTCAAGCCCGTTGACGTCCTTCAAGCCGATATCCATCAGCACCACGTCAGCCGGCACGCGACCGAGTAGCTCGATCGCCTCGGCGCCACAACCGGCTTCGCCGACAACATCCAGCTCCGGCACGGCCATCAACAGCGCACGGATACCATCACGCACCAGCGCGTGATCATCGACGAGTACCACCTTGATGCAAGCTTTCGGGTTCATTGGGCGAGCCTCTTCTTATTCGTTTATCTCAGCCGGCATCAGCCGACCTGCGCTGGCAGGGTCACGTCCAGCTCCGTACGTCCGGGCGCCGAGGCCAGGCTGAAACGTCCTCCGAAATGCTCGACCCGTTCGCGGATATTGCGTAGTCCGATGCCACCCTTGATGCTGTCGAGCTGACGCGGGTTGAAACCTACGCCGTCATCGCGGACGTTCAATCGTACCGACGCGTCGTTGCCATCCAGCGTGATATACACCGAGCGAGCCGCAGCGTGCCGCTCGATATTGGTCAAGGCTTCCTGAAGAACGCGAAATAAAGCGACAGCGACAGCGTCGTCTGGAATCTCGTCGCCGAGGCCGTCGCTGTATACCATTTTTAGCCCGCTGCGCTGTTCGAACTCGGCCACAAGCTGACCGATCGCCGCCGGCAGGCCAAGGGTATCCAGCAATGACGGATGCAAATCGTGAGAGATTCGCCGCACTTCGCCGATGGCTCCCGCCAGGCGCTCGGTTCCGCGATCCAGCGTCTCCAGTGCCTTCGGATTACCACTGGCCAGCTCATGGCTGGCCAGCTCGAACTGGAACTTGATCGAGACCAGCAGCTGACTGATGCCATCGTGCAACTCGCGAGACACCCGCGAGCGCTCCTCCTCCTGCAGGCTGACGATGCGCTGGGTAAGCACCTGCAACTTGCGATCCGCCAGCCGACGCTCACTGACATTCAGCGTCAGGCCGCTGGCGAAAACGAGCAGCACCGCCACCAGCGCCACCCCGGCGATCGCCAGCATGGTGGTGTGAATGCCGCCGGAAACCTCCTCACGTACTTTCAGGATTGCCTGGTCGACGTCCTCAAGGTAAATGCCAGTGCCGAGCATCCAGCCCCAGCGGTCGAGCATCACCACATAGGCGAGTTTCGCCGCGAACTGCCCAGTGGAGGGTTTCTGCCAGGCATAGCGCTGAAAGCCCTTGCCGGTTTCGGCGCTGTGCATCAGCGCCTGAATTACCCGCAGGCCGTTCGGGTCGGTCATGTTCCACAAGTTCTGCCCTACCAGCTCGCTCTGGCGTGGATGCATGAGGTTGCGTCCGCTGCGGTCGTAGACGAAGAAATAGCCGTCGCTGCCAAAGCTGAATCGGCCCAGTGCCGCGAGCACCTTCTGTTTGGTCTCGGCGTCGTTCAATCCGCTGTCGTAGAGCGGCGCGATGATGCTGGTGGCCATCTCGACGTAGTTTTTCAGCTCGGCCTGCTTGCTCGCCAGAATGCTGGTCTCGATCAGTTTGGCCTGTTGTTCGCCGAGGCGCTGGTTCTGGAGGAAAACCAGCGCGCAGACCACCGCCACGGCCAGCAACAAAGGCAGGATGCTGAGCGCGGCGATCTTGTGTTTGAGCTGCATCGAGCTTCTCCGGATGATGCGATCTTGCTGAGCGCTGCTGGATATCACCTTCGGGTAAAACGAAAAAGCCCGGCAAAATAGCCGGGCTTCTCTGTACTGCGATAACGCCTTAGTTACCGTAGACCGGGAACTTGGCGCAGACGGCCTCGACCTTGCCGCGCACGGCGTCGATCACCGACTCGTCACCCATCTTGTCGAGGATGTCGCAGATCCAGCCAGCCAGATCGCGGCACTCGGACTCGCCGAAACCACGGGTGGTAACGGCCGGGGTCCCGATGCGCAGGCCGGAGGTGACGAACGGGGAACGCGGATCGTTCGGCACGCTGTTCTTGTTCACGGTGATGTGCGCGTTGCCCAGCGCCGCGTCGGCGTCCTTACCGGTGATGTCCTGCTTGATCAGGCTGAGCAGGAACAGATGGTTCTGAGTGCCGCCGGACACTACGTCGAAGCCGCGCTGGATGAACACTTCGGCCATGGCCTGAGCGTTCTTCACCACCTGCTGCTGGTAGGTCTTGAATTCAGGCTGCAGCGCTTCCTTGAAGCACACTGCCTTGGCGGCAATGACATGCTCCAGCGGGCCGCCCTGGGCGCCCGGGAAAACAGCGGAGTTCAGCTTCTTTTCGATATCGGCGTTGGCGCGGGCCAGGATCAGGCCACCGCGCGGACCGCGCAGGGTCTTGTGAGTGGTGGTGGTGACCACGTCCGCGAACGGCACCGGGTTCGGATAGACGCCCGCGGCGACCAGACCGGCCACGTGAGCCATGTCGACAAACAGGTAGGCACCGACCTTGTCGGCGATTTCGCGGAAGCGCGGGAAATCCAGCTTTTGCGAATACGCGGAGAAGCCGGCAACGATCATCTTCGGCTTGTGCTCGACGGCCAGACGTTCGACTTCGTCGTAGTCGATCAGGCCTTGATCGTTGATGCCGTACTGCACGGCGTTGTACAGCTTGCCGGATGAGGAAACGCTGGCGCCGTGGGTCAGGTGCCCGCCGTGGGCCAGGCTCATGCCGAGGATGGTGTCGCCGGCGCTCAGCAGGGCGAGATAGACGGCACTATTAGCTTGCGAACCAGCGTGCGGCTGAACGTTGGCGTAATCAGCGCCGAACAGCTCCTTGGCACGATCGATCGCCAGTTGCTCCACCACGTCCACGTACTCGCAGCCACCGTAGTAGCGCTTGCCCGGATAGCCTTCGGCGTACTTGTTGGTCAGTACCGAACCCTGGGCTTCCATCACCGCCGGGCTGGTGTAGTTCTCCGAGGCGATCAGCTCGATGTGGTCTTCCTGACGCTTGGCTTCCTGCTGCATGGCAGCGAAGAGATCGGCGTCGTAACGGGCGAGGGTCAAATCACGGCTGAACATGGCAGTCCCCTGAGAATCAGCTGGCGGTATAAAAGAGAGGCGCGGATTCTACCTCATCCGCCGGGGCGCGGGTATGAGGCGTCGTCATCTGCAACATGAAGGCAGCTGTAAGCTGCAAGCGAATCGGTGCGGCGGCTTGCTGCCAGGCAATGCGACCCCTGGTTTATGCCTTGCAGCTTAAAGCTGTCTGTTGCAGTTCATCTGCCGGTGCCGGCCGGCTCAGATAGAAACCCTGCACCTCGTCGCAACCGTGCTCACGCAGGAAGTCCAGCTGCGCCTGGGTTTCCACGCCTTCGGCGATCACCGACATGTTCAGGCTGTGCGCCATGGCAATGATTGCCCGGGCGATCTGCGCGTCCTGCTCGCCTTGGGGCAGTCCGTCGACGAAGCTGCGGTCGATTTTCAGCACATCGATGGGGAACGCCTTGAGGTAGTTCAGCGAAGAATAGCCGGTGCCGAAATCATCGATGGCGATCGAAGGACCCAGGCGTTTGAGCGATTCGAGGATGCGCATCGCCTCGCCGACATCCTGCATCAGGATGCTCTCGGTCAGCTCCAGCTCCAGACAGGACGGCGAGATGCCGCTGGCTTGAAGGGTTGCGGCAATGCGCTGGCCCAGCCGGCCGTCGGCGAATTGCCGTGCGGAAAGATTCACAGAAACCTTCGGCACCGTCACGCCCTGCTGATGCCAGGCCGCAATCTGCCGGCAGGCTTCGCCGAGTACCCAGTCGCCAACATCCACCACAAGGCCCAGCTCCTCCAGTGCCGGAATGAAATCGCACGGCGGTACCAACCCGCGGACTGGATGCTGCCAGCGCAACAGCGCCTCGACGCCGGTCAGCGTCCGGCCGTCGGCAAGGAACTGCGGCTGATAATGCAGCACGAACTGACGCTGTTCGAGTGCATGGCGCAGGTCGCTTTCCAACTCCAGACGCTCCAGCGCGCTGGCATTCATTTCCGCCTGATAGAACTGGAAGTTGTTCTTGCCGCGTTCCTTGGCGTGATACATCGCCGTGTCGGCGTTTTTCATCAGTTGGCTGATGTCGTCGCCATCCTGCGGGCTTAGCGCGATGCCGATACTGGCGGTGACGAAGAATTCGCGACCGGACAGCACGAAGGGCTCGGTAAGGCTGGCGAGGATGCGTTCGGCAACGTGGATCGTGCGGGTCAGGGCCTCGTCGCGATTGCCGCCGGGGTGCAGGAGAAAGGTGAACTCATCGCCACCCATGCGCGCCACGGTGTCGTCTTCGTCGACGCAAGAGGCCAGGCGCACGGCAACTTCCTTGAGCATGCGGTCGCCGGCCGCGTGACCGAGCGAGTCGTTGATCGGTTTGAAGCGGTCCAGATCGAGAAACATCAGCACCACCCAGCCACCTCGTCGCGCGGCGAGCTGCAGGCTGCTGTGGAGTCGATCCTGGAACAGCGTGCGGTTGGGCAACTGGGTCAGACCGTCGTAGTAGGCCAGGCGATGGATGCGTTTTTCACTGGCCTTGCGTTCGCTCATGTCGCTGAAAAAGCAGACGTAGCTGACCAGATCGTTTTCGGCGTCGCGTACCGCGGTAATGCCGATCCAGCAGGGGTAGGTCTCGCCATCCTTGCGCTTGAGCCAGAACTCACCCTCCCAGGTACCGGTCTGGATGATCTGGTTGCGCACATAACCCATCTGAATGGCCTGCTGGCGATCCGCGGTGAGCACCGTCGGCAGTTGGCCCAGCACCTCTTCGGTACCGTAGCCAGTGATGCGCGTGAACGCGGCGTTGACCTGCACGATCCCGCCCGCCGGGTCGGTGACCACAATGGCAGCCGTGGAATGGTCGAAAACCGTGGCGGCACGGCGCAGCTCCTTTTCCGCCTGGCGTTGCTGGCTGATATCCCGGCCGATACACAAGGCTCCGTCGAAACGATTGTTTTCATTCCAGATCAGCATGATCCGCAACTCGATCGCCACCGCTCGGCCATCCGCGGCGAGACAGTCGAAATACAGCGTCTGGTTCTGCAGGCTCTGCCCGAGCTCGGCGAGCGCCACCGGGTTGGCCGAGGCCTTGCGCACCTGGCGCATCAAGTCATAGAAGCGGGCCGCCTGGCGCGGCTTGATCACCACCTGATCGAGACCGTGCTCCGCCACCCATTCGGGGCTGTAACCGAGCACGGCCTGCACCGATGGGCTGATGTAATTGATGCGCACGGTGCTGTCGGTGGTAAAAATCACATCCTGCAGGCTGTCAGCGAGCATGCGATAGCGGCGCTCACTGTCGCGCAACGAATGGCTGCGTTCGATGTGCGTGGTGACGTCGCGGGCCACGCCGATGAGGCGCAGAACCCGCCCCTGATCATCGCGCGACAGTATCTGTTCACAGATATTGAACCAGCGCCAGCTACCGTCGCGGTGCCGCCAGCGCAGCACGGATTCCTGCCCTGCTCCGTCGGCTATCGAGCCGCGTAGCGCCAGCAGTCGCCAGATATATTCCTGATCGTCAGGGTGGCTGATGCGCCGCCAGAACTCGTTCGAGTCCGGGCCGCGCTCTTCTTCGCTGTAACCCAGCCGAATGGCCAGATTGCTGTTACTGAACAATAATTTGCCCGTCGACAAATCCTGAACATAAAGCGTATCGGGTATCGCTCGTAGCACTTCGGACCAGAAACGCTCGCGCTCGGCCAGAGCTGTCTGCGCCGATTGTTCAACGGTGATATCGCGCATGACCCAGACGAAACCGGATGGCTGCGTTTCGCCATCCAGGCGCAGCGCTCGGCGGGTCATGGAAAACACGCGAGCTTCGCCGTCCTGCATAAGGCGCACGGAATCGAGGCACAAATCGACACCGGAGTTGGATGCGTCGAAGGCCAGCGGATCGAGGCTCGGCAACAATTCCTGCAGCCGGTAGCGCGAGGCGTCGCGGTTGCTCAAGCCGAACATCGCCTCCGCGCGGTAATTGAGAAACTGCAGCTGGCCGGAGAAATCGCTGATGAGGATCCGCTCCTCGATAGCGCCCAGTGCAGTGGCCGAATAGCGCAGCGTCTGCCAATAGATCGCCATGCGCCGCGGCAAGGGAACCCGGGCGCAAACCCGAGCAATTAACCGAGCCAAAGAAGCGAGCCTTTCAGGGCGAGACGTCAACGACTGCGGGGGATCGATTTCGGCCAAGCGGATCGGACCTTATCTAAAGACGAGTAGCCATAAACTGACACTTGAATGACCCAAGAATGCCTCGCTAAACAGCAAAGTGCCAGCATCGAAAATCCATTGCTCGTGGTTTGCCCTGCCTAGAGCATTCCGGTAGCTTTGCCGAACTGTTTGCCCCGTCGGCCGCGGCGGGATTCATCCCTTTCCTTTTCTTCGTCACGGGCATTCGTCTCCATGGCTCAATACGTCTACACCATGCACCGGCTGAGCAAAGTCGTTCCGCCGAAGCGTGAAATCCTCAAGAACATTTCCCTGTCATTCTTCCCTGGCGCCAAGATCGGCGTGCTCGGCCTCAACGGCTCGGGAAAATCTACCCTGCTGAAGATCATGGCTGGCGTCGACACCGAGTTCGACGGCGAAGCGCGCGCCATGCCCGAGCTGAATGTCGGCTATCTGCCGCAAGAACCCCAACTCGATCCGAGCAAGACCGTTCGCGAAGTCGTCGAGGAGGCCGTCAGCGGTATCAAGGACGCGCAAGCGCGTCTGGACGAGGTTTATGCGGCCTACGCCGAACCCGACGCCGACTTCGACAAGCTGGCCGCCGAGCAGGCCAAGCTTGAAGCCATTCTGCAAGCCAGCGATGGACACAACCTGGAGCGCCAACTGGAAGTCGCCGCCGACGCCCTGCGCCTGCCGCCGTGGGACGCCAAGGTCGAGCACTTGTCCGGTGGCGAAAAACGTCGTGTCGCGCTGTGCCGTCTGTTGCTGTCAGCGCCCGACATGCTGCTGTTGGACGAACCGACCAACCACCTGGACGCCGATTCGGTAGCCTGGCTGGAACATTTCCTCCACGACTTTTCCGGCACCGTGGTGGCGATCACCCACGACCGATACTTCCTCGACAACGTCGCCGGCTGGATTCTCGAACTCGACCGCGGCGCGGGTATCCCTTACGAGGGCAATTACTCTGGTTGGCTGGAGGCGAAATCCAACCGCCTGGCGCAGGAATCCAAGCAGCAGTCGGCCCATGAAAAGGCCATGAAGGAAGAGCTGGAGTGGGTGCGCAAAGGCGCCAAGGCTCGTCAGGCCAAGTCCAAGGCGCGCCTGCAGCGCTTCGAGGAACTGCAATCGCAGGAATTCCAGAAGCGCAGTGAGACCAATGAAATCTACATCCCCGCTGGCCCGCGTCTGGGCGACAAGGTCATCGATTTCAATAACGTGACCAAAGGCTACGGCGACCGTGTATTGATCGAAAACCTTTCGTTCAGCATGCCCAAGGGCGCCATCGTCGGCGTGATCGGCGGCAACGGCGCGGGCAAGTCCACGCTGTTCCGCATGATCATGGGCAAGGAGCAGCCGGACTCGGGCAGCATCGAGATCGGCGACACCGTACAGGTCGCGTGCGTAGACCAGAGCCGCGATGACCTCGACGGCAGCAAGTCCGTCTGGGAAGCGGTTTCCGGCGGTTCCGACATGATCCGCATCGGCAGCTATGAAGTGCCGTCGCGCACCTATGTCGGGCGTTTCAACTTCAAGGGCGGCGACCAGCAGAAGTTTGTCAAGGACCTGTCCGGTGGTGAGCGTGGCCGCTTGCATTTGGCGCTGACGCTCAAGGAAGGCGCCAACGTGCTGCTGCTCGACGAACCTTCCAACGACCTCGACGTGGAAACCCTGCGTTCGTTGGAGGAAGCGCTGCTGGACTTCCCTGGTGCGGCAATCGTGATCTCTCACGACCGCTGGTTCCTTGACCGGGTCGCTACTCACATTCTGTCGTATGAAGATAACGGCGAAATCGTGTTCTTCGAAGGCAACTACACCGAGTATGAAGCCGATCGCAAGAAGCGCTTGGGCGACGCGGCGTCCCAGCCGCACCGGGTCAAATACAAGAAGTTGGCCCAGTAACACGACCAATGACGGAGCCGAAAGGCTCCGTTTTCGTATGGGCTTTCAGCAAAGTGAGGCGCACCAGTCAGTTTCGCTCTGGATTTTCCTATGAGCTACCAATGCACCTCGCATGAGCAAAACGGTAAAACGGTAAAACGGGCGATAAGTGGCTTTTCCAACATGAGAAGACACCCGCTCGCGCCAATCACGCACCAGAACGTGACGCTTTTCGTTCTATACCGCACCTTCACGGTGCAAAAGTTGTTTGTTAGAGTCGCCGGCCAAAAAAAATTTAAATGACTGCCACAGCGGTCGCCGAGGGCTCACAGATGTTCGAAACCGTTGACGCTTTTCTTGCCCGACTTAAACAACGCGACCCACACCAACCTGAGTTTCATCAGGCCGTAGAAGAAGTCGTTCGCAGCCTCTGGCCATTCCTCGAAGCCAATCCTCGCTACCTGCAGGCTGGCATCATTGAGCGGATGGTCGAGCCGGAGCGGTCAATCATTTTCCGGGTGCCCTGGGTCGACGATCAGGGACGTGTACAGGTCAATCGCGGCTTCCGCATTCAAATGAACAGCGCCATCGGTCCCTACAAAGGCGGCCTGCGCTTCCACCCCTCGGTCAATATCGGCGTATTGAAGTTTCTCGCCTTCGAACAGGTTTTCAAGAATTCCCTCACCTCGCTCCCCATGGGCGGCGGCAAAGGCGGTTCGGACTTCAACCCCAAGAGTAAGAGCGATAACGAAGTCATGCGCTTCTGCCAATCCTTCATGACCGAGCTGTACCGCCACATCGGTGCTGACCTCGACATACCGGCAGGCGACATTGGCGTCGGCGGACGCGAGATCGGCTTCCTCTTCGGCCAATACAAGCGTCTGTCCAACCAGTTCACCTCAGTATTGACCGGCAAGAGCTTGTCCTACGGCGGCAGCCTGATCCGTCCGGAAGCCACCGGTTATGGTTGCGTGTATTTCGCCGAAGAAATGCTCAAGAGCACGCACAGCAGCTTCGAAGGCAAACGCGTTGCCATCTCCGGTTCTGGCAACGTCGCGCAATACGCCGCGCAGAAAGTTATGGAACTGGGCGGCCGGGTCGTTTCCCTGTCCGATTCGGGCGGGACGTTGCACTTCCCGGAAGGCCTAACTGCAGAGCAATGGAGCTACCTGATGGACCTGAAAAACGTCCGTCGTGGTCGCCTCGACGAAATGGGCGCACATTTTGGCGTGACCTATCTGGCCGATCAGCGGCCCTGGAGCCTGCCATGCGATATCGCCCTGCCTTGCGCGACACAGAACGAACTCGATGGGGACGATGCGCGCACCCTGCTTAAGAATGGCTGTAACTGCGTGGCCGAAGGCGCCAACATGCCGTCGACGCTGGAGGCCGTGGATCTATTCCTCGAAGCTGGCATTCTCTATGCCCCAGGCAAGGCGTCGAACGCCGGTGGTGTGGCCTGTAGCGGTCTGGAAATGAGCCAGAACGCCATGCGTTTGCACTGGACCGCCGGAGAGGTGGATACCAAGCTGCACGGCATCATGCAATCGATCCATCATGCCTGCGTTTCCTACGGCGAAGAAAATGGGCGCATCAACTACGTTAAAGGCGCCAACATCGCCGGCTTCGTCAAGGTTGCCGACGCCATGCTGGCCCAGGGTGTGGTTTAAAGGCAGCGGCAAGGAACATTGGTGGGCTAAACACCGTAGGGTGGGCTTTAGCCCACCACGGCGCACATTGGCGCCTGGGACACTGGTGGGCTGAAGCCCACCCTACGCTGCATGTTAATTTTCCTTCTAACTTCCGGCTTCAGCCGATACCTACCAATAATTTTCCACCGCCACCTGCCCCGGCCTGCGGGTCAACGCTAGGTTGAGGCCACGTGTCTTGAGGATGCTGCGGGTGTCTTCGATCATCTGCGGGTTGCCGCAAAGCATGATCCGCGAATGCTCGGGTTCCAGCGCTAGATTGGCGGCGCGTTCCAGTTCGCCGCTTTCGATCAGGCGAGTGATACGTCCGTTTAGCGCTCCCGGAACGTCTTCGCGGGTAACGACCGGCAAATAGGTCAGTTTCGACCCGAGTTCTTCCAGATAATCACGCTGCGGCAGCTCATGAATCAGGTCCTGATACGCCAGTTCGGATGCGGTGCGCGCGCTGTAGACGAGGATGATGCGCTCGAAGCGTTGCCAGACGTCGAAGTCTTGCAAGATCGAAAGAAATGGCGCGACACCGGTGCCGGTCCCTAACAGCCATAGATCGCGACCATCGATGAAGCGATCCAAGGTCAGAAAGCCAAATGCCTGCTTGTCCACCAGCAGCTCGTCGCCAGGCCTCAGGCGGCTCAGTTCGCTGGTGAATTCGCCATCCGGGACCACGATCGAGAAGAAATCCAGAAACTCGTCATGCGGCGCCGAGACCATCGAGTAGGCGCGCCAGACGATGCTGCCGCTGGGTTTGCGCACACCAAGCCGGGCGAACTGACCAGCGGTGAAACGGAAACCGGGATCGCGGGTAGTGCGCAGAGTGAACAGACTCGGCGTCAAGGTCTGCACCTCGAGCAGGCGCTGGCGGGTGAACTTCTCTTCGCTGACGGTCATACTTCGCTCCCTTCACGGACATCTGCGGGTTCGAGGGGTTATCAGGCCGCTGGAAAACGTTAGCGAGAAAGGCAAGACGAGGCCTAAGCGGCCCCGCAAAAACAGCCGAAGCACGCGATGTTTAGGCGTTCCATGAACTTGCTGAGGCTGCTTCTAACGCGGTATTGCCAACGCAGATCGTTTCTCATCGGCTTGATCCTCTGATACTCCTTTCCGACGCCCATAAACACCGCCAGTTCTTATGCCTATTTTCGAAACCCCGTACGCCAGCCTCGATCTGATCCGCCAGCCCGAACAACCGAACGAACCGCTGCAAGCCTTCGATGCGGCCGACGAGTATCTACTGGCGCAGCTGCATGAGCAGGCCCTGCCGACCGGCACCCGGATACTGATCCTCAACGACAACTTCGGTGCTCTGGCCTGCTCCTTGGCTCAGCAGGCACGGGTGACCAGCAACGGCGACTCGCACTTGGCGTACCTGGCGCTGCAGAAGAATTTGCAACGCAACGCGCTGGCCGTGGACAGCGTGACTTTCCTTCCGGCCAGCGAAGCCGCGCAGGGCCCGTTCGACCGCGTGCTGATTCGCGTCCCCAAGACTCTGGCATTGTTGGAAGAACAGCTGATCCGCCTGCATGGCCAGCTGGCACCGGGCGCACAGGTGATAGCTGCCGCGATGATCAAACATCTACCGCGCGCTGCCGGCGATCTGCTGGAAAAATACATAGGCCCGGTGCAGGCGTCTCTGGCGGTTAAGAAGGCGCGCCTGCTGTTCGCCACACCCAGCGACAACCCAGCACCAGCGTCGCCGTATCCAACCCGGTATCGTCTCGATCAGCCGGCTATTGAGCTGATCAACCATGCCAACCTGTTCTGTCGGGAGGATCTAGACATCGGCACCCGCGCCTTTCTCCCGCATCTGCCCAAGGCACTCGGCAACTTGCGCGTGGCAGATGTGGGCTGCGGCAACGGCGTGCTTGGTATCGTCTATGCGCTGAGTAATCCGCAGGCGCAGCTGACACTGACCGACGAAAGCTACATGGCAGTGCAGTCGGCGCGCGAGAACTGGCAAGCGATTCTCGGCGAGCGCCCGGCCGATATCCGTGCCGGTGACGGGCTGGCCGAACAGCCCCCGGAGTCGCTGGATCTGGTGCTGTGCAACCCGCCGTTCCACCAACAGCAGGTGGTCGGCGATTTTCTTGCCTGGCGCATGTTCACCCAGGCAAAGGCCGCGCTGGGCAAGGGCGGCGAACTGTGGATCGTCGGCAACCGTCATCTTGGCTATCACATCAAGCTCAAGCGGCTGTTCGGCAAGGTCGAGCAGGTCGCGGCGACGCCCAAGTTCGTCATTCTGCGAGCGATCAAGGCATGAGCGAGGGTCGTGGGGATGAACATTCAGCAATTCGCGGGGCGCACCGGACTGCCGGGCTGAATCCGTACGCACAGAACGCAGCACCGTAGGGTGGGCTTCAGCCCACCAGAAACTCCGGTAACATTTCATTTTCGGGCTAAAGCGGAACGCTGCCCGGCCACACTACCGGGCTGCGTGAAAACTGCGCTCGGTTATACTTTCCACATTCGGCTTAGCTACGCAGCGCGACGGATACTGCGTGTTACTCTCTCCGGCCCTGCCACGCCTGCGCTCCCGCCTGATGTCCACCCACGCCAAACTGCTGTTGCGCCACCAGCATCCCTTCATCAAGTTCTGGTTCGCCCGCGTATTCACCGCTAGCGGTTTTCAGATGCTCGCAGTCGCCATCGGCTGGCACATGTACGAGCTGACCGGCAACGTGCTGGACCTGGGTCTGGTCGGGCTCGCCGAATTTCTGCCACGCGCGCTGTTCATTCTCTGGACCGGGCACGTTGCCGATCGTTTCGATCGTCGGCGGGTGGCAGCGTTGTGTCAGGGTTTGCAAGGGCTGATAGCCCTAGCGCTGGTTCTCGGTGCCGGCGGCTTGGGTGTGTCACGCGAGATGATCTTCGTGCTGGCCTTTCTGCTCGGGACCGCACGCGCCTTCGAAGGGCCGGCCACTCAGGCACTGCTTCCGAGCCTGGTGCCCACTCAACTGTTCCCGGCTGCGGTGGCCGCCTCGTCCTCGGCGATGCAGACCGCGACCATCGTCGCGCCGGCGCTCGGTGGTTTGCTGTTCGCCATCGGCCCGCTATGGGTCTACGGGCCGGTAGCGCTGCTGTTCGCCCTCGCCTGCAGCCTGATGCTGAGTCTGCCGAAGCGCCCGGCACCGCCGAAACAGACCGGCCCGGCGATGGACAACCTGCTGGCCGGGATGCGCTTCATTCGCAGCCGCCCGGATATCTTCGGCGCCATTTCGCTGGATATGTTTGCGGTGCTGCTCGGTGGCGCCACGGCGCTGCTGCCGGTGTTCGCCAAGGACATCCTGCTCACCGGCCCCTGGGGTTTGGGGTTACTGCGTTCGGCCCCTGCGGTGGGTGCGCTATTGATGTCCTTCTGGCTGGCGCGCTATCCAATCAACCGCCAAGTCGGGCGGGTGATGTTCGCTGCCGTTGGGGTGTTCGGTGTCGCCACCATTGCCTTCGGCCTGTCGACTTCGTTCTGGCTGTCGCTCGGCGTACTGGTCGTGTTGGGTGCGGCGGACATGATCAGCATGGTGATCCGTGGCGCCTTCGTGCAGCTGGAAACCCCGGACGAAATGCGCGGTCGGGTGAGCGCGGTGAATGGATTGTTCATCGGCGCGTCGAACCAGCTCGGTGAGTTCGAATCCGGCCTCACCGCTCATTGGTTCGGTACCGTACCTGCGGTGGTGATCGGCGGGGTCGGCACGCTGCTCATCGCCGGCACCTGGATGAAGCTGTTCCCGACCCTGACCAACCGCGACCAGTTGCACCGCGACCTGGATTAGCGGGCTCAACTGCCCCCAACAAACGACGCCTCAAGCACCTCGTACCCTATCGGCCACACAACCTGTTCAACCGCAGACCGTAGGTGGGGCCGAGCGACGCTTCGCTTCAGCTCACGAATATCACTCTATGGTGGGCTAAAGCCCACCCTACGGGCTGTAGCGTTTCGTGCCACCAATGTAGGGTGGGCTTCAGCCCACCAGAGACGCTTACAGCTTCTAGCCGCTCTAGAGCAACTTGTCCATGGTGATCGGTAGGTCGCGCACGCGCTTGCCAGTGGCGTGGTAAATGGCGTTTGCCACTGCCGCAGCAACGCCGACGATGCCAATCTCGCCGACGCCCTTGGAGCCGAGCGCGTTGACGATCTCGTCCTTTTCCTCGACGAAAATCACTTCGATCTCACCAATGTCGGCGTTCACCGGTACGTGGTATTCGGCCAGGTTGTGGTTCATGTAGCGGCCGAGCGTGTGATCGATCATGGTTTCCTCGTGCAGCGCCATGCCGATGCCCCAGACCACGCCGCCAACGATCTGATTGCCGGCCGTCTTGGGATTGACGATCCGCCCGGCCGCCACCGCGCTGACCACGCGGCTGACCTTGACCGTGCCCAGCGATTCGTCCACGCGAACCTCGACGAACACCGCCGAATGCGTGGCGGTGGCGTACTCGTTGCGCTTCTCGCCCGGCTCGACGCTTGCCTCGGCCTCCAGCACGCCGCTCACCGCAACGATTTGGCCGACCTCGACGCTCGTTTCTGGCGCCGCCTTCAGGCGCATGTGCCCATCGACGAACTCGACGTCATCGAGCTTCGCCCCGGTGAATATCGAAACCGGTGACTGCTGGGCCGCATCCAGCAGTTTCTGTCGTAGCTCTTCGCAGGCCTTCTGCACCGCGCTACCAACCGAAGATACCGTGGCCGAACCGCCCTCCAGCGGCGCCTTGGACAGGTTGGAGTCACCCAACCGAAATTCCACCTGCTCCAAGGGCAAGCCCATCGCGGCAGCCGCGATCTGAGTCATGACGGTGTAGGTTCCGGTGCCGATATCAGCGGTGGCACTGCTGACCACCAGCCACCCGCCCGGCTCCATGCATGCTTTGGCGCTGGCCGGCATTTGCATGGCTTCCCAGACGCCAGTGGCCATGCCCCAGCCGATCAGCTGATGGCCGTCGCGCATGCTGCGTGGCTCCATCGAGCGGCGCGACCAGCCGAAGCGCTCCGCACCCTGCTCGTAACATTGGCGCAACTCCTTGCTGGAATACGGCTTGTCTTCGTTCCCATTGCGCTCGGTGTAGTTCTTCAGGCGCAGCGCCAGCGGGTCGATGGCCGCCGCGTAGGCCAGTTCGTCCATGGCGCATTCCAGTGCATAGACGCCAATGGTCGCGCCCGGCGCACGCATATCCAGTGGCGTATAGACGTCCAGCGGCACCAACTGGTAGTCCAGCTTCACGTTGGGGCACTGGTAGAGCATGCCCGACCACTCGACCTCGTGTTCGGTGAAGTCTTCGAAGGTGGACGTCTGGCCGATGACCTGGTGGCTCAGCGCCTCCAGCTGGCCGTTGGGCGCCGCGCCGATGGAAAGGCGCTGGATGCTTCTTGGGCGGTAGCCGAACGTGAACATCTGCTGGCGCTTCAAGGTGACCCGCACCGAGCGCTTGAGTTTCAGCGCCGCCATCACCGCCAGTGGCAGTTGATACTGCGGGCGCAGACCGGAGCCGAAAGCGCCGCCAACGAAGGGCGAGAGGATGCGAATCTTGCCTTCCATGCCGAACACACCTTCCAGATAGCGCATGCAGTTCTGCACGCCCTGGGTCTTGTCGTAAATCTCCAGCTTGCCGTCAGGCAGGTAGTGCACGGTGGATGCATGCGGCTCCATCGGGTTGTGGTGTTCGACCGGCGTGCTGTATTCCCGATCCAGCTTGAGCATGGCGCCCCGCAACGCACCATCGACATCGCCGCGAGGCGGTGGCACTTCGGCGGGCGCCTTGTGCATGGTTTCCAGCTCGCTCAGCAGATCGGTGCGATGCGGCTCTGACGCGTATTCCACACGCACCAGACTGCCGGCGTGACGCGCCAGCTCAAGGTTTTCCGCCACGACCAGCGCGATCGGCTGGCCGCTGTAAAGGATGCGATCGTTGAACAACGGGCGAAACGGCGAGCCATCGGCCGCATCTTCATCCTCGTAGGGCTTGTCGTAGCTGGCAATCGGCGGACGGTTCTGATGGGTCAGTACCAACGCCACGCCGGGTACGGCCTCCGCCGCGGCGGCATCAATGCTGACGATCCGCCCACGGGCGATGCTGCTGTTGACCACGCTGCCATAGAGCAGTCCAGGCACATGGAACTCGCTGGCGTAGCGCGCCTGACCGGTGACTTTGAGCGGGCCGTCGACGCGGTCGATGGGTTGGCCGAACGGGGAATTGGCTGGCTTCATCGGGCGGCTCCTTTGGCGGCGTCGGTCAGGGCACGAACGATGGCGCGCCGGGCCAGTTCGATCTTGAAGGCGTTGTGCTCGAAGCCGCTGGCGCCTTCGAGAAGAATGTCGGCGGCGGCAGAAAATGCGGCTTCGTCCGCCGGTTCGCCAGTCAACGCCGCTTCGGCTTCGGCTTTGCGCCAGGGTTTGTGTGCCACCCCGCCGAGGGCGATGCGCGCGCCGCGAATGCCGGTAGCGTCCATGTCCAGCGCCGCGGCTACCGAAACCAGCGCAAAGGCGTAGGAGGCGCGGTCGCGCAGCTTGAGATAACAGCTGTAATCGGCGAAGCCCTGCGGCGGCAGCTCGACGGCGGTAATCAACTCGCCATCGACCAGGGTGTTGTCACGCTCCGGCTCATCACCGGGCAAGCGGTGGAAATCGGCGAAGGCGATACGCCGCTCGCCTTGCGGCCCTTGCACATGCACCACCGCCTCCAGTGCGGCCATTGCCACACACATATCGGACGGATGCACCGCAATGCAGGCGTCGCTGTGGCCGAGAATCGCGTGGATGCGGTTGAGGCCATTGCGCGCCGAACAGCCGCTGCCCGGCTCACGTTTGTTGCACGGCGTGGTGCTGTCGTAGAAGTAATAGCAGCGGGTGCGCTGCAGCAGGTTGCCGCCGGTGGTAGCCATGTTGCGCAGCTGCGGCGAGGCGCCGGCAAGTATCGCCTGGGACAGCAGCGGATAGCGCTGTTCCACCAGCGGATGCCAGGCCAGATCGGCATTGCTCACCAGCGCACCGATGCGCAGACCGCCGTCGGCGGTTTCCTCGATGTCGGCCAATGGCAGGCGGGTAATGTCGATCAGCTGGGTCGGACGGGTGACGTTTTCCTTCATCAGGTCCAGAAGATTGGTGCCACCGGCGATATAGCGGCTGTCCGGACGGAACTGGCCGATGGCTTCGTCGACACTGCTCGGGCGGGCATAGCTGAAGGGATTCATGGCGTCACCTCCTGCGCGCCGGCGAGGCGCTCGCGCGTCTCGGGCGTCGCCTCTTCAATGGCCGCGAGGATGTTCGGGTAGGCACCGCAGCGGCAGATATTGCCGCTCATCTGTTCGCGCACCTCGTCGCGTGTCTGCGCACGGCCCTCTGCGACCAGGCCCACCGCAGAACAAATCTGCCCGGGCGTGCAGTAGCCGCACTGGAAGGCATCGTGTTTGACGAAAGCGGCTTGCATGGGATGCAACGCCTCGCCCTGCGCCAGCCCTTCGATGGTGGTCAGCTCAGCACCGTCGTGCATCACCGCCAGAGTCAGGCAACTGTTGATCCGCTTGCCATTGAGCAGCACCGTACAGGCGCCACATTGACCATGGTCACAGCCCTTTTTGGTGCCGGTCAGGGCCAGCTGTTCACGCAGCAGATCGAGCAGCGTGGTCCACGGGTAGACCTCGACCTGTCGACTCTGCCCATTGAGTTGAAGGGTGATCGAGCAGGCGGCGATGCCCCCTGCGTTGGAAGCGTTTTCGCTCATGACAGCCTCACGGTTTGAAGGGCATCCGGCACCTGTTCTAAGCAGATTCGCCGGAGACCTCAGGCATTTGGTGCGCTGTCCCTGCGTCTAGGGGTACGACTGCCAAGGGGAAAAAATCGTTCAGCCGGGTAGCGTGCGGAGCGCCGTATGGAAAGTGGGAATTAGCAGGCGTGGCGAACGCAATATTCGATAGCTGATCCGCGTGACGGCGCTGATGGGTTACGCGCGTTCAGCCAAGGCGTTCTTTTTGTAGCAGCGCCGCTTCACTCATCCTACGAGACGGTGTACAGCCTGTTCGCTGGGAGGGGCGAAGTAAGTACTGACGCGACGATGAATCTGCCGCGCAATTCAACCCGCCGCGGCGCCAGTGTAAGATGCGCGGCTTTTGCGGGCAGCGCCCGGATAGGCTTTGCTGTAGCGAACAAGCTGCTCACAGAAGCGGCAAACCCAACCGCCAGATCAACGACCGGCAACAAGAGGATTGACCATGCTGGAGAAGCTGTTTCAACTCAAGGCGCATAACACCAACGTGCGCACCGAGATGCTGGCCGGTCTCACCACCTTTCTGACCATGGCTTACATTCTGTTCGTCAATCCGAGCATCCTCGGCGCGACAGGCATGGACAAGGGCGCGATCTTCGTCGCCACTTGTCTGGCGGCGGCGTTCGGTTCGGCAGTGATGGGCCTGATCGCCAACTACCCCATTGCCTTGGCGCCAGGCATGGGGCTGAACGCCTTTTTCACTTACACCGTGGTGCTCGGCATGGGCCACACCTGGCAGGTGGCGCTGGGCGCGGTGTTTCTGTCGGCCTGCATGTTCTTCCTGCTGTCGGTCTTCCGCATCCGCGAATGGATCATCAACAGCATCCCGCTCGAATTGCGCTCGGCAATCGCTGCCGGTATCGGCCTGTTTCTCGCACTGATTGCCCTGCAAAGCGCGGGCATCGTCGTGGACAATCCGGCCACCCTTGTCGGCATGGGCGACCTCAGCAAGCCACAGGCGCTGCTGGCGATCCTCGGCTTCTTCCTGATCGTCGGCCTGGAAGCAAGGCGTGTAACAGGTGCGGTGCTGATCGGCATCCTGGTGGTCACGGTGATCAGCATCCTGCTCGGCGTATCCGAATTCGGCGGCGTAGTATCGATGCCTCCCTCACTGGCGCCGACCTTCCTGCAGCTGGACATCCTCGGCGCGCTGGACGTCGGCCTGATCAGCGTGATCTTCGCCTTTCTCTTCGTTGACCTGTTCGACAATTCCGGCACCCTCATCGCGGTGGCGAAGAAGGCTGGGCTGATGCGCAAGGACGGCTACATGCCAAAGATGGGACGCGCGCTGATCGCCGACAGCACCGCGGCCATGGGCGGCTCGCTGCTGGGCACCTCGACCACTACCAGTTATATCGAATCGGCGGCAGGCGTCAGCGCCGGCGGGCGCACCGGTCTGACCGCCATTGTGGTTGCGCTGCTGTTTCTCGCCGCACTGTTTTTCGCCCCGCTGGCTGGTAGCGTTCCGGCCTATGCCACCGCACCGGCATTGTTGTTCGTCGCGGTATTGATGGCCTCCGGTCTGGCCGAGATCGACTGGAGCGACCTGACCGTCGCCGCGCCGGTGCTCATCACTGCGCTGGCCATGCCACTGACATTCTCCATTGCCACCGGCATTGCCTTCGGATTTATCGCTTGGGTCGTGACCAAGACCTTGGCTGGACGCTGGCGCGAACTCAACGCCATGCTGGTGATTCTCGCCGTGCTCTGCGTGCTCAAGCTGGGTTTCCTGGAGGGCTGACGTCATCTGCCGGGTGCGCGCGCCGCTCAACGTGCGATCAGCGCGCCTCTAAAAATACCTTTCCTCCTTCTTCATCTGCTTCGAGTGCCCAATGAGCCGTCCGCAATTCGACCCCGCCATCTACGACACCCAACTCGCCGAGAAAGCCGCCCGGCTGGTCAAACTGCTGGCGCCCTTCGACGCGCCGGCTCCAGAGGTGTTCGACTCGCCGCGGGAGCACTACCGTCTGCGCACCGAATTTCGCCTGTGGCGCGAGGACGGCCAGCGCCATTACGCGATGTTCGAGCAGGGCGACAAGCACACGCCGATCCTGATCGACGAATTCCCCATCGCCAGCCGCCGCATCAACCAGCTGATGCCGCAGCTCAAGGCCGCCTGGCAGGCCAGCGAAACACTGAGCTTCAAGCTGTTCCAGGTCGAGTTCCTGACCACCTTGTCCGGCGATGCGCTGATCACCCTCGCCTACCATCGCCCGCTGAACGACGCGTGGCAGGCCGAAGCCGAGCAACTGGCGGTGAAGCTGGGCGTGAGTATCGTCGGACGCTCGAAGGGCAAACGCATCGTCATTGGTCGCGACTATGTCGAAGAAGAGCTGGTCGTAGCCGGTCGCAGCTTCCGCTATCGCCAGCCGGAAGGCGCCTTTACCCAGCCCAACGGCGAGGTTTGCCAGAAGATGTTGAACTGGGCACACGAGGTGCTCGGCGAGCGCGACGACGACCTGCTCGAGCTCTACTGCGGCAATGGCAACTTCACCCTGCCGCTGGCGACCCGCGTATCCAAGGTGCTGGCAACCGAGATCAGCAAATCCTCGGTGAACGCAGCGCTGGCCAACCTCGACGACAACGGCATCGACAACGTGAGCCTGGTGCGTCTTTCCGCTGAAGAGCTGACCCAGGCGTTGAACGAAGTGCGTCCGTTCCGCCGCTTGGCCGGTATCGACCTGAAAAGCTATGCCTTCGGCAGCGTTTTCGTCGACCCGCCGCGCGCCGGCATGGACCCGGACACTTGCGAGCTGACCCGCCGCTTCGAGCGCATCCTTTACATTTCCTGCAACCCGGAAACCCTGGCCGCGAATATCGCCCAGCTGCACGACACCCATCGCATCGAGCGCTGTGCGTTGTTCGACCAGTTTCCCTATACCCACCACATGGAGTCGGGCGTATTGCTGACTCGTAGGTGAAAAAGGTGAGCTAAATAGCAGTTCGTCGCGTGACCGTAACGGTTGCGGGAGCTGCTCAGAACCCGGCGCTGTCCACCAGTAAGTAGATGTTGTTAAGCCTTACTGCGGGTGTTGCCTATGCAAATTGAAGTACCGCCCATGCCGGAAAGTCGCGAAGAGCTGATCGCTGACCGGCAAGCCCTGGAAATTCTCAACCGTATCGGCGGCCGTCTGGCCGCAGAGCTGAACCTCGAAACCATGGTGCAGATGGTGACCGACGCCGGGGTCGAGCTGACCGGCGCCCAGTTCGGCGCCTTCTTTTACAACGTCGAAAATGAAGGAGGGGTCACCCACACCCTCTATGCGCTGGCCGGCGTGCCTCGCGAGGCATTCTCACGTTTCCCCCAGCCACGCGCGACGGCAGTCTTTGCGCCGAGCTTCGCCGGTACGGAAATCATCCGGTCAGATGACATCACCCAGGACCCGCGCTACGGCAAGAGCGGGCCGCATTTCGGCATGCCGCACGGCCACCTGCCGGTCACCAGTTACCTTGCGATTCCGGTGGTGTCGCGTACGGGCGAGGTGCTCGGGGCGCTGTTTTTCGGGCACGAAAAATCCGCTGTTTTCACCGCCCGCCATGAATGGCTGATGGTCGGTGTGGCCGGGCATGCAGCGGTGGCCTTCGATAACGCACGCCTGCTCGAATCGGCGCAGCGCGAAATCACCGAACGTCGGCGTGCCGAAGAGGCCCTGCGCCAGTTCAACGAAACCCTGGAAGCGCGTGTTAAAGCACGCACCGCAGAGCTCGAACACATTCACGAAGTACTGCGCCAGGCACAAAAGATGGAGGCTATCGGCCAGCTGACAGGCGGCATCGCCCATGACTTCAATAACCTGCTGCAAGGCATCGTGGGTTCGCTGGAAATGGCCAGGCGACGGCTTGGCCAGGGCCGCGCGGCCGAGCTGCCGCGCCATGTCGATGCCGCTATCGACTCGGCTCAACGCGCGGCCGGCCTGACGCATCGGCTTTTAGCCTATTCGCGTCGACAACCGCTCGCCCCGAAAACCATCGACCTCAATCGCCTGGTGGCTTCGCTGGACGACCTGCTGCAGCGCACACTCGGCGAGACCATCCGTATCCGTAAGTTGCTTGCTGATGACCTCTGGCTGACCCAATGCGATCTGCACCAGATCGAGAGCTCGATCCTCAATCTGGCGATCAATGCCCGCGACGCCATGCCCGACGGCGGAACCTTGACCATCGAGACCCGCAACGTGCATCTCGCCGCCCAGGAAGCGGCCGACGAGCTACAGGTCGCTGGCGGTGACTACGTCTGCCTGACCGTCACCGATACCGGCTGCGGAATGCCGCCGGAGGTGATCGCGCGCGCGTTCGACCCCTTCTTCACGACCAAACCCATCGGCCAGGGCACCGGCCTCGGGCTGTCCATGGTTTACGGTTTCGCCCGCCAATCCGAAGGGCACACACAAATCAAGAGTGCGCCCGACGTTGGCACCTCGGTGTCGGTATTCCTCCCGCGCCAGCATGCGGTGCAACTGCCTGAGGGCGTCGTCGAGCTGGCGCAGCAAACGCCCCAACCGCTACGTGGCGGCAGCGTATTGCTGGTGGAGGACGAGCCGACCGTACGTTCAGTCGTGGCGAACGTGCTGCAGGACATGGGCTACAACGTTCTGCAGGCCCACGATGGCCCGACCGGGCTGGCGATTCTGGAAACCGACGTGCAGCTGGATCTGCTGGTCACCGACGTCGGCCTGCCCGGCCTGAATGGCAGGCAGCTGGCGGATCTCGCCCGGACCCGTCAGCCCGAGCTGAAGGTGCTGTTCATGACCGGCTACGCCGAGCATGCGCTGATGAAGGGCAACTTCATCGGTGAAGGCCTGGAGCTGATCACCAAGCCATTCTCCATCGAAGCCTTTGCCCGGCAAGTGGCCACGCTGGTCAGTGGCGGCCGTATCCGCGCCGCCAAGTGACACAGCATCGAGCACATCGGACGTATCAGCGTGCTTGCGCTACCGCACCGTCGGTCAAGGCCTTGCGCGGTCTGGCTGCTGGCGTTGTGGCCGCAACCGGCAGCGGTGCAGTACTGCTCTGCTCACGATCGCCGCTGCTGTTGGCCAGCAGGCTTTCGGTTGCGGTTTGCAGATAGGCCACGGATTTCATAGAGCTGACGCGGGTCGCGCTCTTTGATGATGAACAGACGGTCCCCAGCCGCATCGTACGTCAGGCCCTCGAAGCCCTTGTTGCCGTTGAGATTAATCCCCAGCGAAAAGAACTGCGCCTCGGATATGTCAATCGGCCGCGGCAGCGCCGGTAACTGAAAGACGCTCACCTGTTGCGCGCGCTCGTCCGACACCGCGACTCGGCCGTGGCCCATGTAGGTCACGCCCTCGATATCGCCGAAGCCCTGCAATGGATAGCGCTCAAGCAGCTCGCCGGTCTTGCTCAGTGTCACCAGCTCGGTAGGCCCGCCGTTGACCACCGCTAGCAGGCAGTCGAGATCGGCGTCATAGGTGACTGCCGAAAGGTTTTTGCGGATGCCTTCGACCGGCTTGGCGTCGATCACCGCACCGTAACCGGGTAACCAGAGATTCGCTGCGTTATCGCGACTGCCGTTCATCTCGCTGGTCAGATAAAAGTAAAGGCGCTCGTTCCAGTGCAGGGCCACACCGGTCGCCAGGCCGGCGGCCAACAACGCGGCCAGGCCGAGCAGCCGATAGTGACGGTTGAGCAAAGCGGTCAAGAGTTGTGCGGTGTAAGGATTTATTTGCATCATCGCGATTCTTTCCTTATCGCTGGCGCAGCCAGTGTCTTTCATATCAAGGATTCATCCGGTGTCCGGTCTGTCCCGCTTAAAGTCCCGCCTGCAGGGCTGGGCACGCACGCTCAAACGTGACGTCATGACGCTCTGGTTCTGTACCCGCCACCCGGACACGCCTTGGTGGCTACGCGTGCTGGTGCTCAGCATCGTGGCCTACGCGTTGAGCCTGATCGATCTGATCCCGGACTTCATCCCGCTATTGGGCTATCTCGACGACTTGATTTTATTGCCCCTCGGAATCTGGCTGGCCGTGCGTCTGATGCCCGCCGACGTCCTTGCCGCATGCCGCGCCCAGGCGCTCGTCTGGGAGCAGCAGCACGATGCCCGCCCGGCCAGCCTGGCCGGGGCAGCAGCGGTACTACTGATCTGGGTGCTGGGCGCCGCCGTGATCGCCTATTGGCTGAGCGGCCCCTGATCAACGGGGGGGAACATAACCAAGCGGATGTGAAAAAAATGTCGGCACCGGCCAGGTTCAAGCCGACCTTGCGGCAGATGCGCAACCCGATGGCGCACGGAGGGAGATTCGGTCTAGCTGGGGCGGGAAAATCGCCAAGGGCACGGCTCTGCTGAACTCAGCCCGGCTTGCCGCAATCGCTGACTATCGTGGGGTCACGTCCGGCGTGCCTACGGAGGCCGCATTGAGCGGATCACCGCGGCGGAATGGCTCCGGCCCCTGATCCGGTTCAGATATCGGCAACACGGCCGTTTCATCGCCTACGCGAAATGGCTTGGGTGGGTCGTCGTCCATGCGGCTCCGTTTGGGTTGCGGCTCAGCTTCTGGTTCGGCCGTGGGACGTTCGCGAATCATCATCAGCGCAGCCGCCGCCAGTAGCGCTGCGAACACCCGGTAGATCAACGAGGCAAGATCGAAACCGACCAGCTCGCCGCCGTCGAGCCACAACGATCCGAGCCGCCCGGCCACCAGCGCAAGCATAGTGATCACCAGCATCACCAAAGCTGCTTTGGCACGCTCCGGGAGTTGGATTGCCCAGAGCAGAAACAGCGCCAGGCCCAGCTGCAAACCACCGTAATAGACGCGCATATGGCTGACCGAGGCGGTCTCCATCAGCAGCATCCCGTTCAGATTGGCCATCTCATAAGGGCGCAGCCAGTAGGCGAGGCTGAAACCGATCATGATCACGGCCTGAACAATCAGAACGAAACGGGCAAAACGCATCGAAAACTCTCCTGATAGCGGCTCCGCACCACGATGGTTATCGGACCGAAACAGCACGCGTTGGTTCGCCAGCAAAATGCAGTCGCATGCACCTTCGGCTGAGACATTCGCTCACACCTGTTGCTTGGGCTGCGCCCGAACCTGGCGGTACTCTGCGCGCTATTTCGTCGGAGGATTTCCTATGCGCCGTCTGCTGCTCGCCACCACCCTTTTCGCCGGCCTTGCCCAGGCCGCTGACCCCATCGCGATCGACGTGCATCGCGACGCCAATTGCGGCTGCTGCACCTCGTGGATCAAGCATCTGGAAGAGAACGGCTTCGCCGTAACCGATCACGTCGAAACCGACATGGCGGCGGTCAAGAGCCGTCTTGGCGTACCGCATCGGCTGGGCTCCTGCCATACCGGCGTGATCGACGGAAAGTTCGTCGAAGGTCACGTTCCGGCCGCCGACATCCTCAAGCTGCGTGCACAACCGAATCTGATCGGCGCGGCCGTGCCGGGCATGCCCATGGGCTCGCCGGGCATGGAGATGGGCGATCGGAAAGACGCCTACAAGGTGATCGGGCTGAGCAAACAGGGCGAGGAATCGGTACTGGCCGATTACCCCGCGAACTGAAATCAAGCAGACGAAGCGTCGTCTTCTGGCTGAATTAGCGGGCGGCATGGCGGGTCTTAGCCACTGAGCAATGACTGGCAGAAGGCCCCGAACATGCGGTGGAAAAAGGCGCGTCGCAGTGACAACGTGGTGGATGCCCGCGGCCGTAGCGGCGGCATAGGCGGTGGACGTCTGAGCCTGGCCGGGGTCGCCATCGTGGTGGTGATCGGACTGCTCTCGGGCCAGGACCCGATGCAGATTCTCGGTCAGTTGGCCAATCAGACCGGCTCGACACCCACGTCTCAAAGCAATACGCCAGCGAGCGGCGACGATCCGCAGGTCGCCTTCGTTCAGGCGATCCTGGGCGATACGGAAGACACCTGGCGCGCGCTGTTTCAGCAGTCCGGCGAGCAGTATCGCGACCCTACGCTGGTGCTCTTTCGCGGTGGTGTCAGCTCGGCCTGCGGTTTCGCCAATTCGGCGGTCGGGCCGTTCTACTGCCCTGGCGACCGGCAGGTGTATCTCGATCTGCAGTTCTTCGATGAGATGGCCTCACGCTTTTCGGTCGCTGGCGATTTCGCCCAGGCCTATGTGATTGCCCATGAGGTTGGTCATCATGTCCAGACCTTGCTCGGCGTATCGCAGCAGATGCAGGCCGCACGTCAGCGCGGAGCCCAAATGGAGGGCGACAATGGCTTGCTGGTCCGGCAGGAATTACAGGCGGACTGCTTCGCTGGTGTCTGGGCCTACCACGCCCAGCAGCGTCATGACTGGCTTGAGGAAGGTGATCTGGAGGAGGCACTGAACGCCGCCAACGCCATCGGTGATGATCGTCTTCAGCAGCAGAGCCAGGGCCGCGTGGTACCGGACGCCTTCACCCACGGCACCTCGGCGCAGCGGGTGAAGTGGTTCCGCACCGGCTTCGACAGCGGTGAGCCCGCGCGCTGCAACACCTTCCAGGCGCAGCGCCTGTAACGTTTCTCAGAGTGCCTCGTTGATCCAGCTGTAGATCGGCGAGTCGGCACCGCTCTGCACGCTAACCTGAGCACTGTGGCGCAGACGCACCAGCAAGCGCTTGCCGGCCTGTGCGCTACCGCTCAGGGCTTGCAGCTCAGCCAGCAGTTGTGGTCCCTCCATCCGCCCCGCTTCCCGCAGCAACTGCTGGGCACCGAGCCAGAGGCGATCGGAACCCGCCTCAGTCGATGCCTGCGCCGCTTGTGAGTTGGCGCTTAGCGGCAGCTGACGCGCCAGCTGTGCCCAATCCTGATCGTCCAGCTCCACGCTGAGATCCACCGGTAGCTCGCCGATGTAGCCACGAATTCGGATCATCTTTGTTCTCCAGAAAAACTCTCACCATGCTCCCACGGCTCGCGTCGGGCTGGCCAGCGCAGCCACTCTTTTGTTATAACGTAACCATTACTTAATCAGGAGATCGTCATGCGCCATCTGTTGCTCGCCCTGCCCTTTGTTCTTGCGCCCGGCCTCGCTCAGGCTGCCCAGCATCACGAGCATGACCATCATGATCAGCACGCCAGTCTCGGCGCCCATGAGCACGGCGCCGCCGAACTGGACGTCGCGCTGGATGGTTCGACATTGGAAATCGAACTTCGCAGTCCGGCGATGAATCTGGTGGGATTCGAACACGCGCCGGGCAGCGATGCGGACAAACGCAAGATCGCCGATGCACGCAAGCGGCTAGAGCAGCCCGATACCCTGTTCGGCCTGCCAGCGGCAGCGGGCTGCACCCTGGCTGAAACCGAGCTGGAAAGCCCACTGTTCGAAGACGCCGCTCATGACGGCGAGCACGAGCACGATCATGAAGGCCAGCACAGCGAGATCCACGCCCACTATCACTACGATTGCGCCACCCCTCAGGCGCTGCACGCCCTTGATCTGCAGGCGCTGTTCAAGGCATTCCCCGGCACCGAGAAAATCCAGGCACAACTGATCGGCCCGAACGGCCAACGTGGCGCACAACTCGACGCCGGCCAACCACGCGCTGAGTTCTGAACACCCGTTGTCTGCCGCTGCCCGGCCCGACGCAGTAAACTCACCGGCTCGCCTGACACGGATCATCGCGAATGACCGCACCGTTGCTCGAACTCCACCAACTGGGTTTTGCCTGGCCCGGCCAGGCAGAATTGCTCGACATCTCCAACTTCAAGCTGGAGCGCAACCAGAGCCTGTTTCTAAAGGGGCCGTCAGGTAGCGGCAAGACCACCTTGCTGGGCCTGATCGGCGGCGTACAAAAAGCGCAGCGCGGAACGGTTCGACTGCTCGGCAGCGACCTCGCTGCGCTTTCCGCAGGCGCGCGGGATCGTTTTCGCGTCGATCACACCGGCTATATCTTCCAGCAGTTCAACCTGTTGCCCTTTCTCTCGGTAGCCGAAAACGTCGGCTTGCCCTGTCATTTCTCGCAAGCTCGGGCCGAACGCGCCCGTCAGCGGCACGGCAGCGTTGCGCAGGCAGCCGCGAGTCTGCTTTCGCACCTCGGCCTATCCAAGGAGCTCTTCGGGCGGCGTGCCGAAGCGCTATCGATCGGCCAACAACAGCGCGTTGCCGCGGCGCGCGCGTTGATCGGTCAGCCGGAACTGGTGATTGCCGACGAGCCCACCTCGGCGCTCGACGCCGACAGCCGGGAAGCTTTTCTGCAATTGTTGTTCGCCGAGTGCAGAGAGGCTGGCTCGAGCTTGCTGTTCGTCAGCCACGACCAGAGTCTGGCTCCGCTATTCGACCGTAGCCTGTCACTGGCGGAGCTCAACCACGCCGCCTACGTACCGGAGATATAGGCCATGTACCTGTTGCGCCTGGCCTTGGCGAGCCTGAACAACCGCCGCTTCACCGCCTTGCTTACGGTCTTCGCCATCGCCCTGTCGGTGTGTCTGTTGCTCGCTGTCGAGCGTGTACGCACCGAAGCCCGCGCCAGCTTCGCCAGTACCATCAGCGGCACCGACCTGATCGTTGGCGCCCGCTCCGGCTCTGTGAATCTGCTGCTGTATTCGGTGTTCCGTATCGGCAACGCCACCAACAACATCCGCTGGGAAAGCTTCGAGCATTTCGCCCAGCACCCACGGGTGAGCTGGGCGATTCCCATCTCGCTGGGCGACTCTCATCGCGGCTATCGCGTCATGGGCACCAGCAGCGCCTACTTTGAACACTATCGTTACGGGCGCAAGCAGCCCCTGCAACTCGCTGAAGGGCGCCCTTTCGCCGAGGATCCGTTCGAAGTGGTGCTCGGCGCCGAGGTGGCACGGGCGTTGAACTACAGACTGGACGACCAGTTGGTGCTGGCCCACGGGGTCGCCACGGTCAGCCTGGTCAAACATGACGACAAGCCGTTCCGCGTGGTCGGCATCCTGCAGCGCACCGGCACGCCGGTCGACCGTACGCTGCATATCAATCTTGCCGGAATGGAAGCGCTACATATCGACTGGCAGAACGGCATGCCTGCTCGCGGAGCGGCGCGCATCGACGCGGAACAGGCGCGGCAGATGGATCTGCAGCCGAAGCAGATTACTGCCGTCATGCTTGGACTCAACAGCAAGATCGCTACCTTCACCCTGCAGCGCGAAATAAACCAGTATCGCGGCGAACCGCTATTGGCGATCCTGCCCGGCGTTGCGTTGCAAGAGCTCTGGAACCTGATGGGGACGGCGGAACAGGCACTGTTCGTGGTCTCGCTGTTCGTCGTGATCACCGGGTTGATCGGCATGCTCACGGCGATTCTGACCAGCCTCAACGAGCGCCGCCGGGAAATGGCCATCCTCCGCTCGGTGGGCGCCAGGCCCTGGCATATCGCCGGTCTGCTGATCGTCGAGGCGTTCAGTCTGGCACTGGCGGGCGTGATGCTCGGATCGCTGTTGTTATACATAGCAATTGCCGCCGCCCAGGCACCGCTGCAAAGCCATTATGGGCTTTACTTGCCGCTGGCCTGGCCGAGTGCTTATGAGTGGTCGCTGCTTGCCGGCATACTATTGGCCGGCCTGCTGATGGGCAGCGTGCCTGCCTGGCGCGCTTACCGGCAGTCCCTGGCCGATGGCCTGTCGATCAAATTATGAGGACTGTCATGCCACGCCTGCTGCTCGCCACGCTGCTCGCCCTTGCGGTTCCGTTCGCCGCCGCCGAGGTGCGTGAACTGCAATGGTCAGATCTGATTCCCGCGGACGCGCCGCCACCACCGCCACCCATGGCGATCCATGACATGTCGCAGCTGGCCGATGCGCTCGCCGCCGAAACGGGCCCCGCTGCTGCTCAGCAATCTCCTGCCGCACCGGTAGTCGAGTCGCTGGACGGCGCCCAGGTAAAGCTGCCTGGCTATATCGTGCCGCTGGACATGGGCGAGGATGGGCGTGTCACTGAATTTCTGCTGGTGCCCTACTTCGGCGCCTGCATTCACGTTCCGCCACCTCCGTCGAACCAGATCGTGCATGCCACCAGCGAACTGGGGGTAAAGGTCGACGAGTTGTACCAGCCCTTCTGGATCGAGGGTCCGCTGCGAGTCGAGCACGCCAGCAGCGAGTTGGCCGAGGCCGGCTATCGCATGGATGCGCAGAAGATTTACTTCTACGAATTGGAGTGAGGAACGGCAAGGTTCCCTATGCCAGAGCGTTGGGAATCAGATCGCTCAACTATTTTGCCGTACTGAATCGGCGAGGGCTGGGTCAGTGGGCACTCGCGACCTGGCGTTCACGCTCGAAACTCAGCTCACCTTCAGCCCATTCCCGCCAGGCGCGTACCTTGCGCCGCTCGGCACCGGCCCGCTCGGCCTGTTTCAGCGCATCGAGTCCCGCTTGCCAGCGGGCCTGCTCTAGCTCCAGCTGAGCGACATTCAGCCAGAACTTTGCGCTGCCGGACTGCACGGCCAGCTCGCGGTAAATCTTCGCGGCTGCGGAGCGTTCCCGCGCCTGCCACCAGAGCATGCCCAGCCGTTCACGACGCTTGGCGTCACTGGGTAGCAGACGCGACTCGAGCATGCCTTCTAGCAGCTTCGCCCCTTGCCATGGTTGTCCGGCTGCGCCCGCCAGCAGCACCAGATTGTCCAGCTCCGACTCGCTGAAACGCAGCCCCTTGACATGTGCCGCGCGCAGCGTCGCGAGCGCCTTGTCTTCAGCGCCCGCCATCTGCTGCAAACCTGCCAATTGACGCCAGCTCTTGGCTTGATTCGGATGGCGGGCAAGCAAACGCCGCTGCCAGCGCTCGGCAGCATCGTAACGCTTCAGTTCGGCATTGCCGGCCACCAGAAATTGCAGCCAGGTATCGGCCGCATTGGGGTTGGCCTGGACGTAACGCTCCGCCAGCGGCAGCGCCTTGGCATGCTGGCCGAGCCCCTGATAGGCCTGCACCAACATCTGCAGCACCTCCTCGTTCGCCTGTGCAGGCGAGCCCAGCAGATTGATCACCTTGGCGTAGCGACGTTCGATCAGATTGAGTTTGGCCAGGTTGAGCCGCTCGTTCGGCAGCAGCGCCTCGTCCAGCTTGCCGCTGGCGACCGCCTTCTCGAGCAACTCCAGCGCTTGCCGGCTATCGCCTTCGGCCCAGGCCAGATATGCCCGACTGCGCCACAAAAGCGCTTCTTCGGCACTGCCTGACTTGGCCTCGGCCTGAATGAGGGCCTTGCGCGCAGCGCTGTAGTCGCCCTTCTGCTGAGCGCTTTGCGCACGCTCCAGCGCCTTGAATACGACCGGGTCGATGCTTTGAGCGGCGTGAGTCGAAGCGGCGAACAACAACGAGATCAACAGCAGCAAACGTGGCATGTCAGCGTTCTCCTTGTAGGCGGAAGTGCAGAGTCTTGACTGCTTCGCGCGATACAGCGGCGCCATTCTGGGTACGTGGTGCAAAACGCCAGCGAGCGGCTGCACGGCGCGCTTCGCGATCGAACACATTGCGCGGCGAGGCTTCCAGCACCCGGATGTTCTCGACTTCGCCGGCAGGCGTAATGGTGAAGGCGAGCTTGATATGACCTTCAATGCCGCGCTGACGTGCCCGATAGGGATACTCGGGACGAACATCGTTCAGTGGCATGACTTCCTGCTCGGGGCCACCGGACTGCGCCGCAGTATCAGCCGCCGACGGGGCCGGCGCTGGAGCTGCGGGCGACGCAGCGGCGGTCAAGCCGGACAGGCTGGGCGCCGGCGCGCTGGCAACCGACATTCCACTGTCGATATTGGGCAGTTGCAGATCCAGTTTCGGCAGGCTGGCATCTGGCGTGGCCATGCTCGGCGTGGGTGGCGTCGGCGGTTGCGGTGTCTTTGGCTGAGGCGGCTGAGGCGCTTGCTGCCGCGAACGCGTCGCGGTGCTTTCGTTGCGGCTGTCCATGCGCACGAAGTTGGCAATGGCCACCGGCTCGTCCGTCACTTCGCTACGCGGCGGGTTGACCATGCTCAGCATCAAAACGAACAGCAGCAACGCCACCACGCAGGCGGCGATAAAGGACAACCCGACACGGGTCAGCCCGCGAGCCATTACTGCGCTCCCGAAATGGCAGCGAGCGCCACATCCCGGACCCCAGCCTGGCGCGCCTGATCCATTACCTGAACCACCAGCCCGGTGCGCGCGTCCTGATCCGCCTGAACCACCACAGCGCCTTCAGGCTGGTCGACGCGCATGCGCTCGACATGGGCGCGTACGCTGCGCACGTCGACCGGCTGCTTGTCGATCCAGACCTGGCCGTCGGCAGTGACCGCAATCAGAATGTTGCCTTTGTCCTGCGCACTGGCAGTATCGGCCTGCGGGCGCTGGACTTCGACGCCGGACTCCTTGATGAAGGAGCTGGTGACAATGAAAAAGATCAGCATGATGAAGACCACGTCGAGCATCGGCGTCAGATCGATGCCGGTGTCCTCTTCCTGCTGGTAATGATGGCGACGCATACGCATCCGGTAATCCTCAATCGTGACGCAGCTGGTCGGCCAGCCGGTCGAGAGCCTGTCGCGAAATACGTTCGAGACGCGCCAGGCTAAACAGTCCAGTAATAGCCAGCACCATGCCGGCCATGGTCGGCAGGGTCGCCTGCCAGACGCCCGCGGCCATGCCACGGGGATTGCCGGTGCCGTTGAGCGCCAGCACATCGAATACGGCAATCATGCCGCTGACGGTGCCGAGCAGGCCCAGCAGCGGATACATCGCGACCAAGGTCTTGCTCATCCGCAGCGGGCCGGCGAGTTGCTGCTGCGCCTGGGCCAGCCAGGCGCTACGCACCGCGCGCTGCCAATTGCCAGGCTCACGATCCAACTGCGCCCAGGCCTCGCGGCGGGCTTCGACCCAGCGCGGAAACACCCGGCGCATAAACCACAGGCGCTCGAATACCAGCGTCCAATAAAGCACGCACAAGGCAGCCAGCGCCCACATCACCGCGCCGCCGGCCGCCATGAAATCGAGCAGCGAGTAGGCGCTGTCGATCAGGCGCAGCCAGTGCCCGTGCAGATCAGTCACGACGTGGCGCCCCCGACAGATGCAGTGCAATCAGGCCAGCGCTCTGTTGCTCGAGCAGCTGAATCAGCGCCTTGCTACGACTGGCGAGCAGGCTGTGCAGAAACAGCAGCGGAATCGCTACCACCAGTCCCAGCACGGTGGTTACCAGCGCCTGAGAGATACCGTCGGCCATCAGTCGCGAATCACCACCACCGCTCTGGGTAATCGCCTGGAAGGTCACGATCATGCCAGTCACTGTGCCCAGCAGGCCGAGCAATGGCGCCACCGCACTAAGCAATTTGAGCAACGGCTGACCGCGCTCCAGTGGCGGCGTTTCCTGGAGAATCGCCTCGTCAAGCTTCAATTCCAGGGTTTCCAGATCCGACAGCTGTGGCTTGGGACCAAGCACACCAATGATTCGACCCAGCGGGTTATCGTCACGCGGCTGGCTGAGCGCACGCATCTGCCGGCCAACGGCGCGGCCGACACCGGTCAGATAGACCATGCGCCAAATTGCAAGCAACAGGCCGACAACGCCCAGCACGATAATCACCCAACCGACCAGACCGCCCTGTTGAACACGATCCCACAGCTGTGGCTGGCGCTGCAGCTGCGCCAGCAAAGAGCCGCGGCTCGGGTCGATCGGCAAGGTGGCCAACGCATCATTGCTGCTCAGATAGTCGTCGACCATATTAATGCCGGCTGGCTGGCGGCTCGGCATCAGCAACTCGCCCGCATCGCTGTCATAACGCAGGAAGTTCTCATTGGTGAACGCAGAGAAATTGCCAACACGCAGCACCGACTGCTCGCTTCGCTGGCCATCGGCGCCCACCACGGGGAGTTCAACGCGCTCGACCTGACCGCTGGCGGTGAGGTCTTCGAGCAGCGTCATCCAGAAACTGTCGAGGTCGTCCGCTGAGGGCAGCGTGCGGCTTTCAGCCAGCGCGTTGAGACGATCGAGCCGATCGGGGTATTGCGCGTTGAGCAGACTGTCCTGCCATTGGCCAGCAACGTCGCCTGCGCTCTGACGGACCACGCCGAACAGCTCACCGAGATGGCCGACCCGCTGTGCCAGGAGCTTTTCCTGCTCGGCCAGTTCAGTTTCCTGACGGTCGAATTCAGCTTTCAGACGCTCGGCTTCGGCCTTCTGCTTTTCAAGCGCGGCATTAGCGCTAGCCAGTAGCTGCGCCTGTTCGCTGCGATTCTGAATGAAGGATTGTTCGCGAGCCTGCATGGCATCGACTTCCGCGGCGCGCTCGCTGCGAATGCGTTGCAGCAACTGGTCCGGACTTAGAGGCTCGGCCGCCTGCGCCAGAGCGGGTAACAGGCCGATGAAAAATAACGTGAACATACGGCTCATTGCGCAGCCTCCTTGGCCAAGGTCTTGATAGGCAGTTCGAGCCAAGTGGGCGCCTGCTGCTGACGAGCAATGGCAATGGCCTTGGTGAGCGGCCGGCGCGCGCTGCCGTCGAGCACTTCCCAGGCGTGGGTTTGCGAATTCCACCAGCCACTCTCATGGGCATCGAGCGTCTGGTAATAGAGCATCGTCCGCCCCAATCGCAGGAATTCGACGCTGCGAGTTCCGCCCTCTACGGGCAGCTCGCCGCGCCAGGCTTCCAAGGTTCGGCCGTAGTCACTCTCGATCTGATAGGCCTCAAGAATGCGGCGATATTTCTCGGCTAGGCTGACGTCGGCACGCACTTGCATGTCCTGCAGACTGGCCAAGCGATCGGCGCGCTCGTCGGGAAGAAACGGCAGATCAGCCTCAATGAACTCACCAAGCACATCGATCATCCGGCCCATCTGCGGCGCGACGGCTTCCTGGGTACGTTCGATGCTATCCAGTTGACGTTGGAACCCTTCGAGTTCCTTGCGCTGCGCCACGGTGAGCTCGGTCAGCTGCGCGTTGTAGGCCTTCAGGGCCTCGGCCTGCTGCACAGCATTGCGGTACTCGTTGAGCATTTGCCGCGTGGCATCGTCGAGCTGCTCGATGCGCGTTTGCGACGCTTTGGCCTCAGCAGCCAAGCGCTGACTTTCCTCCAACGCTGCATCCAACGGAGCGGCCTGTAGCGGCAGGCATAACAACAACAGCACGCCTGCGAACAAGCGAGTCGGGTACTGATTCATGCGGGGTGGATCCTCGGTTCACGGCAATCTCAGAGCGTTACTTTATAACACTTCCGGCATGCGCCGCAGCCAATTCATCATGGCGACGCCCGATCTGATATTACGGCGGATTCAGAAAGAGAAACATTATCATCCGCAACCAGAGGACAAAGCAACCTGATCAATGCTGCCAAGGGCTGGCTGTGGGATTATGTGCAGAAGAAGAAACGAACTAGAGGCACGGCACCGCCAACGCCCAAAAATTTTACGAATCCGTCAATTGCTAACTTGCAAAAACAATAAAGGCGCCCTCGGCGCCTTTATGATTTCTACCGCTCCACTAGCGACTTAGCAGCTTTGCCAAACCGCTGCGCATGTCAGTTATCGGCTCCGGCAGATGGAAGTGTTGTAGCAGTCGCGCATTGTTCGCACGCGAATGACGAATGTCACCGCTCCGCGCGTCTTTGTAACTGACCGACGGCAACTCGCCCAAAACATCGCCGATCGCTGCCAGTAACTGGCTCAGGCTAGTGGCGCGATTCAACCCAACGTTGACCGCACCAGTTTCAACACTTGGTTTTTCCAGTGCCTGCACCAGTAACTCGACCAGATCGCCGACATAGACGAAATCGCGAGTCTGCTCACCATCACCAAACACAGTGATCGGCAGTCCCTGCTGCGCGCGCTCGGTGAAGATGCTGATCACGCCCGAGTATGGCGAGGACGGATCCTGACGCGGCCCGTAGATGTTGAAGAAGCGAAACACCACCGGCTCCAGACCATGCTGGCGGCGATAGAAATCGAGATAGTGCTCACTGGCGAGCTTGTCCGCCGCGTATGGGGTCAGCGGTGCTTTTGGCGTTTGTTCGTCAATCGGCTGCCCTTCACCATTGTTGCCGTAGACAGCTGCACTCGAGGCGAAGACGACTCGCCTTACGCCCTCCTCGCGCATCGCTTCGCACAGGTTCAGGGTGCCGACCAGATTGCTCTGATGCGTCCCGACCGGGTCATCGACCGATGCTTGTACCGATGCAACAGCAGCCAGATGCACCACGGCTTGGCATCCCTGAATCGTACGGCGAACAAGCTGCGCATCGGCCACGTCGCCCTCGATGAGCTCGACGCGGGCGTCGTCCGGCAAATTGCTGCGCTTGCCAGTGGAAAGATTGTCCAGCACTCGGACCGAGTAGCCGCGAGCGACAAGCACATCAATCAGATTCGAACCGATGAAGCCGGCTCCGCCTGTAACCAGAATAGGTGATTCAGCCATGACGGTAGTAACGCTCCAGCAGGCTCGGCAGTCCGGCGCGCCAGGCACGCGGCTTGATGCCGAAGGTATTGAAGATTTTCTTGCAGGCCAGTACGCCATGCTGCGGCTCGTCCGCAGCATCGGGACAAGCGGCGTGAGCGACGGGGGTCAGGCTGCTGATTTTCAGCTGGCGATGCTGAGCGGCCTCAGCGAGCAGCGCCTGGCCGACAACCAGCGGGGTCGATGCCTCGTGCCCACCATAGTGATAGGTTCCCCAGAGCGGCACCTGACAATCCAGCTGCTTCAATACGGCCAGGATGACCCTCGCCGCATCTTCAACAGGCGTAGGGTTGCCACGGCGGTCATCGGCCAGACACAGCTCATCGCCCTGCTCGAGACGCTGGAGAAAGCGCCCTAGCAAGCCGTCCTGACTGTCATCCAGCAACCAGCCGAACCGCAGCAGAACGTGTCGCGGGCAGAGCGCACGAACACTCTGTTCGATACGCCAAAGTGCGTGGCTGCGCGCATCCAGAGGCGCGACTTCATCCTTTTCGCTGTAAGCGGTGGTGCGAGCCCCGTCGAATACGCGGTAGCTGGACGGCTGCATCAGCACGAACTGATGGTGCTGGCCTAGCTCCGCCAGCCGCTCTACTGCTCGTTCCTGATTAACAAGTACGGCCTCATAGACATGGCCACTCTGAAACCAGTCGAAGTAGTAGGCAAGGTTGATTACGACATCCGGACGGTTGTCGTCGAGCAGTTCGGTCAGACTAGGCGCGTCCCATCCTTGATCGGGTGGGCGCGGTGCGAGGAAGCCGATGTCTTCCTCGGCACCGAGGCGGATAAGCGCCTGACCCAGGGCATTGCCGCCGCCCAACAGCATCAGGCGCATTCGCATTGAGTGGACTCTAGAACGGGATATCGTCGTCGAAACTGTCGTAGTCCGGTGCTGGCTGCTGAGCCGGCTGCGGCTGGGACTGCGGACGCGATTGCTGCTGCGGTTGCGAGTCACGCTGCGGACGCGGCTGGGATTGGCGAGGGGCATCGTCGGAGTTGCCACCGCGGCCGCCGAGCAGCTGCATGGTGCCGCCCATGTCGACTACCACTTCCGTGGTGTAGCGCTTGACACCGTCTTTTTCCCACTCGCGAGTCTGCAGGCGTCCCTCGATGTAGCACTGAGAGCCCTTGCGCAGATACTCACCGGCGATTTCGGCAACCTTGCCGAACAGTACGACACGGTGCCATTCGGTGCGTTCCTGCTGCTGACCGGTCTGCTTGTCTTTCCAGCTGTCGGTGGTGGCCAGCGTGATGTTGGTCACCGCATTGCCATTGGGCATGTAGCGGGTTTCCGGGTCGCCGCCGACATTGCCGATCAAGATGACTTTATTCACCCCTCTGGCCATGGGTAACTCCTTGCTCAAACATGAATTAGGTTGGCTCACTGGAGAGAATCCCTGCAAACAGGAAAAAGCCAATGACCGCGAATCTTACCTCACCGCCCCATGCCGGCCAACCGGCGCGACTTCACGATATGGGAATGTGGACAGCTTGATGGTGGCTGATGCTCACAATGCAGCCAGACTAATCAGGCAACCAGACGATCAAGCGCAGCCCGATCCAGCGCCCGCATGTCGACCTTGACATAGGCAGCCGCTTCCTCGGCAATCACCACGGCATCCGACACGCCCGGAACCGCCAACATTTGCTCAGCGAGAGCAGGATTAATCGCGGCGTCAACCGACAATGGCAGGCGCAGGCCGGTAACGTACGGTGGCTCGCGCATGCCCCAGGCAACCATCAACCACAGCGCGCAAAGCGCCGCGCAACCGATAAAAACCAGCCCTAGACCACCTTGCTGATAGAACCAACCACCAAAAATGCCGCCAATGCCAGCACCAAGAAACTGACTGGTAGAGTAAACCCCCATCGCCGTGCCCTTGCCACCAGCTGGCGCGACCTTGCTGATCAGCGAGGGCAGCGATGCTTCCAGCAGATTGAAAGCGATGAAGAACACGATCATGCCACCGACTAGCGACCAGAGACGATCACCGAACCACCAGAAGAACACCTCGGCCAACAGCAGCACGCTAACGGCTCCTAACAGGACGCGCTTCATCTGACGCTTCTTCTCGCCATAAATGATGAAGGGCACCATGCCGAAGAAACCAACCACCAGGGCCGTGAGGTAGACCCACCAGTGTTCGTCCTTGGGTAACGCCGCTTCCTCTACCAGCGCCAACGGCAGTGCAACGAAACTGGCCATGAGGATTGCGTGCAACGCGAGGATGCTAAAGTCCAGCCGAAGCAAATCCGGATGACGCAGCGTGGCACCGAGCGCCTGCTTGGCGACACCTGATTCACGATGGCGTAGATGCTGGTGAGCGCGCGGCAATGTGGCGACAACCAGCGCACCCATCAGAGCCATCCCGGCAGTCGCCCAGAATAATCCGGACAGACCGAAAGCGCGGGTCAGCAGAGGACCGACGACCATTGCCACCGCGAACGAAATGCCAATGCTCATGCCAATCATCGCCATCGCCTTGGTGCGATGCTGCTCGCGTGTGAGATCCGACAACAGCGCCATCACCGCGGCCGAGATCGCCCCAGCACCCTGCAGGATGCGGCCGGCGATCACGCCCCAGATAGAATCGGCCGTCGCCGCCAATACTGCCCCCGCGGCGAAGATCAGCAAGCCGAAATAGATCACTGGCAGGCGGCCGATCCGATCAGAGAGCATGCCGAACGGAATTTGCAGCATCGCCTGGGTCAAACCATAAGCACCAATAGCGAGACCAATCAGCGCCGGCGTAGCACCCTGCAGATCCATGCCGTAGGTTGCCAGCACTGGCAGCACCATGAACATGCCGAGCATGCGAAACGCGAAAACCAGGGCCAGCCCGGATGCTGCGCGGGTTTCGCTGGAGCTCATTCGCTCGCTGTAAGGATCCTGCATGGAGGGTCTCGCTTCAATGAACCGGCGGCGATTCTAACAGTCATCCCCTGCGCGGCACAGGCGCGCTATTTTGCCGCGACGTCGCCTACGGCCGTATAATTTCGGGTTTTCGCCCGCCAAGCGAGGCTGCTTTGGACAAGATTCTGATTCGTGGGGCTCGTACCCATAACCTGAAGAACATCGACCTGACCCTGCCGCGCGACAAGCTGATCGTGATTACCGGCCTGTCCGGTTCCGGCAAGTCCTCTCTGGCGTTCGATACGCTTTATGCCGAAGGACAGCGGCGCTACGTCGAGTCGCTTTCGGCATATGCCCGGCAATTTCTCTCGATGATGGAAAAGCCCGACGTAGATACCATCGAAGGGCTGTCCCCTGCGATCTCCATCGAGCAGAAGTCCACCTCGCACAATCCGCGTTCCACGGTCGGCACCATCACCGAGATCTACGATTACCTGAGACTGCTCTATGCCCGAGTAGGCACCCCGCGCTGTCCCGACCACGACGCCCCGCTGGAGGCGCAGACCGTCAGCCAGATGGTCGATCAAGTATTGGCACTACCGGAGGGCCGCAAGCTGATGCTGCTGGCGCCGGTGATTCGCGAGCGCAAAGGCGAACACCTGGCGGTATTCGACGAACTGCGCGCTCAGGGTTTCGTCCGCGCGCGGGTCAATGGCCGGCTATACGAGCTCGATGAGCTGCCAAAACTGGATAAGCAGAAGAAGCATTCCATCGACGTGGTGGTAGATCGCTTCAAGGTACGCAGCGATTTGCAACAGCGTCTCGCCGAATCTTTCGAAACAGCACTCAAGCTGGCCGACGGCATCGCGTTGGTCGCCTCGATGGAAGAGGAAGACGACAGCGAGGAAATGATCTTTTCCGCACGCTTCGCCTGCCCGATCTGCGGTCATTCGATCAGCGAACTCGAGCCCAAGCTGTTCTCGTTCAACAATCCGGCCGGGGCCTGTCCGACCTGTGACGGCCTCGGGGTCAAACAGTTCTTCGACGCCAAGCGCCTGGTCAATGGCGAACTGACGCTGGCCGAGGGCGCGATTCGCGGCTGGGATCGGCGCAACGTCTATTACTTCCAGATGCTGGGCTCACTCGCCACGCATTACGGTTTCAGTCTCGAGGAGCCTTTTGATTCTCTCCCGGCGGAGCAGCAGAAAGCCGTATTGCGCGGCAGCGGGAAGGAGAACGTGGACTTCCGCTACTTGAATGATCGCGGCGACATCGTCAAACGTTCACACCCCTTCGAGGGAATCATCCCCAACCTCGAGCGCCGCTATCGGGAAACCGAGTCCAACTCGGTGCGCGAAGAGTTGGCCAAATACCTCAGCACCCAGCCCTGCCCAGAATGCCGAGGCACCCGCCTACGCCGCGAAGCGCGCCATGTATGGGTAGGCGACAAGACTCTGCCGGCAGTGACCGGACTGCCGATAGGCGATGCTACCGAATACTTTGGAGGTCTCTCTCTGTCGGGCCGTCGCGGCGAAATTGCCGACAAGATTCTCAAGGAAATCCGCGAGCGTCTGCAGTTTCTGGTCAACGTCGGTCTCGATTACCTAACCCTGGACCGCAGCGCCGATACCTTATCTGGTGGCGAGGCGCAGCGTATCCGTTTGGCCAGCCAGATCGGAGCGGGTCTGGTCGGAGTGATGTACATCCTCGACGAACCCTCGATCGGCCTGCACCAACGCGACAACGAACGCCTGCTCGGCACCCTGCGCCACCTGCGAGACATCGGCAATACCGTGATCGTCGTCGAGCACGACGAAGACGCCATAAGGCTTGCCGATTATGTAGTCGACATCGGCCCCGGTGCCGGCGTGCACGGCGGGCAAATTGTCGCCGAGGGCACACCCGACGAGGTGATGAACAATCCTGCCTCGCTTACTGGCGGCTATCTGTCCGGACGGGTGAAGATTCTCTACCCTGCCGAGCGCACCCCACGCGACGCCAGCAAACTACTCAAACTCAAAGGCGCGCGTGGCAACAATCTACGCAACGTCGATCTGGAAATTCCAGTCGGGCTGCTCACCTGTATCACCGGTGTCTCCGGCTCGGGTAAGTCGACGCTGATCAACAACACGCTGTTCCCCATAACCGCCACAGCCTTGAACGGCGCAACGACACTTGAAGTCGCGCCCCATGACTCGTTTGACGGCCTGCAGCATCTGGATAAGGTGGTGGATATCGATCAGAGCCCGATCGGCCGCACACCACGTTCCAATCCTGCAACCTATACCGGCTTGTTTACGCCTATTCGCGAGCTGTTCGCCGGCGTACCCGAAGCACGCTCGCGCGGTTACGGACCCGGCCGTTTCTCGTTCAACGTTAAGGGCGGCCGCTGCGAAGCCTGCCAGGGCGACGGCGTGATCAAGGTGGAGATGCACTTCCTGCCGGACATTTACGTTCCTTGCGATGTGTGTAAGGGCAAGCGCTACAACCGCGAAACCTTGGAAGTGAAGTACAAGGGCAAGAGCATTACCGAAGTGCTGGACATGACGATCGAGGAGGCTCGGGAGTTTTTCGATCCGGTACCGGCCGTCGCGCGAAAGCTACAAACACTAATGGATGTGGGCTTGTCGTACATCAAGCTGGGGCAAAGCGCGACCACGCTTTCCGGCGGCGAGGCGCAGCGGGTCAAGCTCTCTCGAGAGCTGTCCAAGCGCGATACGGGCAAGACGCTTTACATCCTTGATGAACCCACCACCGGCTTACACTTCGCCGATATCCAGCAACTGCTCGACGTGCTGCACCGGCTGCGCGACCACGGCAACACCGTCGTGGTGATCGAGCACAACCTGGACGTGATCAAGACCGCTGACTGGCTCGTCGATCTAGGCCCCGAAGGCGGATCGAAAGGCGGGCAGATTATAGCGACCGGCACGCCCGAGGAAGTTGCGCGAATGCCGCAATCACATACCGGTCACTTCCTCAAGCCGCTGCTGGAGCGAGATAAGGTCTAGATCTGTAGCCATTCACTGCGCACCGTGATGAAACGGCTACAGCTCTTAACACGGCCGCAAAGCCTCGGATGAGCATCAGCGCTCACGTCCTGTATCGATAGATTAGCTCGCTCGAGCGTGTTCAACCCGCCCTTACCGCGCCCCGAAAACGAAGAAGCCCGTAGCAGTTGCCACGGGCTTCTTTATGCGGCGTGCTGATCAGGCCAGCGCTTCCTCGACCGGGAGATCAAGAGCGCTGGCGATGCCAGCACCATAGCCTGGGTCAGCCAGGTAGCAATGCTTGATGTGCCGCAGCTTGATATGGCGCGCCGCATCACCCATGGCCCGCGCCGTGTTCTCGAATAGACGTTGCTGCTCATCCGCATTCATCAGCCGGAACAGATCGCCCGGCTGGGTGAAATAGTCAGCATCATCTGCGCGATAATCGTAACGGGCAGCGGCACCTTCGAGCGCCAGCGGCGGCTCGCTAAAGTCAGGCTGCTCCCGCCATTCGCCGTAAGTGTTCGGCTCGTAGTGCAAGCGACCACCGTGATTGCCATCGACCCGCATCGCACCATCGCGATGATAGCTATGCACTGGACAACGCGGCGCATTGACCGGGATCTGGTGATGATTGACACCTAGCCGGTAGCGCTGTGCATCGCCGTAGGAGAACAGACGCCCCTGCAGCATGCGATCCGGCGAGAAGCTGATGCCCGGCACTACGTTCGCGGGCGTGAATGCTGCCTGCTCGACATCCTGGAAGTAGTTGTCGGCATTGCGGTTGAGCTCGTAGTAACCCACTTCGATCAGCGGGTAATCCTTCTTCGACCAGACCTTGGTCAGATCGAACGGATGGAAGCGATAGCTTGCCGCCTCGGCTTCGGGCATCACCTGCACATACATGGTCCAGCGTGGAAAATCGCCACGCTCAATAGCCTCGAACAGGTCGCGCTGAGAGCTTTCACGATCGCCCGCAACAATCGCGGCGGCTTCAGCATCGGTAAGGTTCTTGATGCCCTGCTGGGTCTTGAAATGGAACTTGACCCAGTAGCGCTGGTTATCGGCACTGATGAAGCTGTAGGTGTGCGAGCCGAAACCGTGCATGTGTCGGTAGGAAGCTGGGATCCCTCGATCACCCATCACATAGGTAATCTGGTGCAGCGCTTCGGGCAGGCTGGTCCAGAAGTCCCAATTATTGTTGGCGCTGCGCATGTTAGTGCGCGGGTCGCGCTTGACCGCGTGGTTCAGGTCGGGAAATTTCAGCGGATCGCGAAAAAAGAAGACCGGCGTGTTGTTGCCGACCATGTCCCAATTGCCCTGCTCGGTATAAAACTTCAGGGCATAACCACGGATATCCCGCTCGGCATCGGCGGCGCCACGCTCGCCTGCCACAGTAGAGAAACGCGCGAACATCGACGTCTTTTTTCCAATTTTGGAGAATATCGTCGCCTTGGTGTAGCGGGTGATGTCGTGGGTAACCACGAACTCGCCAAAGGCGCCAGAGCCCTTGGCATGCATGCGCCGCTCGGGAATCACTTCACGATCAAAGTGTGCAAGCTTCTCCAGAAACCAAACATCTTGCAGCAGCATCGGGCCACGTGAGCCGGCGGTCATGGAATTCTGGTTTTCAGCCACCGGCGCGCCGGCGACGGTCGTCAATCTGGGCTTGTCAGTCATGTTGGCTCCTTGAACGGCAGTCCATAAATACAGCGAAACCGGTGATACCGGCGGTACGGGGAGCATCATAGGAAGCCAGGCGAACCGGGGCCAATGCGTTGAATCAAGACCCTCGATAGAAAATCCAGATATAAAAAAACCGAGCCTGGAGGCTCGGTTTTCTGTTCCGAAAAGCTGGAGCTTATTCGGATGCTTCCACTTCACCGGTAACCGGACGGTCGACCAGTTCGACGTAAGCCATCGGTGCATTGTCCCCGGCACGGAAGCCGCACTTGAGGATGCGCAGATAACCACCCTGACGGGTGGCATAACGCGGGCCTAGATCACTGAACAATTTACCGACGATAGCCTTCGAACGGGTACGGTCGAAAGCCAGACGACGATTGGCAACGCTGTCTTCCTTGGCCAAGGTGATCAGCGGCTCTGCAACACGACGCAGCTCCTTGGCCTTGGGCAGAGTAGTCTTGATCAGTTCGTGCTCGAACAGCGATACCGCCATGTTCTGAAACATGGCCTTGCGATGTGCGCTTGTGCGGCTGAGATGACGGCCACTTTTACGATGACGCATGATTGAAATTCCTTACCAAACGATTAGTTCGGTGACTAGGGACGATCAGGCCGTAGCCTTATCGTCCTTCTTGAGACTTGCCGGCGGCCAATTGTCGAGGCGCATACCGAGGGACAGACCACGGGAAGCCAGAACGTCTTTGATTTCGGTCAGAGACTTCTTGCCCAAATTCGGCGTTTTTAACAGCTCTACTTCAGTGCGCTGAATCAGGTCACCGATGTAGTAGATGTTTTCTGCCTTGAGGCAGTTCGCCGACCGCACGGTCAGTTCCAAGTCATCAACTGGACGCAACAGGATCGGATCGATCTCGTCTTCCTGTTCGACCACGACCGGCTCGCTGTCACCCTTGAGGTCGACGAACGCGGCCAACTGCTGCTGCAGAATGGTCGCGGCACGACGGATCGCTTCTTCAGGATCCAGGGTTCCGTTGGTTTCCAGATCGATGACCAGCTTGTCCAAGTTAGTACGCTGCTCAACACGAGCGTTTTCGACAACATAAGCTACGCGACGAACCGGGCTGAAAGTTGCGTCGAGCTGAAGACGGCCAATACTGCGGCTTTCATCTTCATCGCTCTGGCGCGCGTCTGCTGGCTCGTAACCACGGCCGCGAGCGACCTTGAGCTTCATGTTGATCGACCCATTAGCCGCCAGGTTGGCGATCAGATGATCACCATTGACGATTTCGACATCGTGATCCAGCTGGATATCGGCAGCGGTAACAGCGCCCGCGCCCTTCTTCACCAGGCTCAAGGTCACTTCATCACGGCCATGCAGCTTGATGGCGATACCTTTGAGGTTCAGCAGGATTTCGATTACATCTTCCTGCACGCCCTCGATGGCGCTGTACTCGTGGAGCACACCGTCGATCTCAGCCTCGACCACAGCGCAGCCGGGCATGGAGGACAACAGAATGCGGCGCAGCGCGTTGCCCAGGGTATGGCCGAAACCACGCTCAAGAGGCTCGAGCGTAATCTTGGCACGGGTCGGACTGACCACCTGCACATCGATATGGCGGGGGGTCAGGAACTCATTTACCGAAATCTGCATGGATACACCTATTTTCTAGCCCTTACTTGGAGTAGAGCTCGACAATCAGGTTTTCGTTGATGTCGGCGGACAGATCACTGCGAGCCGGAACATTCTTGAAAACACCGGATTTCTTGTCGGCATCTACTTCGACCCACTCAACGCGACCGCGCTGTACGCACAGTTCCAGGGCTTGGGCGATACGCAGCTGGTTACGGCACTTCTCACGGACGGCGACAACATCACCCGCCTTCACTTGGAAGGACGGAACATTAACGGTCTTGCCGTTAACACTGATTGCCTTGTGGGAAACTAGCTGACGCGATTCGGCACGAGTAGAGCCGAAGCCCATGCGGTAAACCACGTTGTCCAGACGGCATTCCAACAGTTGCAGCAGGTTTTCACCGGTAGCGCCCTTACGACTGGCCGCTTCCTTGTAGTAACCGCTGAACTGGCGCTCAAGCACGCCATAGATACGGCGGACTTTCTGCTTTTCACGCAGCTGAGTACCGTAGTCAGACAGACGACCACGACGCTGACCATGAACACCCGGTGGGGTTTCGATGTTGCACTTTGATTCGAGCGCGCGCGCACCACTCTTCAGAAAGAGATCGGTGCCTTCACGACGAGACAGTTTGCACTTGGGACCAATATAACGAGCCATTTCTCACTGTCTCCTGATTACACGCGGCGCTTCTTCGGCGGACGGCACCCGTTGTGCGGGATCGGCGTCACGTCGGTGATGCTGGCGATTTTATAACCACAGCCGTTCAATGCACGAACAGCAGATTCACGACCCGGACCTGGCCCCTTGACGTTGACGTCGAGGTTCTTCAGACCATATTCCAGTGCAGCCTGACCGGCACGCTCTGCGGCTACCTGAGCAGCGAACGGGGTGCTTTTACGCGAACCGCGGAAGCCCGAGCCACCGGACGTCGCCCAGGACAACGCGTTACCCTGGCGATCGGTGATCGTGATGATGGTGTTATTGAAAGACGCATGGATGTGGGCGATGCCATCAACCACTGTCTTTTTGACTTTTTTACGAGGACGAGCAGCAGGTTTTGCCATTACTTAAATTCCTACGCGATTACTTGCGGATCGGCTTGCGCGGGCCCTTACGGGTGCGAGCGTTGGTCTTGGTACGCTGACCGCGCACCGGCAGACCACGACGATGGCGCAGGCCGCGGTAGCAACCCAGGTCCATCAAGCGCTTGATCTTCATGTTGACTTCGCGACGCAGATCACCTTCAACGATGAACTTGGCCACTTCGCCGCGCAGCAGTTCGACCTGCTCGTCGGAGAGATCCTTGATTTTTGCTGCCGGATTTACGCCGGTAGCGGCGCAGATAGACTGCGCACGGGTGCGACCAACACCATAGATGTAGGTCAGCGAGATAACAGTGTGCTTGTTATCCGGAATGTTTACGCCTGCAATACGGGCCATTCAGTGAAACTCCAATTGACAGCTACCCAACGCCCCGGAAGCCAAGAAAAGGGCGCGAGATACTAACGCTGTAATAACAAATAATCAACCCGGCAGCGCACTAGCTACCGGGCTCAAGCCTTAGCTCACAATCAGCCTTGGCGCTGTTTGTGACGCGGTTCTGCGCTGCAGATCACCCGAACGACGCCTTCGCGACGGACGATTTTGCAGTTGCGGCACAGTTTTTTGACCGATGCACGAACTTTCATGACCAACTCCTAGAACCTTACGGACAAGTCAGCGAAGCATTCCGCTGCCATAGCCCTTCAGGTTGGCTTTTTTCATCAGGGAATCATACTGGTGAGACATGAGGTGCGACTGCACTTGGGACATGAAGTCCATTACAACCACAACCACGATCAGCAACGATGTCCCGCCAAGGTAGAACGGAACGTTTGCTGCCACCACAAGGAACTGAGGTAGCAGACATACGGCCGTCATGTAGAGGGCACCGAACATGGTCAAGCGAGTCAGTACGCCATCGATATAGCGCGCCGACTGCTCACCAGGACGAATCCCTGGGATAAACGCACCGGACTTCTTCAGGTTCTCCGCAACGTCTTTAGGATTGAACATCAATGCCGTGTAGAAGAAGCAGAAAAAGATGATGCCGGCGCTGAACAACAAGATATTCAACGGCTGACCAGGCGCGATCGATTGAGAGACATCAGCCAGCCAGCCCATGCTTTCCGACTGGCCGAACCATTGCCCCAGCGAAGCGGGGAATAACAGAATACTGCTAGCAAAGATCGCAGGAATGACACCGGCCATGTTCACTTTCAGCGGCAAGTGGCTGGTCTGCGCAGCAAAAACCTTCCGACCTTGCTGACGCTTGGCGTAGTGCACGGCTATACGCCGCTGACCACGCTCAATGAACACCACAAAACCAATGATCGCAACGGCCAGGAGCCCGACAGCCAGCAGCGCGATGATATTGACATCACCTTGCCGCGCAGACTCGAACGACTGCCCTAAAGCACCGGGCAGACCAGCGACGATACCAGCAAAAATCAGCATCGAGATGCCGTTACCAACACCTCGCTCGGTAATCTGCTCACCCAACCACATCATGAACATCGCACCAGCCACGAAGGTGGTGATAGCCACGAAGTAGAAGCCGAAGTCGTTACTGAAAGCGACACCCTGGCCAGCTAGACCGACCGCCATACCTATAGCCTGCACAATAGCCAGCACCAGCGTACCGTAACGCGTGTACTGGCTTATCTTGCGACGGCCCGCCTCGCCTTCTTTCTTCAACTGTTCCAGTTGAGGACTAACAGCGGTCATGAGCTGCATGATGATCGATGCCGAAATGTACGGCATGATCCCCAACGCGAAAATGCTCATGCGCTCCAGCGCACCACCAGAGAACATGTTGAACAGGCTAAGGATGGTCCCTTCGTTCTGACGGAACAGCTCGGCCAACCTGTCGGGATTGATACCCGGCACCGGGATGTGCGCACCAACACGATAGACGATGATCGCCATCAGCAGAAAACGCAGACGAGCCCAGAGTTCAGACAGCCCGCCATTACTCAGCGCGGAGAGAGCACCTTGCTTAGCCATTTATTCCTCGAACTTGCCGCCAGCTGCTTCGATAGCCGCACGCGCACCTTTGGTGGCGGCGATGCCCTTCAAGGTGACCGCACGCCCAACCTCACCGGACAGCATGATTTTCACCCGCTGCACGTTCTGGTTGATGACGTTGGCATCCTTAAGGCTCTGCACGGTTACGACATCGCCCTGGACCTTGGCCAGTTCGGAAGTACGAACCTCGGCACGATCCATCGCTTTCAGGGAGACGAAGCCGAACTTCGGCAGGCGACGATGCAATGGCTGTTGGCCGCCTTCGAAACCGGGCGCGATCTTGCCGCCGGAGCGGGAAGTCTGACCCTTGTGACCACGACCACCGGTCTTGCCGAGGCCGCTACCGATACCACGGCCCGGACGCAGCTTTTCGCGACGGGCGCCTGGCGCAGAACGCAAATCGTTCAGTTGCATGGCTTAGCCCTCCACACGGAGCATGTAATAAGCCTTGTTGATCATGCCGCGATTTTCAGGAGTGTCCTGAACTTCCACGGTGTGACCAATGCGACGCAGGCCGAGACCCTTGACGCACAGCTTGTGATTGGGGATACGACCGCTGACGCTTTTGATCAGCGTGACCTTGACGGTGTTAGCCATGATCAGGAAATCTCCTCAACGCTCTTGCCACGCTTCGCAGCGATCGACTCAGGCGACTGCATGGCTTTCAAACCCTTGAAGGTGGCATGAACCACGTTCACCGGGTTGGTGGAGCCATAGCACTTGGCCAGGACGTTCTGCACGCCGGCAACTTCCAGAATGGCGCGCATGGCACCACCAGCGATTACACCGGTACCTTCGGAAGCAGGCTGCATGTACACCTTGGAAGCGCCATGCGCAGCCTTGGTGGCGTATTGCAGCGTGGTGCCGTTCAGATCGACCTGGATCATATTGCGGCGAGCCGCTTCCATGGCCTTCTGAATAGCGGCCGGAACTTCGCGGGACTTACCACGACCGAAACCGACACGACCCTTACCATCACCCACCACGGTCAACGCGGTGAAGGTGAAGATACGGCCGCCTTTTACTGTTTTGGCGACGCGGTTAACTTGAACCAGCTTCTCAATGTAGCCTTCGTCGCGCTTTTGCTCGTTATATGCCATAACTTAGAACTCCAGCCCGCCTTCACGAGCAGCATCAGCCAGTGCCTTGACACGACCGTGGTACTTGAAGCCAGAACGGTCGAACGCCACCTGGGTGACACCTGCGGCCTTAGCACGCTCAGCGACCAGCTGACCAACTTTCTTGGCAGCGTCGACGTTGCCGGTGGCTCCGTCGCGCAGTTCTTTGTCGAGAGTCGAGGCACTGGCCAGGACCTTGCCGCCGTCGGCCGAAAGGACCTGGGCGTAGATGTGCTGCGAAGAGCGGTACACACAAAGGCGTACGGCTTCCAGCTCGCGCATCTTCAGGCGTGCCTTGCGAGCGCGACGCAGACGAGTAACTTTCTTTACGCTCATTTGCTATGCCCTACTTCTTCTTAGCTTCTTTACGACGGACCACTTCGTCCGAGTAACGCACGCCTTTGCCTTTGTAAGGCTCAGGACGACGGAAATCACGGATTTCAGCAGCCACCTGACCGACCAGTTGCTTATCGACACCCTTGATCAGGATATCGGTCTGGCTGGGGGTCTCAGCGGTAACGCCTTGCGGCAGTTCATATTCCACCGGATGCGAGAAGCCGAGAGCCAGGGACAGCACTTGACCTTTGGCTTGCGCCTTGTAACCAACACCAACCAGCTGGAGCTTGCGCTCGAAGCCTTGGCTGACGCCGATCACCATGTTGTTAACCAGCGCACGGGTGGTACCGGCCATGGCACGGTTCTGCTGATCGCCATTACGCGCAGCAAAACGCAGCTCACCAGCCTCGTGAATAACTTCCACGGACGAGTGCACATTCAGTTCGAGAGCACCCTTGGCACCCTTCACCGAAAGCCGCTGACCAGACATGTTGAATTCAACACCGGCGGGCAGCTTGACGGGGTTCTTAGCAACGCGAGACATGCTTATCCCCCCCTTAGAACACTGTGCAGAGCACTTCGCCGCCGACGCCAGCAGCGCGAGCAGCCCGATCAGTCATCACACCTTTGTTGGTGGACACGATCGAAACACCCAGACCGCCGCGAACCTTCGGCAACTGATCAACGGATTTGTACTGGCGAAGGCCAGGACGGCTTACGCGCTTGAGTTCCTCGATGACCGGACGGCCTTCGAAGTACTTTAGCTCGATGGACAGCTGCGGCTTGGCGTCGCTGCTGACGTTGTATCCTGCGATATAGCCTTCACCTTGAAGAACGTTGGCTACAGCCACCTTCAGAGTGGAAGACGGCATGCTTACGACGGACTTTTCGGCCATCTGGGCATTACGGATACGAGTTAGCATGTCCGCTAACGGGTCCTGCATACTCATGGGCTCTTGGCTCCTAATACTAAAAAATAAGCCCGCGAGGGCTCGTGTCGCCGACAAGAAGAGCAAACACCAAAGGGCGTGGCTCGGGCGAGCCGGACATTCTAGAGATAGTCCAGAAACGAATCAAGCCCCGTAAGGGGCTTGATTGAAAACAGCAAGCCCGACGCGAACGCCGGGCCACCATCTTACCAGCTGGCCTTGACCAGACCTGGAACGTCACCGCGCATAGCGGCCTGACGCAGCATGTTACGCGCAAGACCGAACTTGCGATAAACACCATGCGGACGACCGGTCAGGCGGCAGCGATTGCGCAGGCGAGATGCACTCGCGTCGCGCGGCTGCTTCTGCAACGCAACCTGAGCTTCCCAACGCGCTTCCGGAGTGGACTCCGGGTTAGCGATGATCGCTTTCAGCGCGGCACGCTTCTGGGCGTACTTGGCAACCGTCTGCTGACGCTTCAGCTCGCGGTTCTTCATGCTTTGCTTAGCCATGTGCCTACTCCAATCAGTTACGGAACGGGAAGTTGAAGGCACGCAGCAGTGCGCGACCCTCTTCATCCGTCCGAGCAGTAGTGGTCAGAGTGATGTCCAGACCACGCAGGGCATCGATCTTGTCATAATCGATTTCCGGGAAGATGATCTGCTCTTTGACGCCCATGCTGTAGTTGCCACGGCCGTCGAACGACTTGGCATTCAGGCCGCGGAAGTCGCGGACCCGAGGCAGGGAGATCGACAACAGACGATCCAGGAATTCATACATACGATCGCTGCGCAGCGTCACCTTGACGCCGATCGGCCAACCTTCGCGGACCTTGAAGCCTGCGATGGATTTGCGAGCGTGAGTCACGACGACCTTTTGGCCGGTGATCTTTTCAAGATCAGCAACGGCGTTATCGATGATTTTCTTGTCACCGATCGCCTCGCCGATACCCATGTTAAGGGTGATCTTGGTGATGCGCGGAACTTCCATCACGTTGCCGAGCTGAAGCTCTTCTTTCAGCTTGGGAGCGATTTGCTTCCGATAAACTTCTTTTAGTCGTGCCATGGTTATCTACCTAGCAGTCTCAAGCTTCAACCGGCTTTTGGGTCGACTTGAAGACACGAATTTTCTTGCCGTCTTCAACCTTGAATCCAACGCGGTCAGCCTTGTTGGTTTCGCCATTGAAGATAGCGACGTTAGAGGCGTGCAGTGGCGCCTCTTTCTCGACGATACCGCCCTGAACGCCCGACATCGGGTTCGGCTTGGTATGACGCTTGACCAGGTTGATGCCACCGACGACCAGACGGTCGTCAGCGAGAACCCGAAGCACCTTACCGCGCTTACCCTTGTCTTTGCCGGCGATGACGATGATCTCGTCGTTGCGACGAATCTTTTGCATGCGGCTTCTCCTTACAGCACTTCAGGCGCGAGCGAGACGATCTTCATGAACTTCTCGGAACGAAGTTCACGGGTCACCGGCCCGAAAATACGGGTGCCAATAGGCTCCTGCTTGTTGTTCAACAGAACAGCAGCATTGCCATCGAAGCGGATAATGGAGCCGTCCGGACGACGAACACCGTGACGGGTACGGACTACGACAGCAGTCATTACCTGGCCTTTCTTGACCTTGCCACGCGGAATCGCTTCCTTGACGGTAACCTTGATGATGTCGCCGATGCCGGCGTAACGGCGGTGCGAACCGCCGAGGACCTTGATACACATGACGCGACGAGCGCCACTGTTATCCGCCACATCGAGCATTGATTGAGTCTGAATCATATAATTTCTCCGACCCCTAGCCCTTAGACTTCGACGGCACGTTCAACGACATCAACCAGCATCCAGCACTTGGTCTTCGCCAGCGGACGAGTCTCGCGGATAGTGACCTTGTCGCCGATACGGCACTGGTTGGTTTCGTCGTGGGCGTGCAGTTTGGTCGAACGCTTCACGTATTTACCGTAGATCGGGTGCTTGACGCGACGCTCGATCAGAACGGTGATGCTTTTGTCCATCTTGTCGCTGACGACGCGGCCAGTCAGCGTGCGGACAGTTTTTTCAACTTCAGCCATGATCACTTACCTGCCTGCTGGTTGAGCACAGTCTTGACACGAGCGATGTCGCGCTTGACTTGCGAGAGCAGGTGAGACTGCCCCAACTGGCCAGTTGCTTTCTGCATGCGCAGATTGAACTGGTCGCGCAGCAGCTCGAGCAGTTGCTCGTTCAGCTGCTGAGCGGATTTTTCACGAAGTTCATTCGCTTTCATCACATCACCGTCCGCTTAACAAAGGAGGTGGCGAGCGGCAGCTTTGCAGCGGCCAGGGCGAATGCCTCACGCGCCAGCTCTTCGGAAACACCCTCGATCTCGTAGAGCACCTTGCCCGGTTGAATCTGGGCTACCCAGTACTCGACGTTACCCTTACCTTTACCCATCCGGACTTCCAGAGGCTTCTTGGTGACAGGCTTGTCGGGGAATACGCGGATCCAGATCTTGCCGCCACGCTTCACGTGACGGGTCAACGCACGACGTGCGGACTCGATCTGACGCGCGGTGAGACGACCACGCGCAACAGACTTCAGAGCGAACTCGCCGAAGCTGACTTTGCTACCGCGCTGAGCCAGGCCACGGTTGTGGCCGGTCATCTGCTTGCGGAATTTTGTACGCTTGGGTTGCAACATTTGGCGTACTCCTTACTTGGCAGCTTTTTTACGAGGCGCAGGCGCTTGCGGCTTGAGCTCTTCATGGCGACCACCAATCACTTCGCCTTTGAAGATCCAGACCTTGACGCCGATCACACCGTAGGTGGTGTGCGCTTCGTAGGTGTTGTAGTCGATATCGGCACGCAGGGTGTGCAGCGGCACACGACCTTCCCGATACCATTCCGTACGGGCGATTTCAGCCCCACCCAGACGACCGCTCACCTGGATCTTGATGCCCTTGGCACCAATGCGGATCGCGTTCTGTACGGCGCGCTTCATGGCGCGACGGAACATTACGCGACGCTCCAGCTGCTGAGCGACGTTCTGTGCTACCAGCATTGCATCGAGTTCCGGCTTGCGGATTTCTTCGATGTTGATGTGCACCGGCACACCCATTTTCTTGGTCAGGTCCTGACGCAGCTTCTCGACATCTTCACCTTTCTTGCCGATCACGATACCGGGACGAGCAGTGTGGATGGTGATGCGTGCTGTCTGAGCCGGACGATGGATATCGATACGGCTTACGGACGCGCTTTTTAGTTTGTCTTGGAGGTACTCACGCACGTTCAGATCTGCAAGCAGATAATCGGCGTACGTACGACCGTCTGCGTACCAGACGGAAGTGTGCTCCTTGACGATTCCCAGGCGAATGCCAGTGGGATGTACTTTCTGACCCATCTGATCGACTCCGTTACTTGTCCGCAACCTTGACAGTGATATGGCAAGACCGCTTGACGATGCGATCAGCGCGGCCTTTGGCACGCGGCATGATGCGCTTAAGCGAACGCCCCTCGTTGACGAAGACGGTGGAAACCTTCAGGTCATCCACGTCAGCGCCTTCGTTGTGCTCGGCGTTGGCTACGGCCGACTCCAGCACTTTCTTCATGATCTCGGCGGCTTTCTTACTGCTGAAAGCCAGCAGGTTGAGCGCTTCGCCCACCTTCTTCCCGCGGATCTGGTCGGCGACCAGGCGGGCTTTCTGGGCGGAGATGCGAGCGCCCGACAACTTAGCGGCTACTTCCATCTTTCCTTACCCCTTAGCGCTTGCCTTTCTTGTCCGCTACGTGCCCGCGATAGGTGCGGGTACCAGCGAACTCGCCGAGTTTGTGACCGACCATGTCTTCGCTCACGAGAACGGGGACATGTTGACGGCCGTTATGCACAGCGATGGTCAGACCGACCATTTGCGGCAGGATCATCGAACGACGCGACCAGGTTTTAACCGGCTTGCGATCGTTCTTTTCCATCGCCACTTCGACCTTCTTCAATAGGTGAAGATCGATAAAAGGACCTTTTTTCAGAGAACGCGGCACTGTCGTATCCCTCTAGTTACTTGCGACGACGGACGATCATGTTATCGGTGCGCTTGTTAGAGCGAGTCTTCGCGCCCTTGGTTGGGAAGCCCCATGGCGACACCGGATGACGACCACCGGAGGTACGACCCTCACCACCACCGTGGGGGTGATCGACCGGGTTCATTGCCACACCGCGAACGGTCGGGCGAACACCGCGCCAACGCTTGGCACCGGCTTTACCCAGCGAACGCAGGCTGTGCTCGGAGTTCGAGACTTCGCCCAGGGTCGCGCGGCATTCAGCCAGCACTTTGCGCATCTCGCCGGAGCGAAGACGCAGGGTTACATAGGCGCCTTCACGCGCAACCAGCTGAGCCGAAGCACCAGCGGAGCGAGCGATCTGAGCACCCTTGCCCGGCTTGAGCTCGACACCGTGAACGGTGGAACCCAGCGGAATGTTGCGCAGCGGCAGGCTGTTACCAGCCTTGATCGGCGCGTTGACGCCGGAGAGCAGCTGATCGCCAGCGGTTACGCCTTTCGGCGCAATGATGTAGCGACGTTCACCGTCGGCGTACTTCAGCAGCGCGATGTGCGCAGTACGGTTCGGATCGTATTCGACGCGTTCGACGATGGCAGGGATGCCATCCTTGTTGCGACGAAAATCGACCAGACGGTAATGCTGCTTATGACCACCACCGATGTGACGAGTGGTGATACGACCGTTGTTGTTACGACCGCCGGACTTCGACTTCTTCTCGAGCAGCGGAGCATAAGGAGCGCCTTTGTGCAGCTCCTGATTGACCACCTTGACCACGAAACGGCGGCCCGCGGAAGTCGGTTTGCATTTAACGATTGCCATGATGCACCCCTTCCTTACTCAGCGTTGCCGGAGAAATCGAGATCCTGGCCCGGCTGAAGCGCGATGTACGCCTTCTTCCAGTCGTTACGCTTGCCCAGACCGCGAGCGGTGCGCTTGGTCTTACCCTGAACATTCAGGGTACTGACCTTGGCCACCTTCACGTTGAACAGGCTTTCGACGGCCTTCTTGATTTCCAGCTTGGTTGCATCAGTAGCAACCTTGAAAACGAACTGGCTCTTGCTGTCGGCCAGCATGGTTGCCTTCTCGGAGACGTGTGGGCCAAGCAGGACTTTGAATACGCGTTCCTGGTTCATCCCAGCAGCTCCTCGAATTTCTTCACAGCCGACACGGTGATCAACACCTTGTCATAGGCGATCAGGCTGACAGGATCCGAACCTTGCACATCGCGTACATCGACGTGAGGCAGGTTGCGAGCCGCCAGATAAAGATTCTGATCAACAGCATCGGAAACGATCAGCACATCGTTCAGACCCATGTCAGTCAGCTTGTTAGCAAGCAGCTTGGTCTTGGGGCTGTCGACAGCGAAGTCTTCCACAACGACCAGACGCTCAGAGCGCACTAGCTCGGAGAGGATGGAGCGCAGCGCTGCGCGATACATCTTCTTGTTGAGCTTCTGATCATGGTTCTGCGGACGAGCTGCGAAAGTCACACCACCGCCACGCCAGATCGGACCACGCGAAGTACCGGCACGAGCGCGACCAGTACCCTTCTGACGCCAGGGACGCTTGCCGCCACCGGACACATCGGAGCGAGTCTTCTGCTGCTTGCTACCCTGACGACCGCCAGCCATGTAGGCGACGACTGCCTGGTGCACCAGCGTCTCATTGAACTCACCACCAAAGGTTTGCTCGGAGACTTCGATGGCTTGTGCGCCATTAACATTCAATTGCATGTGAACTCCCCCTTACCCGCGAGCCTTGGCAGCCGGACGCACGACAACGTCACCACCAGTGGCGCCGGGCACTGCACCCTTGACCAACAGCAGGTTACGCTCAGCATCGACACGCACGATTTCCAGGGACTGCACGGTTACGCGCTCGGCGCCCATGTGCCCGGACATCTTCTTGCCCTTAAAAACGCGGCCTGGTGTTTGGCACTGGCCAATCGAACCCGGAACGCGGTGGGATACGGAGTTACCGTGAGTATTGTCCTGACCACGGAAATTCCAGCGCTTAATGGTACCGGCAAAGCCTTTACCTTTGGACTGACCGGTGACATCCACCATCTGTCCAGCCTGGAAGATTTCAGCGTTGATCTGGTCACCAGCCTGGAATTCCTCGCCATCAAGACGGAACTCCCAAACGCCACGACCGGCAGCTACGTTCGCCTTCGCGAAGTGACCAGCCTGAGCTTTGGTAACACGGGACGCGCGACGCTCGCCGACAGTGACCTGTACGGCGCGATAGCCATCGCTCTCTTCATTCTTGAACTGAGTGACGCGATTCGGCTCGATCTCGATGACCGTAACCGGAATAGAGACACCATCTTCGATGAAAATGCGGGTCATACCGCATTTACGACCGACTACACCAATAGTCATGTTGTAACCTCTTGAGTGTACGGGGCTTTCACCCGCTATGGCCGCCCATTTCAGAGCGTTACACGACTAAAACTCCTAGGTTTTAGCCGAGGCTGATCTGCACTTCCACACCAGCCGCAAGATCAAGCTTCATCAGCGCATCGACGGTCTTATCAGTCGGCTGAACGATGTCCAGCACACGCTTATGAGTACGGATCTCATACTGGTCGCGCGCATCTTTGTTGACGTGCGGAGAAACCAGAACAGTGAACCGCTCTTTGCGGGTTGGCAGTGGAATCGGACCACGCACCTGAGCACCAGTACGCTTCGCGGTTTCCACGATTTCCTGGGTTGATTGATCGATCAGGCGATGGTCAAAAGCCTTCAACCGAATACGGATTTGTTGGTTTTGCATTTTGACCTCAGACTCCAATTAGCCATCCCTACTAGGCGCAATACGCCCGGTAAAAGGAGGCGCAATTGTACGGATGCGTCCAGGGGGTGTCAATAAATGATCAATAATAGAAAAAGGGCCCCGAAGGACCCTTTCCGACATCGAAAATATTATTCGATGATCTTGGCAACCACACCAGCACCAACGGTACGACCACCTTCGCGAATCGCGAAGCGCAGGCCGTCTTCCATGGCGATCGGAGCGATCAGGGTAACAACCATCTTGATGTTGTCGCCCGGCATTACCATCTCAACGCCTTCCGGCAGTTCGCAGTTACCAGTCACGTCAGTGGTACGGAAGTAGAACTGCGGACGGTAGCCCTTGAAGAACGGAGTATGGCGACCGCCTTCTTCCTTGCTCAGTACGTAGACTTCGCCTTCGAACTTGGTGTGCGGCTTGATGGTGCCCGGCTTGGCCAGAACCTGACCGCGCTCGACGTCATCACGCTTGGTGCCGCGCAACAGCACGCCCACGTTCTCACCAGCACGACCTTCGTCGAGCAGCTTGCGGAACATCTCGACACCAGTGCAGGTGGTCTTGGTCGTGGCGCGGATACCAACGATTTCGATCTCTTCCTGAACCTTGACGATGCCGCGCTCAACACGACCAGTCACAACGGTACCGCGACCGGAGATCGAGAACACGTCTTCGATCGGCATTAGGAACGGCTTGTCGATAGCGCGCTCAGGCTCTGGAATGTAGCTATCCAGAGTCTCGACCAGCTTGCGCACGGCCGATACGCCCATCTCGTTGTCGTCCTGGCCGTTCAGGGCCATCAGAGCAGAACCGATGATGATCGGCGTGTCGTCGCCAGGGAAGTCGTAAGTCGACAGCAGATCACGCACTTCCATCTCGACCAACTCGAGCAGCTCAGCGTCATCCACCATGTCAGCCTTGTTCAGGAAGACCACGATATAAGGAACACCAACCTGACGGGACAGCAGGATATGCTCGCGAGTTTGCGGCATCGGGCCGTCAGCAGCGGAGCAAACCAGGATCGCACCGTCCATCTGCGCCGCACCGGTGATCATGTTCTTCACATAGTCAGCGTGACCTGGGCAGTCAACGTGCGCGTAGTGACGGATCGAGGAATCATATTCAACGTGGGAGGTGTTGATGGTGATACCACGAGCCTTCTCTTCCGGCGCGTTGTCGATCTGCGAGAAGTCACGCGCAGAGCCGCCCCAGGTCTCCGCGCAGACCTTGGTCAGCGCGGCGGTGAGCGTGGTCTTGCCATGGTCGACGTGACCAATGGTGCCGACGTTCAGGTGCGGTTTGTTACGTTCGAATTTTTCTTTAGCCACGACAGTAAACCTCTTACTTAAAGGGCTGAATCAACCTTGTTTTTTAACCAGTGCTTCGACGATATTCGACGGAGCCTCGGAGTACTTGGAGAATTCCATGGAGTAGCTTGCACGACCTTGGGACATGGAACGCACGTCGGTCGCATAACCAAACATCTCACCGAGCGGAACCTCAGCACGGATCACCTTGCCGGTAACCGTATCTTCCATACCCTGGATCAGACCGCGACGACGGTTCAGGTCACCCATCACGTCACCCATGTAGTCCTCAGGGGTTACCACTTCTACCTTCATGATCGGCTCAAGCACAACACCGCCACCCTTCTGGGCCAGCTGCTTGGTCGCCATGGAAGCGGCCACCTTGAACGCCATCTCGTTAGAGTCGACGTCATGGTAGGAACCATCGAAAACGGTTGCCTTCAGGCCAATAAGCGGATAACCGGCAACGACGCCGTTCTTCATCTGCTCTTCGATGCCCTTCTGGATCGCCGGGATGTATTCCTTCGGAACCACACCACCTACAACCTCGTTGACGAACACCAGACCTTCCTGACCTTCGTCTGCCGGCGCGAAGCGAATCCAGCAATGACCGAACTGGCCACGACCACCGGACTGGCGAACAAACTTACCTTCGATTTCGCAGTTCTTGGTGATCTTCTCGCGGTAGGAAACCTGCGGCTTGCCGATGTTGGCCTCGACGTTGAACTCGCGCTTCATGCGGTCCACGAGGATATCCAGATGCAGCTCGCCCATACCGGAGATAATGGTCTGGCCGGTTTCTTCGTCGGTCTTGACGCGGAACGAAGGGTCTTCCTGGGCCAACTTGCCCAGTGCGATACCCATCTTTTCCTGGTCGGCCTTGGTTTTCGGCTCGACAGCTACCGAGATGACCGGCTCCGGGAAATCCATGCGCTCAAGGATGATTGGCTTGTCAGCGTTACACAGGGTTTCACCAGTGGTCACGTCTTTCATGCCGATCAGCGCAGCGATGTCGCCCGCGCGCACCTCCTTAATTTCCTCACGCTGGTTGGCATGCATTTGCACCATACGACCAACGCGTTCTTTCTTGCCCTTGACCGAGTTGATGACCGAGTCACCAGACTGCAAGACGCCAGAGTACACACGAACAAAGGTCAGCGTGCCCACGAACGGGTCAGTCGCGATCTTGAACGCCAGAGCCGAGAAAGGCTCGTCGTCGTCAGCGTGGCGCTCGTCCTTGATCTCGTTTTCTTCGGTGCTATCCGGATGAACGCCCTGAATCGCAGGGATTTCGGTAGGAGCAGGCAAGTAGTCGATCACCGCATCGAGAACAAGAGGAACGCCCTTATTCTTGAACGACGAGCCGCAAACTGCAGGAACGATTTCACCAGCCAGGGTGCGCGCACGCAGGCCTGCCTTAATTTCCTCGACGGTCAGCTCGCCGCCTTCGAGATACTTGTTCATCAGTTCTTCATTGGCTTCGGCAGCCGACTCGATCATGTTCGAGCGCCACTCGTCCGCCAAATCTTGAAGCTCGGCCGGAATTTCCTCCTCGCGGTAGGAAGTACCCTTGTCGTCTTCGTTCCAGTAGATGGCCTTCATCTTGATCAAATCGATCTGGCCTTCGAAGTTCTCTTCGGAACCAATAGCCAGCTGAACCGGCACTGGGGTGTGCCCCAGCCGATTCTTGATCTGACCAACGACGCGCAGGAAGTTGGCGCCAGCACGATCCATCTTGTTCACGTAAACGATACGCGGCACGCCGTATTTGTTAGCCTGACGCCATACCGTTTCGGACTGCGGCTCAACACCGGAGGTACCACAGAACACGACGACAGCGCCATCAAGAACGCGCAGCGAACGCTCTACTTCAATGGTGAAGTCAACGTGACCAGGGGTGTCAATAACGTTTACACGGTAATTATCGTACTGACCGCGCGAACCTTTCCAGAAGGTGGTAACGGCAGCGGAGGTAATGGTGATACCACGCTCCTGCTCCTGCACCATCCAGTCGGTAGTAGCCGCACCGTCATGCACCTCACCCATCTTGTGGCTAAGGCCTGTATAAAACAGGATCCGCTCGGTCGTAGTGGTCTTGCCCGCATCAACGTGCGCACAGATACCGATGTTACGGTAGCGGTTAATTGCTGTATTACGAGCCATAAAGCCCTCGCAAATTGAGTGGTACCGGGATTTAGAAACGGTAGTGCGAGAACGCCTTGTTGGCCTCAGCCATGCGGTGCACATCTTCACGCTTCTTGACTGCAGCGCCCTTGCCTTCAAATGCATCCGACAGCTCACCTGCCAAACGCAGGGCCATGGATTTCTCGCCACGCTTGCGCGCAGCATCTACCAGCCAGCGCATCGCCAAGGCGTTACGACGGGAAGGACGAACTTCGACCGGAACCTGGTAAGTCGCACCACCTACGCGGCGGGACTTCACTTCGACCAGCGGAGCGATGGCGTCGAGTGCTTTTTCGAAGATTTCCAGGGGATCGCTATTCTTGCGCTCTTTGACCTTGTCCAGAGCACCATAAACGATACGTTCGGCAACGGCCTTCTTGCCGCTTTCCATTACGTGGTTCATGAACTTGGCAAGAATCAGACTTCCGTACTTCGGATCGTCAAGGATCTCGCGCTTGGCTGCTACACGACGTCTTGGCATTGATAAGCCCTCAAACGGTCTTCAGGTTAGCCCGGGACTATAACGAAGAGGTTACGCCCGACCTTACTCTTATCGACTCAAATAAATAGAAATACTGATTACTTCGGACGCTTGGCGCCGTACTTGGAGCGACCCTGCTTACGATCCTTGACACCAGAGGTATCCAGCGAACCGCGCACGGTGTGGTAGCGAACACCCGGAAGGTCTTTTACACGACCGCCACGGATAAGCACCACGCTGTGCTCTTGCAGGTTATGCCCCTCACCACCGATATAGGAGGCGACTTCAAAACCGTTGGTCAGGCGAACACGGCATACTTTACGCAGTGCAGAGTTCGGTTTCTTTGGCGTGGTGGTGTACACGCGAGTGCACACACCACGGCGTTGCGGGCAGTTCTGCAGCGCAGGGACGTCGCTTTTCTCGACGACGCGCTTGCGCGGCTGGCGTACCAGCTGGTTGATCGTTGCCATCTACTAGCTCCACTGTTGTCTTTCGACACAAACGAAAAATGGCAGGGCGCACGGCCCCGCCAAATTAGGGGTACAAGAGTCTAAAGAGGTTCCTGCACACCGTCAAGGCGCGCCCCGACTTACATCGGGGCTGGCCGCCAATCAGTTGCCGCTCGAATTGAGCGCCTCGGTCAGCGCCGCTTCGACCTCATCGGCACTCACGCGAACCGGTTTTTCAGCATCACGCTTGCGCTTGCGCTCGCTGTGATACTGCAGACCGGTACCGGCCGGAATCAGACGACCCACGACCACGTTTTCCTTGAGTCCACGCAGGTAATCGCGCTTCCCGGTAACCGCTGCCTCTGTAAGAACGCGCGTAGTTTCCTGGAAGGAGGCTGCCGAAATGAACGACTCGGTGGACAGCGATGCCTTAGTGATACCCAGCAGCACACGGATGTATTTCGAAGCGAACTTGTCATCCGAGGAAAGGCGCTCGTTCTCCTCAAGCACCTGAGTGAGCTCCATTTGGTCGCCTTTGATGAAGCTCGAATCGCCGGATTCCGCCACTTCGACCTTGCGCAGCATCTGCCGCAGAATGGTCTCAATGTGCTTGTCGTTGATCTTCACGCCCTGCAGTCGGTAAACGTCCTGAATTTCGTTGACGATGTACTTCGCCAGCGCACTGACGCCGAGCAGCCGCAGGATGTCGTGCGGGTTGCTCGGACCGTCCGAGATGACCTCGCCCTTGTTCACCTGTTCGCCCTCGAAGACGTTGAGGTGACGCCACTTTGGAATCAGCTCTTCGTACGGATCGGTACCATCGGTAGGCGTAATCACCAGACGACGCTTGCCCTTGGTTTCCTTGCCAAAGGAGATCGTGCCGCTGATTTCCGCCAGGATAGATGGCTCTTTCGGACGACGCGCCTCGAAGAGGTCGGCAACACGCGGCAGACCACCGGTAATGTCGCGGGTCTTCGATGTCTCCTGCGGGATACGTGCAATAACGTCACCCACATTGATCTCGGCGCCGTCGGCCACACCTACCAGAGCGTTGGCTGGCAGGAAGTACTGAGCGGGGACATCTGTACCCGGCAGCAGCAGCTCCTTGCCGCTCGCATCGACCATCTTGATGGCCGGGCGAATGTCTTTGCCTGAAGCCGGACGGTCTTTCGGATCCATCACTTCAATGTTGGTCAGACCGGTTAGCTCGTCAGTCTGACGCTTGATGGTGATGTTCTCTTCCATTCCGACGAAGGTCACGACACCCTTCATCTCGGTAACGATCGGGTGAGTGTGCGGATCCCACTTGGCAACGACAGCGCCAGCATCGACCTTGTCGCCTTCCTTGATGGAGATCACCGCACCATACGGTAGCTTGTAGCGCTCGCGCTCACGTCCGAAATCATCCGCTACCGCCAGCTCACCAGAGCGGGAAACGGCGACCAAAGCTCCGTCGGCACGCTCGACGTGCTTCAGGTTATGCAGACGGATAGTGCCGCCATTCTTCACCATGACGTTGTCGACAGCAGAGGTCCGGCTAGCCGCACCACCGATATGGAAGGTCCGCATGGTCAGCTGGGTACCTGGCTCACCGATGGACTGGGCGGCGATAACGCCGACCGCTTCACCGATGTTGACCTGATGACCGCGAGCAAGATCGCGACCGTAGCACTTGGCGCAGATCCCGTAGCGAGTCTCACAGCTGATCGGCGAACGAACCACAACCTCGTCGATGCTGTTCAGCTCGATAAAGTCGACCCACTGCTCATCAACCAGCGTACCGGCAGGCACCAGCACTTCTTCAGTGCCCGGCTTGAGCACGTCGCGCGCAATTACGCGACCCAAAACACGCTCACCCAGCGGCTCAACTACATCGCCGCCTTCGATGTGCGGGGTCATGAATAGACCCTGCTCGGTCCCACAATCGACCTCAGTCACAACCAAGTCCTGGGCCACGTCAACGAGACGACGGGTCAGGTAACCGGAGTTCGCAGTCTTAAGTGCAGTATCCGCCAAGCCCTTACGAGCACCGTGCGTAGAGATGAAGTACTGAAGTACGTTCAAGCCCTCACGGAAGTTCGCGGTAATCGGCGTCTCGATGATGGAGCCGTCCGGCTTGGCCATCAGACCACGCATACCCGCCAACTGGCGAATCTGTGCAGCAGAGCCCCGTGCACCAGAATCGGCCATCATGTACATCGAGTTGAACGAATCCTGCTCGGCTTCGTTGCCGTCACGGTCGATGACCTTCTCTTTCGAAAGGTTAGCCATCATCGCCTTGGACACTTCGTCGTTGGCCTTGGACCAGAGGTCGATCACCTTGTTGTATTTCTCGCCCTGGGTAACCAAGCCGGAGGCGTACTGCGACTCGATTTCCTTCACTTCCTCGGTCGCGGCGTCGATAATCCGGGCCTTCTCGTCCGGGATCACGAAGTCGTTCACGCCGATCGATACGCCAGAAATCGTGGAATAGGCGAAGCCGGTGTACATCAACTGATCGGCGAAGATGACGGTGTCCTTCAGACCGACCGTGCGGTAGCACAAGTTGATCAGTTTGGAGATCGCCTTCTTCTTCATCGGCTGGTTGACTACTTCGAACGCCAGGCCGGCCGGAACCACCTGGAACAACAGCGCGCGGCCGACAGTGGTGTCGACAATCCGGGTGCTCTTGGTGATGGAGCCGTCACGGTCCTTGATGGTTTCGTTGATACGAACCTTGACACGCGCGTGCAACGAAGCCTCGCCAGCTCGGAAGACGCGGTCGACTTCCTGCAGGTCAGCAAACACGCGGCCTTCGCCCTTGGCGTTGATGGCCTCACGGGTCATGTAGTACAGCCCCAGAACCACGTCCTGCGAAGGCACGATGATCGGCTCACCGTTTGCAGGCGACAGGATGTTGTTGGTGGACATCATCAGCGCGCGCGCTTCGAGCTGGGCTTCCAGCGTCAGCGGCACGTGGACGGCCATCTGGTCACCATCGAAGTCAGCGTTGTAAGCAGCGCAGACCAACGGGTGCAGCTGGATCGCCTTGCCTTCGATGAGGACCGGCTCGAACGCCTGGATACCCAGCCGGTGCAGCGTCGGCGCACGGTTGAGCAGTACGGGATGTTCGCGGATCACTTCAGCCAGAACGTCCCAGACCTCGGGCAGCTCGCGCTCGACCATCTTCTTGGCGGCCTTGATGGTGGTCGCCATGCCGCGCATTTCCAGCTTGCCAAAAATGAACGGCTTGAACAGCTCGAGAGCCATCTTCTTCGGCAGACCGCACTGGTGCAGACGCAGGGTCGGGCCTACGGTAATAACCGAACGACCAGAGTAGTCCACGCGCTTGCCGAGCAGGTTCTGACGGAAACGGCCCTGCTTGCCTTTGATCATGTCGGCCAGGGATTTGAGTGGACGCTTGTTCGAGCCGGTGATGGCACGGCCGCGACGACCGTTGTCCAGCAGCGCATCGACAGCTTCCTGCAACATGCGCTTTTCGTTGCGCACGATGATGTCCGGCGCCGACAGATCGAGCAGGCGCTTCAGACGGTTGTTACGGTTGATCACTCGGCGATACAGATCGTTGAGATCCGAAGTCGCGAAGCGGCCACCATCCAGCGGAACCAACGGGCGCAGATCCGGCGGCAGTACTGGCAGAACGGTCAGCACCATCCATTCCGGCAGGTTGCCCGAACCATGGAAAGCTTCCATCAGCTTCAGACGCTTGGACAGCTTCTTGATCTTGGTTTCCGAGTTGGTCTGCGGAATCTCTTCGCGCAGGCGACCGATCTCGTGCTCCAAGTCGATTTCGTGCAGCAGCTCGCGCACGGCTTCTGCACCCATACGGGCGTCGAAATCGTCACCGAACTCTTCGAGTGCTTCGAAATACTGTTCGTCGTTGAGCAGCTGGCCCTTCTCAAGGGTGGTCATGCCTGGATCGATCACGACGTAGCTTTCGAAATAAAGCACGCGCTCAATGTCACGCAGGGTCATGTCCAGCAGCAGACCGATACGGCTCGGCAGCGACTTCAGGAACCAGATGTGGGCGACTGGCGAAGCCAGCTCGATGTGCGCCATGCGCTCTCGACGAACCTTGGCCAGCGCAACTTCAACGCCGCACTTTTCACAAATGACGCCGCGATGCTTGAGGCGCTTGTACTTACCGCACAGGCATTCGTAGTCCTTGACCGGGCCAAATATCTTGGCGCAGAACAGGCCGTCGCGCTCGGGCTTGAACGTACGATAGTTGATGGTCTCTGGCTTCTTCACTTCACCAAAGGACCAGGAACGGATCATCTCGGGCGAAGCCAATGCAATCTTGATGGCATCGAACTCTTCGATTTGACCCTGGTTTTTCAACAGATTCAGCAAGTCTTTCAAGGCCTTTCCTCCTCACGGACCTGCGACGACCGACTGATGTCGGGCGCCGCATGGGCGGTGCGTGGTTATTCGGTTTCCAGATCGATGTCGATACCGAGCGAGCGGATTTCTTTGATCAACACGTTGAAGGATTCCGGCATGCCGGGCTCCATACGGTGATCGCCGTCCACGATGTTCTTGTACATCTTGGTCCGCCCGTTCACGTCGTCCGACTTGACCGTGAGCATTTCCTGCAGGGTGTAGGCGGCACCGTAGGCTTCCAGTGCCCAGACCTCCATCTCCCCGAAACGCTGACCACCGAACTGCGCTTTGCCACCCAGCGGCTGTTGGGTTACCAGGCTGTAGGAACCGGTGGAACGCGCATGCATCTTGTCGTCGACCAGGTGGTTCAGCTTGAGCATGTACATGTAACCGACCGTAGTGGTGCGCTCGAACTTGTTACCAGTACGTCCGTCGAACAGCTGCATTTGGCCGCTTTCCGGAAGGTCTGCAAGCTTCAGCATGGCCTTGATCTCGCGCTCCTTGGCACCGTCGAACACCGGCGTCGCCATGGGCACACCGCCACGCAGGTTCTTCGCCAGATCAAGCACTTCTTGATCGCTGAAGCTTTCGAGGTTTTCCTGGCGACCACCAATCTCGTTGTAGATCTCAGTAAGGAACTTGCGTAGCTCCGCAACTTTGCGCTGCTCGTCGAGCATGCGGTTGATCTTTTCACCCAGCCCCTTGGCCGCGAGGCCCAGGTGGGTTTCAAGAATCTGACCGACGTTCATACGCGACGGTACGCCCAACGGGTTCAAAACGATGTCGACCGGCGTGCCATTGGCGTCATGCGGCATGTCTTCAACCGGCATGATGACCGAGACAACACCTTTGTTACCGTGACGACCAGCCATCTTGTCGCCTGGCTGGATCCGACGCTTGATCGCCAGATAAACCTTGACGATCTTCAGTACGCCCGGAGCCAGATCGTCGCCCTGCTGCAGCTTACGCTTCTTGTCTTCGAACTTGTCGTCGAGCAACTGACGGCGATCGGAAATGTAGGCTTGCGCCTTTTCCAGCTGCTCGTTCAGCGCATCTTCAGCCATACGCAACTTGAACCACTGACCATGCTCGAGACCATCGAGGATTTCGTCAGTGATAACGGCACCCTTCTTCAAGCCAGCGCCGCCCTCGGCCGTGGCGCCGACCAGTGCCGAACGCAAGCGCTCGAAGGTTGCACCTTCAACGATGCGGAACTCTTCGTTCAGATCTTTGCGGATCTCGTCCAGCTGCATCTTCTCGATGGCCAGTGCGCGGGAGTCGCGCTCAACACCATCCCGAATGAAGACCTGAACATCAATGACGGTGCCCTTGGTGCCAGTAGGAACACGCAGGGACGTATCCTTCACGTCGGAAGCCTTTTCACCAAAGATCGCACGCAGAAGCTTCTCTTCCGGCGTCAGCTGGGTTTCGCCTTTCGGCGTGACCTTGCCGACCAGGATGTCGCCTGCACCAACCTCGGCACCAACGTAAACGATGCCCGCCTCGTCCAGCTTGTTCAGCGCAGCCTCACCCACGTTCGGGATGTCCGCGGTGATCTCTTCTGGGCCGAGCTTGGTATCACGGGATACGCAGGTCAGCTCCTGAATATGGATGGTGGTGAAACGATCTTCTTGGACCACACGCTCCGACAGGAGGATGGAGTCTTCGAAGTTGTAGCCGTTCCATGGCATGAACGCGACACGCATGTTCTGCCCAAGCGCCAGCTCACCCATATCGGTGGACGGGCCATCGGCCATGATATCGCCACGCTCGACCACATCACCTTTGCTGACCAGCGGGCGCTGGTTGATGCAGGTGTTCTGGTTGGAGCGGGTGTACTTGGTCAGATTGTAGATGTCGACACCCGCTTCGCCGGTTTCGACTTCCGCATCATGCACACGCACAACGACGCGACTGGCGTCGACTGAGTCGATCACGCCACCGCGACGAGCAACGACACAGACGCCGGAATCGCGCGCCACGTTGCGCTCCATCCCGGTGCCTACCAGCGGCTTGTCCGAACGCAGGGTCGGCACGGCCTGACGCTGCATGTTCGATCCCATGAGCGCTCGGTTGGCGTCGTCGTGTTCAAGGAACGGAATCAGCGAAGCGGCTACGGAAACAACCTGCTTCGGCGAGACGTCCATCAGGGTCACGTCTTCCGGTGCCTTGACCGTGAATTCGTTCTGATGACGAACAGCGACCAGCTCATCAACCAGCTTGCGGCCATCCAGCTTGGCGCTGGCCTGAGCGATCACATGGTCGGCTTCTTCGATGGCCGAGAGAAATACGATCTCGTCGGTGACTTCGCCCTCGTTAACCACACGGTACGGGCTTTCCAGGAAGCCGTACTGGTTGGTACGAGCATAGGCGGCCAGCGAGTTGATCAGGCCAATGTTCGGACCTTCAGGCGTCTCGATCGGGCAAACGCGACCATAGTGAGTCGGGTGTACGTCACGAACCTCAAAACCGGCGCGCTCACGGGTCAGACCGCCCGGGCCGAGTGCGGAAACACGACGCTTGTGGGTGATCTCGGAGAGCGGGTTGTTCTGGTCCATGAACTGCGATAGCTGACTGGAACCGAAGAACTCCTTCACCGCCGCCGCAACCGGCTTGGCGTTGATCAGGTCTTGCGGCATCAAGCCTTCGCTCTCGGCCATGGAGAGACGCTCCTTGACCGCACGCTCAACACGCACTAGGCCCACGCGGAACTGGTTTTCAGCCATTTCACCAACGCAACGCACGCGACGGTTACCGAGGTGGTCGATGTCGTCGACGATGCCCTTGCCGTTACGGATATCGACCAGGGTCTTCAACACTGCAACGATGTCTTCGCGACTCAGAACACCGGAACCCTCGATCTCGGTACGACCGATACGACGGTTGAACTTCATTCGACCTACAGCTGACAGGTCGTAGCGTTCCGATGCGAAGAACAGATTATTGAACAGCGTCTCGGCAGCATCCTTGGTTGGCGGCTCGCCAGGACGCATCATGCGATAGATCTCAACCAGAGCTTCAAGCTGGTTGGTGGTCGAATCGATCTTCAGCGTATCGGAAATGAACGGACCGCAATCAATGTCGTTCGTGTACAACGTCTCGAAACGAACGACCTGTGCCTTGACCAGCTTGGCCAGGACTTCAACGGTCAGCTCGGTGTTGCACTCGGCGATAATTTCACCGGTTGCCGGATGCACGATGGCCTTCGCCGTGGTGCGACCCAGGACGTAATCCATCGGCATATCGAGCGACTTAATACCGGATTTGTCGAGCTGATTGATGTGGCGCGCGGTAATCCGGCGGCCTTGCTCGACAATGACCTTGCCGTTCTCATCGGTGATATCGAACGAGGCGATCTCGCCGCGCAGGCGCTGCGGGACCAGCTCCAGGCTCAGCGCCTCACCTTTAACGTGGAACACGTTGGTGTCGTAGAACGCGTCAAGGATTTCTTCGGTGCTGTAATTCAGAGCACGAAGAAGTACCGAAGCCGGTAGCTTGCGGCGACGGTCGATACGCACGAATACCGCATCCTTGGGATCGAACTCGAAGTCCAACCAGGAACCGCGGTAAGGGATGATGCGAGCGGAGTACAGCAGCTTGCCGGAGCTGTGTGTCTTGCCACGATCGTGATCGAAGAACACCCCTGGCGAACGATGAAGCTGAGACACGATAACGCGCTCGGTACCGTTGATGATGAAGGTACCGTTTTCAGTCATCAGAGGGATTTCCCCCATGTAGACTTCCTGCTCCTTGATGTCCTTAATCGCCTTGCTCGAGGATTCCTTATCGAAAATGATTAGGCGGACTTTTACCCGCAGCGGCACTGCGAAGGTCACGCCTCGCAATACGCATTCCTTGACGTCGAAAGCCGGGTCGCCCAGACGATAGCCAACATACTCCAGCGCTGCATTGCCGGAATAGCTGATTATCGGGAAAACGGATTTGAAGGCTGCATGCAAGCCGATATCGCGGAATTGATCCTTGGTCGCTCCCGCTTGCAGGAATTCGCGGTACGAATCCAGCTGGATGGCCAAAAGATACGGCACGTCCATAACGTGCGGTAACTTGCTAAAGTCCTTGCGGATTCGTTTTTTCTCAGTGTATGAGTAAGCCATCAGCGTTCCCCAGCTTGGTCACCTGCTTGTTTGGCCTCTCCCGACGGGAGCAGCCAGAAAATCTTGCGAACCCCTTGATTCGCACCGCCCATCAGAGCGGTTTTTTTTCCAGTCGCACTGCCAAACGGACATCAGGCAGCTATAACGGAAAAAGGCCGGTGGCAAAAGCCACCAGCCATCAGCCTTACGTGAGTCGCTTCGGCTGTAGACGCAAGGTCGTGCTTACTTAAGCTCGACTTTGGCGCCAGCCTCTTCCAGTGCCTTTTTGGCGGCTTCGGCTTCGTCTTTGGAGACGCTTTCCTTAACTACGCCCGGGGCACCGTCAACGACTGCCTTGGCTTCTTTCAGGCCCAGGCCGGTCAGTTCGCGAACAGCCTTGATCACGTTCACTTTCTTGTCGCCGGCTTCAGCCAGGACAACAGTGAACTCGGTCTGCTCTTCAGCAGCGGCAGCAGCCGGGCCAGCAGCCGCGACAGTGGCAGCAGCGGCGGTGACGCCAAACTTCTCTTCCATTGCCTTGATCAGTTCAACAACCTGCATCACGGACATTTCGGAAACGGCGTTGATGATGTCTTCGTTGGTCAGAGCCATGACTCTAGTTCCTATATATAGGTGACGGCCTACGGCCATCTAATTCAAAAAAATTCGAAAGATGCCTCGCGCCTTAGGCTGCAGCGGCTTCTTTCTGATCGCGAACGGCCGCCAGAGTACGAGCCAGCTTGCTGGTAGCGCCTTGAATCACGCTCATCAGCTGCGAAATAGCTTCGTCATAGGTCGGCAGGGTTGCCAAAGCGTCGATCTGGTTGGCTGCGATCAACTGACCCTCGAACGCAGCAGCCTTGATCTCGAACTTATCCTGACCCTTAGCAAATTCCTTGAAGATACGAGCAGCAGCGCCCGGATGTTCGTTGGAGAACGCGATAAGGGTCGGGCCTTTGAACACGTCGTTGAGCACGTCGTACTGAGTGCCTTCAACAGCGCGGCGAAGCAGGGTATTCCGCACAACACGCACGTATACACCAGCCTCGCGGGCCTCTTTACGGAGTCCGGTCATGGCCCCAACGGTCACGCCACGGGCATCGGCCACGACAGCGGACAGGGCAGCTTTGGCAGCCTCGTTGACTTCAGCGACGATGGCTTTCTTGTCTTCGAGTTTGATTGCCACGGGTTTTTACTCCTGGATGTTACCGGTTCGCCCAGCCGAGACTGGACGGGTTTTGGTGTCTGATTCGGTACGAATCGGGAGCACCTCTGCGTAGGCCTGAAGAAGCAGTACTTCTACGGTTTAAGACTTGCGCCGCCTACGGTCTTGGATAGCCCCCGCCAGGCAGGGACCCCAATCTGTGGCGCCCTGCAAGCAGGACGTTAAATGCCTTACGCCTCGAGAGAAGCCTGATCGATGATCAGCCCTGGACCCATGGTGGTGCTCAGGGTTACGCGCTTGACATAAATACCTTTGGACGTGGACGGCTTCAGGCGCTTGAGGTCCGAAAGCAGTGCTTCAACGTTCTGCTTCAGTTGGCCAGCTTCGAAACCAACCTTACCGACGGAGGTATGGATGATGCCGTTCTTGTCGGTACGGAAGCGCACCTGACCAGCCTTGGCATTCTTGACAGCGGTCGCAACGTCCGGCGTTACAGTGCCTACCTTCGGGTTAGGCATCAGCCCACGCGGACCAAGAATCTGACCCAACTGACCCACAACGCGCATCGCATCCGGAGATGCAATCACGACGTCATAATTCAGGTCGCCGCCCTTCATCTCGGCAGCCAGCTCATCCATACCCACGCGATCAGCGCCTGCAGCCAGAGCGGCCTCAGCTGCCGGGCCTTGAGTGAATACTGCGACACGAACGGTCTTGCCAGTACCGTTCGGCAGAACAGTAGCGCCCCGCACGACCTGGTCGGATTTACGCGGATCCACACCCAGGTTAATGGCGATGTCAAAAGACTCAGTGAACTTTACAGCCGACAACTGAGCCAGCAGAGTCGCAGCGTCTTCGAACGAGTACTGCTTGCCAGCTTCGATCTTTTCGGCGAAAGCCTTCTGGCGCTTGGTCAATTTAGCCATTACACACCCTCCACGTTCAGGCCCATGCTGCGAGCGGAGCCGGCGATAGTGCGCACGGCCGCCTCAAGATCAGCAGCGGTAAGATCAGCGTTCTTGGTCTTCGCGATCTCTTCCAGCTGAGCACGAGTAACAGTGCCGACCTTCTGGGTATTCGGACGAGCAGAACCACTAGTAATGCCAGCAGCCTTCTTCAGCAGAACGGCAGCAGGCGTGCTCTTGGTCTCGAAAGTGAAGCTACGGTCGCTATAAACGGTGATGATCACCGGCGTCGGCAGTCCTGCTTCCTGACCTTGAGTGCGAGCATTGAATGCCTTGCAGAACTCCATGATGTTGACGCCATGCTGACCCAGCGCAGGACCTACAGGCGGCGACGGGTTGGCCTGACCGGCCTTCACCTGAAGCTTGATATAAGCTTGAATCTTCTTAGCCATAACTACTCCGTTCCGGGTGCTAGCGCCTTGCGGCTCCCCTGTTTACTTTGAATATCCCAGTGACAACAAAACCCCGCAGCCATTAGCTGCGGGGCGCGGGATGCTTGTTTCAGCTAGACCTTTTCGACCTGACTGAACTCCAATTCTACCGGCGTCGAGCGGCCAAAAATAAGGACCGCGACCTGAATGCGGCTCTTTTCATAATTGACCTCTTCGACCACGCCATTGAAATCGGCGAACGGACCGTCAGCTACACGCACAACTTCGCCCGGCTCGAAAAGCGTCTTAGGCTTCGGCTTATCACTACCATCCGCGACGCGACGCAGGATCGCCTCAGCTTCCTTATCAGTGATCGGCGCCGGCTTGTCGGCCGTACCACCGATAAAGCCCATTACTCGAGGCGTATCCTTCACCAGGTGCCAAGCGCCTTCGGCCATATCCATCTGAACAAGAACGTAACCAGGGAAAAATTTGCGCTCACTCTTGCGCTTCTGCCCATTACGCATCTCAACCACTTCTTCAGTGGGAACCAGAATCTCGCCGAAATGATCCTCCATGCCGGCAAGCTTGATGCGCTCAATCAACGAGCGCATGACATGCTTCTCGTAACCCGAGTAGGCATGAACCACGTACCAACGCTTAGCCACGGGATATCCTTAACCTACAATCATGGAAACCAGCCAACCGAGCAGGGAATCGAGCCCCCACAACAGCAACGCCATAACCAGCACAACCGCCACAACTATGAGCGTAGTCTGAGTAGTTTCTTGACGGGTCGGCCAAACGACTTTGCGAATCTCGACGCGCGCCTCTTTCAGAAGAACAAAAAAGGAACGACCCTTCGATGTCTGCAGCGCAACAAACGCAGCAACGACAGCAAACACGAGCAACGCAAGAACTCTGTACAGGATAGGCTCTGCGGCGTAATACTGATTACCAACCACCGCCACGACCACCAAAGCAGCTACAACAAGCCACTTCATCAAATCGAAGCGGGAGTCTTTGGCTTCTGCTTTGACATTCATCTGCTAGAACCCTGTAAATACTGCCAAATTCTATATTGAAGTTGGCAGGCCAGGAGGGAATCGAACCCCCAACCTGCGGTTTTGGAGACCGCCGCTCTGCCAATTGAGCTACTGGCCTAAAAAGAGTCAGGCCGACTATTATGCCGACCCGAACAAATCAGATCAATCGATTATTCGATGATCTTGGCAACCACACCAGCACCAACGGTACGACCACCTTCGCGAATCGCGAAGCGCAGGCCGTCTTCCATGGCGATCGGAGCGATCAGGGTAACAACCATCTTGATGTTGTCGCCCGGCATTACCATCTCAACGCCTTCCGGCAGTTCGCAGTTACCAGTCACGTCAGTGGTACGGAAGTAGAACTGCGGACGGTAGCCCTTGAAGAACGGAGTATGGCGACCGCCTTCTTCCTTGCTCAGTACGTAGACTTCGCCTTCGAACTTGGTGTGCGGCTTGATGGTGCCCGGCTTGGCCAGAACCTGACCGCGCTCGACGTCATCACGCTTGGTGCCGCGCAACAGCACGCCCACGTTCTCACCAGCACGACCTTCGTCGAGCAGCTTGCGGAACATCTCGACACCAGTGCAGGTGGTCTTGGTCGTGGCGCGGATACCAACGATTTCGATCTCTTCCTGAACCTTGACGATGCCGCGCTCAACACGACCAGTCACAACGGTACCGCGACCGGAGATCGAGAACACGTCTTCGATCGGCATTAGGAACGGCTTGTCGATAGCGCGCTCAGGCTCTGGAATGTAGCTATCCAGAGTCTAGACCAGCTTGCGCACGGCCGATACGCCCATCTCGTTGTCGTCCTGGCCGTTCAGGGCCATCAGAGCAGAACCGATGATGATCGGCGTGTCGTCGCCAGGGAAGTCGTAAGTCGACAGCAGATCACGCACTTCCATCTCGACCAACTCGAGCAGCTCAGCGTCATCCACCATGTCAGCCTTGTTCAGGAAGACCACGATATAAGGAACACCAACCTGACGGGACAGCAGGATATGCTCGCGAGTTTGCGGCATCGGGCCGTCAGCAGCGGAGCAAACCAGGATCGCACCGTCCATCTGCGCCGCACCGGTGATCATGTTCTTCACATAGTCAGCGTGACCTGGGCAGTCAACGTGCGCGTAGTGACGGATCGAGGAATCATATTCAACGTGGGAGGTGTTGATGGTGATACCACGAGCCTTCTCTTCCGGCGCGTTGTCGATCTGCGAGAAGTCACGCGCAGAGCCGCCCCAGGTCTCCGCGCAGACCTTGGTCAGCGCGGCGGTGAGCGTGGTCTTGCCATGGTCGACGTGACCAATGGTGCCGACGTTCAGGTGCGGTTTGTTACGTTCGAATTTTTCTTTAGCCATCGAGACCGTCTCCCATCGTTGAATTGAGCTAGTCACGCCACCATTAGAACAAAGGCAGATATTCACATATCTGCCTTTGGGTTTTGGAGCTCATGAGCGGATTTGAACCGCTGACCTCACCCTTACCAAGGGTGTGCTCTACCAGCTGAGCTACATGAGCCAATCTTTTTTGCACAACCCTTGAGCTGGAGCGGGTAGCGGGAATCGAACCCGCATCATCAGCTTGGAAGGCTGAGGTTCTACCACTAAACTATACCCGCGATACCCAAGGCTTACGCTTAAATCTGGTGGAGGGGGAAGGATTCGAACCTTCGAAGTCGATGACGTCAGATTTACAGTCTGATCCCTTTGGCCGCTCGGGAACCCCTCCAAAACGAGGCGGCATTTTGGTTGCCTAACCTCCTGCTGTCAAGCATTTCTCATTTTAAAACCTGAGGTTAGCTCTGATGACAGCTCGTCACGACGCCCTAAGAAGCTGCGCCGCGAAGCGGGCGCCATTCTATGTAAACTACCCTGAAGTTGCAATGCCTGAACATGGCATTTGTTGATGCTCAAGAGCAGGGAAGTCACGAGCAAGCTCGCCAAGTAACGAGTCGCTCAATAAATGCTGCCGTGTATCTGCCACTCGCACCCAGTAACGACGATGGACTCTTGGCAAATCACGAATCAACGCCGTGTAGTCGACGCCTTTCAGACGGCTCACAACGCTCTCTGCGGAGTCCTTGCGCGAGAATATCCCCAAGGATATGCCGTTAGTTAAATCCCCGACGGTGATGACGTAGCTATCTATATTTCGAGATTGCAGTTCGCGCAGTTGACGTAGCGATGCCTGACGGGATATCAGCGGGGGCAAGTAGACCCAATAGTCGACGCCAGCAGCTTCATCGACAGACTCCACCCTGGAATCGATATCGAGGCTCAACAAACGCTGCTCTACGGCTAGTGCGATCGCCTCTTCGTCGAACCCCCCAAGAAACAGACAGGCGCTATCTACGTCTTGCTTCGGCCGCCGTACCGCCAGCGACTCCACCTCACTGACTAATTGAATGTTTCTCTCTAGAGAAGAAACGTGCGACTCGGTAACCTCACCGGCAATGGGCACTTTCCGGTTCAGGTAATGAAGGTAAAGCAGCAGATTTAACACCACCAGAAGCATTAAGAGCCAGCGCATCAATACCTCGTTTAGGGACAAGCTATTGCAAGCCCCCGGAAAACCAAATCCGGCACGCACGTTACCGACGGAAGATCAGCAACCAATACCGCATCGCCTCCCGTGACATAGGCGGCAAAACTACCCCCCAATTGCCCCCCCGCATTAGAGATTTGGCTCGCCACATAGCTGCGCACCATGATCAGACAGCCCCGCTCAACAGCTTCAGCAGTACTTTTCCCGGGAGAGATATCAGTCAATGCGAGCTCCGCCCCTGCAGCGTTGTACTGAATGCGGCGAGCATGGGCAAGCAGCTGGTTCCGTAGCAGAGCCATCCCAGGAGCGATGTAACCTCCGAGATGCTTCCCGTCGCTAGCCACGAAATCCACAGTAATGGCCGTGCCAAGGTCGATAACCAAACACGCCCCACCACACAGCTCATGCGCGGCGACAAGCGCCAACCAGCGATCCAGCCCCAGGCGCCGATGATCTCGGTAGCCGTTCACGACGCTAGCGACGCGCTCGGCCGGACGAACCTCAGCCACATCGACTTTCAGCGCTTCGGAGAGCACACCCACAATGGCCTTGGTCTCAATATCACTCCTGACACTCACTAAGCGGCAGCGAGAAATTCTCCCCGTACATCTACTGATTAGATCGCAAACAAGCTCTGCCACCTGCGCCGCTACCCCCTCGGTTACAGGTGCACCGCCAGCACTAGGGATAACTCGCCATTTTATGAAGCTATTCCCGCAGTCGAGCTCAAGAATCATGATCGAGCCTCAAGCTTAATTCTCCCCCACTAAACCGCTGCTCCTTGCCATCAACCAGAAGCCGTAGAGCTCCCACCTCATCCACGCCAAGTACCAAGCCTTTTACCTCACGAGTACCGGTACTCAAGGTACAACGCTTACCTTGCCAGATATTGTTCGCTTCCCACTCGACACGCAACGAGGAAAAGCCCTCATGCATGCGTCTCTCCATATAGCAATGCAATGCCTCACTAAGAAAGTTTACCAACGCACTTCTGTCCGCCATAACACCTATCTGCGCCCTTACAGAGGTCCAGGGCTGCCCGATATCCTTAGCACTTGATGTCATGTTCACATTTATTCCAATCCCTATAATCACGTGACATACGTCAGCTGGGTCCCCGGTCAGCTCCAATAGTATTCCAGCTATTTTCTTGCCATCTGCATAAATGTCGTTGGGCCACTTGAGACCGGCATTTTGGATTCCCGCCCGACGTAGCGCATGAAGGACTGCCAACCCTACAACCAGACTCAGACCGGAAAGCCCTTGGGGGCCATCGAAAACTTTTAGCGTTAGCGTGTAATAAATATTTTGCGAAGCCGGGCTAACCCATGCCCGCCCCCTACGTCCTCGCCCACTAGTTTGACTTTCAGCGATAACCACCAAAGGCGCGGCCGCACCCGACCGCAACAACCTCAATGCCTCAGCGTTGGTAGAGTCAACTGTTTGTCTAAAGTGGAGTTGCCAGCCAAGGCGGGCAAGAGCAGCAGCGCTAAGCTCGTAGCTCAGCAATGAAAGCGGCTCCGCAAGCCGATACCCTTTCCCAGGCACCCTAAACAGCTCAACGTTGTATTCCTCCTCCAAGCGCCTTAGACATTTCCATACAGCACTCCGACTCACACCCAGGACGGCTCCAAGCTCTTCACCGGAATGAAAGCGGCCATCAGCGAGCAGCTGCA